>NZ_JBIVQP010000005.1:0-547380 GCF_044755245.1 Streptomyces sp. NPDC092369
GGAACGGCCGCTTCCTTTGTACTCACCCGCAGAACATTCTCTGGGGCTTTCCTCCGGGCGCTTCCCTTCGGTCTTGCGTTTCCGACTCTATCAGACCCTTTCGGTGTCCGATTCCCCGTCAGATGGGGTTGTCTTTCCGGCTGTTGGGCCGTTCCGACGTCTCAAACCTTAGCGGATCCTCTCGGCGATTCCCAATCGGGCCGCCGAGCCCCAAATCGAATTGAATTCGGGCACACCGAATTCGACCCGGCTGGGAGATCGTGCTGAAGGTTTGAGTTGCCGCTGACGCGGCGGAGGTGCTGCCGCAGAACCGTTACGGCCCCGTGGCAACCCGAAGAACTTTACGCACCTGGAGGGGGGCTGTCAACCCGCCCCTGTCAAGATCTTTTAGTCCAGGTCGCTGAGGCGTCCGCCGGCGTCCGGCTGGGCGTGCTCCACCCTACGCAGGAGGCGGGTGAGGACGTCGCCGAGGGCCGTGCGGTCCTCCGGGGAGAGGTCCTGGAGCAGGTCCTCCTCGAAGACCGTGGCCATGCGCATCGCCTCCAGCCACTTCTCGCGACCCTCGACCGTGAGCTCGACGATCACGCGGACGCGGTTGGACTCGTCGCGCTCCCGGGTGACCAGGCCCTCGCCGACCATGCGGTCGATGCGGTGAGTCATCGCGGCCGGCGTCAGGCCGAGGCGCTTGGCGAGGTCGCTGGGGCCCATCCGATAGGGATCGCCGGCGAGGACGAGGGCCTTGAGGACCTCCCAGTCGGAGCTGCTGATGCCGAGGGCGGCGGTCTGGCGGCCGTAGGCGACGTTCATGCGGCGGTTCAGCCGGGACAGGGCCGAGACGATCTGCTCGACCTGCGGGTCGAGGTCCCGGAACTCGCGCTGGTAGGCGGCGATCTGCTCGTCGAGCGTCGGCTCGTTGACGCCAGGGGTCTCGGCCATGGCCGCAGTATGGCACGCACCCTCTTTGCTTTGAAGTCCTTCTCTGTGTACTATTTAGCTTCTAACTTTAGCTTCGAAGTCTTCACTCCTAACTACTGGGAGTCTTCACTACTTGAGAGAGGTGAACGTGACCAGGGCGATGGGCGCAGCGATGCGCCGGATCCACGTGGGAAACGCACTCAGCGCGTTCGGGCTCGGCTTCACGGTCCCGTACCTGTACGTCTATGTGGCGCAGGTCAGGGGTCTGGGAGCTATGACGGCGGGGCTCGTCCTCGCCGTCTTCGCCGTGGCCGCGTTGGTCGTACTGCCGTTCGCAGGGCGAGCCATCGTCCGGCGCGGGCCCCTACCGGTTCTGATCGCCGCTCTGGTCACCGCCGCTCTGGGGGCGCTGAGCCTGGGGCTCGCGGGCAGTGCGACGGCCGTGCTGCTGTCGGCGGCGGCGCTCGGTGCCGGGCAGGCCGTGATGCAGCCGGCGCTGGCGACGATGATCGTGGACTGCTCGACGTCCGACACGCGCTCGCGTGCCTTCGCGATGCAGTTCTTCCTGCAGAACCTCGGGCTGGGCGTCGGCGGGCTCATCGGTGGTCATCTCGTCGACACCACGCGCGCTTCCTCCTTCACGCTGCTGTTCGCGATCGAGGCGGCGATGTTCCTGCTGCTGGCGGTCGTGATGGCGACTGTGCGGACACCGCACGCCCCGCACATCGGGGCCGCGCCCGCCGGGTCGTCGAAGGGCAGCTGGAAGCAGCTGCTCGGCAACCGGGCCATGGTGCAGCTGTCCGTGCTGGGCTTCGTGCTGTTCTTCGCCTGCTACGGGCAGTTCGAGTCGGGGCTCAGTGCCTACGGGGTCGAGGCCGCCGGGATCTCCACGTCCGCGCTGGGTTCGGCGCTGGCCGCCAACACGCTGATGATCGTCGTCGCGCAGTTCGCCGTGCTGAGGTTCGTCGAGCGGCGCCGGCGTTCGCGAGTCATCGCGGTCGTGGGGCTGATCTGGGCCGTGGCGTGGGTCGTGGCCGGGTACGCCGGGCTCGGGCACGGGAGCAAGGAGATGGCGACGGCGGCCTTCGTGTCGACGTACGCGCTGTTCGGGCTGGGTGAGGCGATGTTGTCGCCGACGGTGGCTCCGCTGGTGGCCGATCTGGCGCCGGAGGGGATGGCCGGGCAGTACAACTCCGCCTTCGCCCTGGTGAAGCAGCTCGCGCTGGCCGTCGGGCCCGCGGTGGGCGGGCCGATGGGGGCCTCGCTGCACGCGCCGTACATCGTGGCGTTCCTGCTGTTCTCGCTCGGGATCACGTTCCTCGCGCTGCGGCTGGGGCGGCAGCTGACCGCCGTACAGGATCGGCCTTGGGCGGTGGCGAGGAGTCGGGTGGTCGCTCGGGGTGGGGCGGCTGCGGAGCCTGTTGTCGCCGAGGCGTGAGATCGGGATGGGAGAGCGGCCGTCGCCCTTGGGGGTGGCGGCCGCTTCTGTGTGCGGGGCTAGGCCGGGCGTGGGAGTACGAACTCGCACCAGACCGCTTTGCCGCCGCCCGGGGTGCGGCGGGAGCCCCAGTTCGTGGCGATGGTGGCGACGATGGCGATGCCCCGGCCGGATTCGTCGCCCGGTTCGGCGCGGCGGCGGCGGGGGAGGTGGTCGTCGCCGTCGGTGACCTCGATGATCAGGCGGCGGTCGGTGCGGCGCAGGCGCAGGCGCATGGGTGGGATGCCGTGCTGGAGGGAGTTGGCGACCAGTTCGCTGGCGGCCAGGACGCCCAGGTCGTGCAGTTCGGTGGGGAAGCGCCAGCTGGTCAGGACGCCGGAGGCGAACGCACGCGCGCGCGGGGCCGCTTCGACGCCGCCGAGGAGCTCCAGGGCCGCGTTGCGGAACAGGTCGCTGTCGGGGCCGGTGCGGGCCGGGTGCTGGAGGACGAGGACGGCGACGTCGTCGTCGTGGTCCGCGGTGACACCGGCCGAGCGGACCAGGCGGTCGCAGACGACCTGCGGGGTGCCGGTGGCGCCGGCCAGGGCGCGCTGCAGGGCGGCGATGCCCTCGTCCAGGTCTTCGTTGCGGCGTTCGACCAGGCCGTCCGTGTAGAGGACGGCGGTGGAGCCGGGGCCGAGCGGGATCGAGCCGGAGGAGTGCATCCAGCCGCCAGTGCCGAGCGGTGGACCCGTCGGTTCGTCGGCGCGCAGGACGACCCCGCTCTCGTCGCGGACGAGGATCGGGAGGTGGCCCGCGGAGGCGTACACCAGGCGGCCCTCGTTCGGGTCGTGGATGGCGTACACGCAGGTCGCGATCTGGTTGGGGTCGATCTCGATGGCGAGGCCGTCCAGGAGCTGGAGGACCTCGTGCGGGGGGAGGTCGAGGCGGGCGTACGCGCGGACCGCCGTGCGGAGTTGGCCCATGACGGCCGCCGCTCTGACGCCTCTGCCCATGACGTCACCGATGACCAGGGCGGTGCGGCCGCCGCCCAGGGTGATGACGTCGTACCAGTCGCCGCCGACCGCGGCCTCCGTGCCGCCGGGCTGGTAGGTGGCGGCGATGCGCAGGTCGTCGGGTTCCTCGAGCTCCTGCGGGAGGAGGGAGCGCTGGAGGGTGACGGCCGTTTCGCGCTGGCTGCGTTCGCTCGCGCGCAGGCGCTCGGCGGCCTCGGCGTGGTCGGTGACGTCGGTGGCGAAGACGAGCACTCCGCCGTCGTCGCCCTGGGCGACCGGGGTGCAGGTGAAGGTGTAGGAGCGGCCGTCGGGGGCCTTGCGGGACTTGAGGGTGCGGGGCTTGCCGCTGCGCAGGACCTGGTCGAGGAGCGGGAGCAGGCCCAGTTCGTCGAGTTCCGGCAGCGCCTCGCGGGTCGGCTCGCCCAGGGGGCGTACACCGAAGGCCGTCACATAGGCGTCGTTGACGTACGCCAGGCGGTGGTCGGGGCCGTGGACGAGGGCGACGAGGGCCGGGACGCGGTCGAGGACCTCGCGGACGGGGAGGTCGTCGACGGCCGGTACGGGCGGGGGCTCGTCGGTGAGTTGTTCGGCGCGGGCGGCGGGGACCGAGCCCGCGCCCTCCGTCCGCCGGTCCGCGGTGACCGCGTGGTCGGTCCGCGCTGCGGCGCGGCGCTGCGTTCCGGGGAGCCGGGCGCTCCAGCGCGTGAAGTTCACGAATCCTTGCCTCGTGTCGTCGTCTTCGGCCGACTCCGGACCCGGCCGGGGGTCTGGGGGTTGGCGCCCCGGGGATGCAGCACTGTGGGGAGAGCCTCGCGGGTTCGAGGGGCGAGCTTCTGCTCGTCCGAGGGGTGGGACCAGTCTGGCAGTGTGGCCTACGAGGGCGACATCCGTCAGACGCCTGCGCGGTGTACGGAGTTCCTCACTCCGGTCAGGACGACCCCTTCGGGTCGGTAGGAGGCTTTCCACCGGCCGCGAGTTCGAACTCCGCTCGGGGATGTTCGAGCGAGCCGAGCGACACGATCTCCCGCTTGAAGAGTCCCGAGAGTGTCCATTCGGCCAGGACGCGGGCCTTCCGGTTGAAGGTGGGCACCCTGCTGAGGTGGTAGACGCGGTGCATGAACCAGGCAGGGTAGCCCTTCAGCCTGCGCCCGTAGACCTGCGCGACACCTTTGTGCAGACCGAGTGAGGCGACCGAGCCGACGTACTTGTGCGCGTACGTCTCCAGGTCCTCGCCGCGCAGGGAGTGCACGATGTTGTCGCCGAGGACCTTGGCCTGGCGGACGGCGTGCTGGGCGTTGGGCGCGGTCTCGGTGCCGGGTTTCTCGGCGGTGACGTCGGGGACGGCGGCGGCGTCTCCCGCGGCCCACGCGTGCGTGGTGCCCTCGATCGTCAACTGCGGGGTGCATTTCAGCCGACCGTGCTCGTTGCGCGGGAGGTCGGTCCCGTTGAGCAGCGGGTGGGGTTTCACGCCGGCCGTCCATACGACCGTCCGGGTCGGGAAGCGGGCTCCGTCGTCGAGGACGGCGACGCGGTCGACGCAGGACTCCAGGCGGGTGTGCAGGCGTACGTCGATGTTGCGGCGGCGCAGTTCGGTGACCGTGTAGCGGCCCATCTCCTCGCCGACCTCGGGCAGGATGCGGTCCGAGGCCTCGACGAGGATCCACTTCATGTCGTCGGGCTCGACGTTGTGGTAGTAGCGGGAGGCGTAGCGGGCCATGTCCTCCAACTCGCCGAGCGCCTCCACGCCCGCGTAGCCGCCGCCGACGAAGACGAAGGTCAGGGCCGCGTCGCGGAGGGCGGGGTCTCTGGTGGAGGAGGCGATGTCCATCTGCTCGATGACGTGGTTGCGCAGGCCGATCGCCTCCTCGACGGTCTTGAAGCCGATGCCGTGCTCGGCGAGGCCGGGGATGGGCAGGGTGCGCGAGATCGAGCCGGGCGCGAGGACGAGTTCGTCGTACTCCAGTCGCTCGGGGCCCGCGCCCTCCTCGTCGGTGGCGAGGGTCATGACCGCCGCGGTGCGCTTGGCGTGGTCGATCATCTCCGCCTCGCCGATGACCACATGGCAGCGGTCCAGGACGCGGCGCAGCGGGACGACGACATGGCGGGGGGAAATGGAACCGGCCGCCGCTTCGGGAAGGAACGGCTGATAGGTCATGTACGGGTCGGGGGTGACGACCGTGATCTCGACTTCGCCCCGCTTGAGTTCTTGTTTCAACTTCCGCTGCAGGCGCAGAGCCGTGTACATCCCGACGTAGCCGCCGCCGACAACGAGAATGCGCGCACGTTCCTTCACCATCCCATGACGCACCCAGCGCTTGAGTTTGTCCACAGCCTCGACAATTTGTGTGACCGCGGGTCGGGGACATCCGGACTTGGCCGAATTGCCGGAGTGCGCGGAAGGTTTGCAGGTCAGCGGGTGTGCGCCGGGTGACCTTGGGGGGTGTAATCGGGACGTATGCGGCCCGTACTCCGATCGGGGGGCGCTCCGTGCGGAACCTGCCCCTTCTGAATTGACCCCCGCTCAACTATGTTCGTGTGTCGACGGGGTGTAGGGGGATGCGCTCATCGAGTCCGCGACGGGCGGGCCCGTGGTCGCGCTTGTTCCCACGCCCCAGCTGCCGATGGCGGGGAGAGTCTCCGGGGGGAGACGTCATTACCGGGGGAACATTCATGCATATTCAGGACACTCATTGGTCGTCCGCGTCCACGCTCGCACCGGCAGGTGTGGTGAGCGCGGCGACGACAAACGGACGCGGGGACGGTGCGCGCACGGCGCCCCTTCGCGTGGACGCACAGCGCAACCTGGAACACGTACTGCGCGCGGCGCGCGAGGTCTTCGGCGAGCTCGGATACGGCGCGCCGATGGAGGACGTGGCGCGGCGGGCGCGGGTGGGTGTGGGGACCGTCTACCGGCGGTTCCCGAGCAAGGACGTCCTGGTGCGGCGGATAGCCGAGGAGGAGACCTCGCGGCTGACCGAGCAGGCCCGGACGGCGCTCGGCCAGGAGGACGAGCCGTGGTCGGCGCTCTCGCGCTTCCTGCGTACGTCGGTGGCCTCGGGTGCCGGGCGGTTGCTGCCGCCGCAGGTGCTCAGGGTCGGCGTCGCGGACGAGCAGGCCGACGGCGTGCTCGACGAGGCGCGCGTACCGCAGCAGCGGTCCCAGCCGGGTGCCGGGGAGTTGCGACTGGTGCCCGAGGGGGTGCCGGCGGTCTCGGCGGACGACGACACGGGCGCGGCAGCGCTGCTGGAGGTCGTGGGCCAGCTCGTGGACCGGGCGCGTGCGGCGGGTGAACTGCGGCCCGACGTCTCGGTGTCGGACGTCCTGCTGGTGATCGCGACGGCCGCGCCCTCGCTGCCGGACGCGGCTCAACAGGCCGCCGCGTCGGCGCGGTTGCTGGACATCCTGCTGGAGGGGCTGCGGTCCCGACCGCTGTGACGGATCGCGATCGCGGCCCTGCGTGACTGGCCGCGGTCGTGGTCTCGACCTGCGACTGCGGGCGTGGTCTCGACGGGCGTGGCGGTGGCCTCCGGTACGGCGGCCGTGGCCTCTCCCGGCATGGTCGCGGCCGCGCGCAAGACCCTGCGGCTTCGGCTATGGGCATGACGGTTGGGCTTCGGCCGCAGGCATGACGTTGGGCTTCGGCCGCTGTCATGGCCGGAGTTACTCGAAAAGGTGACGGAGGAGCGTGGGCTGTGCGCGGCCCGCGCCCCCCGGGCGAGCCCGCAACACGCTCGACATTCCGGACAGATGACGCAACTCCCGCCCGATGAGGGCCATTTGAGCCTTCCCCGGACGGGTGACGGCTAGCACTGCGGCGCGACAAGTCCCCACGGACGAGTGGAAGGTCCCCTCCAAGGGGGTCCTGAACAAAAGCCAATATGGCACTCTGACCCGGTGTTCGCGACTGTAGGTCAGGCGGCGGGGGCTTTCCGCGATGAGCGTTGACGGGCGGGACGAGTCACTGGGTGACGGTGACCCGGAGGCCGGCGGTTCCCCGCAGGTACCGAGTCAGGGTGGCCGGGCCGCCGGGGCGGGGCGCGGCGGCGAGCCCGTCGAGGCCGCCATCCCCGCACAGGGTGGTGAGCCCGTCGAGGGCAGCGTGCCCATGCAGCGCGACCGGCGCGAGGACGGCAGCGTGCTGCCGCCGCCGAGGGATCTGCCGCCTGCCGACGCCGACCTGATCGAGCGCATGCGCGCGGGCGACGACACGGCCTACGAGGAGCTGTACCGGCGCCACGCGGACGCCGTGCGCCGCTACGCCCGTACCTGCTGCCGTGACGCCCACACCGCGGACGACCTCACCGCCGAGGTCTTCGCCCGCATGCTGCAGGCGGTGCGCGGCGGTTCGGGACCCGAGCACGCCGTACGCGCCTATCTGCTCACCACCGTCCGGCGGGTGGCCGCGAACTGGACCAAGTCGGCCCGGCGCGAGCAACTGGTCGACGACTTCGCGGTGTTCGCCGCGCAGGCCGCCCGCGGCTCGGAGGTGTCGGACGACGACACTCTGGACCTGGGCGCCGATGTGCGGGCGATGCACGAGGCCGAGCAGTCCATGGCCATGCAGGCCTTCCGGTCGCTGCCCGAGCGCTGGCAGGCCGTGCTGTGGCACACCGAGGTCGAGGACGAGTCGCCGAGCGAGGTCGCCACGCTCTTCGGTCTGGACGCCAACGGCACGCGCGTGCTGGCCAGTCGCGCCCGCGAGGGCCTCAAGCAGGCCTACCTCCAGGCCCACGTCAGCGCCGCGCTCGTCGGCGACGAGGAGTGCGCCCGCTACGCCGACCGGCTCGGCGCCTACGCCCGCGGCGGACTGCGCACCCGTGCCGAACGGGGCCTGCGCAAGCACCTGGAGGAGTGCGCCAAGTGCCGGCTTGCCGCGGGCCAGATCAAGGAAGTCGCCAGCGGTATCCCGGGTGTTGTGCCGGTCGCGGTCATCGGCTGGTTCGGTGCCGCCGGGTACGCCAAGGTCGTCGCGCTCATCGCCGGTGGCGCGGGAGCCGGCGCGGCGGGGGCCACGGGTGCGGCCGTGGCGGCGGGCGGCAGCTCGTCGGGCGGGGCGGGCGCCGGTGGCGCGGCGGCCTCCGAGGGACTCGGCGCGCCCGTGAAGGCCGGCATCGCGGCCGGTGTCGTCGCGGTGGCGGCCGCGGCGGTGGCGCTCGCGCTGGTCAACAACGAGGTCCCGCCCAAGAAGCCCGACGCCAAGCCGCCCGCGTCCGCGCCGGTGGTCAAGCCCGAGGTGCCGACGCCCGCGCCCTCGAAGAAGGAACCCGAGCCGCAGCCCCCGGTGTTCGCGGCGGCACCCGCCCCCAGGCCGACCCCGACGCCAACGCCGAAACCCCGGCCGAAGGCCAGCCCGACGCCGACCCCGAAGCCCACGCCAACGCCGAAACCGACTCCGAGGCCCACGCCCACCCCCACACCCACCCCGACGCCGCCCCCGCCTCCGCCGCCCGCTCCGACCGTCTACCAGTGGAGCGAGCTGTCCTACAACGTCACCGGCGACGGCACCGGGCCCGAGATGCGACTCGGCGAGAGCAGTTGGGTGTGGCAGCGGTACGGGGTGACGATCGCCGACACGAAGTACGCGCACGGCGTGACCGTGCACGGCCGGTCCTCCGTCTCCATCGACCTCAACCGCAGCTGCAACTCCTACGACGCACTCGTCGGCGTCGACGACATGACCCTCGGAATCGGCCGGGTGCACTTCTCGGTCTACGCCGACGGCGTCCGGCTGTGGCGCTCCGGGACGGTCCGGGGCGGGGACCGGGCGGTGCCCGTCCATGTCAACATCGCCGGGCGCAAGACCGTACGGCTCGTCGTCGAACCGCTCAGCGACTTCGACTCCTTGGCGCTCGCGGACTGGGCCGAGTCGAAGTTCACCTGCGGCTAGGGGCAACCTGGGGCCCCGCTAGAGGTACGGCCGGCTTCCTAGTGCCCCAACAGCCGCCGGCCGGGCTCCGGATGGGGATCCGCGGCGGGAGGGGCGGGCGGGGTGGACGGGCCGGGTTCGCCGAGTTCGGCCAGCTCGCCCAGGACCTCTTTCTGAGTGAGGGTCGCTCCGCGGGCGCGTTCCGTCGCGTACCGCGCCGGGCCCAGTCCCACGCGGGCGGCCTCCTCGGCCCACTCGGCGCGCTCGCCCTCCGGACGGGAGCGGGGGACGCCCCTGCGCCAGCCCTCGGCTGCGGCGAGGAGCCGGGCCGCGCGCGGAAGGTCGTCGAGCTCGGCCAGCAGAGCGGCCGTCATGTCCACGAGGGTCGCCACGACCGCGTCGGCACACCCCTTCTCGACCGCCTGCCGGACGGTGTCCACGAACCGGGGCAGCCCCTGCTCGGGGCCGGACTCGGCGACCGTCACCATCGCCTCGATCGACAGCACCATCACCATGAACTGGGGCGGCGCCACGTCCTGCCCCACCTCCGCCCGGACCGCCTCCACCAGTTCACGGGCGCGGGCGATGTCCTCGTCGTCCAGCGCGATGCGGGCCTCCATCAGCCGGACGAACGCCCGGGCCTCCGCGACGCCGTAGCGGTCGGCGGCGGCGGTCGCCTCGTCCAGGGCCGTCAGCGCGCCCGAGCGGTCGCCCGTGCGGTA
This sequence comes from Streptomyces sp. NPDC092369, assembly GCF_044755245.1. Taxonomy (NCBI): domain Bacteria; kingdom Bacillati; phylum Actinomycetota; class Actinomycetes; order Kitasatosporales; family Streptomycetaceae; genus Streptomyces; species Streptomyces sp. NPDC092369. Next base: position 9,937 of record NZ_JBIVQP010000005.1, read on the forward strand.
GGCGACCTCGGCGAGCCGGGCGAGGAGGAACGGCGTCTCGGCGTACGCCTCCACCTCGTAGGCCAGCCGCAATGCCTCCGTGTACTCCGCCCTGGCCTCGTCCGGCCGGCTGCGGACCATCGCCGTCTCACCGGCCGCGCTGCACACCTGGGCGCGCATCCAGCGGTCGCCGACCCGACGGCTGAGCGTCCGCAGTTCCGCCAGGTCGTCGTCGACCTCCTCCAGGCCGCCCGTCGAGTCGACGAGCATGTGGGTACGGAACATCAGGCTGACGCCGATCGACCAGTCGTCGCCGTGGGCACGGCAGTTGGCGACCGCACTGGCCAGGGCGGCCCGTACGTCCAGTGAGCCGTCCCTGACGAAGGTGGTCAGCGGCCACACGAGCCCCGGCACCCGGGCCGCGTCCGGGCCGCCTACCGCGAAGTGGTCCCGCACCCGGTCGACGTACTCCCGCATGCGGTCGTCGAGGAGACCGTCCAGCGGCTCGTTGTCGACCCTGAGGAAGAGGTTCAGCATCCGGAGGTTCATCCGCAGGGCGTGCAGCGGGTGGTGCGTCTCCCCGTCCGGGGCGGCGAGGAAGGCGCCGACGGGATCTACGGGATCGGCGGGGCCCACGGGGACGGGATCGGCGGGACCTACGGGGACGGGGTCGACGGGATCGCCTTCGTGGCGGCGGGCGCTTCGCTCGGCGGCGTCCAGTGCCATGCCCAGGCGCAGGATCCGGTCGGTCCAGGCCATGGCCTCCGTGCGGTAGTTGCGCAGCCACCAGAACCAGCCCGTGGCCAGGGCGAGGGCGCCCGCCTCGGCCTCGTCTCCCGCGGCCAGGGCCCCGTGCAAGGCCGCGCGGATGTTGTCCAACTCCGTCTCCAGGCGGGCGATCCACGGGAGTTGGGCGGCGGAGCGCAGTTGGGGTTCGGCCTCCTCCACGAGGGCGAGCACCCACGCGCGGTGCCGGCGCTCGGCCGCGGCGCGCAGTTCGGGGACCTCGGCGGCGCGCTCGACGGCGTACTCGTGGATGGTCTCCAGCATGCGGTACCGCATGCCGTCGCCGCCGTCCCGCTCGTACGGGGACGCCACGATCAAGGACTTGTCGACCAGCGAGCCGATCAGGTCGGCGGCGGGGCCCGTGCACACGGCCTCGGCCGCCGCGAGGTCCCAGCCGCCGGCGAAGACGGACACCTCGCGCAGTACCGTCCGCTCCCGCTCGTCGAGCAGGTCCCAGGACCAGTCGACCACCGCGCGCAGGGTCTGCTGGCGGGGCAGGACCGTGCGGCTCCCGGAGGTGAGGAGGCGGAAGCGGTCGTCCAGGCGGTCGGCGATCTGGCGCGGAGTGAGCAGGCGCAGCCGGGCGGCGGCCAGTTCGATGGCGAGCGGCAGTCCGTCGAGCCGGCGGCAGATCTCGTCCACCGCCGCGCTGTCGACCTCGTCGCGGAGCAGGTCGGCCGCGTCGGGGCGGACGGCGGTGGCGCGCTCCGTGAAGAGGCGGTGCGCCTGGTCTGGGACGAGGGGTTCGACCGGGCGCACGGACTCGCCGGGGACGCCCAGGGGTTCACGGCTGGTGGCGAGGACCGTGAGGCCCGGGCAGTGGGTGAGGAGGGTCTCGGCGAGGGTGGCTGCCGCCTCGATGACATGTTCGCAGTTGTCAAGGATCAGGAGCTGGCTGCGGTGGGCGCAGTGCTCTATCAGCAGGGCGATCGGGTCGTCCTGCGGGGCCGTCAGCTCGGTGGTCTTCAGTACGGTCTCGCGCAGACCGAGGGCGTTGACCACCGCGCCGGGCACCGCCTCGGGGTGGTCGAGGGGTGCCAGTTCGACCAGCCAGGCCTGGGGGGTGCCTGCGGCGGCTTCCTCGGCCAAGCGGGTCTTTCCTGAGCCGCCCGGTCCGGTGAGCGTGACCAGTCGGGCCCTGTGCAATTCGGAACGGATGGCATCGAGCTCAGGTTCCCGGCCCACGAAAGAGGTAAGTCGGGGACGGAGGTTGCCGGTTCGGGTGGGGGCTTCGGGGTGGGCTGAGTCGGTGGGCTGGGCAGGGTCCGCGGGGTGAGTGGGGTGACTGGTGTGAGTGGGGCTGGCTAGGTGGGTGGGTGGTGTGGTCAGCAACTCTGCGTGGAGGGCGCGGAGTTGGGGGCCCGGGTCCGCGCCCAGGCCTTCCGCGAGGGTGTGGCGGGCCGTCTCGTAGGCGGCCAGGGCGTCTGCCGTGCGGCCCGTGTGGCGCAGGGCGCGGATGAGCAACGCGTGCAGAGGTTCGTCGTACGGGTGGGTCGTGGTCAGTTCTCTGAGGCGGGGTACGACCTCCTGGGCTCGGCCCAGGCGCAGTGCCGCCTCGGTGCGGGCTCGGGTCGCCTCCAGGTGCAGGGCGTTCGCGCGGGTCGCGGCCGTGCGGTCGGGGAGGTCGGCGAGGGCGGGGCCGCGCCATAGCGCCAGGGCCTCGTCGAGGGTGTGGGCGGCGGTGTGCGCGTCGTCGGTCGACAGGGCGGTGGTGCCCTCGTGGACGAGGCGTTCGAAGACGAACAGGTCTACGTCGTCCGGGGTGGCCGTGAGGCGGTAGCCGCCGGGGGCGGAGGTGATGGCGTCCTTGCCGAGGGTGCGGCGCAGGCGGGCGATCAGGGCCTGGAGGGCGGCGGGGGCGTCGTGGGGTGGGGTGTCCGACCAGATCTCTTCGATCAGGGTGTCGGGGGTGGTGAGGCGGCCGGGGTGGAGGGCGAGGGCGGTGAGGAGGGTGCGGAGGCGGGGGCCGGGGATGGGTAGGGGGGTGCCCTGGGTGTCCTCGGCCTGGGTTATGCCCAGGATTCTGTACCGCACCGGGTCATTGTCGCTGGGGGTGGGGGGTGGGGCACGGTGTTTGTTGGCGGTGGCGTGGTGGGGGGTGGTTGTTTTCGCCCCCGCCGCCCCTACCCGTCCCATCCTCCAGGGGCTCTGCCCCTTCGACCCCACTGGGGGCTGCGCCCCCAGACCCCCGCTTCGGCCTGAACGGCCTCGTCCTCAAACGCCGGACGGGCTGAAAGATGCGGACCGGCGTCGAGGAGGCGCAGGCCCGTTGGGTGGGTGGGGGCATGGGGTGGGTGGGGGCATGGGGTGGGTGGGGATTGGGGTGGGCGGGGGATTGGGGTGGCAGAGCTTTGGCCTCACACGCCGGACGAGCTGAAAGATGCGGACCGGCGTCCAGAGGCGGAGGCCCGTGCAGTGGGGTGGGACATGGGGGTGGGTGGGGGATCGGGATGCCAGAGCCTCGGCCTCGTACGCCGAACCGGCGCTTCCCACCACCGCAGGCACGCACGCGTGCGTGATCGTGGCCTCACGCCGGTATCCGGGACCCTCACGCCACCCCCGCCCCACCCCCCGAAGCCAACGCACCCCGCCTCGGCGTGATGCCCGCCGGGACCGCCCTCTGTCGGGCCGGTGTTCCCGTCCAGCAGGTGCCTCGGCGGGAGAGGAGGCGGCGGAGCCAGAGTTCCAGGGAGACCAGGTCGGCGAGGCCGTCCAAGGGGAGGGGTTCGCCTTCGGCGGCTGCCCGGAGGGCCTTGCGGACCACCCGCGCTTCCACCAGGCCCGCCTCCGCCAGGAGGGGCGTGCCGAAGAGGGACATCAAGGAGTCCGCCGCTACGCGGAGGCCCTTGCGGGACGCGGCTGCCGCGGGGGCGTGGGTAGGGGCGCCCCAACCCGGGGGCAGGTCCGTTACGCCCGCGCCCTCCAGGACCGTACGGAGGATGGCCGCTCGGGCGCCTGGCTGGACGCGCAGGGCCTCGGGGAGGGCGCGGCAGGCGCGGACCACCTGGTTGTCGAGGAAGGGGGCATGAAGGCGTTGGGAGCGGATCTCCGCCGCCTGTTCGAGGACTCGTAGGTCCGCCGCGTGGCGGAACAGCGCCGCACGCGCGCGATGGTCGCCGGGGCGTTGGCCGGGGCCGATGCCCGAGCGGTTCGTGGAGGTCTGGAGGCGAACCGATACTTCAGCGAGCGCCTCGCCGGTCAGCCAGCGTGCCGCGGGGCCCGGTCTGGCCCAGGTGAGGGCGGACAGGGACGCGCCGACGGCACCGCCCGGCTCCTCGAAGCGGCGCTGCATCAGGCGTTCGCCGAGCAGTTCCAGGCCTTCGAGGTAGGGGGTGCGGGCCAGCCGGCGGGCGGCGCCGTACACGCGCGCGGGGACCATCACCGAACCGTCGGCCTTGGCGAGCGCGGCCACGGGACGTACCAGGTGACGGCGTTTGCGGTCCATCAGGAGGTCGGCCAGGCGGGCCGGGTGCGCGTCCAGGACCTGGCGGGCGCCGTAGCCCGTGAAGTGGTCGGCGCTGCCGGCGGCGAGGCGGGCGCGGTGGCGGGCGGCGGAGATGAGGGAGGGGCCCGGCTCGTCCGTGAGGGGGCCGTCGAGGTCCGCGTAGGGGAGGGTCTCCTCGCCGCCTGTGACCACTACGTGGTGCAGGCGCGGGTTGGCCGCCAGGTTGCCCGCCCGTTCCAGTTCGGACTCGCGGCCGCCCACCGCCAGGTCGTTGAAGGTGACCGCGAGGAGCCGCTCCCCCGCGCCCGTGCCGTGGCCCAGGACCGTGCCCGGCATGCCCGGCAGGCCGGCGGCGAGCAGCGCCAGGGTGCCCGAGGCGGGGCCGCCGGAGAGGTCGGCGCCGATGCCCGCGACCGGCATCCCGCGCGCGGCACGCCGTTCGGCGGGACCCATGCCGGGGACCGGTCCTGGGTCTATGTCGGCTCCGGGTACGTGCCGAGGCGCCGACAGTCGCGCGCGTACCGCCTCGACCAGCGCGTCGCGCACCGCGTCGACCGCGCTGTCCGGGTCGGCCGAGGGCGCCGCGACGGCGAGGGAGGCGACCTGCTCGTAGCCGGCGATCTCGCGTGCGCCGGCGCGCAGGATCAGGGTGTGCCCCGGTGGAATGCGCCGCACGCCGTCGTACGGCGTGGAGTCGTGCACGGCCGCCGGGACGTCGGGGGCCGCCAACAGGGCTGCCAGATGGCCGAAGTCGAGGTTCGCCTCGATGAGGTCGGCGAGCGGCAGCGCGGCCGTCGCGTACGCCGTGCCGCCCGCCCAGGGGGTGTAGAACACCGGCCGCATGCCCGCCAGATCGCCGCACACGGTGACCCGGCGGCCCACCTGGACGATGGCCGTGTAGCTGCCCGGCCAGGCCGTCAGATGGCGAAGTGCGCCCCCGCGCGCGGCGAACAGCCCGACCCGCAGCTCCTCGTCGGTGGCCCCGCAGGTGCCGAGGACCGCGATCCGGTTCTGGGCGTCGGCGCGCACGACCCGCACCTCGTCGGGGCGCCAGTCACCGACCGCCCACAGCGGATCGGGGTCTCCCCACAGGAGTTGGGAGCCCACCGGGTGGACGGTCTCGCCGTCGGGCCCCGTAGCCCCCGCGGAACCGATCGTGGCGGTCCCAGCGGCGGTACTGCTCCATCCCACCAACCACCGCATCGACGCCTCCACAGCCTGTGGACAACCAGTGCACCGTACGAACTGGTTCCCCATGCTGCCATGAAGGACGCACCTCGGAGGGGTGGTGGCGCCGCTTGCGCTCCCTGGAACGCGCCCTCGCGCCCACCCTCGGGGGTAGGTCAACTCCCCTGTTGGGCACGGTGTCTACGACTCGAATGCGCCCCCGGAGCGCGCCCCGAAAACACCCTTCGCGCCCTCAACTGCCATGGTAGGAGCGCTGATTAGCCCGGGATGACGGGGTCGGTTTTCAGCCAAATCGGCGATACGGAGACACGCGTGCACACGCTCCGTACATGCCCTGCGCACCGCTTCACAGGCGCGCAGCCCGGGAGGCGGAGATCGCCTCCCGGACTTCTCCGCCGCCCGCGGGGATGGAGGCGGCGGTGTCCCCCAGCCCACTGGATCCAGTACAGCGGGCCGACCCACGCACGGTCCATGGAACCGCTCCCCCGATGGCCGGAGAAGAGCGCACGGACGGGCGCACGGCCACACAATGGGAGCACGGCACAACAGCCCGTATCGGACCCGCACTTCAGTACGGACCACAATCCCGCCATCCGGAACAATGCCCCTTAACGCTTGGGATGCGGCGAACTACGCTGGGTTTACGAATGCCGCGTGGTTATGCCAGCGCGGCAGCCGTCTGTGTCGAGGGGTGGCGCATGTCCAGGGAGCAACGCGGGCCGAACGAAAAACTCGGCGCCGTTCTCGCCCTCGCGGGAATCAGCAACGCAGGACTCGCGCGTCGCGTCAACGATCTTGGCGCTCAACGCGGGTTGACTCTTCGCTACGACAAGACGTCGGTCGCGCGCTGGGTGTCGAAGGGGATGGTGCCGCAGGGTGCCGCGCCGCACCTCATCGCTGCCGCGATCGGCCAGAAGCTCGGCCGCCCGGTGCCGCTCCACGAGATCGGCCTGGCGGACGCGGATCCCGCACCGGAGGTGGGCCTCGCCTTCCCCCGGGACGTCGGACAGGCGGTGCGGTCGGCGACGGAGCTCTACCGTCTCGACCTCGCGGGCCGGCGCGCAGGCACCGGTGGCATCTGGCAGTCTCTCGCGGGATCGTTCGCAGTCAGCGCATACGCAACGCCCGCCTCACGGTGGCTGATAACCCCGGCCGACAGTTCGGTCGCCCGAGAGGTGAACCCCGGCGAGGGCTCCGGCGCACCGCTCAAAGTCGGCCACAGCGACGTGCTGAAACTGCGGGAGGCGGCCGAGGACGCCAGGCGCTGGGACTCCAAGTACGGGGGCGGCGACTGGCGTTCGTCGATGGTGCCCGAATGCTTACGGGTGGAGGCGGCACCGCTGCTGCTCGGCTCGTACTCCGACGAGGTCGGCAGGGCACTGTTCGGCGCCTCCGCCGAACTGACCCGGCTCGCGGGCTGGATGGCCTTCGACACGGGTCAGCAGGAGGCCGCGCAGCGGTACTACATCCAGGCGTTGCGGCTCGCCCGCGCGGCGGCGGACGTGCCGCTCGGCGGGTATGTGCTGGCCTCGATGTCGTTGCAGGCGACCTATCGGGGCTTCGGCGACGAGGGCGTCGACCTCGCGCAGGCCGCGCTGGAACGCAATCGGGGGCTGGCGACCGCCCGCACCATGAGCTTCTTCCGGCTCGTCGAGGCGCGGGCACACGCGCGTGCGGGTGACGCGGTCGCGGCCGGGGCGGCGCTCAAGGCGGCGGAGGGGTGGCTGGAGCGGTCCCGTGAGGGCGACAACGATCCGTCCTGGCTGGGGTTCTACTCCTACGACCGGTTCGCTGCGGACGCGGCGGAGTGCTATCGCGATCTGAAGGCGCCTCGGCAGGTGCGGCGGTTCACCGAGCAGGCCTTGTCGAAGCCGACGGAGGAGTTCGTGCGGTCGCACGGGCTGCGGTTGGTCGTCTCGGCGGTGGCGGAGCTCGAGTCGGGGAACCTTGACGCCGCGTGTGAGCAGGGGGTGCGTGCGGTGGAGGTTGCCGGGCGGATCTCTTCGGCTCGGACGACGGAGTACGTGAAGGATCTTCTGCACCGGCTGGAGCCGTATGGGGATGAGCCGCGGGTCGTGGAGCTGCGGGAGAGGGCTCGGCCGTTGCTGATGGCTCCGGCGTAAGGGTTTTTACGCGTCTGCCGGGTGCCTGCGATCTTCTGACCGCAGGTCGTGGTGGGTTGCTCGCGCCCACGCGGCGGAGCCGCACATCGCAACAGTCCCGCGCCCCTTACCGGCATGCACATCCCCGTGTTTGAAGTGACTGTCAGTGGCGCAGTGCACTATCGAATCGTGGAGGTGGTGCCGGTGGGGTCCAGGGGCGGTTACGACTGTGATGTGCTCGTGGTCGGTGGGGGCATCGTCGGGCTGTCCGCGGCGTATGCGATCACGCGGGCGGCGCCCGGTACGCGGGTGACCGTGCTGGAGAAGGAGCCCGGGCCGGCCCGGCATCAGACCGGGCGGAACAGCGGGGTGATCCACAGCGGGATCTACTACCGGCCGGGTTCGCTGAAGGCGCGGTACGCGGTGCGCGGCGCCACCGAGATGGTGAAGTTCTGCGCCGAGTACGGGATCGCGCACGCGGTCACCGGGAAGCTGATCGTCGCGACCCGGCGGGACGAGCTGCCCCGCCTGCACGCGCTCGTGCAGCGCGGTCGGGAGAACGGGATTCCGGTACAGGAGCTGGGCGCCGCCCAGATCGCGGAGTACGAGCCCGAGGTCCGCGGCCTGGCCGCCATACACGTCGGGACGACCGGGGTGTGCGACTTCGTCGGCGTCGCCAAGCAGCTGGCGCACGCGTCCGGTGCGGAGATCCGGTACGGCTCGCGGGTCGTCCAGGTGGACCGGCGCCCGGAGCGGGGGGTCGCCGTCCGCACCGCCCGCGGGGACGTCATCCGCGCCCGCGTGCTGGTGAACTGCGCCGGGCTGCACTGCGACCAGGTCGCCCGGCTGACCGGCGATGACCCGGAGATGCGGATCGTGCCGTTCCGCGGCGAGTACTACGCGCTGGCGCGGCCCGAGCTGGTGCGCGGACTGGTGTATCCCGTACCGGATCCGGCGTTCCCGTTCCTCGGGGTACATCTCACCCGGGGGATCGACGGGGGCGTGCACGTCGGGCCCAACGCGGTGCCGGCGCTGGCCCGCGAGGGGTACGGCTGGGGGGTCGTACGACCCCGGGAGACGGCGGGCACGCTGGCCTGGCCGGGGGCGTGGCGGATGGCCCGGCAGCACTGGCGGTACGGCGCGGGCGAGCTGCACAGGTCGGTGTCGAAGGGGGCGTTCACGACGGAGGTGCGCAGGCTGCTGCCGGCGGTGACACGGGACGACCTGGTGCCGTCGACGGCCGGGGTGCGCGCGCAGGCGGTCCTCCGGGACGGCACGCTGGTCGACGACTTCCTGATCAAGGAGGGCCCACGAACGGTCCACGTACTGAACGCCCCCTCCCCGGCAGCCACGGCATCCCTGCCGATCGGCCGCGAGGTGGCCCGCCGGGCACTGGCGGTACTGGACTGAGCCGGCCCTGGGAGGGCGAGGGCAGCCAAGGCCGCGCCCGCACCAGCCCCCGCCTGGCGCACGTCTCCTCCTGGGCCGATGCCCGGCCCGTCGGCCCAAACGCCCGCTCCCCGCTCAACGCCCGCTTCCCCTCACAACTCCCTCCCCCACGCACGTAAAATCGACCCACTGTGTCTGAGTCCCCCAACATCCCCGAAACGCCCCGCCCCGCCGCGCCCGCCCCCGACGAGCGCCCCGAGACCGCGGAGCAGGTCGCGCACGCCGATACGGACGGCGCCCACACCCCCACCGAATCCCACACCCGCACCCCGGACGATTCCCACCTCCACACTCCCGGCGATTCCCACCTCCACACTCCCGGCGAATCCCCCCTCCACACCCCCGGCGAATCCCTCCCCCACACTCCCGGCGAATCCCTCCGCCACACCCGGGCCAAGGGGGAACCCCGGTTCCCCGACGGGCCCATGCCCGATCCCGCCGGGTCTCACTTCGAGCGGCGGATCCGTAGTTTTCAGCCGCGGCGGAGTCGGGTGACCGCCGGGCAGGCGGACGCGTTGCAGCGGTTGTGGCCCAAGTGGGGGCTGGATATCGACGGGCAGCGGGTGCTGGATCTCGGCGAGTTGTTCGGGAACGCCAACCGGGTCGTGCTGGAGATCGGCTTCGGCATGGGTGAGGCCACCGCGCGGATGGCCGCCGCAGACCCGGGCACCAACATCCTCGCCGTGGACGTGCACACCCCCGGCCAGGGCAATCTGCTGAACCTCGCCGATCAGAGCGGTCTGCCCAACGTCCGGGTCGGCAACGGCGACGCCATCATCCTGCTGCGCGAGATGATCGCCCCGGACGCGCTCGACGGGCTGCGCGTCTACTTCCCGGACCCGTGGCCCAAGAAGCGGCACCACAAACGGCGGCTGATCCAGCCGGAGTTCCTCGATCTCGCCGCGAGCCGCATCAGACCCGGCGGCATCGTGCACTGCGCGACCGACTGGGAGCCGTACGCCGAACAGATGCTCGACGTACTGAGTGCGCACCCGGAGTTCGAGAACACCGCGCCCGACGGCGGTTTCGCGCCGCGTCCGGAGTTCCGGCCGCTGACCCGTTTCGAGGGCCAGGGGCTGGAGAAGGGACATGTCGTGAACGACCTGCTCTTCCGTCGCGTACAGCATCGCGAAGAGCCCAGTGACCAGGACCGCGAAGAGCGACACAACTACCCACCCCCCACCGGCGCCTGAAGCCTCCGCGCAGGCAGCGCCCTCCCTCGTTAGGGTCAATGCCGTGGCCACGTGTCCCCCGTACCCGACGAATCCGCCGTACGCCGGTGGTCCCGCCGGTGCTGCGCTCGGGCACGCCCACTGGTGGCAGCGCAAGTGGGTGCGGTACGGCGCGCTCAGCACCCTGCTCGCGCTCTCCGGGCTCGTCATCCTCGCCCTGGTGCGTCAACAGACCGGCACCGAGGGGTTTCTGGTCGGACTCGGCCTCGCCGTGCTGCCCGTACCGCTCCTCATAGCCGCCTTCCGCTGGCTCGACCGGGTCGAACCGGGCCCGTGGCGCAATCTGCTCTTCGCCTTCGCCTGGGGCGCCTGCGCGGCGGCGCTGATAGCGATCGTCGCCAACAGCTTCGCGACCAGATGGATCGCCACGGCGACCGCGGACCCCTCCAGCGCGGACACCCTCGGCGCGACGGTGATAGCGCCGATCGTCGAGGAGTCGGCCAAGGCCGCGGCCGTCCTGCTCCTCTTCCTGTTCCGGCGCCGGGACTTCACGGGGATCGTCGACGGGGTGGTGATAGCCGGCGTCACCGCCACCGGCTTCGCGTTCACCGAGAACATCCTCTACCTCGGCACCGCCTTCGGCACCGACCAGCTGACCGGCGACCGCGGCATCGCCTCCGTCACCGCGGCGACCTTCTTCGTCCGCATCATCATGTCGCCGTTCGCGCACCCCCTCTTCACCGTCTGCACCGGCATCGGCTTCGGCATCGCCGCGCTCTCGGGGGACCGCCAGCACCTGCGCCGCGTCCTCGCCCCGCTGTCGGGACTGCTGCTCGCGATGGGCATGCACGCGATCTGGAACAGCTCGTCGACGTTCGGCGAGTACGGGTTCTTCGGGGTCTACGCCGCGTTCATGGTGCCCTCGTTCGGGCTGCTGACCTGGCTGGTCATCTGGACCAGGCAGCGCGAGCTGCGGACCGTGCGCGAGGAGCTGCCCGCCTACACGATGGCCGGCTGGCTCACCCCCGCCGAGCCGTTCGCCCTCGGCTCGATGCGCGCCCGCCGCCTCGCCCGCGACTACGCCACCCGCCACTACGGCAAGCCCGCGGCGAGGGCGGTCGCCCAGTACGAGGCGTACGCGACCTCCCTGGCCTTCCTGCGGCACCGGGGGCGCCGCGGCCGGGCCGGTGCCGACTTCGTCGTACGGGAGAGGGAACTGCTCGCCGAGTTGTGGCGCCGCAAGGACGTGGCCCGTCCGGCGCTGGACTACGCGGCCAGGGCGACGGCCCCGCCGGTCGCGGTGACCGCCCCGCCCTGGCCGGTGCACGGGGTGTACGGGTATCCGGCGCAGCCCGCCTATCCGGCGTCGCCGTATCCCGCGTACAACCCGTATCAGCCGTAAATCAATCGCGTAGAGCCACGGATCGGTCAGGCCGACGCCTGCGTCAGGCGGCTGATCTCCGTCTCCGTCAGGGTCAGGTCCGCCACCGCCAGCAGCGCCGGCAGCTGGTCCAGCGTGCGCGCGGACGCGATCGGCGCGGCCACCGTCGGCTGGGCGGCGAGCCAGGCCAGGGCCACGGTCGCGACCTGCGCGTCATGGGCGGCGGCGATCTCGTCGAGGGCGGTCAGGACGCGCAGGCCCCGCTCCGACTCCGCGTAGGCGCCGGCGCGGCCCGCCCGCGCGCTCTCGACCGTCGTACCGGGCCGGTACTTGCCGGTGAGGAAGCCGGCGGCCAGGGCGAAGTAGGGGACGGCGGCGAGGCCCGCGGTGGCGGCGATGTCCCGCAGCTCGCCCTCGTAGGTGTCGCGGGAGACGAGGTTGTAGTGGGGCTGGATGGCCACGTACCGGGCCAGGTTCTCGCGGTCGGAGAACTCCAGGGACTCCCGCAGCCGCTCCGGCGTGATGTTGGAGACGGCGATGTTGCGCACCTTGCCCGCCCGCACCAGCTCGTCGAGCGCGCCGATGATCTCCTCGACCGGCACCTCGGGCTGGTCGAAGTGGGTGTAGTAGAGGTCGATGTAGTCGGTGTCCAGGCGGCGCAGCGAGGCGTCGGCGGCGGCCTTGATGTTCGCGCCGGACAGGCCCTTGTACTCGGGGTGCTGGCTGACCTTGGTGGCGATGACGACATCGGAGCGGTTGCCGCGGGCCTTGACCCACTTGCCGATGATCGTCTCGGACTCGCCGCCCGAGTTGCCCTCGATCCAGGACGAGTAGGAGTCGGCGGTGTCGACGAAGTTGCCGCCTGCCGCCGTGTAGGCGTCCAGGACGGCGAAGGAGGTCGCCTCGTCCGCCGTCCAGCCGAAGACGTTGCCGCCGAGGGAGAGGGGGAAGACCTCCAGGTCGGAGGAGCCGAGCTTGCGCAGTGAAGTCATGCTTCACATCAACGCCCACCCTGGAGGCCGGTCTTCCGTGAAAGCCGCAAAGTTCCCGTAAACAAGCGGAGTCCGCTGTTCCGGGAACCTGGCGACGACTGCCGGCGCCTATGGGTGGCGCCCTGTGTCAGGGGGTGAGGCCCTTGCTGCGCAGCCACGTCATCGGGTCGATGCCGTCGGCCTGGCCGTTCGGGTGCACCTCCAGGTGCAGGTGCGCGCCGGTCACGTTGCCGGTGGCGCCCACGCGGCCGATGACATCGCCGGTGGCGACCTTCTGGCCCACGCTCACGCCGATCGACGACTGGTGGCAGAACCACAGCTCCGTACCGTCGTCGAGGGTGAGGATCGTGCGGTAGCCGTACGAGCCCGCCCAGCCGGCCTCCGTGACCGTGCCGCTGTGGATGGCCTTGATGAGCGTGCCCGTGGGGGCGGCGAAGTCGAGGCCCGTGTGGTACCCGGAGGACCACAGGGAACCGGCCTGCCCGAAGGTGCCGGTGATCGTGTACGAGGCGACCGGCAGCCGGTACTGCGTGGCCAGCTCCACCAGTTTCGCGGCCTCGGCCTTCTTCTTGGCCTCCGCCTCCGCCTTCTTCTTCGCGGCGGCGGCCTTGGCGGCAGCGGCCTTCTCCGCCTTCGCGGCGGCCTCGTCGACCTGCTTGGAGAGGGAGGCCTCGGTGGCGTACTGGACCTTGCTGTCGACCTGGACGCGCTGCGACTCGGCCTGCGCCATGATGCGGTCGCGCAGCACCTCGCCGGCATCCTTGGTGCCCTGCGCGGTCTCCGTGGAGGTCACGCCGACGCTGCTGAGCGCGGTCGCGGACCCCTTGACGGCGGGGCTGGAGGTCTCGCCGAAGACCGAGCCGACGTTGGGCAGGTCGGGCACGGAGATGGAGACCGGCGGCTTGCCGGTGTTGGCGCTGGCCATGCCGCCCGCGCCGACGGCGGCTATGACACCGACGCCCAGAACCGTGGAGCTGCGGGCGAGTCCCCCGCCGCGCTGCTTGGAGACGCGGTGGCGACCGCGGTTGGGGCGGACGGAATCCTCGGTGGGGTTCCATTCCTCCCAAGGGCCCTCGTCGGTGCGGGGTCCGCCGTAGCCGAAGATCTCGTTGTCACGCTGGCTCGGCACGAACGGGGCCGCCGGGGCAGGGGGGTTGGACGCCACCTGGGCGTACTCCTTCCTTCCTTCTCGCCTACCGGGTTAGCTGACGGGTTCGGAGCAGGAAGGTCTCCTACGCGCGTAAACCGGTCGTGCGTACACGACGGACTACGTGCGATTCACCCCAAGTTGGTGGTTCCCCGGTTCCCTTGCGGGATTCGGCACGTGCGCACGGAGCCGACTCTTGTGACGGCTGGGACGACCGCGCTGCGTTATCGAACGTTAATAGACACGGGGTGGGGATTCCAAGCTGTTCGGCTTGATCATTAACGTTTTCACGCAGGACGTTCAGGCCATGACCGGTGAAATTCGGGCGAGTTGACCAAGCCCGGGAATGCCTGGAGGTGTTGACGGTATGTCAGTTGCTGCGCGGAGGGCGTTCACCTGCTCACCGGGCGTGACAACAGCCGAAGTGAGGAGCGGGACGCGCGCGGGAAAAGACTCAGGGCCGGAGTCCGATGATCCGGACTCCGGCCCTGGGCCGTTGGTAGCGGGGACAGGATTTGAACCTGCGACCTCTGGGTTATGAGCCCAGCGAGCTACCGAGCTGCTCCACCCCGCGCCGTTGTGTTCTCCACTGTACGCCATTCGCGGGACGGGAGTGACCAAGGAGCAGCCGGGCCGGTCAGGCGGCCGGGTTTCCGGCGTGGGTCAGGGTCTCCCAGGAGACGAAGAGATCGTCGGTACCGGCCGGGCGGGTCTCCTCGGCCAGCTTGTGGGCGGCGGGGACGGAGCCGCCGAGCCGGTCCTCCAGGTGGTTGAGGGCGACCTCCAGGTCGGGACCCATGTTCCGGTCGACCTTGCCACCGCACAGCCACGCGGGCGGGTTCTCGCCCAGCTGGTAGCGGGCATGGAGGGCGAGGGCCGCGGTCAGCCGGTCCTTGACCTCGCCGTACAGGTCGACGCCCTGGTGCCAGGCCGTCTCGGCGATGTGCGCGGTGGCGGCGAGCGAGTAGCCGACGTGCTTGAAGTTGCGGCAGGTCTCCTGCGCGACGCCGTCCTTGTACGTCCCCTGCCTGAACCAGTACGTCGTCAGCTTCTGCGGCGTGTTCATGGTCGAGCCGGCCACGGTGAGCGGGACCTTGCCGTCCTTCTCCAGGTAGAAGTAGGCGGGCACACGGTCGCGGAAACGGGCCAGGGCGGCGTCGAAGGCCTTGTGGTCGTTGGTGAAGACGGCGATGCCGATCGCCGCGTCGGTCATCGCGAGGTCCCAGTTGCCGTTGTAGTCGGGCAGCTTCTCGGTGACGAGCGGCTGATAGGCGGTCCGCAGCATCCTCTCGAACCGCGCCACCCGGTCGGCAGGCCACCCGGCCCCCGGCGCGTACCGCACGATCTCCGCCGCGCGCGTCCATGTCGACCCGGCCCACGCGGTCTGCAGCCCCGCGTCCTCCTCGGAGTGCCGCTTGATCTTCGCCGACCAGGCGTCCATGATCTCGCGCGCCTTGAGCGCGTGCTCCTGCTTGCCGGTGACGCTGAAGAGCAGTGCCTGCGTGTACGCGGCGATCGCGTCCTCCCGCTCCTCCACACACCCCTGCGCGACCTTCCCGCCCCAGGGACAGTCGACGTTCTCGTACGGCTCGGGCCGGTACTTGTACGACCCGTACTTGCTGTCGCGCATCGCCAGGAACGCCTTCAGCCACGGCTGCTTCCCGGCGGTCACGTTCTTTCGTACGGAGTCCAGCTGCGCCTTGCTGACGAGCACGCCGGGGTGGGTGAACGTGGCGTCCGGGGGGAGGGCGCGGGCCATGGTCCGGGTACCGGTGTCCGTGCTGCCGCACGAGGCGAGGGTCACGGCGAGAAGGGGCGCGATCAGGAGCACGGCGGCTCGTTTTCGGGATGGCCTCACTGCTACCAGTACCTCCGCTTGTGTCCGTTCGGGGTCTCTCGCAGAGTGACCGCTCGGGGAGTGGGGCGCAGGATCTGTTGGGCCGATCGGACCGACGGAGCAGTGGTGCGGACGTCAGGCCAGGAGGTGGGAGTTGGGCGCCTTCGCCCGCTCCTCGTACTCCGGGATCACGACCACCTCGGCACCCTCCGCCGCCAGCAACCCGTTCCCGTCCGCCGCCGTCACGAAGGTGTCCGGCTCGCGCCACGCCGTCACCACCCGGCGTACCCCCGCGTCGAGGATGAGCCGGGCGCAGGGCTTGGGGCGGGAGGCCCGGTGGGCGCAGGGTTCGAGACTGCTGTAGATCGTGGCGGAGGCGAGACGCGGGTCGGTGGGGGCGAGCTTGGCCAGGGCCGCCTCCTCGGCGTGGACCACCGGGTCGCCGTCCTCGCGGGAGTGGCCGCGGGCCAGTTCCGTGCCGTCGGCGGCGACCACGACCGCGCCGACGCTGAAGGCGGTGTCGGAGGGCGGGCACTGGGTGGCCAGTTCGCAGGCGAGGCGGAGCCAGTGGTGGTCGGCGGCGGTGGGGAGGGGGCCGGTGCCGGGGGCGGTGGGCTCGTAGCGCATGAGGACGACGTCCTCGATCCGCCGGGTTTCGAGGAGTCGGAGGCGACCGGGCTGGTAGGGGCCCGGGCCGAAGAGGCGGGGCGCGGTCGGGGTGCCCACGAAGAGCGGGGACAGGACCAGGTGGAGTTCGTCCGCGAGGCCCTGCCGCAGGAGCTGGGTGTGGATCGTGCCGCCGCCCTCGACCATGAGGCGGTCGATGCCGCGTGCCTCGTGGAGGTGGGTCAGGAGTTCGCGCCAGTCCAGGTCGGGGCCGAGCGGGACGACGTCGGTGGCCAGGCCCAGGGCGTGCGCCCGGTCGGCGCCCTTGTCCGTCGTGTACAGGACCTTCTCGCCGCCCGTGTGCCAGAAGTTGGCGGCCGGGTCGAGGTCGCCGGTGGCGCTGACCGTGACCTTGAGGGGGTACTCCGGCCGGCCCGAGGCCACGCGGGCGGCGCGACGCTCGGGCGAGTTCACCAGCAGGCGGGGGTTGTCGGCGCGGATCGTGCCGGCGCCGACCAGGATCGCGTCGACGGACGCCCGTACCTCGTCGACGCGGTCGAAGTCGGCCGGGGAGGAGAGCAGGAGGCGCTCGGGGCCGGTGTCGTCGAGATAGCCGTCGAGGGAGACGGCGGCGGACAGCAGGACGAACGGGTGGGGCATCGACGCGCTCTCTCTGCGAGACGGAGCTGGGTTCGAGCTCTCTCAAGGCGGGGCTTGGTTCAAGTTTGAAACAAACCTACACTGGTCCCATGACGACTCGCTGGCTCACTCCCGAGGAGCAGCGCGCATGGCGCGCGTACATCGCCGCATCGCAGCTCCTGGAGGACGCGATGGACCGGCAGCTCCAGCAGGACGCCGGCATGCCCCACCTGTACTACTCCATCCTGGCCAACCTCTCCGACGTACCGGACCACCGGCTGCGGATGACCGATCTCGCCGGGCGGACGAAGATCACCCGAAGCCGGCTGACGTACGCGGTGACCCGGCTGGAGAAGGACGGTCTGGTACGGCGTGAGGGATGTCCGTCCGACAAGCGGGGCAGCACCGCCGTGCTCACCGACGCCGGTATGGAGACCCTGGTGCGGACCGCTCCCGGGCACGTCGAGACGGTCCGCGCGGCCATCTTCGACCACCTCACCCCGGAACAGGTGGGTCAGCTGGAGGAGATCAGCGCGGGGATCGTGCGGGCGCTGGAGGGCGACGGGTCCGAGGCCACGCGGGAGGACGTCCCGTGGCGCCGCCGGTCGTCCTCGCCCTGTTCGTGAGCAGGCTCACAAACCCGTTGCTTCAAATTTAAAACATAGGGTAGGGTCCGTGACCATGGATCTGCTTCAGTTTTGAAGCAGATCGGTACTCGTCCACCGGACCGGGAGAACCCGCATGCCTGACTTCCCTGCCGCAACGCCGCGCTCCCGCGTCCGGGTCCCGCTGCGCTTCCAAGACGGCTACAGCGTCGACTCCGAGATGGTCACCTTCCACGGCCTGACCGACGGCCAGGAACACGTGGCGGTCGTCCTGGGCCAACCGGCCCCCGGCACCACCCCGTTGGTCCGCCTGCACTCCGAGTGCCTGACCGGTGACGTCTTCGGCTCGGCCCGCTGCGACTGCGGGCCGCAGCTGCGCGAGGCGGTGGAGCGCATAGCCGACCGCGGCGGCGTCCTGCTCTACCTGCGCCAGGAGGGCCGGGGCATCGGTCTCTACAACAAGCTCGACGCGTACGCCCTTCAGGACCAGGGCCTGGACACGTACGAGGCGAACGCGGCCCTGGGTCTGCCCGAGGACGCCCGCGACTACACGGCGGCGGCGCAGATGCTCCGGTCCCTCGGGATCGACGAGCTGGACCTGCTGTCCAACAACCCGGACAAGGCCGACCAGTTGCGCTCCCTCGGCATCGCCGTCCGCGACCGCGTCCCCACCGGCGTCTTCAAGACCGCGCACAACGTCCGCTACCTGCGCGCGAAGGTCCTCCAGACCCACCACACGCTGCCGCTGGGCCAGTTGACGGAGCTGAACGCGGGCTGACGGACTCGACGGGGCCGGTCGGGGCGGGCCCCGCGGTGCACGCGGGTCACCACACGCAGGGCAGCCGCACCTCGATCACGGTGGGGCCGCCGACCGGGCTGGACAGCTCCACGGTCCCGTCGAGCGCGGCCACCCGCCGCCGCATGCCGAGCAGCCCCGAGCCGGTCGTCTCGTCGGCGCCGCCGCACCCCTCGTCGGCCACCCGCACCCGCAACCCGCGCTTCATCCGGGCGAGTCGGACCGAGGCCCGGGACGAGCCGCTGTACTTGGCGGCGTTGGTGAGCGCCTCGGCGACGACGAAGTAGGCGGCGGCCTCGACGGCGGCCGGCGCCCGCACCCCGTCGTCCTCCAACCGCTCGACCTCCACGCTCACTTGGAGCCCTCCCCCACGCTCGGCTTCGCTCGCGCGGGGGGACCCCAACCCGGCGGCGAGCGCGCGCACCGCCCCGACCAGACCGCGGTCGGTGAGGATCGGCGGGTGGATGCCGCGGACGACGTTCCGCAGGTCGGTCAGCGCCTGTTCGGCCTGCGCCTGAGCCTCGTCCAGCAGCTTGCGTCCGGTGTCCGGGTCACGGTCGTAGGCGCGTCTGGCGAGGCCGATGCGCAGGGACAGGGCGACCAGGTTGGCCTGGGCGCCGTCGTGCAGATCGCGTTCGATACGGCGCAGTTCGGCGCCGTGCGCCGCGATGGCGTCGGCGCGAGTGGCGGCCAACTCCTCGACGCGCGCAGCGAGTTGGGTCTTGGGAGACGGCTTGAGGAGAGCGGTCGACCAGTCGGCCTCCAGGTCCGCGATCCGCGTGATCAACGGCAGCACGACCGGCGCCCGCCGCAGCAGCCCGCTCCGCACCCCGTCGACGACCAGCCCGAGCGGCCACAGCGGCAGGGCGAGGACGATCAGAGCACCGTAGAAGTAGTCGGCGACCATCCACCGGAAGTCGGTGAACGTCCCCGGATCGCGTACGGCGATCCGGATCCGCTCCCGCACGGTCCCGGTGATCGGCTGGTACGCCTCGGGGATCCGCTGCCCGGTCCAGGCGGCGGTCATCCCCCGCTTGGCCCCGGCGATCCGCCGGATGAGGAGCACCGTCTCCGGCAGCAGCCACGCCCCGACCACCGCGAGCGTGCCGACGGCGGTGATGAGCAGCACGGTGATGAAGATCCACAGGCCGCACGCCATCAGGGCGACGAGGAGCAGATGCCCTGTGGCCCGGGCGGCCCGCCGCATCGTTGTCCTCATACGGCAACGCTAAGCGACGGGGGCGGTGGGCGCGGTGCAGTGGGCTACACCATGCGACCTGGTGGGAGCGGGCTCCCGGGCACCCCTCGAAACCCCCACGCGCGCCCGTTGAACGGCTCGCCCAATTGCGACGTATCAGTCACTGTGGGTGGCACCGGGCTGAGCGTTCGGTGCCGTACGAAGGGGGCCCAGCGATCTCACCGGAACCGAGCCGATCCGTCAGCACGCTCGACGTCGACACGCTCGACGTAGGCACGCTCGACGCACCCGTGGTCCCGGCACCGCAACGGGACGGCGGCGCGCCGGAAGCACGGGTCCCCCGCCACGTGCCGGGCCTGGACGGCCTGCGCGGCCTGGCCGCCCTCTACGTGGTCCTGTTCCACTGCTGGCTGCTGGCCTTCCCCGGTTTCCCGCGCAACTCGGGCCCGTCCTGGCTGGGTTGGCTCATGTACGGCCGTCTCGCCGTCGTCTTCTTCCTCGTCCTGTCCGGCTTCTCCCTGGCCATCTCCGCCGCCCGCAACGGCTGGCACCCCGGCGGCACGGCCCGTTTCCTCAGCCGCCGCGCCTGGCGCATCCTGCCGCCGTACTGGGCGGCCCTCGTACTGAGCGTGGCGGTCGCCTACTTCGTCGTGCCCGCCTCGCGCTTCGGCCCGCCGACCCTCAAGACGGTCGTGGTGTACGGCCTGTTGGCCCAGGACGTGGCGACGGCACCGACCCCGAACGGGGCGTTCTGGTCGATCGCGGTGGAGGCGGAGCTCTACCTGCTCTTCCCCCTCCTCCTCTTCATCCGGCGACGCCTGGGCGCGGTCGTCCTGGTGACGGGAGTGACCCTGCTCGCGGTCGCCCGCGGCCTCATGGCGACGAACGCGAACCCGGTCGAGGGCATGAACTGGCTGACCCCGAACCTGGCCCCGGTCTTCGTGGCCGGCCTGGTCGGCGCCGGGATCGTGGTCGCACGGGACCGGATCCGACGGCTGCCGTGGCACTGGCTCGCCGCGCTGGCCGCCGTACCGCTGCTGTCCGTGATGGTCGTCAAGGGCTCGACCTGGACGGTCAGCCACTACTTCTGGGTGGACCTGGCCGCGGCCCCCGCGATGACGCTGCTGCTGGTGGCGGTGGCGACGGGCCGCCCGGTGTGGCTCATGAGTCTCCTGTCCACGCGCCTCATCCGCGGCCTGGGCGACATCTCGTACAGCCTCTACCTCATCCACCTGCCGATCGTCATGATCGCGGTCCGCGAGATCGCGCCCCGCGTGGTCTCCCCCGGCCTGCCGACCTTCGCCGTCACGGTTCTGCTGAGCGTGCCGGCGTCGCTGCTGACGGGGTGGCTGTTCGCCCGCTTCTTCGAGCTGCCGTTCAAGCGGAACAGGTCGTGGCGGGCGCTGTCGATGTCGATGCGGGGCGCGCGGGTCACCAGGCCCGAACGCGTCGGCTAGTCCTTCGGCGAACCCTTGGCAGGCGCGGCGCAGAGGGCGTGGTCCACCAGGGTGCCCGTGGCACGGTTGAGAGCGGCCAGGTCGGGTGGCGCGGTGGTGGTCGTGAGGGAGACGGTCACCGCGCGGGTGCCGTCCGCGCTGACGGCGGGGCGGGTGTTGACGCCGGCGCCGTCGCCTTCGTGGGTGTAGTAGAACCCCCCGCAGGAGAGCGGAATCTCACGCAGCCCGAGGCCATAAGTCCCTACGGGCATCTCGGCCAGGTCGTCGGGATCATCGGTCCGCTCGACGGTCGTCCGCATCTCGCGCCACTGCGCGGCGGGGAGCAGCCGGCCGCCGGCCAGGGCGCGGAAGAAGGTGTTCAGATCGGCGGTCGTACTCACCACACCGGAGTCCGCGGTGTGCTGAAGGCTGTGCTCGGTGACGTCGAGGCGCTTGCCGTCGGGGGTGGTCAGGTAGGCGTTCACGTGCGGGTCGGGGAGGCGGGGGTCGGCTCCGGGGATGGAGGTGTCCCGCAGGCGCAGTTTCCTGATCACCCGGTGCTCGACCAGCTCCTCCCAGCTCGCGCCACCTGCCTTCTCGGCGATCATCCCGGCGAGCAGGTAGTTGGTGTTGGAGTAGGCCCACCGGGTGGCTCCGCCGGGCGCGGGCATGAAGGCGGGAGGGTGCTTCATCGCCACCGCGACCAGATCGGCGGCGGGCGTGGTGTCGTACCGGTTCTCGTCGAAGTGGTTGATCAACCGGTCCTGGATCTCCGGGTCGTCGATGTAGTCGTACAGCCCGCTGGTCTGCCGGAGCAGGTCGCGCACGGTGATACGGCGGCCGTCGTTGCCGTTGCCGGAGACGACCCCCGGCAGCCAGTGCTCAACGGTGTCGTCGAGCGACAGCCGCTTCTCGGCGACGAGTTGGAGGACGACGGTCGCGGTGAAGGTCTTCGTGGTGCTGGCTACGCGGAAGTGGGAGTTCCAGGGGATGGGGGCGGGGGAGTCGGCGGTGCGGGTGCCGATGCGGGCCATGAGGGGGGCGGTGCGGGATCCGTCGACCCTGGCCAGGACGTTGACGTCACCGCCGCCGGCTGCGCGTACGGCGGCGAGGTCTTGTTGGAGGGTGGCTCGGGTGTAGGGGTGGTGCGGGGCCGAGTGGGCGGCACTGCCGGCGGTCGCCGCCGCGGTCGCGGCCATGGGCGACGCCAGTACGAGCAGGGCCGCTCCGAGTACGACGGCCGCGGTCTTCTTGGACGACTGAACCGGCTGAACCGGCTGAATGTGCTGAACCTGCTGAGTCTGCATGATCGAATCCCCCGTCGCTGTGGTCCTGATCCTGAACGGTGACGATCACCAGCGAACCGCATCGGCGGGGCGGGGAGGATGGGGGTGTCCTCCGGGTTCTGGGTGTACTCAGGTGCACCTTTCACCCCATGTCCGGGCCGAGGGCGTCGCGGACGGCGGCAAGGACGGCCTCCGTGTCGGCACCCAGCGCGCGGGCGGAGAAAGCGAAGTCACGTGCGAGGGCCACGAGTTGGGCGGCATGGTCATGAGCCGGGCGGGCGGGCGGCGCCGCGACCCGTGAACCGGCTCCCCGACGCGTGCGGATCAGGCCCTCGGCCTCCAGCTCGCGGTAGGCACGGGCCACGGTGCCCGGCGCGAGGCCGAGATCCGTGGCCAGCTGACGCACGGTCGGCAGCCTGTCGCCCTCGACCAGCCGGCCGGTGACGATCAGAGCGGCGAGCTGCGCCCGGATCTGCAGGTACGGCGGTACAGGGCTGGTGGTGTCGACGCGTAGGGCAGGCTCACTCACCGGTGCGGTCCCCTTCCGGCACGTCGTCGACGGCCCGCGGGGCCACCACGGTGAGCAGGGACCAGACGACGGTGAAGAGGTTCACCAGGGCCAGCGGGTAGAACACCCAGAAGGTGAGTGCGCCCGTCGCGCCGGCGCAGCCCGTCTCCATGAAGGAGATGGTGACCATCAGCACCGCGTACAACTGCTGGCTCGACACGAGCAGGCCCCAGGCCCCGGTCACCGCCCACGCGCGGTTGCGACGCTGCTGCTCCCCGCCTGGTCCGTGCGCGATGCGGCGCAGTGCCCACACACAGGTAGGGGTGGCTATGGCGAGCGCGCCGAACATCGGAAGGCTGTAGTACAGGCCGGGCCAGGGGCCCAGGGTCGCCGGAATCCCGTTGCAGGCGACGGTGAGGACCTTGCCCCTGCTGAGGACACGGCCGGAGTCGACGGAGGCCGTGGCGGCCGTGATCGCCAGCAGCACGACGAGCGTGACCCCCTGGAGGGCGATCAGGGGACCCATGCGTGGGGGCACGTGGTCTCTGACCATGCGCGGGGCGAGACTCGCGGTGCGTACCGCCTCCTGGGGAAGCAGGGTCAGCGCGTCCGCCAGAAGGACGCCAGCCACCGTGCACACCCCGAAAGCCGTGATGCAGAACACGACGCGCTGCTCGAACTCGACCTGCCCGAGTGCCGACAGCGCCTGTGCGGCCATGATGCCGATGGCGAGGCCGGACCAACGGGCGTACTGATCGGCGTGATCGAGGAATCTCTGCTGGAACGGGACGGCGTCGAGCATACGGAGGTCCCCCAGATCATCTTGTACCAAGCGGCGAGTACAAGATGGCCTCGGACGACCCCTTGTGTCAAACGCTTGGTACAAGAAGGAGCCCCTGCCAGGAGAGCGACACCGGGGCCAGAAAAAGCTGCGCCCCCAGCTCGAACTACCTCTGAGCCGGGGGCGAGTTGGTAGGCCCTGTGGGACTCGAACCCACAACCAATGGATTAAAAGTCCACTGCTCTGCCAATTGAGCTAAGGGCCCAGGCGATGTTGCCTCCCCGAGCATAGCGGGACGTGGCCGTGTCTCCGATCGGGTATCGGGGACACGGCCGCGTCGGGCGGCTGGACAGGGGGCGAAAGATCCGGTCCGTTACGGATCCACCTTTTCCGGCGCGCCCGAACGCGCCGCCTCCCGTGCCTTCGTTCGTGCGTGTTCCGGGTTCAGGAACCAGTGCCGAGCCGAAGCCACCCACCACACCCACGCGAACCCGAGCACCACCAGCACAGCGATCGGCGCGTAGTTGAAGGTCTCCCAGGTGACCGGTGAGACCTGGGGCAGCATGAACAGGATCGTGATGACGACGACCCACACCACCGAGACCACCCCGATCACCCGCGACCAGCGCCCCAGATGCCACGGCCCCCGCTGGAAGCCCTCGCCCTTGCGCAGTCGCAGCAGGGTCGGGATGACGTACGCGATGTAGAGACCGATGACCGCGACGGACGTCACCGCCGCGTAGGCCGTGTAGTTGATCAAGTACGGAAGGCCGAGAACCAGCGCTCCCCCCGCCGCCAGCCACACCGCCGCCACCGGCGTCCGCGTGCGCGGGCTCACCGTGTGCCAGACCCGCGAGAACGGCAGCGCGCCGTCGCGCGAGAAGGCGTAGATCATGCGGCTGTTGGCCGTCACCGACGCCATCCCGCAGAACAACTGCGCCCCGATGACCACCAGCAGGAGCAGCTTGCCCGCCGTCGCGCCCAGGGCGTCCAGGAGGATCTGGGCCGGCGGGGCGCCCGTCGCGGACCCCAGCTCCTTGTCGTAGTCCTGGATCGCGTACGTGAAGCCGAGCAGCAGGACGAAGCCCGCTATCCACGACGTCCAGATCGAGCGCACGATTCCCTTCGGGCCCGCCGTCGACGCGTCGTGGGTCTCCTCCGTCATATGGGCCGACGCGTCGTAGCCGGTGAAGGTGTACTGGGCCATGAGGAGGCCGATCAGGACCACGTACACCCCGCTCCCCCAGCCCGTGTTGTTCACGAACTCGGTGAAGACGAAGGTCGTCGACTGGTGGTGGTCCGGTACGAAGGCCAGCGCGCCGACGATCACGCCGACGCCCAGCACGTGCCACCACACGCTCACGCTGTTGAGGAGGGCGACGATACGGACGCCGAAGGTGTTGAGGAGGCCGTGGAGGATCAGGATTCCCGCGAAGAGCAGGATCGTCCGGCCCGGCGTCACCTTGAAGTCGAACTGCAGGTTCAGGTACGCGCCCAGGAAGTACGCCGCGCCGAAGTCGATGCCGGCGGTCACCGCGACCTGGCCCAGCACGTTGAACCAGCCCGTGAACCACGCCCAGGCGGCCGCGGTGCGGGGTGGCGCGAGGCGGTGGGCCCAGAAGTACAGGCCCGCCGAGGTCGGGTACGCCGAACAGATCTCGGCCATCGACAGGCCGACGAACAGCGTCATCAGGCCGACCGCGACCCAGCCCCAGGTGATCACGGCGGGGCCGCCCGTGTTCATGCCGAAGAGGTAGAGGGTCAGGCAGCCCGACAGGACCGAGATGATCGTGAAGGACACCGCGTAGTTGGAGAACGCCGACATGCGGCGGGCGAGAACCTGTGTGTAGCCGAGCTGGGCCAGTCGTTCTTCGTCAGACAGCCCACTCGCTATGGCGTCATCTGTCATGCCCCCAGCAATTCCCCCGCCAGGGGCGTGACACACGTCACAACTTGGCTAGAAATCGGCGCTCGGGCCGCTAGAAGAGACCTTTGTAGCGCTGCCAGCCCGTCCCGATCCTCACGCGGGTGCCGAACGTGCCCTTGCCCGTGCCGTTGAGGCGGTACAGGTTGCCGGCCGTGTCGCGGGCGACCAGGTCGGCCCTGCCGTCCCCGGTGATGTCCCCGGCACCGACGACCACGTTGTACGAGCCACCCCAGCTCGCCGCAAGCTTCACGCGCGCGCCGAACGTGCCCCTGCCCGCGCCGTAGTAGCGGTACAGGTTGTCGGCCTTGTCCTGCGCGACCAGGTCGCCGATGCCGTCACCGTTCAGGTCACCGGCCCCGACGACCTTCTTGTACGTCTTCCAGTTGTCGTACAGCTTCACGCGCGCCGACAACTTCCCGGTGCTGGTGCCCTTGTAGAGGTAGACGGCACCGGTGGAGGCGTTGCGGGCGATCAGGTCGGGGCGGCCGTCCTTGGTGACGTCCCCGGGGGCGGTGAGGACGTCGTACTGGTTCCAGCCGGTGCCCAGCGTCGTGTACGGCGACGTCGAGTCCAGGGGGTCGTCGCACCCCGGCCGGTACAGCCGTAGGGTGCCGCTGCTCAGCCGTGCCAGGACGTCGTTGCAGTTGTCACCGTTCAGGTCCCCGACCGGCACCGCCTTGATCGTCGAGGACCAGCCGGTGCCGATCGCCGACGTGCTGAACGTCCCGCTGCCGCCACTGCGCTCGACGGTCAACTCGCCCTGGGAGTCGAGGGTGAGCAGGTCGCCCCGGCCGTCCGCGCCGGCGTAGTCGTGGTGCACCACGCGGCCGGCCGTCAGCCGGACCGAGCCCTGGAGCGACAGCGGTGCGCCCGCTCCGTCGGCCGGCGTGACCGACAGCGTCCAGTCGTACGGACCGCTGGGGAGAAGCTTCGTGCCGCTCACGCCGTCCCAGACGATCTTCAGCTCGCCGCGCACTGGTCCACCGGTCGACGTGTCGACGACCTTGCCGGTCGCCTTGTCACGCACCGTCAGCGTCCAGTTCTCGGCAGGCTTCGACAGCGGCACCACAGTGAGCGGGTACACCGCCGGATCGGTCTTGCGGGCCTCCAGTTCCGTCTCACGGAACACCTCGCCCAGCGGCCGCAGCGGCTGCTGGACCACCCCGGACGGCACCAGGTGCACCTGCTCCTGGGCGTCCACGTAGGCCACGTTCGCCCCGGACTCGTCCACCGTCCAGCGCACGTCCCGCTGCGAGAGGCCGGTGTCGGGCAGATCGCCGATGACCCGGCTCGCGGGGGTGCCGTCCGCGACCGCGGTGAGCGTCAGTTTCCCGGCCGCCCTGTCGTGCGTGACGACGTATCCGTCCCCCAGCTTGGCCTCACCGACCGGAACGGGCACCGACTTCTTCGTCGTACGGTCGTACACCCCCGCCTTGTCACCGCAGTTCCAGTACAACCAGCGGCCCAGCGCCTGAAGTTCGGTGGGCGCGCAGCCGGCGTCGGTGGTCACGGTGTCGGTGGTCTTCTGCTGCGTCAGGTCGTACGCGGTGACGGTGCCGGGGCTCGCGCCCGGGGACCACAGGACGTCACCGGAGAGGGCCGAGGGGCCCGCGGCGCGGGTGAGGATCGGGGAGATGGTGGCGTCGACCCGGTAGACGCGCTGCTCGGTGGGCGTGGTGTGGAGCACGTACGCGCCGGAGACGTCGGTGATCCGGCCACCCGCGGGAACGCTCACCTCCCGCAGATAGTTGTAGGGGCCGCCGTCCTCGGCCTTGATCCGGTCCCCGCCGGAGCCCCGCTCCAGCCACACCAGCCCGGCCGTCGTACCGAACAACTGCGAGCAGCCGAGATCCGCCACCGGACAGGGAGACAGCACCCGGCCGCCTCCGTCGTACGACGAACGGCTGCCGAACGTCGGCGTCCCGGTCGCGGCAACGGTCCGCACATACGTGTCGCGGTAGCCGTTGCTGGGATCCACGACGACCAGCCGCCCCTGGTCCAGTGCCAGCCCCTGGATCCTGTACATCGGCTTCGGCAGCGCCCTGACCATCGTGACCGTGGGGCTGCCGTCCGCGCCGGGGGCGATGCGCTGGATGCCCCACTGCCCCGAGCCGGTGCGTCCGATCATGACCGCGGTGCCGTCGGCGACGGCGGAGGCGCCGGGGCTGGACGAGGTCAGGACCGTCACCTCGGGGCCCCCGGAGAGGGGCTTGGCGACGACCGCTGTGCCGGCGCTGGGCCGGTGGATCAGCCAGTCGCCGACAATGGACAGGTCCTCCGCGGGGTTCACACCGCTGCCGCCGAGGGTGACCTCGGTCGGGGCGGCGGACAGGTCGGAGCGCGAATAGACCAGGACGGTCGGGTCGTTGAGGTTGAACATCACCACGTGATCAGGGGTGACCCGCGCCTTGAGATAGACCTTGGAGCGCGGCGGGGTCAGGCTCAGCACCTGTCCCGTCACCCGGTCGACCAGCACCGACAGCGTCTGGCCGTTCCGTGTGGCCTGGAAGAGCAGCCCTTGGGCGTCGCCGCCCAGCGCGGTCCCGAGGTTCACCCCGTCGGGCAGCCCGGTGACCGGTACGTCACGGGTGGTGCCATCGGTGTCCGGGAACAGCAGGTGCACCTCCCGCCGGGCGGTCCCGTCCCCGTCCTGCACGGTGCGCCAGCCGACCACGAGGTCGCCGTACGCGGAGAGCACGGACAGGCCGGAGGGCACATGGATCGTACGAGTGGTTCCGTCGACGGCGTTCCACAGGTCGACGCGGCTCTCGACGGAGTAGACGTACGCGAGGACGTCGCTGCCCGTCCCGTACCGCGCGAAGGTCCCCGCCGGCGTCGGCACCGGTACGGACCGCCCGTCCGCGTACCGCGTCCAGACCCGCCCGGCGCCCTCCAGCGTGTGGAAGACGCCCTGCGCCCCGGCACCGTCGCGCCCGTTGTACGTCGACGGGCTCTGCAGCGTCGCCGAGGTGTAGGTGTCCCGCTGGGCCGCCGGCACCACCGTCTCCTGCGGTGCGTCCTGCGACCCCTCGGCGACGGCGGTGGCCGGCAGGAGCGGAGCCAGACCGGCCGCCAGCACGGCGGAGGCGGCCAGCAGGCGCAGGCGTATGTGGGCACGACGAGCCAAGGAAGACCCTCCCCGAAACATGAGGCGGGACGTACACCGATGCTCGATGTCCCAGGCCCCCCGGCCGGCGCATCCGCCTCTCAAGTGCGCTGATCTTACAGGGACTTCACAGCTGGACGGGCGAGCGTTTTCGGGCGGCTCGGTTACGCGGGCGGAAACGGCGGAAGGGCCCGCACGACCGAAGTCGTACGGACCCTTCCTCAGTTCACGCAGGCTCAGCCGTTGCGCTTCCAGCGCGGCTTGTCGTCGCGGCGGCCGAAGGAACCGGTGCCGGTGCCCGTGCCGGTGGTGCCGCGGTGGCCCGGGCGGTCGTGGCCGCCGGCGCGGAAGCCGGGGCGGTCGCCCTGGCGGTCACGGTTGAACGGGCGGTCGCTGCCCCGGTGACCGGTCGCGGGACGGTCGTCACGGCGGAAGCCGCCACGGTCGTTGTCCCGACGGTCGTTGTCGCGGCGGAAGCCACCACCCGTGGGGCGCTCGTCACGGCGCTCGAAGGAACGGCCACCGCGGTCGCCGTCACGACGGTCGCTGTTGAAGCCGCCGGAGGGACGGTCGTCGCGACGGAAGCCGCCACGGTCGCTGCCACCGCGGTCGTCACGGCGGAAGCCACCCGAGGGGCGGTCGTCACGACGCTCGAAGGAACGGCCACGGTCGCTGCCGCCACGGTCGTCACGGCGGAAGCCACCGGAGGGACGCTCGTCGCGACGCTCGAAGGAACGGCCACCGTCACGACGGTCGTTGTCGCGGCGGAAGCCACCCGACGGGCGGTCGTCACGACGGTCACGGCGCTCGTAGTTGCCGCGCTCGTCACGCTGCTGACGCGGACGCTCGTACGAGGACGCCTCACGGACCGGCGCCTCGGCGGCGGCCTTCTCGGCCGCGGCCTCCACGACGGCGGCGGCCTCGGCCACCGCTGCCTCGGGGTCGTCGCCCCGCTCACGGGCGGCACGGGCGATCAGCCGGTCGGACTCCTCGCGCAGCTCGGACGCGCGGCGGGTGGCCCGCTCCAGCTCCTTGGTGAGCTGGGCGACCTCGCGCTCGGCCTGCTGCGCGGCGTCGCCCGCCGACTGGGCCTGGACCTCGGTCATCGAACGGGCGCCGGTGATCTCGGCGACCTCGGGCTCGAAGGCCGTACCGGAGTTGATGATGTGACGGCCGGCGTCGACGCCCGCGTCCTCCATCTGCCGGAAGATCTGGCGCCGCTGGTGCGGCAGGGAGAGCGAGACGACGGTGCCGGTGCGGCCCGCGCGGGCGGTACGGCCCGCACGGTGCAGGTAGTCCTTGTGGTCGCCGGCCGGGTCCACGTTCAGGACCAGGTCGATGCCGTCGACGTGGATACCGCGGGCGGCGACGTCGGTCGCGACGAGCGCGTTGACGTAGCCGTCCTTGAAGTCCGCCAGCGTCCGCGTACGGGCGCCCTGCGTCATGCCGCCGTGCAGCGCGTCGGCCTTCACGCCGGACTCGCGCAGCTGCTCGGCGATGCGGTCGGCGCCCAGCTGGGTGCGGACGAAGATGATCGTGCGGCCCTTGCGGGAGGCGATCGCGGCGGTGACCGGCGCCTTGTCCTTGGGCTTCACGATGAGGATGTGGTGGGACATCGTGGTGACGTTGCCCTGCGCGCTGTCGACCTCGTGCGTGACCTCGTCGGTCAGGTAGCGCTTGACCAGCGTGGAGATCTCGTTCTCCATCGTGGCCGAGAACAGCATGCGCTGGCCGCCGGCCGGGACCTGGTCGAGCAGCTCGGTGACCTCGGGCAGGAAGCCCAGGTCGGACATCTGGTCGGCCTCGTCGATGACGGCGATCTGGACGTTCTCCAGGGAGCAGGCACCGCGGTTGATGATGTCGCGCAGGCGGCCGGGCGTGGCGACCAGCACATCCACACCCCTCTCCAGGGCGTAGATCTGGTTGCCCATCGACGTACCGCCGCAGACGACCTTCATCTTGAGGCCGAGGACGTCGCCGTAGGGCTGGAGGGCGTCCGCGACCTGCATCGCGAGCTCGCGGGTCGGGGTGAGGATGACCGCGCGCGGCTTGTGCTTCTCGGTGCGGCCGCCGGCCAGCTGGGCCAGGGTCGGCAGACCGAAGGAGAGGGTCTTGCCGGAGCCGGTGCGGCCACGGCCGAGGATGTCCTTGCCGGCCAGGGCGTCCGGGATGGTCGCCGCCTGGATCGGGAAGGGGACCGTCACGCCGTTCTGCGCGAGCTTGCGCACGACGCCCTCGGGGAGGCCGAGGGACGCGAAGGTCACCTCGGGCGCCTCCACGGCGGCGTCCACGGTCGTCTCGTCGCCCTCGTTCTCGGGCATGACGACGTGATCAGTACTGGAAATGGACATGCGAATGCGAAACCTTCCGGAGTATCCGTCGGCACGCGCCCGTCAACTCCGTGATTCGCTATCGACCGCCTCAATGCGGTCCGCCACGGCAAGGGAGAGTACGCGCCACACGGCGCGCTCTGCAGTGGCGCCGGGCAATGGGATCAAACGATCTACCACCATACGCACCCCGCACCCCCGACGGCAAACGAAGTCAGCCTGACTTGACGTAGCTCACATGCGAGGGGGTCGGCCCTTACGCCGGGGTACCCGCCGTGGGCGCCGGCTCGCGGTCCGCCAGCTGCGGTCCCGCCTCCGGGTGCGCCGACGACGAGGGCTCGGCGGACGGCGGGGGCGGCTCCGGGGAGGCGGGCGGCTCGGGTGAGGCGGGCGGGGGCGGGGGCTGCTCGGACTGGGTCGCCGTGGGCGGCGCCTTGGTAGGCGCCGGGTCCCCCGGCTTCTCGGTCCTGCCCGGCTTGCCCTTCACGGGAGCGGACGCGCTCGCGCCGGCCGAGGGTGACGTGGACGGACTCGCCGACTCCCCCGGCTTCCCGTGGCCCTTCCTGCCCCCGTGCTTGGCGTCCCCCGCCGCCCCGAGCCCGACACCGCCCCCCGCCAGTCCGGTGCCCCCGTCCGGGGCCTCACCGCCGTGCCGGCCGGCGGAGTGCGACGGCTTCGCGCTCCCGCCCTCACCGTCGTCCCCCACGCTCATACAGCCGGCCACGGCGGCGACGGCCACGACCGTGACCGCGAGACGAACGGGTACGTACAAGGCGCGCACGGGCAGCCACCTCCGAGCGGGGAAAGGGAGTCAACCTCCCCAACTCCCGCCGCCCACAAGAGGACACGCACCGCGCTCACCCGTACCCCAGAGCGTGCAACCGCGCGTCGTCGATCCCGAAGTGGTGGGCGATCTCGTGCACGACCGTCACCTCGGTCTCCGCCACGACCTCCTCCCGCGTCTCGCACATCCTGAGCGTCGGCCCGCGGTAGATCGTGATCCGGTCCGGCAGGACACCGGCGTACCACTCCCCGCGATCCGTCAGCGGCGTCCCCTCGTA
Organism: Streptomyces sp. NPDC092369; assembly: GCF_044755245.1. Lineage (NCBI taxonomy): Bacteria > Bacillati > Actinomycetota > Actinomycetes > Kitasatosporales > Streptomycetaceae > Streptomyces > Streptomyces sp. NPDC092369. The sequence goes on from NZ_JBIVQP010000005.1 coordinate 41,694, forward strand.
GAGCCCGAGCAGCTCGGGGTCGTTCGCCGGCGGCTCGTCCTCGACGAACACCGCCACGTTGTCCATCAGCCGTGTCAGCTCCGGCGGGATCCGGTCCAGCGACTCGGCGACCAGTTCCTCGAACTCCTCGCGCGTCATCTCCAGCACCCACCCATTGTCGGCCACCGGACGCCCGTACGAGAGACATGGACCCACCCGCATATCCGGCGGCGCACCTGGGCATACGGGACCAATGGTCCGCGTCCCCGCCGCCGCACTGTCCGTTCCGCAATGGCTACGAAGGGTTCCGCGCACCCTCGCCCGCCGCCGGCGCGCACACCGCCCGCAGCCCACCGCCGTTCTCGTCCCCCGGACCAACCCGTGGATCCGCGCCCTCGGCCTGGTCCTCGTCGTGGTGCTCGGGGCGTGGCTGGGACTGCTCGTCGTGGGCAATGTGCGGGTCCCCGTCGGCCCCATGGACACCACGATGACCCTGCGCCCCTCCCTCACCGGCGGCACGAAGATCGACATCTCCCCCCTCGGCGCCCTCCAGCTCGACAGCCACCACGCGCCCGTCCGCCTCGACGTCAACGTCGACCAGCTCGACCCGGTCCGCGCGCAGGCCCTCGTCGACCACCCCGAGCGCCTGTCGGGACTCCAGGACGAGGTCGCCCACGACGTCGCACACGGCACCCTCGACCTCGCCGTGCGCTCCGCGGTCGCCGTCGTCTCCGGCGCCACCGCCCTCGGTCTCGCCGTCTACCGCCGCCCCCGGCGCGCCCTCGCCGCCGGCACCACCGCCCTCGCCCTCCTGCTGGCCAGCGGCGTCTCGGCGTACGCGACCTGGAACTCCGAATCCATCCTGGAACCGAAGTACTCCGGCCTGCTCTCCTCGGCCCCCTCGCTGGTCGGCAACGCGCGCAACATCGTCACCGAATTCGACGTCTACCAGAAGGAGTTGGCGCGCCTGGTGACGAACGTGACCAAGCTCTACGACGTCACGTCCACACTCCCGGCCTACCAGCCCGACCCGACCTCGATCCGCGTGCTGCACGTGTCCGACATCCACCTCAACCCGGCGAGCTGGAAGATCATCGCCTCGCTGGTGGACCAGTACAAGGTGGACGTGATCGTCGACTCCGGCGACACCATGGACCACGGCACGGCCGCGGAGAACGGCTTCCTCGACCCCATCGCCGACCTCGGGGCGCCCTACGTCTGGGTCCGCGGCAACCACGACTCCGAGGCCACCCAGCGCTACCTGGAGCGCATGAAGAACGTCCACGTCCTCGACGGCGGCCGCGCCGAGACCGTCGCCGGTCTGCGCTTCGCCGGCATCGGCGACCCGCAGTTCACGCCCGACCGCTCGAACGCGGAGGGCGCCGAAGCCTCCGAGGAGCTCGCGGGCGCCCGCCTCGCCGCGGCCCTGCACGACCAGAAGGTGGCCGGCACCCCGGTCGACATCGCCGTCGCCCACGAACCGTCCGCGGCCCGCGAGACGGACGGCGAGGTGCCGCTGGTCCTGTGCGGGCACCTGCACCACGAGGGCGACGAGATCCTCAAGTACGGCACCCGGCTGCGCATGGAGGGCTCGACGGGCGGAAGCGGCCTGCGCGCCCTCGAACACAAGTACCCCGCCCCCATCGAGGCCTCGATCCTCTACTTCGACCGGGACACCCGCCGCCTCCAGGCCTGGGACGCGATCAAACTCGGCGGCCTGGGCGAGACGACCGCCGAGGTCTCCCGCCACCTCCCGGACGACAACAAGCCGGGCGCGGTCCCGTCGTCCCCGGGCCCCTCCGATCCCACCCCACCGTCCTCGTCCTCCCCTGGGTCCTCGTCCCCCTCCGCCCCGTAAACAGTTTTGGCGATCCCTCCCGCGATCCCATATGCTCCTCACGTCCCCTGACGCGTCGCGAGACGCCCAGGCGAGCCGAGAGCCCTCATCGTCTAGCGGCCTAGGACGCCGCCCTTTCAAGGCGGTAGCACGGGTTCGAATCCCGTTGGGGGTACTGGCTTTCAGCTGAACGGCAATGGCGATGGGCCCGAGGATTCCTCGGGCCCATCGCCTTTGCCGTGTGGCGCGGCAGAGGTCAGTGGACGCCGTCGGTGAAGGGTTCGCCGTGGCCGTGAAGGACGGCGGCAACTACGGCGTCACCGGCCTGTGTTGCGACTTGACGGGCTCCCAGGCAGCCGTACGCACCGGCGAACCAGCGCCCACGGGCGACGCCACCACCCCATGCGTACCCACCGCCTCCGAGGGGTCCGGACCCCTTCTCACATGGGCCTGGGCACACCCCGTGGTCTGATACGCTTTTCCAGCGACATCGGCCGCCGGCCAGTGCGAATCGAAGGTCGCAGCGTCCCTCCCCACGAGAATTCAATCCCGTTGGGAACACGCGACACCGTGTGCGAGACTGTCGTACGCAACAGCATGGTCCTGTGGAGCAGTTTGGAGTGCTCGCCACCCTGTCAAGGTGGAGGCCGCGGGTTCAAATCCCGTCAGGACCGCTGAGGTTTCTTTTCCAGGAATCTCGTGGCTGGGTAGCTCAGTTGGTACGAGCGATCGCCTGAAAAGCGATAGGTCGCCGGTTCGATCCCGGCCCCAGCCACCTCCCGAAGACCCCGTCCCAACGGACGGGGTCTTCGTCGTGCGCGTCCGGCTTGGCAGCCTCCCCGCCCGGCGCTACCTTCTGGGCTGATCGGTGGCTCGGGGCGCCGGCTGATGCGGGTGGGGCAGGGAACGATGAAGCGGGATATGGCCGGGACCGCCGGGGCACTTGCGCTGGAGCGGGACCGGGCTCGGTTCGGACTGATGGCCGTGGTGTTCAGCAATCTCGCGATCGCCGGGGTAGCGCTCTTCGGGGTATGGCGGCTCGACGGCGACAAGGCGGTGATGGTCGGGGTGCTGACGTCGGCGTTCACCGCCGTGAGCAGCATGACCACGGCCTATCTGGGGATCAAGGCCGTCTCGAACACCGCCCAGTCCTTCGCCATGGGGGACGGTGAGGCGCGGGGGCCGTCGGCGCCGACGGCTGCCCCGCCGGTGGCCCCGCCGACCGTCACGCCTGGCCCTCCCGAGCAGCGCACTCCCTAGAACCGGTACGGGTCGGGGCACCCCGCGGCAAATCATTCGCCACGGATTTCTCCGGGATGAGATCCTGGATCCCGTATGTCTACGCACCCTGCCCCCGCCCTCGGCGCCCTCGCCCCCCGCCTGACCGAGCTGTCCCTGCGCGATGCGCATCGGCTCGGGCGCAGGCTCGAAGGTGCGCGCAAGATCCGTAAGCCCGAGGCTCGGGCCGCCGTCCTCGCCGAGATCGAGGTGGAGGTCGGCCGGGCCGAGGAGCGGATGGAGGTGCGGCGGGCGCGGGTGCCCGCCGTCTCGTATCCGGAGCAGTTGCCGGTCAGCCAGAAGAAGGACGAGATCGCGGCGGCCATCCGTGATCACCAGGTCGTGATCGTGGCCGGTGAGACGGGGTCCGGGAAGACCACGCAGATCCCGAAGATCTGTCTGGAGCTCGGGCGCGGTGTCCGGGGCATGATCGGGCACACCCAGCCCCGGCGGATCGCCGCGCGTACGGTCGCCGAGCGGGTCGCGGAGGAACTGGACACCCCGCTCGGCGAGGCCGTGGGCTGGAAGGTGCGGTTCACCGACCAGGTGAGTCCGGACTCGACCTTCGTGAAGCTGATGACGGACGGCATCCTGCTCGCCGAGATCCAGACCGACCGTGAGCTGCGCGCCTACGACACGATCATCATCGACGAGGCCCACGAGCGGTCCCTGAACATCGATTTCCTGCTCGGGTATCTCGCGCAGTTGCTGCCTCAGCGGCCCGATCTGAAGGTCGTGATCACGTCCGCGACCATCGATCCCGAGCGGTTCTCCCGGCACTTCGGGGACGCGCCGATCGTCGAGGTCAGCGGGCGGACCTATCCGGTGGAGGTGCGGTACCGGCCGCTCCTTGAGGAGGACTCCGAGGACTCCGACCGGGATCAGATCACCGCGATCACGGACGCCGTCGAGGAGTTGATGGGCGAGGGGAAGGGGGACATCCTCGTCTTCCTCTCCGGGGAGCGGGAGATCCGCGACACCGCGGACGCGCTGGAGAAGAAGAAGTACCGCTTCACCGAGGTGCTGCCGCTGTACGCCCGGCTCTCGCACGCCGAGCAGCATCGCGTGTTCCAGCAGCACAGCGGGCGCAGGATCGTTCTGGCTACGAACGTCGCGGAGACCTCCCTGACGGTCCCCGGCATCAAGTTCGTGATCGACCCGGGCTTCGCCCGCATCAGCCGCTACAGCCATCGAACGAAGGTGCAGCGGCTGCCGATCGAGGCGATCTCGCAGGCAAGTGCCAACCAGCGCAAGGGCCGTTGCGGGCGTACGTCGGACGGCATCTGCATCCGGCTCTACACCGAGGAGGACTTCCTCGCCCGGCCGGAGTTCACGGACGCGGAGATCCTCCGTACGAACCTCGCCTCCGTCATCCTGCAGATGACCGCGGCCGGGCTCGGCGAGATCGAGAAGTTCCCGTTCATCGATCCGCCGGACCACCGCAACATCCGTGACGGCGTACAGCTGTTGCAGGAGCTGAACGCGCTGGACCCGGAGCAGAAGGACCCGCGCAAGCGGCTCACGGAGACCGGCCGCAAGCTGGCCCAGCTGCCGGTGGACCCGCGGCTGGCCCGGATGGTGCTGGAGGCGGACCGGAACGGCTGTGCGCGGGAGGTCATGGTCATAGCCGCCGCGCTGTCCATCCAGGACCCGCGCGAGCGCCCCGCCGAGAAGCAGGCGCAGGCCGACCAGCAGCACGCCCGGTTCAAGGACGAGAGCAGTGACTTCCTCGCGTATCTGAACCTGTGGCGGTACGTCCGCGAGCAGCAGCGTGAGCGGGGCTCGTCGTCGTTCCGCCGCATGTGCAAGCAGGAGTACCTGAACTTCCTGCGGATCCGTGAGTGGCAGGACATCTACACCCAACTCCGCACGGTGGCCAAGCAGATGGGCATCCATCTGAACGAGGAGGACGCGCCCGAGCAGCGCGTCCATGTCTCGCTGCTGGCCGGGCTGCTCTCGCACGTCGGCATGAAGGACGTGAAGGACGGCAACAAGAACGAGTATCTGGGCGCGCGCAGCGCCAAGTTCGCGATCTTCCCGGGTTCGGCGCTGTTCAAGAAGCAGCCGAAGTTCGTCATGTCGGCGGAGCTGGTGGAGACTTCGCGGCTGTGGGCGCGGGTCAACGCGAAGATCGAGCCGGAGTGGGTCGAGCCGCTCGCCGAGCACCTGCTGAAGCGGACGTACAGCGAACCGCACTGGGAGAAGGACCAGGCGGCCGTGATGGCCTTCGAGAAGGTCACGCTGTACGGCGTACCGATCGTGGCGCAGCGGAAGGTGAACTACGGCCGGATCGATCCGGAGGTCAGCCGTGAGCTGTTCATCCGGAACGCGCTGGTGGAGGGCGACTGGCGCACGCACCACAAGTTCTTCGCCGACAACCGCCGACTCCTCAGCGAGGTGGAGGAGCTGGAGCACCGGGCGCGGCGCCGGGACATCGTGGTCGACGACGAGACGCTGTACGACTTCTACGACGAGCGGGTGCCCGAACACGTCGTGTCCGGGGCGCACTTCGACTCGTGGTGGAAGCGCAAGCGGCACGAGCAGCCGGAGTTCCTGGACTTCGAGCGGGAGATGCTCATCCGGGAGTCGGCCCAGGCGGTCACGAAGGACGACTATCCGGATACGTGGCGTCAGGGGCAGCTGAAGTTCCGGGTGACGTACCAGTTCGAGCCGGGTACGGACGCGGACGGTGTGACGGTCCATGTGCCGTTGCAGGTGCTCAACCAGGTCACGGACGAGGGCTTCGACTGGCAGATCCCCGGGCTGCGGGAGGAAGTGGTGACGGAGCTGATCCGTTCCCTCCCGAAGCCGATCCGCCGCAACTACGTGCCGGCGCCGAACTTCGCGAAGCGCTTTCTGGACACGGCGGTTCCGCTGCAAGAGCCGCTCACGGTGACCATGGCGCGCGAGTTGAAGCGGATGGTCGGAGTCCCGTTCACCGCGGACGACTTCGACTGGTCGAAGGTGCCGGACCATCTGCGCATCACGTTCCGGATCGTGGACGAGCGGCGGCGCAATCTGGCCGAGGACAAGGACCTGGAGGCGCTGCGGCTGCGGCTGAAGCCGAAGGCACGCCAGGCGCTCTCGCAGGCCGCGGCGGCCACGGCCGAGCGCGAGGGCGGCCAGTCGCTGGAACGCAAGGGCCTCACGGACTGGACGATCGGCACACTGACCCGGGTCTTCGAGACGCGTCGGGCCGGGCAGCCGGTGAAGGCGTATCCGGCGCTGGTGGACGACGGCGACACGGTCTCCGTACGCCTCTTCGACACGGAGGCGGAGCAGGCGGAGGCGATGTGGAAGGGCACGCGGCGGCTGATCCTGCGCAACATCCCGGTCAACCCCGCGAAGTTCGCGTCGGAGAAGCTGACGAACGTCCAGAAGCTGGCGCTGTCGTCGAATCCGCACGGGTCGATCCAGGGCCTGTTCGACGACTGTGCGATGGCGGCGGCGGACCGGCTGATCGGTGACTTCGGGGGGCCCGCGTGGGACGAGGAGTCGTACCGGAAGCTGTTCGACAAGGTGCGGGCGGAGATCGTCGACACGACGGTGCGGGCGGTGGAGCAGGTACGGCAGGTGCTGACCGCCTGGCAGTCCTGTGAGCGCCGGCTGAAGGGCATGAACAGTCCGACCCTGCTGCCCAACCTCCGGGACGTACGAGGGCAGTTGGACGCCCTCGTGAGGCCCGGCTTCGTGACGGCGACGGGACTCCGGCGCCTGCCCGACCTCCTGCGCTACCTGACGGCGGCCGACCGGCGCCTCCAGCAGATGCCGACCGGCGTCCAGCGGGACACGTCCCGGATGGAGAAGGTCCACGAGATGCAGGACGAGTACGCGTGGCTGCTGGAGCAGATGCCCCAGGGCCGGCCGGTCCCGTCCTCCGTGCTGGACATCCGCTGGATGATCGAGGAGCTGCGGGTCAGCTATTTCGCCCACGCGCTGGGCACGGCGTACCCCGTCTCGGACAAGCGGATCGTGAAGGCGATCGACGCAGCGGTCCCGTAATCGCCCCTGCACGGTGGGTGAGTTCGACCAGCGCCCCGACCCTCCTGTACAGTCTCTTCTCGCAGCGCAACGCACCAATCGCACTGCGAAACCTGGTCCTGTGGAGCAGTTTGGAGTGCTCGCCACCCTGTCAAGGTGGAGGCCGCGGGTTCAAATCCCGTCAGGACCGCAGTATGAAGAAGCCCGGGTCTTCGGATCCGGGCTTCTTCGCGTTCAGGGAGCCATGCCGGATCGACACTTCCGGTTCAGACCCCTCAAGAGTCCCTCAACGCCTCATGGCGTCTTGACGGCGTCACATTCGCTCGGTACCCAGGGACCAGGGCACGTTCGCGTGCGGCCCGTGCGGCCCCTGGAGGTGGCGTATGGCGGCTTCGGTCAGGCATGAGACGCGGGCGTTACTCCGCGCGCACCTGGCGGCTGCCACGTCCTACCGGCATCTCATGCGCCACTGTCCGATCTGTCATCGCCTGCTGCGGCAGGAGTTGGACTCCGCCCCGCCGGCCCGCGCGGTGGCCGACGAGGTCGTCGAGGACGAGAGTCCCGCCAGTGCGTGAGACGCCAATAGCGCACCCGCGCGCGGAGTAACAAGGACTCTGGCATGTGACGGGAGTCACTGCATGAGTTTCTGAAACCGAGGAATTTACCCCTGTCCTACAACTGGTCAATTTTATATGTGCAATTGCACCAGTCATCGGCCCCTCCCTCGGCCTCCCGTCAGGGCCCCTTCTCAGACTCCGACCAGACTCCGACAAGGTCGCTCACAGCCCCACCGGACCCACCCAACTCATCCACCGCACGCGCACAAAAAAGATCGCGCTGGACCCGGCGGAGTCCAGCGCGATCGACGACGCACCCTTGTCACGTAATGGGAAAGCCCGGAGGGGCTTGGGCGTGGGCTCCGTTGGGGCAGAACCCGCGTCGTTTAGAGCTAGTGATCGGACGTATCGACAAGTTGGGGGACCTGCCGGTTTGCCCGGTTATTCAGTTGTTCAGGCCTCGCTGCGCTGCTGCGGGATGCCCGCGAGCAGAGCACGGACCTCCGCCTCGCGGTAGCGGCGGTGCCCGCCGAGCGTACGGATCGACGTGAGCTTGCCGGCCTTCGCCCACCGCGTGACCGTCTTGGGGTCAACACGGAACATCGTGGCGACCTCAGCCGGGGTCAGCAGCGGCTCGGCATCAGGGGTGCGAGCGGTCATGAGCGGCCTCCTCGGGAGAACCGAACCTTCTCGGTTCTTTCCTCTAAATTCTGCACCTTGACCCGCGTTGCCCGAAATGGCGGACGCGAGTCGAGTCGGTTATAGGACGAACGGCTTGTCCTCGGCACTACAACTACACCATCTGTCCAACCACGTAGGCCAAACCGATGGAATTGCCCCTCCAGGTATCCATCAGCGACGGAAGCCGATGGACCATGCCATAGCGGACAGTCACGCCACTGTGACGATCAGTCACAGGGCGATCAGGAGTCATCAGACCCCCCAAAGCGTGCAATGCGAGCGGAGTCCTCCCCGGACTCCTTGTCCTATTTTGGCATGAGGAGGGGTAAGGGACGCAAGGGCCGCGTACGTGCGGTCCGTCACGCTTGCCCCTTGTTGACTCGTTGTTGACACATAAGCCCGGATCGGGACCTACGTCCCATGTGGACGCGACATCAAGAAGCAAGGGCGACTCGCACGAATGCACGAGCCGGTGTCAGGACGAAACCCCAAAACGGGCGATTCGTCAAACGTCAGTTCGCGGAGCGCCGGTCCCTGACCGACCGCCAGCGGTCCACGAGGCGTGCGTACGCCGCTCCCGCGGCCGCCCCGTCGCCGTGCCGCAGGGCCTCGATCCCCTCGGCGACGTCCGCCGCCGAGTGGTCGTCCTCCAGCTCGCCGGGCGGCAGGGTGTGCACGAGCCCGCCGTAGTCCAGCTCCACCAGCGAGCGCGGATGGAACTCCTCCAGCCAGCGCCCGACATCCAGCAGACCGTCCATCAGCGGCCCCTCGTCGAGGGTGTCCCGCAGCGTCCGCAGGGCCCGCGCCACGCGCCGGCGGGCCTGCACCATCGGCGTGCGGTAGCGCAGCGCGGGCGGGATCTCGCCGGAGCCCTTGTCGAAGCGCCGCTCCTCGTCGGAGACGAGCACGAACCAGTGCAGCGGCACCTGCCAGGTCGCGGTGAGGATCCACGGGCGGGCGTCCGGGTTGCGCAGCAGCCAGCGCTCGTAGTCCTGGGTCGCCTGGCGTCGTACGACCTCCGGCAGGACCGCCTCAAGGACCGGCGCCGGCAGTTCCTCGGGCAGCTCCTGGAGGGCCTGCCAGCCGCGCAGCCGGGTGCGCCAGGGGCACACGCAGACCACACCGTCGGCATCCAGCACGAAGGCGTCACTGCTCTCGTGCACCGGCACCGGGATGGGCGGGGTGGGCAGCAGGTCGGCCAGGGAGCGGCGCAGCTCGTCCTGGTAGGAGGGGCGGTCCGGGCGGCGGGCGTAGCGTGCCCAGTGGGTGCGCTCCGGCTCCGGGAAGGCGGCCAGCGGTTCGTACACGCGCAGATACGTCGCATACGGGACGATCACCGAGGACACCTTGGGCACGCCTGCTCCATCCCCCGCCCACCAACGGGAAAACCTGCGGAACCCGCTCACAAACGGGCGGGAAATCTATCCAAATCGTCGCACGGACGCATCACATGAGTACGTGATCCTGAGCACTGCGCGGTGGCCGGACACCCCAAGGCCCTAGGGTCTGTCTTTCGGATCAGGTCGGCTGTGAGGCTCGGTGCCTCTTGGCCGACCCGAGCGGGGTCTGGTGCGTGCAGCTGCAAGGCGGAGGAGGGCGGCGACGCGGAGCGTCGACAACCGACGACAACGCCGCAGATGTGCGTGCCAGACCCCGCGACGCCGACATGATCCGAAAGACAGGCCCTAATCTCGTCTCACAGCCCCCGCCACCCATGGGAGCTCGTCTCCAACCGCCGCTACTTACCCAGGAGTCACTACAGTGACCGATGTAACCGGCGCACCTGCTGACGCACTGCACACCCTGTTCCACACGGACCAGGGCGGTCACGAGCAGGTCGTGCTCTGCCAGGACCGCGCCTCCGGCCTCAAGGCCGTGATCGCCATCCACAGCACCGCCCTCGGCCCCGCGCTCGGCGGTACGCGCTTCTACCCGTACGCGAGCGAGCAGGAAGCCGTCGCCGACGCGCTGAACCTCGCCCGCGGGATGTCGTACAAGAACGCCATGGCCGGTCTCGACCACGGCGGCGGCAAGGCCGTGATCATCGGCGATCCGGACCGCGACAAGACCGAGGACCTGCTGCTCGCCTACGGCCGCATGGTGGCCTCGCTCGGCGGCCGGTACGTCACCGCGTGCGATGTCGGTACGTACGTCGCCGACATGGACGTCGTCGCCCGCGAGTGCCGCTGGACGACCGGGCGTTCACCCGAGAACGGCGGCGCCGGCGACTCCTCCGTACTGACCGCGTTCGGCGTCTACCAGGGCATGCGGGCCAGCGCCCAGCACCTGTGGGGCGACCCCTCGCTGCGCGGCCGCAGGGTCGGCATCGCGGGTGTCGGCAAGGTCGGCCACCACCTGGTGGCGCACCTGCTCGCGGAGGGCGCCGAGGTCGTCGTCACGGACGTGCGCGAGGAGGCCGTACGGCGCATCCTCGACGCGCACCCGGCCGGTGTGAGCGCGGTCGCCGACACCGAGGCGCTGATCCGGGTGGAGGGGCTGGACGTCTACGCGCCCTGCGCGCTCGGCGGGGCCCTCAGCGACGAATCCGTGCCGGTGCTGACCGCCTCGGTCGTGTGCGGCGCCGCCAACAACCAGCTGGAGCACCCGGGCGTCGAGAAGGACCTCGCCGACCGCGGGATCCTCTACGCGCCGGACTACGTGGTGAACGCGGGCGGGGTGATCCAGGTCGCCGACGAGCTGCACGGGTTCGACTTCGAGCGGTGCAAGGCGAAGGCCGCGAAGATCTTCGACACCACGCTGGCTATATTCGCACGTGCGAAGGAGGACGGGATTCCGCCGGCCGCGGCGGCCGACCGGATCGCCGAGCAGCGGATGCACGAGGCGGCCCTGGAAAGGGCCCGCTGAGGTTTGGCCGGTACCCGTCGGCGGGCAGTTGGAGAGAACTCTCACGTCCGTCGGCGGGTCGCCCGCGAAGAAGTGGTTAAAATTGCGGTTGACCAGCGGGGACGGGGCGCCTCGCAGGGGGTGGACCCGGGCCCGTCGTGCGGGCGACGTACCGTATGGGCGCGGGCTCAGGTACCGTGGAAGCCCTACGGACCGGTCTCTCCACGGAGAGTCCGTTCCAGATCATGAACGCGTGTCAAGACTCTGGGGCCGTCGAGCCCCGTCACCGAGGGGGTCGAGCCATGGGGCGCGGCCGGGCCAAGGCCAAGCAGACGAAGGTCGCCCGCCAGCTGAAGTACAACAGCGGCGGGACTGATCTGTCGCGTCTGGCCAACGAGCTGGGCGCTTCGACTTCGAACCAGCCGCCTAACAGCGAGCCGTTCGAAGAAGAGGACGACGAAGACGACCCGTACTCCCAGTACGCGGATCTCTATAACGACGACGAGGACGAGGACGACGAGTCCGGTCCTACGTCTCAACGCCGCGGCGCTTGACTATCCAGCGTTGCTTGACCCGGTCCATGCGGTTACCCCCGCCGGACCGGGTTTTGCGCTGCTTGGTGAGCTTCAGCTCGCGTAGTCGCCGATGAGCGCCGCGCCCGTCGCGTGGTCGCCGCGTTCGGTGATCTCGCCGGTCACCCATGCCTCGACGCCGCGGTCCGCCAGGGTCGCCAGGGCCACGTCCGTGGACTCCTCGGGGACGATGGCGATCATGCCCACGCCCATGTTGAGGGTCTTCTCCAGCTCCAGGCGCTCGACCTGACCGGTCCTGCCGACCAGGTCGAAGATCGGGTCCGGGGTCCAGGTGGCGCGGTCCACGACGGCGTGCAGGCCGTCGGGGACGACGCGGGCGAGGTTCGCGGCGAGGCCGCCGCCGGTGACGTGCGAGAAGGCGTGCACCTCGGCGGTGCTCGTCAGCGCCAGGCAGTCCAGCGAGTAGATCTTGGTGGGCTCCAGGAGCTCCTCGCCGAGCGTGCGGCCGAGCTCGTCGATCCGCGCGTCCAGGGACAGGCCCGCCTGGTTCAGCAGGACATGCCGGACCAGCGAGTACCCGTTCGAGTGAAGACCGGAGGACGCCATGGCGATCACCGTGTCACCCGTACGGATGCGATCGGGGCCCAGCAGCCGGTCGGCCTCCACCACGCCCGTACCGGCGCCGGCGACGTCGAAGTCGTCCTCGCCGAGCAGTCCCGGGTGTTCGGCCGTCTCGCCGCCCACCAGGGCGCAGCCGGCGAGCACGCAGCCCTCCGCGATGCCCTTGACGATGGCGGCGACCCGCTCGGGGTGGACCTTGCCGACGCAGATGTAGTCGGTCATGAACAGCGGCTCGGCGCCGCACACCACGATGTCGTCCATGACCATCGCGACCAGGTCGTGGCCGATGGTGTCGTAGACGCCCAGCTGCCGGGCGATGTCGACCTTGGTGCCGACGCCGTCGGTCGCGGAGGCGAGCAGGGGACGCTCGTAGTTCTTCAGGGCGGAGGCGTCGAAGAGGCCGGCGAAACCGCCGAGGCCGCCGAGGACCTCGGGGCGCTGGGTCTTCTTGACCCACTCCTTCATGAGTTCTACGGCGCGGTCGCCCGCGTCGATGTCGACGCCCGCTGTCTTGTAGGAAGCGGCTGCGGAGCTGGCACCGGTTGTCTCAGGCATGACGGTGAGAACCTTCGTGTCGTACTGCGGGTCTGACGGGCGGTCTACGGGCGACGGATCGCGTCGGCCGCGGCCGTGGCTGCCGGACCGGCGGCCAGTTCGGTCTCCAGGAGCTGCTTGCCCAGCAGTTCGGGGTCCGGGAGCTCCATCGGGTACTCGCCGTCGAAGCAGGCGCGGCAGAGGTTCGGCTTGGCGATGGTGGTCGCCTCGATCATGCCGTCGATGGAGATGTACGCCAGGGAGTCGGCGCCGAGCGAGGTGCCGATCTCGTCGATGGTCATGCCGTTGGCGATCAGCTCCGCGCGCGTGGCGAAGTCGATGCCGAAGAAGCAGGGCCACTTCACGGGCGGGGAGGAGATCCGGATGTGGACCTCGGCCGCGCCGGCCTCGCGGAGCATGCGCACCAGGGCGCGCTGGGTGTTGCCGCGCACGATGGAGTCGTCGACGACGACCAGGCGCTTGCCCTTGATGACTTCCTTCAGCGGATTCAGCTTCAGGCGGATGCCGAGCTGCCGAATGGTCTGCGAGGGCTGGATGAACGTACGGCCCACGTACGCGTTCTTCACGAGACCCGCGCCGAAGGGGATGCCGGACGCCTCCGCGTAGCCGATGGCGGCGGGGGTGCCGGACTCCGGTGTCGCTATGACCAGGTCGGCCTCGACCGGGGCTTCCTTCGCGAGCTTGCGGCCCATCTCCACGCGGGAGAGGTAGACGTTGCGGCCGGCGATGTCGGTGTCGGGGCGGGCCAGATACACGTACTCGAAGATGCAGCCCTTGGGCTTCGCTTCCGCGAATCGCGAGGTGCGCAGGCCGTTCTCGTCGATGGCGACGAACTCGCCCGGCTCGATCTCGCGGACATAGGCGGCACCGCAGATGTCGAGGGCGGCGGACTCGGAGGCGACGACCCAGCCGCGCTCCAGCCGGCCCAGGACCAGGGGGCGGATGCCCTGCGGGTCGCGGGCCGCGTAGAGGGTGTGCTCGTCCATGAAGACGAGGGAGAAGGCGCCGCGCACCTTGGGGAGGACCGTGTGGGCGGCCTCCTCGATGGTCAGCGGCCTGCCGTCCTCGTCCGACTGGGCGGCGAGCAGCGCCGTCAGCAGGTCGGTGTCGTTGGTCGCCGCGACGCGCGGGGTGCGGCCCTCCTGCTTGGGCAAGTCGGCGACCATCTCCGCGAGCTGCGCGGTGTTGACCAGGTTGCCGTTGTGGCCGAGCGCGATGGAGCCGTGCGCGGTGGCACGGAACGTCGGCTGGGCGTTCTCCCACACGGAGGCGCCGGTGGTCGAGTAGCGGGCGTGACCGACCGCGATATGACCCTGGAGCGAACCGAGCGAGGTCTCGTCGAAGACCTGGGAAACGAGCCCCATGTCCTTGAAGACGAGGATCTGTGAGCCGTTGCTGACCGCGATTCCCGCGGATTCCTGGCCTCGATGCTGTAGGGCGTAGAGCCCGAAGTAAGTGAGCTTGGCGACCTCTTCACCGGGAGCCCAGACTCCGAAGACGCCGCAAGCGTCCTGGGGTCCTTTCTCGCCGGGGAGCAGATCATGACTGAGTCGACCGTCACCACGTGGCACGGCACCGAGTGTAGGCGAGATCGACCACTGGTCCGAATTGGGGTTACTCGCCGGTAGTGGATCACTCGGCAGCGACGGCTCGGACGCTCGTGCCGTTTTCGCTGGTCAGCGTGAGGGTGTCGTGATCGACTCGGTAGCCGACTCGGCCGTCGAAGAGGTCCAGCAGCGAGCGTTCGGTGCCCATGAGTGAGGCGTCGCACATCATTCGGGTGGTGGAGGAGCGGCCGAGCGTGATGTGTCCGGCGCGTACGGTGGCCGTCGCGTTGACGGCGTTGCAGCCGAGCCGGCCGCCGACCTTGCCGCTCTTGGCGTCGAAGGAGAGGTGCGGCTTGCCCTGCGCCTTCTTGGTCGTACCGTCCGCGGTGATGTCCTGGACCCGCCAGTCCACACCGGTGACGGGCCGCTCGGCGTCGACCGAGCCGCTGCCTCCGGTCGCCTTCTCGCTGCCGCACGCCACGACGAGCGGGAGGATGGTCAGGACGGCGAGGGTGAATCGCTGTGTGTCCATGGGGATGGGACGGGAGGGACGCGGGACGGGTTCCCTGCGGGATGCCTGAGTCGCTTCACCTCATGATCGCGGGCTGCCTGTGGCCGCCTCACCCCATGATCGGCAGCAGGCCGCCCAGATCCGACCGCTCGCCGCTCGCGCTGACCTTCGCCTCCGCCACAGCGTCCTTCCACCGTGTCCGCCCGGTCGCGAGCCGGAGCCAGGTCAGGGGGTCGGTCTCGACGACGTTCGGCGGGGTGCCGCGGGTGTGCCGGGGCCCCTCGACGCACTGCACGACGGCGTACGGCGGGATGCGCACCTCCGTCGTCGCGCCGGGGGCCTTCACGGCCAGGGCATCGGCGAGCAGCCGGGTGCAGGCGGCGAGGGCCTGGCGGTCGAACGGGATGTCCAGACCGGGAACGGCCGCGTTCAGGTCGTCGGTGTGGACGACCAGTTCGACGGTACGGGTGACCAGGTAGTCGGCGAGGGGCATGGCGCCCGCGTTGGTCTCCAGCAGCCGGGTGCCGGGGTGGGTGTCGAGGTGGCCGGTGAGAGTCCGCTCGATGTCGGCGAGATAGGCGTCGAGGTCGGGGTGCCGCTCGGCGAGCGTCCGTGTGAAGTCGTCGATGGCGGCGGAGTTGGCCGCGGTGGCGAAGGGCCAGTCGAGGAGCACGGTGTCCTGCGCCGGCGGTGCCGGCCGCTCCAGGGAGCGGTGGACGGCGGTGACCGCCATGCCGATGTGCGCGACCAGCTCCCGTACGGTCCATTCGCCGAGCCGGGTGGGGAGCGCGAGCTGCTCGGGGGTGAGTGTCCTCACGGCCTGACGTACGTTCCCGAACTGGGCGAACACCGCGATGCGGGTCTTGACGGGGTCGTACGTACGCGCGCGCTTCTTGGCCGTGGGCATGGCGGTGAGCCTAATCGTCGGGGCGGGACGGCTCACGGCGTTTTCGGTCCCCTCTCCCCGCGCACCGCCATGACCAGACCGCTCGACCAGGCCAGGCGCACGGACCGGAGATCCGGGCGTCCCTCCACTTCGCCCACCAGGCGCTTCACGGCGTCCTTGTGGGCCTGCGGCCAGTCAGGCTGTGGGAGCAGGTCGTCGATCAGATAGGTCCCGCCGGGCGCCACCAGGTCCAGGGCCCGTTCGAGGTGGGTGAACTTGCCGGGCCAGGTGTCCGCGAACACCAGGTCGAAGGGCTCGCCGTCGTACTCCTCCAGCCATGCGCCCGCGTCCGCCGTCACGAAGGTCACTCTCGGGTCCGCCCCGAGCTCCGCGCGGGCGATCGCCTGGACGGTGTCGTCGAGTTCGACGGTGACCAGCCGAGAGGCCGCGTCCATCCCGCTCAGGAGCCAGGCGGTGCCTTCGCCGACTCCGGTGCCGAGTTCGAGCACGCGGCCCGCCGGCCGGGCCGCCGCGAGCACGGCCAGCAGACTGCCGGTCCGCTCCTCGCACGACCTGGTGAAGCCCGCCTCCCGAGCGGCAACGCGCAAGGAAAGGAGGGCAGTTGGCGAGGTGATCGGGGTGTCGTCCATCCAGGGATGATGCGAGCGCCGCGCCTCCCGCGCAACAGCGGTGTCGGTCGGGTGTCGGCCGTGTCGGACAGCCGTCGGGGGGTTGTCGGCCGTGCAGGTCGCGCGTCGGCGGACTGTCGGTGCGCGCTGGAACCGTTCCGGAGTACCCGCCGGGCGACCGTCCGGCAGGCCCGCGACACGCACGACACGCAAGGAGTCGTCATGACCACTCACGTCACGATCATCGGCGCCGGACTCGGCGGACTGACCCTCGCCCGCGTCCTGCACGTGCACGGCATCCCTGCCACGGTCTACGAGGCGGAGGCCTCACCGAAGGCCCGGCTGCAGGGCGGGATGCTCGACATCCACGACTACAACGGCCAACTCGCTCTGAAGGCGGCCGACTTGATGGACGAGTTCCGGGCGATCATCCTGGAGGGCCGCCAGGCGACCCGCGTGCTCGACCGGGACGGAACCGTCCTGATGGACGAGCCCGACGACGGCAACGGGGGCCGTCCCGAAGTGCAGCGCGGCGAGTTGCGGCAGATCCTGCTCGACTCGCTCCCGGCCGGCACCGTCCGCTGGGGCCACAAGGTCAGCGGCACCCGCACCCTCGACGACGGCCGCCACGAGGTCACCTTCGCCGACGGCGACGTCCTCGTCACGAGCCTGCTCGTCGGCGCGGACGGCGCCTGGTCGCGGGTGCGGCCGCTGCTGTCCGACGCCACTCCCGAGTATGTCGGCCGGTCGTTCGTCGAGACCTACCTGTACGACGCCGAGACCCGGCACCCCGCCGCCGCGAAGACCGTCGGCGGCGGATCGCTGTTCGTGCTCGCCCCGGACACGGGCACGAGCGGGAAGTGGATCGCGGCGCACCGGGAGAGCGGCGGGACGCTGCACGCCTATGTGACGCTGGCCGAGCCGCAGGAGTGGTTCGCCGGCATCGACTTCACCGACTCCGCCGCGGCCACCGCCCGGATCGCCGCGGAGTTCGAGGGCTGGGCCCCCGAGATCACCGCCCTGATCACCGACAGCGACACCGCCCCGGTCCTGCGGCCCCTCAACTCGCTGCCTATCGGGCACAGTTGGGAGCGGATACCGGGAGTGACCCTGCTCGGTGACGCCGCCCACCTCGCGCCGCCGGACGGCGAGGGCGCCAACCTGGCCATGCAGGACGGTGCCGAACTCGGCCTGGCCATCGCCGCGCACCGCGGCGACATCGAGGCCGCGCTCACCTCGTACGAGGACGCGCTGTTCCCTCGTAGCGCCGCGGCGGCGGCCGCGGCCGTGGCCACCAACGAAGCCATCGGCCAGGAGCTGATCAACGCCTTCGGCCGCGACGCGCAGGGGGCATGAGAAAGCGTTCGTGGAACGGTCACCGGGACCGTTCCACGAACGCCTTCGTCCACCTGACGTACTACGCCAGCAGCGCCGGGATCGTCGCCTCGTGCGCCTCGCGGAGCTCCGCAAGGGAGAGCGCGAACTCGCCCTGGACGTCGACCGCGTCACCGTCGACGACACCGATGCGGGTGGCGGGGAGGCCCCGCGCGCCGCACATGTCGTTGAAGCGCAGTTCCTCCGAGCGCGGGATCGCGACGACCGCGCGCCCCGCCGACTCCGAGAAGAGGAACGTGAACGCGTCGAGTCCGTCCGGGACGATCAGCCGCGCGCCCTTCTCACCGAGCAGCGCCGACTCGACCACGGCCTGGATCAGACCGCCGTCGGACAGGTCGTGCGCCGAGTCGATCATGCCGTCGCGGGACGCGGAGATCAGGATCTCGGCCAGCAGCCGCTCCCGCTCCAGGTCGACCTTCGGGGGCAGCCCGCCGAGGTGGTCGTGGACGACCTGCGACCAGGCCGAACCGCCGAACTCCGCACGCGTGTCGCCGAGGAGGTAGAGCAGCTGGCCCTCCTCCTGGAAGGCGACCGGCGTGCGCCGCGCGACATCGTCGATGACGCCCAGCACCGCGACCACCGGGGTCGGGTGGATGGCCGCCTCGCCCGTCTGGTTGTAGAGGGAGACGTTGCCGCCCGTGACCGGCGTGCCCAACTGCTGGCAGGCGTCGGCCAGTCCACGGATCGCCTCCGCGAACTGCCACATCACCGCCGGGTCCTCGGGCGAACCGAAGTTCAGGCAGTCGGAGACCGCGAGGGGCTTCGCGCCGGTCGTCGCCACGTTCCGGTACGCCTCGGACAGCGCCAACTGGGCGCCCGCGTACGGGTCCAGCTTCGCGTAGCGGCCGTTGCCGTCCGTCGCGATGGCGACCCCGAGCCCGGTCTCCTCGTCGATGCGGATCATGCCCGAGTCCTCGGGCTGGGCCAGCACCGTGTTGCCCTGCACGAAGTGGTCGTACTGGGACGTGATCCACTTCTTGGAGGCCTGGTTGGGAGACGCGACCAGCTGCAGGACCTGCGACTTCAGTTCCTCCGAAGTCCCGGGCCGGGCAAGCTTGTTGGCATCGTCCGCCTGGAGCGCGTCCTGCCACTCGGGGCGGGCGTACGGGCGCTCGTAGACCGGGCCGTCGTGGGCCACGGTCCGCGGGTCGACGTCGACGATCTTGCCGCCGTGCCAGAAGATCTCCAGCCGGTCGCCGTCGGTCACCTCACCGATGACGGTGGCGATGACGTCCCACTTCTCGCAGATCTCCAGGAAGCGCTCGACCTTCGCCGGCTCGACGACCGCGCACATGCGCTCCTGCGACTCGCTCATGAGGATCTCCTCGGGCGAGAGCGTGGAGTCGCGCAGCGGTACGTCGTCCAGGGTGACCGTCATGCCGCCGGAGCCGTTGGACGCCAACTCGCTCGTGGCGCAGGACAGTCCGGCCGCGCCGAGGTCCTGGATGCCGACGACCAGCTTCTCCTTGAAGGCCTCCAGGGTGCACTCGATGAGGAGCTTCTCCTGGAAGGGGTCGCCGACCTGGACGGCGGGGCGCTTGGAGGGCTTGGCGTCGTCGAAGGTCTCGGACGCGAGGATCGAGGCGCCGCCGATACCGTCGCCGCCGGTCCTGGCGCCGTACAGGATGACCTTGTTGCCCGCGCCGGACGCCTTCGCGAGGTGGATGTCCTCGTGCCGCATCACGCCGATGGCACCGGCGTTGACCAGCGGGTTGCCCTGGTAGCAGGCGTCGAAGACGACCTCGCCGCCGATGTTCGGCAGACCGAGGCAGTTGCCGTAGCCGCCGATGCCGGCGACGACACCGGGCAGCACCCGCTTGGTGTCGGGGTGGTCCGCCGCACCGAACCGCAGCGGGTCCACGACCGCCACCGGCCGCGCGCCCATCGCGATGATGTCGCGGACGATGCCGCCGACGCCCGTGGCCGCGCCCTGGTAGGGCTCCACGTACGAGGGGTGGTTGTGCGACTCGACCTTGAAGGTGACCGCGTAACCCTGGCCGACGTCGACGACACCGGCGTTCTCGCCGATGCCGACGAGCAGCGCGTCGGACTGCGGGGCCTTCTCGCCGAACTGGCGGAGGTGGACCTTGGAGGACTTGTACGAGCAGTGCTCGGACCACATGACCGAGTACATGGCGAGCTCGGCGCCGGTGGGCCGGCGGCCGAGGATCTCCACGACCCGCTCGTACTCGTCCTTCTTCAGGCCCAGTTCGGCCCAGGGCAGCTCGACGTCGGGGGTCTCGGCCGCGTGCTCGACCGTGTCCAGAGGCGTCCTGCTCATGCGTTGACCAGCTTCTTGAGGATCGAGGTGAAGAAGGGCAGGCCGTCGGTGCGGCCGGAGCCGATGAGCGGCTCGACGGCGTGCTCCGGGTGCGGCATGAGGCCTACGACGTTCCCGGCGGCGTTCGTGATGCCGGCGATGTCGCGGAGCGAACCGTTGGGGTTGAAGTCGACGTAGCGGAAGACGACCCGCCCCTCGGCCTCCAGCTCGTCCAGCGTGCGCTCGTCGGCGACGTACCGGCCGTCCATGTTCTTCAGCGGGATGTGGATCTCCTGGCCGGACGCGTAGTCGCTGGTCCAGGCGGTGCCCGCGTTCTCCACCCGCAGCTTCTGGTCGCGGCAGATGAAGTGGAGGTGGTTGTTGCCGAGCATCGCGCCCGGGAGGAGATGGGCCTCGGTGAGGATCTGGAAACCGTTGCAGATGCCCAGGACCGGGAGTCCCGACTTCGCCTGCTCGATGACCGTCTCCATCACCGGCGAGAACCGGGAGATGGCTCCGGCGCGCAGATAGTCGCCGTAGGAGAAACCGCCGGGAAGGACAACCGCGTCGACCTGGTGAAGGTCCTTGTCCTTGTGCCACAGAGCGACCGGTTCGGCACCCGCGAGGCGGATCGCGCGCTGGGTGTCACGGTCGTCGAGACTTCCCGGGAAAGTGACGACGCCAATACGAGCGGTCACTTCGCGGCCTCCGCCACTTCTTCGACCTTGACCGTGAAGTCCTCGATCACCGTGTTGGCGAGGAAGGATTCCGCAAGATCGTGGATGCGGGCGAGCACGGCCTCGTCGACCGGTCCGTCAACTTCCAGTTCGAATCGCTTTCCCTGACGTACATCGGAGATGTCTTCGAAACCCAGGCGCGGCAGGGCACGCTGGACCGCCTGGCCCTGGGGGTCGAGGATCTCCGGCTTGAGCATGACGTCGACTACGACGCGTGCCACTGGCACTCCCGGTGTTGTGGTGCTGAGCAGGTTCCTGCGGGTCTTCGACAGGTGGCTTCAGACTACCCGCACAAAATTTCTACGCGGGTAGCGTTGGAGGAAGCTACGTGATGGCCGTCACGGCCCGGCGCGCCGACACCCGTTCACGAAAAGATCCAGGAAAGATCCCAGATCGACACCCGATACCTATTGCGCTCAGGACGCGCGGGAGGATTTAGTCAAGCTTCACATTGCATTGCTGAGCACTGTACAAATGAATTGGCAACGTGCCGTACGAAGGGACCGATATTCGTGGCGCAGAAGGTCGTGGTCACTCTCTTTGACGACATCGACGGCTCGGAAGCGGCGGAAACGATCGCCTTCGGACTGGATGGCAAGTCGTACGAGATCGACCTGAATGAATCCAATGCCAAGAAACTGCGTAAGGCGCTCGAGCCCTACGTGGACGCGGGCCGCAAGCGCTCGAAGTCGGGCAAGGCGTACCGGCAGACGGAGGTGGCCCCCGACCCGGCGGCCGTCCGCGCCTGGGCGCAGGCGAACAAGATGGACGTGCCCGCACGCGGCCGGATCCCCAAGAAGGTCTACGAGGCGTTCAGCGCGGCACAGTGAGCTGCCGCGAGTGAACCGCCGCGTTCGACGACGGGTCATCCGCCCCTCGGGAGACCCGACTTGCGCTGCACCCCTGATGGTCAGCTAGAGTTCGGAGCACGCCGAGGGGCGAGGCCGACAGGCCGAACCCACGAGGTACACGCGGGTGTAGTTCAGTAGCAGAACATCCCCCTTCCAGGGGGAAGGCGCAGTGTGCAATTCCTGTCACCCGCTCTGCATCGCCGTCCTGTCCGCTCCGGTGGATCAGGTAGGCTGATGCCCGCGCCGATCGGTGGGAGCCGGTCGGAGGCAGTGCGGACGTAGCTCAGTTGGTAGAGCGCAACCTTGCCAAGGTTGAGGTCGCCAGTTCGAACCTGGTCGTCCGCTCACTTCACGAAGGCCCCGGTCATCGACCGGGGCCTTCGTCGTGTCTCCGGCCTGTCCATCGCCGCGGTTTCTTCTGACATTTGTCATACGCGGCGATGACAGCACGCACTGCCCTCTCCTCCCGATCGCCGGGACGCTTGAGGCATGGATAACGACGAACACGAACACGTGATTGAGGTCACTGACCTGCGACGTGTCTACGGGGGCGGGTTCGAGGCCGTACGCGGAGTCTCCTTCCATGTGGACCGGGGCGAGGTCTTCGCACTGCTCGGGACCAACGGCGCCGGCAAGACGTCGACGGTCGAGGTGCTGGAGGGCCTCGCCGAGCCCGCCGCGGGATCGGTGCGGGTGCTGGGGCACGACCCTTACGAGGAGCGCTCCGCCGTGCGGCCCTTCACCGGCGTGATGCTCCAGGAGGGCGGCTTCCCGTCCGAGCTGACCGTCGAAGAGACCGCCCGGATGTGGGCGGGGTGCGTGAGCCGGGCCCGGCCGCCGCAGGAGGCGCTGGAACTGGTCGGTCTGCACCGGCGGGCCGACGTACGGGTGAAGCAGCTGTCCGGCGGTGAACGGCGCCGCCTCGACCTGGCGCTCGCGGTGCTCGGCCGGCCCGAGGTGCTGTTCCTGGACGAGCCGACGACCGGCCTGGACGCCGAAGGGCGCCGGGACACCTGGGAGTTGGTGCGCGCGCTGCGCGACGGCGGCACGACCGTGCTGCTCACCACGCACTACCTGGAGGAGGCCGAGGACCTCGCCGACCGGATCGCGATCATGCGCGAGGGGCGGATCGCGGCGACCGGGACCCCGGCCGAGGTGACCGCCGCCCAGCCCTCCCGGATCTCCTTCCGGCTGCCGGACGGCTACTTCCTGGGCGACCTGCCACCGCTCGGCGAACTCGGGGTGACCGGTCACGAGGTGGACGGCAGGGTCGTACGGCTGCGGACGAGGGAACTGCAGCGGGCGGCCACCGGGCTGCTGGTGTGGGCCGAGCGGGCCGGGGTCGAGCTGCGGAACCTCGATGTGCGGTCGGCGTCGCTGGAGGAGGCGTTCCTGGGGATCGCGCGTGAGAAGGACAAGGAAGAGGTGGCGGCATGAGTACCCTCGCTCTCAGTCCCGCCCGGCGGCGGCGGATGCAGGCGCTGGCGCGGGCCGAGCTGACGCTGCTCGGGCGCAATCGCAGTGCGGTGGTCACGGCGCTGCTGGTGCCGCTCGCGCTGCCGTTCAGCGTGCGGCCCACGCTCGACCAGATGGACCTCAAGGCCGAGGGACTGAGCGTCGGCACGGTGCTGCTCACGGCCGCCGTCGGCTTCTCCCTCCTGTTCGCCGTCTACTCGTCCCTGGTCAGCGCCTACGTGGCCCGCCGCGAGGAGCTCGTCCTCAAGCGGCTGCGCACCGGCGAGGTCGGTGACGCCGAGATCCTCGTCGGCACCGGGCTGCCGGCCGTGTGCCTCGGTCTCGCCCAGTCCCTCCTCCTCGTCGTCGCCTGCGTGGTGCTCTTCGACACGGGGGCGCCCAAGGCGCCGTATCTCACCGTCCTGGGGCTGCTGCTCGGCCTGGTGCTGTGCGCGGCGCTGGCCGCGCTCACCGCGACCTACACGCGGACCGTGGAGAGCGCGCAGGTCACCGCGTTGCCGCTGCTGTTCCTCTCCATGCTCGCTTCGGGCATCGCGATCCCCCTGGAGGCCCTGCCGGGCCGGGTGGCGGACGTGTGCGCGTATCTGCCGCTCTCCCCCGTGATCCGGCTGGTCCGCGGCGGCTTCACCGGTGAGCTGAGCGGGTACGAGGCGCTGGGCACGACGGCGACCGCGCTGGCCTGGACCGTGCTCGCGGTGTTTGCTGTACGCCGGTGGTTCCGGTGGGAGCCGCGGCGGTGACCTACGGGGGCGCGTGGAGATGGGTGGCGCGGTGACGGGCCCGACGGTGGTCCGGCGGACGGGCGGCTGGTGGCGGCGCAAGAGCACGCCGGCGAAGGTCGAGACGTACACGCGTTGGTCGTTCCACACCATCGGGGTGAGCGAGTTCGTGGCGGTGGGGCTGCCGGCCTTCGGCACGCTGGGGGCCGGGCTCGGCGCGGTGGTGCTGAGCCTGGTCACGGCGCATGCCGCGCTGTCCACGGTGACCGTGTCCCGGGCGCTGGACTGGACCCGGGGACGGAACCCGCAGCCCGTGCGACTGCTGTGGGCGCTGGCCGCCCTCAGTGCGGTGACCGCGGTCGCGGCCATGCTGATCGCGGACCTGGGCCCGGAAGGCGACGGCGCCGAGGGCACGGGCAACGCGATCTTCGCCATCATGCTGATCGCCGGCGCCGGGGTGATCGCGCTCGGTGTGGCGGACCGGCGGCGCGTCTGCCTGATCGTGTGCGGTTTCACGGTCGGTGCGGGTCTCCTCTCGCTGCCGCTGGGGGTCCCCGCGCCCGGCGCCCTGGTCACCGCGCTGGGCGTGCTCGTCGGCGCCGGGTTCCTCGCCTTCTCCGCGGTCTTCTCCGTCTGGCTCATGAACGCCGTCTACGAACTCGACGCGGCCCGCGAGACCCGCGCCCGGCTCGCCGTCGCCGAGGAACGGCTGCGGTTCGGGCGGGACATCCACGACGTGATGGGGCGCAACCTCGCCGTGATCGCGCTCAAGAGCGAACTCGCCGTGCAGCTCGCCCGGCGCGGACGGCCCGAGGCCGTGGACGAGATGACCGAGGTGCAGCGGATCGCGCAGGAGTCGCAACGGGAGGTACGGGCGGTCGTGCGGGGCTATCGAGAGGCCGACCTGGATGTCGAACTCGCCGGTGCGCAGGGCGTGTTGAGCGCGGCCGGGATCACCTGCACGGTGACCGGGGAGGCGGGCGGGCTGCCGGGTGAGGTGCAGTCGGCGCTCGCGTGGGTGGTCCGCGAGGCGACGACCAACGTGCTGCGGCACGGGGACGCCCGGCGGTGCGAGGTGCTGCTGCGGGTGACGGAGGGGCGTGTGGTGCTCACGGTGGAGAACGACGGCGCGAAGGCCTCCGGCGGGGGCGGGGGGTCGAACAGGGCCCTCGTCAGAAGGAACGGGGAAGGAGGGGAAAGAGGGG
Source organism: Streptomyces sp. NPDC092369 (assembly GCF_044755245.1). Classification (NCBI taxonomy): domain Bacteria; kingdom Bacillati; phylum Actinomycetota; class Actinomycetes; order Kitasatosporales; family Streptomycetaceae; genus Streptomyces; species Streptomyces sp. NPDC092369. The sequence goes on from NZ_JBIVQP010000005.1 coordinate 66,776, forward strand.
GAGGTATGGCAGTTGACGGGAGGGGCGCTTCAGGGGCGTGGGCCGGCGGAAGGAGAGGCTCGGGACCGGGGGTCGGTGGAGGAAACGGCTCGGGACCGGAGGCCGGTGGAGGAAACGGCTCGGGACCGGAGGCCGGTGGAGGAAGCGGTTTGGGACCGGCTGGCGGCGGGAGGTTGGCCGGGCGAACGGTCACTGACGGAGGCATCGGGTCGGGGCTCGCCGGGCTGCGGGAGCGGCTCGCGGCGGTCGGCGGGTCGCTCGTCGCCGGGCCCGCCGACGGGAACGTGTTCCGGGTGGTGGCCGAAGTGCCCCTGCACGTGAGCGAGGTCACCGCGTGACGCCCATGGCCATGACTCCGGTACGGCTGCTGCTCGCCGACGACGAGCATCTGATCCGAGGCGCGCTCGCCGCGCTGCTCTCGCTGGAGGACGACCTGGTGATCGTCGCCGAGGCGGCGAGCGGGCCCGAGGCGCTGGCGATGGCGCGGGCGCACCGGCCGGATGTCGCCGTCCTGGATCTTCAGATGCCCGGCGCGGACGGTGTGAAGGTCGCCACATCCCTGCGGACCGAACTGCCCGGCTGCCAGGTCCTGATCGTCACCAGCCACGGCCGGCCCGGGCACCTGAAGCGGGCGCTCGCAGCGGGTGTGCGGGGGTTCGTCCCGAAGACGGTGAGCGCGCAGCGGCTCGCGGAGATCATCCGTACGGTGCACGGCGGAAACCGTTACGTCGACCCCGAGTTGGCGGCCGACGCCATCGCCTCCGGCGACTCACCGCTGACCGCGCGCGAGGCCGAGGTACTGGAACTCGCAGCCGACGGGGCGCCCGTCGCGGAGATCGCCGAACGGGCCGCGCTGTCCCAGGGGACGGTACGGAACTATCTGTCGTCGGCCGCCTCGAAACTCGGGGCGGAGAACCGGCATACAGCGGTGCGTCTCGCACGGGAGCGAGGTTGGGTATAGTTGCTCTCGCGCCACGGCACAGTCGTCAGGGCGCAGTGCGGACGTAGCTCAGTTGGTAGAGCGCAACCTTGCCAAGGTTGAGGTCGCCAGTTCGAACCTGGTCGTCCGCTCCAGCGAGAACCCCGGTCCATCGGACCGGGGTTTTCTCGTACCGCTAGCTCCAGCTCAGGCCGGTGAGGCGCTCGTACGCCTCGATGTACTTCGAGCGGGTCGCGTCCACGACCTGCTGCGGGAGCGGCGGCGGGGGCTGCTCGCTCTTGCGGTCCCAGCCCGACTCCGGGCCGGTCAGCCAGTCGCGCACGAACTGCTTGTCGTACGACGGCTGCGCTCGGCCCGGCTGCCACTCCTCGGTCGGCCAGAACCGGGAGGAGTCCGGGGTGAGGACCTCGTCCGCGACGACCAGGGTCTCGCCCTCGAAGCCGAACTCGAACTTGGTGTCCGCGAGGATGATGCCCCGCTCGCGGGCGATGTCACGGGCGCGGGAGTAGATGGCGAGGGTCGCCTGGCGCAGCTGCGCGGCGGTGTCGGCGCCGACCTGGCGGGCGACCTCCTCGTACGACACGTTCTCGTCGTGCTCGCCCACGGCGGCCTTGGTGGCCGGGGTGAAGATCGGGGCGGGGAGTTCGCTGCCGTCCACCAGGCCCTCGGGGAGGGCTAGGCCGCAGACCGTGCGGGACTCGTTGTACTCCAGCAGGCCGGAGCCGGTGAGGTAGCCGCGGGCCACGCACTCGACCGGGACCATCCGCAGGGACTTGCAGATGAGGGTGCGGCCCGCCCACTCGGCGGGGGCGCCGGGCGGGAGGTCGGTGCCGAGGACGTGGTTGGGGATCAGGTCGGCGAGCTGGTCGAACCACCAGAGCGAGAGCTGGGTGAGGACACGGCCCTTGTCGGGGATCTCGGTCGGCAGCACCCAGTCGAACGCGGACATGCGGTCGCTGGCGACCATCACGAGCTCGCCCGCCTCGTTCTGGTACAGCTCCCGCACCTTGCCGGTGTGGAGGTGCGTCAGGCCCGGAACCTGCAGTGGCTCGGGCTTTTCTACGAATCCGGACACGGGTTCCTCCAGTGGATTGAAGAAGAGGGGCGCCCGCAGGGCTCAGGCAGGGTGGTGGTGGGCGACGGGCGGGCCGACTGGCTTGATTGTCCCGTATCGGGCGCCATCTCAGGACCGGGGGGGGTGACGGCAGCAGTCAGTCGCGCTTGCAGATGCGGTCCAGGAGGTTCGCGGTGGCGCGCTGGATCCGGGTGTCCACATGACCGGGGCGGTCCAGGGACGGGGTCCACGCGAACGTGCCGGACGCGAAGACGAGGGCGCCGGAGGGGGCACGGTAGAGGGACGTCTCCTGGTGACGGAGGGCGCCCTCGGCGTCGGCGTACGGGGAGTGGGCGAGCAGGATGCGGTCGTCGTGCTCGGGGAGCGGGGTGCGCGGGAAGTAGCGGTCGGCCTCGCCCGCGACCAGGCCGTCGATCTCGTCGCCCTCGTGCGCGCCGGTCGCGTCCCACAGCCAGTGGTCGGCGTTGCGGACGATCAGGGGCTGCGGCTCGGGGACCCGGCCCGCGTACTGGATGCCGACCAACTGCTGCTCGGGGCGGTCGACTTCGCGCCACAGGACGGGCCGGCCCGGGCCCCTGCGCTTGCGGCAGGTGAGGAGCCGGTCGGGTACGCCGGACGGGGACGGCCCCAACTCCACTTGCCAGTACATGGTGTTGGCGGAGAGGAAGACGAGGGACGTGCCGTGGTCGCGGGCCGTCTCCACCGTGCGGCGCATGGTGGCCGACCAGTACTCGTCGTGGCCCGGGAAGACCAGGCCGCGGTAGCGGGTGGGGTCCACCTTGCCGGCGTGCAGGTCGCGGGCGTCGGCGTAGGCGAGGTCGTAGCCGTAGCGCTCGGCCCAGCGGATGAAGTCGTAGGCGTGGCCGACGTGGAGGGGGAGGCCGGCGCCCGCGTACGGGCGGTCGAAGGAGACGGTCGTGGCGGCGTCGGACTCACCGAGCAGCCGGCCGTCGTCGTCCCACGCGTGGTAGAGACTCGCGCCCGTGCGGCCGTCCTCCGGGTAGAGGTTGTACGCCTGCCAGGTCACGTCGGGCAGCAGGAGGAGCAGGTCGGCGGGGTGGTCGTCGCGGACGGTGAAGGGGATGTGCGAGCGGTAGCCGTCGGCGGTGGTCAGTACGGCGACGTACGCGCCGATGCTCCAGTAGCTCGGGATCTGCAGCCGCCAGGACAGCCACCAGTGGTGGCAGGAGACCGTGCGGTCCGCGGTGAGCGGCGGGGGCTGGACGATGCCCGAGAGGCGGGGGCTGGTGGTGATCTTCGCGGCGCCGTCACCGCCGTAGTGGCCGATGCGGTAGATGTCGACGCCGAACTCCTGGGGCGGGTCGACCGTGACGTGGAAGTCGACGGCCCCGCCGGGGGCGACGGCGCCGGTGGAGATGAAGCCCTTGATCTGACGGCGGACGTCGTCGGCCGAGCGGGGGCCTCCGGCGGTTCGCGGGGATCCGGTGGTCCGGGATCCGGTGGCCCTGGGGCCGGGGACCCTGGGGGTGGCATCGCGGGTGGAGTCGTGGGAGGCGTGGTGGGTGCTGTGGTGGGTGGTGGTGTGGTCCGGCGGTACCGGCGGGTCCACGTACCAGGGGACCACCTGTCCCGTGTCGTCGAAGTACGTCTCCGCACCGCGCAGCCAGGGGACGGGGCCCTGGCCGAAGGGGTCGCTGACGGCGTGCGCCAGGGCGCCGGACTCCCAGCGACGGATCTGCTCCGGTGCCATGGTCGGTCCCCTCCCTCGCGCGTCTGCTCCGCCGTGGGCCGGCCGATGTCGGTCGATGTCGGCCGTTGTGGGTGGCCGTGGGTGGCCTGAGGTGGCGTATGCGGTTGCCATGTGCGCGATCGGTCCCAGCACATCACATTACGCACCCAGGCGGTCACACCTCGTTGCGAATTGGCCGAAAGTGGAACGGGGGGCTCCGCCTGGTTTGGCGGGGTGATGGTGCGGGGGCTGGGGTGGGAGCTGCGATCGGGGCTGGTTTCCGACGGCCGGTGGCCGGCTCCGGGGTGGGACCCGAAGGGCAGGATCAGACGGGTCGGATCAGACGGGTCGGACGGGTCGGATCAGACGAGTCTGACCGGCTTTTCGGGGCGTATGCCGGATCCGATCAGCCAGGCGTACAGGGGGCCCGGGTCGCCTTCTTCTACGAGGCTGAGGACCCGGGGGGTCAGGTCGGTGGCGCGTTCGCCGTTGACCAGGAGGGTGGGGCCGTCCAGCCAGTCCAGGCCCGGGGTGGCGCCTGCGGTGTCCATGGCGGCGCAGCAGACCATCGCGGTGACGTGGTCGGTGAGCAACTCCCGGGCCGTACGGGGAGGTTGAAGCGGGAAGAGGGGGAACGTGGCGTCGTCCCAGAGCGGGGTGTCGAGGCGGGTCGGGTTGGTGGTGGTGCGGGTGCCCTCTCGGGCGAGCTCGGTGGTGAGGGCGGCGGCGAGGGTGGCGGCGCGTTCGTTGATCGGCGGCTCGTCGGCCTCGGCTTCGCCATCGACTTGTTCGCTCCCCCCCGTACCAGCCATGACGGTTTCGTCGTCGAGTGCGGGAGGCCCTTGTGGGGCGTGCTCGCCGTCGGCGGGCGGGGCGATGCGCTCTCGGGCGTCGGCGGGCAGGGTGACCGGACGTTGCCCGTCAGCAGGCGAGGGGGCCTGCCCTTGGTCGTCGGCAGACGGGACGGTCGGCGCTTGGCCGTCGGCGGACGGGAGGGCCGGCACTTGGCCGTCGGCAGACGGGACGGCCTGCCCTTGGCCGTCGGCAGACGGGACGGCCGGCGCTTGGCCGTCGGCAGACGGGAGGGCCGGCACTTGGCCGTCGGCAGACGGGACGGCCTGCCCTTGGCCGTCGGCAGACGGGACGGCCTGCCCTTGGCCGTCGGCAGACGGGACGGCCTGCCCTTGGCCGTCGGCGGGCTCTTCGATCTTGGTGATTGGAGGCGCCGGGCTCTCGCTGTTGGTGATCGTCGACGCGGGGCTCGGGAGCTCGGGCGGGGCGTCGGTTCCGGACGGGGCGGTCGGGTCGGGCGCGGCGGCCGGCTTGGTGTCAGGCGTGTTGTCGAGGGCTGAGGGGTCGTACCCCAGGGGTGATGCGGGGTCCGGCGGGAACTGCTGAACCGACGGAGTCGACAGGTGGTCCAGGATTCGGGCCAGGGTCGGGGCGTTGGGGGACGGGGGTGTCGGGGTGGTGGCGCGGGTCGCGGCCATCGTGTCCAGGACTCGGTGGAGGCGGGCCGCGTCGGTGCGCCATTTGCGGTCGACGACCTCGTCCGGGTACTCCTGCCAATCCACCGGGGACCAGTCGGGGCTCGGTTCGGCGGGACCGCCGTGAAAGAGGCGGGCGGCGAGCAGGGAGGTCGCCTCGTCGATCGCGCCGGGCTCTTCCAGCAGGTCGCACGCGGGGCGCTCGCCCAGGCGGGACGCGAAGCCCTCGGCCAGGCGGTCGCGGCGGGACAGCTCGGTGAGCGCGGCGACCACGCCCGCGTCCAGCCGGGACGGCCAGCGGCCCATCCGCCAGGCGGGCAGCGCGACCCGGGTCAGGAGACGGTCCCAACCCGCGTACGCGAGACCCACCTGCTCCTGCGCGACGATCCGCAGCCCGTAATCCACAGCCTGTGCACGCTCGGCGGCGGCCGTCGCGACGCCCCGCTCCATCAAAGCCGCGTGCTCCCGGCAACTGCGCAGCAACACCCGCGCCACCCAGCCCACGCCCGCGCACACCGCACGGGTCAGCGGACAGCGGCCGGGCGTCGAGGCGACGGCCACCGCCGCGTCCAGGCCCCGCACGAAACGGCGGGCCGCGGCTATGTCCGGCTGCGCCGACGGTCCCGTACCGGCGACCACGGGGGCGAGGACGGCGCGCAGTTCGCCCACGCGCATCCACCACAGGAAAGGGGAGCCGATGACGAGGACGGGCGCGGCCGTGCTGCGGCGGTGCGGGGCGCCGGCGCCCGCTATCTCGTCGCGGTCCTCGGCCGGGGGCGGGCCGTGGGCCGGGTGCGTACGGTCCTCCAGCCAGCTGTCGCAGTCAGGGGTGAGCGCTATCGCGGACGGGGCCGGGACGTCCAGGCGGTCGGCCAGGTCGCGCACCATCCGGTACAGGTCCGGGGCCGACTCCTCGGCGATCGCGACCGTCGGGGTCACGGCCGGGCGGGCGCGGGCGACGACCAGGCCGATGGCGCCGGCGGCGAGCAGGACGACCACCGCGACAGGCGTCACCGCCCAGCGGGCGGCGTGCCAGAACGGGCCCACCAAGTGGCCCGTGGAACCGCCGGCCAGCAGCACCACGGCGACAGCCGCGGGCAGCAGGGCCACGGCAAGTGCGCGGCTGCGGATGCGCAGCACAGCGAGGGCCCGGGAGCGCGCGGCCTGCGCGCCCACCTCGACTCCCATACCCGTACCGGTACCGGTCACGGTCGGTCCTCACCCCCTCCCTGGCTGTCCTGACAGCGTCGCTGTCCTGGCGTTGCTCACTCCCCCACTGTGGCACCCGCCACTGACATCGCAATGCCGGTGGGCCAAGTGCCCGAACGCTTGCGCCGCACCCTAGTTGGGGCCCCGGCCCCCGTCAGCCGGATAGGGAAGCGGTCACTCGATGGAATGGCTTTGGGGAGAGGTGGATGACGGACAGCGATGATCAGGCCTCGATTACTGACCCAAGTTCTAAGAAACGGGCGGCCGTTTTACGGGGTTCTGGGACATGGGCAGACAGCGCTGGGCCCCGCATCCGAAGACGGATCCGGGGCCCGAGGGGTTCATCCGAGGGGTGGCTGAACTGAGTGGATATGGGTGAATGGGGGGCGGGGCGGTGACAGGTCGGCCGAGCCGCCGGTCAGGCGTCCGCGCCCGCCGCCTTCGCCGCGATGTCCGTGCGGTACTGGGAGCCGTCCAGGCGGATGCGGGATACGGCCCGGTAGGCGCGGTCGCGGGCCTCGGTGAGGTCCTTGCCCGCGGCCGTGACGGACAGGACGCGGCCACCGGCGCTGACGACGGCGTCCCCGTCGTGCCGGGTGCCGGCGTGCAGCACGTACGCGTGCGGGGCGTCCTCGGCGGCCACCTCGTCGAGGCCGGTGATCGGGTCGCCGGTGCGCGGGGTGGCGGGGTAATTGTGCGAGGCGATGACCACGGTGACCGCGGCGGAGTCGCTCCAGCGCAGGGGCGGCAGGTCGGCGAGGTTGCCGCTCGCGGCGGCGAGCAGGACGCCGGCCAGCGGGGTCTGCAGGCGGGCCAGCACGACCTGGGTCTCGGGGTCGCCGAAGCGGGCGTTGAACTCGATGACCCGTACTCCGCGCGAAGTGATCGCGAGACCGGCGTAGAGCAGGCCCGAGAAGGGCGTGCCGCGGCGGCGCATCTCGTCGACCGTCGGCTGGAGAACCGTCTGCAGGATCTCGTCCACCAGCTTCGGGTCCGCCCACGGGAGCGGGGAGTACGCACCCATGCCGCCGGTGTTCGGGCCCTCGTCGCCGTCCAGGGCGCGCTTGAAGTCCTGGGCCGGCTGGAGCGGGAGGACCGTCTCGCCGTCGGTGATGGCGAAGAGGGAGACCTCGGGGCCGTCCAGGAACTCCTCGATGACGACCCGCTCGCAGGAGTTCGCGTGCGCCCTGGCCACCTCGATGTCATCGGTGACGACGACGCCCTTGCCGGCCGCGAGCCCGTCGTCCTTGACGACGTACGGGGCACCGAACGCGTCGAGGGCCTCGTCGACCTCCGCGGGCGTCGTACAGACGTACGAGCGAGCGGTGGGGACCTCGGCCCCCGCCATGACGTCCTTCGCGAAGGCCTTGGAACCCTCGATTCGCGCGGCCTCCCCGGAGGGGCCGAAGACCGGGATGCCCACCTCGCGCACGGCGTCGGCGACCCCGGCGACCAGCGGAGCCTCCGGCCCCACCACCACCAGGTCGGCCTCCAGCGCCGTGGCCAGCGCCGCTACGGCCGTGCCGTCGAGCGCGTCGACCTCGTGCAGCTCGGCGACCTCGGCGATACCGGCGTTGCCGGGGGCGCAGTGCAGCGCGGTGACGTCGGGATCGAGGGACAGAGAACGGCACAGGGCGTGTTCGCGGGCACCGCTGCCGATGACGAGGACCTTCACGGGGGTCAGCCTAACCGGGTTGTGCGGGGTGTTGACGCGGGCGTCTGTTCTGGGGACTGCCGCCCGCAGATCCCCGCTTCGGCCTGGGGAACCTCGTTCGTCCTCGAACGCCGGACGGGCTGAGGAGCACGGATGCTGAGGAGCACGGATGCGGACGGCTGAGAAACACGGACGCGGACGGGCTGAGAAACACGGACGCGGACCGGCGTCGACGCGAGGTCCCACTACTCGTTCGTGAACTCCTCCATCACCGTCGCGCCCAGCTCCCGCACGATCAGTTCGTGGCCGGAGAGGGCCGAGTCGACGAGGTCGGGGTCGTCGTCCTCCGGGGTGTCGTCCTCAGGGGAGACGGGGGGTGGGGGTGGTTCCGGGGCGGGCTGCCGGGCGGGTGAGGACTGAGACGACTGGGTTGTCGACGGGGAGGGCGCGGGGGGCGCCGGGGTGAACGAGGGCGCCGAAGGTGCGGGGTGCTGCGCGGTGGGGGTCGTACCGGCGCCGTAGCCTCCGCCGCCGGTCCCGCCGGTCCCGCCGGTCCCGCCGTTGTAGCCGGAGGGGCTGGTAGGAGCGGTGGGCGGCAAGGGGGCCGAGCCGCCGGACGGGTCGACGATCGCCTCGATCTTCCACTGCACGCTGAACTGTTCCGTCAGCGCCTGCTTCAGCACGTCCTCGCTGCCGCTGCTGACGAAGTTGTCCCGCGCGCCGGCGTTGACGAAGCCCAGCTGGAGGGTCGTGCCGTCGAAGCCGGCCACCTGGGCGTTCTGGCTGAGCAGGATCCAGGTGAAGCGGCGACGGTTCTTGACCGCTTCCAGGATGTTCGGCCAGAGCATGCGGGGGTCGAGGCCGCCGGTCGGGGGGGCGTAGGAGGAAGCGGCGGGGGCTGCGGGCTGGTGCTGCGGGGTGGGGGCGGAGGTCGGTGTCGGCTGCTGTGCCTGCGCCTGTGCCGGTGTCTGCGCCGGTGCGCTCGGCGCGGTCGGGGGTTGTCCGGCGCCCGCCTGGGTCGGTGTGGGCCAGCCGCCGGGACGTCGGCCTCCGCCTGCGGTGGCGGTGGTGGGCCAGGCGCCGGGAGCGGGAGACGGGGACGACAAGGGAGACGGCGACTGGGAGTGGGGCTGGGAGTGGGGCTGGGACTGGTGCTGTGGCTGAGGCTGCTGGTCGGTGAACGGGGGCGCCGGAGCGGTGGGCTCGGGGGTGGGCGCGGGTGCGGGGGCGGGGGAGGTCGGTGCGGGGGCGGGTGGGGGCGTGGCGGATGCCGGGCCGGTGGCCGTCGGACCGCCTCCCCCGGGTACCCCTTGGCCGCCCTGCGCAGCTGGTCCTCGTACCGCCGCGCGGGCAGCCGCGGCGCCGCCACCCGGCGGAATGGGTGCGCCCCCGGGCACAGGTGCTCCCCCGGACGCGGACGGCCCACCGGCCATGGGCGCGCCGGCGTGGGCGTCGGGACCCGGCACGTACCCCATCGCGGGCATGCCGGCGCCGCCGCCCGCGGAGAAGTTCACGCCCCTCTCCAGGCGGTCGAGGCGGGCCATGACGGAACGCTCGTCGCCGTACGCGGCGGGAAGCATCACGCGCGCGCAGATCAGTTCCAGCTGGAGGCGGGGTGAGTTGGCGCCGCGCATCTCGGTCAGCCCCGCGTTGACGAGGTCGGCGGCGCGGCTGAGTTCGGCGGCGCCGAAGGTGCCGGCCTGGGCCTGCATGCGCTCGATGACGTCGGCGGGGGCGTCGATGAGCCCCTTCTCGGCGGCGTCCGGCACGGCGGAGAGGATCACCAGATCGCGCAGGCGCTCCAGCAGATCGGCGACGAAACGGCGCGGGTCGTTGCCACCTTCGATGACGTGGTCGACGACCTCGAAGGCGGCGGCGCCGTCGCCGGTCGCGAAGGACTCGACGACGGAGTCGAGGAGCGAGCCGTCGGTGTATCCGAGGAGGGAGGTGGCCATGGCATACGTCACGCCCTCCTCCTTGGCCCCGGCGAGCAACTGGTCCATGACGGACATGGAGTCACGCACGGACCCCTGCCCGGCGCGCACGACGAGCGGCAGAACACCGTCCTCGACGGGAATGTCCTCCTTGCCGCACACCTCGCCGAGGTAGTCGCGCAGGGTCCCCGGCGGGACGAGCCGGAAGGGGTAGTGATGGGTACGCGACCGGATGGTCCCGATGACCTTCTCGGGCTCGGTGGTGGCGAAGATGAACTTGAGGTGCTCCGGCGGTTCCTCGACGACCTTCAGCAGCGCGTTGAAACCGGCCGACGTGACCATGTGGGCCTCGTCGATGATGTAGATCTTGTACCGACTGCCTGCGGGCCCGAAGAAGGCCTTCTCGCGCAGGTCACGGGCGTCGTCCACGCCACCGTGGGAGGCGGCGTCGATCTCGATGACGTCGATGGAACCGGGTCCGTTGCGCGCGAGGTCCTGGCAGGACTGGCATTCACCGCAGGGGGTCGGCGTGGGTCCCTTCTCGCAGTTCAGACACCGCGCCAGAATCCGCGCGCTGGTCGTCTTGCCGCAGCCGCGCGGCCCGCTGAACAGGTACGCGTGATTGACCCGGTTGTTCCGCAGCGCCTGCTGCAGCGGGTCGGTTACATGCTCCTGCCCGATGACCTCGGCGAACGACTCCGGGCGATAACGGCGGTACAGCGCGAGAGACGACACGCGTACGAGGTTATAGGCGCGCACTGACAACCAGCCCCGCCCGGCCCGAGCACCACCCGAGCCGCGAGCCGTGGCCGGGCCCCGGGAACGCAAGCGCCCCCCACGCACCCGCCAGAGCCAACCTACCCTTGCTGCCTTCCGGCCCTGGGGGAGTTCAGTCAGATAGCGCCGCGTGAGGGGCTCCGCACACAGTACCCGACGTCAGGGGCCGGGAACGAGTTCGCGAGCACTCCTCTCGGTCATGTAATGTTCCCGGCGGAGGATTCGCCTAGAGGCCTAGGGCGCACGCTTGGAAAGCGTGTTGGGGGCAACCCCTCACGAGTTCGAATCTCGTATCCTCCGCCAGTGCCTCACCGGGCACGATGTCGAAGGGCCCCACCTCGCGGTGGGGCCCTTCGTCGTTGTCCTCAGACCCCGTTGTCCTGGTTTTTGTCCACAGCGGGTGTTGTCGGGGGTCCCCAGATGGCTTCGGCGATCTTCCGAGCGACGTCCTTGAGCATCGCGTCCGGCACGTGCAGGTACCGCGCCCTCATGCTTGCGGAGGTGCCCGGTTCCCATCCCATGATCTGGTCGATGACGCGGGCTGGGACACCGAGCAGCATGAGCACGGTGGCGGCCGTGTGTCGGGCGTCGTGCAGCCGGCCGTCCCGGACGCCTGCGTCTTCGAGTAGCCGCTTCCAGTCGTGGTAGTCCGTGTTCGGGCTCAGAGGGCCGCCCAACGGCTTGGTGAACACGTAGTCCGACTCGGTCCAGAGGTCGCCGGCCGCCTTGCGCTCGCGCGCTTGCGTCTCGGCGTGAGCACGGAGCATCGCGACCAGCGGGCCCGGCAGGGGGACCGCCCGCCGGCCCGCTCGGGACTTGGTGTTCTTGGTCTCGCGCCGGACCTGCACCTTGTCGGGGCAATACCCCGCCTTCCGGCCGCACCGTGAGACTTCCGGGCACCCGTGTGCGTACCGGGGGCGCAGACGGTTTCGACGCAGCTTCAGGTACTCGTTGTCCAGGTCGACGTCAGACCAGCGCAGTCCGAGCGTTTCGCCCTGCCGCATTCCGAGCGCAAGCGCCAGCATCCAACGGGCGCTGTTCCGGCGCTTGTTGGCTTCCAGGAGTAGGCACTGGACCTCTTCCACGGAGTAGGGCTCAACCTCGGATTCGTCCTCTTCCATCCGTGGCGGCTTCGCCAACGCGGCAGCGTTCTTCGCCGCATGGCCGCGCCGTACGGCCTCCCCCAGCGCGGTTCGGGCGGTGCGGTGCGCCTGGTGAGCGGTACCGGCCTTGCGCTGTCCGTTGGCCTGCATACGGCGATACAGGCTCTCCAGGTGCTCGGGCTCCAAACGGTCAAGGCGATGCTTGCCGACACCCGGCACGAGGTGAACGCGAACGGCGACCTCGTACCCGTCGTACGTGTTCTCGCTGACGGTCGGCTTGGCGATGTTCTCAACCCAGTGCTGAAGCCACTTCTCAACCGTCCACGCCTTGCCCGGCTGTTGGGCCGAGCCCCCGTCGCGCTGCTTCTCCAGCTTTCTGACTTCCTCAACCAAGTCATCGCGCGTCTTGCGCGTGAGGTGCCGCCGGTAGGGCTCCCCGTTGTCCTTGTAACCCATCGGCACGCGCGCGTGCCAACGGCCGTCCGCACCGAGGTAGATCGCGGATTCGCCGTTGGCGCGGCGGGTGCCCTTCTTCTTCTCTGCCACGGGCAGGCTCCTGTTTCTGGATGTCGGGATGGAGACCGGGGCGGCGGGATGTCCTTGTCCGGGAGCCGCCGCCCCGGGCGTCGTCAAGCGGCGCGTTGGGCGGTGCGAAGACGGGTGACGTACTCAGGCACGGCGTCGGCCGGAATCCTGCGGAGCCCACCCGCGACCACGACGGACTCCAGTGCGCCTGTGCGGATGAGGGCGTAACAGGTGGTGCGGCCGATGCGGAGTCGGTAGGCGGCCTCTTCGACCTTGAGAAGAACCAGGTTCGGGTCTTCGGCGGGGGCGAGGGCGATGGTGGTGGGTTCGTCCACGGCTGGCTCCTGGGAGGCTGAGTTCATGGGCAGGTGCCGCCGCACAAACCGCAAAATCCGCAGAAAAGCCGGGGGTAGCCTCTGACCTGCGGTGATGCGGAGTGCGGGTGGTGACGTGGGGTGCTCCGCAGAAACCCGCGATATTCCGCAAAAATCAGGGACCGCCGGCGAACGACCCGGTGGTGGGGTGGCGCTTGGTTTTTTGCGGAATATCGCGGGATTGTGCGACGGGCCTCCGGCCAAGGTGGGGCGGGGGTCGCGTTGCAGGTCAGCGGGGTGTCCCGGCTTTTCTGCGGATTTTGCGGTTTGTGCGGGAGGGGTTGAGGGCGCGGCCGGGGGTCACCGACCGCCGTGGCGTAGGGCGGGGTGGGCCAACAGGCGGGGCGCCGGGGGCCGTCCGCGCTTGCCGGTGCGCTCGGGCTGGTAGGACCGCAGGTATCCGTGGTCTTCCAGCAGCGTGAGGGCGGGTTCCAGGTCGGCGACGGTGGGGACCTCGCTGCGGGACAGGACGGTGAAGACGTCCCGTCGGCTGACGTCCTCCCATCCGTTGTCCCTCAGCGCTTCCAGCACGCTGCGGGCGCGGGACAGGACCGGGTCGGCTCCCATGACGTCGAACACGGCGAGGGCATGGGCGGTGTAGTACTCCCCCAGCTCGATGGCCGCGTTCATGGTGGCGTCGGTGACCGGGTGGGCGTAGCCGTTGCCGCCGTGTTCGGCGAGGTGCAGCAAGGCGGCCATGCGGGCGGTCGCCCCGGCCAGCTTCCCGGCCCAGTTGGAGATGTGGCCCAGCTTCCCGCCGCGTGCCTTGAGCTGTGGTTCGATGCGCTTCTGATAGGCGATCAGGGCCGCGTCCGCTTCCGGGGCGAGCTGGATGACGGCCGGGTCGGTCCACTCCGCCAGGGACAGGGCGAGGTCGATGACCCGGGCGGTGTAGGCGGCGGCCGTCTCTTCCGGGACCGGGTCGGTGATGATCTCGCGTTCGCCGACCGTGGACACCGGCAGGGAGTACAGGAAGCGGGCCAGCAGTCCGCGCCCCTCGAACCCCTTCACCTTCCCGATGTCCCGCAACACGTCCGGCTGCACGGCGAGGCCGATGGTCAGCGCGGGGGCGTCGATGTACTCACGGCGGGTCTGCCGGTTCACCCGCAGCCGGTCCCCGGCATGCCCCTTGAGGAAGACTTCCATGTTGGGAGCCCCGGAGTAGCGGCCGGCAATGATGTCGAAGATGCCGCCCTCCGCGCTCATCACCGACAGCCGGCCGCCCTGTTCGGCCATGAGTGAGGTGACCGTCTCGGGTGTCGAGTCATCCGCCAACAGCACCGGTTCCGCAGGAACGGTGAGGGTGTCGGCGGTCTGCGCGAGGCCGACGGCGGTGGCCACCATGTCATCGCGCTTGTCGCCGTCGGCGGACGCAGCCTTGGCGACGGCCTTATCCGCCGCCTCCTTGGCCAACCTCGCCGTCAACTCCGCTTCCACGATCACAGGCTTCATAGCCGCCTTGAGCTGCTTCTCCGCCTCATACAGGGGGTTGGTCAGCAGCGCGAAGACGGCAGACTTGCGGTTGGCGGGCGGGAGCGCGACCACGGTGAAGAGGTTGGTGGGCTCGCGCCAGTTGCCACGCACGTGGACCACCGACCGGCCGCCGGCCGCCGTGGCGAGCACGGCAAGGGCGATGGACCCGGCGAGGTCCGCCGGGGTCTGCGTCTCTTCCGCGACGGCCGCCACGAACTCCCCCAGCCAGGAAGGGAGAACGTGGACGGGAAAAGAAGGCCGGTCGCGGCGGCCGGTGAGGGGAATGGGGTCCTCCCACACGTCCGGTGCCGTGTCGTCCTCGCCGGGCGGGTCTTGCAGGGTGGGCAGTCCGGCCCACAGGTCGGGGCTGTCCACAGGCTGTGGAGTCATGCGACGGCCCTCCCTTCGGCGGTGGCGGTGTGCGGGCAGATACCGGTGCGGACGCGGGCGGTGAACCTGATGACGGCGGCACGGCCCCGGGCGCGTTCGTGCTGCCCACAGACACAGAGCCAGTCCGCGACCGGTACGCCCTCGCACTGAATGTGCAGGCCCGGAGTGATGCCGGAGACGGTGACCGTCTGCGGGTCAGAACCAACAGCCATATGGACGCCCTTGCGGGCGACGCCCTTCGGTTCGCCCACGGACGGCCGTGGCGGGCTCTGTACGGCGCCCCGACCGCCTTTCATGGTGTTTCGTGATGCTTTGTTCATGCTGCGCGCTCCACGGCCGTCTCAAGGCCGTTGGTGACCGCGCGGCGCGCGTAGGCCTCCGGGACGCCCACGGAGACCGCAGCCGTGACGATCTCCTCGCCGATGGCCGCGAGCCCGCACGGGCCGGGGCAGGCAGTGTGCTGTGCGGCGAGGAACCGGGCAACGCCGAACGCCTGTGATCCGGCGCCGGATTCGGTGCGGGCCCGTACGAGGGCGAGGCCGCGTTCCAGGCCGGTGCGGACGTAGCGCTCGGTGTGGCGGCACCCGGTGGCCACCTCCCGCGACCAGGGGGCGCGGCCGGGAAGAGAAGAGACCACCTCCCCCGGCGCGGGGGTGGTGTCTTCCTTCACCACCAGGGCGCGCACGGCCGCAGGGAGAACGGCCATACGGCCGGTCCCGGGACCGAGCCAACGGGCGTACTGCATAAGGGACTTGACGTCGACACCCGGCCGGACTGCGTTGGCTGACGTCATGGCGCCGAGGTAGAGCCAGTGTTCGCCACGCGTCGTCGGTACCGTGCGGGTGGCGGGCAGCGTCTCGCGGGCCCAGGCGACGGCCGCCGCGTTATCCAGGTCGACCACCGTCAGCCCCGCCCCGCCGGGGTGGTAGGCGACCGTAACCGCCTCACGCCACACGGCCGCCCACATGGGCGAGGTGAGGACGTTTGGGTCCGTGGTGGCGGCGGCCCACGCGTGGCACGGTGCGGGGCACCGGCAGGGGCCGGCCGCTTTCATGTTGGGCCGTCCCCCGCACGCGTTCCCCTTGCAGGTGCGGCAGTTGCCGAACGGAACCTTGCCCCGCAGTGGCAGGACCGGGACGCCAGTCGCCGCGAGGACGAGGGCGACACTCAGGGGGGCGGGAGTCGCGCTCATGCCGCCGCCTCCGACATCGCCACGTCCGCGAGGAACGCACGGCCGATCCACTCGCCGTAGACGGGCGGGATGACCGCCGTCAGTTCCTCCAGGCGCGGCCGGTGCAGGCGCCCCATTCGAGTGGCAGGGGAAGAGAAGCTCTCGCTGAATACGTGCAGTTGGGTCATGCTGGAGGTCTCCTGTTCTGCAACGTCGGGATAAGGAGACCGGGGGCGGCGGGTTGTCCTTGTCCGGGAGCCGCCGCCCTCGGCGTAACTACTGCGGTGCGCGGCCGGCGCGGCGGATCAGGCTCGCGATGGTGGCCACGGTGGGGTAGTCCCATCCGGCGATCCAGTCCACGATTCGCCGGTCGTAGGTGCCCAGTTCGACGCCCGCGTTGGCGAGTTCGGCGTATAGGGCCTCGCGCTGCAAGGAGTCCGGCGAGTAGCCGAACGGGGCGTTGCTGAGCGGTCCGTCAGAGATGGGGTCGTTGTCGCGGTAAGGCATAGGACTCCCGTCGGGTCAGAACGGCGGTTCGTTGCTGTTGTCAGCCGTAGAACTTGTTCCGCT
Organism: Streptomyces sp. NPDC092369; assembly: GCF_044755245.1. Lineage (NCBI taxonomy): Bacteria > Bacillati > Actinomycetota > Actinomycetes > Kitasatosporales > Streptomycetaceae > Streptomyces > Streptomyces sp. NPDC092369. The sequence continues at coordinate 83,148 of NZ_JBIVQP010000005.1, forward strand.
TGATGACGGCCTTGCGGATGTTGACCGTGGTTCCGCCCCGGTGGTCGCTCGCGCTGAAGACCTGCACGGCAACCCATCCCCCGAAGACGACGGCCGCCAAGATGATCAGTTGGTGGATGAACGCGGCCAGTGCGGCGATGAACGAGGTGAGCAGGAGCAGTCCGCCGCACACGGCGAGGAACCCGACACCCCCGAGCGCGGTGTTCACGGCCGCGCGGGAGACGGCCGGCTTGACGGTGGTGACCGGGTCGGGCTGCATGGGCGTCAGGGCGTAGCCGGTGACGACGCGGCCGTCGGGGAGGACGATGCTCGCCACGGCCGGGATGGCGCCCGGCTGGACCGGCATGAGCGGGGCGGTGTGGACGGGGACGATCGGGGTGGGGGTGTGGACTTCGACGGCGGCCGTCTCGTACGCGGCCGAACTGCCGTACGCGGTGGGCTCGTTCACGGTGCTGGTCTCCCTTCGGTCAGCGTCCGGCGAGGGCGCCGGCAACGGCGGTGACGAGTTGGTTGACGGTGTCGCCCGTGTCGGTACCGGAGAGGTAGAAGCCGAACAGCGCGACGACGACGGCCGCGCCGGCACCGACCGCCCTGAAACGCAGCAACAGCCCGACGACGACGGCGAGTAGCAGTACGAGCGGGATGGTGAGGACCATGTGGTTCTCCCGGGTCAGCGGTGGGTGCAGGTGGGGTAGGCGGATCGGTGAAAGCAGTTGCCGTAGTCGTGACGGGCGACGCGGAAGGTCTCGCGCCGACCGTCCGGGGTGGTGACGGTGAGGCGGTAGCGCCAGCCGCCGGACTTGAAGTAGGTCGCGCTGCGATCGGTGACCGTCCCGTGCGGGCCCGGCGGGTACTGCGGGCCGCACGCGGACAGGGCCGTGACGAGTGCCACAGTCGCGACGGCCACGGGGAGGAACTTGCGCATGGCGGGGTGCTCCCTGGGGGTGGTCAGCGGGTGCCGGCGCGGTAGGTGCGCGCGGCGCGGTTGTAGATCCAGCGGCCGACGCGTATGCGCTTGCCGGTGGCGTGGCAGCGGCGGCAGTCACGGCCGCGCCGGGTCTTGCCCTTGCGGTCGGTCTTGAAGCCGTGGCCCATGCCGTCGCACGCGCGGCAGTTGCCGAACGGGCGGACCCAGCACTTGACGACGTAACCGAGAGTGACGGTGAGAAGGGAGGCGGTAGCGAGCACTGCAAGGCTCATCGGGGGCCTCTCAGAGGGCGTTTGAGGGGTTTCCGCAGGTCGGCCGCTATCCGCTAGCGGCCTGATCAGGGGCGGTTTGGGTCGCTAGCAGGGTTGCTACCGGTAGCGACGTGTGCCGCTACCGGTAGCAGGCCGTGAGACCTATCCGACGTCCCTGGTTTGGTTGCGCTGTGTAATCGCGGCGGCGATGTCATCGCGCTTGATGCCGCGCTTGTTGACCTGCTTGCCGTCGATGCGCCGGCTGATCTGGTCGGTCACGACGCCGTACGGCTTGAGCGCGGCGGTGAGTGCTTCCGCCTTGGGCTTGGGCTCCAACTCCGCCCACGGGCCGTAGACGTCCGGGCGCAGGTCGGCAAGCCGGTCCACGATCGTCTCGGACCACACCTTGGCCTCGCCCTTGCCCAGCACGGCCGCGACGTCGTCAAGGATCGTCGCGGACGTCTCCGGGGCCGGCGCCTCGCCGACCGCGTCACCCGACAGCGTGCCCTCCGCCTCGCGCAGCGCGGCGGCACGGGTCAGGATGCGTTCGGCGTCGCGGCCGTCGGCGAGGTAGGTGCGCACGATCCCGGCATCATCCGACATGCCCTTGAGCAGGCCGACGCCCTTGTGGGACTTGAGCAGCTTGGACGCGTCCAGGCCCTCCGAGTACGAGCCCGCACCGAGGATGACGTCCGAGACCTGATAGGCGCCCACCCGCAGCGCGAACCGGGCCTGATGCTGATCCCGCAGCTCCGACGGGCAGGCCTTGTCGTCCGGCTTCTGCGTCGACGTCATCACCGAGACGCCTACCGCGGGGGCGACCCGGGCGAGGTAGACCATCAGGGAAAGGATCTCTTTGCCGTGTTCGGGGTGGGTCAGGTACTCCTGCACCTCGTCCACCACGAACAGGGTCAGGGGCATGTTCAGCTTCGGGTCCCGGCTAATCTCCGGGGTCAGCTTGCCCTCCGGGCAGATGTGCAGCGGCAGTTCCGACAGCCGGTGATAGCGGTCCTCGACATCCGCCTTCAACTCCCGCAGCGAGGTCAGCAGATGCCCCACCGGGTCGATGCCGTTCTTGGGCACGATGCCGAACCCGATGCGGTGGGCGACCAGCGCGAACTTGCGCCAGTCCGGCGACGCCTTCCCGTCGAACACGTACAACCGGACGTGCGGGTCCAGCGCAGCGGCGAGCGCGATCGTCCGGGCGGAGAACGTCTTGCCCTGACGCGGCACGGCACCGACCAGCAGCGACAGCCACAGCATGGTGGCCATGACCGCGTTTCCGCGCTCATCGACACCCCACGGGAACGGCTTCCAGAAGTCCACCCGCGTCGCCCCCAGCAGCGGCGACTTGCCCGACGGCACGGCGAGCGGGTCACGGTCGGCGATCCAGTACGAGATGCGCCGGTTGCTCGTCTCGTCCTTGTCCAGGAACAGCTGAGTGGGGGCGATGTCCAGACCGGATGCGAGCCGGCCGTGGGCCTTGAGCGCGTCTTGGAAGTGCTTGCCGTAGGGCAGATCCACCACCACGCGCCAGCCGTCCCCGTCCCGGCCGATGGGCCTGGGGAACGCGATGGACTGATCTTTTTCCGTCAGCCCCGCCACCTCGTGTGCACGGATGACGATGTCGGAGGACAGCTTGCGCTTGCGGAACGTCACCTTGGCCATGTCGATGAGCGGCCGATCCGCCGGCGCCCCGACCACACCCAGGGTGGTGGCCAGTGTCGCCACGGCCAGCATGAGCAACCACGACGGAGCCATGACGTACAGGGTCAACGCGGCGGCCAGACCGACGAAACCGGCGACCGTCGCCACGATCCCCCGCAGCCGAACACGGTCGTTGCGCTGCCGCGACAGCTTCAAGTACTCCGCCGCATCCTCGTTGACCACGGATGCCAGGCGCAGCGACTTGCCTTCCGCGTCAGACACCCAGCGGCCGATCGCGGTCGACCAACGCCACGCGCCGCGCGGCGAGTACATGCAGATCTTGGGCGTGTAGACCAGCGGCAGGCGAACGGCGTGGTAGCCGGCCACGGAAGAGTAGTGGCGGATCGCCCACTTGCGGACCGCCGTGCGCTGGTCGGGGAGCTTGACCCAGTCCGGCAGCACCGGCAGACGGGCCTTGTCCTTGGCCTCCATCCATTCCGCGACCGAGGGCGGGTAGACCTCGCGCGGCGGGTCGACCGGCACGCCCTCGCTCAGTCCGTCGGCCTCCGGGTCGTCGGTGTCGGGGAGTTCGGCCTCCCACTCCCCCGGCCTCACAACGCCCTCGCCGGCCGATGCAGCGGGGTCGGTCTTCTTCTTGAGCGGGAACGGCAGCACGTCGGCTGTCGGCTGTTCGGTGCCCTCCGGGTCCCCGGGGGGCGTGAAGGTGGTGGTCTCGGTCACGATGTACGTACTCCTTCGGGAGTCGAGGGGTCCGGCCGGCTTGCTGTGGAAGGTCGGGCGGCCGGACCCGGGTTCGAGGTGGTTCAAGCGGCGCACTGTTCTTCGGGATAGGCGCAGGTCACGCAGGTTCCGAGCGTGGGCGGGATGACGTATCCGGCATCGCGGCGGCACTCGGGGCAGGTGCGGCGGGCGCGCATCATCGCGGCATGGGCCCGCCACCGGCCCGGAGTCATTGGCCGGACCGGCTTGGCGAGGTCCACCCGGTACAGGTAGGCGACCAGCGGCGGCCGGCCCCGTCGCCGGGGGCGTTCGAGCTGAGCGGCAACGTCCTGTCCGCCAGGGCGCAGGTCTCGGGCTCGCAGTTGACGGCGGGTGGCGTAGCCGTCCGGGGCGAGGTGCCACCGGAAGACCGGCAGCGTGCTCATGCCGCGCTAAGCCGTCCCGGGCGACGACCCGAGACGGCCACGGTGAACGTGTTCACGGCGTCACTGCCCCGGTGGTGCGTTCGGCGAGCAGGGCGTCCCGCAGCATGCGGGCGTTGGCGGGCGAGGTGTGCAGGGCCCGACGGATGCCCTCGCCGGTCACCTGAGCGTCCGTCCATCCGGCCGTCGCCTTACGTGCTTCCGCCATGAGCTGTTCCGGGGTGCGGCGGGTGCGGGGCGACTTGGCGGCGACCGGGACGCGGCCCGTCGCCCGACGCGGCCCGGTCGACGCGGCCGGAACCGAGCGGGAGGGCGCCGGGGCGATCGGAACCGGCTTCACCGCCGGGACGGCGGCGGGCATCGGCTTCGTACCGACACCCGACTTGCCGAGATCGATCGGCGCCGGGTCGGGCACCACAAGCCGGGTCAGCACGACCGTGGAAGTGCTCGATACGGGCAGGTCAGAGGTAGACCGTTCTCGACTACTTCCGGTCGATTCCTCCGCATTTGTTTCGACGTCGGGAACCGGGGCGAGGGCGGGGACGGTACCGCCGAACATCGACCCGAGCGCCGCATCGGCACCGGCCGTGACCCGATCGCGCTGGACTTCCAGCAGCCTTGATCCGAGCGCCACGTCACCGACCCCGACCTTGCGGGCCAGCCTCCACGACGCCCGGTCCGACCGCTTCCGCACCCGGTCGACCGGGTGGTGTGCGGCGCGGGCGCGGTGGTAGGCGAGGGCTTGGACAATGTCGGCGGTGCGCCGCTCGTTCTCCGCGTCGCGGCCGTCGGTGTGCACGACGATCCGGCGGGCGAGGAACGCCATGCCTTCCGCCGACACGGACATGCCCATCGGGGTCAAGGCGTAGATCACGGTCCGTCCCGGGTCGGGCGCGGCCATCGCGCCCATGACGGCGGCGGCGGCCGGCAACGCCCACAACCCGGCCCGTACGATGCGCGGCGAGGCCTGACCCAGCATGGTCAAGCCCAGCAGGACCAGGGCGAGCACGGCCGTGGCGCCCTCGCCGGCACCGAGGGCACCGAGCGCGGTCCCCGTGCCGTAGGCGTGCCCGATATTGCTGTACGTGCCGATCCCGCCGACCACGCCCGTGGCGAGCATCGGTACGAACGCGGCCGTCAGCACGCAGGCCTGAACCTTCGTCAGCCTGGTACGGCTCACCGGAACCACCCCCGCTTCTTCGGCGGGGTGACCGCCTGCTCCGCGCGGTCTGCCATGGCGCGCAGGCTGTCACGGCGGTCCCGCTGCCGGTTGGCCTCCCGCTGTGCCCGGGTCGCTTTGGCAGGGTCGCTGTAGTCGCGGCCCTGCCGCCCGTAGACGTCGGCAGTCATCTGCTGACGCTGGGCTTCCTGATCAGCCGCGCAGGCTATCTGTCGAAGACGTGGCGCCTGCTGTGCGGCCCATTGCTGTTCCGACGTCTGTATGTCCTTGAACCGGCGCCCCATCACGCCACCTCGTTTCCAGCGATGCCCGACCGGTGACTGCGAACGGACCGAAGGAACGGCACCGTGCGGGTCAGGGCGTCGGCATACAGGACGTCCCAACCGGCAATCTCGTCGCCGGCCTCCGCCTCCGCGACCAAGTCGGCGAGGACGTCGTGGGCCGCGTCCTCGCGGGCGGCACGCTCGCCGTCCGTCTCGAACTGCAGCGGGCCCCGGAACAGGTCGACGTCGATGCCGAGCGCCAGTTCCACGAACTCCAGGTCGCCGTAAGCCTCTTGGCCGGCGACGAAAGTGCGCATACGCATGGTGGATCTCTCCTTGCAAACGTCGGGATGGGAGACCGGGCGCGGCGGGATGTCCTTGTCCGGGAGCCGCCGTGCTCGGCATGCAGGCCAACGCCGCACGGAGCGGCGGGCCAAGTGCCCCGGGCCCGATCCGATCGGGCGCCCTCACGGCTGAATACCGGGGCCGACGGACCTCACCCGGCCGCCACGGGGACGGGGTCAAGCCCCGTCGATCTCAAAGCACTCTGTTGAGTTCTCAAGGAACAGACGCTGCCTTCGTACTCGCCCTCTCGGGGTTTCCTCCGGACGTTCGTTGCAGTACCTGTTTTACAGGTACTGCATGGGGGTCCGTCAAGTGCAGCGACGGAACCTCTTGGTTTTGCGCCGGGACTTCTTGGCGCACCATCAGAATCGCCCCAGGTCAGGGGACTTGGTCACCCCGTACATGGACACCTCTGGGACGTCTGGGTACCTTCAAGAAGTCCCTAGACGTCCCGCCGGGAGTGCAGATGTCCAACGAGCGTTTGCGATCCGCCCTGTTAGCCCGGAACCTGACCGTCCAGAGCCTGGCCGACGCGATCGACGTCAACCCGAAGACCATCGAACGCTGGATCACACAGGGCAAAGTGCCGTACCGGCGCCACCAGTACGCGACGGCCGCCGTACTCAAGGTCGACGTCACGACGCTGTGGGAAGACGGCAAGGCGGTCGACACCGCAACGGACTTGGCCAAAGCGGAGATTGCCACCGTGTACCCGCATCGGCACACGGTGCCGTCCGGGCTGTGGCGCGAGATGTACAGCCGGGCTCAGCAGAACCTGGACGTGCTGGTCTACTCCGGCCTGTTCCTTTCGGAAGACCCCCTGTTTCACGACCTCGTCAGGGCGAAAGTGGAGGCAGGCGCGCAGGTGCGCATCTTGCTCGGAGACCCGGAGTGCTCCGCAGTCCGACAGCGCGGCGTAGATGAGGGGCACGGGATCATGGGCGGCAAGATCCGCAACGCCCTGTTGCTCTACCGCCCGCTTCTGAAGAGCCACCCGGACGTTGGCTTCCGGTTGCACGACTCGACTCTCTACAACTCGATCTACCGGTCCGATGACGAGATGCTCGTGAACCCGCACGTCTACGGCATTGGGGCCTACATGGCGCCCGTGCTGCATCTGCGTCGCCTGCCAGGCGGCGGACTGTTCGACACATACGCGAATAGCATCGAACACACCTGGGAGAACGCACGCCCGCTCACTGACCGCGACATCACAGGAGCCTGACCATGGGACGTATTGACTACCTGCACGACCCGGACGCCCCGCCGGCCAACTCGGTCGTGCCATCCGTGGTCGCGTTCGTACAGAACGATGCGGACCAGGTCCTGATGATCCAGCGGTCCGATAACGGACGTTGGGCACTGCCAGGCGGCGGGCACGACGTTGGGGAGTCCATCAGCGACACCGTGGTGCGCGAGGTGTGGGAAGAGACGGGGATCAAGGCGGAAGTCGTCGACATGTCCGGGATCTACACCGACCCCGGACACGTGATGCAGTACGACGACGGAGAGATCCGCCAACAGTTCAGCATCTGTTTCCGCGCCCGGCCGGTCGGGGGCGAGGTGCGAACGAGCAACGAGACGACGCAGGTCCGATGGGTCACCCCATCGGACCTGTCGAAGCTGGACGTCCACCCCACCATGCGTCTCCGGATCGAGCACGCGATGGACCGGACCCGCCCGACCCCTTACATCGGCTGACGCTTGGCGACGGCAACCCTTTCGAGTACACGTCCCGTGCTCGCCAGAATCTCCGGTTCAGCGCGGCGGATGAACGTACCGATCAGGCTTTCCGGCCCGTACCGTCCGGCAATCTCGTTCACCCTGTCCACGGGATTCGTGGAAGTGCCATCCGGCGTGGTGTTCATGTCGCAGTAGCAGAGAGCGTCGTTCAGGTGCGCACTCTCGCGAGGGAACTCCCCCTCCAACTCCTCACGCAAGCCACGCGCTTCGGCCTCCAGCCAGGCGCAAGAGTGATGCGCCACCAGGTGCACGATCCGCTCATCCGCGTTGGCGACATCTCGTAGGTAACGAGCACCGTCGAGCGGGTGAAAACCAGTCTTGGCGAGGTCGGGTGCGTAGCCAATGTCGTGCAGTACGGCCGCCGCTTCCAGCAGCTCGGCATCTTCTCCGAGGATGAGCGCAATCGTGCGCGCTCGCTCGGCTACACCAAGACAATGCTTCCAGCGACGCGGCAACGGCTCAGCCAGCAGGGACTCAGCCAAGGGGTACGCCCACTCCGTCAACTCCGTCAAGCTACGAACGCTCCTCTCGATCCGGCACGGCACGGACGGTCCGCACCTTGCCCTGCCCTCCGCTCACCAGCACGCCAGCGGTCTCCAGTTTGTCGAGCGCCTTTGTGATGGTCGGACGCGATACTCCGAACCTGGTGGCGAGGGTGGACGCACTAGGGAACGGTGCCCCGACTGCCAGTCGATCATCCGTGATGACAGCCGCGATCTGTTCTTCAAGTGGCCGGTGGTCCCGGGCATCCCCGGGCCTGACGACGCGCCAGCGTCCACCGGGTACTGGCTCCGCGTCGCCGCTCCTCCGAAGCATCTGGAACGCCCGCAGAACAACGCCACGTGATACGGCGTACGTCTCCATGAGGTCCGAGACCGAGGGCAGCGCTGTCATCCCCTGGTCATCGTCAATCTGGGTCTTCAACGCCTTCGCGATCTGTTGGAAGGTCCCACGCGGGCTCGCTGCCTGCGGCACTCCCCCTCCTAACCCGTACGGCATGGCATCGCAATGCCACAAGTGTTGCACTGATCAGCTCCCATGCTGAGACCTACTCCGAGCCGCATCTTGTCCTGGTCTTTGTCCAGTGCGCTGACGGACGCCACCGTTCACTGCCGTACGCGCACCCCTTCTGACCTGCCTCGCGAACCCCTACGAACGCCCCTGTACGGCCGCGCGGATAGTTGGAAAGCGTGTTGGGGGCAACCCCTCACGAGTTCGAATCTCGTATCCTCCGCCAGTGCCTCACCGGGCACGATGTCGAAGGGCCCCACCGTTCGCGGTGGGGCCCTTCGTCGTTGTCCGTCTCAGTTTCCGTCTCAGTTCGTCCCTGAGTCTCTTTTCGGGAGTTCCCAAAGAGCGTCGCCCACTTGCTGGGCAACCTTGCGGAGCATGGTTCCCGTCACGTGCATGTAGCGAGCGCGCATCCGGGCCGCTCCCCCGGGCTCCCCCCCCCATGATCGAGTCGACCACGACATCCGGGACGCCGAGGATCAGGAGGACGGTCGCGGCGGTGTGGCGAGCGTCATGGAGACGGCCGTTCCGTACGCCCGAGTCCCTGAGAAGCCGCTTCCAGGTGTGGAAGTCAGTGTTGGGGCTGAGAGGCCCGCCGACAGGTGAGGCGAAAACGTACCCCTTGCCCTCCCAGTCGACGCCGGCCGCGATGCGCTCCCGCTCCTAAGCCTCCTGGTGCTGCCGGAGAATCTTGATCAGCGGATCGGGCAGGCCGATGGTGCGCCGCCCGGCTCGGGACTTGGTGGACTTGTGTTCGCGCCGGGTCTGCTCCTTTTTGGGGCAGTAGCCCGCCTTACGGCCACACGGATCGGCACCGCAGCCGTGCGCGTACTTCGGGCGTAGCCGGTTCTTACGGATGCGGACGTATCCCGCGTCCAGGTCGACGTCTTCCCAGTGCAGGCCGAGCGCCTCACCTTGGCGGAGACCGAGCGCCAGGGCGACGACCCACCGCGCGCTGTTGCGGAGCTTGGCCGCCTCGACGAGGAGGCTCTGTACCTCCTCGATCGTGAACGGCTCGATGTCCTCCTCTTCGAGGCGGGGAGCTTTGGCGATCTCGGCCGCGTTGGTGACCACGTGCCCACGACGGACCGCCTCACCGAGGGCGACACGGATGGTCCGGTGAGCGTGGTGGGCGGTGCCGGCGGAGCTCCCGGACTCCTGCATCTTTCGGTAGAAGCGTTCGAGATGCTCCGGCTCCAGGCGGTCAAGCTTGTGGGCACCCAGGCCGGGGACGAGGTGGACCCGTACGTCGACCTCGTACCCGTCGTACGTGTTCTCGGAGACGTATGGCTTGGCGATGTTCTCGACCCAGTGCTCAAGCCAGGTCTGGACGGTCCATCCCTTGCCCGGTTTCCGGAGCTTCTTGTCGTCCCGGGCCCGTTCCATCTCGCGTACGGCCTTGGTCACTTCGGCTTTGGTCTTGCGCTCGATGTGACGGCGGTCGGGCTTGCCGTCGTCCTTGACGCCGACGGTCACTCGGCCGTGCCATTTGCCGTCCTTGCCGAAGTAGATGGACGAGGCGCCGTTGGGCTGACGAGTGCGTTTGGTCTCTGCCATATCGCGCCCCTCCTCAAGCCGCTTCGGCCGGACGACGGCGACGGAGTTGAGTCACGTATGCGCGCAACGCTTCGGCAGGAACTCTGCGGAGTCTGCCGACCATGACCGACTCGATATCGCCCGCGAGCACGAGCTTGAAGCACGTCGTACGGCCGATGCGAAGTCACCTTGCCGTCTCTTCGACGGTCAGCAGAACCAAGGACGGCTCGGCAGGCTCCAGGACAGCGGTGATGGCGCGCGGCTCAGCCACGGGTGGGCTCTCCTTCCGTACCGGGGGCGGGTTCGAGGGTCTCGGCGAGCCAGGTTTCGGCGGTGGAGAGGCCGGTGCCGGCGAAGACCCAATGGGCGAGGACGTACGTGGTGTTGGTGGTGGGGGTGTTGGCGGGTGCGGCTTGGGCGCGGCGCCATTCGGTGCGGGCGTCTCGGAGGGCGCCGAGGGTGGTGGAGTAGCGGCGGGATTTGGTTGAGAAGTGGCCGCGGAAGCCGAGCATGTGGGCCCAGGCGCGTAGGCGGAGGTGTTCGAGGTCCTTGCGGGCGCCGAGGGTCCATGCGGTGCGGATTAGGCGGCGGGCGTGGTCACTGATGTCGAGTTGGGCGAGTTCGGCGGCGAACTTGAGCGGGCGGTCGAGGGTGCCGCCGGTCGCGGTTTCGGTGCCCTTGGTGGCGTACTTGGCGATGTACGCGGCGACTGCTCGTTCGGTGAGTTCTTGGCCGTCGTTGAAGTCGGCGGATCGGATGGTGCGGACGTCGAGTTGGCGGCCGAAGGTGAAGGTGTGGGTGCGGCCGTCGATGGTCGGGCCGTCGATGCGGACCTTGGCCGTTGGGGTGCGAATGGCGTCGGTGAGCAGGTCGGCGGTGGCCCAGGGCGGCGGTGGGGTGTCGCCGCCGGCGGGGCCGTCGAGGCGGATGACCGCGTGAAAGTGGACAGCTCCGCGCTTCTGGTACTCGGCGACCTTCGCGAAGGACAGACGAGCGTGTTCGCGGAACCGGCGCTGCGAGACGCCTGCTCGCTTGGCGACTTCGCGGCGCAGGTAGGTGGAGAAGCGGCGCCAGAGTTGGCCGGCGTGGGCGTTCCAGAGGACGGCCGCTTCGTAGTCGTAGGTGTCCGGGTTGAGAGGCGTGCCGAGTACGTCGTCGTCCTGGTCGTGGTGGGTGCCGCAGCGGCAAGTACGGCTGCTGGATAGGCGGTTGTGGACGGGGCCGAAGCTCGGTGCGGTGAAGGTGGCGAACACACGCGGGTGCGCGGCGACTTGCAGCGGGATGCCCTTGCCGCCGCGCAGGCCCGAGGTGATCAGGTGGAAGGTGTCGCGGCGGTAGACCTCGGCGCAGGCCGGGCAACGGGTGGTGCGGCGGTTGTTGCAGCGGACGAGGAGTTGGCCGGCGGGGAGGGACGACGAGTTGAGGTGGTGGAGGATGCCGCCGATCTCGCCCGTCGTGGTATTGACGTCGTATTCGGTGCGGTGGCCGTCGAGGCGGATCGGGGTGGTGCAGCCGCCGAGGGTGGAGAGCTGGCGGAGGATACCGGGCAGCGTTCCTTGCGCGGCCAGGTTCGCGAGTTCGGGGAGTGGGGCCGGGTTGGGGCGGGTGAAGATGGCTTGCTCCTTCTGGCTGGCTCGGTCAGTAGGGATGGGCCCCGGGGCGGCGAAATGCTTGGGCGTGTACCGCCGCCCCGGAGGTCCAGGAGCGTTGCGTTTAGCGGCGGTTGTGGTCTCTGAGCATCGAGCGCAGGACCACGGCGGCGATGGCTACGGAGATGGCCGTGACGGCGACGGCCGCCAGGAGCGCGGTGAGGACGACTCCGCCGACGAGCACGACCGCGACCGTGTTCTTGTCGATCGAGACCGACGGGAGCGTGCGCGGTATCGGTGCCGGGTCGGTCGGGGCGTGGGTGTGTGCGGGCGGCGGGGTCGGGTTGTCTGGGTACTTGGGCAGGAACACGGCGAACCCTTTCTCATCTACTCGTCTAGTCGTGTGAGCCGTTTATGACGTCCACGCCGGAGCGCGTACCGGGCTCGATGGAGGGGGCCAGGAAGGTGTGCGAGAGCCAGAAGCCGAAGAGAGCGATCAGGACGACGACCCAGGTACGGACGCCGAGGAACTTGATCGCTCCCCAGGCGAAGAAGCCGAGGACGACGACGAGCGGCAGGCTGACGGTCACGGGTGCGGGATCCTCTCAGCGGACGGGGCAGCGGTGGGTGCGGGCGGCCAACTCGGCGGCGGCGCGGCTGTCGTAGTCGGTGGAGAAGCCGCAGCGCGGGGCGGTGCAGGCAGCGGTGTGTTTCTCCTGGCCACGGTTGTCGTAGTAGGTGCCGACCTGGACGGGGCCGATGCGGGTGACGTTGCGGAAGCGGCGGTTGGCGGTCACGATCAGTTCTCCTGTCGCAGGCTGGGGCCGGCGAATTCGAGCAGGATGCGGGTGGCTTCGGCTGGGTCCGAGGTTCGGTCTGCGGCCTCTTCGGCCAGGAGCCGGGCCAGCGTCGGGCGCCCGGCGGCGGCCATCTGACGGGCCGCTTCGAGGTAGTCGGCGACCGTGTTGAAGCAGAAGAGCGGCATGGTCTTCCTTGTTCAAGTGAGTTGGGCGGCGATGGCTTCGGCCATGGGGGCTGCAACGCCGAGGCGGCCGCGGAGAGTTGGTGTGTCGATCGGTGTGCCGGTCCGGGTGTGGTGCTCGGCAGCGACCTTGCGGGCGTGCTCGACCAACGCGGCCGGGACCGGGATTGCGGGACGCTCGGGCCGTGCCTCGATGGCCGGTTGGGCGGGTGCCGCCGGGGCGGGTGTCTCGGGCGCAGGGTCGGGCTCGTCCTCCTGGCCGTCAGCGACCTCGATGTCGTTGCCCGGTGTGGCCGGTGCGGAGTGGGCGAGGAGTGTCCCGCCGAGGAACGCCACCGCGGGCCAACCCGCGACGAGGATGCGCAGCCAGGCCGGCACGTGGTCCATGTCGAGCAGTCCGGCGGTGGCGACGTTCGCGCCGAGGGAGGCGGTGAGTGCGATGAGGAACCAGCACCACCCAGCCGCTTTCGCGTCGCCGGAGCGCAGTCGACGCCAGGGCGTCGCCGGAGCGCAGTCGACGCCAGGCGGCGACGAGCAGCAGATCAACGCTGACGGGATAGGCCCAGGCTTTCCAACCGCCTTGCCCAGCCGCCGAGGCGATGTCGTGGAGGTGGGCGAAGGAGAGCGCGGCGGCGATGAGCGCCTGAATGAGCACCGCGTCTACGCGGGCCAGTTGGGCGCGCATGACGGCTCCTTCCGGGTTCGGGCATGGGAGGGGTAGGGACTTGGCGTGAGGCGGTCACGCCGACTGGGGTTGGGGAAGGCGAAGATCAGTCGGTGACCGGGCGCGGCCGGACTTGCGGTGCCGGGGTCTCGGCCGGTCCTACGGGCACATCGGGCCGGAAGGGCTTCAGCGCGGCCAACTCGGGGACCAGGTGCGCGGAGCCACGGCAGATCTCGGCGGCGTCCCCGAGGGATAGGTACGGCGTGCGGATGCGGGACCAGCCGCCGGAGGTATCACCCGCGACGGCGAGACCGGGCCGTTCGGGAGCGATGGCGCAGGCTGCCATGACTGCTTCGGGGGCGATGTCGCCGAGCGCCATCTTGGCGGAGGCTTCGTCGTTGACGCGATGGCAGACGCGGCCAGTGAGTTGGGCGCGGAGCATGGTGGCGCCCTTGCCGAGTTCGGCGCCGAAGCGCTGGCCGCAGACCTCCAGGTAGATGCCAGCGGCGCGGCCGAGTTGGGCAAGGCGGATGAGTTGGGTGACCATCTCATCGCGCCGTTCCTCGTCCTTGCGGGTGGCGACGAGGAAGAGTTCGGCCACCTCGTCTACGAACAGGACGATGGGCACGGGGCGTTCGTGGTCGGGCAGGCCCCAGATGTCGGAGGTGATCTCCTCGTCGAGGGTGTTCGGGGCGATGCCCTGCCGAGCCTTGATCAGGTCGTACCGGTCCTCCATTTCCTTGACGAGCGCGGGCAGCAGGTCGGCTGCCTCTTCCGGGTCGGTGGCAAGCGCGGAGAGTCGGGCAGCGAACGGCGCCAGCTCGACGCCCCGCTTGCAGTCGATGCCGACCAGGGCGACGGACTGCCGAGCGAGTCCGGCAATGAGGTGACGGAGGTACATGGACTTGCCGGACAGCGTTGCGCCGAGGGTGAGTTGGTGCGGAACGGTGCGGTAGTCGCGTACGAAGGGCATGGCGTCCTCGCGGAGTGCGACAGGGATGCGCAGGTACCCGCTGTCGGCCTTGCGTGGCATCCGTACGCGTCTCAGGACGTCGTAGCCGACGAGCCGCAGTTCGACGACTCCGGGCTTGACCGTCGAGACGTAGACGGCGTGAACTCCCCAGGCGTGCCGCAGCCGTTCGGCGGAGGCGGCGACGTCGGCGGGTTCCTGGCCCGGGGCGAGGCGCAGTCGAAGTCGCAGTCCGGTCGAGGTGGGCCGGATGATGCCCCGGCGGGGCGGTACGGGCCGGACCTCACGGCGGGTGGTGGCTTTGACCGCGAGGACCCGCAGCCGGGACGGCGTCACGGTCAGGCCGCATGCCTCCATGACCGAGCCATACGAGCCGAGCAGCCGGGCCGTGGATATCGGCAGGCCGATCGTGGACCAGTACGCGGCCGGGCGCTTGGCCCGGGTGTAGGCGGCCCCGCCACCGAGTGCGGCGAGGGGACCACCCACCTCCAGAAGTAAGGGAGTTTTCCTATCTACTCGTCTATACATGCAGCAATCCGCGAACCCGATCTCCGGTTCGTGCGGACCAGCCTGCCACACAACTTGCCCACTCGTCTATACGAGTATGCACGTTGGGGTGTACGAGTTCGGGAGACGTCCCCGCGCACCAGTCAGACCACGCGAGTTCACCCGAAGGAACCGTCCTCCCGGGCGGTGAACAGCTCGCACCCGTCGTGCTCGAAACGGGCTTGTCCATCGAACGCGGAGCCGTCCTGTGTGCAGACTCCCCAGTCCCGTCCTAGCTCGCCGGTCAACGCGATCCAGAACCGACAGCCCCCGCACTGCGCGTCGTACCACTCGTCGCGATACCCAGGCTGACGAGTGGGCCTGTTCTGCACCTGCAACCAGCGCTCGTGACAGGCGTCGTTGTGCGCGCGATCGTCGCCCGTCCATGCTTCGCCGGGCACGACACGGTTCGCGCTCATGTCGCGGGGAGCTGATAGGAGAGGACGTACGCGTCCGCCGCCATGACCGTGTCGCACACCTCGACGGCCCGCCCCTCAGTGTCGAAGGCGGTGCGGATGAGGTGGATCACGGGCACGCCGGAGGCTAGCCGGAGTGTCTTGACCTCGGTGGGTGAGGGCATCCGGGCCCGGATCTCCTCTTCGAAGTGGTCGAGGCGGTGGCCGAGTTCTTCGAGGCGGGAGTAGATGCCGCCGGGACCGGGGTTGGGTTCGGCGATCTGGGTGCCGCGGGCGATGTCGAGGGGGAGGTAGGAGGCGGCGAACTCCACCGGCTTCCCGTCCAGCAGATAACGGCGCCGGCGGGCGAGCACACGCCGCACGGACCCGAGCCGCGCGGAGATGTCCTGACTAGCCTTCTCTTCCTTGACCTCAAGGCTGTCGACCTGAGGGTGACTGCCGGCGGCGTCGGCCTCGACGATGAAGGCTGACTTGCCCTGCTCGCGATGACGGCGGGCGAACCGGTCGGAGGCGAGGCGCCGGACAGGAGGTCGGGGCCGTACGAAGACGCCCTTGCCGTGCTCGGCGTGCACGAGCCCTTCCCCCTGGAGGATGGAGAAGGAGTTTCGGACCGTCATACGGGATACCCCGTAGTGGTCGACAAGGTCGGCTTCCGAGGGCAGCTTGTCGCCCTCGTGGAATCGCCCACGGTCGATGGCCTCGCGCAACTGGTCGGCGATCTGCCGGAAGACCGCACGATCGCTCGTGGGGTCGAGATCGCCGAGAAGGCCGGAGGGAAGGGGACTCACGCGTACTCCTTTAGGTATCTAGACGTGTGGGCGAGTGTTGTTGCTACGGTGGAGAGCCTAGCCATCCGAGAGGGCAGAGGAACGTGAGCACTGACCGTCCGCACTCCGTGAGCGTCGCCGGAGTCATCGTCGACGATCAGAACCGTGCCCTCCTGATCAAACGCCGTGACAACGGCAAGTGGGAGCCCCCAGGCGGCGTCCTCGAACGCGAGGAGACCATCCCCGAGGCCCTCCAACGCGAAGTCCTCGAAGAAACCGGCATCAAGATCGCACTTCCGGCGACCCTCACCGGCGTCTACAAGAACATGACGGGCCTGATCGTCTCGCTGGTCTTCCGCTGCCAGGCCGCCGACGGCGTCCCGACAACGGGCGATGAGACCCGCGCCCTGCGCTGGGCCACCCGCGAAGAAGTCTCCGAACTCGCCGACGAGGCATACGCGATCCGCGTCCTGGACGCACTCGACTCCACCGACGGGACATCCCCGCCGGCCATCCGCGCCCACGACGGCGTGAAACTCGTCTAGCCCGAACCCGCTGCACATGGCGGCCTACTAGCATGAAAGAACTTGTATGCACGAGTATACGAGTACGACCCGGGTCTGGGGACTCACTTGCCCAGGATTCCCGGAAGAGGTGAGCCGGGCCCGGCGCTGGACACGCGACATCCTGCGCGGCTCGCCACTGGCGGAGGACGCGGAGCTGATCGTGGGCGAACTGAGCGCGAACGCGATCTTGCATACGGCCAGCGGTCGGGAGGCGGGCAGTTTCCATCTGGCGCTTGCGGTGTCGACGCAGGTGATCGCGCTGTCGGTCACGGACGGCGGAGGAACCGGTACAGCCCCGAAGGTCGAGCACTTGGACCAGGAGGCGGAGCACGGCCGGGGGTTGGAGATGGTCAGCGCGATCGCGCACCGGGTCGTAGTCCACGACAACGACGGAGGCCGCACGGTCACCGCGGAACTCTTCGCACCCCCGCGAGCCGAAGGCGGAGGCCACGCGTGCTGATGGACAAGCCGCAACGCGGTTACTGGTGCGAGTGCCGGACCCAAGACCTCACCACGGGGGCGATGCCGGCGCTTCACGCCTCCTTCGACGCGTACTCCGCACCCCAGGCAGACAGATGGGTCGCGGTAGCGCTCCACACGATCTCACCGGCACTCGACCCGGACGCGTCCGAGGAGGTATGGGCCTGGCTATATGACGGCCGCATCGCGACAAGGAAGGCTCTCTTACGCGCCGAGCCTTGCACGGTGTCCGTCACCCAGGCCAGTACGCGCATCACGTGGACGATCCGCCCAGTGGTCTTCCTGCCCCTCGCGCACCGACAGTGCATCGAACTTCCAGCCTGCGCACACGACTTCAAGCTCCAGACGCCCGACTGAGTTACAACTTTCTCTACTGATTCAAGGCGGCTCGCTCCGCTCCCCGCGCGCGGCCCGACCCCCGGCCGGGCCTGCGCTCCTGTCTCCGCCCCGCTGCGGCTAGAATTCTCGCCTCGCCATGCGATGACAACCCGCCTTGTGCACGACGACCAGCTCTACGGGGGACTGATGGAAGAGCGAAACATCCCGCAATCAGAAGCCATGAAAATCATCGGAAGGCAGGAATCTCATTTCTGGGATTTCAAAAGCGCCGAATGTGACGGCAAGAAAATCCAAGAGATCGCGACAGCGCTCGCAAATGCCGAAGGCGGAGAATTCATCGTCGGCATCGAGGATGAAAAGCGGACGTCCGGAATTGATCGCTGGCAAGGCTTCGAAAATATCGAAGCCGCGAATTTCATCCATCAAAATTTGGTGAATGAAGCGCAGCCCCCAATCCCCTATGACATCGAGTATCTTTGGGTTAAAGGGACGCCGGAGCGCGGAGTGTGCTGCCTCGTCACGGTCCAGAAGAGTGCAGATGTCCACAAGACCTCTAAGGGCGATGTATACCAGAGGAGAGGAGCCCAGACCCTCAAGCTGACTGGCCATCGGATTGCAGATCTTTCCCTTTCAAAGGGAGCGAGGACATACGAAGACCAGCTTCTCGAAGACTACGAGCTGGACGAAATCAAGGAGGAGGAGGAGCTAACCTACTTCCTTTCAAATTACAGTCCCGCAACCTCGGCGGATAAATTCCTCTTTCGCCAGAGGCTCGTGTCGAAAAAAGACGGCAAAGCTACAGTTTCTGCCGCCATTCTGTATTCCGAGGAGCCAGCAGCCGTTGTGCCTAAGCGGTGCTCGGTGAAGATCGCACGATACGAAAGCAAAGAAGGGCCAGATCGCAAGTTTCTCAAGGGGACTCCACTAACCATTGATGGACCAGCGCGAGCCCTGATCGAACGCACTCTCGATGCGGTAGCAGAGATCATCGAGGCGGTCCCGGTTCTGGGGACGGACGGTCAAATGTCACCAGTGAAGTATCCACCAGAAGCCCTAAAGGAAATTATCGTTAACGCCGTAATCCATAGGGATTACAACATTTCCGACGATATCTTGATTTCAATCTTTGACAACAGGGTCGAGGTGAGAAGTCCTGGTCGACTTCCCGGCCATATGACGACCGAAAACATCTTGACCGACCGATTCGCCCGCAACCCTAGCATTGTACGACTGTTGAACAAGTATCCAGATCCACCGAACAAGGATATCGGCGAGGGGCTCGATACCGTGATGAGCGCAATGAAGGCGGCAAAACTGAAGGAACCTAAGTTTGTCGTCGACGACAACGCTTTCGTCGTCATTCTCGCCCACACACCGCTCGCGCGACCTGAAGAGCTAATTCTTGAATATCTGCGTAACAATGTCGAGATTTCCAATAAGGTTGCACGATCACTTACCGGTATCGCATCGGAAAATCGCGTGAAGCAAGTGTTCTATAAATTGAAAAAAACAGGCATGATTGAGCCTGTCCCTGGCAGGGTTCGATCGCAGTCTGCTTGGCAGCTGACGGAGAAGGGGAAGCGCGGGAAATAGCCGCTGGTTAACGAGATCCATCCTCCCTTTCAGAGGCCTCATCCTTGCGGTCTCGCGTTCCCGTCCCTGCCGCTGCGGCTTGCTCTGGCCGACGTCACTGGCAGCGTGGCTGACGCCGGTGGGGGTGCAGCGAGGCACACGCGCGCCTGATCGGTCGGCGCACCCGCCGCCGTGGCTGACTTTCGTCGGCTGAGGTTCGTTCCGCAACCGTGCCAGGTCGTGCGGGGAACTGGAAGCTGGCCTGTCAGATCACACAGCCGCTCCGCCGCAGGTCAGCTAGGCGAACCACCCTTGAAGAACCCAAGCCCCAAGCTCAAAGCGTGCGCGACGCTGTGTGGTGAAGCGTCGATAGGCCCGCAACGCTGCCGAGGATTTCCGGGTGACTGATGACGATCTCGTTCTGGCAATCCGCACGCACGCGGCCGGCCGGAGCGCAGTAGAATGCGTGGACTGAGGATAGCTAGGCACGCCTGGGGGTTGAATGAAGTGGGAATTTGTCGTTCCCGGAATCCCGTTATCATTTAACGCCCCAAATCCGGGGAAGAAGAACTGGATCGAGAAGGTACGAAGATATGCCATGGTGAACCTTCCCGGTAGTGGGTTCCCCGTCTTGCAGGACGTAGGTGTCTCTGTGACGTACTTCCATACGAACACGCCACTGGACGTCGATAACATGCTGAAGCGGATAGTCGACGGCATGTGGCCCGAAGTTCTATTGGATGACAATCAAATTCAAGACATCTCCAGCTCTCGTCGAGATATGTCAAATGGGCTAACCCTTCGCAACCCGCCACCGATTATTCTCCCACATCTCGCTCAGGGCGACCCATTCGTTTATATAGCCGTCTTTGAGCCTATGGATCAGGAGGCGCTTCCATGGATCGGCAAGAGGTAGTTAGGTCCGCTCTCCAGGCGCGCGAGCAAGATCTTCCTGAAGGCTGGGTGATGCACTATGAACCTAGTCCTGAACTTCTACCCGAACCTTTCCGAGCATCAGGTAGGCGAGTGGACGCCGCCGCAATTGGACCTGATGGTGGTGTTATCTTTGAAGTCCTCTTTAAGCGTGACGCCGCGTCCCGCGAAAAGGCCGCAGCCCTTGCAGGGTTCCAGAAGAAACTCGTAGAATATGCAAATTGGGACCTCCAGGTAATCCTTCTCCCCGCACCTCGCGCGCGACTCGTCGACTCAGAGAACAATCATCGGATTCTGGAAGCTGCTCGTGTTCTTGCTGAGCAGGCTGATGCTTCCGGGAGCGAGGAGATAGCAAAGGGAGCCTATACGCTTGCTTTCTCTGCCTTGGAATGGGCGCTGGCAAACTGGGCCAAAAAGGTTGACATTGACTATAGGCCCAATGCAAGCCAATTGGGGGCCTCCCTTGTTTCCGAGGGGCTGATTACAGAGGAACGGTACGAGGAAATCCGACAGTTGCAGGATATTCGAAATTCAATCGTGCACGCCCGCAGCCTTAGCGTTCCTATTACGGGCGCATCAGTGGTCAAAGTCGTCAATATTGCTGAGTGGGCAGCCAGGCGAAGCGAGCACACGATTCCGCTCGACTGATCGCCCGTCAGCCACGCCGGGTGCTCGAACAGCGCGGTCGCAGAACGAGGACGCCGGCGGCAGCGCGGCAAAGACAGCGGACAGCCGCAGCACCCGACAGTCCGGCTCGACGGAGACTCAGATCTACCGAGCCGTGTTCCGCTGACCTGAGCGGTCTGCGACGAGAGCTATACCTTCGACACTCGCCTCCGGTCTGAGACCACCAACGCCGAGAGCACCGATCGCCTCATCCCACCTGGGGAAGGGTGAAGCGAACGCCCTCGGGCCACCGTCTCAGTTTCCGTCTCATTCAGCCCCGTCCACGGCCGTTCAGCGAAGGCCACACGCCCGACTCGCCACGCGGGCCAACCACCCATGAACTCAGGTGAACGCTCCCGAACAACACCCACCACGCCACCCCCACAGTTGGAAAGCGTGTTGGGGGCAACCCCTCACGAGTTCGAATCTCGTATCCTCCGCCAGTGCCTCACCGGGCACGATGTCGAAGGGCCCCACCGTTCGCGGTGGGGCCCTTCGTCGTTGTCCGTCTCGGGTTGATCACGGCGTCGGGGACGCCAGGGATCAGGAAGACAGGCGCGGGGGTATGTGGCGGACCTCGCGTCCGCGTCGACGTTTCCCCAGTCCAGGCTGAGCTCCTCATCTTGGCGGAGACCGAGCGGTAGGGCTACAGAGCCACCGCACGCTGGGTAGCGTGCTCGACGTGATCGCAGGCAGCGCTTCCGTACTGGTCGATATTCGGAAGTACGACGGAAGTCTGAGCGCGCTGTGGACTGCTGCTCGGCTGGGTGAGGACGAGCACGGCGTGTGGTTGGGCACGGCGCGGGGTGTTCCCGTCAGTTCGGCCGGGGGTAGTTGGACCAGCCGGTTCGCGTACGTGATGGTGGTCCCGCGTGGTGAGTGGTGGACTGCTACGTTCTGTGTGGCTCCGGGTCCCGAGATGTACTGCGACGTGTGCACGGTGCCTGAGTGGAACGCGGACGGGACCGTCCTGCGCACAGTGGACCTTGATCTCGATGTCGTACGGCCTCATGGTGGCGAAGCCCGTATCGAGGACGAGGACGAGTTCGCCGAACACCGATTGCGCTACGGCTATCCCGACAGCGTCATCGGCAAGGCTCGGCAGACCTGTGCCTGGTTGATGGAGGCGGGCTGTCGCGATGGTGACGGCGTCGAGCCCTTCGCCTCGGTGTACCGCTACTGGCTCGACCTCATCGAGTAGGCCGGGGCGAGCGCCCTCTCGCAGTGTGCCTACCTGATGGGCGGGGCAACTGCTAACTGCATGGTGCGAGTTGAGCCTGCTTCGATGACGGTTTCGGTGACGATGGTGGGGTCGATGCTGGATTCCTCTGCGACTGTCGTCGCCCAGAAGTTCCCCCAGGTCGCCGCCCAACTGCTGGCCAAGTCGCCGTCGGACTCGGAGTCGGAGTCGGAGTCGAGATTCTCGGGCTTGTCCGTGATGCCGTAGGCGTCGAGGGGCCGTCGTTCCACCCCGAACGGTTCGCCGAGAGCCGGCTCCGGACAGTCAGTGATCCAACGCCTGAGGATCCGTCCTCGTTCGGCGATCAACCATGCTCCGCCGGTGTTCTGCTCGCTGTGGAAGAAGAGTTGGGCTCTGCCGAACTGTGCGTTCAACGGACGTGCCGGGCGCGTGTCAGATCTCTTCTCGGAGCGCCCGGCGCTCACGAGCGAAGTGATGCATTCGTCGAGCACGATCGGGGGCCCCTCGCTGTCCATCGCCTCCGCTGGGCTCCGTCTCACTCTCCGTCAGGTTCCCGAGGGGAAGGGGCAACGCAGTTCGCCGTAAGTCGTACGGCTTGTCGGGAAGAGCGGTAGAACTTGGCTTCGCACCTTCGTGGGTGATCGTCTGACTTCGTCCGACTTCGGGGGATCTCGATGACCAAATGGCGGGTTGTGGTCTGGCCGCTGGCGATCTTCTGCTTCGGGTATGTCGCGCTGTTGCTCTTCTGGAGTTTCGGGGACCGGCCGGCAGGACTTCCCGGGCTCTTTGTCTTTCGGAGTGCCACATGGGGGGACGGGCTGCTCCTGCCTCTGCTG
This sequence comes from Streptomyces sp. NPDC092369, assembly GCF_044755245.1. Taxonomy (NCBI): domain Bacteria; kingdom Bacillati; phylum Actinomycetota; class Actinomycetes; order Kitasatosporales; family Streptomycetaceae; genus Streptomyces; species Streptomyces sp. NPDC092369. The sequence goes on from NZ_JBIVQP010000005.1 coordinate 105,742, forward strand.
GCGCTGTGCCTGCGGGTGCTGACCCTGCGGCTTCGAGCGGCCGGGTCGACGGCAGTGAGCCGGCGGGGGACCGTCGCCGTCGTGGCCCTGGCGGGTGCCGTTCTCGGGGGTGCGGTGGTCCTGAGCTGGTTCCTGGACGACCATCCGGGGCTCAACTGGACCAATCCCAGGCCTCATTACTTCAATGCGGCGGGGAAGTACCACGCGACTTTCCTCGTCCTTGCCTGTGCCGTCTTCGCCGGGCTGGGCGCCGATCTCGTAGTGCACCTGCGCCGCGCGGGGACGGCCGCCGTCAGGAAAGCGCTGACCTCGTCGTGGGCATGCGTGGCGCTGGCCTGTATGGCCGGGTACGGATATCTGGGGGTTCTGGACGGCACCAGAGGTGAGGCGACTGCCGGGAGCACGGTCTCATTGGCGGTCATGGGCATTGCGGGGGTTGTCGTCATCGCCGCGGTGTTCCTCCTGCAGGGTGGAGCGGGTCCCGCGTACGTCAACACACTCGTCGTCGCGCTGATCCTCACCGTTTTCACCGTGGTCTTCGCTCTCGCCCATCCGCATATGAGCGCCCTCACCTACGCCGCGCTGGTGAGCGCCGTCCTCTCGGGACTGGGGCTGACCGCGACGACCGAGTCCGGGAGTCATGTCTCCGCCGTGGAGGCTCTGGGGGTGTGCGGCCTCTTCGGTACGACGACGGTGTACGTCTCCACCGCGCACTCGGACAGGCTCTGGATGGCGGTCGCGGCCGCGTTCCCCGCGACGGCCGGCGCCGTCGCCCTGCGCTGGCTGCGGGCGAACGTCACCCACATGCCCCGCCAGTCACCGGTGACCTGGGAGTACGGGATGGCTGCCGGCATCTCGACGTGTCTGCTCCTGTCGTCCATGTTCGCCGCCTGGATCAGCGAGCGGGCGGGGGACGAATACATCACCGGCGGATTCATTCTCACCGTCGTCGGGGCGGTGCTGGGCGGTGTCTTCTTCCAGTACTTCAAGTCCGACTTCACCAAGCTCATGCAGCTCGAGGGCGATCCGACAGGCCGATCCGCGGGGCAGCAGGCGAGCCCGGCCCAGTCACAGGCCGCCCGGAGGGTGTGGATCAGGCTGGCCAGTTACAGCCTCGCCGCGTTCTCCGGCATGCTCGTGCTCTCCATCTCCCTGGCTCCGTCGCTGGGATGGCGCCCGGGTGGCGTGGGGCTCCGGTGGACCTTGGTGTTCAGTTCCGTGGGAACCGCAGTCCTGGTGGCGGCCCTGATCGCCAAGGCCCTCGCCACCGCCGCCAGACCGCATCAGGACTGGGCGCGCAGAGAAGCGCCGGCGAGGACGGACACACCGGCCTGGGTGTGCGCCGTCGGCGGCGCGGTCATGTCCGTCGTCGTGGGCACCGGCGTCGCGCAGGAGGGCGTGTTCAACGGCCTGGCGGCGGTGCAGGCCGTCATGATCGCGCTGTTCGCGACGGAGGGGATCCTGGGCAATGGGCTCTGGCTGCACGTCGGGAAGCCGACGCCCGCGTCCAGGTCCGCCGTGGCGGCCGCCGCCCTCGCCGTGGGGGTGACCACCTACTGGTCCCTGACCGGTCTGATCCGACCGGGCGGTCGCGGGGCCCATCTCGGGCAGTCGCTGTCCGCGTGGCTGTGCTGTGCCGTCCTGGTCTTCGTCCTGGTCGTGTCCACCACCTCGGCGGTGTACGTGGCCGGCGGGCGGGCCTACTGGACGGACTATCCCCCGGCCAACAACGTGATGCAGGACGCCTTCCTGCTGGCGGTCCTCTGGCTCACTCTCGGCTGGCTTCCGCAGACCGTCCTCACGCACATCCCGGCATCGGCGACCGAGCGATGGGCGGCCGTGGGCACCCTTCTCGCGGGCTTCATGCTCACCTTCTGTCCGCCCTTCCTGTGGACGCTGGAGAACAACGACACGCATGTCTGCAGACAACGCCTGCGGCGCCAGGCCGGGGAACCGCCCTGGCCGACCTTCTCCGACTCCTCCTTCACCCGGATCACGCACCTCGGGGAGCGGGTATCCGGCCTGTCCGCGTCTGTGACGTCGCACGAGCACGAGGAGGACGGACCGGAGCCCGACGCCGACGTCTTCCTGGTGAGGCTCAGCGGGCACACCGCCGCCCAGAACTCGATCGCCCTGCTGCTCGCGCTTGTCTCCCTGATCGGAGCCGTAGGGATGACCGCCGGTTTCACGGGTGACAGCGAACAGGGTTGAGCAGCTACGGGCTCGGGTGAGGGCGCGGCCACAGCCGCGCTCCGGCTCGACCCGCCCTACCTGGGATCGCTCACCAAACCTGCCGCCTCCCCACCAACCGGCTCCCCGACGACATGCCCAACGGATCCGTCGCGGCGGTCATCAGCCACGCGGCCGTGTCGGGAGGTGTCGTCGGCGGGATGACCAGGAGGTTCCAGCGGCCCACGTGGTAGGAGAGCAGCAGCAGTTCGTGCTCGTCCTGTTCGTGCCGGAACCAGCCCACCTTCACCACGTGGCCGGCCACGGGCACCTTGCGGGGGACGGTCGGCCAGTGGGTGGGGTTCACCGTGATGCGGGTGATTCGGCCCCAGCGGGAGTCCAATTCGGCTGTCAGCAACGGGAGTTCGGCCGACAGGTCGCTGGAGCGGGGCCACCAGGCTCCGTCCAGCAAGGGCGGTGTGGAGCCGGTCGGGGCCAGCGCCAGGCGGAGTGGGGACCCGGAGGGGGAAGGGGGCGGGGAGAGAATTTCCGGGGCTTCGAGCTTCGGCGCTGGAGAGACGGTCGCAGTCATCACGCGAACCCTGCCCCGGGCCGACGTGGCCGGCCCGGCGTATTCGATCGCCGAAAACGACACAAGACTGGAAGCCGGTGCGCGGAAGATTCTCGGTGCCCTCAGCCTACTCCGCGGACCGGCCGGACGGGCGGCCCGGCGGCCGGTGATCGTGAGGGTGACCAGGGTCGGCGGGCCGCATCCGCGTCGGCTCCCCACCCCCCGACAAGGTGAGACCGCCTGCGGGAACGGTCCGTCCGGGCCCTTCGGGGAGTAGCGTGAGCTCATCGGGAGTACTTCGCGCACCGGCCCCGATGCCGGTGTCGTTCCCGGTGAGCCACGACACCGGCCCACTGTGCCTCCGCAGGGGTCCGGAGACAGGTTTGCGCGATGTCCGCGTCCAGCCCTCAATCCCCGCTGCGGGCCGTCCCGTTCAGGGCCCCGCTCGCCCGCCTCGCGCTGAAGTCCGAGAGCCGTTCCGGCGGGTCCGCCGGGGTGGACGGTGCGTGGTGGCCTCGTTCGCGCGATCTGACGGGTGAACTCTCCGTGCTGGCCGATGTGTTGGACCCGCTGCGGGGGCGGATCACCCGGGTCGCGGTCAACCCCCGCAACTGGCCGATCCTGCCGCCGCGCATCTTCGTCAACGGCCATGTGGTCAAGGTGGGTTGGTTCGCCCCGCAGCGGCTGGACCCGGACCAGATCCTCGTGTTGTCCGCCACCGGCGCCCGCTGGGATCTGCTGGTGGTTCCGCCGGAGACCGACCCGTCCGTGGCGGGCCGGCTGATGGCCGCCGCGAGTACGGACACCGGTCGGGCGGAGCTGTCCGCGAGCGCACTCATGGCCTCGGAGGGGGCGAGTGGCGAAAGCCCGGCGGCAGGCGGCCCGGAAACAGGGCCGGACGACGACTGGAGCCTCGCGAGCCAGGTGGCCGTCGCCGTCGCCCTTCCCGTCCCTGGAGACGCCCCCGGACACGTCCACGGCTCCCCGTACGGGCGGAATCAGCACCCCACCATGGGGATGTGACCGCCGTGCTCCCCGCCCTGGCCGTAAGCGCCCTGCTGATCATGGTCGTTGCCGGGACACGTCTGTACTGCCGGTTCGACGCGCGTCATGGCGGACGCGTCGCGCGCCGCGGCCGGGCGGCGGCAGCGGTCCGAGGCGGGTCCGGTCAGCCATGACCCCGCCTCACCCCACGCAGCCCCACCGCCCGACCTCACCCCCCGCACACCGCCCCACCCGCTCACACGGGATCGGCCGCGGCCTCCGCCATCAGCGGCTCCGCCTCCTCCGCGGTCGTGTCGGGAGGTACCACCAGCAGGTCCCAGCGGCCGCGGCCGGGGGCGAGCAGGACGATGGTGTGAGCGGCGGAGGTGGCCAGGCTCCGGTGCAGTTGGACGGAACGGTTGGCGACGAGCATCTGGTCGGGGACCTCGGACCACGTCGAGCCGTTGACGGTGACGCTGGTGATGTGGCCCCACTTGCGCGGCAACCCGGCCAGCAGCTTGGGGAGTTCGGTGAGCAGGTCGTAGGAGCGGGGCCACCAGGCTCCGTCGATGGGGCGGGGATTGGCGCTGGGGGCGGCAAGCCGCAGGCGCAGGACAGGATGGGAGGGAAGCGGGGGCTGCACTGCGGTGGTCATGAAGGCTCCTGTCAACTGCCGTGTGGAGATCAACTGCCGTGCGCAGTTCAATTGCCGTGCGGAGATCAACTGCTGTGCGGAGATCAACTGCCGTGCGGAGAAGCGTGTTCGGCGTCAGGCGCGGCGGGCTTCCACGCGGTCCTGGCTCGGCCAGCGCACGTCGTGCACCCAGCCCAGGCGCTCGAAGAGGCGGATGGCCTCGGCCGAGAGGTCGATCTGACCTCGGTCGACGCCGTGCCGGGCGCTGGTCGGGTCGGCGTGGTGGAGGTTGTGCCAGCTCTCACCGAAGGAGAGCAGGGCGAGCGGCCACAGGTTGGTGGCGCGGTCGTGGCGCCGGGTGCGGAACGGGCGCTCGCCGATCATGTGGCACAGCGAGTTGACGCTCCACGTGACGTGGTGGAGCAGCGCTATGCGGACAAGTCCCGCCCACAGCAGGGCCGTTACGCCGTACAGCCAGCTGCCGCCGATCGCCCAGCCGAGCCCGAACGGCAGCGCGAGCGTGGCGAGGCACAGCAGCGGGAAGGCGCGGGAGACGGCCCGGATGTCCCGGTCGGCCAGCAGGTCGGGGGCGTAACGCTCCGGCGGTGTCCGGTCGTTGAGGAAGAGCCAGCCCACGTGCGCGTGCAGCATTCCGCGCAACTGGCCGGTCAGATGGGTGCCGTAACGGTACGGGGAGTGCGGGTCGCCGGGGCGGTCCGTGAAGGCGTGGTGGCGGCGGTGGGTGGCGACCCAGCCGATGACATCGCCCTGGAAGCTCATCGAACCGGCCACCGCGAGCGCGATGCGCAGGGGGCGGACGGCACGGTAGCCGCCGTGGGTCAGACCGCGGTGGAAGCCGACCGTGACGCCGAGGCATGTGATCGTGTAGAAGACCGCCGCGAGGGCGATGTCGACGGGGTGGATGAGCCTGCCCCACAGCAACCAGCCGGCGAGGCCGATCGCCAGGAACGGCAGCACGACGATCACCGCGGTGATCGTCACGTAGATCCGCGCGGCGCCGTCGCGCGGAGGCGCCGGGTCGTCCGCCGGGAACGGGGACGTACCGTCGTAGACCTTGGGCGGCGGGACCGGATCCTCCGGTGCGACCGTCGTGGGGGTGAGCGAACTGAGCGGCATGCGTGGCTCCTCGGCCTGGATGCGTATGGCGCGGCCGGGGTCAGGGGCAGCCCCTGTGAGGACGGGTGGCGTAGTACGGAGGAAACGCTCCGGCGGACTCGCTCGGGCTCCGGGACGACGGTCCCGGGCCGGTCCGAGTTCCGGCATACGAAAAACCCTTGTCGCACCCACCGTACTCCCGCCCGTGTAAGAACCGCGTCCGCCCGACGGCGGCCGTGCGGCGGTGGCCGCACGGCGGCGCGGGTCCGACCGACAGCGACCGACAGGAAAGCGGTACTCGACGATGTACGACCAGACACGCGCCCAGCAGCCCTCCGACCAGCCCCGCGGTGTGTCGGGACGCCGTACCTCCGGCCCCGAACCGCTGTTCCCGCCGGGTGAGCGGGAGAAGATCGTGACGCGGCTGGGCCGGGCCCTCAACACCTTCCCCGACGCCCCGCACGAGTCGTTGGAGGAGGCCGAGGGCGCCTTCGACGAAGCCGCCGCCCAGTTGATGGCCGTGCTGTCCCAGCAGCGGCAGGCGTTGCGCGAGAGCTGGCAGGCGCAGGATCCCGAGAGTCAGACCGCCGAACTGCACCTTGCCCTGCGGCAGTACCGGGAGCTCATCCAGCGCCTGCTGCGGCTCTAGGCGATCGCCGCCGGGGCTCCGGAATCGCCTCCGCCCTCGGGGACACGGGCGTTGACCGGGTCCACGAGGACGGAGGCGAGGGAGGTACCGGCTCAGCCCTTCGCGGAGCCCAGGGTCAGACCGCTGACGAACTGCTTCTGGAGCACGAAGTACACGACCAGCGTCGGGATCGCGGTGAGCAGCGAACCGGCGGCGATCAGGTTCGGGTCGGTGAAGAACTGACCGGAGAGGTTGTTCAGCGCCGAGGTGATCGGCATGTTCTCACCGGTCGAGATCAGCACCAACGCCCAGAAGAAGTCGTTGTAGATCCAGATCGACAGCAGGGTGGCCAGGGCCGCCATGGCCGGCTTGCACAGCGGCAGGGTGATCTGCCAGTACAGCCGCCACACCGAGGCGCCGTCCACCAGCGCGGCCTCGGTCAGTTCGTGCGGCAGCGAACGCATGTAGTTCGACAGCACGAAGGCGCAGAATCCGGACTGGAACGCCACATGGATGAGCACCAGACCGAGCGCCGAGTCGTACAGCTTGCCGCTCGCGGTGATGCCCGGCAGGTTCGTCAGCAGGTACATCCGGTACAGCGGGGTGATGATGACCTGCTGCGGCAGCAGGTTGCCCGCCGTGAAGACCAGCAGCAGCGCCAGGTTGAGCCGGAAGTCGAAACGGCTGACGTAGAACGCGACCATCGACGACAGAAGCAACGTGATCAGCACGGCCGGGACCGCGATGAACAACGTGTTCACGAAGTAGTGGGTCATGTCCGACTGCTCGAACGCGTTCTTGAAGTTGTCGAAGTTCAGCGTGTGCGGCCAGGACACATAGCCGCGGTCGCTGGTCTCGCTGTAGGGACGCAGCGCCGAGAAGATCGCCCACAGCAGGGGGGCGAGCCACGCCAGAGCCGTGCCGGCCAGGAAGACGTGCAGCAGGACGCGGGCCGGACGGATCGGGGTGCGCTGCTTGACCGCCGCGCTCACGGTGCTCATGCGCGCCGCTCCTTCCGGAAGGTCGCGATCAGATAGGGAATGATCACGATCAGGGAGATGAACAGCAGCACCACCGCGATCGCCGAGCCGTAACCGATCCGACTGGACTCGCCGATGATGTTGTTGGTCACCAGGATCGACAGCAACTCGGTCCCCTGTGCGCCCTTGTTGAAGACGAAGACCAGGTCGAAGGCGCGCAACGCCTCGATGATGGTGACGACCAGGACGACCGTGTTGGTCGGGCGCAGGGTCGGGAAGATGACGCTCTTGAACGTCTGCCACTCGTTGGCGCCGTCGATGGCCGAGGCCTCCCGCAGCGACGGGTCGACGCTCTTGAGACCGGCCAGGTACAGGATCATCATGTAGCCGGTGTGCCGCCAGGACGCGGCGACCAGCACGGCCCACAGGTTGAGGTCCGGGTCGCCGATCCAGTCGATGTAGTGGCCCGGCTTGTTGGCGCCGATGAGGCTGTTGATCAGGCCCGTGTCCGGGTTGTAGATGAGCTGCCAGACGAACCCGATGCAGGCCAACGAGATGACGACCGGCAGGAAGAACGCCGTCTGGTAGGCCCTGCTGAACCGGATCTTCTTGTCCAACTGCACGGCCAGGAACAGGCCGAACGGCGTCGGGATCAGGATCAGCACCACGAACCAGATGATGTTGTGCTCGACAGCCGGCCAGAACTGCGGGTTGTCGGTGAAGAGTTGCTGGAAGTTGTCCAGCCCGACCCATTTGATCGAGTCGAAGCCGATGCCGTCCCAGCTGGTGAAGGCGAGGAGGATCGAGGCGAAGGCGGTCACCCAGACCAGGAGAACGTGCAGGATCGTCGGCACGCCCGCCATGAAGGCGAGCGTGATCCGGTCGCGGCGGGTCAGCAGGCGCTTGTGGCCCCGCTGGATCCGCTTCTTTTCGGACGCGCGCCCAGGAGGCGGCACGGCGGCCGCCTCCTGGGACTTCGTGGGGGTCTCGATTGTCATTCAGCAGCTCACTCGGACGCGAAGATCGTCTTCTTCTGGCGCTCGATGGACGAGAGCAGGCTGTCGATTCCCTTGGGGTTCTGCAGGAACTTCTGCAGACCGGGCTGCATCACCGTGGAGGTGAAGTCCGGCCGGGAGTCGCGGTCCATGAACTGGGTGAGGCTCTTGGCGCTGCTGATCATGTCGTACGCCTTCTTCTGCAGCGGCGTGTACGACGAGGTGCTGGCCTTGTTGGAGGCCGCCACGACGCTCGGGTCGCCCTTCAGGTACAGCTCCTCGGCGGCCGGGGTGCCGAGATACTCCAGCAGCTTCACGACACCGTCGTGGTTCTTCGGGGACTTGCTGACCATGAAGCCGTCCGTGGGCGCCTCGACGGTGTCCTGGCCGAACTCGGAGTTGATCTCCGGGAAGGCGAAGAAGTCGAGGTCGTCCAGGTCCGCCTTGTTGGTGAACTGCTGGGCCACGAAGGAGCCGAGGAGGTACATGCCGGACTTCTTCGCCACCAGACCCTGCGCCGCGTCCTGCCAGGTGCGGCCCATGAAACCGTCCTGGTGGTAGGGGAGCAGCTCGGCCCAGTGGTCGAAGACGGCCTTGACCTTGGCGTCGGTCCAGGAGGCCTTGCCGCCCATCAGCTCGACGTGGAAGTCGTAGCCGTTGAGGCGGAAGTTGATTTGGTCGAAGGTGCCCATGGCCGGCCACGCGTCCTTGTCGCCGAAGGCGATCGGGACGAGGCCGTCCTTCTTCATCTGCTTGCACAGGGCGACCAGTTCGTCCCACGTGGCGGGGACGGTGTAGCCCTTCTCCTGGAAGAGGCTCTTGCGGTAGAAGACCGCCCAGGGGTACGTGTTCAGCGGCACGAAGTAGTACTTGCCGTCCGCGCCCTTGCTGAGCTTCTTCATCGCGTCGGGGAAGTTGGCCCCGATCTTCTCCCACACGTCGTCGACCGGGGAGGCCAGGCCCTTCTGCGCGAAGAACTGCATCCGGTAGCCCGCGAACCAGTTGAACACGTCGTCCGGCGTGCCCTGCAGATACGAGTTGATCTGCTCCTGGAAGGTGTTGTGGTCCTTGGTGTTCACCTTGACGGTGAGCCCGGACTGCTTGGTGAAGGCCGTGTAGAGGGCTCCGTAGGCCTTCTTCGGCACCGCGTCGGACTGGTTCGAGCCGACGCTGACCGTCTTCGGGTCGGAGGAGGATCCGCTGTCGCCGCAGGCTGACAGCAGGGGTATGCCGGCGCCCGCGAGGAGCGCGGCGCCACCGACACCGCGCAACACACCACGGCGACTTGGACCAGTGAGGGAGAGACCCGAGGGGGAGAGGTCACGCATCAACGGCTCCTGAGGGCTGGGTTCGGTCTCGGAGATACTGCCGCGTCGAAAAAAAGTCGAAACCGACCAGAAACCAACTCGACCGAACATCGTGGCGGTAATAACAGCCCCGTACCGGGTCATGGGTCAAGGGGTCACGTCCACATTTGTGGAAACGTGACCGACACAACGGTGATCGTTTCGTCCGAACCCTCGAACAAGAGCGGGTGGCATGGCCGTTGAAATGGCGCTAACCGACGATGCGTACCGATTTCGTCGCACTTACCTGATCGAGTTCGGAGACCCTGACCGTGATCTTCATCTCCCATGTCCCGGCGATGGGGACGGTGAGATCGTCACTGGCCCAGTATCCGCCGCGGTCGGTGAGACGAGCGTCGAGCGGACCGATTTTCTGGGCGGGCAGGGTCAGGGACAGGCGCACTTCGGGGACGGTGGAGATGCCGCCGTCGGGGCCGAACACCACGACCTGCACGCCGTTGTCGCCGACCCGGCCCGGGTCGAGGGTGATCTGCGCCTTGCCCTTGCCGTTCGGGGTGCCGACGTCGAAGGGGATGGTCGTGACGGACGCGGCGGGCAGCCCCGCCTGCGTCGCGGGCTGCGCGGCCGCCTCGGCCGCGGCCCGGCCCGGCAGCGTGCCGCTCAGGATCGTCGTGATCACCAGCACCACGACACCGATGGCGACCTCGGCCAGCACGGACCGCCGCAGCCCACGCCGGTGCGCGTCGGACGCGGGCGCCTGCGCCGGCCCGTCGGACTCCCCCGACGACGGCAGCGCCGGTCCGCCCACGGTCTGCGGAACCCTCTCCCGTACGCCTTCTCGTACGACCGTCTCCGCGGCCCTCTCCATGTCCGCGCCGGCCGTCGCCATGGCCGCCGTCCAGCGCCGCGAGATGCCGGCCGCCATCAGCAGCAGGACGACCGCGAAGAGCTTGGCGACCAGGAGGCGGCCGTACGTCGTCCCCGTGAGGGCGCTCCAGGAGCCGAGGCCGCGCCAGGACTGGTAGACGCCGGTGACGACCAGGACGGTCACCGAGACGAAGGCGAGCCGGGAGAAGCGCGTGACCGTGGCCGTGGGCAGCGAGGAGGCGCGGTACAGGGACAGCAGCAGGGCGGTGAGTCCGCCCAGCCACAGGGCCATCGCCAGCAGGTGCAGCACCGAGGACGCCATCGCCACCGGCACCTGGATACCGGCCGACGCGTGCTCGGCGGCGGCCCAGGTGAGCGCGAGGCCTACGGCGAGTGCGGTACCGGCGGCGAGCGCCGGGCGCGAGAAGGTCTCACGCCCGCGCAGACGTACGGCGAGGACGGCGGCCACCGCGAGCAGCGCCAGGCGGGCCAGCAGAGCCAGCCCGGGACGGCCCGTGAAGGTGCGGCTGAGAGCCTCGGAGTCGAAGGCGGTCCCCGGGCCGGTACCCGCCTCGTACGGAGCGCGCAGGACCAGCAGGGCGATCGTGGAACCCACCAGAGTCCACCACCCCACCACCAGCGGCCGGCGCAACGGCGTCCGGTCCGACGGGCGGCACAGCGCGATGAACGCGGCGGTGCCGATGAGCAGGGCCGCGGCGAGGTAGGCGAGGTAGCGGCCGATGTTGTAGAGGCTGCCGGTCGCCGGGTCCTCGACCGGTCCCGCGTCCGCCACCGCGGCCGTCGGGGACGCCTTGCCGATCGAGAAGGTCAGCGCGCCCGACACCGGGTGGCTGTCCGCCGACACGACCCGCCACGCCACGACGTACGTGCCCTGGGCGAGCCCCTTGGGCAGCGTCACACGGGCGGTGTCGGAGCCGCCGGGTTCGTGCCCGGCCTCGCCGATCCGCACCCGGCGGTTGTCGGGGTCCAGGACCCGGAAGGAGTCGTCGAGCAGGCCGACGGACTCCGTGAAGGTCAGGGTGACGCTGCGGGGGGCGGACTTGAGGACGCTTCCGTCGGCGGGATCGGTCCCTTTGAGGGCGGCATGGGCCGACGCGGGTCCCGCGCCGAGGACGAGCAGGACCAGCAGGGAGCCCAGCAGCACCAGCCCTTGAACTCTCCGGTGCCCGAAGAGTCCTCGACGCCCTTGCCGTCCACTGCGTCCACCGTCACACCCCACGCCACACTCCGTCTTGGGACTCGCCACCGTCCCGATAGGTACGCAGCGGAGCCCACGAACGCTCACGACGGCCTCCGACGGCACGACGACACACTCCTGACACCCGGCGCACCCGGCACACCCGGCACACCCGGCGCGCCCACGCGGACCCGGGGACGCCGGACCGCGAACGCCCGGCACGCGCACGCGCACGCAACGTGCACGGACGGTGTCCCGCCGGCGCTCACCACGTAGGTCGCGCCGACACCCCGCCGTCCACCACCAGGTCGTGGCCCGTGACCCAGGAGGCGAGCCGTGAGGCCAGGAACACGCAGGCATCGGCCACGTCCTCGGGGCGGCCCAGGCGGCCGGTCGGTGCCGCGTCCAGCCATCTCCGCACTCCCTCCGGCCAGGACTCCGCCAGCCCCTCCCGGTCGATCAGACCGGGCGAGACCGTGTTGACCCGGACACCGTACGGGCCGTACTCCAGGGCGGCGGCACGCGCGTGCATGACGACGGCCGCCTTCGAGGCGCTGTAGTGCGCGTGCAGGGGCGCGGGCTGCCGGGCCTCGACCGACGCGATGTGCGTCACGGAGCCCCCGCCCTCCTGCCCCCGCATGACCTCCGCGGCGGCCTGCGTGCACGCGAACACGCTCGACAGGTTCGCGTCGACGACCGCCCGCCACTCGTCCGCCGTCATGCCCGGCAGCGCGCGCACGGGCTGTACGCCCGCGTTGTTGACCAGCGCCGTCAGCCGTCCGCCGCCCCACTCGGCCGCCTCGCCGACCAGCCGCGCGCACGCGTCCGCGTCGGTGAGATCGGCGCGCAGGACCACGGCCCGGCCGCCCGTCGCCTCGATGCGCGCGGCCACTTCACGGGCCGCCTCCACCGCCGTACGGCAGTGCACGGCGACCGCCGCGCCCTCCTCGGCGAAGCGCAGCGCGATGCCCCGGCCGATGCCGCCGCCCGCGCCGGTGACCAGGGCGGTCTGTCCTTCCAGCAAGCTCATGGACGGCACAGTCCCGCGATCCGGTCGGCCCGGTCGGGATACCGCGCCGTGAGCTCGGCCGCGTCCCCGTGCTCGTACCCCTCGTAGGTGAACCCGGGCGCCATCGTGCAGCCGAAGAACGACCACGCGCCGCCCGCGACGACCCGCCCGCCCATCCAGGTCCCGGCGGGGATGGTCAGTTGAGGCCGCTGGCCGCCCAGCACATCCGGTCCGAGGACCGCCGTGCGGGAGGTCCCGTCCCGGGCCAGGAGAAGCAGCTCCAGCGGGTCGCCGAGGTAGAAGTGCCAGATCTCGTCGGTGGGCAGGCGGTGCAGGGCGGAGTAGTCGTCCGCCGTCAGCAGGGCGACGATCGCGGTGCCCGCCGGCCGGCCGTCCGCGCGCTCCGGGCCCGCCCAGGTCTGTCTGAACAGCCCGCCCTCACGCGGAATCGGTTCCAGTCCGTAGTGGGCGACGAGGTCCTCGGGGGTCACCCGGGGAAGGCTACCTCCCGCGAAAGGAACGCCAGCTGGGCCTTCTTCTCCGGCAGACGCCCGTCCGGCAGATCGATCTCCGGCAGCACGACCACCGGCCCCGCCTCGAACCCGTGCCGCAGGAACCGCGCGATCGCCTTCTCGTTGCGCACGTCCGGATCGACGACGACCCGCGGCCGGTCGAGCGTCTTCAGCACATACGTCGCTACGGCCCCCAGCAGCGCCGCCGACCACCCGGCGCGCGCGCCCGCGTCCCCCGCCGGGGCGAGCAGCACGTGGATGCCGATGTCACCGGGCCGGACCTCGTAGCACTCGCTCACGCGGTCCGCCTCGGGCTCGTAGGTCTGCAGCAGGGCGACCGGTTCGGCGTCCTTGAGGACCAGGAAGGCGTGATGGGTGTCGAGCGTGGCCATGTGGGCGTAGATGTCGGCGACTTGGTCGCGCGTGAGGCCGTTCATGCCCCAGAAGGCGGCGCGTTCCTCGGCCACCCAGGCGTGCAGCACGTCCGCGTCGGCGGGCGGGTCGAGGGGCAGCACGCGGACGGTGCCGAAGCCGTCGACGTCCTGCTCGTGGACGGCGGGACGGGAACGGTAGGCATCAGACACCGGTCTCACCGGTCTCACCGGTCTCATCACTGTCATCGGTCTCCTTGAGGTCTTCCTCGGTGGTCTCTTCGGTCAGCCGGTCGAAGTCGGTGACGACCGGGACGAGATCTCCCCTGAGCCACAAGGGGAGTTGATCGCGGTGATGGTCCGAACCGGGCACGCCCGAGGCCCCGAACGGCACCACCCACCGGCTGTCCTCGCGCCGCGCCAGATCCCACACGTACCGGGCGGCCGGCCCGCGCGCGCTCAGGTCGGTCAGCCCGGGCACGGCCGAGGTGCACAGCACGCAGTCGTGATCGCCGGACAACCCGGGTTCGTCGTACGGGACTTGCGGGAGCGCCCGCCAGGGAGCGAGGCGGTGTGTGGCGCCCCAGGGCACGTCGGTGGGGGAACCGGCGACTTCCTCCAGGGCGTCCCGCACGACCACGGCCCGGTCGATCCCGTACAACTCCTCGGCGCGCAGCAGGTGTTCGAGCGCGAAGGCGATGCGGGGGAGCAGGGCGAGCCAGGGCTGGAAGACGTCGGGGTAGGCGGGCGGCACGGCGAGCCCGGCGAACACCTCGTGCTCCGCGAGCCGGCGTACGACCGCGCCGCGCACCGCCGCGTAGGCCCCCGCGTCGGCGTCGGCCGCGTCCATACGGCGGTGCCAGCGCAGCAGACGGTCACGCAGGGCGACGGCTTCGGGGGACAGGTCGGTGAGGGCGGCCAGGTGGTCCAACAGGGGCCCGGCGGAGCCGAGATGGGTGTCCATGTGGATCCTCGCCATGTCGCCGGGCGCCCACCGGTCCTTCTCCCCCAGCAGGGCGGCGATCCGGTCGGCTCGGTGGGTGGCCGCGAACTCGACACCCAACGGGGTTGCCGGTCCGCGCTGGTTGGCCATGACGGCGACACCGTCACGGAGCCCGGCCCGGGGCATCCGATGCCACCCCTGCCACTCGTGCCCGGTCTCCCAGGCGTTGACGAGCCGCACCCGATTGGCCTCGGCCCGCAATGGCACCCGCCCGGCGACCCGGTGCAGGGTGCCGCCGTCGGTGTCGGCGGCCTGCACGACGTTCACGGGCTCGGCCCACAGGTCGACGGCCCGATCGACGTCGTCGACGCTGCGGGCCCGGAGGAGGGGGAGCAGAGCACTGAAGCCGAGGTCGGAGGTGACTCGGGGCGGGTAGCGGAGGGCGAGGGCCAGGGGGATGGCGAGGGAGGTGAGGGAGGTGAGGGAGGTGAGGGAGGTGTGGGAGGTGAGGGAGGTGGAGAGAGGGTTGGATCCGGGAGCCTGCGGCGCGGCGGCTCGGGCGGCGCCGGGCGGATGCACCGCGACCGATGGGGTGGTGCCGGGCGGCTGCGGGCCTGCGGAGGTGGCACCGCCTGCTGATCGCGCCTCGGCCGGGACGGCGACGCCGGGCAGGGGGCTGTCCAGGGCCTCGGCGGTGCTCGCGGGGGTGGGGATGCCCGATTCCTCGGGCCCTGCAGGCCCCGTATCGCCCTCGGAGCCGAGGACGCCCGAACGATCGGAGGCACGCGCGGGGGCGGGGACGCCCGCGGGGACGGGGACGCCCGCGGGGGCGGGGACGCCCGCGGGGACGGGGACGCCCGCGGGGACGGGGGCGCCCGGAGACCGCGGCTCGGCAGGCCTCACATCGCCCACGGAATCGCCGACACCGGAACCCCCGGAGGCACCCGCGGAGGCGGGCACACCCGGAGACCGCGGCTCGGCAGGCCTCACATCGCCCATGGAATCGCCGACACCGGAACCTCCGGAGGCCTCCGCGAAGACGGGCACACCCAGAGACCGCGATCCGGCGTGGCCCTCGTCCCCCACGAACCCCTCGTCCAGTCCCTCCGGGCCGCCCGCGATCACCGGGCCCCGTTCCGTCTCGATCACCTCGATCTCGATCGGGGGCTCGCCGGCCACTTCCACCGTCTCCGTGTGCCGGGAGGCCCGGTGCCAGTGGCCGTCGGGGCCGAGGGCCTCGATGCCGGCGCCGGTGCGGCGGAGGCGTTCGCGGTAGAGGTCCTGGTAGTCGGCCATGGCGTTGGTGATGGCCCAGGCGACCGTGCCGGTGTGGCCGAAGTGGGCGATGCCCGGGATGCCGGGGACGGCGAGGCCGACGACGTCGAACTCCGGGCAGGAGAGGTGGATCTGCTGGTAGACGCCGGGGTCCTCGATGAAGCGGTGGGGGTCGCCGGCGATCACCGCGTGACCGGTCGTCGTGCGCGCCCCGCTCACCAGCCAGCCGTTGCTCCCGGAGGTACCGGGTCCGTCGGTCGCGAACAGCCCGACCGCCTCCTCGCCCAGCAGCCGCACCGCCTCCTCCCGCCAGAGCTTGGCCGGGAACCCGGCGAACAGGATGTGCGTGGCCAGCCAGACCCCGAGCGGCGTCCAGGGCTCCCAACGGCCGGGAACCAGACCGGCACGCGCGAACTCCGGGGCGGGTTCGCTCCGCGGGTCGGCGAATGCGGCTCCCTTGCTCGGGCCGGCGAACGCCCCTGCGATACCCGGCTCCGGGGCGGCTTCGCTCCGCGGGTCGGCGAATGCGGCTCCGTTACCCGGGCCGGCGGACGCCCCTGCGTTACCCGGATCGGCAGACGCCGTCTCGCCGGCGGGGTCGTGGGATGCCTCCTCGCCCACCCGAGCGGCGGACCACTCCCCGCCCACCCGAGCGGCGGACCACTCCTCGCCCACCCGAGCGGGGGACAACTCCTCGCCCACCGGCGCGGCGGACAGCGCGTCGCCGCCCGGGGCGCCCGTCGGCCCTCCACTCGCGCGGGTCGCCGATGGGCACTCGTGCTCTGGGGCGCCGCTCGGGCCCCTCCTCCCCGAAGCGGCGGAGACATCGGCGGCCCCCGCGACGGCCGCCAGGCCCTCGTTCACTCCGGCCACATACGCCCGTACCCACTCCGCCGTCTCCGGGTCCCGTTGCTCCAGGGACTCGAAGCAGCGCTTCGCCGTGTCCGTAAGGCGGGCTCGGCGGGCGAAGACGTCCCAGGCCACCGCCTCCGGGCCAAGGAAGGACGCCGAGGTGCCTTGGGATCGGTGGCGTTCGACTTCCAGTTGCCAGGCCCGGTCGCGGGCCGTCACTCGGCCCTGGGCACGGGCCAGTTCGAGGGCGGAATCGGCGCGCAGGTGGGGGATGCCCCATGCGTCTCGGTAGATCTCGGTCCCCACCCTGTGTCCTCACTGTTCTTTAGGTTAGCCTCACCTAAGTAAGTCGAGGAGAAATCGTACGCGAGGGGTGGAGACGGCATGGCGCAGGGGCGGGGCTGGGAGGGCACGGTCCTTCGGCTGATGCGGGCGAAGGACTTCACGCTGACGGTGACCGGGGCCGAGGACGTCACACCCGACTACCGCCGGTTGCGCCTCACCGACGGCGGCCTGCTCGCCGCGACCGGCGTCCACCCGACCATGTGGGTCCGGCTGTGGTTCACCAACGCGGGCAAGCCGCACCAGCGGGCGTACACCCTGGTCGACCCGGACCCGGCGACCGGCACCTTCGCCATGGAGTTCGCCCTGCACGAGGGCGCCGCCAGTGACTGGGCCCGGGCCGCGCAGCCCGGCGACACCATCGACGCGACCGTCCAGGGCACCGGCTTCGAGGAGCCCGCGCCGACGCCCACCCACGTCCTCGCGATCGGCGACCCGGCCTCGCTGCCCGCGATCAACTCCCTGCTCGACGCGTTCGGTTCGGTCCCGGCGACGGTCTGGTTCGAGGGCGGCGCGGACGACCTGCCCTTCCGCGCCGACCCCGACCGGCACGAGGTGCGGCGGGTGCGGCGGGGGGAGTTGGTCGACCAGGTGCGTGCCGATCTGCCGAAGGCGCTGGCGGCCGGCGACTCGCCGTACGTCTGGATCGCCTGCGACACGCGGACCACCCGCGCGCTCTCCGCCTACGTGCGCAAAGAGCTGGGCGTGCCGAAGGAGCGGACGCACGCGCTCGGGTACTGGCGCGCGAGCTGACGGCGTACGGGCGAAAATCGGGGCATGGACGTCACCCTGCACCTCGCCCAGGACCCCGAGGCCGACGAACTCCTCGGTCGTTCCCCGCTCGCCGCGCTGACCGGGATGCTGCTGGACCAGCAGGTTCCGATGGAGTGGGCGTTCAAGGGGCCGCGCACGATCGCGGACCGGCTCGGCGCCACCGATCTGGACGCGCACGAGATCGCCGCGCAGGACCCGGAGGCCTTCGCCGCGCTGCTCTCCGAGAAGCCGGCCGTGCATCGCTACCCGGGCTCCATGGCCAAGCGGATCCAGCAGCTGTGCCAGTACCTCGTCGAGCACTACGACGGGAACGCCGAGCTCGTCTGGAAGGGCGTGACGGACGGGCGTGAACTGCTGCGGCGCCTGGAAGAGCTGCCCGGCTTCGGCAAGCAGAAGGCACAGATCTTCCTGGCGCTGCTCGGCAAGCAGCTGGACGTCCAGCCCACGGGGTGGCGGGAGGCGGCCGGCGCGTACGGCGAGACGAAGTCCTTCCGCTCGGTCGCCGACATCACCGGCCCGGAATCGCTGGCCAAGGTGCGCGCGCACAAGCAGGAGATGAAGGCGGCGGCGAAGGCGGCGAAGCCCTCCGGGAAATAGCCGCCGCTCCTCGCCCGTCGATCGGCCGGCGGGCGAACGCTGTCGAACGACCCACCCAGCAGTCGGCCGGTCGAGCAACGTCCGCCGACCAGCGAGCGGACCGTCGAGCGGCCGACAGGCGGCCCACGCAGTGGCCCGGCGGCCGACCGGCGAGCGGCCCGTCCAGTTGCCGGCGAGCGGTCGGTCGAGCAGCCCTCCGGCAAGCGTCCGGCTCGCGTCAGCCGTGTGGGTCCCAGGGGTGGCGCCGGGGCGTCGGACGGTCCAAACATGGAATATGACTGAGCCGAGTGCTTCCCCCCGAGGCCCGGAGTACGACGACCGCGAGGTCCACGCGGCCGCCGCCCACGCGCCGGGCCGAACCGAACCCGAACCGCCCTTCGAAGGGCCCCTGCACGCCCTCTCCCGCGCCGCCTGGCAGGCCGTCCTGGTCACCGGCATCGCGTCCCTGATCCTCGGCGTCCTCGTGCTGGTCTGGCCGGGCGCCTCGCTGCTCGCGGCCGGCGTCCTGTTCGGCCTCTACCTCGTGATCAGCGGCATCTTCCAGCTCGCCGCCGCCTTCGGCACCCACAAGTCGACCTCGCTGCGCGTACTGGCCTTCATCAGCGGCGCCCTGTCGATCCTGCTGGGCCTGTTCTGCTTCCGCGGCCCGATGCAGTCGATCCTGCTGCTCGCCCTGTGGATCGGCATCGGCTGGCTCATCCGCGGCATCACCCAGACCCTGGCCGCCGCGTCCGACCAGTACATGCCCGCCCGCGGCTGGCAGGTCTTCCTCGGGATCCTCACCTTCGTCGCCGGCATCGTCCTGATCGACTCCCCCTTCGAGTCCGTCGCCGTCCTCACCCTGGTCGGCGGCATCTGGCTGGTCGCGGTCGGAGTCGTCGAGATCATGACCGCGATCCGCATCAAGGGACGCGCCCAGGAAGTGCCGCACACGGTGTAACAAGGCGTACGCCAAGTGGGCGTATATCGCGGGTGACGTCACGTATCCGGCGTTTTGCCGGGGACACCCCCAGCATGAGCACCGCACGCCGTCACCCGCACAGCCGCGCCTGGCTGCGGGTGCTCATGCTGCTCCTCGTCCTCCTCGTGCCAGGGGAGACGGCCACGGCCGCGCCGACCCCGGTGGCCGTCGAGAGCGTCGAGTACGACGCCGTGGAGGCGGCCCTGCCGCCCCTGGTCCGCACGGTCGCCCGACGACCGGACGCACCGCTGCGCCCGACACCTCTGCCGGCCCCGGCGCCGTACCGACCGAAGGTCCTCTCCGCCGCCGTCCCCCCGCACGTCCCGGACGTCCTGCGCACCGTGGTCCTGCGCTGCTGACAGACCCGCTCCCCCACGCGAGCAAGGTCCCTCAGTACGCGACGCAAGGAACTTCAGCCATGCCCACAGACCCGTACGCGATCCTGCGCGCCCTGCTGCGCGCCGAGGCCGTCCGCAGCGAGCCGAAACCGGCCGCCGTACCGGCCGTACCGGCCGTGAAGAAGCCCCAACCCGAGCGGACATCGGCGAAACGGGAGCGCTGACCCGCGGGCCCGGCGGAGCCGCTAGCGCCTCCGCCGGGCCGTCCCGAACAGCGAGCGCGTGATCTCACGGCCGATCTGCGTACCGACGGACCGGGCCAGCGACTTGAACATCCCGCTGCCGACGACCTGTTCGACCATGGACGGCGGTTCCTTGGGAGCCTTGGAGGCAGCGGGCCTGGACGCCGGGGGCTTGGCGGGGGTCGGGCTCTTCTCCGTCGCCGCCTTCTCCTGCGCCGCCTTCTCCTGCGCCGCCGTCAGCTTCTCGTACGCCGACTCCCTGTCCACAGCCTGTGCGTAACGTCCGTGCAGCGACGACGACTTCACCGCCGCGTCCAGGGCCGTCGCCTCGATCGGGCCCATCAGGGACTCCGGCGCGCGCAGCCGGGTCACGGCGACCGGGGTGGGGGCGCCCTTCTCGCTCAGCACGGTGACGACGGCCTCACCGGTACCGAGTCCGGTGAGCAACTCCTCAAGGTCGTAAGCCGAGTTCGGGAAGGTCTTCACGGTGGCCTTCAGCGCCTTCTGGTCGTCGGGGGTGAAGGCCCTGAGCGCGTGCTGGACGCGGTTGCCGAGCTGGGCGAGGACGTCGGACGGTACGTCCTTGGGGGTCTGCGTGACGAAGAAGACGCCGACCCCTTTCGAGCGAATCAGCCGGACGGTCTGCGTGATCGAGTCCAGGAAGGCCTTCGAGGCGTCGTTGAAGAGCAGATGCGCCTCGTCGAAGAAGAACACCAGCTTCGGCTTGTCGGCGTCGCCGACCTCGGGCAGGTCGTGGAAGAGGTCGGCCAGCAGCCACATCAGGAAGGTGGAGAAGAGCTGCGGCTTGTCCTGGACGGCGGGCAGTTCGAGGACCGAGACCATTCCGCGCCCGTCGGCCGCCGTCCGCAGGAACTCGCTCGTGTCGAACTCCGGCTCCCCGAAGAAGTCGGCCATCCCCTGCGCCTCGAAGGCCGTGAGGGAGCGCAGGATCACGCCGGCCGTGGCGGTCGAGAGGCCGCCGATGTTCTTCAGCTCCGCCTTGCCCTCGTCCGAGGTCAGGAAGGCGACGACCGCGCGCAGGTCCTTGAGGTCGAGCAGTTCCAGGCCCTTGGTGTCGGCGTAGTGGAAGATCAGGCCGAGCGACTGCTCCTGGGTCTGGTTGAGCTGCAGCACCTTGGAGAGCAGGACCGGGCCGAAGCTGGTGATCGTGGCCCGCAGCGGGATGCCGTGACCGAGGCCGCCGAGCGCGTAGAACTCGGCCGGGAAGCCGGTCGCCGTCCACTCCTGGTGGACCTCGCCGGCCCGCCCCCGCACCTTGTCGTCTCCCGCCCCCGGCGCCGACATCCCGGACAAGTCGCCCTTCACGTCGGCCAGGAACACCGGGACGCCCTGCGCCGAGAGCTGCTCGGCGACCAGCTGGAGCGTCTTCGTCTTGCCGGTGCCGGTGGCGCCCGCGACCAGGCCGTGCCGGTTGAGCATGGGCAGCGGGATGCGGATCTGCGCGTCCGGCAGGCACCGCCCCTCCCACATGAGGGCGCCCAGGTCGAGAGCCGGTCCGGTGAAGGCGTACCCGGCTGCGATCTCCAGAGCGCCCTGCGGAAGCGCGGGAGCGCTCTCTGCTGACTCACCGGTCGTGGCCGCGGGCACGGTCTCGCTGTCGCTCATGTCGGACCCCTGTTCCCGGTTTGCCCTGTTTCGACACGTCTTTTCCAGCGTCGCACTCCGTCGCCATGGCTGCGCCCGGAACGTCTCGACCGGTAGGCTTTCCGTGTGATCTTCAAGCGCATCGGAAACGGCCGTCCGTACCCCGACCACGGCCGGGAGAGCACCCGGCAGTGGGCGGACGTCGCGCCGCGCCCGGTCCGTCTCGACCAGCTGGTGACCACCAAGGGGCAGCTCGACCTGGAGACCCTCCTCGCCGAGGACTCGACGTTCTACGGCGACCTCTTCGCGCATGTCGTGAAGTGGCAGGGCGACCTGTACCTGGAGGACGGACTGCACCGCGCGGTACGGGCGGCACTCCAGCAGCGTCAGGTGTTGCACGCGCGCGTCCTCGAACTGGACTGAGAACTGCACTGACTCGCGCTTTTCAGAAGCCTGTCGGTAAAGGCTTGGCCCTTTCGGGTTCACCTGCGTGGCGTCCAATGATCATCTAGTAGGCATCGCCGCTCGGGCGCACTACGCTGCGCACATGAGCATGCTGACTCCCCCAGGCATGGGCGGCAAGTACCGGATCACGGGGGACAAATACCCGCGCATGCGACAGCGCCGGCGGCGCGGCAGGCTTGCGGTCACCGTGGTGGCGTCCGCCGCGGCGCTCGGACTGCTCGGCTGGGGCACGTTGCAGCTCATCGATGTCTTCACCGGGGGTGGGGACAAGGCGTCTGCCGCGGGCTCCAAGGCGGAGTGCGCGAGTCCGTCTCCGGGGGTGCGCGGGGCGACCACGTCGGTCTCCGTGCCGAAGCCTGGGCAGATCACCGTCAACGTCTACAACGCGACGGCTCGTAGCGGGCTGGCGAAGGACACGGCGGACGCCCTGAAGAAGCGCGGGTTCAAGATCGGGGACGTGGGCAACGCGAGCAAGGAGTTCGACAAGAAGGTGAAGGGGAGCGGGGTACTGCTCGGGCCTTCGTCGGCGTTGAAGACCTCTCTGCCAGTACTGGGCACGCAGCTCTCCACGGCTGAGCAGCGCGCGGTGGCGTCCCGCAAGGGCGCCGAGCTCGATCTGATCGTCGGGGACAAGTTCAAGGCGCTTACTCCGAAGGCGGCCGCGGACAGGGCGTTGGCCGCGCTGACCAAGCCCTCGTCTGCGGCCGCCTCGACGAAGAAGAGTTGCTGAGGGGCGCCTGTTCGTCGTAGGGGTGCCTGTTGTGGGGCGGGTGCGGATCCGTTGTGGCTGGTCGCGCCCGCGCGGCGGAGCCGCGGTCTCAGGGGCGCGGGGAACTGCGCGATCAGCCACGACGGGCGGTCGGACGCCCACGCACGGGACCCCTCCGGCGAAAAACCCGCCGCGCCTTACTCGGCCGCACCGTAGAGACGATCCCCCGCGTCCCCCAGGCCCGGCACGATGTAGCCGTGCTCGTTGAGGTGGTCGTCGATGGCTGCCGTCACGACCGTGACCGGGGTGCCCGCCAGGTCGCGTTCCATGACCTCCACGCCCTCCGGGGCGGCCAGCAGGACCACGGCCGTCACGTCGTCCGCGCCGCGCTTGATCAGCTCGCGGATCGCCGCCACCAGGGTGCCGCCCGTGGCCAGCATGGGGTCCAGGACGTAGACCTGGCGGCCCGAGAGGTCCTCGGGCATGCGGGTGGCGTACGTGGAGGCCTGGAGGGTCTCCTCGTCGCGGACCATGCCCATGAAGCCCACCTCTGCGGTGGGGAGCAGGCGCATCATGCCGTCGAGCATGCCGAGGCCCGCGCGGAGGATCGGCACCACCAGGGGGCGGGGGTAGGAGAGCTTGACGCCCGTGGTGGAGGCGACCGGCGTCGTGATGTCGACCTGTTCGGTGCGCACGTCGCGGGTGGCCTCGTAGGCGAGCAGGGTGACCAGCTCGTCGGCGAGGCGGCGGAAGGTCGCGGAGTCGGTGCGCTGGTCGCGCAGGGTGGTGAGCTTGTGGGCGACCAGGGGGTGGTCGACGACGTGGAGACGCATGTCCACAACAGTAGCCGCCGCTCCGTCCCTGCTCGCGCTGGCATCAAACCGCCCGTCCGGGGGAAAGTGGGAGGGACGGACTGGGGTGGTGAACCGATGACTGACCTGCCGAATCGGGAGACCGATCAGAATCCGTCCCCGCCGGGACCGCCCCCGCAGGGGCCGCAGGAGAGCGAGGCCGAGCGCCGACGGCGCCGCGCCCGGTTTCTGCGCGAACTCACCGAGGCCCGCGAACTGCGCGACCGTGTTCAGCCCCGGCGCGCGAAGACGGCCCGGCTGCGACACCAGATGCGGATGCGCACGTTCCGTTGGTAGTCGGCCCGACGCGGAAGATCAAGCGGGGTACGGGTGTTGACCAGGTGGGCGTGCGTGGACACATGGAAAAGCCGCGTACGATCCGCTGTTGGCGGCAACGAGTGTGCTGGTGAGTGCTGGGCGACGCGCACGCGTGCGTGCGATCAAAACCACCGGACACAGGGAGCCGAAGACGTCCCCTGAACGCCTTGTTTCTGCCACGATTCCGAGTGGGCGGGGCTCGGAGCACAGCTCTCCCCACCCGAAGACCTCCGCCGGGGGGACCCCCAACCGGCACGCCTATGACCAGTGGGAGAGTCACGGTGTACTTCGCCGCACTGCTCGCGCGCACCGAAGACGGGTGGGAAGCGAGCGACACAGAGCTCGACGATGTGGAGACGCTGTCGGATCTTGCCGATCTGGCGCGGGAGTCCTCCGGTGAGGAGGACGAGACCGTTCTCGTCTTCATCGAGCAGGAGGATTCGTGGTTCGGCATCGTCCGCGTGGACGGTGAGGAGGACCCCCGCGTCTACGTCTCCGACGCCGCCGCCGCCAGCCGCAGTTCGTACGGGGAGCTGCTGCTCACCGACGAACTGCTCGGGAGGGATCCCGGCGACGACGGCCCCGACCTGGACGCCCTCGACCTCGACGGCACCGAGGACGGTGAGGACGAGGATGACGACGACGACGAGGAGACCCCGTCCGCCGACGCGGTGCCGCAGGGCCCCGTGGGCGACAGCGAGATCCTCGACGACCTCGGTGTCAGTCCGAAGGAACTGCGCGCCCTGGACGAGGACGCGCTCAACTCGATCGCCGAGGCGCTGGGCGCCTCCGAGGTCCTGGAGACCGTCCGCTGACCTCGCCGACCGCGGCAGGCGGTCCCGATCCGGTACGGGACCGCTGGCGGGCCGCGATGCGGCTCGCCCTGGACGAGGCCCGGAAGGCCGGTACGGACGTGCCCGTGGGCGCGGTCGTACTGGCCCCGGACGGGACGACGGTGCTCGCGGGCGGGCACAACGAGCGGGAGGCCACCGGGGATCCGACCGCGCACGCGGAGGTCCTGGCGCTGCGCCGGGCCGCGGCGCGGCTGGGTGAGTGGCGGCTGGCCGGCTGCACGCTGGTCGTCACCCTGGAGCCGTGCACGATGTGTGCGGGCGCGCTCGTCCAGTCCCGGGTGGACCGGGTCGTCTACGGCGCCCGCGACGAGAAGGCCGGCGCGGCCGGCTCGCTCTTCGACGTCGTGCGCGACCGCCGGCTCAACCACCGTCCCGAGGTGATCGAAGGCGTGCTCGCGGACGAGTGCGCCCGGCTGTTGACCGACTTCTTCCGGGACCGCTGACCTCCCCGGGGGCCGTCGAATACCGATTTCGAAGCACGGCCCACCGTGCGGTAAGGTCTCTCTCGGTAGCGTGTCCGAGCGGCCGAAGGAGCTCGCCTCGAAAGCGAGTGTGGCGCAAGTCACCGAGGGTTCAAATCCCTCCGCTACCGCTTGAGAAGGGCCCCGTCGAGAGACGGGGCCCTTCGTGCGTCCCCTTCGTGCGTCCTCTTCATGCTGTGGGCCGCCCGTCGGCCGTAGGTCGCGAAAGCCCGTCGACCTGCGAGCCGTTGGTCATACAAGATGCTCGGACGGTTACACTCACCGCCGACAACAGGGGCCCCGATGGGCACTTCAGTCTCAGGGGGAGGCCGCGGTGGCGGTGCATTCGAAGAAGATCGCCGTCTATGTGCTCGTGGTCTTCGCGCTGTACGTGATCATCACCGATCCCGCCAAGGCCGCGGACTACGTCCAGATAGGGTTCGAGGGCATATCGGACGCCGCCAAGGCCATCGGCGACTTCTTCACCTGGCTCGCCGACGGGGCGCACTGAGACCGGCTCGAACAAGGAGCGCGCATGATCCGCCACCTCGTCCTCTTCAAGCTCGCCGAGGGCGTCGACCGTGCCGACCCGCGGGTCGAGGCGGGCTACGAGGCCTTCCGGTCGCTGGATGCGAAGATCCCCGAGATCCGCTTCTGGGAACTGGGCTGGAACCTCAGCGACCGGCCCATCGCGTACGACTTCGCCATCAACTCCGGCTTCGACGACGCGGACGCCCTGCGCCGCTATGTGGAGCACCCGGAGCACCAGGCGGGGGTGGCGCTGTGGAAGGAGTTCTCCACCTGGGTGATCGCCGATTACACGTACTGATCGGCACCTTTCTGGGCCCTCCGCCGGGAACGGCTGGGGGCCTTTTCGCGTCTTACGCCCCAACTCGCCCTCAACACGGTGTTATGCGGTGCTTGCACACAGTGCACATGTCTTGTGATGCTATGACCGCTTTTGACGGATGAGTTGACCGATGGGTTGACCCGAGCGTTGACCGAAGCAGAACCGATGAAGAGGTGGCGTTGACCGTGTCGGCCAGTACTGCGCCGCCCCAGGAAGAGGCGCCGCCCATCCAGACCCCCGAGCGGCGCCGCGGCGCGGACACCCGGGCCCTCACCCAGGTGCTCTTCGGCGAGCTCAAGGAGCTCAGGCCCGGTACGCCGGAGCACAACCGGGTGCGCGGGGCGCTGATCGAGGCGAACCTCCCGCTCGTGCGCTACGCCGCCGCCCGCTTCCGCTCCCGCAACGAGCCGATGGAGGACGTGATCCAGGTCGGCACCATCGGTCTGATCAACGCCATCGACCGCTTCGACCCGGACCGGGGCGTGCAGTTCCCGACCTTCGCGATGCCGACGGTCATCGGCGAGATCAAGCGCTACTTCCGCGACAACGTCCGCACCGTCCATGTCCCGCGCCGGCTGCACGAGCTGTGGGTGCAGGTCAACGGCGCGACCGAGGACCTGACGACCGCCTTCGGGCGCATCCCCACCACCGCCGAGATCGCCGAGCGGCTGCGCATCTCCGAGGACGAGGTGCTGTCCTGCATCGAGGCCGGCCGGTCGTACCACGCGACCTCGCTGGAGGCCGCCCAGGAGGGCGACGGACTGCCGGGCCTGCTCGACCGGCTCGGCTACGAGGACCCGGCTCTGGACGGCGTGGAACACCGCGATCTGGTCCGCCATCTCCTGGTCCAACTCCCGGAACGCGAACAGCGAATCCTCTTGCTGCGCTACTACAGCAATCTCACCCAGTCGCAGATCAGTGCGGAACTCGGTGTGTCACAGATGCATGTATCCCGGCTACTCGCGCGTAGCTTCCAGCGGCTGCGATCCGCCAATCGGATCGAGGCATAAGAGGCGCACGGGCGCACACACCGGAACACCGCAGTTCGCACGCGGGGTCGAGTTGTCACCGTCACGAGCGAATCGCTCACCAGGGCGCTTCCCCATGGTTCTGCGCCTATAGAGCCTCATAACCCCTCTTTCCAGGGCCGTTTCGCATCTCCCATGTCGACATGTCACTACAGCGTGTTGCCGACATGTGACATTCTGCCGGAAGAGCGTTTGCCGGAGCTTCGGCGCCGGTATTCAGGTGAAGGCTGAACTCCTCATCAGGGGACCATCGGCCACGACCGTCCCGCGACCCAGAGGGGGTGGCATGTCCGCAGACCAGGGCAGCTCCAAGGTGCTCACGCTCACGAAGAGCGAGTCAGCGCCCGACGCCGTTCTCAACGACGTCACGGCCCTTGAGGCCGTACCGGCCCCGGCCCTCCCGACCACGTCGGGAGCCATCGACACCCGCACCCTGTCCCGCTCCCTTTTCCTGCGGCTCGCCGCACTGGACGAGAACAGCCCCGAACGCGGCTACGTCCGGGACACCCTGATCGAGCTCAACCTCCCGCTGGTGCGTTACGCCGCCGCGCGTTTCCGCTCCCGCAACGAGCCGATGGAGGACATCGTCCAGGTCGGCACCATCGGCCTGATCAAGGCGATCGACCGCTTCGACTGCGAACGGGGGGTGGAGTTCCCGACGTTCGCGATGCCGACGGTGGTCGGCGAGATCAAGCGGTTCTTCCGCGACACCTCGTGGTCGGTGCGCGTGCCGCGCCGGCTCCAGGAGCTGCGACTGGCCCTCACCAAGGCCAGTGACGAGCTCTCGCAGAAGCTGGACCGCTCCCCGACCGTCCCCGAACTCGCCGCGGTCCTGGGCGTGTCCGAGGAGGACGTGGTCGACGGCCTCGCGGTCGGCAACGCGTACACGGCCTCCTCGCTGGACTCCCCCGCCCCGGAGGACGACGGCGGCGAGGGCTCCCTGGCCGACCGCCTGGGCTACGAGGACACCGCGCTGGAAGGCGTGGAGTACCGCGAGTCCCTGAAGCCGCTGCTGGCCAAACTCCCGCCCCGCGAGCGGCAGATCATCATGCTCCGCTTCTTCGCCAACATGACCCAGTCGCAGATCGGCGAGGAGGTCGGCATCTCCCAGATGCACGTCTCCCGGCTGCTGACCCGGACCCTGGCGCAGCTGCGGGAAGGCCTGCTGATCTCCGACTGAGAGCGACCGAGAGCATCCCGGAAGGTGCTCAAGGGGCTCCTGAGGGTTCCTATTTGACGGAGTGTCAGCCACCATGGCGCGATGCTTCGGACGACACGGACACATGGCCGTCGAGGTGCCGTACTCGGTACGTCGGCGGCCGTCGTCTGTCTGGGCGCCGCGCTGACCGCGTGCGGGGGCGGTGGGGGCGAGGGATACGTCGCCACCGGTTCGGCGGGCGGCACGCCTCAGGCGTCCGGTACGGCGACGACGCCCGTCGGCGGGGTGACGCTGGTGCCGTTGGACGGGCCGCGCGAGGAGGGCAACACCCGCGCCCGGAGCGGGACTTCGCCCAGCGCCTCACAGACGGCACCTGGCGCGGGCGACCGTGCCTCCGGCGACTCCGCCGGAACCTCCGTCGGCGGCGGCGCCAAGCCCAGTCGTACGAACGGGAATTCGGCCGTCCCTACGCGTACCCCCACAGGCAAGCCCACGACCGTTCCCACGCCCGGCGGGTCGGCCGCCGGTCCCGCCGCGTTGAGTTGGGGCGAGCCGACGCGCGAGGCCACCGACCAGCGGTGGTGCGAGGACGTGACCGTCGCCTTCGCCAACTCGGGCGGCAGCGCGGTGCGTTCGGGCTCGGTGACCTTCGGGACGCATGTCATCGGCGCGCTCGGCATCGACTGGGCGACGGTCGAGTCGACCGTGGAGCTGCCGGTGCCGATCGCGGCGGGAGCGCGCAGGGAGAAGACCTGGACGGTGTGCGTCGACGCCTGGCGCGTGCCGCTGGGCATGCACATCGAGACGCGGGACGTCACCGTCCAGTGGAGGTAGCGGGCCGTGGCCCGCCATGAGCGAGTTACATGAGGGCGAGCCAGGCCACCGCGGCCACGATCGCCACGGCGACGACAACGCCCACGATCAGGCCGATGCGGGGACCGGCCGCCGCGACCGGCTCCGGCTGCCGGCCCTGCGGGCCCTCGTCGACGAACGCGCGGAACATCTGGGTGCTGCCGGCGGGGTCGTGGTTGCCCTGGGGGTTCTGGGGGTTAGCCATAGCCCGAGACCCTAGCGAATGCTCGGGGGAGACCCAAGTGCGGGGAGGTCGGTGACCGCGACCGGCCCGCAGCCGACCTCACCTGCCCGTTTACTTTCGCAATACTTGCCTTTGCCAAGTTTTTATCCCGTTCACAGACTTCTTGTTTGCCTGTAGCAACCAACGACTCCTATGGTTGCCTAGAGCAACAAACGTGGGAGGTGTGATGGCCGAACGGGCGCAGTACGAGGAACTGCTCCAGCAGTTCAGCGCTTTCGGAGCGGTGAAACGGGAGCTCGGGCGGGTGCTGCCCGCCGAGTGCCCGGGCGGCAGCGTCGCCGTGCTCACCCTCCTGGGCCGGTACGGCGACATGCGCATGAGCAAGCTCTCGGAGCTGTTGGCGGTGGACATGTCGGTCACCAGCCGGCATGCCGCGCACCTCGCGGAGCAGGGCTGGATCGACCGGTCCCCCGACCCCGCGGACAAGAGGTCCAGGATCCTGCGCCTGACCGCGCCGGGGCGGGCCCAGCTGGAGGCGCTCTTCGAGCGCACCACCGAGCTGCTGGCCGACCGGCTGAGCGACTGGAGCGACGAAGAGGTCGCCCAGCTCACCCGGCTCATGGCCCGGCTGCGGACCAGCTTCGACGACCACCGCGCCCTGCCGCCCCGGCTGCCACCCCCGCACACGCTCGAACCCACCACCCGTACACCCGCGACCACTTGAGATAAGGAAGCCCATGGCTACGACCACACCGGCCGGTGTGCGGGCTCATGCCAAGCACGGGGGAGGCTCCACCGAGTACGCCCCGATGACACACCGGCAGATCATGGAGGCCATCTCCGGTCTGCTGCTCGGCATGTTCGTGGCGATCCTGTCCTCCACGATCGTCACCAACGCCCTGCCGCACATCATCAGCGACCTCGGCGGCGGCCAGTCCGCCTACACCTGGGTCGTCACCGCGTCCCTGCTGGCGATGACCGCGACCACGCCCCTGTGGGGCAAGCTCGCGGACCTCTACAGCAAGAAGGCGCTCGTCCAGATAGCTCTGATCATCTATGTGCTGGGGTCCGCGGCGGCCGGTCTGTCGCAGAACGCCGGCATGCTGATCGCCTGCCGTGTCGTCCAGGGCGTCGGCGTCGGCGGTCTGTCCGCGCTCGCCCAGATCGTCATGGCCGCGATGATCTCGCCGCGTGAGCGCGGGCGTTACTCCGGCTACCTCGGCGCGACCTTCGCCGTCGCCACCGTCGGCGGCCCGCTGCTCGGTGGGGTCATCACCGACACCAGCTGGCTCGGCTGGCGCTGGTGCTTCTACGTCGGTGTCCCCTTCGCCGTGATCGCGCTGATCGCGCTGCAGAAGACCCTGCACCTGCCCGTCGTGAAGCGGGACGTCAAGGTCGACTGGTCCGGCGCCTTCTTCATCGCCGCCTCCGTCTCGCTGCTGCTGGTCTGGATCACCTTCGCCGGTGACAAGTACGACTGGATCTCCTGGCAGACGTACGCGATGATCGGCGGTTCGATCGCCCTCGGGCTGATCTTCGTGCTGATCGAGTCCAAGGCGCGCGAACCGATCATCCCGCTGCGGCTGTTCCGCAACCGCACCATCGCGCTGGCCTCGCTCGCGTCGCTGTTCGTCGGTGTCGCGATGTTCACCGGCACGGTCTTCTTCAGCCAGTACTTCCAGCTGGCCCGCGACAAGTCACCGACGATGTCCGGGGTGATGACCATCCCGATGATCGGCGGACTGTTCATCTCCTCCACCGTCTCGGGGCAGTTCATCACCCGCACCGGGCGCTGGAAGGCGTGGCTGGTGAGCGGCGGCGTGCTGCTGACGGCCGGCCTCGGTCTGCTCGGGACCATCCGGTACGACACGGCCTACTGGAAGATGGGCATCTTCATGGCCCTGCTGGGTCTCGGCATCGGCATGATGATGCAGAACCTGGTGCTGTGCACGCAGAACCAGGTCGACCCGAGCGACCTCGGCTCGGCCAGCTCGACGGTCACCTTCTTCCGCTCCCTCGGCGGCGCGGTCGGCGTCTCCGCCCTCGGCGCGGTGATGTCCCACCGGATCTCGCACTACGTCACCGACGGCATCGCCTCTCTCGACCCCAGGTACCGGGCGGCGCTCGCCGGTTCGAACTCCTCCACCGACAGCATCCCGGACCTGGCCAAGCTGCCGGCCCCGGTGCGCACGCTCATGGAGAGCTCCTACGGCCACGGCATCGCCGACGTCTTCATGATCGCCGGCGCCCTGGCGGCCGTCGCGTTCCTGATCACCCTGTTCATCAAGGAGGTCCCGCTGCGGACCAAGGGCGCGCTGGCGCAGGCCGCGGGCGAGCAGGACACCCCGGCCGCGGAGACCGCCGCCGTGGAGGCCGCGCCGGTCGCCGCCGAGACTCCGGCCGCTGACAGCGTGCCGAGTTGGGCGGTGTCGGAGACCGGGCCTGCCGCCGACGGCACCCAGCGGCTCTCCGCCGTGGCGACCATCGCACGGCCCGAGGAGTCGGCCGGTTCCGGCTTCGGCGGGATCCCGGTACGGGGCTTCGTGCGCGGCAACGAGAGCGCGCCCGTCCCGCAGGCCGCCGTCACGCTGATCTCGCTGGCCGGCCGCCAGTTGGGCCGGTCGGTGACCCAGGCGGACGGTTCCTACGCCGTCGAGGCGCCGAGCGTCGGGTCGTACGTCCTGATCGCCTCCGCCGACGGGTTCCAGCCGCAGGCGTCCACGGTCGTCGTGAACGGCGAGCCGCTCGCGTACGACGTCCTGCTCAGTGGGACCAGTGGGCTGAACGGGCTGGTGCGGGCCGCGGAGACCGGGCTCGCCGTCAAGGACGCCATGGTCGTCGTGACCGATGTGCGCGGGGATCTGCTGGCCACCCAGAAGACGGGTGAGCAGGGCGAGTTCGCCTTCGGCGAGCTGGTGCCCGGATCGGTGACCGTCGCGGTGAACGCCGACGGATACCGGCCGCGCGCGCTGCCCGTCGAGGTCGGCGGTACCGGGGTCACCCGGATCGAGGTCGACCTGGACTCGGGCGCTCAACTCCAGGGTGTCGTACGGGCTCCGCACGGCCCGCTGGCCGACGCCCGCGTGACCCTCGTGGACGCGGCGGGCAACGTGGTCGGCACGGCCACCACCGGGTCGGACGGGGCGTACGCCTTCACCGACCTGGGCAGCGGCGAGTACACGGTCATCGCGACGGGTTACCCGCCGGTGGCGAGCGCGTTGACCGTGAACGGGCGCGGTGTCGACGACCACGACATCGAACTCGCCCACCCCGGCGAGTAGGTGGCACACACCGGCCCGCGGCGGGCGCACGCCTCTCAGCGGAGGTGCGGCCGCCGCGGGCCGGATTCACGCGTACGGCAAGGAGTTTGAGGACCATGGGACTGACCGCGAGGATCCGTACCCGCGACGGATGGGCCGTGTCGCACGCCGTCGTCACGGTGACCGACATGACCGGCACCCAGGTGCTGCGCGCGGAGGCCGACGCCGAGGGGGCGGTACGGGACACCACCGAGCTGGCGCCCGGCCCGTACACCGTCATCGTCACCGCCGTCGGGTACGCGCCCGCCGCCGCCACCGCGATCGTCACCGCGAGCGGCCGGGCCGAGGTCGGGGTCGTGACCCTGGGGCGGCAGGGCGGCACCGAACTGCCGCCGCCCGGGCCCTGGACCGTCGACCCCGCGCACTCCTCCGTCGCCGCGGTCGCCCAGCACCTCGGCATCTCCAGCGTGCACGGCCGTTTCACCGACTTCGCCGCGCGCATCGAGATCGCCCCGGACGAGGTGGCCAAGTCCCGTGTGGAGGCGGTGATCCGGGCCGCGTCCATCGATACGGGCAACGGTGTGAGGGACGATCATCTGCGCTCGGCGGACTTCCTGGACGTCGAGAAGTACCCGGAGATCACCTACCGCTCGACCGGCGTCGTGGCGGCGGCGGGCACGGACCGGTGGACGGTCCGCGGCGAGCTGACGCTGCACGGGGTGGCGCGGGAGGTCGATCTGGACCTCGCGTATCTGGGTACGGGGGCCGATCCGTGGGGCGGGACCCGGGCCGCGTTCCGGGCGACGGCGGAACTTCGGCGGGAGGACTTCGCCATGAACTACAACCAGGTGGTGCAGGCGGGGATCGCGGCGATCGGGACGACGTTGCGGGTGGAGCTGGATGTGCAGGCGGTGCAGGGCGAGGCGTTGCCGCAGGGGTAGACATAGGCTGGTCGTATGGCACCGAACATCGCTAGTAACACCCGGGTATCCCTGGAAGAGCTGCTGGAGTTTGTGCGGCCCCGTCATCACGCGCTGCTGTTGACGCGGCGGGCCGACGGGAGTCCGCAGGCCTCGCCGTTGACCTGTGGGGTCGACGACTCGGGGCGGATCGTCGTCTCCACGTACCCCGAACGCGCCAAGACGCGGAACGCGAAGCGGGACGAGCGGGTCAGTGTCGTCGTGCTGAGCGACGACTGGGACGGGCCGTGGGTGCAGGTCGACGGCGTCGCCGAGGTGATCGATCCGCCGGAGTCCGTCGAGCCGCTGGTGGAGTACTACCGGAACATCGCCGGGGAGCATCCGGACTGGGACGAGTACCGGGCGGCGATGGTGAAGCAGGGGAAGTCGATCATTCGGGTCACGCCGGAGAAGTGGGGTCCGGTGGCCACAGGTGGGTTCCCGGCGCGGTTGGCCTCGCCGGAGGCGTGAGCACTCCGTTGGCTCGCCGGGCGCCTGCGAGCTCCGGGGGCGCGCTTGTGTCGCGGGTGCCGGTCCGTGGGGGCTGGTCGCGCAGTTCCCCGCGCCCCTGAGGGGAACCTACTCGCCCTCTCTTTTCACCATCGCCTCGATGCCCGCCACCAAGAGTTCCAAGGCGAAGGTGAAGTCCCTCTCCCGCATTTCCTCCACCGTGTCGCCTCCCCTCGCCGCCATGAGGTCCGCCGACTCCTGGATGACCTCGGCGGCCGACGGGGACTGGTTCACCGCGGTCATCGCGGTGCGGAAGTACTCGTCCTGGGTCATGCCGGCGGCCGCGGTGCGGGCGATGAAGTGGCCCTCGATCGTGCCGAAGCCGTAGACGAACTGGAAGACGGCCGAGATGGCGCCCGTCAGGCCGGATGCGGGCAGGCCGGTTTTGCGGATGACCTGCTGTACGACCCTGGAGAAGGCCAGTGAGTTCGGGCCGATGTTCAGGAACGTGCCGGCCAGCGGGGAGAGCCAGGGGTGGCGGACCAGGAGGGCGCGGTACTCCCTTGCCAGGGCGCGGAGTTGGTCCCGCCAGTCCTCGTCGGCCTCCGGGTCGGGCAGCGGGAGCTCGCCGAAGGCCGCGTCGAGGGCGAGTTCGAGGAGGTCGTCCTTGGTGTCGACGTACCAGTAGACGGACATCGCCGTGACGTTCAGTTCCGCGGCGAGGCGGCGCATGGAGAACTTGGCCATGCCCTCGGCGTCCAGCAGCCGCACGGTCGCCCCGGTGATGCGGTCCCGGTCGAGCCCGGACGGCTGCCCACCCCGACCCCGGCGGACCTTGCCCTCCAGCCACACACTGGTCCGCGCCGCCCCCTCGGCTGACCTGGCCATCAGCGCACGCACCTTCCTGGATATGCAGTAACTGATCTTGCGGTAACTGATCAAGATGCCAGATGTCGACCAACCTGGGGACGCGGGGAACTGCGCGATCAGCCACAACAGGCTCGCAGCCGCAGAACAACCGCACCTCCCGAGCTCCTAGGCGACCACCAATTCCGAGTCTGCCCGCTCCGCCCTGCGCAACAACGCCGCCGCCAGGAACCCGCCGAGCAGTACCGCGACCGCTCCCACCAACTGCCCTGATCTCAGCCCTTCGGCAAGCCCCCCGGACGAGCTCAGGACGGCTCCGAGCACCGCGACCCCCAACCCGTTGCCGAACTCCGCCAACGTTCCGTTGACCCCGGCCCCGACCCCCGCCTTCGCCGGAGGAATCGCGCTCATGATCGCGTGCGCCATGGCCGGGCTGGCGAGAGCGCCCCCCGCGCCGATGAGCAGCAGGCCCAGCAGGGTGCCGGTGTAGCCCCCGGTGGACAGCACCGCGATCGACGCCAGCCCCGCCGACATCAGCACCATTCCCAGCGCGATGGAAACCGGCGTACCCAACCTCGCCGACCACTTCGCCGACAGGCCGCTGAAGTTGAGGGCCACGATGGTCAGAGCCAGCGGGGCGGTCCTGAGGCCCGCCTCCAACGGGCCGTAGCCCAGGACGAATTGCAGGTGCTGGGTGAGCAGGAAGAGCGAGCCGCCCATGCCGAAGGCGATGAGCACCGCCCCCGCCACCGCACCCGTGAACCGGCGGTCGCGGAAGAAGTGCGGGTCGAGCATCGGGTACGGGATCCGGTTCTCCCAGTACGCGAAGGCGCCCAGGGACAGGGCGGCGACGGCCGCGGGGAGCAGGACGCGGCCCGACGTCCAGCCGTGTGCCGGGCCCGAGATGATCGCGAAGACCAGCGAGGCCATGCCGACCGTGGAGAGCAGGGCGCCGGGGAGGTCGGGGCGGTCACCGGCGGGGTTCTTGGATTCCGGGACCAGGGCCACCACCGCCACCAGGCCCAGCGCCGCTACCGGCAGGTTGATCAGGAAGATCGCGCCCCACCAGAAGTGGTTCAGCATGAAGCCGCCGAGGAGCGGTCCGATCGCGAAGCCGAGCGCGTTGACCGCCGCCCAGATGCCGATCGCCCTCGGCTGCTCCTCGGGCGTGAAGATCTGCATCGCCACCGCGAGGGTGGTGGTCATCAGCAGTGCGCCGCCGACGCCCATGCCCGCGCGGGCCGCGATCAGTTGGCCCGTGGAGCCGGCCAGGCCCGCCGCCAACGAACCGATGCCGAAGAGGGCGAGTCCGGCCAGCAGCATCTTCTTGCGGCCGTAGCGGTCGGCCGCGCTGCCGGCGGTGAGCAGCAGGCCGGACTGGACGAGCGAGTACGCGTTGATCATCCACTGGATGTCCGAGGTCTTGGCGTGCAGCTCCCGGGTGAGGGAGGGGATCGCCACGTTCAGCACGGTGTTGTCGAGCAGCACGGTCAGCTGGGCGAGACAGATGACACCGAGGATCAGCCAGCGTTGGGGGTGGCCCTGGGAACTCATGTCGTACAGCGTATAAGAGTTCCTGTACGCCGTACAACGAAAATAGGGAGGGGGTGGTGACCATGGTCACCACCCCCTCCGATC
This sequence comes from Streptomyces sp. NPDC092369, assembly GCF_044755245.1. Taxonomy (NCBI): domain Bacteria; kingdom Bacillati; phylum Actinomycetota; class Actinomycetes; order Kitasatosporales; family Streptomycetaceae; genus Streptomyces; species Streptomyces sp. NPDC092369. The sequence continues at coordinate 141,917 of NZ_JBIVQP010000005.1, forward strand.
AGTCGGCGGCTAGCTGCTCGTCTTCTGCGTGAGGTCGTAGAAGGTGGACGAACCGACCGTCACCTTCTTGAAGTTGCTCTCGACCCACGAGGTGATCTGCGAGGACGTGCCGGTGCTGCTGCCGCCCATGCCGCCGCCCGTGCCGCTGGAGATGAAGTAGTGGATCCTGCCGTCGGCCACGTACTTCTCGAACTGCGCCAGCGTCGGGGACGGGTCGGTGCCGTTGAAGCCGCCGATCGCCATCACCGCCTCACCGGTGGCGAGTTGGTAGCTCGCCGCGTTCTGCGCGCCGACCGCGGCCGCCGCCCAGGTGTAGTCGCCGGCGTTGCTCTGCAGTAGCTGCTTGGCCTCGGCGCTGACGGTCGCGCCGTTCAGCAGGCCGCCGGCGCCACCGCCGCCCATGCCGCCGGGGGCGCCCTGCTGGCCCTGGGTGTTCCCGTTGCCGTTCTGCCCCGGCATACCGCCGGTGCCGCCACCCGGGAAGCCGCCGCCACCTTGCTGGTTCTGGGTGTTGCCGTTGCCGTTCTGCTGGCCCGGCATGCCACCGCCGCCGAAGCCGCCGCGAGCGCCACCGCCGCCGGGACCGCCCCGGCCGCCCATCGTGCTCGCGCCCGCCGGACCGGCCGTCGGGATGGAGCCGGTGTGCGCCGAGTCGACCGTGCTGAGGGTGTACGCCGTCGGACCGGCCAGGGAGGCCACGATGCCCAAGCCCACTGCGGCCAGGGCGAGTTGGCGGCCCAGTTTGGCCACGAAGATCACACCGAGCGCGGCGGCCAGGCCGCCGATCAGGACCAGCCAGCGCAGCCAGGGCAGGTAGTCGGGCGTGCGGTTGAGGAGTACGTAACCCCAGACCGTGCCCGCCACGATCGCCGCCGCGAGGGTGAGCGAGGCCCACGTCTCGGAGCGCTTCTCCCACAGGGTCCCGGCGCCCATGCCGATCACGGCGGCGATGTAGGGAGCCAGGGCGATCGTGTAGTACTGGTGGAAGATGCCCGCCATGTAGCTGAAGACCAGCAGGGTGATCAGCAGCGCGCCGCCCCACACCAGGAACGAACCGCGGGTCACCGAGGTCCGCTTGAGCTTGCGGGTGGCCACCAGACCGGCGACCAGGAGGATCAGCGCGGCCGGCAGCAGCCAGGAGATCTGGCTGCCGATCTCGGAGTTGAACATCCGGTCCCAGCCGGTCTCGCCCCACCGCCCGGTGCCGCCCGCGCCACCGCCGCCGCCGACACTGCCGGTCTCGTCGCCGTTGATGCGGCCCAGGCCGTTGTAGCCGAAGGTCAGCTCAAGGAAGCTGTTGTTCTGGGAACCGCCGATGTAGGGGCGGGAGGAGGCCGGCCACAGCTCGACGATCGCGACCCACCAGCCGCCGGAGACGAGCAACGCGAGGGTGCCCGCGGCCAGTTGACCGAACCGCTTCTTCAGCGAGACCGGCGCGCAGACGGCGTGGACGATCGCCAGCGGCGGCAGGATCAGGAAGGCTTGCAGGGTCTTGCCGAGGAAGGCGAAGCCGATCGCGACCCCGCACCACACCAGCCACCTGGTCCGGCCGTCCTCCAGCGCGCGGACCGCGAAGTAGCAGGCCAGCGCCATCAGCAGGGCGAGCATCGCGTCCGGGTTGTTGAACCGGAACATCAGCGCGGCCACCGGGGTGAGCGCGAGGACCGCGCCCGCGATCAGGCCGGACGCCGGGCTGAAGCGGCGGCGCACCGAGGCGTAGACGACGGCGACCGTGCCGACGCCCATGAGGACCTCGGGGCCCAGGATCGTCCAGGTGTTGACGCCGAAGATCCGGGCCGCGATCTCCATCGGCCACAGGAACGCCGAGGGCTTGTCGACGGTGATCGCGTTGCCCGCGTCCAGCGAGCCGAAGAACATCGCCTTCCAGCTCTGGGTGCCGGCCTGGACGGCCGCCGAGTAGAAGGAGTTGGAGTAGCCGTTGACGCCCAGGTTCCAGAAGTAGAGCACCGCGGTGGCGGCCAGCAGGCCGAGGAAGGCCCGGCGGGCCCAGCGGGGGTCCTCGGGACGGCCGCGCCACAGTCGGCGTACGAAGGGCTGCTTGGGCTCGCCGCCGGCGGGGGCCGGCGCGTGCGGCGGCCGCTGCGCGTCCACCACGTCGGGTGCGGGGCCCGAGGGGGTGGGAGCCGCACCTCCCTGGTGGGTCGGCTGGTCGTAGTGGGTGGTCATCGGGTGTCCCCCGGATCGGTGTCGTAAGGGCGCATCGGCCGGAACTGCGTCGTGGAGTCCCGCCAGGTGCCGTCCGCGGCTTCACCGGCGCGGAACTGAGTGGTGTGGGTGGTCTGGATGTTGTTCAAGGACTGTGATGCATGCGCGTACGGCTGCTCATAGCCCTGTTGCTGGTACTGCACCGTCGAGGCCGCGTCGCTGTCCCGGCGGTCCGGGAAGACCCACGCCCTGAAGAGCAGGAACCGCAGGACGGTCGCGGCGAGATTGGCGGCGATCAGCACCGCCAGTTCGGTGGAGTGCGCGGGGTCGCTGCTGGCCGCGTTCAGGGCGGCGAGCGAGCCGCTGGTCAGGGCCAGGCCGATGCCGAAGACGACCAGGCCCTGCGCCTGGTGCCGGACCGCGCCGCCGCGCCCGCGCACCCCGAAGGTCAGTCGGCGGTTGGCCGCGGTGTTGGCGATCGCGGAGACCAGGAGCGCGAGCGCGTTGGCGATCTGCGAGCCGGTGAAGGAGCGGAACGCGCTGTACAGGACCAGGTAGAAGAGGGTCGACAGGCCGCCGACCACGCAGAACCCGACGAGTTGGCGGGCCAGGCCCTTCGGCACGTCCTTGATGTCGCGGTCGCGCGGGTCGTCGCCGAAGGGGCGGGTGATCCGGTCCAGCGGCAGCGAGCCGCTCGCCAGTGCCTTGCCGACGCGCCACACGCCCTTGAGGTCCTCGGTGGCCGTCTTCACGATGTGCACCGTCGAGTCCGGGTCGTCGACCCAGTCGACCGGCACCTCGTGGATCCGAAGGCCCGCGCGCTCGGCGATGACCAGCATCTCGGTGTCGAAGAACCAGCCGGTGTCCTCGACCATCGGCAGCAGCACCTGGGCCACATCACGCCGGATCGCCTTGAACCCGCACTGCGCGTCCGAGAAGCGGGCCTGCAGCGAGCCGCGCAGGATGAGGTTGTACGAGCGGCTGATGAACTCCCGCTTGGCGCCGCGCACCACGCGCGACGAGCGGGCCAGCCGGGAACCGATCGCCAGGTCGGAGTGGCCGGAGATGAGCGGTGCCACCAAGGGCAGCAGGGCGTTCAGGTCGGTCGACAGGTCCACGTCCATATAGGCGAGGATCGGAGCGTCCGAGGCGGACCAGACGGTCCGCAGCGCCCGGCCGCGGCCCTTCTGCTCCAGCCGGAAGGCCCTGACCTCCGGAAGCTGTGCCGCCAGCCGCGCGGACACCTGGGGAGTGGTGTCCGTCGAGGCGTTGTCGGCGATCGTGATGCGGAACGCGTAGGGGAACGTGCGCTTGAGATGGTCGTGCAGTCTCAGCACACACGGCTGGAGGTCCTTCTCCTCGTTGTAAACGGGGATCACTACGTCCAGAACAGGCGTACCGGCGTCGCCGGCCGGGAGGTGCTCCCGCGCCGGCAGGGTGCCGGGAGAAGAGTCGGTTCGCATGGGAACGACTCTTGTCAAGCGCCCTGTTGCACCCATGTGGTGGCACTGTGCTGGACCTGTGAGTGCGATTGCCAATTCGTTTCGGGGCCCGGCTGCGGAAGCTGCGGAGCCAGCGCGGGCAGGTGCACGGTGAAGACCGTGCGGCCGGGAACGCTGTCCACGGTCACCGCGCCGCCGTGCGCGCTCGCGACGGCCTGCACGATCGCGAGGCCGAGGCCCGTCGAGCCGGTGGACCGCGAGCGCGCCGAGTCCCCGCGGGCGAACCGCTCGAAGACGTGCGGGAGCAGATCGGGCGGGATGCCCTGGCCGTTGTCCTCGACGTCCACGCACATCCACGGGCCGCGCCGCTGCACGCGCGCGGTGACGGTCGTCCCCGGTGGGGTGTGCTTGCGGGCGTTGCCGAGCAGGTTGATGAGCACCTGCTGGAGGCGGGCCGCGTCGCCGGAGACGGCGGCGGGTTCGTCGGGCAGGTCGAGGCGCCAGTTGTGGTCCATGCCGGCCGCGCGGGCGTCGCTGATGGTGTCGACGACCAGCGGGATGAGGTCGGTCTGCTCGAACTGGAGCGGCCGTCCGGCGTCCAGTCTGGCGAGCAGCAGCAGGTCCTCCACGAGCAGGGTCATCCGGCTCGCCTCGGACTCGATCCGGCCCAGCGCGTGCCGGGTGTCCGGGCCGACCTGCTCTCTGCCGCGCCGGGTCAGCTCGGCGTACCCGCGGATGGAGGCGAGCGGGGTGCGCAGCTCGTGGCTGGCGTCCGCGACGAACTGCCGTACCCGCATCTCGCTCTGCTGGCGGGCGTGCAGGGCGCCGTGGACGTGGTTCAGCATCCGGTTGAGCGCGGCACCGACCTGGCCGACCTCGGTGTGCGGATCGGTCTCGGACTCCGGGACACGCTCGCTGAGGTTCACCTCGCCGGTGTGGAGCGGGAGTTCGGAGACACGGGTGGCGGTGCTGGCGACACGGCGCAGCGGGCGGGTGGCGACACCGACGAGGACGTAGCCGGCGATGCCTGCGGCCACGAGGCCGGCGGCGGTGACGCTCAGCTCGACGAGGATGAGGGTGTTGACGGTGCTGTCGACGTCGGCGGTCGGCAGGGCGATGTAGAAGCCCTCGGTGGGGGTGTCGGGGTTCGTGGCGTACTTGACCCGGTAGTCCCCGAGCCCGGGGATCGTGACGCTGTGCGTCTTCCCGTCCCTCGACACGGACGCGAGGGCCTGGCTCTGCGCCGTGGAGAGATCGACGCCGGTCATTCTCTGGAACGCGCCGTTGGTGTCGTTCTGCTGCTTGCTGTACGCCGCGCTGGCGATCGAGCCGTTCTGCACGTAGGCGGCGACGGTGCTGACCTGTGTTGGGCCGGTGGTGAGGACTTTGGTGACCTTGCCGGCGGCCGAGACGGGCGTGTCGCCGCCGAGGGACTTGCCCCCCGACGTGGACGTGCCGTTCTGCGCCCCGGGGAGATTGCCGAGGCCGTTGCCCTGGTTGTTCCCCAGGGGACGGCCCGCCGCGCGCATGGCGGTCTCCTGCACCTTGCCGTCGAGCTGGTCGTACAGATGCGAGCGGAGCGCAAGCGTGGTCACCGTACCGATCACCGCGCACACCACCGCGATCAACGTCACGGACGCGACGACGAGCCGGGTCCGCAGGGTGCGCGGCTTACCCGCTCGTCGCTTCTGCGTACGCGGCCGTCGTCGCCCGCTCATGAGGCGGCGGGCTTGATCAGGTAACCGGCCCCTCGCCGGGTGTGGATCATCGGCTCCCGTCCGGCGTCGATCTTCCGGCGGAGGTAGGAGATGTAGAGCTCGACCACGTTGGCCTGGCCGCCGAAGTCGTAGGACCACACCCGGTCGAGGATCTGCGCCTTGCTGAGCACACGCCGTGGATTGCGCATGAGGAAGCGCAGCAGTTCGAACTCGGTGGCGGTGAGGTGGATGCCCTCCCCGGCCCGCGACACCTCGTGGCTGTCCTCGTCGAGGGTGAGGTCACCGACCACGAGTACGGAGTCGGAGCGGCGATCGGCGGCACCGGACCGCCGGATCAGCCCGCGCAGCCGGGCGACGACCTCTTCGAGGCTGAACGGCTTGGTGACGTAGTCGTCGCCGCCTGCGGTGAGCCCGGCGATACGGTCCTCGACGGCGTCCTTCGCCGTCAGGAACAGCACCGGCACGTCCGGCAGTTCGCGGCGCATCCGGCCAAGGACGGTCAGGCCGTCCATGTCGGGCAGCATCATGTCCAGGACGACGGCGTCGGGCCGGAACTCCCGCGCGGTCTGGATGGCACCCGTGCCATCCCCCGCACTCCGGATCTGCCAGCCCTCATAACGAAGGGCCATGGACAGCAGTTCGGTGATCGACATTTCGTCGTCCACCACAAGCACTCGGACGGGGCTCCCGTCCGGCCTCAGCAGTTCGGTGCGCCCCTGGGGCGAGGTCGTGGTCATGGTGGAGAGACTGTCGGGATCCTCTGAGAGCACGCTTTCGACAACCTGTGATTTCCCTAAGAAACTCACAGGGGCCTCTCAGGCAACCCCTTGGAACCGCTTGCTGGAAGCGGTTTCTGCGGTGGGGGAGAGGGAAAGGAGCCGGGCGGCTTGCTTCGCGGGGGCGGGTGCTCGCCTCGGAGATAACGGGTGCTGGCCCCGGGGCGAGCGGCTGCTTGCCCCGCGGGGAGTCGGCGGGACAAGATCCCTCATCTGTTCGAGGCGACGGGGACACGGGGGCTGTGGTGACAGCTGGGGCAGGTGGGACAGTCGGGACAGGTGGCGGCAGTGGGGATCATGGGGACAGCGGAGGCATATCCGCACGGCTGCCGGGGGAACGGGATCCCAGGGCGTGGCGCCGGCTGACGCTGTACGCGACCGGCTGCGTGACTGCGGTCCTGCTCGTTCTCGTCGGCCTGGAGCAGCCCTGGCACGAGGCTTCGGCACCGAAACCCGACGTGGTCACCGGGGCGCAGGGCACTTTCCCGGCCACGCTCGGCTCGACGGCACCACTCACCCCGAACCACGTCCTGCGCCGGACGACCGCCGACGAGACCGTGGTGCACGGGCTGTCGGTCCGGGCGACGGCAGTCGGTGTGCGAGCCGTGAACATACGGACCGGCGCGGAGTACTGGCGCTATGAGCGGGGCGGCTACGGGGAGGGCGACGGCGATGGGGGTGAGGACCGGGGCGAGGACCGCGGCGGGGATGCGAACGAGGGCTATTACGCGCCGACGCTCAACGTATCCACGCGCACGGTGGTCGCCGGCTTCGCGGACGGCCGGCTCACGGCGATCGACCTGCGCTCGGGCCGGATCCTGTGGCACCGGAACATCTCCGAGGGCGAGAGCCGGCGACGCGCGTACCCCCGGCTCTCCGGCGGCCGCGTCATCATCGACACCCCGGCCGGCATCCGCGCCCTCGCCGAACGCACCGGCCGCACCCTGTGGACGGCGAGCAGACCGGCCGAGTGCGACGAGACACCGATCGAGACGGTGTACGACTTCCCGGACCACCTCGTCACGGCTTCGGCGAGCTGCGACGTACTGGGCCCCAAGCACGGCAACGCGAGTGCGGCCATCGCGCCCTCCGTCACCGAAAGCTCCGCCCTCCTCCTCGGCATCGACGACCGCACGGGCGAGGTCCTCTGGCGGCAGCAGCAAGGGGAGCCGTACGACGACCTCCTCCGGGCCGACACCCACACCCTCGCCGCCGTCGGCCCCGAACGCCGCACCCCGCGCCCGGTCCGCCTCCTGCACGTGAGCCGCCAGGGAGCACCGGTACGGGTCACCTTCTCCATCCACCTCTCGGCCGACGTCACCACGGCTGACGTCACTACGGCCGACGGCATCGCGGTCACCACGGTCGACCCGCACATCTACGACACCGCCTCCCCCACCCTCCTCAGCGCCTACGACACCGGAACCGGCCGCCTGCGCTGGAAACTCCGCGCACCGACCGGCCGGAAGTACGGCGATCCCGTGGTCGCGGACGGCCGGGTGTACGTCGTCCGCCAACCGAACTTCCGGTACGCCGACGCCGGCCACGGCACCTCGGCCGAGTTGGTGGTCCTCGACGCGCGGACGGGACGTTCGCTGCATGGGCTGAAGCTGACGGGGTTGACGGTGCCGACGGACGTCAATGCGGATGCTTCGCTGGATGTGGGCGGGGCGGACGGCGCGGTCACGGTCAGGTGGCGGGGCGGGCGGAAGGAAATGCTGTTGGTGACAGGGTGATCCGGTGACGGGGTGACCCGGTGACCTGGTGGCCCGGTGGCCGGTGCCCCGGTGCCGGTGGCCCGTAGGGCGTCACACCCCGAACAGCCTCGCCCCGTTGTCGTGACACACGGCCCGCAGCCAGTCGTCTCCCAGCCCAAGCCGCTCCAGTGCCTCCAGCTGATGGACGTACGGATAGGGGATGTTGGGGAAGTCGCTGCCGAGCAGGATCCGGTCGCCGAGGTCGGCCAGCCGGGGCAGTGCCCTCCGGGGGAACGGCGCGAACCGGTCGCTGAAATCCGTGAACGACATCGTCGTGTCCAGCCGCACCTCGGCGTACCGCTCGGCCAGGTCGAGGAAGTCCTCGTACTCCGTCATCCCCATGTGCGCGACGATCAGCCGCAGTCGGGGATGCCGGGCGAGCACGCGCCCGACCGGCTCCGGCCCGGTGAACTTGCCCGGCATGGGCCCGGAACCGCAGTGGATCACCACGGGCACGCCGGCCTCGGCGAGCAATCCCCAAGCCCCGTCGAGGAGTTCATCGGCCGGGTCGTACGCCCCCACCTGCACATGCGCCTTGAAGACCCGCGCCCCCGCCTCGACGGCCTCCCGGACATAGCCCTCGACTCCCGGCTCCGGGAACAGCGTCGAGGTGTGCAGACAGTCGGGGGTGCGGCGCGCGAAGTCGACGGCCCAGCCGTTGAGCCACTCGGCCATGCCCGCCTTGTGCGGATAGAGCATCGCGGTGAAGGCACGGACGCCGAACTCCCGGATCAGGGCTACCCGTTCGGCCTCCTCGGCGCGGTAGGTGATGGGCCACTCGACGCCACCGGTGAGCGGCCCGAGCGAGTCGAAGTAACCCCAGACCTTGCGGAGAACGCGCTCGGGCATGAAGTGGGTGTGGACGTCGACGAGCCCGGGGAGCGCGAGGCGCTGCCAGAAACGGCGAACCTGGTCTTTTTCCCTGGCTTCCTGACCCTCCGTGGCGCCCATCCGTTCCCGACCTCCCGAATCCTCAGAACAACTCGTCCTGCACCGCCGACGCGCCTCTGAACTCCCGCAGGGGAAAGGCAGGTCGGCCTCCGTCCGCAGCCCCGGTCCCTCCCTCGGCAGGTCCCAGGTCCCACCCTGTCATCAGCCGAGTGTCGAGCACGAGGATCTTCCGCTCCCCGTCCCCCTCCCCGACCGCGAGATGCAGATCGGGCCCCGCGGCCGCAACCAGCTCCCCGCTCACCGCCCCACCGGCAACCAGCTCACTCACCTCGCCGACGGCGCCCGGTAGTCGAGCGAGTCCGAACGCGCCGACATGGTCGACCGGCCGGCAGGCTTCCCGCGTGAGTGACTCGGGCCAGTCGGCGAGCGCGAGCGCCCGGGCATGCAGCTCCACGACTTCGGCCGCCCGCGCGCTCTCCGCCCCGGGCAACCCCGAACGCACCGCCCGCTTATCGGCGTACGGAATCCGGTCGGGCACCCGGAGCGCGGCCCGCAACAACTCTTCCGTGCGTCGGGCGGCCATCAACGGACCGGTGCCGAGCCAGCTGAAGCACACCGCGCCCTGCTCCAGCAGCCGGGCCGACCCCCGCTCGACCGCCGTGATCCCGACCTTGACCATGCCGGGTCCGAACCAGGCCAGATATACGCGGTACGGCCGCGGGTCGTCGGCGATCGTGTCGGCGGCCACGGAGTGCGCCCGGTCCAGCCGCGCACACTCCTCGCACCGCGCCCCCGTACTCCGCCCCGACACCCCCGCCCGCACCGGACACGCATGCCCCCGCGCTCCCACACACGTCCGCACACCCCCGTCCACGACCCCGAAGGCCACCCGCTTCCCCCAGGCCAGCGCACTGCGCCGCCCGCCGTCCCACACCAGCACGGGGCCACCGTCGACCCACCGCAACCCCGAACACTTCCATGCCTGTGCCATCACTCATGAGAGTAGAAGACGGCACTGACAACACGATCGCCCCGCCGGAACCGCTACGGTACGGACGGGCCCGAAGCCGCAACTTCGTTTTGCGACTTCGGGCCCTCCTGCCGTCACCCCACCTGATTCGACTTCACCTAGGGCAGCGCGTAGACCGGCACACCGTCCTCTTCGCACCCGGTCTGCCGGATGCACCCTCGCTTGATCAGCATGCGCACACAGTCCTGGACACGGTCGACGGTCAGGCCCGTACGCGCGGCGACCTCCTCCAGCCGACACCTGGCGGCACCCCGCACCAGCGCGGGCGCGAGACAGGCCGCCACGGCGTGCACGTCGTCGGTGACGACGAGGTTCTTCGCCCGCCAGTGGGCCAGCAGTTCCTGGGGCGTCATGGCCGAGGACCCGGGCGTCGGCCCGGAGGGCGGCTGGAGTCGCTCGGCGACGCGGTCCAGAGTGCCGGCGATGCGATGGAGGGCATCGGCCATGGAGGTCTGGACGCGGTGGGATGCGGCCAGCAGCTCGGCGACGTTGGTCAGTTGTCCGGCTGCGTTCGCCAGATGTGTGTTGGTGCGCGCCAGATGTGTGTTGGTTTGCGCCAGATGCTCGTTGGTGTGCGCCAGATGCGTGTTGGTGTGCGCCAGATGCTCGTTGGTCCGGCGCATCTGCTCGATCCGCTCCACCTGTGCGACGGCCAACGCCTCGTCCGCCCTGATGTTCCGCTCCTCCAACCGGACGATCGCGTCGGCGACCTGCTGGGGCATGAGGTACGCGGTATTGCCGTCGGGGGCGGGTTGGACGGGGGCCTGATCGAGGGAGTACGAACCGTCGCGCTGGATGGTCACGACGACATCGCAGACCCAGGCCTTGAAGGGTTCGCATTCCGGCTTGGTGCAACCGTTGACGAGGGCTACAAGACCACGCAGGTTCACCATCCGCATCGACTTCTTAAGTCCGTGACCTGCAATCTTGCTCGAAGCGTCTACTCCATAGACGCTTCGAGCAAGATCGTCCAGCGTCTTCTGGCAATCTGCGGCAACATGCCACTGCAAGGCTTGCCGCGTGTTTGCGTAGCCAAGACGCGTGGCCACGTCGGCTGCCGGAAACCAGTACTCACCTTCCGACAGGGTCACCCTCCGCACCCGCGCCCCCGTCGACGCGAACACGAAGTCGTTGATGTCGATCGCGTCCTGCTTCCGTGCCGCCGACTGCTCCGACGGCGTGTCGTTCTGCTCGTACATCGAGCATCACCTCCACCTCGGAAGCTAGAGACGTCCGTACACAACTCCCCTTCGTGTAAGGCACGTTCACTCGATAGTGGACAGAGGTATCGATTCGCCCGCCACGGGCTCGTACACCGGCAGGGCATCCACCCGCAGACTCGATCCTCGCCCACGCCCGGGAATCCGCCCGGGATTCCGCCCCGCCAAGCGACACCCCACACACCCCGGATGTCCCTCCCGCGCGGTCAGATCCCGTACCCGCCACCCCCACTGCTCTCGCGGGCGCAGCCCCGGCGGTTTGCCCCAGCCGGCGAGATGCAGAACCCAGGTGACCAGGACACTCACGACGACGATCCCCAAGCCCCCGGCCAGCAGCGCGACCGACGTCGCGCACACGCCGAGTCCGAGCACCGCCGTTCCGACGGCGGCGATGCCGAAGCCGGTCCACCCGGCGGCCGTATGGCCCTCGTCATACTGATGTGCGCTCATTCACGTACCCGCCTCTCTCCAGCCAGCGAACCTGGGATCCAAAGATCTCTCACTACGTAAGAAATTTAGCGCAGAAAACTCTCACAAGCTAAGGGAATCAGGGAACCACTCCGATGCATGCCACACCGCGCCAGCCCGCCACCCCGGCCGAGGCACTGAGCGCGATGGACCACCTCATCGCGACGAGCATGATCGGCCAGCAGGAGATGGCTCAGCGGGTGGGCCTGAACGTCACCGACCTCACCTGCTTCGGCTACGTCATCGAGGCCGGCGAGAACCTCCTCACGGCCGGCGACCTGGCGGCTCGCGCCCACGTCACGACGGGTGCGGTGACCGGCATCCTCAACCGCCTGGAACGCGCGGGATACGTCACCCGCCGCCCCGACCCGACCGACCGCCGCCGGGTGCGCGTGGCCGCCCAGCCGGACGCGGAGGCCCGGGTCCGCGAGCTGTACGAGCCCTATTACGCCCGTCTGCACGCCCTGTTCGCCGAGTACTCGCCCGCCGAAATCGCCGTACTGACCGACTGGTTCACGCGCGCGAGCACCCTCGCGGCGGGCTACTTGGAGGAGCACCGCCGCGCGAACTGACCACCCCTCACCGGCCCTCCCCCCGATCGCCCCGACCTTGGGGGTAGGGCTGGCTCCACCATCGGTTCGGTAGGACACTCCATCGTTCCGGCGGGCGAATCACGGAATCGTGGACGTCAGTTGATCCACGACTCCTCGACTCCACGAGACGCGCGAGACACGCAGGCCCGCTCGGGCCCGCACAGGTCCCCACTGGCCTCCCGCGACTCACGGCCCGCCCCCGGAAGGACCGCGACATGGACGCCGCCGCCGCAGTACGGCAGACCCCGACCGCCGGCCCCGGCCCGTTCGCCTCCTTCGTGCGGTTCGTGGTGTGCGGAGGCGGTGTCGGCGTCCTGTCCAGCGCGGCCGTACCGCTGCTGGCGCTGCTGATGCCGTGGGCCCTGTCGAACGCGGTGATCACGATCGCCTCGACGATCCTGTGCACCGAACTCCACGCCCTGTTCACCTTCGGCACCGGCAAGCGCGCCGGCTGGCGCGAGCACTGGCAGTCGGCGGGTTCGGCCGCGGTCGCCTACGCGGTGACCAGCACGGCGGTACTCGTACTCCACACCGTCCAGTCCACGCCCTCGCTCCTGACCGAACAGACCGTCTACCTCACCGCGTCCGGCCTGGCCGGCCTCGGCCGCTTCCTGGTCCTGCGCCTGTTCGTCTTCACCACGGAATCCCGCAAGCCGCGACCCACGACCACCGCTGTCCGACGGCAACCGGCCTGGTTCGGTACGAGGACGCCGGCGGGGGCGCTGTCACAGGCGGCGTGAGGACGGGCACGGGACTCGCTGACGATCAGCGATCAGCGATCAGCGATGGCGAACTCCATCCACTCGATGCCGGGAACGGTGAAACTCGCACCGACGTTGGCGGCCGCGATGCCTTCGAACTCCATCGCGGTGGCCGTTTCCGGCTCGCGGAGACTCCAGGGCGTCGCGATCTTCCACGCCCACTGAAGAGTGGTCAACAGCGCGCGCTCGGGAGCGGAACAGCCGAGCGGGGAGACGAGCCGCACCTCCGCAAGGTCCGGGAACTTCCAGTACCGCTCGTACCCCTGGATCTCCAGGGGCCCCGGCAACAGCCGCTCGACACGCCCGACCAGTCGTTCCGCACCGCGCCGGTCACGCACCTGCGCATAGCAACGCCAACGGATCGTCTCGAACATGCAGGCACCATACGGCTCTTGCGAAACCGCACCGCGGACAGTCCCGCAGCCGCACTCACCCGCTCGCGCCGGACTTCCCCCCGGCCGGAGTGACGGCATGCCACTGCCCGTCCTTACCTTGGCCGTTGACCTGCCCGGCCGCGGTATCGCCGCTGTACCTGTACAACGGCCAGCCCGCGAGGGTGAGTTGCGGCTTGCCGTCACGGTGGACCGTACCGAGAAGGCTCTTCTGCACGCCGCTGGTCCGCACGGAGTCCTGAGGAGAGTCCTGTGGGGAATCCTGGACGATGACGGGTATCCAGGTGTTCGTACACGTCCCGGAACACGTCCACTTGGACGGATTCGACTCGTCCTTGTCATAGCGGTAGAGGGTCATCCCATTGCCATCGGTGACGACATCACCCGTACCGCCGACCGCCGCGGCGACCAGCGCGGTGGTCGTGTCCGTGTCTCCGCTTCCGTCACCGGCCGGTGCCGAAGCCGCGGATTCCGAAGCGGCGGTGGCGACCGGGGCGATCGAAGCGACACCGCCGGAACTCCTACCGGCGGCGTTGTCGGTCGACGAGTCGCACGCCGCCAGCAGCAACGCGGAGACAAGGCCTGCGACCGAGGCGAGGACGATACGGTGCGGAATCACGGAGTTGCCCTTCGGGAGTCGCCGTCCACTTACTCCCTAGTACGTGGGACAGCTCCGGCACTCTCATCGACTGACACCACATGGCGCAGACTTGACCATTGGCCTGGGTCTCGGACTTGGTGCTTCGGGAACTACCCGCCGTGTGTGGACCAGACGTCGATGACAGCGATCGTCAGGACCCACAGGGCCGCGGCACTGAAGATGGAGCGTTTGACCAGCCGGGTCCGGTGCCGCACCACGGTAGTGAGCTGTTCTGTGTCCCTGCCGTCAGGCCGTGGGTAGTCCCGCCATCGGCCCGTGGCTATCCAGACCGCAGCCAAGGCCACGGCGATCCAGACAGTCCACTCCCCTAGCCGTTCACCCAGTTGGTACGCCGTCATCTGTAGCCCCCGTCCTCAGCTGGCAGGACCCTACTGCGGCCGTGGGACAGCAATTCGGTGGGGGCGGCCGACAGCCGGCTCCGGGCGGACATCTGCTACTGCACTTCGTTGCGGTGCGGCAGGATCGAAGGATGTCCCGATCAGTAGGCGCGCACACTGCCGACCCGTGCCCTCGGTGCCTCGTTGAGGCTGTCCGCCCGGGCAGACCGATGACTGTTGGGGGCTGCGACGCCGTCGGCTACCTCTGCGATCACTGTGCGCATGCGTGGTCTCGGCCGGTTGAAGATGACCTGGACGTCTACGACATCGTCAGAGTGGACCTCCCCGACGCCACGCTGTACGGAACCGTCTGGCAGGTCGAAGCCGACCGCGTTCAGGTACGCGGCACGGGCGGTGGCTGGCTGCGGTGGGTCGACCGCTGGAGAGTCATTGTCTACTGATGACGCTGGGACTCAGTGCGCATCCTCCGTCGACGTGGCCGAGTTCGCGGAAGCATGCGCGCGAGGCGACCTGGATGAGGCCCGGGACTGCGCCGGCCTACTTCTGGCGGAGCTGGATGGCCTGCTGGCGCGGTACGAAGCTGCGTTGGACGAGCATGGGGTTCCGCGGCCGTACTGAGGCATTCAGGCCATCGGTTAGGAAACGACGGTCATTTGGGGTCCGGGCGGTCATTCAGTGACCGAGAGGTGCCACGTTCGCGGTCGTCCGGGGCGGCCGCGCACCGGACACAGACCCGGACCGTGAGGTCGTTCCCTGGCCGCCCCGCCAGGCGTCGTCGCTTTGTCTGATCGTAATCCTGGCTGGGAGCACTGGGAGTTCGTTGATCGGCTAGCGTCTATCGCACAAGTGGTCGGCAAGATCCACCGCGGCCACCAGGGGGGACGCGGCAGCGCGCCCGGCCACGGCGGCGCGCCGCGCGGCGGCAGGTCATCACATGAACGAGGGGGAGACGTGAGGGCATTGACCCGGACGTCGACTGAACCACTGCACGGCGGTCGCCGCCGCAGAGGCGGCGCGGGCTTCAGGGTCGCTGCGACCGCCACGATTCTGGCGGTCGCTGGTACGGCCGTCCCGCTCGCCGTGGACGCGCCGCCCGCGTCGGCCGCTCAGGCGACGACCGCGGCGGACTCGTCCCAGGATCAGGAGGTCGTGATCCCGCCCGCCGATCGGGCCACCCCCCGCGTGGACACCCCGCTGGCGGCGGGCAGCACCGGTTTCCTGCACCAGCAGGAGGGCCAGGACGGCTACACCTGGACCGACTTCGCGAGCGGCACCTCGACGCAGGTGCCCGGCCTGCAGACCCTGCCGGCGAACGCGCTCGTACGCCCCGTCGGTGCCGGCGGAGACCTGCTCGCCGTCTCGCCGAGCCCGGCCCGGGGCAGCGCCTGGTACACCCTGCTCGATCCGCACTCCGGCGAGCGCCGGGAGGTGCGGCTCCCGGCCGGCTACACGTTCCGGGGGACCGTCGGGGGCAAGGTGCTGGCGCTGGAGTCCGCGACCAGCACCACCAGCTCCGCCGGTGTGCTCCTCGACACCGGCACCGATCCCGCGCCACCGCTGCCCATCACCGGCCTGCCCACGGGTGCGCAGCTGAACAGCCTCTCCCTCCAGCAGGGCGCCACGGACGACCACGGCGCGGTGATCTCCTTCCGGCAGGACGGCGCGTACCGTTACGGCCTGCTGGACCCCGGGACCGCCGTGATCACCCCTCTCCCGGAGGCGATGAGCGGCGAGGGCCTGCGCATCCTGCTGAGCGCCGACCGCGTCGCCTGGTGGAAGCACGGCACCGGGCTGCGCTGGCTGCCCCGCGGTGACGTCTCCTCCGAGGCGCAGGAGTTCCCGCTCCCCGACGACGCGGCTCCCGTGGCCCTCCTCGGCGGCACCCTCCTGACCTCCAGCCCGGACACCACCTCGGGCACCACGCTCGGCCGGCGGCTGACGTCCCGGCCGCTCGACGGCGGGGAGCCGAGCACCGCACTCGACCACATCGCGGTCGTGTCGGACTCCCCACCGCAGACGGCGGACGGGAGCGCCCTGCTCGTCGGCGGCTCCGGCACCGGCGACTGGGCGGTGCACCGCTTCGCCGCCGGCTCCGACGGACCGTCGGCGCACGAGGTGGTCCAGCCGCTGCCCCCGGTGATCGCCAAGGTCCTGGGACTGAACCTGTACCGGGGCACCCTGAACCGGGTGGACAACATGGAGGGCAAGCTCTCCCTCCACCAGCAGGACGTCGGTACCGGGCCGGTCCCCGTCGCGGGAGCGGCCAAGCCCCTGCCCGCGGGCATGCCCACGTCCACCGTGCGCTGTGCGACGGGTGAGGACTGCGTGCGGACCGTCGAGGGCAACTGGTACGGCCTGTCCTTCCTGTCCCAGACAGCGGGGCGGACGTACCTGGAGACCCGCGTGGACGCCTACACCTCGCACATGCAGGTGCCGTTGCCCGGCAGTGGCGGCGAGGTCAGGGACGCGTCGTACGGGTACGTGGTGGTGGACGGCGGGTCCCCGAGAACCCAGTATCTGATCGCCCCGGGCTACAACAAGGTGGTACGCAGCCGCCCGGTGCAGGCCGCGGCGCTCTGGTACTCCACCCTGTGGAGCGCGACCCCCGGCAGCCCCGGCACGCTGACCGCGGAGCGGCTGACCGAGGACGCGGCCACTCCTGGCAAACCCGTCCGCACCGTGCGGACCGGTGCCGCCTGCGTGCCCACCGAACTGCAGGCGACAGCGCGTTGGCTCTACTGGTCCTGCGGTGCCGACAAGCAGGCCGGCGTGTACGACCTGACGAACAACCGCGGCTTCGCCGTGCCGTCGGGCCCCGCCATGCTCGGTGACGGCTACGTGGTCCGGCACGACCGCGACGCGGGCGAACTCAAGCTGACGGACTTCCACACCGGCAGCCCGCTCGCGGAGCGCTCCATAGCCGCCCTCCCGTCCGGGACCCTCACGGACGACCGCAGGATCACGTGGACCGTGGACAAGTACAGCGGCCACATCGCCTACGTGGACGCCGATCGCCGCGTGCATGTGACCGCGGACGGGGTACCGGACTCCGCTCCGGTGATAGGGGAGGCGTACACCTCCGGGAGCGTCGCGCCGAGGACCAGTTCGTCCCTCTACTCGACCTGGACGGCCTCGTTGCTGCTGAGCCGCCCCGTGGACTCCTG
The DNA here is from genome assembly GCF_044755245.1 of Streptomyces sp. NPDC092369. Lineage (NCBI taxonomy): Bacteria > Bacillati > Actinomycetota > Actinomycetes > Kitasatosporales > Streptomycetaceae > Streptomyces > Streptomyces sp. NPDC092369. The sequence goes on from NZ_JBIVQP010000005.1 coordinate 159,294, forward strand.
GCAACTGGACATCGTCCAGAAGACGACCGGGCGGCGGGTGGCTGTGGTGACCGGTGGTGCCGAACGCGGTCTCGACGGCATCTCGGCCTCGTGGAAGGGCCGGGAGTCGAACGGTGCTCCCGCCCCGAGCGGTCTCTACACCTGGCAGCTGACCGCGAGGTCCAACGGCGGAACCACGCCGGTACGGGTGGGAAGCGGCGGCCTGGACGTGATGTGCGGCGCCCTGCCGACCCACGTCTACGACTGCGACGGGTTTCCGGACATGGTGGCGGTCCGGAAGGACGGCAGGACCGACTCATGGGAGGGACATCCCAAGGGGCACTTCTACAACCGCAGTTACACCGCGGACTGGCCGACCTCCTCCACCCTGGTGCCGGCCGGCGACCTCAACGGCGACGGGTATGCGGACATGCTGGTCCGCAACTCCGCGGGCGAGCTGCGTGCGTACTGGGGCTTCGGCCAGGTGTACTTCGCCCGGGGAACCAACAGGTCCACCGTCATCGGCAAGGGCTGGGACAAGTACAACGTGCTGACGTCGTCCGGAGACCTCAACCGTGACGGCCGGTCCGACCTGCTGGCCCGGGACCGGTCCGGAGCCCTGTGGTTCTACGCCGGCACCGGAAAGGGCACGTTCAAGTCCCGGGTGCGCATCGGCACAGGGCTCTCCGGTTACACGGCGCTGGTAGGAGCGGGCGACCTCAACGGCGACAAAACCGGAGACCTTCTCGGCCGGGACAAGGCCGGGAATCTCTATCGCTGGTACGGCAACGGAAAGGGCGGCCTCGGGGGGCGCGTCAAGATCGCCTCGGGCTTCAAGGCCTACAACGCCCTGGTCGGCGCCGGCGACCTGACTCAGGACGGACGCAACGACCTCGTCACCCGCGATACCGCCGGCAACCTGTACCGCTGGGCGGGCAACGGCAAGGGCGGCTTCGGCGCACGCGTGAAGATCGGCACCGGTTGGGGCGTCTACAAGGCGCTGTACTGACGACCCGGAACAGCAACCTCCAGTCCTGCAATGGCCTGAGGACAAGATCGATGGGCCCCCTGGAAACAGGGGGCCCATCGACATCGTGCCCGGCGAGGCACTGACGGAGGACACGAGATCCCAACACGGCGCCTGACATCGGCCGTTGCTGTACGCACCCGAAACGCCAAAGGCCCCGGATTACTCCGGGGCCTTCGATCTATGTGCACTCGGCAGGATTCGAACCTGCAACCTTCTGATCCGTAGTCAGATGCTCTATCCGTTAAGCTACGAGTGCTTGTCCTGTGTGCCGTTCCTGGTCCTTTCGGGCCGCTCGCGGCGACAGGAAGAACATTACATGACTGCCGCCGCCATGTGAAATCCGTTTGCCGCAGCCATTGTGACCTGCGGAAACGGCGAAACCCCGGTCCTGGGACCGGGGCTTCGGTGATCTTGCGCGGAGGCGGAGGGATTTGAACCCTCGATGGGCTTTAAGGCCCAAACCGCATTAGCAGTGCGGCGCCATAGACCGGACTAGGCGACGCCTCCCGCACAACCGCCCGCGCGAGCGCGAGTGGTGCGTGCAGATGATGACACAGTCGAGCGCGGTGTCACCAATCGCCTCCCACGGTACTAGGCGTGCTGGCCGCAGGGCAAAGCGCTTCTTCACCCGGCGAGGCCCCGTCGGGAGGCTCGCCGGGTAGCCCGCCGGGAGGGCGCCGCGCGCAACATCCCGGCGCCGGCGGCGTTAGTCAGGTCATGTTCCAGGTCTCGCACCGTTCCCAAGTCCGCCGTGTCTCCCCGGTCTCCCCGGTCTCTCACGTCTCCCCCGCACCCCACCCACCCCAAGCCCCCCGCCGCACCCGCCGCCTCGCCACCCTGTTCCTCGCCGTCGCCGCCTCCGCCTCCCTCGCCCCGACCCTCACCGCCCCCGCCGCACAAGCCGCCGACGCCGGTCCCCTCGCCCTCGCCCCGCCCCCCGTCCGCGACGAGGACCGGGCCGGCGATCACCTCACCGTCACCGTGCGGGACGCGGGCGGCGGCAAGGACGGGACGTACGACCTGTACTGCCATCCCGGAGGCGGGACCCATCCCGACGCCGCCGGCGCGTGCGGCGCGCTCGATCGCGAGGCCCGTTGGGGGCGGGACACCTTCGCCCCCGTGCCCGACGGGAGCGTGTGCACCATGCAGTACGGCGGGCCCGCCACCGCGCATGTCACCGGGGTGTGGGCCGGGCGTCCCGTCGATGCCTCGTACGACCGTCGGAACGGATGCGAGATCGGGCGCTGGGACCGGATGGTGCCGTTGCTGCCGGATCTGCGGGCCCGGGGGCAGGCGTAACCGCGAAAACCACACCGCCGAAAACCCCATCGCCGAAGACACGACCTCCAGAGGCCCCCGTCAGCGGCACTCGTCAGCGGCGCCCCCAGTGCCGTAACCCTCCGGTGTCCGCAGGGACCGACCCGCACAGACGTTCCACCATCGCCCCACCGGCTCCACATAAGTGCCGACCCGTCAGTCGCGTACAGCTCCGCGCGGCTCTGTCAGGGGTGTGCAGGCCAGGCGGCGGGCGGGGTCGTGTCGTCACACGTTCTGCGTCAGTTCGTCGTGCGACCTCCCTCTCATCCGGCGCCGCGAGCGGGACCGCAGCCCTTAGACTCCCTCGCGTGACACGTCGCGGGCAGGTTGGCAAGATGGCCCGAGCGGTCGGCAAGATGCGGTAACAGGGAGGAAGGCGTCTCGTGAGCAGCAGGCCATCCCGAGGCGCTGCTCGCCTCGCAGCCATACTCGACGCGCTTCCCGACGCGTTGGTGCTGGTCAACGCCAACGGGACTGTCGTCAACGCGAACACCATCGCGCTGGAGGCCTTCGAAGCGCCGGGGACGGCTCTGGTGGGGCGGGGGCTGCTCGATCTGTTGCCCCAGTTCGACTCCAAGCTGATTCCGGGCTCCATGCGGCGGCCCGATCACATGGATCCCCGCGGGCAGACCAAGCCGACGCGGATGATCGCGCGGCGGACCGACGGCAGCGAGTTCCCCGTCGAGGTCACCAGCGCCAACCTCGAGAACGGGCAGCAGGCCTACGACAGTTACGGCTACGGCTCCGACGAGCTGCTGATGCTCGTCGTACGCGACCTGACCGGGACCGTCGACACCGAGGCCGAGCTGGCGCGTTCGCAGCGGCAGACCGAGATGATTCTCCGGGCCGCGGCCGAGGGCGTGGTGGGCACCGACACCGACGGGCGGATCGTGCTCGTCAATCCCGCCGCCGCGCAGATCCTCGGGTACCGCGCCAGCGACCTCGGCGGCAAGGCCCTGCACGACCTCGTCCTGCACTCGCGCGCCGACGGCACCCCCTTCCCGTACGACGAGTCGCCGCTCGCCGACACCCTGCGGTCCGGGCGCAAGCACCGGGTGCGGGGGCAGGTGCTGTGGTCGAAGTCCGGGGACGAGGTCTCCGTCGATCTCACGACCGCGCCCGTGCGCGACGGCGATCAGCTCGTGGGCGCGGTGATGACCTTCACCGACCGGCGGCCCTACGACGCGCTCGCCGAGGAGAAGGAAGCCGTCGAGAAGCGGCACACGGACGAGCTGGAGCGGATCGAGGAGGAGCACGCCTCCGAACTGACCGCCCTGCGCCAGAAGCACGTCCGCGAGATCGAGGAGCTCCAGGAGCAGCACGACGAGGAGCTGGCCGCCGGCGAGGACCGGTACGCGGCCCTCGGTGAGCGGGCGAAGGATCGGTACGAGGCCCTCGCCGGGCGGCACGAGCAGCTGCTGACGCTGCTGGCCCGGTCGCTGCGCGGACCGCTGGACGAACTGCGCCGCGATCTCGCCGCGCTCGCCGCCGACGACGCGGGGCAGCTGTGGCCCGAGGCCAACCAGGTGCTCCACCACCTGTCCGCCGGCTACTCGCGGATCACGACCCTCATCGACAACGTCCTCGGCTACCAGGCCCTCGACGCCGGCAGCGAGCAGGTCGTCCGTACGAAGGTCATGCTCGACGCGGTCGTCGCCGCGGGCGTCGACGGCGCCGTCGAACTGATCGGGCCCGGGCGGGTGCAGTTCGCCGTGCACGCGCCGCCCATAGAGGCCGAGGTCGACCCGCAGCGGCTCGCCACCGCGCTCGCGCATCTCGTCGCGGACGTGGCCGGCGTCGACGCAACCGGCAACGCGCCCGTGTCGGCGGGCGGTTACATGGACAACACCGTCGTCGTCGCGGCGGCGCAGCGCGGTGAGGTCGTACGGATCGAGGTGCGCGGGCCGTACGCCGGGGGAGACCCGGTGCACGAGCCGATCGTGCGCGGAATCGTGCGGGCCCACGGCGGGGTGCTGCAGACGCACGAGGTGCCGGGTATGAGCGGCAGCGCGTACGTCCTCGAAGTGCCCATCGGCGGTGGGGCCGGGGCCGTCGAGGTGCAGTCGTCAGCCCTCGAAGTGGCCGGGCCCAGCTCCGGCGGCGGGCGGCGCCGGGCCCGTCGGTCCTCCGTCGACGCCTTCCTGGAGAGCGACGTTCCGGGAGCGGGCGGCGAGCCCGGCACGCCGGGTGCCGACATCCCGGGTGCCGAGGTCGCCGTACCCACCGGCCGGCGTCGGCGCCGGGCCGCCGAGGAGCCCGCGCAGGAACCCGTCGCCGCGGACGGCTCCGGCGGCACGGGCCGGCGGCGCGGGCGGGCCGCCGACGGCAGTGCGGAGGGCCAGGTCGAAGGTGACGGTTCCGGGGACGCGGTCTCCGAGGGTGCCGTCGTCATGGCCGGCGAGTACGGCGTGGGTACCGCGGCCGTCGGCAGCGGCCTGGGCGGCACCGTGCCGCCGCAGGGCGTACCCGCGCCCGCCGGCGGAACCACCGGACGGCGCGCCCGGCGCGACGGCGGCGAACAGCACGCCCTGCCGCCGGCCCTCCCTGCCTCCACCGGCCAGGGCAACCAGCCGGTCCTCGCCAACCAACCCGTTCCCGCCGGCCAGCCCGGCCCCGCCGAGAACGCCGAGCCGACCGGACGCCGTCGCCGTGCCCTGGCCGCCGCGAACGAACGCGCCGCCGCCGCGCAGGAGGCGGGACCCCGTACGGTCTTCGCCCTGCCGCCGGCCGAGGCGGACCGGACCCCGGAGTCGGGGGCCGCGGCGGTGGCGGGCGGCGCGGGCATGTCCCCGCAGCAGGCGCCGGTGGGCGGACAGATGCCGACGCCGATGGCGGCGCCGGGGCAGATGGCAGGGCAGGTGCCCGGATCGGCGCCGGCGCCGGGGCAGGGGCAGGGGCAGGGGCAGGTCCCCGGTCAGATGCCCGGCCAGCAGATGCCGGGGCAGCTCCAGCCGCCCGTCCCCCAGCAAGGCCAGGTCCCCGGTCAGGTGCCGGGGCAGGTCCCCGGCCAGCAGATGCCGGGGCAGCTCCAGCCACCCGTCCCCCAGCAAGGCCAGGTCCCCGGTCAGGTGCCGGGGCAGGTCCCGGGCCAGCTTCAGGCGGCCGTTCCCGCTCCCGTGCCCGCTCAACAGCAGGCCCCGGCGCAGGCGCAGCCGCACCCTCAAGTCCCCGGTCAGAGCGGGCAGCACCTCGCCGGTGACGCCCTGATCGACGACGGCCGGCACGACGCCACCCCGCACGACCAGTCCGAGGACCACACCCCGCCGCAGCCGCACCCCACGAGCGCGCCGACCGGTCGTCGGCGCCGTGCCGTGGCGCAGGGCGGGGCGGCGGGGACTGCCGCGCAGGGAGTTCCGGTCGCGGAGGCCGCCGGGATGGCCCAGGCGGGGCTCGCGCCCGCCGTTCCCGGTCAGGCGGTCGGCAGTACGGCGGGGCAGCAGGTCCCGCCCGGACAGCAGCCGGTCCCCGCGCAGGGCGCGCCCATCCCGGCCCAGGCGACCCCCGGCCAGCCCCTTCCCGCGGAGGCCGCCGCCGGTCCCGTACCGGCCGCGCAGCCCGGTGCCACCCCTTCGCCCGGCACGCCGCTCCCGCCTGAGGTGGCCGCGGCGCAGGCGCAAGCACAGGCTCAGGCCTCGCAGCCGTTGCCCGCCGAGGCCGGTGGGATGCCGGTCGACCCGAACTCCACTCAGGGGCGCGCCTTCAGTGTGCGGACGCTGGGGCAGGGCGTGCCGTTCACGCGGCAGGCAGCGCAGGTGCAGCAGCCGGCGACGCCCGCGGTGAACAACCCCAGCAACGGGGGCCGGCGCCGCAAGCTCGGCACGCGGCCCGACTCGGGCACCGCGCCCCAGGAACAGGCGGCCCGTCCGCATCCGTCGGCCGAGCAGCCGCAGCCCTCGCTCGCCGGGCAGTCCCGGCTGGCGCAGGTGACCGAGGGCTCCGGACGGTCGTACGCCATAGGGGCACCGGACGAGAACGCCGCCGAAGGCCCCGAGCCGCTGGACGGTCCCGGCGGGGCGGTCGAGGTCGCGGATCCGCCGCGTCCGCAGCCGCTGGACGACGAGTTGCCGCCGGAGCCGCTGGACAACCCGCGGCGGCTGCTGGTGTGGCCGGCGCCGGACGTCACCACCCAGCAGGCGCTCAGCGACCGCGGCTACCGGCCCGTCATCGTGCACTCGCGCGAAGAGGTCGACGCGCAGATCGCCGCGTTCCCGGCCGCGCTGTTCGTGGACCCGCTGACCGGGCCGATCACCCGGACCGCGCTGCAGTCGCTGCGGCAGGCGGCGGTGGCCGCCGAGGTGCCGGTGATGGTGACGGCCGGGCTCGGACAGGCGACGCGCGAGGCGGCCTACGGCGCCGATCCCGCCGTACTCCTGAAGGCGCTCGCCCCGCGGGACAGCGAGCAGCACCCGCCGCGCGTGCTGCTCATCGAGGAGCACGCGGAGATCGCGCTGGCGCTGACCGCGACGCTGGAGCGGCGCGGGATGCAGGTCGCGCGGGCGGCGAGCGACGCGGACGCGGTGACGCTGGCGGGGCAGTTGCGGCCGAACCTGGTCGTGATGGACCTGATGCAGGTGCACCGGCGGCAGGCCGGCATCGTCGACTGGCTGCGCGCGAACGGCCAGCTCAACCGCACCCCGCTCGTCGTCTACACCGCCGCCGTCGACCAGGCCGACCTCCCGCGCCTCGCCTCCGGCGAGACGGTCCTCTTCCTCGCGGAACGCTCCACCAGCACCGAGGTGCAGAGCCGGATCGTGGACCTGCTGGCGCGGATCGGCACCAACTAGGGTCCGTCCGGGCCAAGGGGGAAGACATGTCCGCCGCGCCGCGCGCCTCCGTCCGCGCTCTCGTCGTCGATCCGTCCGCGTCCGCCGCGGTCCGCCTCGCCGAGGTGCCCGATCCCGTGCCCGGCTCCGACCAGGCCCTGGTGGCGGTCTCGCACGCCTCGTTGAACTACGGCGACCTCAACGACGCCCGCTCCGGGCGGGTCCCCGTGGGTGCGGTGCTCGGTTCGGACGCCGCCGGCGTGGTCGTTCGGGCCGCGGCGGACGGAACCGGTCCGGCGGTGGGCACCCGGGTGGTGGCCCTGACCTCGGGCGCGTTCGCCGAGCGCGTCGCGATCGGCGTGGGCGCGCTTGCCGAGGTCCCGAAGGACTTGGACCTGGCGCGGGCGGCGGCGCTGCCGGTCGCCGGAGTGGCGGCTCTGCGCTCGCTGCGGGCCGCCGGGCTCGGACCGGGCAAGAGGGTGCTGGTCACCGGGGCCTCCGGCGGGGTCGGCCGGTACGCCGTCCAGCTGGCGGCGCGGGCCGGTGCCCACGTGATCGCGTCCGTGGGCTCGGCCGCCCGTGGGGAAGGGCTGCGCGAGGCCGGCGCCGACGAGGTGCTGATCGGACTGGAGCGGCTTCAGCGGCCGGTGGACGTGGTCATCGACAACGTCGGCGGCCCTCAACTGGTCGCCGCCTGGAACCTGCTCGCGCCCGGCGGCAGCGTGCAGAGCGTCGGCTGGACGTCCGGGGAGCCGGCGGTCCTCCCGCCGTATGCGACGGTCGGCCCGGCCAAGTCGCTGACGTCCTTCGTCATCGAGGGCGCTGTCACGGAGGACCTGGCCGCTCTCACCGAGCTGGCCGCCGAGGGGCTCCTCAGCGTCGAGATCGGCTGGCAAGGATCCTGGGACCGTTTCGAGGAGGCGGCCGAGGCGCTCCGCGGCCGCCGGATCTCCGGAAAAGCGGTCCTGGAGGTGGCGTCCGGCGAACTGCCCGCCGGCGGGTGACGGGCACGGGCCCACGTCCTACGACGGTGACGTGGGCCCGTGCCGCTCCATTCCCGGTATCGGTGCCGGTGCCGGTGCCGGTCGTCAGAGCTTGGTGACGTCCAGGCCGCCCTCGGCGTACTGCCTGCGCAGCACCTTCTTGTCGAACTTGCCCACGCTCGTCTTCGGGACCGACTCGATGATCGTCCAGCGCTCCGGGAGCTGCCACTTGGCGATCTTGCCCTCCTCGGCGAGGAAGGCGCGCAGGGACGCAAAGTCGGCGGTGGCGCCCTCCTTGAGGACGACCGTGGCCAGCGGGCGCTCGCCCCATTTCTCGTCGGGGACGGCGACCACGGCGGCCTCGGCGACGGCCGGGTGGGACATCAGCGCGTTCTCCAGGTCGACCGAGGAGATCCACTCGCCGCCGGACTTGATGACGTCCTTGGCGCGGTCGGTGAGGGTGAGGAAGCCGTCGGGCGAGATCGTGCCGACATCGCCCGTCTTGAGCCAGCCGTCCTCGCTGAACTTGTCGACGGGGCGCAGGGGTTCGGCCTCGGGGCCGTTGTAGTACGCGCCCGCGATCCAGTTGCCGCGGACCTCCAGCTCGCCGGCGGACTCGCCGTCCCAGGGCAGGCGCTCGCCGCCGGGGCCGGAAAGGCGTGCCTCGACACCGGCCGGGAAACGGCCCTGCGTGAGCCGGTACGCGAACTCCTCCGGTGTGCCCACCGCCTGGGCCGGCGGGCGGGCGATCGTGCCGAGCGGGGAGGTCTCCGTCATGCCCCAGGCGTGACAGACGCGCATGCCGAGCTTGTCGAAGGCCTCCATGAGGGAGGGCGGACAGGCCGAACCGCCGATGGTGACCTGGGTGAGCGAGGAGACGTCACGCGGGCGGGCCGTGAGCTCGATGAGCAGGCCCTGCCAGATGGTGGGCACTGCGGCGGCGTGCGTCGGGTGCTCGGTCGCGATCATCTCGGCGAGCGGGGCGGGCTGCAGGAAGCGGTCCGGCATCAGCATGTTGATGCCGGTCATGAAGGTGGCGTGCGGCAGTCCCCAGGCGTTGACATGGAACTGCGGGACCACGATCAACGACGTGTCCTGGTCGGTCAGGCCCATCGACTGGGCCATGTTGACCTGCATGGAGTGCAGGTAGACGGAACGGTGCGAGTACACGACCCCCTTGGGGTCGCCCGTCGTCCCGGAGGTGTAACACATCGCGGCCGCCTGGCGTTCGTCCAGCTCCGGCCAGTCGTACGAGGTCGGCTTGCCGGCCAGCAGCTCCTCGTACTCGTGCACCCGCGGGGCGACCCCGGCCAGCAGTGAACGGTCACCCGGACCCGACACCACCACGTGCTCGACCGTCTTGAGATGCGGGAGCAGAGGCGCGAGCAGCGGCAGCAGCGAACCGTTGACGATCACGATCCGGTCCGCCGCGTGGTTCACGATCCACGCCAACTGCTCGGGCGGGAGGCGGAGGTTGAGGGTGTGCAGGACCGCGCCCATCGACGGAATCGCGAAATAGGCCTCGACGTGCTCCGCGTTGTTCCACATCAGGGTCGCGACCCGGTCGTCGCCCGCGACACCGAGGTCCTCGCGCAGGGCGTGCGCCAGCTGGGCCGCGCGGTCACCGATCTCGGCGAAGGAACGGCGGTGGGGTTCCGCCTCACCGGTCCAGGTGGTCACCTGCGATGTGCCGTGGATCGTGGATCCATGCGTCAGGATCCTAGAGATCAGCAGCGGTACGTCCTGCATGGTGCTCAGCACGGCGATCCTCCCGGGGCGACATTGCCTACGCGGCGGTAACGGTTGCGCCGATTCTGCTCACATACCACTCGGTATGTCACTAGGTGCCGTTGATCGATCACATCACGCCGGGCCGGTGTGTCAGCGCACGAGTCCCAACTCGGGGTCCTCCCGCAGCTTGCCGAGCGCACGCGACACCGCGGACTTCACCGTGCCCACCGACACTCCGAGCACCTCGGCCGTCTGGGCCTCGCTGAGGTCCTCGTAGTACCTGAGGACGACCATCGCCCGCTGCCTGGCCGGCAGCTTCGCGATCGCCCGCCACATCGCGTCGTGCAGCGCCTGCTTCTCGGCCGGGTCGTCCCCGCCGGGCGCGGGCTCCGGCTCGGGCAGCTCCTCGCACACGAACTCGTCGACCTTGCGCTTGCGCCACTGCGACGTACGGGTGTTCAGCAGCGCCCGGCGCACATAGCCGTCGAGCGCACGATGGTCCTCGATCCGCTCCCACGCGACATACGTCTTGGTGAGAGCGGTCTGCAGCAGATCCTCCGCGTCGCACGGGTTCGCGGTCAGCGACCGGGCAGTACGCAGCAGCACCGGCTGGCGGGCCTTCACGTACGAGGAGAACGACGGGTACGCGAGGGTCTGCGTCACTGGTTCGGCAGCGGTCGAGGCGCTGGTGCAGACGAGTGTGGTCATGGCTCAACGCTAGGAGTGAGGGCACCTCCGGCGGATCGGCCGCAGGTCCCGAAGCCGAGTCCGCCTCAGGTTGTAGGGGTGGTGCTGCCTGCACCTCCTGAAGGTGGACTAGCGGATGAGGGGTACTGCGGGATGACCCCTGGGGGTTCTCCCGGGGGAGTGCCCTGGAGGAGTGGCACAGAGGAGTGGCCCGGAGGAATGCTCCAGGGGTGCCGGTCAGCCGTCCGACGTCAGGACCAGCCCCGACGTCGGCACCCCCGTGCCCGCCGTGACCAGCACCCCCCGCGCCCCCGGTATTCGGTTCACCGCCGTCCCCCGCACCTGACGCACCCCCTCCGCGATCCCGTTCATCCCATGGAGGTACGCCTCCCCGAGCTGCCCCCCGTGCGTATTGATCGGCAACGACTCCCCCGCCACGAAATCCGCCGCCTCCCCCTTCCCGCAGAACCCGAACTCCTCCAACTGCATCAGCACGAACGGCGTGAAGTGGTCGTACAGAATCGCCACGTCGATCTCGGCCGGCGTCAGCCCGGAGGTGCGCCACAGCTGGCGGGCGACCACGTCCATCTCCGGCAGGCCCGCCAGGTCGTCCCGGTAGAAGCTGGTCATCTGCTCCTGCCCCCGGCCCGCGCCCTGGGCGGCCGCCGCTATGACCGCCGGCCGGTTCGGCAGATCGCGGGCCCGCTCCACCGAGGTGACCACCAGCGCCTGGCCGCCGTCGGTCTCCTGGCAGCAGTCCAGCAGCCGGAGCGGCTCGACGATCCAGCGCGAGGCCGCGTGGTCGGCCAGGGTGATGGGACGGCCGTGGAAGTACGCCGCCGGGTTCGTCGCCGCGTACTTCCGGTCCACGACGGCCACGTGCCCGAACGCCTCCGGGGTCAGCCCGTACGTGTGCAGATAGCGCTGCGCCGCCATCGCCACCCACGAGGCCGGGGTGAGCAGCCCGAACGGCAGGGACCAGCCGAGCGCGGCGCCCTCCGCCGACGGCTCCCGGTGCTGCACGCCCGAGCCGAATCTCCGCCCGGAGCGCTCGTTGAACGCGCGGTAGCAGACGACGACCTCCGCGACGCCCGCCGCCACCGCGAGCGCCGCCTGCTGGACGGTGGCGCAGGCTGCCCCGCCGCCGTAGTGGACCCGGGAGAAGAAGGACAGCTCGCCCACCCCGCAGGCCTGCGCCACGGTGATCTCCGGGCTGGTGTCCATCGTGAACGTCACCATCCCGTCCACGTCACCCGGTGTCAGCCCCGCGTCGTCCAGCGCCGCCCGCACCGCCTCGGCAGCCAGCCGCAGCTCACTGCGCCCCGAGTCCTTGGAGAACTCCGTGGCCCCTATCCCGACGATCGCCGCGCGCCCGCCGAGCGCGTCTCGCGTGCGAACACTCATGCCGGGCCTCCGGGTGGGCCGGAGAAGGGGTCGGGAGGAGGAAGCGGGGCGGGGGCGTTGCCGGGACCGGGCGCGGGGATGGGATCGGAGGCGGGGGCGGGGCCCGGCCCGGGGGCGGGACGCGGCGCGGGGGCGGGACCCGGCGCGGAGACGGGACCGGACGCGGGGGCGGGGCCGGGCGCGGAGACGGCATCGGACGCAGGAACGGAACCGGGCGCGGGCACGGCATCGGATGCAGGAACGGAACCGGGCGTAGAGACGGGATCGGACGCGGAGACAGGACCGGACGCAGAGACGGGAACTGGCGCGGAAACGGGACCGGGCGCAGAGACAGGCAGGGTGACCGTCACCGTGCCGGTGACATGGCGGCCTATCCCGTTGTCGCCGATGACCCGGACCGTCGCGGTGTCGCCGGCGACCTCCTCGATCGTGCCGGTCAACACCATGGTGTCGCCGGGGTAGTTGGGGGCGCCGAGCCGTATGGCCACCTTGCGGAGTTCGGCGGCCGGGCCGAAGTGGTCGGTGATGTAGCGGCCGACCAGACCGTTCGTCGTCAGGATGTTCATGAAGATGTCCGGGGAACCCTTCTGCCGGGCCAACTCGGCGTCGTGGTGCACGTCTTGGTAGTCGCGGGATGCGATGGCACCGGCGACTATCAGGGTCCGGGTGATCTGGATCTCCAGGGGCGGGAGCTTCTCGCCGGCCCTCACCTGTCCGTCCCTCATCGGACCTCCTCCAGCGCGCGGAAGACGGGCAGCACCAACTCGTGGTCGTACGACTGGAATTCGAGCCGCCCCGGCAGCCCTATGCGGACCTTGTCGGACGGCAGCCCCACGACGTTGCTGATCATCCGCACGCCCTCGGCGAGTTCGATCAGCGCGACCGCGTACGGGGGGTCGAAGGCCGGGAAGGGCGGGTGGTGCATGACGACGTACGAATAGACCGTGCCGTCACCGCTCGCCTCGATCGGGGTCCAGTCGGGGCCGCCGCAGGTGTCGCAGCCCGGCAGCCAGGGGAAGCGGAGGGTGTCACAGGTCGTGCAGCGCTGGATGAGCAGGCGGTGGTGCTCGACGCCCTCCCAGAAGCCGGCGTTGTCGCGGTTGACGACGGGGCGGGGGCGCAGGGCGGGCTTCTCCTGCTGCCTTCTGCGGGCGGGCGCGTACTTGAGGATGCGGAAGCGGTGGGTGCCGGCGAGGTGGGGGCCGACGCGGATGTCCATGCGGGTGGTGACGAAGTAACCAGTGCCCAGTTTGGTCGACTTGAGGTCGGACACGGACTCGATGACCGAGTCGAAGGTGATCTCGTCGCCGGGGCGCAGGGGGCGGACGTACTCCTGCTCGCAGTCGGTGGCGACGACCGAGGTGTAGCCCGCCTCGTCGAGCAGGGCGAGCAGCTCGTCGTAGGCCTGTGTGCGACCGCCCGTGTAACCGGAGAGGCCGCCCATCGTCCACACCTGGAGCATGGTGGGCGGGGCCTTGGCGTCCGGGCCCTCGTACGCGGGGTTGGTGTCGCCCATCGCCTCGCACCAGTGCCGGATCATGGGCGCGTTGACGGGGTCCTTGCCCTCGGCGGCGACGGCGGCGGATTGCCCCTCGTACACCTTCAGTCGTGCGCCCAGCTCGTCGGTCATCGTCGCCCCCTCGTCGGCTCGTGTCTCGTACTCACTTCTGGTACACCGCCGCCGCCGAGCAGGTTCCCACGATCTCGGCGAGAGTTTCTGACTGTCCGTCAAATCCCGTGCACTGTCAAGGTTCCGACCCTTCGCGAAAACGCCTGCGCGGCGGTACCGAAGTACCGCCGCGCAGACGCGTTACCACCCCACGGAGCACACCCCTGGACTCCGCCGGCCCCCCGTAGGCCCTTGCGACCTCCTGGGCGTCAGGACCGCCGGTTCACCACAGGTTGGTGAAGTTGACGAGGACGTTCTCGTTTCCCTGGTTGATGGCCGTGAAGGCGGAGCCGTTGACCTGGGCGGTGTTGCTCTGGTTCGAGGCGCCGGAGCCGACCGCGTTCTGCTGCGTGGTGGACGAGTTGCCGTTGTTGTCGTGGCCGACGCCGCTGCCGACGATGCTCGCGACACCGGCGTTCGATCCGTCGTCCGCGATCGCGCCGTTGTCCGCCGCGGCGACGCCGGTGAACAGAGCGGCGGCCAGCGGGAGAGCGGAGACGGCGGCGATGACGCGGGCGGTACGGATGCTTGCCATGTTTCTTCCTCCAGAACCCGGCTTTGTTGCCGGAAGTACGTCAAGTCAGGCTGTTTCCGGGGCAGTTGGCCGACCGCCTCGGTGTTGTGCACGACGTCGCGAGACCAGAGTTGCCCACGGAATCCCCGGCGAACCACCCCGGAAGCCCTTATTCCCCCTCAAGTGCTACGACAAGTCGATAAACCCCTTTCTCCACTTCCAACGCCCAGGTCAGGGCAGAACGGGCGACTCAAACCCAAGCACCGCAAGAGGCGAAGCGTTCCGGCACATTTCCCGCCAATCGCCCTTTCTCGGCGCGTCGAGAGTCGCTCCCCTCTTCCCTTTTTCGAACGTACGTACGAACATAGAGGCATGGCCACCACCGACCGGCAGGCCACGACGCTGGCCCTCGCACACGCCCTGTCAGCCGCGGAGCGCGGTCTGGCCGTCATTCCGCTGTCCCGGACGAAACTCCCGGCCCTGCGCTCCCCCCACCGCGCCGACCCCGAACCAGAGCCATGCCACGGCGAGTGCGGACGCCTCGGACACGGGGTGTACGACGCCTCGACCGACCCGGCGCGCATCCGCGAGCTGTTCGCCGCCGCGCCCTGGGCGACCGGCTACGGCATCGCGTGCGGGCTGGCTCCCTACCACCTCATCGGCGTCGACCTCGACACGAAGTCGGGTACGGACTCCTCGGCGGCCCTGCGCGAACTGGCCCTGCGCCACCTGTTCACGATCCCCGACACCGTGGTCGTCCTCACCCCCAGCGGCGGCCGCCACCTCTGGCTGAGCGGCCCCCCGGACACCGTCGTCCCCAACTCGGCCGGCCGCCTCGCGCCCGGCATCGACATCCGCGGCGCCGGCGGCTACCTCGTCGGCCCCGGCTCCCGCACCGACCACGGCGTCTACGGCACCGCGCCGGGCACAGCGCATCTCGCCCCCGCGGCCTGCCCGCCCGCCCTCCTCCGCCTGCTGCTCCCGCCGCCCCGCACCCACCACCCCGGCACGCCCGCCATCAGCGGCCACGGGCAGGGCCTGGTCCAGTTCGTCCTCGCCGCGCACGAGGGACAGCGCAACACCCGCCTCTTCTGGGCCGCCTGCCGTGCCTACGAGGACGGGATCGGCCCTCCTCTGGTCGAGCCCCTGGTCGAGGCGGCGGTCACCACGGGCCTGACGGAACGCGAGGCCCGGGCGACGATCGCGTCGGCGTCGCGGATGACTCGGCATCGGGAGTGAGGACAACAGCTCACGGGTCAGTGGGACGACGGGTCAAGGGGGGCGCCGGTCGAAGGAACGGCAACGCCGATCAGCAGCAGAGGAACCACATGCACCACCGCCCCAACACGCACCACGGCCCCAGAGCGCGGACCATGTCACTGACCCGGGTTGTCCTCACCTCCGGCCGCGCCGCCGACCTCTGTGAACTGCGGCTCTCTTCGACGTACGGCGTGATGCCCGAGGGCTACCCCTGCAAGCCGGTCAACGACATGGCGATCAAGGGCCTGCTCCACGAAGCCGAGCGCACCTTCCCCACCACGCCGATCCACCTCGTCCCGCCCCCGCGCGAGTACCCCGACCAGTACGCCGGCGCGCTCGGCCCGGTCGAGATCCTCCCGCCGGTCGCCTGCGTCGGCATCTTCCGCTCGACCGCCCTGGACCCGACCCACGACCCCGTCCTGCACCGCTCCACCCTCACGATCATCTGGTTCCAGGACACACCTCATGTGCCGTGCGAGTGCGACGCGGAGAGGGGGGTGCGGGAGGTGGACTGGGAGGGGTTGGCTCGGGACTGTGAGGTGTAGTCACGCGCGCGGGGATGGCAGGGATGCCGGAGAGCCGACGGCTCAGACCCTCTCGACGCGCCAGCCGATCATCCCGGTGGCGCCCGACCGCCCCTGCACGTCGATGCGCAGCGAGGCCGTGGCCGCCGTGAAGCGCTGGGCGCTCATCGCCCCGTCACAGACGACCGGCTTCGGTGCGGGCGTGCTCTTCGGTGTGAAGTTGACGTCCGCGACTCCGGTGCCGTCGCAGATCAAGGTGATGCGGTACGTAGCTCCCGGGGTGAGATCGGGTTCGGAATGGATGCCCTCCGCCACGCGTTCGATGCCGGACTCCACCATGGAGTCGTTCTCGCTCACCGTGCTGTCGAGAGCCGACTGGACCTGCGCGGTGAGCTTCTTCTCTTGCTGCGCCTGGGTGTTGAGGCGACTCGGGGACGGGGAGGGCGGGGCGTCGGCCTTGTCGTCGTCCCCCGACGTGCACGCCACCAGGAGGAACACGGGTGCCAGGGCGCATCCGAACAGGGCGGCACGCACCGCGCGCGTGGTGGTCATGAACCGGATTCTCCACCACGGGTGAGAGAACCCGCTCAGAGGTCCGTTGCCTCCGGGTAGTGGCGACGGAGTTCGTTGATCACTCTCTCGTGGACGGCCCTGACGTCCCACGACGAGCTGTCCACCTTGTCACGTAGCGCTTTCCGCGCCAGGCAAGAAGCGTGATCTCCTACATCCCCGCTTCTGCTCCGGTCGCCCGCCCCACCGTTGTCCGCGCACGGAAGGGATGCCGCTCCAGTGAGCGGCATCCCTTCTGACCTGCGATTCCACTGACCTGCAAGCGGTGGGTGTGGGATTTGAACCCACGGTGACATCGCTGCCACGACGGTTTTCAAGACCGTTCCCTTAGGCCGCTCGGGCAACCCACCCCGCGCCGCCCACCTGGGACGGAGCGGGTACAGCGTACCCGGCTCGGTCGATTCTCGGGGAGCGTGGGGCGGGAGGGGGTGTGTGGGAAGGTCGGACGCAGGGACGGTCGAGGAAGGGTTGCGGGACGTGGACAGCAATCGTCGCCAACTGGCGGAACGCTTCGTCGAGTTGCACAAGGAGGGGTGCTTTCTCCTGCCCAATGCCTGGGACGTGGGGAGCGCCAAAGTGCTGGAGGCCGCCGGGTTTTCGGCGTTGGCCACCACCAGTGCGGGGGTCGCGTTCTCCCTTGGGCGGCCTGATCATGACTTCTTCGCTGACGCGGGGGGCGCCGGGCGCGTTGACCGGGACACCATGCTCGGGCGGGTGCGCGAGATCGCCGGTGGGGTGTCCGTGCCGGTCAGTGCCGATCTGGAGGACGGGTACGGGGAGGCGCCCGAGGTGGTCGCCGAGACCATCACGGCCGCGCTCGCCACCGGTGCGGCCGGCGGCAATGTCGAGGACTTCACCGGGGAGCGGGAACGGCCGCTCTACGGGCAGGACCTCGCCGTGGAGCGGATTCGGGCCGCGCGGGAGGCCGTCGACCGCGGTGGGGAGCCGTTCGTGCTCGTGGGGCGGACCGATGTGCTCCTGGTGGGCGGTTCGCTCGACGAGTGTGTGCGGCGGGCGAACGCGTATCTGGCGGCCGGTGCGGACTGCGCGTTCGTGCCGGGGGCCGCTGACGCGGTGACCATCGGGACGCTCGTGCGTGAACTCGACGGACCGCTCAACGTGGTTATGGGACTGACCGGGAACGCGCTGGGGATGGCGGAGTTGCGTGAGTTGGGGGTGCGGCGGGTCACCGTGGGGGGCAGTATCGCGCGGGCCATGTATCGCCGGCTCGTGCTCGCCGCGCGGGAGTTGGCCGAGTCGGGGACCTTCTCGTATGCCGAGGACCAGATGTCCCAGGGCGAGCTCAACAGCCTCTTCGAGAAGTGAGCCGACGAGCCGGCAATGAAGCCGAAGCCGGCAAAGCCCGCACGTGAGCCGGGTGTCGGAGGGGGAGCTCCGGCACCCGGCTCATCGAGCGTCACGCGCGCGTGCGCCTCGGTCGGGCCGTCAGCGGGTCGGACCGTCAGTCGGACACCGCGTCAGCTGTCGCCCTCGCGGGAGCCCAGCGTCAGGTCCACGGTGTGGGTCTTGCCGCCGCGCTCGTAGGTGATCGTGACCTTGTCGCCCGGCTTGTGGGTCCAGATCTCGCCGATCAGGGTCGGGCCGGAGTCGATCACGTGGTCGTCGAGCTTGGTGATGACGTCGCCGGGCTTGAGGCCGGCGTCGGCGGCGGGGCCGCCCGCCTCGACGGCGTCGGAGCTGCCGGCGCCCTTCTCGCTGATCTTCGCGCCGCCGGTGGAGTCCTCCAGGGAGACGGACGCGCCGATCTTCGCGTAGACCGGCTTGCCGGTCTTGATCAGCTGCTGGGCGACGTACTTGGCCTGGTTGATCGGGATGGCGAAGCCGAGGCCGATCGAGCCGGACTGGCTGGTGCCGCCCAGGCCGCCGCTGCCGGTGGACTGGATCGCGGAGTTGATGCCGATGACGTTGCCCTGGGCGTCCAGGAGGGGGCCGCCGGAGTTACCCGGGTTGATGGAGGCGTCGGTCTGCAGGGCGCTCATGTAGGAGGCGTTGGAGCCGGTGCCGTCGCTGGAGGCCACGGGGCGGTTCTTCGCGCTGATGATGCCGGTGGTGACCGTGTTGGACAGGCCGAAGGGTGCGCCGATGGCGATCGTGGAGTCACCGACGGCGACCTTGTCGGAGTCGCCGAGGGTGAGGGGCTTGAGGTCGGACGGCGGGTTCTTGAGCTTGATGACCGCGACGTCGTAGCCCTGCGCGTGGCCGACCACCTCGGCGTCGTACTTCTTGCCGTTCGGGAAGGTGGCCGTCAGCTTGCCGCCGTCGATCGCGTCCGCGACGACGTGGTTGTTGGTGACGATGTGGCCCTGGGTGTCGAAGACGAACCCGGTGCCGGTGCCGCCCTCGCCGCTGGTGGACTCGGCCTCGATGGTGACGGTGCTGGGTACGGCCTTGGCGGCCACGCCCGCGACCGTGCCGGCGTCACGCTTGACGTCACCGCCGCTGGTGGAGGCGGAGACGGTGGTGGAGCCGCTGTTGTCGTCGTTGTCCTTGGCCAGGGTGTAGCCGAGGCCGCCGCCCAGGCCGCCGGCGACCAGTGCGGCCACCAGGATCGCGGCGATCAGCCCGCCGCGCCCGCTGCCGGACTTGTGGCTGTGGGCGGGCTGCTGCTGCTGGTAGGAGTCGCCCCAGCCGGCACCGGAGCCGCCCGCGCCGCCGTCGGCGTAGGAGGGGGTCGCCGGGGGCGGGGGCGGCCAGGCCGCCTCGGGGGCCGAGCCCTGAGACGCGGGGCCCTGGGGGTGGTCGGCGCCCGTCGAGGCGTAGCCGGGCCCCTGGGGGGCGCTTGCGGACGCGTACGTGGGCGCGTGGCCGGAGTGCAGCAGGTCCTGCTCCGGTGCGCCGGGGGCGCTCGAAGGCGTCGGCGGGAGCGGAGTCGTGGGGGCGCCCCCTTCAGGGGCGACGTGTGCCGAGGGGGCGGGAGCATCCACCGGCACGGGGGGTGCGGACGGGGCCGGGGGTACCGGGTTGCCCTCGTTCTCGGTGCTCACAGCTTGTCTCCTCGGTCCACGGCTGGTCTTCTCGGTCGCACTCGGGCATGCCCGTTCACGTTGTTCGACGGTCCGGTGCGCTGCAGCTGTGCATGTCCTTTTGTATGCCGTCAGCTTTTCCCATGAGCCGTCAGGGCACCATAAGCGGCGCCTGTGTGTCCGGGGCTATTCCTTATATAGGTCATCAGGTGCAAAAGGGACGCAATCTCCGACCCTCCGCTCGCACGACTACCCCCGAGCGGTGGCACCATGACGCGGTGACCCACGCACGGCAGCCCCGGATCCAAGTCGTCGCCCACCGCGGAGCCTCCGAAGAGGCCCCCGAGCACACCCTGGCCGCGTACAAGAAGGCGATCGAGGACGGTGCGGACGCCCTCGAGTGCGATGTACGCCTGACCGCCGACGGACATCTCGTCTGCGTCCACGACCGTCGCGTCAACCGTACGTCCAACGGGCGCGGAGCGGTGTCGGCGCTGGAGCTCGCCGATCTCGCCGCGCTGGACTTCGGGGCCTGGAAGACCCCGGAGGGGTGGCGCACGCGCGACGAGGAGCCCGACTGGGAGCACCGGCCCGAGGACCGCGCCGACACCTCCGTACTGACTCTGGAGCGGCTGCTGGAGCTCGTCGCGGACGCGGGGCGGCGGGTGGAGCTGGCGATCGAGACCAAGCACCCCACGCGCTGGGCGGGGCAGGTGGAGGAGCGGCTGCTGCTGCTCCTGAAGCGGTTCGGCCTGGACGCGCCGGCCGCGCCCGAGGAGTCGCCGGTGCGCGTGATGAGTTTCTCGGCGCGCTCGCTCCAACGCGTGCGTGCCGCGTCGCCGACGCTGCCGACGGTCTATCTGCTGCAGTTCCTCTCGCCGCGGCTGCGCGACGGGCGGCTGCCAGCGGGCGTCGGGATCGCGGGCCCCTCGATCCGCATCGTGCGCAACCACCCGACGTACATCGAGCGCCTGAAGCAGGCCGGGCACCAGGTGCACGTGTGGACCGTGAACGAGCCGGAGGACGTGGACCTCTGCGTCGGGACGGGCATCGACGCCATCATCACCAACCGCCCGCGCGCGGTGCTGCGCCAGCTCGGACGCTGAGCCCCCGCTCGCACAGGAAGCCGCGCCCTCTTTACACAGAGGACCGGCTTTACAAAGAGGACCAGACTTACAAGGAAGACCGGCCTTGCACAGGAGACTGGTAAAGACCTGTGAAGAAACCCTTGACCCACCCGCCCCAATGACGCCATTCTCCCAATCTCAGTCACACCGGCGAATTCCAGCCACGTGACTACGGGGAGTGCACCGGCGCGTTCGGTCCGTGTTCGAGCTCTGCGAATGCGTCACCGAACGTGAGTTGGCCGGTTTCCGGTTCAGGCCAATGGGGCATCCACACCGTGGCGTGGGGCGAAGGAGGTCTCGGGGGTGGCGTTGGTGGTGGCACAGGAGGTGCCCACGTCGTCGAGCATGGCCGTACCCCATGGCCCTGCGGGCGTGGGCAAGGCGAGACACCGCATGCGCGAGCAGCTGCGCGGACGAGGGGTGTCGGACGCGGTCATCGACGATGCCGTGCTGATTCTTTCCGAGCTGTTGAGCAACGCGTGCAAGCACGGTCGGCCTCTGGGCGACGCCCTCGCCGGGGACGGTGACGTCCGCGCCGCGTGGCGCGTCGACACGGGCGGCCGGCTGACGGTGGAGGTGACGGACGGTGGCGGACCCACCCGCCCGGCTCCGGCCACTCCGTCGGTCACCGCGCACGGCGGCCGGGGGCTGAACATCATCACGGCGCTGGCCGACGACTGGGGTGTGCGCGACGACACCCGCGGCGAGGTCACGGTGTGGGTCGTCGTACGCGGCGATGTTCATGATCCGGATGTCGGACGCCGACGTGACGACTTCGCTACGCGCGTCACGGCGCCCTCGGTCCGGGCGCTGCCCGCACTGGGATTCACGGACGCGTTCGACGAGCTGGACTGAACCTCTGGTCCGACCGGACCGCATCTCTCGTCCGACCGGACCGCATCTCTCTCCGACCGGACCGAATCTGGTCCCACCGGACCTCCGGACCTCCGGGCCGGCGGGACCGCGCCTCCGGGCCGGACCGAACCTCCGGTTCCGGGACGAGCCGGTGCGTTGTCCACAGGTCGGCACGGACAGCCACGTTGTCCACAGGCTCCGGCCGGTCACGGCATGAACGGCTAGGCTCCCGCCCGTACCAGACGAGCCGTAACCGGGAGACACCCACGATGGCCAAGAAGCGCCCCCTTACCAAGGCCCACCAGCCTCGGATCACCGACGGAGAGGTCCCGGTCGTCGGCGCGCGCGAGCCCTGCCCCTGCGGCAGCGGCCGGCGTTACAAGGCCTGCCACGGCCGGGCCGCCGCGCACGCGGTGACCGAGTTGGTGCACCGCCCCTTCGAGGGGCTGCCCGGCGAGGGCGACTGGGTGGCCCTGCGCGAGCTGGTCCCCGCGGCCACCGCCGAACTGCCGCTGAAGGGCGGCCTGCCCGAGGGTGTCCCGTCGGTCACGCTGGCGACGGTGCTGCCGATGGCCTGGCCGGCGCTGCGCCGCGAGGACGGCTCGGTGCTGATCGGCCTGCAGAACGACACGGCGTCGGGCGACATCAGCCGCGACCTCGCCGACACCCTCCAGCGCGCCCTCGCCGCGGAGCCGGGCAACCCGGTCCAGAGTCGCCGGGCGCCCGCGGAGGGTCCGCGGCTGCAGGATCTGCTCGACCCCGAAGGCGCGTTCGAGCCAGTTGTGCACAGCGGCTTCGAATTCTGGGTCCCGGACGCGGAGAACGCGACTCCGGAAGTGACCGCCTCCCTGGAGCGGGCGAACGCCGCGGCGATCCCGACCGCGAAGCTCACGGGCGTGGACGCGGCGTACTGGTGCGAGACGCCGGACAAGAACCACCTGCGCTGGGTCATGCCGCACGAGGAGGAGCTGCTTCTGGACGCGCTCGCGCGGCTGCACGCGGCGGGCCGGTCCAACCTCGGTGACGGCACGCGCCTCGTGGGTTCCTTCCGCGCTCACGGCCTCACCGTCCCGGTGTGGGACCTGCCGAGCGGGGTCGGCGCGGAGGACGTGGAGAAGCCGGCCGCCGAGTTCGCCGAGCGGCTCGCCGGGGCTCTCGCGGCCGGTGTGCCGCTGACCGCCGACGAGCGCCGCGCGCGCGGTGGGCTCACCAACCGGCAGGTCACGCTCAGTTGACAGGACGTGACGTGTGCGGGTCGAGCCGATCGGTCGGTCAGCTCGCCCCGGGCACCTCACGATCACTCGGAACCGGTGACTCCGGTCACAAGTCCCGCTCTCCACAAGCAAATCCGTGACTGGAAAGCCCGGATCGAATTTGCGAACCGCCGATCTCTTGTTACCGTTCCAGTAGCCCGGTTGCTGGTGCATCCCCCGTCGCCAGCAACCGGGTCTTTTCATGCCCGCCCTTCGTTTACGGAGCGCGGGCCTGTGTCAACTCCCCGTAGAAGCCCCGGAGTTGCCCTCCGCGCCGGCTTCCGGGTCTGCGTCCCGGCCGGCCGCCGGATCCTTTGCGGAGCCGGCACCCGCTTCGCTCCCCGAACGCAACAGCAACGGCCCGCGTCCGGCCCGCGCCGCGAACTCCGCGACCGCCGTGTAGGCGTCCGGTCCGCCCCGGCTGCGCTCCCGGGGTGTCTCGCACGTCCCCGGATCGTCCCCGGCGCCCACCGAGCAGTTCATCCGCACGGTGCGGTCCGCGGGGGCCATGAGGGTCAGGACGGCGTCCAGGGGGTCACCGGTGGCGTTGCGGTAGTAGGTGCGCGCCCAGGTGTCCTCACCCTGGGTGAGGACACAGGTCTGCGCCTCGATGCCGTCGGGCGAGGTGAGTTGGGGGCCGCAGCGGGCGGCGGTGGCCAGGCCCAGGCCGAGCAGGAGCGGGGAGCGGGAGGGCTCGACGGAGGGCGCCGCCTTGGCGTCGTCGGCCGGGGAGGACCGTACGGCGGCGGGGGCGCGGACGACCGCGTGGCCCGCGTCGCCCACCGGGCCCGCGGACGCCACGGCCAGCGGCAGCACGACCGCGACGACCACGACGCCCGCGAGGGCGAGGAGACGAACTCTTCGGGGGTCAGGCCCGCCGCGAGGCGGCTGTGGGGCGCTGTGTCCCCCGGATTCGCGCAGCATGGACGGAAGATAACTTCCGCGCGCGGGTGGGCAGTCCCGCGCGCGCCGGACACCCCTACAACTCGGGGGCGCTCACACCCGTACGAGTGAGGGCCTCGACGACCGCGTCCACCACGGCCTCGACGTCGGGCACCCAGGGAGAGGCGGTGCCGGGCAGCGGAGCGCGCTCCCAGCGGATCTCGCCCTCGCCCGACTCGGACGGGGGCAGGGCGAGGTAGCCGCCCTCGCCGTGGAAGCGCAGGGAGCCGGGGACGAAGTCCTTGGCGTAGAGCAGTTCGCCCAACTGCTCCATGGAATAGGGCTTCACGAGGATCGCCCACCGGCTCGCCGTCGCGACGACCGGGCCGAGCCGCATGCCCCTGAGGTCGAGTGCGGCCAGGGCGTGCGAGGCCGCGAGAGCCGGCAGGCTGACCGCGCAGGGCGCCTTGCCACCGGTGGCCAGGATGATCGGCGCGGTGGGTCGGTTGGTCCACCACCAGCGCACCATGCGGGCGTCGGTGGTGCCGGCCAGGAGGCCGGGGTCGAAGGGGTGGGCACCGGGCACCGTGCACTCCGGGTCCGGGCAGCCGCAGCGACCCTGCTGGTCGGCCGCCACGCCCGGGAGTACGGGCCACTGCCATTGGGTCGCGAAGGTCAGGGCCGCGCTGATCAGTTCAGGCCCCCCGTCGCTGCGCTGGGACAGGAGCCTGCGTCGCTTTCCGAGGATCTCGCGCATGAGCGCTCGTTCCTTTCCGTTGCACCGCTGGCAACACCGTGGGCCACATCACATCATGTGTCGATCACTTCACTGTGCGTACCTGTTGGCGCATCACACCCCTGTGAAAGCCAGGGGGAACCCCTATGGGCCGAGCGTCGGCTGCTTCCTCGGCAGCCTCGTCCATGCCGTATCGCTGCATCCATCAAAAGCATGAGCGTGGCGTGGGGGTGGCGAAGTCTGGCGTTTTGCCGTCCCGCATTTTTCTCTTCGCCTCCGCCACGGGAGGATGGGGCACGGTCGTCGGTGACTAAGACGCTCGGGTCGGTCACCAGGTTCCGGGTGACTGTCAACCACCCCTGGCCTTCTCCGAGTACGTACCCATCACGACCGGTGTGACGCTCCGTGGAGCAAGGCCAGTCGACCGCAATACCCCGTTACCCGAGTCAGTTTTAAGCCAACTTCGCTTTTCCGCAAGGGGTGCACTGGTTGCCCACGGACACCAGGAATCCCGGCAGGACAATGCTGGACATCCCCTCACGAGTGCGTGTACATGTGGAGACACTGCTAGCGGCGCAGAATGACATGGGGGTTTGCGATGCTTTTGAGCAATACGCACCGGTCGGAAAGCCGGACGCCATGAACGCCCCTCACCCTCCGAAAGTGGCCGGAATCGATTCAACGGTTCCCTCGCCCGCACACACTGTCGCGCCCGCGTCTGCCGCCCCGAGCACCCCTCCGGGCGCCCCGAGCGCCCTGCTCCAGGACCGTCTCGCCGGTTGGGTCTCGGACCTCACGACCCTCCATGAACTGACCGAACGGCTGGCCCGCACCGACACACTCGACGGCGCGCTCCAGGAACTCCTGCACGCCGGAGCCGCTCTCGTGGGCGCCCGGCGCGGACTCGTCGTCCTGGAACCGGGTGACGGCCTCGGCCCCGACACGACGATCGGCCTGGGCCTGGCCCGGGCCGATCTCGGTCACATCGAGACGGTGCCGCGCAGCGCGATGTCCTACGGCCGCATCCTCGACGGACTGCCGGGCGCGGACGGCGAGATCGCCGAGCCGGACCTGCTCGCCGAGGACGGCCTCGACCCGCGCCACCGCGAGGTCGCCGCGCGCCTGGGCTACGCGGCCTGCTACGCCCTGCCGCTGACCGCCGAGACCGCGGGCCGGATCGGCGCCGCCGTGTGGCTCTACGACGAGCCCGCCGAGCCGGTCGAGCGCCAGCGGCACCTGATCGGCCTCTACGCCCGCTACGCCGCCGAACACCTGGGCCTGCTGGTCGAGGTGGAGCGCACGCGCGCGTGCGTGGCGACGATCTCCGAGGAGCTGCTGCCGTCCCGGCTCCCCCGGGTGGCAGGCGTCCAGCTCGCGGCCCGGCACCGTACCGGCCCGCGCGGGGGCGGCGACTGGTACGACGCGCTGCCGCTGCCGGACGCCGCGCTGGGCCTCGCCGTCGGCTCGGTCACCGGCTCCGGGCCGAGCGCGGTCGCCGCGATGGGCCGACTGCGGGCGAGCCTGCGGGCGTACGCCGTGATGGAGGGCGAGGACCCGGTCGCCGTCCTGTCCGACCTGGAGCTGCTGCTGCGGCTGACCGAACCGGCCCGCTCCGCCACCGCCCTGTTCGCCTTCTGCGAACCCGCGCTGCGCAAGATCACCCTCGCCGGTGCCGGGCACTGCCCGCCGCTGCTGGTCGGCGAGCGGCGCACGGAGTTCGTGGAGACCTCGGTGTCCGCGCCGCTGGGCATGCTGGCCTGCTGGGAGGCGCCGAGCGTGGAGTTGCAGGCCGAGCCCGGCGAGACCGTGCTCCTCTACACCGACGGCCTGCTGCACCGCACCGGCGACGCCACCGACCGCGCCTTCGCCCGTCTGCACGCGGCGGCGGCCGGCGTCCCGAAGGCGGTCCGCCACGACCCGGACGCGATCGCCGAGCACGTACTGCGCACGATGCTGCCGGACGGCCTCGACGCGCAGGACAGCGCGGAGGACGTGGTGCTACTGGCGGCCCGCTTCGAGTGAGCGAGCCGCTGCGCGGGGCTTGAGCGTGAAAGCGACGCGAGCCGGGGAGGCGGCCGGCGCGAGCCGCTGCGCGGGGCTTGAGCGTGAAAGCGACGCGAGCCGGCAAAAGGCGGTCGGCGCGAGCCGCTGCCCGGGGTCGGAGCAAGCCCTGAGGCACAAGGTCCGCGTAGACCGGAGGCGTGGCGTCGCCGCGAACCCGAAGGCGGACGGCGTCGGCCCGGAAGGCGGGCAGGGTGCGAACCCAGCGAGGGCGCGCGCGGCGTGAGTTCAGGGCGTGCGCTCTCACGGAGTGCGCCGCTGCGCGGGGACGGAGCGAGCCGTATGGGACGAGTCCGCGCGGACCGGGGGCCTGGCGCCGCCGCGAGCCCGCGAAGGCGGTCGGCGTCGGTCGGGAAGTCGGGCGGG
This sequence comes from Streptomyces sp. NPDC092369, assembly GCF_044755245.1. Lineage (NCBI taxonomy): Bacteria > Bacillati > Actinomycetota > Actinomycetes > Kitasatosporales > Streptomycetaceae > Streptomyces > Streptomyces sp. NPDC092369. Next base: position 185,989 of record NZ_JBIVQP010000005.1, read on the forward strand.
GTGCGAGCCGGCACGGGTGCGCGCGGGGTGAGTTCAGGACGTGCGTTTCCGCGGAGTGCGCCGCTGCCGTCGGTAACAGGCCTTCCGGCCCTGGGACCCCTTCCGTACGACCGTACGATGGAGGGGGTCCAGTGCCGTATCTAGGAGGATGACCGTGGCGGAGGAGCTCACACCGGCGACCCCGGAAGAGAGCGAAGAGCCGATCAAGCAGCGCAAGAACGGCCTGTACCCGGGCGTGTCCGACGAGCTGGCCGAGATCATGAAGTCCGGCTGGGCCGACACCGAGTTGCGTGACCTGGAGCCCATCGCCCAGGTCGCCGAGACCGCCGCCCGCCGGGCCGCGCTCTCCGCGCGCTTCCCGGGCGACCGTCTGGTGATCCCGTCCGGCAATCTCAAGACCCGTTCGAACGACACGGACTACCCGTTCCGGGCGTCGGTCGAGTACGCGTACCTCACCGGCAACCAGACCGAGGACGGCGTCCTGGTCCTGGAGCCCACGGCCGAGGGCCACGACGCGACGATCTACCTGCTGCCGCGCTCCGACCGGGACAACGGCGAGTTCTGGCTCTCCGGCCAGGGCGAGCTGTGGGTCGGCCGCCGCCACTCGCTGACCGAGGCCGGGACGCTCTACGGCATCCCCGCCTCCGACGTGCGCGAGCTCGCGGGCAAGCTGCGCGAGGCGACCGGCCCGGTGCGGGTCGTGCGCGGCTACGACGCCGGCATCGAGGCGGCCCTGACCGACAAGGTCACCGCCGAGCGCGACGAGGAACTGCGGGTCTTCCTCTCCGAGGCACGCCTGGTCAAGGACGAGTTCGAGATCGGCGAGCTGCAGAAGGCCGTCGACTCGACGGTCCGCGGCTTCGAGGACGTCGTGAAGGTTCTCGACAAGGCCGAGGCGACCAGCGAGCGCTACATCGAGGGCACGTTCTTCCTCCGCGCGCGCGTGGAGGGCAACGACGTCGGCTACGGCACCATCGCCGCCGCCGGTCCGCACGCGTGCACGCTGCACTGGGTGCGCAACGACGGCCCGGTGCGCTCAGGCGACCTGCTGCTCCTGGACGCGGGCGTCGAGACGCACACGTACTACACGGCCGACGTCACCCGCACGCTGCCGATCAACGGCCGCTTCAGCGAGGTCCAGAAGCGGGTCTACGACGCCGTGTACGAGGCCCAGGAGGCCGGCATCGCGGCGGTGCAGCCGGGCGCCAAGCACCGGGACTTCCACGACGCGGCGCAGCGCGTGCTGGCCGAGAAGCTCGTCGAGTGGGGCCTGGTCGAAGGGCCCGTGGAGCGGGTCCTGGAGCTGGGCCTTCAGCGGCGCTGGACGCTGCACGGCACCGGTCACATGCTCGGCATGGACGTCCACGACTGCGCCGCCGCGCGCGTGGAGTCGTACGTCGACGGGACGCTGGAGCCGGGCGTGGTGCTGACCGTCGAGCCGGGGCTGTACTTCCAGGCCGACGACCTGACCGTGCCCGAGGAGTACCGGGGGATCGGCGTCCGGATCGAGGACGACATCCTGGTGACGGAGGACGGCAACAGGAACCTGTCGGACGGGCTGCCCAGGCGGTCCGACGAGGTCGAGGCGTGGATGGCCTCGCTCAAGGGCTGATACACGAAGGATGGCCGGGTACCAGTGCGGTGCCCGGCCATTTACGTGCCGTGATGCGTATGCCCGGTGCGCATGCCTCGACGCATGCGCCGTGATTCACGTACCTGAGGGGGAAGGTTTTCGTGGGGGACTTCTGGTCCGGTGTCGGTGTCGATCTGCATCTGGAGCCGGAGGCCGGTGACGGGCGCCGGGTCGGTCTGGAGCGGGCGCTGCGGGACGCGGTGCGGGACGGCAGGCTGGCGCCCGGGACCCGGCTGCCGGCGACCAGACGGCTCGCGGGTGAGCTCGGGATCTCACGGGGCACCGCCAAGGCCGCCTACGACCAGCTCGTCGCCGAGGGCTATCTGACCGCGCGGCAGGGCTCGGGGACGCAGGTCGCGCAGCTGCCCTCGACGGACACCGAGGCCCCGGACGCGGCGGCACACGCGCGTGCGCCCCGCTTCGACCTGCGGCCCGGGAGCCCGGACGTCGGGGCGTTCCCGGCGGCGGCCTGGCTGCGGGCGCTGCGCCGGGCCATCGCGACGGCTCCCCTGCTGGCGTACGACTACGGGGATCCGCGCGGGCGGATCGAGCTGCGGACGGCGCTGTCGGGGTACCTGGGGCGCACGCGGGGAGTGATCGCGCCGCCCGAGCGGATCGTGATCACCTCCGGCTATGTGCAGGGGCTCGCCCTCCTCACGCGCGTGCTGGACGGCGCCGACATCGCCATGGAGGACCCCGGGCTGCCCTTCCACCGCGAGGTGGTCCGGCGCAACGGCGGGACCGTCGTACCGGTCGCGGTGGACGAACGGGGCGTGTGCCCCGAGCAGTTGGGCGAGGTCGCCGCAGCCGTCGTCACACCGGCCCACCAGTACCCGACCGGCGTGACCCTGCACCCCACGCGGCGACGGGCGCTCACCGACTGGGCACGCGCGCGTGGCGCACTGATCATCGAGGACGACTACGACGGGGAGTTCCGCTACGACCGCCAGCCCGTCGGCGCGCTCCAGGGCATGGCCCCCGGCCAGGCCGTCTATCTGGGCACCGCCTCCAAGACCCTCGGCCCCGCCCTGCGGCTCGGCTGGATGGTCCTGCCCCCGCACCTGGTCGACGCGGTCGCCGACGCCAAGCTGCACAGCGACCACCACACCGAGACCATCGGCCAGTTGGCGCTCGCCGAACTGATCGAGAGCCACGCCTACGACCGTCACGTGCGCGCGTGCCGGCTGAGATACCGGCGCCGCCGCGACCAGCTCCTGGACCGGCTCGGCAACCGGCGCGGGGTGCGCGGCATCGCGGCCGGGCTGCACGCGCTCGTGGAGGTCGGCGACGAGGAGGAAGTGCTGGCGCGGGCCGAGGCGGAGGGGCTCGCGGTGGGCCGCCTCGGCGACCACTGGCACGCACCCCGGGACGGACGCCCGCAGGGGCTGGTCGTGGGATACGGGACGCCTCGGGAGCGGGTGTATCCGGAGGCGCTGGAGGTGTTGGGGAAGGTGCTGGAAGGTTCCTGAATTGGACCAATGACAGGATCGGTTATTGGTGCTTTCTGAGGATCCACTGCTCTTCTAACGTCGTAGCCATGACGAACTCACTCGTCCCGCCCGCGGGTCCGCAACGCGTCCTGGCACTCGCCCAGTTGACCAACTCCGTCGGTGACGGCGCCTACTACGTGACCTCGGCGCTCTACTTCACCCACGTCGTCGGGCTCGCCCCCGCGCGCGTGGGGCTCGGGCTGACCGTCGCCTGGGCCGTCGGCTCGCTCGCCGGGGTGCCGCTGGGGCGGCTCGCCGACCGGCGCGGACCGCGCGGCACGGCGGTCCTGCTGGCCCTCGCGACCGGCCTGGCGGTGGCGTCCTTCCTGGTCGTACGGGATTTCGTGCCGTTCGTGGCGGCCGCGTGCGCGTACGCGACGGCGCAGTCGGGCCTTGCCGCCGCCCGGCAGGCGCTGCTGGCGGGGCTGGTGTCCGCAGGGGAGCGGACCGGGCTGCTCGCGCATCTGCAGTCGACGCTCAACGCCGGGCTCGCGGTCGGCGCGGGTCTGGGCGGACTGGCGTTGCAGGCGGGGACGCGGGGCGCGTATCTCGGGGTGTTCGCGCTGGACGCGGTGAGCTTCCTGCTGTGCGCCGGGGTGCTGCTGCGGCTGCCCTCGGTGGCGCCGGTCGCCGTCCGCAGGCGGGAGTCGCTCGGCGTGCTGCGCGACCGTCCGTACGCCCTGCTCACGCTCCTCAACACCGTTCTGCTGCTGCGGATGCCGCTGCTGAGCCTCGGGCTGCCGCTGTGGATCGCCGAGCGGACCGAGGCGCCGACCTGGGTGGTCTCCGCGCTGTTCGTGCTCAACACCGGGGTCGTGATGCTGTTCCAGGTGCGGACCGCGCGCGGGGTCAGCGGGCTGGCGTCGGCCACGCGCGCGGTGCGGCGGTCGGGGTGGATCATGCTCGCGGCGTGCGCGGTGTTCGCGCTGTCGGCCGGGGTGTCCCCGTGGGTAGCGGTGGGCGTGCTGGTGGTCGGGGCGGTGCTTCAAGTGGTCGCCGAGATGGGGCAGTCGGCCGGCTCCTGGCAGCTGTCCTTCGACCTGGCGCCGACCGACCGGATCGGCGAGTACCAGGGGTTCTTCGGGACCGGCGTGACGGTGGCCCGCACGATGGGGCCGCTGGTGCTGACCTCGCTGCTGGTGGGGTGGGGGACGCCCGGGTGGCTGCTGCTGGGCGGGGCGACCGTGGTGGCGTCGTACGCGATGGGCCCGGCGACCAGGCGGGCGGCGAACAGGCCGGCGGACGCGGGCCCGGAGCCCGTCAGGCGGCCGGTGCTCGCGAGCTGACCGGCAGGGCGTCGAGGAAGAGCGCCCCCGCCAGCAGACCGGCACTCCCCCGCGGGCTCCACGCGCGTGCGTGCAGATCGGCGTCGAGGCTCGCGAGGGCTTCGGCGCCCGCCGCCGTCGACGTACCGCCTGCTTCGAGTACTCCGCGCGCGCCCGCCTGCACGTGCCGCAGGCCCAACGGGCCCGCGGTGTAGAGCAGTTCCGTGTCCTGGAGGGTGGACATCACGGTGAGCAGGGCGTCCAGGCGGGCCTCGGCCTCCGTGGCGCCGGCCGAGCGGGCCTTCGCGAGGGCGTCCAATGCCCGGCGTACGTGCGGGAATCCGGCGCGGGCCTCGCCCCGGGCGCCCGCGGCGCCGTACTTCACGGAGATCGACGAGCCGCGCGAGGGCCGACGCGGGGCGCCCTTGTCGTTGAAGGCGGCGATCCTCTTGGCCACGGCGGCCGTCTCGCGACCGCCGGTGCCGGGGGTGAGCGCGGCGGCCGCGACGAGGAACCCGAGCGCCCAGAGGGCGCCCTTGTGGCCGCCGCCCGCGAGGCCCACGGAGTGTTCGGTGGATCTGCCGATCGCGCCCAGTTCGGCCCGTAACGCGGGGGTGGGCTCACCGATGCGGCGGGCGGTGGCGGCCATCGCCGCGAGACCGGGCGCGAGCGCCTTGGCCGACCAGCGCAGGGAACCGTGGTCCGGGCACAGGGTGCGTGCGCCGAGGTCGCGCGGGTCGGGCAGGCCCGGCTTGGGGGCCAGGGCCAACTGCCCGGTCAGCGCGACCACGGCGGCCCGCGCCAACGTCTCGTCCTCATGGCTGCTCATACCTGCCTCCTCTGCTTCCCGCTGTCAGCGGGAAGGTAAGTACCCCTGCCGTCAAGGATGTTGGGCCGGTATAAGAACCACCTGTGTGCGCCGGGGAAGCCGAGACCGGGCGGGCCGACGGCTCACGCCGTCAGGTGTTCCACGCGTGCAGCTTGTCCGGGTTGACCATCAGCCAGAGGTCGGTGATCAGGCCGTCGTGGACGTCCGCGGCCAGGACCGCGAAGGTGGTGCCGTCGATGCGGACCACCACGCCGGGCGTGCCGTTGACGTCCTCCTCGGTGAGTTCCACGTCGGGTTCGCGGCGCATGAGACCGAGGAAGAGGCGGGCCACCTTGTCGCGGCCGACGATCGGACGCAGGGCGGCGCGCACCTTGCCGCCGCCGTCACTGCGCGACTCGACTGCCGGGTCGAGCAGGGCGACGAGCGCGTCGAGGTCGCCCGTCTCGCACGCCTCGCGGAACGCGGAGACGACCTGCCGGTGCTCCTGCGGCGTACTGCCGCCGGCCTGTCGGTCGGTGAGGCGCCGGCGCGCGGACGCGGCGAGCTGGCGGCAGGCCGCGGAGCTGCGGCCCATCGTCTCGGCGATCTCCGTGAACGGCATGCCGAAGACGTCGTGCAGGACGAAGGCGACGCGTTCGGCGGGCGTGACCGAGTCCAGGACCACGAGCATCCCCATGCTGACCGACTCGTCGAGGGTGATCCGGTCGGCGGGGTCGTCCCGGCCCGCGTCCTCGCCGGTGCTGGTCCAGGTGGCGCCGTGCGGGACGGGCTCGGGCAGCCACTCGCCGGTGTAGCGCTCCCGGCGCACCCGGGCCGAGGCGAGCTGGTCGAGGCAGATGCGCGAGGCGACCCGGGTCAGCCAGGCCGGCGGTACGTCGATCTCCCGCTGCTTCTCCTCGGGCAGGGCGTACCAGCGGGCGTACGTCTCCTGGACGACGTCCTCGGCGTCCTGCACCGAACCGAGCATCCGGTAGCCGAGGTTGAGCAGCCGGCGCCGCTCGGTCCTGAGCGAGCCGAGGGTGGGGTCCTGGCCGGGTCCGGTCGTCGGGGGCACGGTGCGGTCAGCCTCCCTGTACGACGTTCTCGGCGAGCCAGGCGTCGAAGGTCTGGGTCCCTCGCGTGCCAGGTCCTGTCGGCAGCTGGCCGCCGCCGGTCATGGCCGCGCCCGTGGCTCCGGGCAGCCTGACCGGCACGAGCAGGCGGCGCTGGTGACGGGCCCTCAGCAGCCGGCGGACCATGTCGACGAGCTGTTCGACCCGCGGTCCGGCGAGGTCGGGGGCCATGCCCTGGGCCGGGGCCAGGACGAGCCGCACGAGGTCCTGGGCGACCTCGCGGGCCGCGACCGGCTGGGTCCGCATCCGGGGCACCACGGCGAGGGGTTTCGGGATCCGGTCGAGGGTCTGCTCCGCGAACTCGTGGAACTGCGTGGCGCGCAGCACCGTCCACGGCGTCGGACCGCTCCGCACGATCTCCTCCTGGCGGAGTTTGCCCTGGTAGTAACCGAGGCCGACCCGGTCGATGCCGACGATCGACAGCGCCACGTGATGCCGTACGCCGGCCCGCGCTTCGGCGTCCAGGAGGTTGCGGCTCGCGCTCTCGAAGAACGCGACGGCCTTCCTGGCGCTCGTGGTCGTCACGTTGCTCACGTCGACGACCGCGTCCACGGCCGCCAGCGCCGCGTCGAGTCCCGTACCGGCGACGAGGTCCACCCCGCGCGACCGGGACAGCACCACCAGCTCCTGCCCCGCCGCGGTCAACTCCTCGACCACGAGCCGTCCGACCAGTCCGGTCCCGCCCGCCACCGCGATCCGCATACCGGGCCGCCTCTCCTTCGCGCTCATCGTCCCGTACGTCACCGGGTGCCGCCTTCTCGGACGGACCTGACCGGCAGCAGCAGGACGATCGCCAGCAGCACCAGCGCGGCCAGGAACACCACGTTGAGCACCTGGTCACGTGTCCCGTACATGTCGAGGTGCTGCACGTGATAGCTGAAGTGCAGCACGTTGAAGACCAGCCACACCGCGCCCGTCGTCTGCACCAGCCGGGTGTTGCGCGCGGAGCGCAGGGCGATGAGCGTCAGGGCGCCCAGCGCCAGGAACATGGCGCCGGCGTCCTTCGCGAGGTGTTCGTTGTAGGGGCCCAGCTGAGGCAGCCAGCTCAGTCCGAGGCCGGGGAAGTTCGCGTACCAACCCGTCGGGGAGAAGTACGCCCAGAAGCCTGTGTACAGGGCCACCACGGCCAGCAGGCCGAGAGCCGTGTACCGGATTTTCGTGTTCATGCCCCAGTGACGAGACAGCGCCCGGAGAAGTGAGGCGGACCTGCGCCTGGACCTACACCGCCATCAGCGGTGCGTTCTCCTGCCACTTGAGGATCTTGTCGAAGCTGACCACCGTGCCCGCGCGCCCCGGCTTGTTGCCGATGTGGACGTGGTCGGCGAGTTCCTGGATCAGGGTCAGGCCCCGGCCGTGCTCGGCGTCCGTGCGGGCGGGGCGGGCCGGGACGGCCGGCGCGGTGAAGCCCGGGCCCGAATCGGTCACCTCGATACGGCACTTGACGCCGTCGAGGTACGCGGTGACCCGGTACGCCTCCGAGGAGGCGCCGGACGCGGTACCGCCGCCGTGCTCGACGGCGTTCGCGCAGGCCTCGGTGAGGGCGATCGAGAGGTCGTAGGAGACATCCGGGTCGACGCCCGCGGTCTCCATGGTGCCGAGCAGCAGGCGGCGGGCGAGGGGCACGCTCGCGGCCTCGCGGCGCAGATGGAGTGACCACCAGATGCTCATGCTCCAGCCTCTCTGGCCGCGGCTCGACATACCGTTACCTATTGCCGCCAGTGCCCCGGTATAAGCGTGGAGTTGACGTGATACCGCCCATACGGTCGATGCGTGTCGGGTGGAATCGGTGTATGTGCGGGCGGCCCGGCCCAGAGAGTGATCTTCCGGTTGTTATGTCATCTTGCGGACCTGCCGTATGGGACCCGTAAGCCCAGTGCGATGATGAGCCCGCCATGACTGCCCCCCACGAGCGTACGGCGCGTTCCGGAAGAGACCTCCGGATCCTGCGGGCCGCGGTGTTCGCCGCGGTCTGCGTCGTGCTGGCCGGGGCAGGTCACGCGTTCGCCTCCTGCGCCACCGTCCCGCTGTGGACGCTCCTGGCGGGCTTCCTGGGCGTCGTCCTGGTCGCGGCGCCGCTCGCCGGACGCGAGCGCTCGCTGCCCGGGATCGCGGCCCTCCTCGCCCTCGGCCAGACCGTCCTGCACACGCTGTTCGGACTCGGACAGCACGGCATGACGAACATGGCGGGCACGACGTCCGGTTCCGCGTCCTCGATGGCCTCGATGTCGACGACGGACATGTCCCTCGTGGAGCGGGCGGCGCGGATCGTCTGCGGCACCACGGCGGCGGCCATCAGCCCCACCCAGGCCCGGCAGATCCTCTCCGACGCCCGGCTCACGACCGACCCGACCGCGGGCATGTCGGGCATGGACATGGGCTCCATGCACCACCCCGCGGACGCCCTGGCCGGTGCCGGTTCGGCCGCTTCGCTGCTGCCGTCCCTGCCGATGCTGCTCGCGCACGTCCTCGCGGGGATCGCCGCCGGCTGGCTGCTGCGCCGAGGCGACCTGGCCGTGCGGCGGCTCGTGGAACTGTCCGCCGTCTCCCTGACCGAGGGGGCGCTCGTACGGTCCCTGCGCGCGGCGCTCGCCCTGGTGCGCGCCCTGCGTGCCGGGCTCCCGGCCACGCCGGAAACGGTCCAGGGGCCGCCGCGCACCGCCCTGCTCGCGGCGCCCAGGCCTCGTACCACCGCGCTCCAGCACTCGGTGATCAGGCGCGGCCCGCCGGCCGCCGACGCACGCGCTCTCGCCCTCGCCGCCTGACGCGACGCGACCGCCACTCCGTATCCAGCGGGACACCTCCGGCCGGATGCGTCCCTGGGGACATCCACCGGGACCGGAGAGGGGCCGCCGTCGTGCGGCACACGCGTGCGTGCCCGTTCGGCACCCGCGCCCCTCAGACCATCCGGATCACCGGAACCACGCTCGAAGTGGAGTGCTCCCTGCCATGAAGTCTTCCCGTCTCGCCGCCACCGGCGCCGTCGCCGCCGCTGCCGTCGTCGTCCTGTCCTCGCCCGCGTTCGCCCACGTCAGCGTCGCCGCCGAGGGCTCCGCCGCCAAGGGCGGTTACGCCGTCGTGGACTTCAAGGTCCCCAACGAGCGCGACAACGCCTCGACGACCAAGCTGGAAGTCTCCTTCCCGACCGACCACCCGCTGGCCTCGGCGATGCCGGAGCCGATGGCCGGCTGGAAGATCCAGGTCACCAAGGCCAAGCTGGCCAAGCCGCTGGAGATGCACGGCGAGAAGATCAGCGAGGCGGTCTCCAAGATCACCTGGACCGCCACCGGCAAGGGCGTCGAGCCCGGCTACTTCCAGAAGTTCCCGGTCTCCGTGGGCGCGCTGCCCGAGGACACCGACGAGCTGGTCTTCAAGGCGATCCAGACGTACTCCAACAAGGAGGTCGTGCGCTGGATCGAGGTCCAGGAGGACGGCCAGGAGGAGCCCGAGAACCCGGCCCCGGTGCTCGCCCTCTCGGCCGCCACCGAGGACCACCACGGCTCGACGACCGCCGAGGACGCCTCCGACGACTCCGAGACGACCGAGAAGACGGCCGCCGAGACCACCGCCTCCGCCGCTGACAGCAGCGACACCACCGCGCGCGTGCTCGGCGTCGTGGGGATCGTGGTGGGCGCGCTGGGCGTGGCGTACGGCGTGCTGGCCGGCCGTCGGCGTACCAACGCCTGAGGCCACTCCGGTCCGCGTGCACCGGGGTCCGCGCGACCCCGGTGCACGGCGGAGCTCTCACATCTGGGACATTTTTCTATGCGCAAGAAGACGTTCGCCGCGGCCGCGCTGCTCGCCGCCGCCTCCTTCACTCTCTCCGCCTGCGGCAGCGGCGACAGCGACAACTCACCGGTCGCCGTGGTCTCCGAGGACACCTCGCAGAAGGCCGCGACCGTGCTCGACAAGCCGTTCGAGAAGCCGGACCTCGTCCTCACCGACACCAAGGGCGAGAAGTACGACCTCCGCAAGGAGACCGCGGGCCGGCCGACCCTGATCTACTTCGGCTACACCCACTGCCCCGACATCTGCCCGCTGACGATGAACAACCTCGCCGTCGCCAAGAAGCAGCTGCCGAAGGCGGAGCAGGACAAGCTGCGGATCGTGTTCGTGACCACCGACCCGGGCCGTGACACCCCGGCCGAACTCGGCAAGTGGCTCAAGGGAATCGACTCCCAGATCGTCGGTCTGACCGGCGACTTCGCCACCATCCAGGCCGGCGCCCGCACCATGGGCATCTCCATCGAGCCGACCCACAAGGACAAGAAGACCGGCAAGGTCGTCTCGGTGCACGGCACCCAGGTCATCGCCTTCTCCCCGAAGACCGACGGGGGTTACGTCCTGTACGGCGAGGACGCGACCGTCGACGACTACACCAAGGACCTCCCCAAGCTGATCAAGGGTGAGAACCCGTGAGGCATCGCGCACTGCCCTTCCGGCATCTGGCGCTGCCGGTCGCGGTGCTGGCGGGGGCGGTCGTCCTGACGGGATGCGGAGGCTCCGGCGACGGCAGGGCCGAACTCTCCGTCAGCTCCTCGTACATGCCCCAGCCGGTCTCCGACATGGCGGCCGGTTTCCTGACCATCGCCAACAAGGGCGGCGCGAAGGACGAACTGACCTCGGTCACCAGCGCCGCCGCCGGCAGCGTCTCCGTGCACGAGACGGTCGGGCAGACCATGGAGGAGGTCACGTCCCTCGACGTGCCCGCACACGGTCAACTCGTGTTCAAGAGCGGCGGTAATCACCTGATGTTCGAGAAGCTGAAGCGGAAGCCGAAGCAGGGGGAGAACGTGACGGTCGAACTGCACTTCGCCAAATCCGGCCCGATCACGGTCGAGATGCCGGTGAAGTCGGCCACGTACAACCCTGCGACCGGCCACTGAGGGAGGCACGACCGTGACACCGACCATCACCCCCCGCCGCACGCGCACGCTGGTGCTGCTGATCCTGGCCGTCTTCGGCGCACTGCTCGCCGGCGCCGGACCGGCCTCCGCGCACGCCGCGCTGAACGGCAGCGACCCCGCTCAGGGGGTGGTGGTCGACAAGGCGCCCACCGAGGTGGCGCTCACCTTCTCCGAGAAGGTGGCCACCTCCAGCGACTCCCTGCGCGTCCTGGACCCCAAGGGCAAGCGCGTCGACACCGGCAAACCGACCGAGACCAGCGGCACGACGTACGCCGTGCCCCTGCACAGCGGCCTGCCCGACGGCACCTACACGGTGGCCTGGCAGGTCGTCTCGGCCGACAGCCACCCCGTCGCCGGCGCCTTCACCTTCTCCATCGGCGCTCCCTCCACGACCACCGTCTCGGTCTCCGACGAGACCGTCGGCGGCGGAATCGTCGGCTGGCTGTACGGCTTCGGCCGGTACATGTCGTACGCCGGTTTCCTCCTCATGGTCGGCGGTGGCGCCTTCGTGCTGGCCTGCTGGCAGCGCGGGGCCGGGGTGCGGCCCGTGCAGCGCCTCGTGGTCTCCGGGTGGCTGACGATCACCGCGTCCACCCTTCTGCTGCTGCTCCTGCGCGGCTCGTACACCAGTTCCGGCAAGGTCGGTGCGATCTTCGACCTGAACCTGCTCGGGCAGGTGCTCCAGACCAAGACGGGCGCGGCCCTGATCTCCCGGCTGCTGCTGCTCGCCGCGGCGGCCCTCTTCATCGCGGTGCTCTTCGGGGCGTACGAGAAGCGGGAGGCCGAGGAGAAGCAGGACCTGACCTTCGGGCTCGCGATCGGCGGGTCCGTGGTGGCCGCCGGGCTCGCGGCGAGCTGGGCGCTGGCCGAGCACGCCTCGACCGGGCTCCAGCCGGGCATCGCGATGCCGGTCGACGTCATCCACCTGCTGGCCGTCGCCACCTGGCTGGGCGGGCTCTGCGCGCTGCTCGTCGCCCTGTACCGGTCCGAGGTCCCGATCGAGGCGGCGGCCGTACGCCGGTTCTCCCAGGTCGCCTTCGGCAGCGTCGTCGCGGTCGTCGCGACCGGCATCTACCAGTCCTGGCGCCAGCTCGGCTCCTGGGCGGCCTTCACCGACACGGGGTACGGGCAGCTGCTGCTGGTCAAGATCGGGCTGGTGGCGGTGCTGGTGGGCATCGCGTTCATCTCACGGCGGTGGACGGGGCAGTTGGCGGGGACGGCCCTGGCAGACACGGAGACGGCCGAGAAGAGCGTCCTCGGTGAGAAGGAGCCCGCCGCCGCGCGGGCCGGTGCCTCCGCCGGCAAGGCGACCGCGACAGGCGGCAAGGGTGCCAAGGGCGCGGGCTCCGGCTCCAGTTCCGGCTCCGGTGACTCCAAGGCCGCCTCCGGTTCCAAGCGTGCCGCTCAACTCGCCCGGCAGAAGGCCGCCGTCGCCACCGCGCTGCAGAAGCGGCAGCGGGACGCGGACCCGCGCCGCTTCGGGCTGCGCAGGTCCGTGCTCGCCGAGGCCGGTGTGGCCGTCGTCCTGCTCGCCGTCACCACGGTGCTGACGCAGACCGAGCCGGGACGCACCGAGGAGGACGCCAAGGCGGCGACCTCCGCGTCCTCGTCCTCTTCCTCCGCGGCGGACTCCTCGTCCGGGGCCCTGACCCTGACCATGTCGTTCGACACCGGCGGCACGGACGGCAAGGGTGTCGTGTCGGTCGACTTCGACCCCGCGCGCGTGGGCGGCAACGAGATGCACGTCTACGTCACGCGGCCCAACGGCCGCGCCTTCGACATTCCCGAGGTGAAGGTCGCCTTCACCCTGGAGGCGAAGAAGATCGGGCCGCTGCCCGTCGCCCCCGACCGCGTCTCCACCGGACACTGGTCGGCGAGCGGGGTGCAGATCCCGATGGCCGGTGACTGGAAGGTCGCCGTGACCGTGCGCACCTCCGACATCGACCAGGCGACCGTCTCCAAGAACGCTCAGATCGGCTGAACCGCACCATGACCGACCAGTCCGTCCCCGAGGCCCGCACCTCCGAGGCCGCCCTTGAGGAGGCCGTTTCCGAGAACGTCGTCCCAGAGGAGGCCGTTTCGGAGAACGATGCCCCCCGGAAGGGCGTTTCGCGGCGCGCCCTGCTCGGCACCGCCGGCGCGACCGGGCTCGTGCTCGGCGCGGCCGGCGCGGGCGTGGGCTATGCCGCCGCGCCCGCCGGGGCGACTCCGCTCACCTCGCTCGGCAGTGACCGGGCGATGTTTCACGGGAAACATCAGCCCGGCATCACCGAGGGCCTCCAGGCGCGCGGCCACCTCGTCGCCTTCGACCTGGCGGCGGGCGCGGGCCGCAAGGAGGCCGCCGCGCTGCTGCGCCGCTGGTCGGCGACCGCCGAGCGGCTCATGGCGGGCGAGGCGGCGACGCACGACGACACGGACGTGGCCCGGGACGCCGGACCGTCCTCGCTGACAGTGACCTTCGGCTTCGGCCACAGCTTCTTCGCCCGCACCGGCCTGGAGAAGCAGCGCCCGGTCTCCCTCGATCCCCTGCCCGACTTCTCCTCCGACCAGCTCGACAAGGCGCGCAGCGACGGCGACCTGTGGGTGCAGATCGGCGCCGACGACGCCCTGGTCGCCTTCCACGCCCTGCGTGCCATCCAGAAGGACGCGGGCAGCGCGGCCCGGATCCGCTGGCAGATGAACGGCTTCAACCGGACCCCGGGCGCCACGGCCCACCGCATGACCGCCCGCAATCTCATGGGCCAGCTCGACGGCACCCGCAATCCCAAGCCGGCCGAGTCCGACTTCGACCAGCGGATCTTCGTGCCCGCGTCCGGTTCGAAGGATCCGTCCTGGATGGCCAACGGCTCCTACGCCGTCGTACGCCGCATCCGCATGCTCCTCGACGACTGGGAGAAGCTCTCGCTCACCGCCCAGGAGAACGTCGTCGGGCGCCGCAAGTCCGACGGGGCGGCGCTGACCGGGGGCACCGAGACGACCGCGATGGACCTGGAGAAGACCGACGCGAAGGGCGAGTTGGTCGTCCCCGTCAACGCGCACGCCCGGATCACACGGCCCGACCAGAACGGCGGGGCGGCGATCCTGCGGCGCCCGTTCTCCTACCACGACGGCTTCGAGGCGGACGGTGTCCCGGACGCCGGGCTGCTCTTCGTGTGCTGGCAGGCGGATCCGCTGCGCGGCTTCGTGCCGCTCCAGCGCAAGCTCGACCGCGGTGACGCCCTCTCGAAGTACATCCGCCACGAGGCCAGCGGGCTCTTCGCGGTGCCGGGCGGGGCGGCGGCGGGAGAGTACGTGGGGCAACGGCTGCTGGAGAGCTGAGGTCACGCTGATTCACCCGGTCGTGAGACACGCGCACGGCGCCCCCGCAAGGGCCATTAGGGTGAGGTCATGCCAGCGAGCTATGCCTATCTCGGCCCCGAGGGCACCTTCACCGAAGTCGCCCTGCGCACGCTTCCGGAGACGGCCACCCGGGAGCTGATCCCGTACGTGTCCGTGCAGTCCGCGCTGGACGCGGTCCGCGCCGGCGAGGCCGAGGCCGCCTTCGTGCCGATCGAGAACTCCGTCGAGGGCGGCATCACGACGACCCTCGACGAGCTGGTCGCCGGGACCCCGCTGATGATCTACCGCGAGGTGCTGCTGTCGATCACCTTCGCGCTGCTGGTCAGGCCGGGCACGAAGATCTCGGACATCAAGACGGTCTCCGCGCACCCGGCCGCCCAGCCGCAGGTGCGCAACTGGCTGAAGGCGAACCTCCCGGACGCCCTGTGGGAGTCGGCCGCCTCGAACGCGGACGCGGCCCGGCTGGTCCAGGAGGGCCAGTACGACGCCGCCTTCGCCGGTGAGTTCGCCGCCGCCCGGTACGGACTTGAGGCCCTTGAGACCAACATCCACGACGCCGAGAACGCTCAGACGCGGTTCGTGCTCGTGGGCAGGCCCGCCCGGCCCGCCGCGCCGACGGGCGCCGACAAGACGTCCGTCGTGCTGTGGCAGCGTGACGACCACCCCGGCGGTCTGCGCGACCTGCTGGGCGAGTTCGCCACCCGTGGCATCAACCTGATGCTGCTCCAGTCCCGCCCCACCGGCGCCGGCATCGGCAACTACTGCTTCTGCATCGACGCCGAGGGCCACATCTCCGACCGCCGGGTCGCCGAGACCCTGATGGGGCTGAAGCGCATCTGCCTGGAGGTGCGCTTCCTGGGCTCGTACCCGCGTGCGGACATCGGCGTCGAGGACGTGCGCCCGGTGCGGCCGGGGACCTCGGACGAGGAGTTCGTCTCGGCGTCCGACTGGGTGGCGCGGTGCCAGGACGGACGCTTCTGAGCCGGACGGGTCCCTTCTGGGGCGCGGGTTTCCACATGCGGTTCCGGCCGGTCCTACCTGCAGATTTTAGTTATCCACAGGAGTTATCCACAGGTCCGCTTCTCGACCTGGGGACAAGTCGACAGCGGAGTACTACCTTGTCGACAAATCGGCCTCCAGGCCGTTACGGCGTCCACCGGCGCGCACATCACCGTTCGTCCACTCTTTTCCCTTAGGCAACTCTTTGGGGCGACCCCTTTCCACTCGAAAGTAGTGGTAAGGGTTGGTTTGACCGATGAAACTCGAGTGTGACGGACGAGTTTCGGAGTGATCGATTCCGAAATCCACAGATCCACCACACACCCTGTGGATAACTCTGCGGAGAGGGTGCCTCCCTGTGGACAACGACCGCCTCAAATCCCGTTCCCCACAAGGAAATCGAGTCAACGCGGCGCCTCGGGCCTGCCCCGCACCGGGGAGTGGGACGCATTTTATTGACACGCTTCGCAATTGACGCATAACGGAACGTAAGCCGCTATTCGGTGCGGCTTCGGTGCGATGGGGAATAGTGAGTCGTGAGGCGTATCCCCGCACCGGTAGCCTTGACCGCGTGATTGACCTTCGCCTGCTTCGTGAGGACCCAGACCGTGTGCGCGCGTCCCAGCGCGCCCGTGGAGAGGACGTCGCGCTCGTCGACTCCCTCCTGTCCGCCGACGAGCGGCGCAGGTCGTCCGGCGTCCGCTTCGACGAGCTGCGTTCCGAGCAGAGGGCGCTCGGCAAGCTCATCCCCAAGGCCTCCGGCGACGAGAAGGCCGAGCTGCTCAAGAAGGCGGGCCGGCTCGCCGCCGACGTCAAGGCGGCCGACGCGGAGCAGCACGAGGCCGACGAGGAGACCAAGCGGCTCCTGCTCCAGCTCGGCAACCTGGTGCACCCCGACGTCCCCGTGGGCGGCGAGGAGGACTTCGTCGTCCTGGAGACGCACGGCACGATCCGCGACTTCGCGGCCGAGGGCTTCGAGCCCAAGGACCACCTGGAGCTCGGCGAGGCGCTGGGCGCCATCGACGTCGAGCGCGGCGCCAAGGTCTCCGGCTCGCGCTTCTACTACCTGACGGGTGTCGGCGCCCTGCTGGAGCTGGCCCTCGTCAACGCGGCGATCGCCCAGGCCACCGAGGCCGGCTTCACCCCGATGCTGACCCCCGCGCTGGTCCGCCCGCGCGCCATGGAGGGCACGGGCTTCCTCGGCCAGGCCGCGGAGAACGTGTACCACCTGGAGAAGGACGACTACTACCTGGTCGGCACCTCCGAGGTCCCGCTCGCCGCGTACCACATGGACGAGATCCTCGACGCCGACAAGCTGCCGCTGCGCTACGCGGGCTTCTCGCCCTGCTTCCGCCGCGAGGCCGGCACCTACGGCAAGGACACCCGCGGCATCTTCCGCGTGCACCAGTTCGACAAGGTCGAGATGTTCTCCTACGTCGACCCGGCGGACGCGGAGAACGAGCACAAGCGGCTCCTGGACTGGGAGAAGCAGTGGCTGGACGGCCTTGAACTGCCCTTCCAGGTCATCGACGTGGCCTCGGGCGACCTCGGCGCGTCGGCGTCCCGCAAGTACGACTGCGAGGCGTGGATCCCCACCCAGGGCAAGTACCGCGAGCTGACCTCGGCCTCCAACTGCGACGGCTTCCAGGCCCGTCGGCTGTCCGTCCGGATGCGGGACACCAGCGACGGCAAGAACAAGGTGCAGCCGCTGGCGACGCTCAACGGCACGCTGTGCGCCGTACCGCGCACGATCGTGGCGATCCTGGAGAACCACCAGCTGGCCGACGGCTCCGTGCGCGTGCCGGAGGTGCTGCGTCCCTACCTCGGTGGCCGGGAACTGCTGGAGCCGGTCGCCAAGTGAGCACCGGCTTCCCGTACAAGCTGATCGCCACCGACCTCGACGGGACGCTGCTGCGTTCCGACGAGTCGGTCTCACCGCGCACCCGTGCCGCCCTCGCGGCGGCCACGGAGGCCGGCGCCGCGCACATCGTGGTGACCGGCCGCGCGGTCCCCTGGACCCGGCACATCCTCGACGACCTCGGCTACGAGGGCCTCGCGGTCTGCGGCCAGGGCGCACAGGTCTACGACGCCGGCGCGCACCGCCTGCTGACCTCGGTGACGCTGGACCGGCAGCTGGCGGCGGTGGCCCTGGCCAAGATCGAGGCGGAGGTCGGTCCGCTGTATCTGGCGGCGAGCCGGGGCGGACTGGACGGCGCCGTGCTGGTGGGGCCGGGGTACGCGGTCACCGGGTCGCTGCCGGCGACGCCGTTCACCGAGGCGTCCGATCTGTGGGCCGAGCCGCTCAACAAGATCTACATCCAGCATCCTCGGCTGTCGGACGACGAGTTGGCCGTGGCGGCCCGGGAGGCGGCCGGCGGGTTCGTCACGGTCGCCATGGCCGGTGAGGGCATCGTCGAGCTGCTGCCGCTGGGGTTGTCGAAGGCGACGGGGTTGTCATTGGCGGCCCGGCGTCTGGGCATCAAGGCCGCGGAGACGATCGCCTTCGGCGATATGCCGAACGACATCGC
Source organism: Streptomyces sp. NPDC092369 (assembly GCF_044755245.1). NCBI lineage: Bacteria > Bacillati > Actinomycetota > Actinomycetes > Kitasatosporales > Streptomycetaceae > Streptomyces > Streptomyces sp. NPDC092369. The sequence continues at coordinate 204,088 of NZ_JBIVQP010000005.1, forward strand.
GATGTTCGCCTGGGCGGCTCGGGGAGTGGCGATGGCCAACGCCCATGAGGAGCTGAAGGCGGTTGCGGACGAGGTGACGGCTTCCAATGAGGAGGACGGCATCGCGGTGGTGTTGGAACGACTGCTGGCGTAGCTGCGGGCAGTCGTGCCGCTGGGGCGGCACGGGTGGGCGCAGCGGCACCTCGTGGCGCCGAGTTGCGCGACCGACCCGGCCACCCCAGCGTGCGGTGCCTCTTCGACAGGGCCTACGAGTGAGTCCGGCCAGGCCAAAGGGGCGACGACTGGGAAGGCGGCCCACGCGAGAGCGACGTCGCGTGCTCGAAGCGGCCGCCCCGGACAGTTCGGGTGGGGTGGACTCGACGGTGGGGTAACTACACCGGAGTCCGCCGTGAACTGCCCTGTCGGGAGCTGGACGTACTGCCGTGCATGGACATCGTCCCGCTCCTCTCCCCGCTTGTGGTGGACGACAACCACTGTGCCGGGAGAACGAGTTGGGCGCCACCGAATAAATCAGCGAACCGCCGGCCGGATCGGCGCGCTACCGGCGGCGCCACCTGCGGCGACGGCCCTTGCTGAAGAACCAGCCCGCCGGCGGCTCGTCGGAACGCCAGGGCTGCGGCTCGGGCTCCTCCCGGCGCCAGCGCGCGGCGAGCATACGGGCTCGGGCGGACGGCTCGGACGTCTGAGCGGAGCGTATGAAGTCATCGTCAAGGACAAGGTCGTCCCAGGCGCCGTCCCCGTACTGCGAGGCCTCGTCCGCCATCCCCGTTCCTCCTAGCCGTCCGTCCCCTTTACCCCAGTGTGCCCGGACAGAGGTGAAGCCTCCGTCAAGATCCGGAGCTGTCCGGGCACGGGGTCTGTCTGTCGCGTCACTCCTCGCCGGCGAGCGTCAGCGTGCGCAGTTTCTGGCCGGCGTACCAGGTCGCGAGGACCGTCACCACGACCAGCAGGACGACCGCGGTGGTCAGTCCGACGTCCGAGGTGACGAGGTCGCCGCCGGCCACCTTGTGGGCGACGGCGAGCGACCACTGCTGGACGCTGAGGGTGCGGGCGCCGGAGACCAGGGAGCCGAACAGGGCCTCCCAGACCAGGGCGTAGACCAGGCCGAAGACCACCGCGTGCCGGGACACCGTGCCGAGCAGCAGGAACATCGACGCGTAGGCGATCGAGGCGACCAGGGCGGCCACCGTGTAGGCGACGGCGATCTGCTGCCCGTTGCCGTTGAGGATGAAGCCTGCGATGAGCGTCGGCAGGGCCGAGAACACCATCGTCACGCCGATCGCCACGATGAGCTTCGTGAAGATGATCGTGGGGCGCTTCAGCGGCTTGGACAGGAGGTAGACGACGGAGCCGTCGTCGATCTCCGGGCCGATCGCGCCGGTGCCCGCGATGACGCCGATGATCGGCACCATCGTGGCCAGGGCGAGCCCGCCGAGCAGGTCGGAGGCGGTCTGGTCGTCGGCGCCCGCGAGAGCGCGGACGACGACCGAGATCACGATCAGCAGCAGCGGCAGGGCGCCCAGGATGAGGGCCCGGCGGCGGCCGAGCAGGGCCCGGTAGGTGAGTCGGGCGACTGTGGGGTCGTACATCTCTTGGCCTCCTACGCCGCGACGAGATACGAGAAGACGGACTCGAGGGACTCGTCCGACGGCGAGACCGTGAGCAGCCGGATGCCGTGGTCCCTGGCCACCTTGGGCAGCAGGGCCGTGAACCGGCCGAAGTCGACGGCCTGGATGCGCAACGCGCCCTCGGCCAGGTCGACTTCGATGCCGGAGGTCGACGGGTCGGCGATCAGCGCGGCCGCGAGGGCGCGGTCGTCGCTGGAGCGCACCAGGTAGCGGTGCGGGCGGTCGGTCATCAGGCGGCGGATCTTGCGGAAGTCGCCGCTGGCCGCGTGCCGTCCGGCGACCACGACCTCGATGTGCCAGGCGAGCTGCTCGACCTCTTCGAGGATGTGGGACGAGAAGAGCACCGTGCGGCCCTCGTCGCCCATCTTCCGCAGCAGGTCCATCAGTTGCATCCGCTGGCGCGGGTCCATGCCGTTGAAGGGCTCGTCGAGCAGGAGGAGCGAGGGGTCGTGCACCAGGGCGCTCGCCATCTTCACGCGCTGGCGCATGCCCTTGGAGTACGTCGAGATCTTGCGGTCCTGCGCGTACTCCATCTCGACCGTCGCCAGGGCCTTCTGGGCGGCCTTGGCGCCCAGGCCGTGCAACTCGGCGTTGGCGACGACGAATTCGCGTCCGGTGAGGAAGTCGTACATCGCCTCGCGCTCGGGGACGATGCCGATGTGCTTGTAGATCTGTTCGTTGCGCCAGACCTGCTCGCCGTCGAGGGTGACGGTGCCGGTGGAGGGGGCCAGGAAGCCGCCCATCATGTTGATCAGGGTGGACTTGCCGGCGCCGTTGGGGCCGAGCAGGCCGGTGACGCCGGGACCGATGGTCATGGTGACGTCGTTGACGGCGACCACGTTGCCGAACCAGCGGGAGACGTGGTCGATGGAGAGCGTGGTCACAGTCCGACCTTTCGGTAGCGGCGCAGCAGGAGGCCGTAGCAGGCGGCGATCAGGCCCAAAAGGACGAGGACGTAGACCACGCCCTCTCCGTTGCCGGGTCCGACGGCGCCGGGGAAGGCCGACTCCGCGCCCAGGAAGGCCGATTGCACCCCGTCGATGAGCGTGACGGGCGAGAAGAGGCCCATCCAGGGGATGGCGCCGGTGCTGTCCTGCGTCTCGGCGATCGCCTGGAGGGTGGAGACCGCGCCGTAGGAGATCGTCATCACGGCGATGACGGCCGCGATGCCGAAGCCGCGCCGCGGGGTGATCGAGGCGATGACCAGGCCGATGCCGGCGAAGAGCACCGAGAGCAGCGCCACGGAGACGAGTCCCTGGGCGAATCCCTTGGTCTGGTCGGCGAAGTCGAGTTTGGCCAGCAGGGCGCCCACATAGAGGACGAGCAGCGGGGCCGCGGTCAGGATGAACATCGCGGAGGCCAGTGCCGCGTACTTGGCACGCACGTAGTCGGCGGTCTCGATCGGCCGCGAGAAGTACAGCGGTACGGTCTTGAAGCGCAGGTCACGCGAGACGGACTGGGGCGCCTGCGAGGCGACGTAGAGGCTGATGACGGCCTGCATGATGATCGCGTAGCGCGTGTAGTCGACCGGGAGGTCCTTGGCCTTGGTGGCGACCGCGACGGCGACCATGATGGCCGCGGGCACGCACATCACCACGAAGAGCAGCATCGGCAGCACCTTGGACTTCACCGACCGGCCCAGGCCGTAGGAGCCGCGCAGGGACTGCGAGTACAGCGAGCGGGTGGCGTAGGAACGGCCCAGGCGCGGGCCGTCGTAGTTGCGGTAGCCGATGTTGTGGATCCGGGTCTGGTCACCCGGGGCGGGTACGGATGTCTGGAGGGGCTGCTCAACTGCCATGGCCGACCGCCTCCTTCCGCTGCTCCTGCTCGTCGGCCTCGTTCGTGAAGACCTCGGAGATGTGGTGCCGGCGCTGCTCCATGCGCACCAGGCCGAGTCCGAGGTCGGCGACGATGTCGCGGACCACGTCGTACGTCTCCTCGCCCTGCGCGGTCAGCAGCAGGATGTGGCCGGCGCCGGGCAGGCCGTTGGTTCCGTCCAGGACCTCCACCCCGCGCGCGTGGAGCGCGTCGCGCACCGCGCGCGTGCCGTCCGGGTGCGTGTCGGAGTCGGTGACCTCGACGGCGAGGGTGGTGGTGATCTGGGTGAAGTCCGTGGTGGAGCTGGAGCGCAGGAGCTTGCCGCCGTCGACCACGATCACGTGGTCGCAGGTGCGCTCCAGCTCGCCCAGGAGGTGGGAGGTGACCAGGACCGAGATGCCGAAGTCGGTGTGGATACGGCGGATGAGGCCGAGCATCTCGTCGCGGCCGACCGGGTCGAGGCCGTTGGTCGGCTCGTCCAGGAAGACCAGCTGCGGGTCGTGGACCAGGGCCTGGGCCAGCTTCACGCGCTGCTTCATGCCGGTGGAGTAGCCGCCGATGGGGCGGTAGCGCTCCTCGTACAGCCCGACGTGGCGCAGCGTGTCCGCGGTGCGCTCACGCGCCGCGGCCGGCGGCAGGCCGGACATGCGGGCCATGTGCACGACGAACTCGGTCGCCGACACGTCCGGCGGCAGGCAGTCGTGCTCCGGCATGTAGCCGACCCGCTCGCGGATGGCGGCGCCCTTGGTCGCGACGTCGAGACCGAGCACTTCGGCACGGCCCTCGGTGGCGGGGGACAGACCCAGAAGGATCTTGATCAACGTGGACTTGCCGGCTCCGTTCGCGCCGACGAGCCCGGTCACACCGGGCCCGACGTCGACGGACAGCCGGTCAAGCGCGGTCACCCTGGGGAACCGCTTGCTCAGGCTTTCGGTCGCGATCACAGTCACGTTTAAGAAGGTAGTGACGCGGACCACGTCGGTCGTCAGACCGAAGAGCTGTCTTCGTCTCACACTCCAGATGTACGGATCCTTAGGGGATACCCCTACCTGAGAGCTACGCAGAGTTATCCACAACGCGGGGTTGTCCACAGCCCGGAGCCCGCCTATTGACGCAGCCTCTAACTACTGTCACATTCGCTGATGTCAAGTTACGGACACGTAGCGCAGTCGATGGAGACGGTGGGGCGGGGTCGGCATGACGACGGCGGTGACGGGCGAACTCTCCGCGCGATTGCGGGGGTTCAGGCAGGTCCAGCGGCTCGCGTACGAGTGCGCGGAGGCGGTCGCGGCCCGCCTGGAGCCGGGCGTGTCGGAGCGGCAGGCCGCGCGGATGCAGCGCGAGTGGCTGCGCGCGCGGGGAGTGAGGGACTGGTTCCACCTCCCCTTCGCCTGGTTCGGTGACCGCACGGCGTTCACGAACTTCCGCGTCCCGCTCCAGTTCTTCCCCACCGACCGCCGACTGGCCCCCGGCATGCCGTTCATCCTCGACATGGCCCCGGTGTACGAGGGATTCACGGCCGACATCGGCTACTCGGGCTCCCTCGGCGTGAACCCGGTGCAGGACCGGCTGATGGCCGACCTGGAGGCGCACCGTGAGCTGATCCTGCGCGAGGTCCGCGAGAAGCGGCCACTGCGCACGATCTACGAGGACGTGGACCGCCTCATGGTCCGCCAGGGCTACGCCAACCGGCACCGCGCCTACCCCTTCGGCGTGATCGCCCACAAGGTCGACCAGGTCAAGCAGCGCCGCTTCTCGCCCCACCTGTTCGGGTTCGGCACCCAGTCCCTCAAGGGCCTGGCGAGCGACGCGCTGCACGGCCACCGGGACGGCTGGTCCCCGCTGTGGTCGCCGTACCGCTTCTCCGACCACCCGCCGCAGCCGGGCCTGTGGGCGGTCGAACCCCACCTCGGATTCCGGGGCACGGGCGCCAAGTTCGAGGAGATCCTCGTCGTCACCGACTCGACGGACCCCGAGGAGAGCGCCTTCTGGCTGGACGACGATCTGCCGCACGTGCGGCGCTGGGCGGAGGAGAAATGACGGTGGCGAGGGAACCCGGAAAAGCCGGGAAAGCTGGGAAGGCCGGGAAAGCCGGAAAAGGGGACACAGCGGCGGACCTCGGACAGGCGGAGGTGCTCCAGGGGGCGCGTGAGCGCCGGGTACTGACCGGTGACGTCGAGTTGTGCGTCGCCGAGCTGGGGGACCCCGCGCGGCCGACGGTGGTCCTGGTGCACGGCTACCCGGACAGCAAGGAGGTGTGGTCCGAGGTCGCCGCCCGGCTCGCGGACCGCTTCCACGTCGTCCTCTACGACGTCCGCGGCCACGGCCGGTCCAGCGCGCCGCAGCCGCTGCGCGGGGGCTTCACCCTGGAGAAGCTCACGGACGACTTCCTCGCGGTGATCGACGCGGTCAGCCCGGACAAGCCGGTGCACCTGGTGGGGCACGACTGGGGCTCGGTGCAGTCCTGGGAGTTCGTCACCGTCGGGCGCACCGAGGGCCGCATCGCCTCCTTCACCTCGATGTCCGGGCCCTCCCTCGACCACTTCGGGCACTGGATCAACAAGCGCCTGCGCAAGCCCACCCCGCGCCGGGTCGGCCAGCTCCTGGGCCAGGGCGCCAAGTCCTGGTACGTGTATCTGCTGCACACGCCCGTGCTGCCCGAACTGGCCTGGCGCGGCCCCCTCGGCAAGCGCTGGCCGCGCATCCTGGAGCGCGTCGAGAAGGTGCCCCGCGGCGCCTACCCGACCTCCTCGCTGCCCCAGGACGCGGCCCACGGCGCGTGGCTGTACCGGGACAACGTCCGCGCCCGGCTGCGCAGGCCCCGCCCCGACGCCTACGCGCACGCGCCCGTGCAGCTCATCACCCCCCTCGGGGACGCGTTCCTGTCCGAGCGGCTCTACGACGAGCTGGAGGAGTGGGCACCCCGGTTGACCCGGCGCACGATCCCGGCCAAGCACTGGATCCCGCGCACCCGGCCCGACCAACTGGCCGCCTGGATCGGAGAGTTCGTGACGACCACGGAGAGCACGGCGGACGGCAGGACCCGGACGAAGGCCGACGGCAAGTACGCCGAGCGCTTCGGCGGGCAGCTCGTCCTGGTCACCGGCGCCGGCAGCGGCATCGGACGGGCCACGGCGTTCGCGTTCGCCGAGTCCGGCGCGCGCGTGATCGCCGTAGACCGCGACCAGGAGGCCGCGGAGCGCACCGCCGAGCTGTCCCGGCTGCTCGGCGCACCCCAAGCCTGGGCCGAGACCACCGACGTCTCCGACGAGCAGGCCATGGAGAAGCTCGCCGCGAAGGTCGCCGCCGAGTACGGGGTGGTGGACGTGCTGGTGAACAACGCCGGGATCGGTCTGTCCGGCTCCTTCTTCGACACCAGCCCCGAGGACTGGAAGAAGGTCCTCGACGTCAACCTGTGGGGCGTCATCCACGGCTGCCGGCTCTTCGGGAAGCAGATGGCCGAGCGCGGCCAGGGCGGCCACATCGTCAACACCGCCTCGGCGGCGGCCTACCAGCCCTCCAAGGCACTGCCCGCCTACAGCACCTCCAAGGCGGCCGTGCTGATGCTCAGCGAGTGCCTGCGCGCCGAACTCGCGGGCCAGGGCATCGGGGTGAGCGCCATCTGCCCCGGCTTCGTCAACACCAACATCACCTCGACCGCGCGCTTCGCCGGGGTCGACGCCGACGAGGAGAAGCGGCGGCAGAAGCGGTCGGCGCGCCTGTACGGACTGCGCAACTACCCGCCGGAGAAGGTCGCCGACGCGATCCTGCGGGCGGTCGTGCGCAACGAGGCGGTCGTGCCGGTCACGCCCGAGGCGCGGGGCGCCCGGCTGCTCGGCCGGTTCGCGCCGGGTGCGCTGCGGGCGATCGCACGCATGGAGCCACCGCTGTGAGCGGGCGCGCTGTGAGCGGGCGGATCGCGCCGCGCCGGGTGTCCTTCGACTGGTCGCGCACACCCCTGCACTGGATCCCGCGCGAGCCGACCGCGACCCACGTCATCAACGTGCTGCATCTGCTGCTGCCGGCGGGGGAGCGGTGGTTCGTGCAGGTCTTCAAGGAGGGGCTGCCGCGCGTCAAGGACCCCGAACTGCTCGTGGACGTCAAGGGGTTCATGGGCCAGGAGGCCACGCACAGCGTGCAGCACTCGCACGTCCTGGACCACCTGGCCGCGCAGCACCTCGACACCGAGGACTTCACCAAGCACGTCGACTTCCTCTTCGAGCGGCTGCTCGGCGAACGCCCGCCGCTGGGCGTCCCGATCCCCCGGCGCGAGTGGCTGCGCTTCCGGCTCTCGGTGGTCGCGGCGATCGAACAGTTCACGGCGGTCCTCGGCGACTGGATCCTGGCCGCCGACGCCCTGGACACGGCCGGCGCCGACGAGGTCATGCTCGACCTGCTGCGCTGGCACGGCGCCGAGGAGGTCGAACACCGTGCGGTCGCCTTCGACATGTTCCAGCACTGCGCCGGCACCGGCGCGCCCCGCTACGCGCTGCGCGTCGCGGGCATGGCCGTCACCGCGCCCGTGATGCTCTACATGTGGCTGTGGGGATCGGCCTACCTGATCCGCCACGACCCGAAGCTCGCGGGCCGACTGCGCTACTCCCTCGTCAGCCACGAAAGAGCCGTACGCAAAGGCCTGTTGCCCGCCTGGCGGGACCTCGGCGCGGCGATCCCCCGCTATCTGCGGCGCTCCTACCACCCCTCCCAGGAGGGTTCGATGAGCCGGGCGGTGGAGTATCTGCGCAGGTCACCGGCGGCGAGGTCGGTGGCGTGAACACCCCGGCCGGCTATCGGATAGAGGACCTCGCGCACGTCAGCGGCGCCACCGTCCGCACCATCCGCGCCTACCAGGACCGAGGCCTGCTCCCCCGCCCCGAGCGCCGCGGCCGGGCCAACCTCTACTCCGACGCCCACCTCGTCCGGCTCCGCCAGATCGCCGACCTCCTCGACCGCGGCTACACACTGGCCTCCATCAAGGAGTTGCTCGCCGCCTGGGACGCGGGCCGGGGGCTCGGTGGCGTGCTGGGGCTGGTCGCCGAGGTCGACGGGCCGTGGACCGACGAGGAGGCGGTACGGATCTCGCGAGCCGAACTCGACGAGCGGTTCGGCGGGTCGCCGGACGACGCGGCGGTCGCGGACGCGATCGAGCTGGGGGTGCTGGAGCCGGTGCCGGGGGACGCGGACACTTTCCTCGTGCCGAGCCCCCAAGAGCTCGCGGTGGCCGTGGAGTTGTACGAGGCGGGCGTGCCGCTGTCCGCGATCGCCGGGCATCTGCGGGAGTTGAGGGGTCAGGTCGAGCACATCGCGGCCAGGTTCCTGGAGTTCACCACCGAGCACCTCTTCGCGCGCTACCTGCACGGATCGCACCTGCCGAGCGACGCGGACGCGGCCGAGGCGGCCTCGCTGGTACGCCGGCTGCGGCCCCTGGCTCAGCAGACGGTGGACGCGGAACTGGCGCGGGCGATGCGACTGTTGGCGGTGCGACAGCTGCGTCGGCAGCTGGGGGACGGGGGTGCGGAGGAGGCGGGTGCCGAGTCGCGTGTCGGGTCACGCTCCGTGGTGTTGCCTGAAGAGACGATTCGGGCGGTGGAGGGGCTGGTTGGGGCGGAGCGGATGGGTGAGTTCATCGCGTTGGCGGCTGAACGGGAGGTGCGGGCAAGGGGGTTGGATGCGCTCATGCCAAGGGGCGGTCCCCCAGCTGATCTTGACGAACGGCTGTGACAGGAACGGGAGTTGTCCACAGGAACGCCAATTAGCCTGTGGATAACTACAGTTGGTTGTGGACCAAACCTCGGCCTCAAAACAAAATGCGTGACGCACGTCTCTCCCGCCATGCTGGCCGGATGGAAGAAAGACCCAAAGAACGAGACAAAGACGAGCGACGCACCGTGAAGGTGTCGAAGTACCTCTCGAAGCACCTGAGGCATCAGCCGGAGCGGATCGGGCTGACCCTCGACGAGGCCGGCTGGGTCGAGATCGACGTACTGATCGCCGCGGCCGCCGCACACGGATTCCGGTTCACCCGGGACGAGCTGGACCACGTGGTCGCCGCCAACGACAAACAGCGCTTCGCGATCGACGGCACCCGGATCCGCGCCAGCCAGGGCCACAGCGTCGAGATCGACCTCGGACTGCCCCCGGCCACCCCGCCGCCGTACCTCTACCACGGGACCGTGGCCGCCGCCCTGGACGCGATCCGCGCCGAGGGCCTGCGGCCCATGAACCGGCACGACGTGCACCTCTCACCCGACCGCGAGACGGCCACCCGTGTCGGGGCCCGCCGCGGCCGCCCGGTCGTGCTCTCCGTGGACACCGCCGCGATGCACCGCGACGGACACGTCTTCCAGGTCAGCGCGAACGGGGTGTGGCTGACGAAGGCGGTACCGCCGGAGTACCTGCGGTTCCCCCAGGCGCACTGAGCCCTGCGGGCAGGCCCGCCCGCCCCGGACGAGGACACCCGCCGCCACCCTCCCCGGACGGGGGACACCCGCCGCCACCCTCCCCGGACGGGGGACACCCGCCGCCACCCTCCCCGGACGGGGGACACCCGCCGCCACCCTCCCTGGACGGGGGACACCCGCCACCGCCCTCCCCGGCACGCCCCCAACCACCTGCCGGGCATGATCAGAGCCATGGACCACCACCCCGACCACCTCCCCACCACCGAGGCCGCCGTCACCGCGCTCCGCGCCATCGCCGTCGAGTACGCGCGCGAGATCGAGGTGACCCACGACATCGGCGCCGACCGGACCTCCCGTCGCAGCGCCGCCGGCGTCGGCGTGACCACCGACCCGGACGGATCCCTGCCGCACGAGGCGTTCGCCGAGTTCGGCGGTCTGCCGCGGGTGAGCGTGCGGCTCTACCCCGACGACGACGCGCTGATCACCGTGGAGGGCGTCGAGTGCCCGGACATCGCACGCGACGACGTCCCCGCCTTCCTGCACTCCGTCTTCCGCGACCGCGCCTACGTGAAGGCACGGCGCTTCCCACCCGGCCGCTTCCTGATCGTGCCGCTGCCCGGCGACCGCACGCACAAGGAGTACGTGCCCATGATCAACCTCAGCCCCTGGCTGAGCAGCCGCGTCCAGTGACCGTTTCGTCCACTGTCGGTGCGGGCCCGTAGGCTCGATCACATGAGTCTGCGTCTGAGCACCGTGATCCTCCCGTACCTCCGCTGGCACGAGGGCGGGCGTGCGACCTGGCAGCGGGCCGAGCAGCTCGGCTTCCACACCGCCTACACCTACGACCACCTGTCCTGGCGCACCTTCCGCGACGGACCGTGGTTCGGGGCCGTGCCGACGCTCACCGCCGCGGCGGCCGTGACCGAGCGGATGCGGCTGGGCACGCTGGTCACCTCACCGAACTTCCGGCATCCGGTGACCCTCGCCAAGGAGCTGATCTCCCTCGACGACATCTCCGACGGCCGGATCACCCTGGGCATCGGCGCCGGCGGCACCGGCTTCGACGCCACCGCGCTCGGCCAGGACCCCTGGACCCCGCGCGAGCGCGCCAACCGGCTCGCCGAGTTCGTGCCGCTCCTGGACCGGCTGCTCACGGAGGACTCGGTCTCCTACGAGGGCGACTTCTACTCGGCGCACGAGGCGCGCAACATTCCCGGGTGCGTGCAGCGCCCCCGGCTGCCCTTCGCGGTGGCCGCGACGGGCCCGCGCGGGCTGCGGCTCACCGCCCGGTACGGCCAGGCATGGGTGACCACCGGCGACCCCAAGCTGTACGAGGACGGCACGCCGGAGCAGTCGGTGCGGGCCCTGCGCGGCCAGCTCGACAAGCTCTCCGACGCCTGTGCGGAGCTCGGCCGGGACACGGACGAGCTGGACAAGATCCTGCTCACCGGCTTCACCCCGGACCGGGCCCGCCCGCTCGCCTCCCTCGACGCGTTCGTCGACTTCGCGGGCCGCCACCGGGACCTCGGCTTCACCGAGCTCGTGATCCACTGGCCGATCCCCGACTCCGACTTCGCCACCGACGAGAAGGTCTTCGAGCAGATCGCCATGGAAGCGGCTGCCCAGCTGGGCTGACCCCGCCCACGGCCTCGCCCAGGACCTCACCTGAGGGTCATCTATGTCTCATCTGTGCACTCCGCCGCACGGGCGTGCGCGCATATGCGGGAGAATGGGCCGGTGACCTCAGCGACTCGACAGCCCGAGACCCCGGCATCCGCCGCCCCACCGCGGCTCATAGCCACCGATCTCGACGGCACCCTCCTGCGTGACGACAAATCGGTCTCCCCGCGCACAGTCGCCGCCCTCGCCGCCGCCGAGGAGGCAGGCATCGAGGTCTTCTTCGTCACCGGCCGCCCGGCCCGCTGGATGGACGTCGTCAGCGAGCACGTGCACGGTCACGGCCTGGCGATCTGCGGCAACGGCGCCGCCGTGGTCGACCTCCACGGCGGCCCCGGCGCCCACCGGTTCGTGAAGGTGCGGGAGCTGGCTCGGGACAACGCGCTGGACGCCGTAGGGCTGCTGCGGGACGCGGCGCCGGGCACGGTGTACGCGGTCGAGCAGACGTACGGCTTCTACCAGGAGCCGCACTATCCCAAGCTGCACATGGAGACCCCGGACACCCTCGCGCCCGCCGAGCGCCTGCTGGCGCCGGACGCGCCGGGGGCCGACGAGCCGGTGCTGAAGATCCTCGCCTACCACCCGACCATCGACCCGGACGCCTTCCTCACCCTGGCCAGGATCGCGATCGGCGACCGCGCCAATGTCACCCGCTCCAGCCCGAGCGCCCTGCTGGAGATCAGCGGCCCCGACGTCTCCAAGGCCAGCACGCTCGCCCTGTGCTGCGCCGAACGTGGGATCTCCCACGAGGAGGTCGTCGCCTTCGGTGACATGCCCAACGACGTGGAGATGCTCACCTGGGCCGGCCGGTCGTACGCGATGGGCAACGCCCACCCGGACGTGATCGCCGCCGCGTCGGGCCGCACGGTCGCCAACAACGACGACGGGGTGGCCGTCGTGATCGAGGAGATGCTGGCGCGCCTGCCGTAGGCGGTGGCTCGGCGGACACGAGAGCTAGGCTGCGGCGGCTGAGTCCACCGGCGCTCCCCGCCCCACGGCTGAGTCCCCGCCCCACGGCTCAGCCGACCGGCACGCCCCGTGCCGCCAGCCACGGCACCGGATCCAGCGACGAGCCCAGTTCCGGGGTGACCCGTACCTCGAAGTGCAGGTGCGGGCCGGTGGAGTTGCCGGAGGTGCCCGACTGGCCGATCCACTGGCCGGCGGTCACGCGCTCGCCCTGGTCGACGGCGACGGAGGCGAGGTGGGCGTACTGCGTGTAGTAGCCGCCCGGGTGTTCGAGCACGATCTCGATGCCGAAGGCTCCCCCGCACGACACCTTCACCACCCGCCCGGCGCCGGCCGCCCGCACGGGCGTCCCGATCGGCACCGCGAAGTCCTGCCCGGTGTGCCGGTTGGCCCAGCGGGCGCCCCCACTGCCGAAGCCCGCGGACAGTTCGTACGTCTCCACGGGCGTCACCCACGCGCCCGTCACCTGCGTCCGGGGCTGGTCGAGCCGGACCGCGCCCCGGCAGGCGCCCGCCGCGACCGAGACGTCCGCCTGGCCCTGCAACTGCCCCCGCACCTCGTCGAGTCTGCTCTGGATGGTGTTCTTCACGGCGGCGAGTTCGGTGCTGCGCCGCTCCAGCGTCCGCCAGGCCGTCGCCGCCTTCGTCCGGTCGGCGGCGAGCCGGGCCTCGGCCCGACGGCTCTTGTCGAGCGCGTTGCCGACGGCCAGATTCACCTGCGAGAAGACGTGCTGACCTCGCATCAGCTCGTCCGTGCTGCTCGCCAGGACGATCTGCGCGGCCATCGGCAGACCCCCGCCGTCGCGGTACTGGGCGCGCGCGATCCGGCCCAGGTCCTCGTGCAGTACGGCGATCTCCCGCCGTTCCCGGTCCAGCAGTTCCTCGGCCCGCTGCGCCCGCGCCCGCTGCACCTGCGCCTGCTGCCGGCCCGCCTCGTACTGCCGCGTCGCCAGCGCCGCGTCCTCGTAGAGCCGGGCCACCTGCGCGCTGACGCTCATGTCACCGGCGCCCGTTCCCGCACCGGGGTCGTCGCCCGACGTGCCGTCGGCCTCCGTGGCCCGCGCCGCGAACACCGCCAACGCGCACATCAGAGCCGGAACGAACAAGGAGGGACGGCGAAGTGAGCCCATGTCAGCGATCGTGACCCGACCGCCCGCCACCTGGCCTGTTCAAGTCGTACGCCTGGGGGACAGGTTGCTGCGGACGGGTCACTGGCAGGCGTCCTGGAAGGGATGGCAGGAGTCGGTACGACCACCTCGCGCCGGAGTCGGTACGACCACCTCGCGCCGAAGTCAGTACGGAGCCTGCCACACCACCGTCGTGCCGCCGCCGTTCTCGCCGATGCCCGGCCCGAGCCGGCTGTCGCCACCGAGCGACTCGGCCCGGCGTCCGAGGTTCTTCAGGCCGCTGCGGCGACCGCCGTCGGGGATGCCGACGCCGTCGTCCGCGACCGTCAGCCGCACGCCGGGGCGCCCGTCCGGCAGGGTCGCCGTCGCGTCGAGCACGACGTCGATCCGGGAGGCCCCGGCGTGCCGGAAGGCGTTGGAGAGTGCCTCGCGCAGGGCGGCGACGATGTTCTTGCCGGTCAGATCGCCGACGACGGTGTCGATCGGGCCGACGAAACGGTGCGCGGGCCTGAAGCCGAGCGGCACGGCGGCCATGTTGATCTCGCGCAGCACCCGCGTACGCAGCCCCGACGGCGCCTCGGCGGGCCCCTGTTGGAGCGCGAAGATCGCGGTGCGGATCTCCTGGATGGTGACGTCGAGTTCGCCGACGGCCTTGCCGACGCCGTCCCGCACCTCGGGCACGACCGCCCCGCGCTGGGCGCTCTCCAGCATCATGCCCGTCGCGAACAGCCGTTGGATGACGAGATCGTGCAGGTCACGGGCGATACGGTCGCGGTCCTCGTAGACCGCCAGCCGCTCCCGGTCGCGCTGCGCGTCGGCCATTTTCAGCGCGAGCGCGGCCTGCGAGGCGAACTGGGTGCCGAGGACGCGCTCGGTCTGGGTGAACGGGTGCGCGCCGCGTGCCCGTGGCATGACGAGACTGCCCAGCACCCGGCCGTCGCTCTGCAGCGGCAGCATCATGATCGGGCCGTAGGCGCGCGCGAGCGACGACAGCATGCGCGGGTCGGTGCCGGCGTCGGCCACGAACACGGGCCGCCCGGCGAGGAGTTCGGCGACGACCTCGCTCTCGGGCGGGATGACCCGGCCGAGTTGGCCCGAGGGCGTCTCGGAGGCCACGGCGACGATCTCCAGGCCGCCCTCGTCGGCGGGCAGCAGCACGATCCCGGCCGCGGCACCGGACAGCCGACGGGCCTGCTCCGCGACGACCTGGAGGGCGTCCTCGGCCTCACCGCCGGAGAGCAGGGCCGTGGTGACGGCGACCGAACCGTCGATCCAGCGCTCCCGCTGCTGGGCGGCCTCGTACAGCCGGGCGTTGCCGATGGCGATACCCGCCTCCGTGGCCAGCACCCGCACCAGGTCGAGATCGCCGTCGTCGAACGGCTCCCCGTCCTCCTTCTCGGCGAGATAGAGGTTGCCGAAGATCTCGCCCTGGACGCGGATCGGCAGACCCAGGAAGGCGTGCATCGACGGATGGTGCTCGGGACAGCCGCAGCAGCGCGGATCGGTTGTCAGCTCCGCTAGCCGCAACGGATCCGGTTCGGGTTCCCGGATGAGCGCCCCCAGCAGCCCCTTCTGCCCGTCGGGCGACCGCCCGATCAGCCGGGCGGTCGCCTCGTCGACGCCGTACCGGACGAAGTCGGTGAGCCCCGCGCGATCCCCGTCCACGACACCGATGGCCGCGTACCGGGCACCGGTCAGGGCCGCCGCGGTCGCACAGATCCGGTCCAGCGTGGAGTGCAGTTCGAGCCCGCTGCCGACGGACCGCATCGCCTCCAGGAGCTGCGGCACGCGTGCCGCCAGGTCGACGGACGGGTCGGGAGAGGGGTCTCGGGACATGACCTGAGCGTAATTAGCCGCGTTTGTTACGGAAAGTCGAGCCGAGGGGCACGGCACCCCGCTATACGGCGCCCACCAACAGCTCCGTCTCCGCCTCCCGTTCCGCCATCGCCCGCAACGGCCCGTCCACCGCGGCCAGTTCCTCGTACGTCCCGCGCTGCACGACACGCCCCTCGCCCAGGACGACCACCTCGTCCACGGCTTCCAGTCCGGCGAGACGGTGGGTGATGAGGAGGGTCGTGCGGCCTTCGGTGGCGGCCAGCAGGTCGGCGGTGAGGGCGTCGGCGGTGGGCAGGTCGAGGTGTTCGGCGGGCTCGTCGAGCACTAGGACGGGGAAGTCGGCGAGCAGCGCGCGGGCCAGCGCCAGCCGCTGCCGCTGCCCGCCCGACAGCCGGGCCCCGTGCTCGCCGACCAGCGTGTCGAGCCCGTCGGGCAGGCCGTCGGCCCACTCCAGGAGCCGGGCCCGCCGCAGGACGTCCCGCAATTCGTCCTTGGTGGCGTCCTTCCTGGCCAGGAGCAGGTTCTCGCGCACCGAACTGTCGAAGAGGTGCGCGTCCTGGGCACACAGCCCCACCAGCCGTCGTACGTCGTCGCCGTCGAGGGCGTACGCGTCGACACCGGCCAGCGTGTACGAGCCCGCCTCCGGGTCCAGGAACCGCAGCAGCACCTGGGCCAGTGTCGTCTTGCCGGAGCCGGACGGTCCGACCACGGCGATCCGGCGCCCCTCGTCGAGGGTCAGGTCGAGGCCAGTGAGGGCGTCCCGGTCCTGTCCGTCGTGCCGTGCGGCCAAGCCCTTGAGGGCGACCGGGAAGGGTGAGGCGGGCGCCTGCCGGGGGCGCTCCGGCTCCCGTACCGGTTCCGGCGCGTCGAGGACTTCGTACACGCGCTCCGCGCTGCGGTGCACGCGCTGGCGGTAGCGCACAGCGAGCGGGAGTCCGAGGACGGCCTCGAAGGCGGCCAGCGGGGTGAGGACCACCACGGCCATGGCCACGCCGTCGAGCCGTCCGACGGCGACGGCCTGGGCACCGACCAAAGCGGTGGCGGTGACGGTCAGGCCGGAGATCAGGGCGGTGAGTCCGTCGCCGAGGGCGGTTGCAGCGGCCGCACGTGAGGCGATGCGGGTGAGGGTGGCGTCGGCCCGTCGGGTCTCGGTGGTGCGGGCGGGCAGGGCGCCGGCGACGGTCAACTCGGCGGTGCCGGTGAGGAGATCGGTCACCCGGGTCGCCAGGACTCCGCGGGCGGGGGCCAGCCGGTGCTCGGCTCGCCGGGCCACCGCGCCGGTGAGCAGAGGGACTCCGGCGCCGGCCGCGAGCAGTCCGACGGCGAGCACGGCACCGGCCTCGGGCAGCAGCCAGGCCGTGAAGCCGACGGACGCGGCGGACACCGCTACAGCGGCACCCGCGGGCAACAGCCAGCGCAGCCAGTAGTCCTGGAGGGCGTCCACGTCGGCGACAAGGCGCGACAGCAGGTCGCCCCGGCGGGTGCGGCGCAGCCCCGCGGGCGCCAGCCGCTCCAGGCGCCGGTAGACGGCGACCCGGGTGTCGGCGAGCATCCGCAGCACGGCGTCGTGCGACACGAGCCGCTCCGCGTACCGGAAGACGGCCCGCCCGATCCCGAACACCCTGGTCGCCGTCACGGCCACCATCAGATACAGCACCGGTGGCTGCTGCGAGGCCCGCGAGATCAGCCAACCCGAAGTCGCCATGAGCCCGACGGCGCTGCCGGTCGCGAGGCTTCCGAGCAGCAGGGCGAGCAGGAGACGGCCACGGCGGGGACCGGACATGGCACGGACGCGGGCGAGAACACGGCGAGTGGTCGTCGTCGGCCCGGTCTGCGTCGACCCGGGCGCCGTCCGCCCGGGCGCCTCCGGCTCCGCTCCGTCGGTGACGGCGGCGGTCTCGATCGGCCGGGCCTCGGCGCTGCTGGGCCCAGCATCCAAAGGAGCGGTCCCCAGAGGAGCGGCGGCCACAGGTGCCGCCAGCCGCACCACCCGGTCGGCCACGCCGAGGAGCGCCGGCCGGTGCACGACCAGCAGCACCGTCCGCCCCACCGCGAGCCGCCGTACCGCCGCCACGACCTCGGCCTCGGTGGCCCCGTCCAGCGCCGCCGTCGGCTCGTCGAGCAGCAGCACGGGCCGGTCCGCGACGAACGCCCTTGCCAGCGCGAGCCGTTGCCGCTGCCCGGCGGACAGCCCAGCCCCGTCCTCACCGAGGACGGTGTCGACACCCGCGGGCAGCGCGTCCACGAACTTGAGCGCCCCGGCGTCCGCCAACGCCCTTCGCACGGCGGCCTCGTCGGCTTCCGGACGGGCAAGGCGTACGTTCTCGGCGATCGTGCCGGCGAACAACTGCGGGCGCTGCGGAACCCAGGCGATCCGCGACCGCCACTGCTCCGGGTCGAGGTCGGCGAGATCGGTGCCGCCGACCTCGACCCGCCCCTCGGTGGCCGGCACGAAGCCCAACAGCACGTTCAGCAAGGTGGTCTTGCCCGCGCCGCTCGGTCCGACCAGGGCGACCGTCTCGCCCGGCTCGACGGTGAAGGACGCGTCCGAGACGGCGTCCTCGGCCCGTCCGGGGTACCGGACCGTCACGCCCTGGAAGGCGATGGCCCCGGTCGGCACAGCCTCCGTCCCCGAGGCCGGCACCGGTGTCTCCAGCACCGAGAAGATCTCCTCGGCCGCGGCCAGCCCCTCCGCCGCCGCGTGGTACTGCGCGCCGACCTGGCGCAACGGCAGATACGCCTCGGGCGCGAGGACGAGGACGACCAGGCCGACGTAGAAGTCCATGTCGCCGTGGACCAGGCGCATGCCGATCGTCACGGCGACCAGCGCCACGGACAGGGTCGCGAGCAGTTCCAGCGCGAAGGAGGAGATGAAGGCGATACGGAGGGTCCGCATGGTCGCCTGGCGGTACTCGCCGGTGATGCGACGGATCGAGTCGGCCTGCGCCTTGGCCCGTCCGAAGACCTTGAGGGTCGGCAGCCCGGCGACCACGTCCAGGAAGTGCCCGGACAGCCGCGTCAGCAGCCGCCATTGGCGGTCCATCCGGGACTGCGTGGCCCAGCCGATCAGGATCATGAAGACGGGGATCAGCGGGAGGGTGCCGACGATGATCGCCGCCGAGACCCAGTCCTCGGTGACGATCCGGGCCAGTACCGCCACCGGGACGACCACGGCGAGGCCCAACTGCGGGAGATAGCGCGAGAAGTAGTCGTCGAGGGCGTCGACTCCGCGGGTGGCGAGGGCGACCAGTGATCCGGTGCGCTGTCCGCTCAGCCATCCGGGGCCGAGGGCCACGGACCGCTCCAGCAGCCGTCCCCGCAGCTCCGACTTCACCGCCGCGCTGGCGCGGTGAGCGGCGAGTTCCGTGAGCCAGGAGACCAGGGCACGGCCGACGGCGACCGCTGCCAACAGCAGCAGGGGAGTGCGGAGTTCGGCGATCGGCATGCCGTGCTGGAAGGCGCCGACCACGATCTCGGCGATGAGCATCGCCTGGGCGATCACCAACGCAGCCCCGACGGCGCCCAGTCCGACGACCGCCATCATGAACGCGCGGGTGGCACGGGCGTATCGCAGCAGTCGTGGGTCGATCGGTTTCACGTGAAACACACCCTCTTCTCACGGGGCATGTTTCACGTGAAACATGCCCCACCTCGGACTCAGTGCGCGGCGTCCGCGATGTGCTGCGTACCGATCCGCTTGCGGAACACCCAGTAGGTCCAGCTCTGGTAGAGCAGCACGATCGGGGTGGCGATCCCGGCGCACCAGGTCATGATCTTCAGGGTGTACGGGCTCGACGAGGCGTTGGTGACCGTGAGGCTCCAGTCCGCGTTGAGCGAAGACGGCATGACGTTCGGGAAGAGCGACAGGAAGAGCATCGCGACGGCGGCCACGATCGTGACGCCGGACAGCGCGAACGCCCAGCCCTCACGTCCGGCCGCGGTCGCCCCCAGCGCGGCGAGCAGTGCCGCCACGGCGACGGCGAAAGCGACCAGGCTCTTGCCGTCACCGTTGTCGACCTGCGTCCAGAGCAGGAAGACCAGTGCGAGGACGGCCGTCAGGGCGCCGACCTTCAGGGCCAGTCGCCGCGCCCGCTCCCGGATGTCCCCCACGGTCTTGAGTCCCGTGAACACCGTTCCGTGGAAGGTGAACAGCGTCAGTGTCACCAGCCCGCCGAGCAGGGCGTAGGGGTTGAGCAGGTCGCCGAGGTTGCCGACGTACTCGAAGTCCTTGTCGATCTTCACGCCCCGGACGATGTTGCCGAAGGCCACGCCCCACAGGAACGCGGGGAGCAGCGAGGTCCAGAAGATCGCGGTCTCCCAGTTGCGCTGCCAGTTCTCCTCGGGCCGCTTGGCCCGGTACTCGAAGGCGACTCCGCGCACGATCAGGCAGACCAGGATGAGCAGCAGGGGCAGGTAGAAGCCGGAGAAGAGGGTGGCGTACCACTCGGGGAAGGCGGCGAAGGTCGCGCCGCCCGCCGTGAGCAGCCACACCTCGTTGCCGTCCCAGACCGGTCCGATGGTGTTGATCAGCACCCGCTTCTCGGCGCGGTTCCGGGCGAGCAGCTTGGTGAGGATGCCGACCCCGAAGTCGAAGCCCTCCAGAAAGAAGTAGCCGGTCCACAGGACGGCGATGAGGACGAACCAGACGTCGTGAAGTTCCATGACTCGATCTCCCTGGGCCTAGTACGAGAAGGCCATCGGCTTGTCGGCGTCACGGGTGTCGCCGCCGATCTTCGTGGGCGGGTTGAGGTCGGCCTCGGTGAGTTCGGGCGGTCCGGCCTTGACGTACTTCACGAGCAGCTTGACCTCGATGACGGCGAGGATCGCGTAGAGCGAGGTGAAGACGATCATCGAGGTGAGGACCTCCCACTGAGAGACCCCGGGGGAGACCGCGTGCCGGGTCTGCAGGACGCCGTAGACGACCCAGGGCTGTCGGCCCATCTCGGTGAAGATCCAGCCCCAGGAGTTGGCGATCAGCGGGAAGCCGAGGGTCCAGATGGCCACGAGCCAGTAGAGGCGGCCGAGCTTGGGGCTGAGTGCCTTGTTGCGGAAGAGGACCAGGTTCGGCACCTCGTCGTCGCCGACCCGCAGGTGCTGTGGCAGCAGGAACTTTTTGCGGGTCAGCCAGAGTCCGACGATGCCGATGGCGAAGGACGCCATGCCGAAGCCGATCATCCAGCGGAACGCCCAGAAGGCGACCGGGATGTTGGGCCGGTAGTCGCCGGGGCCGTACTTCTCCTGCTCGGCCTTGTTGGTGTCGTTGATGCCGGGGACGTAGGAGTTGAAGTCGTCGTCGGCGAGGAAGGACAGTATCCCGGGCACGGACAGCTCGACGCTGTTGTGGCCCTTGCTCACATCGCCGTACGCGAAGATCGAGAACGGCGCGGAGTCCTGGCCGTCCCACAGCGCCTCGGCGGCGGCCATCTTCATCGGCTGCTGCTTGAACATGACCTTGCCGAGGGTGTCGCCGCTGATCGCGGTGAGCATTCCCGCGATGACGACGGTGATGAGACCAAGCCGCAGCGAGCTCTTCATGACGGAGACGTGCTTCTTGCGGAACAGGTGGAAGGCGGCGATGCCGACCATGAACGCGCCACCGGTCAGGAAGGACGCGCTGAGCGTGTGGAAGGCCTGGGCCAGCGCGGTGTTCTGGGTCAGGACGAGCCAGAAGTCGGTGAGTTCGGCACGCCCCTTGGCTTCGTTGATCTTGTAGCCGACCGGGTGCTGCATCCACGAGTTGGCGGCGAGGATGAAGTACGCCGACAGGATCGTGCCGATCGAGACCATCCAGATGCAGGCCAGGTGGATCTTCTTGGGCAGCTTGTCCCAGCCGAAGATCCACAGACCGATGAAGGTCGACTCGAAGAAGAAGGCGATCAGTGCCTCGAAGGCGAGCGGGGCGCCGAAGATGTCACCGACGAAGCGCGAGTAGTCGGACCAGTTCATGCCGAACTGGAACTCCTGCACGATGCCGGTGACGACACCCATCGCGATGTTGATCAGGAAGAGCTTGCCCCAGAACTTGGTCGCCCTGAGGTACTTCTCCTTCTCCGTGCGCACCCAGGCGGTCTGCAGGCCGGCGGTCAGCGCGGCGAGCGAGATCGTCAGGGGGACGAAGAGGAAGTGGTAGACGGTGGTGATGCCGAACTGCCAGCGCGCCAGTGTCTCCGGCGCCAGAGCCAATTCCACGTCGTCAGTCTCCTTATGTCGCCGTGGTCACAGCGGCAGTTTGCCCCCTTTGTCATAGACAAAGTGGAGCAATGGGACACGCTTGTGAACGCGTTCACATTCACAAGCAAGTATGCCGCATGACAGTTCGGCTCCGGGCGGGTGGGGGCCTCTCACGGGCAAAGGGGACCCACATCACATCGCCGGACGACACAGGGAGCCCTGGTCCGCGGACACCGCCCGAGGCCAGAACTCCCTGGACACCGCCGGAGGCTAGAGCTCCTTGCGGAACGCCTCCGCGACCTTCAGGAAGATGTCGTTCGCCTCGGTCTCCCCCACCGTGATCCGCGCGCCCTCACCGGCGAAGGGCCGGACCACGACCCCGTGCTGTTCGGCGGCCGCCGCGAAGTCGAGCGTGCGCTCCCCCAGCCGCAGCCACACGAAGTTGGCCTGCGTCTCGGGCACCGTCCAGCCCTGGCCGCGCAGCGTCTCGACCACGCGGTGGCGCTCGCCGACCAACGAGCCGACCCTGCCCAGCAGCTCGTCCTCGGCGCGCAGCGAGGCGACCGCCGCGTCCTGGGCGAGCTGGCTCACACCGAAGGGCACCGCCGTCTTGCGCAGGGCCGCCGCCACCGGCTCATGGGCGATCGCGAAGCCGACGCGCAGGCCCGCGAGCCCGTACGCCTTGGAGAAGGTCCGCAGCACACAGACGTTGGGCCGCTGCCGGTACAGCTCCACCCCGTCCGGCACCTCGATGTCCCGGATGAACTCGCGGTAGGCCTCGTCCAGGACGACGAGCACATCGGCGGGCACCCGGTCCAGGAACCGCTCCAGCTCGGCCCGCCGCACGACCGTGCCCGTCGGGTTGTTGGGGTTGCAGACGAAGATCAGCCGGGTCCGCTCGGTGATCGCGTCCGCCATC
This sequence comes from Streptomyces sp. NPDC092369, assembly GCF_044755245.1. NCBI lineage: Bacteria > Bacillati > Actinomycetota > Actinomycetes > Kitasatosporales > Streptomycetaceae > Streptomyces > Streptomyces sp. NPDC092369. The sequence continues at coordinate 226,630 of NZ_JBIVQP010000005.1, forward strand.
GCGTCCAGGTCGTGCACATCGCCCGGGGTCAGCGGCACCGGCACCGCCGTGGCGCCGCTGACCTGGGTGATGATCGGGTAAGCCTCGAAGGACCGCCAGGCGTAGATGACCTCGTCCCCGGGTCCCGCGGTCGCCTGCAGCAGCTGCTGGGCGACGCCGACCGAGCCGGTGCCGGTGGCCAGATCGCTGAGCGGGACGCCGAAGCGGTCCGACAGCTCGTTCATCAGGCCCGTGCAGGCCATGTCCGGGTAGCGGTTGAAGGAGGAGGCCGCGGCCGTCACGCTCTCCAGCACCCCCGGCAGCGGCGGATACGGGTTCTCGTTGGAGGACAGCTTGTAAGCCACCGGACCGCCGACGGCGGCCGGCTTGCCCGGCTTGTAGGTGGGGATACCCGCCAGCTCGGCGCGCAGCTTGGGGCTCGTCTCGCTCACCGCAGTCCTCCTCGCGACCACCGGCGGACCCGTCGCCACCACCGGCTTCCAATACTTCTCACCTTATGAGGATTCGCCGCCGGTGCGTACAGCCGAGGTTCTTCCCGATCGGACCTCATCCGTCACATCCGCATCACGGGCATCAGCGTACGAAGTCTGACGAATCGGGGGGCGCGATCACATATATCTATGCGCTGGTGGCTCACGCCGTGGCGCGCATCACCCGTGCAGGTGAGTTGAGACCTCTTCGAGACATCGGGAAGTTGGCAGGCTCATGCGTGCCGACAAGTCACGTAGTGCCATTGGATCGTTCAACTGGCTTTGTTTCAAAGGCAGTTGACGGCAAATGACCTTGCAGAAACGTGCCTGTCAACGCGTGCATATGCGTCCGCCCTACCCGACCGCATGAGCCCTACTATCGGCTCGCCATGACAGCAGCAGGGAAGCACCAGGTGAGCCGCGCGGATACCTCACGTCGAGGGAGCAGGCCGGGCCGGGCGGGCATCAGAGACGTGGCCGCCGCCGCCGGAGTCTCCATCACGACCGTCTCCGACGCCCTGAACGGCAAGGGCAGGCTCCCGGACGCCACCCGCCGCCACGTCCGCGAGGTCGCCGACCGGCTGGGCTACCGCCCGTCGGCCGCCGCCCGCACGCTCCGTACCGGCAAGTCGGGTCTCATCGGCCTGACCGTGACGACGTACGGGGATGAACCTTTCACCTTCACCGAGTTCGCGTACTTCGCGGAGATGGCGAGGGCCGCCACCTCGGCCGCGCTCGCCCGGGGCTATGCGCTCGTGATCCTCCCCGCGACCTCGCGCCACGACGTGTGGTCGAACGTCGCCCTGGACGGCACGGTCGTCATCGACCCCTCCGACCAGGACCCGGTGGTCAGCGAACTCGTCCGGCAGGGTTTACCCGTCGTCTCCGACGGCCGCCCGGCCGGCTCGCTCCCGGTCACCGCGTGGGTCGACAACGACCACGAGGCCGCCGTACTCGGCATCCTCGACCACCTCGCCGACGCCGGCGCCCGTCGTATCGGCCTGCTGACCGGTACCACCACGGACACCTACACCCGGCTGTCGACCACGGCGTACCTGCGCTGGTGCGAACGCGTCGGCCAGGACCCGGTCTACGAGGAGTACCCGGCGCACGACCCGTGCGCGGGCGCCGTCGCCGCCGACCGGCTGCTCGCCCGCCCGGACCGTCCGGACGCCGTCTACGGTCTGTTCGACCCCAACGGCACCGACCTGCTCGCCGCGGCCCGACGCTACGGCCTGCGCGTACCGGACGACCTGCTGCTGGTCTGCTGCAGCGAGTCCACCGTGTACGCCAACACCGAACCGCCCGTCACCACGCTCTCGCTGAAGCCGCGCCGCATCGGCACCGCCGTGGTGCAGCTCCTCATCGACGCGATCGAGGGGGTGGAATCGGACCAACCGGTCGAGCAGGTGATACCGACGGAGCTGATCGTGCGCACCTCGTCCCAGCGGCGTCCCCCGCGCACGACGGTCAGCCCGCCGAGGTCACCCGAGAAGGGGTAGGCCGACCCTCACCAGAGGTGGTCCAAGCCCTGCCCAATCGGGACGAAAGCCGCGGTGAACTGGACTCTTGCTCCGATTCACCACCCCTGGGTCATCACATGGCGCGATCGGCATTCCTATGATGGGCCCACGACACCGCGGGCCGCTGCGACCAGGCAGTCCGAAGCGGTTCAGATGCGGCGTGATGGTGGAGGGGTCTGATGACTCAGGGGGCCGGTCAGGGACCCGAGGCGGAGCGGGCGGCGACGCTGCGCGACTTCCGGGTGCCGGCGTACGTCCACGAGACCGGTCCGTACGGCGACACCACGCACCCGGGTGATGTCGCCGTACCCGTCGAGGAGGCGGCCGAACACCCCGACGGGTACACACCGACCCGGCGCGACCTGCCCGTCATCAACCGCGGTGACACGCTTCAGGTGCCCGTGGACCCCGCCTCGCTGGCCGCCCAGGACCGCGAGGAAGGCGCCGCGGGACCGCTGTTCGTCGTCGGTGACGTGCACGGCTACCTCGACGAACTGTTGGCCGCCCTCCAGGAGCGGGGCCTGATCGACTCCGCGGGCAACTGGAGTGCGGGCACCGCCCGGCTGTGGTTCCTCGGCGACTTCACCGACCGCGGTCCCGACGGCATCGGCGTCATCGACCTCGTGATGCGGCTGTCCGCCGAGGCGGCCGCGGCCGGCGGCTACTGCAAGGCCCTCATGGGCAACCACGAGTTGCTGCTGCTCGGCGCCAAGCGGTTCTCCGACACCCCCGTCAACTCCGGCGCGGGCACCGCCACCTTCCAGGCGGCCTGGCTGCTCAACGGCGGCCAGAAGACCGACATGGACCGCCTCCAGGACCACCATCTGCAGTGGATGGCACGCCTCGACGCAGTCGAGGAGGTGGACGGCTATCTCCTCGTCCACTCGGACACCACCGCCTACCTCGACTACGGCGACTCGATCGAGGCGGTCAACGACACCGTCCGCGAGACCCTCACCCGCAACGACGCGGACGAGTGCTGGGACCTGTTCCGCAAGTTCACCAAGCGGTTCTCCTTCCGCGACGAGGGCGGCGCGGACGCCGTGCGCTCGCTGCTGGACACCTACGGCGGCACCCGCATCGTGCACGGGCACAGCCCGATTCCGTATCTGCTGGGAGAAGTCGGCTCCGAGGAGAACGAGGAGGAGCCCCGGCCGTTGGTCGAGGGACCGCACATCTACGCCGACGGACTGGCCATCGCGATGGACGGCGGCGTGACCATGGCCGGAAAACTGCTGGTCCAGCAACTGCCGCTGGAAAACTAGACGTTCACGGGGCACGCAGCCCCCCGCGCGGCGACCACCACGAACAGCGCAGGCCAGGGCGCAATTTCTGGAAACCCCCTGTCACCCTGTGCCGTCGCCGCTCTACCATCGGCTTATCCGTAGCAGGCTCCCCTCCGTTTCTGCCCGACGGCTCGTTGGCATGCGAGCCCCAAGCCCTACGGAGCATCGGGGGATGCACATGAACAGCGTTCCGCAGCACCTGCACAGCGAGGACCGCCAGGAGTACGAGCGGATCCTCGACGAGGCGCTGCGCTCCGCCCCTACCCGCCCGGAACTGGCCGCTGTCGGACAGCGGCTGAACCCCGAACAGCTGCGCACCATGGCGCTGAACGCCACCGCCCTCATCACGGTGGCCGCCGCGACCGAGTACCAGCACTACGTGAAGGTCCGCGAGGAACTGCGCCAGCCGGCGTCGTCCACCCCGTCGTCCACCCACGAGACCGGCTCGGCCGAGTCGGGCGTGGGCGCGATGGGGCTCGCCACCACCCTGGGAGAGGCAGCCGAAGGGGCGGGCGCCGTCGCCGTCGCCGCGGTCCTCACTCCCGTCCTCGCCGGCACGGCCGCGGCGATCTTCCTGCTCGTGGGCTACATCCTCAAGATGATCACCCCCGAGCCGGCCTTCGCCCAGACCATGCTCACCGCCGGATGGGTGTTCGGCGCCATGACCGCGGCCGCGATCCTCGTCGCCGCCGTCGGGCTGCTGCTCACCGCACTGCGCAACAGGCCCTCGCTCGAGACCGGCCTCTACGGCGAACTCGGCGAGGAGGTGACCCGAGCCAGGGAAGCCTGGCGCGAGGCCCTCCTGGAGCGCGGCATCCTGCCCTTCCTGCGAGACGCGCTGGCCGACCCCGGCACCGCCGTGGCCCTGCACCCCACGGCACCGTCGGCGCCGACCGGCCGTATCCCGCACCTCGGCTACGACCGCCCGGGTTTCAGCAGTCCGGACGACGGCCCGGCCGCCGGTCCACGCCCGAGCTTCACGAGCCCGGACTACACCAGTCCGGACTTCGGAGGCCCGGACCACCAGCCGGAGTAACCCTCGGCTTGCGCCCTCCGCCTCGACATACCCCTTCGGGGGAGCGCAAGCCGAACACCCGTTCTGTCGGCCGAATGACCGACAGCCGCGCACGAGAAGCGTGGGCACGGTCGACGCGAGCGTCGCTCACGCCGTGGTAGGAACAGGCAGTGGCCGATACACGGATCACTGTGGTGATCGCCGACGACCAGGAACTGGTACGCACCGGGTTCGCTCTGATCCTCGGGGCGCAGCCGGACATCGACGTCGTCGGGGAAGCCGCCGACGGTGTCCAGTGCGTCGAACTCGCCCGCCGGCTGCGCCCGGACGTCGTGCTGACCGACATCCGCATGCCCCGCCTCGACGGGCTGGACGTGGTGCGGCAGCTGGCGGGACCGGGAGTGGCCGATCCGCTGAACGTGGTACTGATCACCACCTTCGACCAGGACGACTACGTACGGATCGGGCTGCGGGACGGGGCGTGCGGGTTTCTGCTCAAGGACGCCTCGCCCGGGCTGTTGGTGGAGGCGGTGCAGGCCGCGGCCCGGGGGGACGCGCTGGTGTCGCCCGCGGTGACGGTGCGGCTGCTGCGGCGGCTGGAGGAGAACGAGCGGGGGTCGGCGCCGGAGGACGCGGGGGTCGGCGGGCTCAGCGGGCGGGAACTGGACATCGTGCGGCTGGTCGCGGTGGGGCGGACGAATCAGGAGATCTGTGACGAGCTGTTTCTGTCGCTGTCGACGGTGAAGACGTATCTGGCGCGCATTCAGGCCAAGCTCGACGCCCGTAACCGGGTGGAGGTCGCCGCGTGGGCGTGGGAGCACGGGGCGGTGCACCGGCCCCGGTGACGGCCGGCGGGTCAGCGCCCGGGCCGGTCGGCCTGGAGGGTGCTGTCGGCAGGCACGGCCAGAGGGAAGGCGGCCTGGACCTGCCAACCGCCGTGGGGGAGGGCACCGGTGCTGAGCGTGCCGTCCAGGGCCTCGACGCGTTCGCGCAGACCCAGCAGACCGAAACCGCCGCGACCACCGGCGGGTACGGCGGCCCGGTGACCGGGCACGGTGTTGGTGACCGTCACCTCCAGCCAGGCACGGTCGACGTCCAGGTGGACGGTGGTGCGGGCGCCCGGGGCGTGGCGGCGGACGTTGGTGAGGGCCTCCTGGACCAGCCGCTGCACGGAGACTTCGACCTCGGGACTGAGCCGGGCGGTACGGGCCGCCGCCGTGACCTCCAACTGGGCCGGTGTGCCCCCGCCCGCGGCGGTGGAGTGGGCGGAGACCAGGTCGGCGAGTTCGGTGAGCAGGTCGCCGGGGCGCAGGGCCGCGTGGTTGTCCTCACGCAGGACGCGCACCAGGCGGCGCATCGACTCCAGGGTCTCCGTCCCCGACCGGGTGATCTCGCGCAGGATGGGCTCCACCTTGTCGGGGGCGGTGGCCTTGATGGTCAGCGCGGCGTTGGCCTGGACGATGATGCCGGTCATGTGATGGGCGATCAGGTCGTGCAGATCGCGGGCCAGTGCCAGGCGTTCGGCCTGGCGTACGTCGTGCACGGCGCGTTCCCTGCGGACCTCCAGGGAGCGGATGGCACAGCCGATGACGACGCAGATCGCCAGGGCGATGGTCAGGACGTAACCGCCGGCGGCGAACGCCCCGCGTGATCCGCTGCGCAGCGGCACCGCGAGAATCGCCACGGTCACGGTGAGGGTGTACGCGGTCGCGAGCCCCGGCCGCCAGGCGTGCCCCGTGGTGTGCACGACGAGGACGAGCAGCCCGGCGGTCTCCAGCGCCCCCCACCACTCCAGGCCGGAGGGCTCGACCATGGTCCAGACGGTCGTCGCGAGCGAGATCGCCACCGCGGCGACGACCCGCTTGACCAGTCCTGCCGAGCGCGGCAGACCGAGGGCGAGCAGCCCGACCAGCGGACCGGTGACGTACACGGGCAGCCAGGTGGTGGGCGACCCGTAGGGATCGGCACATCTGTCGAGCAGGGCGAGGTCCGCGGCCCAGGTGAGCACGAACGCGATCAGACTGCTGACCTTGAGCAGCCGACCGGCGGCCGGGTTGAGCAGGAGTTTCCAGTCCACGCGGTTCAGCGTAGGAGCGCGGATCCGATCCGGTGTCGGCCGAATGACCGACAGGCGGGTGGGGGTCGGGCCCGGACGGTCGGCCCCGGTCGGCGATCGGCAGGAGGCCTTCATCGAAGGCAGCTTCAGTCCTGGGTCGGCAGTTGCGACTCCTCCCTTTCCGGCAGTGCGATGATCGCGATGCTCTCCGGCTGGGCCACGGCCAGGCGGGTGCCGTCCGGGTGCAGGGCGGCGACGGGCGTCGGAATGTGCGTGACCCCGTAGCTGCCGTCTCTCCGGGGCACCTCCACCGTGGGCCATTCCGCCACCACGGCACCCGTCGTGACATCGATCAGCCGGGGATGCCCGTACAGCGAGACGACCGTGTCGCCGCGCGCGATCAGAGTGCCGACGCAGAAATCGACCCGGCTGCGATGGATCCACCGGCTCGCGGAGAGCGACCAGACGCCCAACTGCCCTGGGCTTGTGACAAGGAACCCCTCGTCGTCGTGAGCCGGCTCCCCGGTCGCCACAGCCATGCGGTCGCCATCGAGCCAGCAGGCCGAGACGACCTCATCGTCGATGCCCGCGTCCGAGGGCAGCACACAATTGCCGTCGAGCACGGCAGGGTCCGTCAACGCACCTGCCAGGTCGAAGACTTCGACAATCCCGTACGGATGCCAGAATCATCCGGCCGACAGCAGGTGTCTCCCGTCCGGGCTCACTTCCAGTCGCGAGTGGAAGACGTCCTTCGGATCGCGTTCGCCCTCGGTGAGCCGCTCTCCCGACTCCGCGTCCTCGATCTCCAGGACGTTGTACTCCTCCGGGCAGTGCACCAGAACCTCGCGGCCGTCCCGCAACACCCCCAGCGCCACCGGATAGTCGAAGACATCGGCCTGGTAGTAACTGCGGTTCAGCTCACGGACGAGCCGGTCACCCTCGAGCAGCAGGGCCTTGGTACCGCGCTCGGCGTAGACGACGGAGTAGCGGCCGGACGGGGAGACGACGCTCCGGTCGAAGGGAAAGCTACGGACGACCGGGCCACTGTGCTCCACGCCGTCCGGACCCCAGCGGCGACCACCACCCACCACGTCGACCAGATCATCGCCGTCCCACGCCAGCGACTGTGCCTCGGCCGTCACCTTCACAACGATCAAGACTCCGCCTCCCCCTCGTCCCCGAACGCACGATGGCGCTGTCCCGAAGGCACTCGCCCTCCGGGACAGCGCCAATCCACGGACGTCAGTCCGCCAGCGGCAGGTACACGCGGTTCCCGCTCGCCGCGAACTCCTTCGACTTCTGCAGCATCCCCTCAGCGACCTCCTCGGCGGTCGCCCCGGCCGCCGCAGTACCACCGAACTGGGCTGTGATGCTCTGACTGATCTTCATCGAGCAGAACTTCGGCCCGCACATCGAGCAGAAGTGGGCCGTCTTGGCCGGCTCCGCCGGGAGCGTCTCGTCGTGGAACTCCCGTGCCGTGACCGGGTCCAGGGCGAGGTTGAACTGGTCCTCCCACCGGAACTCGAAGCGGGCGTCGGACAGCGCGTCGTCCCAGTCCTGCGCGCCGGGGTGTCCCTTGGCGACGTCGGCGGCATGGGCGGCGATCTTGTAGGTGATGACGCCGGTCTTGACGTCGTCACGGTTGGGCAGACCGAGATGCTCCTTGGGCGTGACGTAGCAGAGCATCGCCGTCCCCCACCAGGCGATCATCGCCGCGCCGATGCCGGAGGTGATGTGGTCGTACGCGGGCGCGACGTCCGTGGTCAGCGGGCCGAGCGTATAGAACGGAGCTTCATCGCAGATCTCCTGCTGAAGGTCGATGTTCTCCTTGATCTTGTGCATCGGGACATGTCCCGGGCCCTCGATCATGGTCTGTACGTTGAAACGCTTCGCGATCGTGTTGAGTTCCCCGAGAGTCCTCAACTCCGCGAACTGCGCTTCGTCGTTGGCGTCCGCGATCGAGCCGGGCCGCAGTCCGTCGCCCAGCGAGTACGTGACGTCGTAGGCGGCGAGGATCTCGCACAGCTCCTCGAAGTTCTCGTACAGGAACGACTCCTTGTGGTGCGCGAGGCACCATGCGGCCATGATCGAGCCGCCGCGCGAGACGATGCCGGTCTTGCGGTTGGCGGTCAGCGGGACGTACGGGAGGCGCACGCCCGCGTGGACCGTCATGTAGTCCACGCCCTGCTCGGCCTGCTCGACGACCGTGTCCTTGTAGATCTCCCAGGTCAGCTCCTCGGCCCGGCCGTCGACCTTCTCCAGCGCCTGGTAGAGCGGCACCGTGCCGATGGGGACGGGGGAGTTGCGCAGCACCCACTCGCGGGTGGTGTGGATGTTGCGGCCGGTGGACAGGTCCATGACCGTGTCGGCGCCCCAGCGGGTCGCCCAGGTCATCTTCTCGACCTCCTCCTCGATGGAGGAGGTGACCGCGGAGTTGCCGATGTTGGCGTTGACCTTCACCAGGAACCGCTTGCCGATGATCATCGGCTCGATCTCCGGGTGGTTGACGTTGGCCGGCAGCACGGCGCGGCCCGCCGCGATCTCCTCGCGGACCACCTCGGGCTCGACGTTCTCCCGGATGGCCACGTACTCCATCTCGGGTGTGATCTCGCCCCGTCGCGCGTAGGCGAGCTGTGTGACCGCGCTGCCGTCGCGGCTGCGGCGCGGCTGGCGCGGTCGGCCGGGGAAGACCGCGTCGAGGTTGCGCAGACCGCCCCGCGGCGAGGTGTGCTTGATCCCGTCGTCCTCGGGGCGGACGGGACGACCCGCGTACTCCTCGGTGTCGCCGCGGGCGATGACCCAGTTCTCGCGCAGTGGCGCCAGTCCTCGGCGGACGTCGGTGTCGACGAACGGATCGGTGTACGGGCCGGAGGTGTCGTACAGGGTGACCGACTGCCCGTTGGTGAGGTGCACCTGACGGACCGGCACGCGCAGATCGGGGCGCGAGCCCTCGACATACCCCTTGTGCCAGCCGATGGACTTCCCGGTCTCCGTGGACTTTTGGCCCTCTATGGGCTGTTCGTCCTGGCTGGAGACAGGCGTGCGTGCGTCCTTGATGGTCATGAGACCTACTCCCTACGCCGGCATTACCCGGTAACAGGTTCAGCGGTCGACGCAGCGGCTTCCGTCTGTCGACGCTTCGTGTGAAACATCACTCGACTCGAACTTCGTCGACTGACGTTCCACGTGAAACATCGCTGGGACGGAGGTCAGCGCCCTCTCAGCCCGGTGCTCCGAGCTCCCGCGTGTGCAAAGGTGCCTCCACGCTAGCGTCAATTCGGGCGCGGTGAACAGAGGGCCTCTTTCGTTCTTGCGATGATCGGGCGGTGACCACCACGAATCAGCCTCCCTACCCGCCACCGGACCCGCGCCGCGGCCCGGGCCCCGGTCGTGGCCCCGGTCGCGGCCCCGGCGGGGGCCGTGGATACGGCGGGGGTGCAGGGCACGACGGCGCCGCCAGGGGTGACGGGGGCGCCGACAGCCGGGGGTACGGCGACGGCAACAGCCGTGGATACGGCGGTGGTTTCGACCCCAATTCGGGTGACGACTTCAGCGAAGGTTCTGGAAGCCTCTTCGGCGGAGGGCAAGGCCCCCGGCCCAACTCGGGCGACGGGCGCGGTCAGCGGCCCCCCTCGGGTGGCGGGCCCGACCGGAGACCCCACTCGGACGCCGGGCACGGCCACGGTCATGGCGCCGGGGACGACCATGGTCACGGCGCCGGGCACGACCACAGTCCCGGCCAGGGTCCAGGTGACGGGCACGGGCACGGGCATGAGCCCAATCCCGGCGATGGACACGGGCACGGCTCCGGCTCCGGCGGGGGTCACGGGCACAGTCACAGCCACGGCCCCGCGGCCCCCGTCTCCAAGCACCTGCGCAAGGTCATCGCCGCGATCCTGATCCCGTTCACCGCGGCCGTGGTGGTCGGGCTCGTCGTGCTGTGGCCCGGTGGCGCCCCCGCGCACGAGCGCACCGGCGTCGGCTTCGACCGGCAGACCCAGCAGGCGACGGTCACCAAGATCCAGAGCGTGAGCTGCAAGTCGGTGAACGCCTCGTCCGGGTCGTCGACCGGGGACACCTCCACCGCCGAGGGCAGCTCCGCCCAACAGGAGGAGGACGGCACCTGCAAGAAGGCGACCATCCGCGTCGACACCGGCAAGGACAAGGGCCGCGCGTTCACCGAGATCGTGCAGCCGGACCAGTCCCGGCAGTTGCACAAGGACGAGAAGGTCGTCGTCGCCTACGAGCCCTCGGCGCCCAAGGACCTGCAGTACTCGGTCACCGACGTGAACCGCCGGATCCCGATGGGCGTGCTCGCCGGCATCTTCGCGCTCGCCGTCGTGGTGGTGGGGCGGCTGCGCGGCGTCATGGCCCTGGTCGCGCTGGCGATCAGCTTCATGATCCTGAACTTCTTCATCCTGCCCGCGATCCTCCAGGGCTCGAACCCGCTGCTCGTGGCGGTGATCGGGTCCAGCGCCATCATGCTGATCGCCCTCTACATGTGCCACGGCCTGTCCGCCCGGACATCCGTGGCGGTGCTGGGCACGCTGATCTCCCTGGTGCTGATCGGCGTCCTGGGCTCGCAGTTCATCGGCTGGGCCGCGCTCACCGGCAACACCGACGACAACACCGGGCTGATCCATGGCCTGTATCCGTCGATCGACATGAGCGGTCTGCTGCTCGCGGGCGTCATCATCGGCTCGCTCGGTGTCCTCGACGACGTGACGGTGACCCAGACCTCGGCGGTGTGGGAGCTGCACGAGGCCAACCCCTCGATGGGCTGGCGCGGACTGTACCGAGCGGGCATCCGGATCGGCCGCGACCACATCGCGTCCGTGGTCAACACGCTCGTCCTCGCCTACGCGGGCGCCGCGCTGCCGCTGCTGCTGCTCTTCTCCATCGCCCAGAGCAGCGTCGGGGCGGTCGCCAACAGCGAGTTGGTGGCGGAGGAGATCGTGCGCACCCTGGTCGGCTCGATCGGCCTGGTCGCCTCGGTGCCGGTCACCACGCTCCTGGCGGCCCTGGTGGTCTCGGCGGACCGCCCGACGGCGGAGAAGGCCGGAGCGACGGCCACGGTGGCGCCCACGGGCCCGAGCGGCCCGGCGCCCGCCCCGAACCACGTGACCACCGACACCGCCCCCATCCAGACCCGCACCGGACACGGCCGCCGCCGCAAGCGCTGAGCGGCCGAGAAACACGGCCTTCGTAGGCAGGCCGAGCGGACGGGCGGGGCTGGTGGGGCTGGTAGGGCTGGGGGGCTGGTGGCGCTGCCACGACGGTCGCGGGCCCTCCGCCGGCAGGCAGCAAGGGGGCAGGGGACGGAGAAGAAGCGTTACTGCACAACCCCGGAGCGCCGCACTGTCCGAACGCTTGCCACCCACCGCACGCCCCGACCCCGAGACACCCGATCAGCCCGCGCTCTGCTCCTCCGCCAGGATCCGGTCCAGCGCCTCGTCGAGATGAGCGTCGAAGTCGGCGAGCGAACCCTCCTGGCCCAGCGGCACCAGCTTGTCCGTGCGGTCGAGGAAGGCGATGACCGGCGCCGTCGACGACCGGAACAACGCGTGGTCGCCGCCGACCTGAAGCCGGATCAGCAGCTCGCCCAGGGAGTCGGGGTCGGCGGGCGAGACCCGTACGTCCCCTTCTCCGGTCGGCCGGCCCACCCCGTCGATCAGCAGCTCGCGGCCGAAGGCCCACGTCACCGGGGCGTCACCCGGCAGATGGAAGGTCAGCCGCACGGCATAGGGATCGCAGGATTCGTAACTCAGCTCCACCGGGATACGGAAGGAGAGCTCCTCGGAGACGAGGAAGCTCATCATGACCTCTGCCTGTACGGACTCGCGCATCGCCTACCCCGTCACTACCCCGTCATATGCCACCGATTGGCCAGGAATGATCGCTCTGACACTGCTGGCATCTTGCTTAAAGTAGGCGACAGATCACAAGGAGTGAGTTTTCAGATACTGATAGAGATCGCCAGGGACCCCAGCAACCGCCCTACTTCGCTCTGCAGTTGCCGGGTCGCGGCCGCCAGCCGATCGGCCTGGTGCGAGGGCAGGGAAATGGCCATCGTGGCCGCCGTCGCACCCACCGTGATGGGGATCGCGGCGCAGACCGTGCCCAGCGCGTACTCCTGCCGCTCGACGACCGGCTCCATCCGCCGCGTCCGTTCCAGCCGCCTCAGCAGGGTGTGGTCGTCACGGACGGTGTACGGGGTGATCGACTGCACGGGGTAGCGCCTGAGGTGGTCGCGGCGGGCGTCCTCGTCCAGTTGGGACAACAGGCACTGCCCGATCGCGTGCGCGTGCGCGGTCTCGCGGAAGTCGGCCCATTCCTCGACTGCGGGATTGCCCGGGGTGTCGGATACGCACATGACCTCGATCTCGCCGTCCCGGTACACCGCGTAGTACACGGGCACGCCGATCTCGTCCCGCCAGTGGGCCAGCGCGTCGACGATCGTGCTGCGACGTTTCTGCTGGGCCGCGCTGCTGCTCAGCCGCTCGGCCGCGTCACCGAGGAAGAACAGGCCCTTGTCCCGGCGCAGATAGCCCTCGTGCACGAGGGTGCGCAGCAGGTGATACGCCGTCGGGAGGGCCAGGAAGGTCTCGCGGGCGAGTTGCTTGGCGGGGGCTCCGTGCGGGTGGTCGGCGACGCATTCCAGGAGCCGCATCGCCCGCTGGACGGATCCGATGAGGGTGGCGGCGGCCTGGGGGTGTGCGTGCGGGGCTGGGGACGCGTGCCCGGATTCCGCGGACCCTGTGTGCCCGGTTCCCGACGAACCGGCGAGCACGGATCCCGGAGACCTCGCGGGCCCAGGTCCTGGAAGCCTGGCGGGCCCGGGCCCCGAAGGACCAGCGAGCACGGATCCCGGAGACCTCGCGGGTCCAGGTCCTGGAAGCCTGGCGGGCCCGGGTCCCGAAGGACCAGCGAGCCTGGATTCCGGAGACCCCACGCGCCCAGGTTCCGAAGGACCGGTGAGCACGGATTCCGAAGGACTGACGTGCCCGGATTCCCGAGACCCCACGTGCCCAGGTCCTAGAGGCCTGGCGGGCCCCGGCCCCGAAGGACCGGCGAGCTCGGATTCCGAGGACCCCGCAGGCCCAGGTCCCGGAGGACCAGCAAGCCCGGATCCCCGAGAGCCCGCGCGCCCAGGTCCTAGAGGCCTGGCGGGCCCCGGCCCCGAAGGACCGGCGAGCTCGGATTCCGAGGACCCCGCAGGGCCAGGTCCCGGAGGACCAGCGAGCCCGGATCCCCGAGAGCCCACGCGCCCAGGTTCCGAAGGACCGGCGGGCCCCGACACGGGATGCACTGTCTCCTGTTCAACCGCCGGAGGCCTCGCCGCACGTTCCTGTGTCGACGGGCCCGGCTGCGCGGGTGGGCGGATCGGGATCGGGCGTACCGGGGGCGGGGCCGCCGGCGGGGAGGTGGCTAGGGGTGCGTGGGGGGCTGAGGCGGGGGTTGTGGTTGCGGTGCCGGTGTCTGCCGTGGCCAAAGGTCACTCCCGGAGCGCGAGGGGGCAGTCCGTGCGGGGGAACACGGGTGGGGGTGTACGCCGCTCGCGGGGTCGTCCCCGCGTCGAATTCCGGACTCTAACCGTCCGTCACCGCGCGCGGACGGCCCGCCGGAAAACTTCCCTCGCGCGAGGGAACCGGTGATTCCTGTTACCGATCACCGGTGTCCCACGGGCCTCACCAGTCGCTGCGCGACGAGGAGCTCGACGTGAACTTCCGTACGACGTAGATCAGCCCGCCGACCAGTGCCACGAACACCAGCGCCTTGAAGAGCAGTCCGATGACGAAGCCGACCACGGTCGCTATCAGTCCGCCGAACACGACCAGGGCGATGACCGGCACCGCGATCCACTTCACCCACCAGGGCAGTGTCGAGAAGATCTCTCCCATAGCTGTCGTCCTTACCTCTCCGCCCGTCGCTGGTGCCGGGTCCGTCGATGACCCGGGCTTGTGACGCCGGATCCTTCTGTTGTCCTGCCAGTTGTCCTGCGTTCGATGCTAGGGCCGGCAGGGGCCCCGGCGGGGGCCCGGCATCCCTTGTCCTCCCCTGATCGATCCCCTAGGGAACCCTGAGTCAGGGCCTCAGCTCTCGGGCGGAGAGAACACCACGAGGACCCGCAGATCCTCGCTGATGTGGTGGAACTTGTGGGCCACGCCCGCGGGCACGTACACGACGCTGCCGCGCGCCACCTGGGTCGTCTCCATGCCGACGGTGATCGCGGCCCGGCCGCTGACCACGAAGTACACCTCGTCCTGCTGGTGCGGCCGCTGCGGGTCCTGGTCGCCCGCGTCGAGCGCGTAGAGGCCGACCGACATGTTCCGTTCGCGCAGAAACTGGAGGTAGGCGCCGTCGTTGGCGGCGCGTTCCGCCTCCAGTTCGTCCAACCGGAATGCCTTCATCGCGCTTGTCGCCCTCGTCCCACTGCTCGTATCCGATCTCGTCTGCAACGATCAGACACATGAAGAATTTCGTAGTCAAGACGATCGCCAACGCGGGCGCCCTGGCGGTCGCCGTCTGGCTGCTCGACAAGATCACCCTGACCGGTGACAGCACGGGCAAGAAGGTCTGGACGCTGCTCCTCGTGGCCCTGGTCTTCGGGGTGGTGAACTTCCTGGTCAAGCCGGTCCTTCAGGTGCTGACCTTCCCGCTGTTCATCCTGACGCTGGGCCTGTTCACTCTGATCGTCAACGCGCTGATGCTGCTGCTCACCTCGTGGCTGGCCGACAAGCTGGACCTGAGCTTCCACGTGGAAGGCTTCTGGACGGCCGTCCTGGGCGGTCTGATCATCTCCATCGTCTCCTGGGCGCTCAACGTCGTCCTGCCGGACGGGGACTGAGCACGCGATGACGTATCGCGTCTGCTTCGTCTGTACCGGCAACATCTGCCGGTCGCCGATGGCCGAGTCCGTCTTCCGCGCCCGCATAGCGGAAGCCGGCCTCGAGGACCGGGTCGAGGTCGACAGCGCCGGCACCGGCGGCTGGCACGAGGGCGACGGCGCCGACCCGCGCACCGTCGCCGTGCTGGAGGAGCACGGCTACGAGGGCGAGCACACCGCCCGGCAGTTCCAGGTGTCCTGGTTCGACCGCCTCGACCTGGTCGTCGCCCTCGACACCGGCCACCTCAGGGCTCTGCGCCGCCTCGCGCCCACCCCTGAGGACGCGGCGAAGGTGCGGCTGCTCCGCTTTTACGACCCCGCCGCGGGCGACGACCTCGACGTGCCGGACCCGTACTACGGGGGCCTCGACGGCTTCGAGGAGTGCCTTGAGATGGTGGAGGCGGCGAGCGAGGGCCTGCTCGCCGCGGTACGCGAGCAAGTGGAGGGACGAGCGGCATGAGTGATTCCGCTACGGGAGCACCGGTGCAGGGCGACGGTGACGGCACACGCGCGGTGCGGGCGGGACTGCCCGAGCCGGTGAAGTACGAACCGACCCTGCCCGGTCCGGTGTTCGCCGCCCACTTCCATCTGCCGGGCGAGCCGACAGGGCCGTACACATATGGCCGGGACGAGAACCCGACCTGGACGCATCTGGAGCACGCCATCGGCGAGCTGGAGGCGCCCGGGCAGGACGGCGTCGAGACGCTCGTCTTCGCCTCCGGGATGGCCGCCATCTCGTCGGTGCTCTTCTCCCAGCTGCGCGCCGGCGACACGGTCGTCCTGCCGAACGACGGCTACCAGGTGCTGCCCCTGGTGCGCGCCCAGTTGGAGGCGTACGGCATCGAGGTACGCACGGCACCGACCGGCGGCGACGCCCAACTGGACGTGCTGGACGGCGCCAAGCTGCTGTGGATCGAGTCGCCGTCGAACCCCGGCCTCGACGTGTGCGACATCCGGAGGCTCGCCGAGGCGGCACACGCGCGTGGCGCACTGGTCGCCGTCGACAACACCCTCGCCACGCCGCTGGGGCAGCGCCCGCTGGAACTCGGCGCCGACTTCGCCGTGGCCAGCGGCACCAAGCAGCTCACCGGGCACGGTGACGTGCTCCTCGGGTACGTCGTCGGCCGCGACGCCGAGGCGATGGCCGCCGTACGCCGCTGGCGGAAGGTCGTCGGCGCGATTCCGGGTCCCATGGAGGCCTGGCTCGCACACCGTTCGATCGCCACGCTCCATCTGCGCGTCGAACGGCAGTGCGCGACAGCCCTCACCGTCGCCGAGGCGCTGCGGGAGCGGCCCGAGGTGACCGGGCTGCGCTATCCGGGGTTGCCCGAGGATCCGGCGCACAAGGTGGCCGCGCGGCAGATGCACCGCTACGGGTGCGTGGTCTCCTTCACGCTGCCCACGCGCGCGCGTGCCGACGGTTTCCTCGACGCGCTGCGGCTCGTGGACGACGCGACGAGCTTCGGCGGAGTGCGGTCCACGGCCGAGCGGCGCGGTCGCTGGGGCGGGGACGCGGTGCCGGAGGGCTTCATCCGGCTGTCGGTGGGCGCCGAGGATCCCGAGGACCTGGTGGCGGACGTGCTCCGCGCGCTGGACGAGTCGGCGCGATGACCGGTTTACGGTCCTCCCGTCGACGGCCGCCTCCACACAACGGACGGTCCGAGCCTCCCCCCTCGTGGCTCGGACCGTCCCCGGTTCCGCGCGCGAAGAACCGCGCGACCAAGGCTAGTTGACTCTGTGTCAGTGTCCAATCACAGTAGCGACAGAGACCTATCGACTTATTTATAGTTGGGCCCTGCCCGGGGCCGGGAGTGGGGCAGGGAAAGGGGAGGGCGTGCCATGGATCTGGCCTTGCTGCGCACTTTTGTGACCGTGCACCGGGCCGGCTCCTTCACTCGGGCCGCCGCGCTGCTCGGTCTGTCGCAGCCGGCCGTGACCTCCCAGATCCGCACGCTGGAGCGGCAGCTGGGCCGCCCGCTGTTCCTGCGGCAGGCCCGCGGGGTGACGCCGACGAGCATCGGCGACGAACTCGCGCACAAGGCCGCCCCGCACCTCGACGCCCTCGTGGAGATCACCGAGACCGGCCTCGACGAGGACTCCTCTCTGCGCACCCTGCACCTCGCCGGTCCCCGGGAGTTCACCGCCGAGCGCGCGCTGCCCGCCCTCACCGAGCTGACCGGCGAGGACAGCCAGAGCTTCGCGCTGCGCGCCTCGTTCGGGAACGCTGAGGAGACTCTGGAAGGGCTTGCCGCCGGGCATCATGATCTGGCCATCAGTACGGCCCGTCCCCGGGGCGCGCTGCTCACGGCGACTCCGCTCTGCGACGAGGAGCACGTCCTGGTCGCCGCCCCCGGACTGGCCGAGCGGATCCCCGGCAAGCCGCGCCGGAAGGGGGCACTCGCGCTGGAGAACGTCCCCGTGATCGAGGTGCACGAGTCGCTGCCCTTCGTCTCCCGGTACTGGGCCGCCGTCTTCGACTCCCGTCCGCCCACCCCGGGCACGGTCATCGTGCCCGATCTGCGGGCGGTCCTCGCGTGTGCCGTCGCGGGCGCGGGACTCGCCGTACTGCCCCGCTATCTGTGCGCCGCCGCCCTGGAGCACGGTGACGTCCTGGCGCTGCACGATCCCGCGGTGCCGCCCCTGCGGACGTACTTCTTGGTGGTCCGCACCGGCACGTTGGCGATGCCACATATCGCGCGGGCGCACGACTGGCTGCTGCGGTCGGCGGCCGACTGGTGCTGACCAGGCCTTTTGTCGCGACTACCCGGGGAGCTCGGCCGGTGACGCCCTGCGATGTTTCACGTGGAACCAGCCGGGCCACATTTCTCCCATGACCGTCCGACCCGTGGTCAAGCGCACCGCCCGTGCCGTTCTGCTCGACGGTGACTACCTGATCCTGATCAAACGCACCAAGCCCGGCGTCGATCCCTACTGGGTCACCCCCGGTGGCGGCGTCGAGCCCGAGGACACCACCGTCGTCGAAGCACTCCATCGCGAAGTGGACGAGGAACTCGGCGCCAAGATCACCGATGTGGTGCCCTGCTTCGTGGACACCGTCGAACACATCGGCAAGGACGCCGCCACGACCGGCGTGAAGGTGCAGCACTTCTTCGTCTGCCGCCTGGAGTCCATGGACACGTCCCTGCGCCATGGCCCCGAAGTGGACGAGCCCGCCGGGGAGTACGAGATCGTCCGGGTGCCGTTCACCCGCGTGGGGATCGCCTCCGTCCATCTCGTGCCGCTGTCCCTGCGGCACTACCTGGACGGGAACATCGAGGGCGTACGGGCGATGCACGCGCCGGACCTCGGCTGAGCCCGGCGCCGCGTCAGTCTCCGACGCCGCCTCAGTCGCCCGCTCCGGCGAGTTCCTCCACCGAGTCGTGCCGGATACGCTCCGGCGGGATCCCGACGCTCCTGAGGGCGTCCACGCCGCTGCGGATCATGCCGGGCGGGCCGGAGAGAAAGGCGTCGTAGCCGCTCCACGGCCCGTACTGGCGGATGGCGTCGGGCAGTTGGAGATGCGCCTGCTCGTCGATGATCGCGCGGACCGTGAGCCACGGGTGGGTCTGCTGGAGCCTGAGCATCGTGTCGATGTCGTACAGGTCGTGGTCGGTGCGGGCGCCGTAGAACACCTCGACCGGACGCCGTTCGCCGTGTTCGGCGACGTCCTCGACCATCGCCCTGATGGGCGCGATGCCGGTGCCGCCGCCCAGGCAGAGCAGGCCGCTGTCGGTCGTGTGGTCGACGGTCATCGAGCCGGCCGGCGGACCGAGGCGAAGGATGTCCCCAGGACGCGAGCGGTGCACGAGCGCGTTCGAGACCCAGCCCGCCGGGACGGCCTTCACGTGGAACGTCAGCAGACCGTCGTGGCGAGGTGCCGAGGCGAAGGAGAGGTGCCGCCAGATCCGCGGCCACCACGGTGTCTCCACGCTCGCGTACTGGCCGGCGAGGAAGGGATAGGGCTGGTTCGGGCGGACCGTGAGGACGGCGACGTCCCGGGTCCTGAGGTCGTGCGTGACGATCTCGGCGTACCACCAGGCCGGGGCGCGCAGTTCGTCCGCGGCGGCCGCGTCGATCATGACCTGCGAGATCGTCGTGTACGTCCGGACCCAGGCCGCCTCCATCTCCGGGTGCCAGACGGCCGACGCGTACTTGCTCAGCGCGCCGATGAGGCACTCGCCGACGGCCGGGTAGTGCTCGGGGCGGGTGCCGTACTTGCGGTGCCCGCGGCCGAGATTCTGCAGGTAGTCGATGAGGACGGGCGTGTTGTCGACCTGCTCGGCCGCGGTGAGCAGCGCCTTGAGCAGCCGGTCCCGCTGGGTGTCCATCGCCGCCGGGAACATGGGGCGAAGGTCGGGGTGGCGGACGAAGAGCAGCGCGTAGAAGTACGAGGTGACCTTGTCGGCGACCGGCGCGACCTCCGCCATCGTCCGGCGGATGAGGACGGCGTCCGGCGAAGCCTGCTCGGCCCGGGTCGGGACGGCCGTCTGCGGGGCGGCGGGGGCGTACTGCGGGGCGGAGGAGGTGGAGCGCTGGGCGGGGACGTACGGGTCGGTCGCGGAGGCCGGCGCGACCGGTTGGCCGGCGGGCTCCCGCTGCCCGCCCGGGTCGCTGTTCGCGGTGGGCCCGCCCACCGGGCGCATCGCGGCGAGACGGTTGCCCTCGGGGGCCTCGCGCTCACTGCCCGGGGGTGTCTCCGGCTGCGTGTACGGCTTGAACCAGCCGGCTCCGCCGCCGGACGTGCCGTTGTCGGCCGACGTGGTGGTCGGAGCGTCCATGATGTGCCTCGCCTCGACATCTTTCGGTCGGTCTGCGCACCTCCTCTATCGGAAGATGCCTGCTTCCCCCGCAGACGGCTTGCCTTCCCCGTTTCGCCCGGCGGCCGATACGGCCACATTCAAACCGTGATCACGTTCCGTACTGACAAGTAAGCCGAGAGTGTGACATTGGCCGCAGTGCGCTCCGCGTCCCTGCTCCCGGCGAACCGGAGTCGACCATACCGGGCGCCGCGTCGATCACAAGTCCGGCCTCCGACACCACGATTGAAGGCGGGCGAACTATCAATTCCTTCAATTACCGGGCGTGGCGCACCAATTCATAGGCTTCCCACAGATCCATGCCCATGTACGAGTGTGTCGCGAGACCGGACAGGTGGAGATCCGCATTGACCGCCACGGAAGTCGACACCGCACCGAACAGGTCCTTGTCCGAGAAGGAGTCGCCATAGGCGACGCAGTCGGCGGACGTCACTCCGAACTCCTCACACAGTCGCCTGGCGATCTCCACTTTGGCCGCGGCACTGAGCAACCCGGCGGGATCCACGGGCTGGGTGAACGGCACGGCGGGGAAGAGGGATCCATGCGCCGCGTGCGCACCCCAGCCGGTGAGCCGTTCCACGAAGAAGGACGGGGACAGGGAGACGACGGCGCAGTAGTCGCCCTCCTGCCGGATCGCCGCCCAGACCTCACGAATCCGGCCCAGCCACGGCGCTTGCTCGAAGGCCGCCGCCACATGGGCGTCGGTGAGATCCGTCCAGAGTTCACGCACGTGCGCCGCGTACTCCGGCGGGCCGATGAGTCCCGCCGAGATCGCCTTGTCCAGGGCCACCGTCTCGGCTTCCAGTCCCAACTGCCGTGAGATCTCCACGGGTGCCGAGGTGCCGTACAGCAGTGTGCCGTCGAGGTCGAAGAGATGAAGTCGCGCCATGGTCACCGAGACTAGTCCGGCGACTCGACAGCTCTTCGGCGTCGGTGTTTCACGTGAAACACCGGTCGTTGTCGGCTCTGTGTACGGTTGCCCACGACATGGCCAAAAGCTCGTGTCCCTGCCTGAGAAGAACCGGAAAGCGGTGGACGACGAGGCCACCCGTCAGACAGCCTGACCTGCGTGCCGACTCCTTCTCTCGCTGCTCTTCCGATCCGCCGTCTGACGCTTCGCGATCTCACCGCCTGCGCCGACTTGTCCGAGGACCGGGGGTGGCCGCGCGAGGAACACAAGTGGGGTTTCCTCCTCGCTTCCGGGAAGGGTTACGGGATCGACGACCCCGACGGTGGTCTCGTCAGCGCCTGTGTCGTCACCGAGTACGGACCCCAGGACCGCCCCGGTCTGGGAGCCGTCGGCATGGTGCTGGTCGCCGAACGGCACGCCCGGCAGGGCGTGGGACGCAGGCTGATGCGACACCTCATCTCGGCGATGGGCACCACTCCACTGACCCTGCACGCGACCCCGTACGGCCGCCCGCTCTACGAGGAGCTCGGCTTCAAGGTCATCGGCCGGGCGGAGATGCTGCTCGGGCATTTCACGCCCGGCGAGCCGGCATCCAAGGTCGTCACGCGCCCGGCTACCGCGGAGGACCTCACCTCGATCCTCCGGCTCGACGAGGAGGTGTTCGGCCTGGGCCGCACACACATCCTCACCCGCCTACCCGCCTTCGCGGACCAGTTGCGCGTCGCCGAGCGGGACGGCCGGCTCATCGGATACGCGGCAGCCTGGCCCAACATGGAGACCCACGTCGTCGGCCCGCTGATCGCCCACGACACCGAGACCGCGCAGGCGCTGCTCACCTCCCTCGCCGCCCACACCGACCGCCCCCTGCGCACCGACATCGACGTGCGCCACGAGGAGCTGCTGGCGTGGGCGAAGGAACGCGGTCTGGCCGCCACCGCCGACAACGCGGTCATGACCTACGGCATCGCTGAGCTCCCCGGGGACTGGACCAGGCGCTTCGCTCCGCTGACGGTGGCCGCCGGCTGAGACGGACCGAGGGCCGCTGTGCATAGGCTGCGGGTATGGCAGATCTTGAGATACGGCCCGCCACGGCGGACGACGTGCCCGTGATCGTCGCGATGCTCGCCGACGACCCGCTCGGCGCCCAGCGTGAGTCTCCGGACGATCCGGCCCCGTACCTGGCCGCCTGGGAGCGCCTCGCGGCCGACCCGAACCAGCATCTGGTCGTCGCCGTTCGTGAGGACCGGGTCGTGGGCACGCTTCAGCTCACCGTCATCCCCGGTCTGTCACGTCGAGGTGCCACGAGGTCGATCATCGAGGGCGTCCGCGTCCATGCCGATGAGCGCGGCAGCGGCCTGGGCACGCAGCTCATCGAGTGGGCGGTCGACGAGTCCCGGCGCCAGAACTGCCAGTTGGTCCAGCTGACCTCCGACGTCACCCGCACCGACGCCCACCGCTTCTACGAACGGCTCGGCTTCTCCGCCTCGCACGTGGGCTTCAAGCTGCAGCTGTGAGGCCGGGTGGGTG
The DNA here is from genome assembly GCF_044755245.1 of Streptomyces sp. NPDC092369. NCBI lineage: Bacteria > Bacillati > Actinomycetota > Actinomycetes > Kitasatosporales > Streptomycetaceae > Streptomyces > Streptomyces sp. NPDC092369. The sequence continues at coordinate 249,121 of NZ_JBIVQP010000005.1, forward strand.
TCGTGTTTCACGTGAAACACGACACCCACCCGTCGCCTCCGCGGTTATCCGATGCCGCGCCACCCGTCCGGGTCGACTCCACCCGGCACGGAAGCCCCCTCGTCGTACGGCTGACGCGTGAACACGAAGGACCCGAGGTCCAGATGGCTCACGGTCCCGTCGGGCCGTCGTACGGCCTCCAGGAGCTCTCCGGCGTAGTAGCCCTCCAGTCCGGTCCAGGTGCCGTCGCCGTTGGTCCGGAAGCGGGACCGGCGGCCGATGCCGGACAGGGGCTCCAGGGAAAGCCCTTCGGCGGCCGTCAGCCGGAGGGCGAACGCGTGCGTTCCCCAGTACCACGGGCCCGCCAACTCCAGTACCGACGCGTCCACTTCGGGCAGTGGCCGCCACGGGGCGGGGATGCGGGGCTCGGCCTCCGCGACGATCCGCACGAGGTCGGCACCGACCGTAGCCAGCAGGGGGCCGGAGGTGCAGTTGGTCAGCACCACCGCGGCCACGTCGTCCTCGACGCTGATGCTGAGGTTCGCCAGAAAGCCCGGCAGGGAACCGGAGTGGCCCACCAGCAGCCGCCCGTGACGCTGCTGAATCTGCAGTCCGAGTCCGTACGAGACACCGTCCGCGACGTCCGCGGCCTCGCCCGGCGCCGCCGGCGCGCGCATCTCCCGGACCGTCTCGGCGCTGAGGACCCGGTCGTCCCCCTGCGCCAGGAAGATCGCGAACCTCGCCAAGTCGCTCGTGGTGGACCAGAGTTGACCGGCGGGGGCCATGCGTCCGAGGTCCTCGGCGGGTTCCGGCAGCATGACGTCGGCCCAGGGGTGGACGGCCCAGCCGCCCGCGTGGGGTGCCTTCGGACGGCCGCTCGTGCGGTCCAGGCCGAGGGGTTCGAGCACTTCCCGCCGTAGCACCTCCTCCCATGGGGCTCCGCGCAGCTTCTCCACGAGCGTCCCCAGCACGGTGTAGCCCGGGTTGGAGTAGTGGAAGCGCCGGCCCACCGGGTGCCGCAGGGGCTGTTCGCCCAGGACGTCGGCGAGTTCGGGGCGCAGCGAGCCCGGCGTCCGTTCCCACCAGGGGGCGGGCGACTCGGCGGCCAGCCCGCCAGTGTGCGCGAGGAGATCGGCGACGGTGGCCTCCCCCACGCCCGTGCCCGGCAGATGCTTCTCCACCGGGTCACCGAGGTCGAGCAAGCCCTCGTCCCGCAGCCGCAGCACCAGAACGGCCGTGAAGGTCTTGGTGATCGAGCCGATCCTGTACTGCACGTTCTCGTCCGGACCGTGCCCGTCCACCGAGGTCCGCGCCCCGTGCCACACCGTGCGCCCGTCCCGTACCACCGCCGCGACCAGCGAGGGCGCATGCCCTTCGGCCTGGGCCACGGCGATCCGGTGCAGCAGCGCCCGTCGCGTGGCGGGGAGCAGCTCTTCCTGAGGTGTCGTCATTCCCCCAGTCCACCCCGCGCGCCGCTCGGGCGTCGAGCGTATTTGCCCTGGGGGCGCGGGTGTCGGGTCGGCAGCCAGGTGTCGACGACGGCCGCCAGTCCGTCGCGACCGGTGAAGACGTGTCCGCTCATCCCCATGGCCTGGGCGGCGCGCACGTTCTCCTCGCGGTCGTCGACGAAGAGGAAGTCGTCCGGAGCGGCCTCCATGGCGACGACGCAGTGCCGGAAGGCCGCCGGGTCCGGCTTCGCCGCCCCGATCTTCCCGGAGAAGGCGACGTGGTCCAGTTCGTGTAGCCACGGTTGCGCGGCGAGGAAGGCGTCCGCGTGGTCCGAGGGGATGTTGGACAGCAGGGCGACCTCGGCGACGCCCCGGAGGGACCGGGCGTAGGCGACCATCCGGTCGTCGACGCGGGACCAGCTGTCGATGTCGGTGAGGCGCAGTTCCTCGACGGTGTCGGCGTCGACGGACCGGGACAGCCATCGCAGTACGGCGGTCCAGTACTCGCGGGCGGACTGCCGACCGGCGTCGTAGGGCGGGCGGCAGGCCCAGTAGGCCGTGGTGAAGGCGTCGGTGGGCGCGTGACAGCGGGCGGCCATCCTGCCGAGGGCGCCCGGGCGTTGGGGGCGGGTGATGACCCCGAAGAGGTCGAACAGCACGATGCGTCGGTCGGTGGGCATGGGTGAGGGTTCCTCCGGGTTGTGGCGGCCGGGGCGGGAGGAGGAGCCTGTGCGGCGCGGAGTGAGCCGTACCGCACAGGCGGTCAGTGGCTGCTGTGGGCCATCTCGCTCGTGTGGTCGGATCCGGTGCGCAGGACGCCGGCGGCCACGGCGGTGATCGCGCACAGCAGGATCAGCAAGACGAAGGCGTGGTTCAGGGCGACGAAGTGGGTCAGCCAGCCGATGACGGCCGGGCCCGCGAGCATGCCGACGTAGCCGAGCCCGGCGACCCGGGAGACATTGGCCCCCGCGGCGGCGGGGTCGGCGTGCCCGGCCGCGCTGAACAGCTGCGGGACGCAGCCGGACAGTCCCAGACCGAACAGCGCCCACCCCGCGAACGCGGCCCAGATCCACGGGGAGACGGTCACGATGGTGATGCCGACACCAGCCGTCGCCGCGCCGTACCTCAGGATCGCCATGGACCCGAACCGGGCGACGAGGCGGTCGGCGGTCAGTCGGCCGATGGTCATGGTCGCCGCGAAGGTGCCGTAGGCGAAGGCGGCGGTGCTCGCGGGGGCGTCGAGGACGTCCTTCAGGTGCAGCGCGCTCCAGTCGTTGGCGGCGCCCTCGCACAGCATGACCAGCAGAGCCAGGGCCGCGAGGATCCAGATGCGCCCGCCGGCACCGCGGCGCCGGGCGGCCGGCGCCTGCTCGGTCTCCCCCGCGGAGCCGGTGTCGGCGGCGGTGGGCGCGGCCGGCAGCAGGGCGCGTGCCGACACCACGGCGACCGCGATGCCCAGGGCTCCCATGGCGGCCATGCCCGCGGCCGGGCTCAGACCGGCGCTCGCCGTGGCCGCTCCGACGAGTGCGGCGAGCACTCCGCCGACCGAGAACGTGGCGTGGAAGGCCGACATGACGGGTCGGCCGTACGCCTTCTCCACGTGCACGGCGTGGGCGTTCATGCTCACGTCCAGGCAGCCGTTGCAGAAACCGAAGACCAGGAGGGCGGCTCCCAGCGTCCAGGGCTCGCGGGGCAGGCCGGGCAGCACCAGAGCCGCGCTGCACACCACGGCGGTGGCAGGGACGACCGTGCGCGCCCCGAGCCGGTCCGTCAGGCCCCCGGCCACCTGCATCCCGATGAAGGCACCCAGCCCCAGCAGCACCAGCAGGGCTCCGAGCGTCGCGTGACTGATGCCGACGCGCTCCTCGATGGCGGGGATGTTCACCACCCAGGTGCCCATCAGGGTGCCGCAGAGGCTGAAGTAGACGAAGGTCGCGACTCGGGCGGCACGCAGCGGGTGACTCATACGGACGACCGTAACGAACATCTATTGTGATTGAATACTGGCACTTCGCACACATTGCATGTTCGTTTCGCGGGGTGTTCAATCGCGGTATGAGCAACGCGGACCGCCACGGGATGATCGCGCAGGCCGTCAGGGAGTCGGGAAGGGTCACGGTCCAGGAGCTCGTCGAACTGACCGGCGCCTCCGAGATGACCATCCGGCGTGACCTCGACGCGCTGGCCGCGCACGGCGTCCTGGAGCGGGTTCGTGGCGGGGCGCGCACCCTGCTGCTGAGAGGCGAGGAGCCGCCGTTCGCTCTGCGCACCCACGACGCCGTCGACGCCAAGCGCCGTATCGCCGCCGAGGTGTCCTCGCTCGTCGCCGACGGCGAGACCGTCCTCCTCGACAGCGGCACCACGTGCCTGGAGGTCGCCCATCTGCTGCGCCGACGGCCGGTCACGGTGATGCCCCTGTCGTTGCAGGCCGTCCAGGTGCTCGGCGAGGGTCCGGGCCCGGCCACGCTGGTGGTGCCCGGCGGACAGCCGCGGGCCGCCGAGGGCGCCCTCACCGGCCCGCTCACCCTCGCGTCCCTGGCGGCACTGCGCTTCGACACCGCGGTCATGGGCTGCTGCGGTCTGAGCGCGGCCGAGGGCCTGACCGCCTACGACCTCGACGACGCGGCCGTGAAGAAGGCCGGCATCGCCGCCGCACGTCGCATCATCGTGGCCGCCGACGGCAGCAAGCTCGGCCACACCGCGTACGCCCACGTCGGTCCCGCCACCCTCCTGCACACCCTCGTCACCGACACCGAGGCCCCCACCGACGAGATCGCCGCGCTCGAGGACACCGGCGTCGTCGTCAAGGCCGTATGACACGGTCTCCGTCGGTTGTGCCGCCGGCCAGGGGTGGTACGGGCGATGGGCGCCCCGTTACCTGGTGGTTCGGGCCGTGGTCGTTCAGCCCTGGGCGAGTTCGGTCAGGGCGTCGAGACGGGTGGGGGTCCAGCCGAGCTCGTCGCGTGCCCGGGCGCCGCTGAACCGCTGGTCGAGGGCGAACGCCTCGGCGATCGGGCCCATCCGCCGCTCGGCTTCCTCGACTGTCAGCGACTCGATCCGGTCCGGGCACCCGGCGGCGTGGCTGAGGGCGCGGGCGATGTCCGCCAGCGGGAGGTTCTGGCCGCTGGTCCCGGCGTAGACGGCACCGGCCTGGGCGTTCAGGGCCAGGACGTACAGCTCGGCGATGTCGTCGACGTGCACCAGCGCCCAGTGGTTGGCGCCGTCCCCGATGCAGGACACGGCGCCCGCGGCGCGTGCCGGCTCGACGAAGAACGACTGCGCCAGTCCGCCGGAGCGGCCGTAGACCAGCCCCGGCATCACCACGACGGGGTGTCCTCCGGTGGTGGCACGGGCGAGCACCCGCTTCTCGTTCTCCAGCCGCCACGCGGTGATGCGCGGCGGACTCAACGGGGCGTCCTCGTCGACGACCCCGTCGGTGTCGCCGTACACCCAGACCCCGCCCGTGTGCACGTAGACACCGCTGCCCACTCCGTCCTGCAGTGCCTCCGCCGCCGCGCGGTCGACGTCCGCGGTGCCCTCCGCGTAGTCCACCCCGAGGTGGATGACGCCGTCGGCCCGGCCGGCCGCCGCACGGAGCACATCGGTGTCGGTGAGCGCCCCCGCGACCGGGGTGGCACCGAGGTCCGACACGGTGCGGGCCGCGTGCTCGCTGCGCGCCAGCGCGGTGACGCCGATGCCGTGCCGGGTCAGCGCCCGGATGGCGGAACGGCCGATGTAGCCGGAGCCGCCCGTGATGAAGATCTGCATCGCTCTCAGGGTCCTTGTCGGTGGAGGAGCGGCCGGGATGCGCCGCTCCTCCACCCTGGTCCCGTGCCGCGGCCGACGTCCAAGACCTCTTCCGTCAGCGGCGATGCCCTCAGGGCATCAGCGCAGGTCAAGAGCGGGCCTGAGGAGGATCAGGTCTGCGCCATGTCCACGAACCGCGAGTAGTGGCCCTGGAAGGCGACGGTGATCGTCGCCGTGGGGCCGTTACGGTGCTTGCCGACGATGATGTCCGCCTCGCCCGCGCGCGGGGACTCCTTCTCGTAGGCGTCCTCGCGGTGCAGCAGGATCACCATGTCGGCGTCCTGCTCGATGGAGCCGGACTCACGCAGGTCGGACACCATCGGCTTCTTGTCCGTGCGCTGCTCGGGACCACGGTTCAGCTGCGAGAGCGCGATCACCGGGACCTCCAGCTCCTTGGCCAGGAGCTTGAGGTTTCGGGACATGTCCGAGACCTCCTGCTGACGGCTCTCGGAGCGCTTGGAGCCACCGGCCTGCATCAGCTGCAGATAGTCGATGATCACCAGCTTGATGTCGTTGCGCTGCTTGAGCCGACGGCACTTCGCGCGGATCTCCATCATCGACAGGTTCGGCGAGTCGTCGATGAAGAGCGGCGCGGAGGAGACCTCGGGCATCCGGCGCGCCAGCCGGGTCCAGTCCTCGTCGGTCATGGTGCCGGACCGCATGTGGTGCAGGGCCACGCGCGCCTCGGCGGAGAGCAGGCGCATCGCGATCTCGTTGCGCCCCATTTCGAGGGAGAAGATCACGCTCGGCAGGTTGTGCTTGATGGACGCCGCGCGCGCGAAGTCCAGCGCGAGCGTGGACTTGCCCATGGCGGGTCGGGCCGCGATGACGATCATCTGGCCCGGATGCAGGCCGTTGGTGAGGGAGTCGAGGTCCGTGAACCCGGTCGGTACGCCGGTCATCTCGCCGCTGCGCGAGCCGATCGCCTCGATCTCGTCGAGCGCGCCCTCCATGATGTCGCCGAGCGGGAGGTAGTCCTCGCTGGTGCGCTGCTCGGTGACCGCGTAGATCTCGGCCTGCGCGCGGTTGACGATCTCGTCGACGTCGTCGTCGGCCGCGTACCCCATCTGGGTGATACGGGTGCCGGCCTCGACCAGCCTGCGCAGCACCGCCCGCTCGTGGACGATCTCCGCGTAGTACTCCGCGTTGGCCGCCGTCGGCACGGTCTGGACGAGGGTGTGCAGATACGATGCGCCGCCGACCTTGTTGATCTCGCCGCGCTTGGTGAGCTCGGCGGCGATCGTGATCGGGTCGGCCGGTTCGCCCTTCGCGTAGACGTCGAGGATCGCCTGGAAGACCGTCTCGTGCGCCGGCTTGTAGAAGTCGTGGCCCTTGAGCACTTCGACGACGTCGGCGATGGCGTCCTTGGACAGGAGCATGCCGCCGAGAACCGACTGCTCGGCGTCGAGATCCTGCGGCGGCACCCGCTCGAAGGACGTCCCGCCGCTCTCCCACTGGCCGTTCTCCCGGCCGCGGTCGTGCTGCTCGTCGCGCCCGCGGCCGCCTTCGCCGCGTCGGCGGGCAGGCGGACGATCACTCGGACCGCTGTCGGCCCACGGATCGTCCAAGGGCTCGGAAATGCTCACCGAGACACCTCCTCCCGTCCGCCGAGAGCGGACCTAGCCGTGCCTCTCTTTTCTACGGCACGGCACTGACAAACGAGACGCCCAACTCCGGTTCTGGCGCGTCGGTTTTGTGATGGTTTCCCAGCCGACGAACGGAGCGGGCGCCGCACCACCGTAGGCCTGTGGGCACCGTCAGCCAATCTGGTTATCCACAGGCCATGTGGACGACGGCCCGGATGCTGTGGAGAACTCCGCAAAACCTGTGCACGACCCGGTGGACAGCCCTGTGAACAAGCTCCGGCCTCCTTCGCGGCACTCACTCTGAGCTGCATCTTTCCCGTCCACTGGCTGTGCAGAAGAAAAACTTTTCCAGTTGGACCAAGATCGCTTCGAACGGTGCACGAAAGAGCACGGGCCGCGAAACCCAGTAAGGGTCGCAGCTACATTGCATCTCTTACCTGTGGACGATTACATTAGTGCTCATGACACAGGCTCCCGCGACCCCCAAGGCCGACCGGCGACAGCACGATCGAGAGATCGTCGCACTGGCCGTCCCGGCCTTCGGCGCACTCGTCGCCGAGCCCCTCTTCGTCATGGCCGACAGCGCGATCGTGGGCCATCTCGGCACGGCCCAACTCGCCGGACTCGGCGTCGCCTCGGCCCTCCTCATGACAGCGGTCAGCGTCTTCGTCTTCCTCGCCTACGCCACCACGGCGGCCGTCGCCCGACGCGTCGGCGCCGGCGACCTCCAGGCCGCCATCCGGCAGGGCATGGACGGCATCTGGCTGGCGCTCCTGCTCGGCGCCGCCGTCATCGCCGTCACCCTTCCCTCGGCACCGGCCCTCGTCGAACTCTTCGGCGCCTCGGACACCGCCGCCCCCTACGCGACCACCTACCTCCGCATCTCCGCCCTGGGCATCCCCGCCATGCTCGTCGTCCTCGCCGCGACCGGCGTCCTGCGCGGCCTCCAGGACACCAGGACACCGCTCTATGTCGCCGTCGCGGGCTTCGTCGCCAACGGCGCCCTCAATGCCGGCCTCGTCTACGGTGCCGACCTCGGCATCGCAGGCTCCGCCTGGGGCACCGTCATCGCCCAGTGGGGCATGGCCACCGCCTACCTCGTCGTGGTCGTCCGTGGGGCCCGTCGACACGGTGCCTCACTGCGTCCCGACGCCGCCGGGATCAGAGCCTCGGCCCAGGCCGGCGCGCCTCTGCTCGTGCGCACCCTGTCTCTGCGGGCGATTCTGATGATCGCCACCGCGATCGCCGCCCGGCTCGGTGACGCGGACATCGCGGCCCACCAGATCATCCTGTCGTTGTGGAGCCTGCTCGCCTTCGCTCTCGACGCCATCGCCATCGCCGGTCAGGCCATCATCGGGCGCTACCTCGGCGCCGGAGACACCCAGGGCGCCCGCGCCGCCTGCCGCCGCATGGTGCAGTGGGGCATCGCCACCGGCGTCGTCCTCGGCTTGCTCGTGCTGATCACCCGCCCGGTGTTCCTGTCCCTGTTCACCGGCGATCCCTCGGTCAAGGACACCGCACTGCCCGCTTTGCTGATCGTGGCCGCCGCACAGCCGATCAGCGGCATCGTCTTCGTTCTGGACGGGGTCCTGATGGGCGCCGGCGACGGGCCCTACTTGGCGTGGGCGATGCTGGTCACCCTGGCGGTCTTCACTCCGGTCGCCCTGCTCGTTCCGGTGCTCGGCGGAGGACTCACCGCCCTCTGGGCGGCCATGACGCTGATGATGACCGTACGGATGCTGACCCTGTGGCTGCGCACCCGCTCCGGCCGCTGGCTCGTCACCGGCGCGACACGCTGACTGTTTCACGTGAAACGGCGGGGTTGGGCCCGACGGTTTCACGTGAAACACGGAAACACGTGGTCTCTCGAAACACGTTGTTTCACGTGAAACACCCGCCCCGGCTCACTGTCGCCGAGCACAAAGAGCCGGGCATGCAGAAGGGGCCGCACCAGGCAGGTGCGGCCCCTTCTCTCAACTGCTCAAGCCGAGCGCAGCGATCAGGCCGCGATGACCTCGATGTTGACCTTGGCGGCAACCTCGGGGTGCAGACGAACGGTCGTCTCGTGGGCGCCCAGCGTCTTGATGGGCGAACCCAGCTCGACACGGCGCTTGTCGACCTTCGGGCCACCGGCAGCCGCGATCGCCGAAGCGACGTCGGCCGGGGTGACGGAACCGAAGAGACGGCCGGCGTCGCCGGAGCGAACGGCCAGACGGACCTTCACACCTTCGAGCTGGGCCTTGATGCTGTTGGCCTGCTCGATGGTCTGGATCTCGTGGATCTTGCGAGCGCGACGGATCTGCTCGACGTCCTTCTCACCACCCTTGGTCCAGCGGATAGCGAACTTCCGCGGGATCAGGTAGTTGCGAGCGTAACCGTCCTTGACGTCGACGACGTCGCCCGCGGCACCGAGGCCGGAGACCTCGTGGGTGAGGATGATCTTCATTTTTCGGTCACCCTTCCCTTAGCGCGCGGTGGAGGTGTAGGGCAGCAGCGCCATCTCACGGCTGTTCTTGACAGCCGTGGCGACGTCACGCTGGTGCTGCGTGCAGTTGCCGGTCACGCGGCGGGCGCGAATCTTGCCGCGGTCGGAAATGAACTTCCGCAGCATGTTCGTGTCCTTGTAGTCCACGTACGTGACCTTGTCCTTGCAGAAAGCGCAGACCTTCTTCTTAGGCTTGCGCACAGGCGGCTTCGCCATGGTGTTTCTCCTGTGTGATCAAGAAGTTTGGGTACGACCCGCCCCTCGGCCCAAGGGCCTAGAAGGGGGGCTCGTCCGAGTAGCCGCCACCGCCGCCGCCGCCGGAGTTTCCACCCCAGCCGCCGCCACCGCCACCGCTCGCGCCGCCGCCCTGGTTGCCACCGGCGGGAGTGCCGGTCGCCCACGGGTCGTCGGCGGGAGCGCCGCCGGCCGGCTGACCGCCGCCGGAGTTTCCACCCCAGCCGCCGCCACCCTGGCCACCGCCGCCGCCGCCGAAACCGCCGCCCTGGCCACCGCGAGCGCCACCGGCGGTCTTGGTGACCTTGGCCGTGGCACTGCGCAGGCTGGCGCCGACTTCCTCGACGTCCAGCTCGTAGACCGTGCGCTTGACGCCCTCACGGTCCTCGTAGGACCGCTGCTTCAGCCGGCCCTGCACGATGACGCGCATGCCTCGCTGGAGCGACTCCGCGACGTTCTCCGCCGCCTGACGCCAGACCGAGCAGGTCAGGAACAGGCTTTCGCCGTCCTTCCACTCGTTTGTCTGACGGTCGAAGGTGCGGGGAGTGGACGCGACACGGAACTTCGCGACCGCCGCACCGGACGGGGTGAAGCGCAGCTCGGGGTCATCGACAAGATTGCCGACGACCGTGATGACGGTCTCGCCTGCCATGGGGGAACCTCTCGGCGGGTTTGCTGCTGGCTGCTTGGTGCTGCTACTCGGATCCCGAGATCGGCTGAGCTAGATGCTCAGTGGGTCTCGGGGCGGAGGACCTTGGTCCGGAGGACCGACTCGTTCAGGTTCATCTGGCGGTCGAGCTCCTTGACGACCGCAGGCTCGGCCTGCAGGTCGATGACCGAGTAGATGCCCTCGGGCTTCTTCTTGATCTCGTACGAGAGACGACGACGGCCCCAGGTGTCGACCTTCTCGACCTTGCCGTTGCCCTCACGGACGACGGAGAGGAAGTTCTCGATCAGGGGGGCGACAGCGCGCTCCTCCAGATCGGGGTCGAGGATGACCATCACCTCGTAGTGACGCATGTGGAACCCACCTCCTTCGGACTCAGCGGCCACGGTCGTTCCGTGGCAGGAGGGTTGTGATGCGTACGCAACGGTATCGGCCACCACTGACAATCGGGGGCTCCTTGTCGGAGACACCGCCGCGACAAGGGCAGACACCGTGCAGACGGTACAGACTACCCGCACACCGGCTTCCGGTTGAAATCCGGCCCGGGGGACCGTCAGTCTGTACACATCGGGTGTGTATGGCGCTACCGTGCGCCGTCTTCCGCAGGAGGTGCCCTATGGCACAGGCATTGCGACCCAATACCGTCGGCGGCCTTTTCGCCACGGACGGCAAGTCCCACCCGCTCCAGGACACCTTGCTCGCGGTGACCCTGGTGCTCGGCATCACGGCTTTCGTCTCGTCGATGTTCCACAACCTGCATCTGCTCAGCTCCTGGGCCGGCCTGATCGGCCTCGCCACCGGCGCGTACGGCCAGTGGATCTCGGAGACGACACGCGAACGCTTCGGACTCATCCTGGGTCTCGGCGCCGCGGGGGTCGGCTTCTTCCTCGGCATGGCGCACGGCGGCCTCTTCGGCGGGGTCATCGGCGGCTGATGCCGAGGGAGCCCGCTCCCTGACACCGTACAAAGCACCACGGAACGGCTCGGCGGGCCACAGGCCGGGGCGCAGGTTCCGTACGCCCAGTCGGGGCGCTCGCAAGGCGCAGTAGGCTTCGGCGCGAGAGCCGGAGCCCCTGTACCCATGGGGACACACCAGCCCGAGGAGCGCCCCGAATGAGCCTGACCCTGAGGACGATCAGCCGCGAGCAGCATCTGGCGTACATCCAGACCCTGCCCTCGGCGAGCCACATGCAGGTCCCTGCATGGGCTGACGTCAAGGCGGAGTGGCGCTCCGAGAGCCTCGGCTGGTTCGACGACCGCACCGGCGAGCTGGTCGGTGCGGGCCTCGTCCTCTACCGGCAGCTGCCCAAGATCAAGCGCTACCTGGCCTATCTCCCCGAGGGGCCGGTCATCAACTGGTACGCGCCGAACCTCACCGAGTGGCTCGAGCCGATGCTCGCGCACCTCAAGCACCAGGGCGCCTTCTCGGTGAAGATGGGCCCGCCGGTCATCATCCGGCGCTGGGAGGCCACCTCCATCAAGGCGGGCATCCAGAACCCGGACGTGAAGCGACTGCGCGACATCGAGGCCGACTTCATCGAGCCGCGCGCCTTCGAGGTCGCCGACAAACTCCGTCGGATGGGCTGGCAGCAGGGCGAGGACGGGGGCGCCGGCTTCGGCGACGTACAGCCTCGCTACGTGTACCAAGTGCCGCTCGCCAACCGGTCGTTGGAAGAGGTCCACAAGAACTTCAACCAGCTGTGGCGCCGCAACATCAAGAAGGCCGAGAAGGCCGGTGTCGAGGTCGTCCAGGGCGGCTACCACGACCTCGAGGAATGGCAGCGGCTGTACGAGATCACGGCCGTGCGCGACCACTTCAGGCCCCGCCCGCTCTCCTACTTCCAGCGCATGTGGACGGCCCTCAACTCCGAGGACCCCAACCGCATGCGGCTGTACTTCGCGCGGCACGAGGGCGTGAACCTGTCGGCGGCGACGATGCTGATCGTCGGCGGGCACGTCTGGTACTCCTACGGCGCCTCCGACAACATCGGGCGTGAGGTCCGGCCCTCGAACGCGATGCAGTGGCGGATGCTGCGCGACGCGTACGCGCTCGGTGCCACCGTCTACGACCTGCGGGGCATCTCGGACTCGCTGGACGAGACCGACCACCTCTTCGGTCTGATCCAGTTCAAGGTGGGCACGGGCGGACAGGCCGCCGAATACCTGGGCGAGTGGGACTTCCCGCTGAACAAACTGCTCCACAAGGCCCTCGACATCTACATGTCGCGCCGCTGACGTCACGTTCAGTGATTCCATACCTCTGATACACCGCAGACACCAGAAAGGTTCCAGGTCCGGCCATGGCGCTCACCCTCTACGTCGACACCGCGCGCTGGCGGGCGCATCACAAGCACGTGCAGGAGCAGTTCCCGGGGCTCGTCCCGGTCTGCAAGGGCAACGGCTACGGCTTCGGACACGAACGGCTGGCCGAGGAGGCCACGCGTCTGGACTCGGACGTCCTCGCCGTCGGTACGACGTACGAGGCCGCGCGGATCAAGGACTGGTTCGGCGGTGACCTGCTGGTGCTGACGCCCTACCGGCGCGGCGAGGAGCCCGTCCCGCTGCCCGACCGGGTGATCCGCTCGGTGTCGTCGGTGGACGGCGTGTACGGCCTCGTGGGAGCCCGGGTGGTCATCGAGGTGATGTCCTCGATGAAGCGGCACGGCATCAGCGAGCAGGACCTGCCGCTGCTGCACCAGGCCATAGAGAACGTCCGCCTGGAAGGCTTCGCCATCCATCTGCCGCTGGACCGCACCGACGGCTCGGACGCCGTCGAGGAGGTCATCGGCTGGATGGACCGGCTGCGTGCGGCCCGGCTGCCGCTGCACACGATGTTCGTCAGCCACCTCAAGGCCGAGGACCTCGCCCGACTGCAGCAGCAGTTCCCGCAGACCCGCTTCCGCGCCCGTATCGGCACGCGGCTGTGGCTGGGCGACCACGAGGCCACCGAGTACCGCGGAGCCGTCCTGGACGTCACCCGCGTCACCAAGGGCGACCGGTTCGGCTACCGGCAGCAGAAGGCGGCCTCGGACGGCTTCCTGGTGGTCGTGGCGGGGGGTACGTCGCACGGGGTGGGCCTGGAGGCCCCCAAGGCCCTGCACGGCGTCATGCCGCGCGCCAAGGGCGTCGCCCGGGCCGGCCTGGCCACGGTCAACCGGAACCTTTCTCCGTTCGTCTGGGACGCCAAGCAGCGCTGGTTCGCCGAGCCGCCGCACATGCAGGTCTCGATCCTGTTCGTGCCGTCTGAGGCGGCGGAGCCCACGGTCGGCGACGAGCTGGTGGCCCATCTGCGGCACACCACAACGCAGTTCGACCGGATCGTCGACCGCTGAGGCCGGCTGTCTCTGCCACTCGCACGGGCTGGACCTCCGGCACGCGAAAGGCCGGGTACGGAAACTCCGTACCCGGCCTTCTGCTTGCTCGCTCGGACTGGTTGTTCGCTCAGAGCGAACGGCCTGTGGAAGACGCCGTTCCGTCGCTTCCCCACTCCACCTGCGGACCCTCGAAGTAGCCGGCGTGCCGCGGTGGATGGGCCGCCGGGCCGAGGACGAAGACGTCCTCCGCGCCGTCGAGGACGCCCCCTGAGGGGTCGTCGTCCCCGGACCTGCGTACGGGGTCCCGCTCGGGCATCAGGATGTCGCGCACCACCATGCCGCAGAAGTACAGCGTCCCCAGCAGGTGCACGGCGATGGCCCAGTGGTAGCCGTCCTGAGGCAAACCCTTGTGGGCATCCCCGCTGGTCGTGTACGCGAGGTACATCCAGATGCCCAGGAAGTACGCGACCTCACAGGCCTGCCAGATCAGGAAGTCCCGCCACTTGGGGCGCGCCAGGACCGCCAACGGCACCAGCCACAGCACGTACTGCGGCGAGTAGACCTTGTTGGTGAGAATGAACGCCGCGACGATCAGGAACGCCAGCTGGGCGAAGCGCGGCCGGCGCGGGGCGGTCAGGGTGAGGGCCGCGATGCCCACGCAGGACAGCAACACCAGCAGCGTGGCAAGGGTGTTGACGGTGTCGGTGCTGAGCGGGTCGGACGAGTTCTGGGCGATGATCAGCCAGAAGGACCCGAAGTCCACGCCCCGTTCCTGGCTGAACCGGTAGAACTGCGCCCAGCCGTCCCACGCGAAGTACATCACCGGCAGGTTCACGACGAGCCAGGCCACGGCCGCCCCGCCGAACGCCTTGCCGAAGTCCCGCCACTTGCCGGCGCGCCAGCACAGCAGGAACAGCGGGCCCAGGAGAAAGACGGGATACAGCTTGGCGGCCGTGGCGAGCCCCAGGAGGACGCCGAAGGCGAGTGAACGGCCTCGGGACCACATCAGCATCGCCGCAGCCGTCAGAGCGACCGCCAGGAGGTCCCAGTTGATGGTGGCAGTCAGCGCGAACGCGGGCGCCAGGGCGACCAACAGACCGTCCCAGGGCCGCCGCCTGTGCGTACGGGCCACGCAGACGGCGATGACGGCGGCGCACACCATCAGCATCCCGGCGTTGACCATCCAGTACCACTGTTCCTGATCCTGGATGGTGCCGCTGCCCGGCGTCAGCCAGGAGGCCACCTCCATGAACACGCCGGTCAGCACCGGGTATTCGAGGTACGGCATGTCGCCGGAGAGCTTGTCGAAGTACGGCACGAGACCGTCGGCGAAACCACGTCCCTGGTACAGGTGCGGGATGTCCGAGTAGCACGCCTTCGTGTACTGGGAACTGGCGCCGAAGAACCAGGCGCCGTTGTAGCAGGGGGCCTTCTGGATCAGGCCGAGGGCGAACATGCCGATCGCCACGAGTGCGACGACCCGGACGGGAGTCCACCAGGACGTCCCGAGCAGGGCACGCCGCCCGAGGGGACCGCCGATCAGCTCACTGCCGGACCGGGCGACCTCGTCCTCCTTGGTGGGCCGCACCGTGTCTGACTCGTGCTCGCTCGCTTGCGTCGATTCTGCGCTGGGCATGCCGCACATCCTGCCGTACGAGTCTGGCAATACGCCGAGGGCCGCCACATCCGGTGGATGTGACGGCCCCTGTTTCACGTGAAACATATGCATGTTTCACGTGAAACACCCGCGCTGGGCGTTTTGGCACCTAGCCGTTCGGACCTCCGAAGATGCCTCCGTTGTCCTCGCCTCTGCTGGTGCCTGTGCCTGTCGACTCGGTGGCCGACGGTGTGGAGGACGAGCCACCGTCCGTGCCGCCGTCGTCGGTCCCGCCGTTGTCCCCGCACTGGAAGTCGAACTGGCAGGACTCACTGACCGTGGGTGTTGGACTCTCGACCGTCTCCGTCGGTGTCGGCGTCGGGGTCGGAGTGGCTTCCTCGGTCTCGCTGGGCGTCGGAGTGGGCGTCGGGCTCGGCTCCTCGTTGACGATCTCACCGATGGGCTCGGGTGTCGGGAAGTCGATCACCTTCTCGCCCTTCATCGCCTGCTCCATGTAGTCGTGCCAGATCTCGGACGGGAACGAGGCGCCGTGGATCTTCTTCTGGCCACCCGTTCCGTACATCTCCAGGAAGGTGCGGTTCTTCTTGGTCTCGTCGTCGTCGTACCGGAACATCGTGATCGACGTGGACAGCTGCGGCGTGTAGCCCACGAACCAGGCGGACTTGTTGCCGTCGGTGGTACCGGTCTTGCCGGCCACCTCCCGGTCGTCCAGCTTGGCGTTGGTGCCCGTGCCCTTGTCGACCACCGTCTTCAGCACGTCGGTGACGTTGTCGGCGACCGCCCGGGTGAACACCTGCTTGGGCTTGTCCTTGTGGGTGTAGACCGTGCCGTCCTTGCTGGTGACCTTCTGGACGGAGAACGGGTCACGCTGCTCACCGCTGGCGGCGAAGGTGCCGTACGCACCCGCCATGCGGATCGCGCTCGGGTCGGAGATACCGATGGAGAAGGACGGGAAGCTGGTGCCGGCGAGGCTGTCCGACTTCAGACCGGCGTCGATGGCCGCCTCCTTGACCTTGTCCAGGCCGACATCCATGCCGAGCTGCACGAAGGCGGAGTTCACCGACTCACGCATCGCCTCGCGGAGGTCGATGTCGTAGTTGGGCGGACTGCCGTACGACTCGTTGCCGTCATTGGTCTGCAGCCACTCCTGGCCCTTCTCGTTCTTCCAGACGGTCCCGTCGTAGTCCTTGATCTTGAGCTTGTTCTTACCGCTGAACAGGCTCTTCGGGGACACCTGGGTGCGTTCGTCCTGCGCCTGCTCCGCGCCGAGGCTCTTGTCGCGCACGCCCCACTTCATCGCCGCCGCGAGAACGAACGGCTTGAAGGTCGAACCGACCTGGGCACCCGTCACATCCGCGTTGTTGGTGAAGTGCTTGGTCGCGTCCTCGCCACCGTAGATGGCCTTGATGGCGCCGGTATCCGGGTCCACGGAGGCGCCGCCGAACTGGACGTGCGTGTCCGTCTCCGGGCGTTCCTTGGGCTTGATGTTGGCCTTCTGGACCTTCTTGACGGAGTCCTCGAGCTCCTTGACCTTCTTCTTGTCGAAGGTCGTGTAGATCGAGTAACCGCCCGTCTGCAGATCGTCGGCGGTGATGTTCGTGTTGTTGATCAGGTACGCCTTGGAAAGGTCGACGAGGTAACCGACCTGCCCGCTGAGCGCGGCGTTCGACCGCGGGTTCTGCACCTTGGGCAACGTGGTGTACTTCTGCCGCTCCGTGGCATCCAGGTGGCCGTACTCGACCATCTTGTTCAGGGTGTCCTGCATCTGGACCAGGGCCCGCTTGCTGTTGGCCTCGGAAGTGGCGGCCAAGTCGATGGACGTCGCACCGGCCGGGTCGTAGTACGTGGCACCCTTCAGCATCGCCGAAAGGAAGGCGCACTCGCCCGGGTTGAGATCGACGGCGTCCTTGTTGAAGTACGCGCGGGCGGCCGCCTGGATCCCGTAGGCGCTGCGCCCGTAGTACGCGGAATTCAGGTAGCCGGCCATGATCTCGTCCTTCTTGACCGTGGTGCCCACCTTGATCGAGACGAAGATCTCCTTGAACTTCCGGGAGATCGTCTGCGACTGGTCGTTCAGCATCGCGTTCTTCACGTACTGCTGAGTGATGGTGGAGCCACCCTGCGTCTCACCGCCCCTGGCCATGTTGAGCACGGCGCGGGCGATGCCCTTGGGGTCGATGCCGCTGTCGGTGTAGAAGGTCTTGTTCTCCTGCGAGATGACGGCGTACCGCATCGCTTCGGGGATCTGCGAGAGGTTGACGATCTGACGGTTGGTCTCACCTCCCGTCGCGACCATCTCGCTGCCGTCGGCCCAGTAGTAGACGTTGTTCTGCGCCTCGGCGGTCTTGGCCACGTCGGGGACGCCGACGAGGGCGTAGGCGACGCCCGCGACCGCGACCAGGCTGCCGAAGAAGCCGATGAACATGCCGGCCACGAGCTTCCACGACGGCACCCAGCGTGCGGCGCCGTACTTGCCCGCGCGCGGATAGTCGATCAGCCTCTTCTTGGCGGGTACGGCGCGGCCCCTGCCGCGCCCGGGTCCGTTCGGGCCACCGGGGCTTCGGCCTGGTTCGGGCGCCCTGCGGCGACCGCCCCCACTTCTCTGTGCCGCGCGGCGGGCCTCGGCGCGGCCGCCGTAGGACGGCTCCTCGCCTCCCGAACCGTATGAATCAGACCCGTACGCGTCGGCAGGAGATCCGGTGGCGCCTCGCGGTGCCGCACGGCGGCCGGAGGACGAGCCGGACTGGCCGCGTCGGGATTCGGCACGTCCGCCTCCCTGCGGCTGCGGCGGTTTGCGACGGTGCTCGCTCATCGAACGACTACTCCTCGGGCAGGCGCACCCGTGCGCGCCTGGAAACGGCGGCTGGTTTCCGGTCCCCCCGAAGTACGGATGTGGTCGACCCCGCATTCATCCGTACTGCACCGAGCACGATGACGCCCCCTCGCGTCACTCGGTTCCCGGTGGTGTCCATGGCGCACAGACTACGCACCGTCAAAACCTGCCTAGCCCCGAAGTTCACCCCAAATCAGGCAACTTGCCTCGGGTGAATAAGTGATGTGATCCCGTTCACCCTCCCCCCACTTGTCGCATCCGGAAGGCCGTTCTATCGTCATGATGTATCGAGTCGATACATCGGAGCGACATAAGACGAGGAGGCGAGCGGATGAGCCGGCGTGCCGGGATCCTCGAGTTCGCCGTCCTCGGCCTGTTGCGCGAGTCCCCGATGCACGGCTATGAGCTGCGCAAACGACTCAATACGTCGCTGGGCGTGTTCCGGGCCTTCAGCTACGGGACGCTCTACCCCTGCCTCAAGACGCTGGTCGCGAACGGCTGGTTGATCGAGGAACCGGGGAACGCCCCCGAGGACGCCCTGGCAGCTCCACTCGCAGGGCGTCGCGCCAAGATCGTCTATCGGTTGACGGCGGAAGGTAAGGAACACTTCGAGGAACTGCTCTCGCAGACCGGCCCTGACGCGTACGAGGACGAGACCTTCGCCGCCCGTTTCGCTTTCTTCGGGCAGACGTCCCGGGACGTACGGATGCGCGTACTGGAGGGCCGTCGCAGCCGGCTGGAGGAGCGCCTGGAGAAGATGGGCGCCTCCCTGTCCCGCACGCGAGAGCGCCTCGACGACTACACGCTTGAGCTCCAGCGCCACGGGATGGAGTCCGTGGAGCGCGAAGTGCGCTGGCTGAACGAGCTCATCGAAAGTGAGCGGGCGGGCCGGACCCTGAAGGGTCCCGCCCACGGAGACCCCGCTCACGACACCACAGAGGGAGCGCCGGGCGTCCTGCCCCGGACCGGGGACACCCCCGGTCCGGATACGCCCGGCGACACCACCACGTGAGACCCCTGCCAGGGCCTCACTCGTACACACAGGGAGCAACCGGAATGGGTTCGGTGCGCGTAGCCATCGTCGGCGTGGGCAACTGCGCCGCGTCGCTGGTCCAGGGAGTCGAGTACTACAAGGACGCCGACCCGGCGTCCAAGGTGCCCGGTCTGATGCATGTCCAGTTCGGCGACTACCACGTGGGTGACGTCGAGTTCGTCGCCGCCTTCGATGTCGACGCGAAGAAGGTCGGCCTCGACCTCTCGGACGCCATCGGTGCCAGCGAGAACAACACCATCAAGATCTGCGACGTCCCGAACAAGGGCGTCACGGTCCAGCGCGGTCACACCCTCGACGGTCTCGGCAAGTACTACCGAGAGACCATCGAGGAGTCCGCCGAGGCGCCGGTCGATGTCGTCCAGATCCTCAGGGACAAGCAGGTCGACGTCCTCATCTGCTACCTGCCCGTCGGCTCCGAGGACGCGGCGAAGTTCTACGCCCAGTGCGCCATCGACGCCAAGGTCGCCTTCGTCAACGCCCTTCCGGTCTTCATCGCCGGCACCAAGGAGTGGGCCGACAAGTTCACCGAGGCCGGTGTCCCGATCGTCGGCGATGACATCAAGTCGCAGGTCGGCGCCACCATCACGCACCGTGTGATGGCGAAGCTGTTCGAGGACCGCGGTGTCCGTCTTGAGCGCACCATGCAGCTCAACGTCGGCGGCAACATGGACTTCAAGAACATGCTGGAGCGCGACCGCCTGGAGTCCAAGAAGATCTCGAAGACGCAGGCCGTCACCTCGCAGATCCCCGACCGCGACATGGGTGCGAAGAACGTCCACATCGGTCCCTCGGACTACGTGGCCTGGCTCGACGACCGCAAGTGGGCCTACGTCCGCCTCGAGGGCCGCGCGTTCGGCGACGTCCCGCTGAACCTGGAGTACAAGCTCGAGGTCTGGGACTCCCCGAACTCCGCGGGTGTCATCATCGACGCCCTGCGCGCCGCGAAGATCGCCAAGGACCGCGGCATCGGCGGCCCGATCCTGTCGGCGTCGAGCTACTTCATGAAGTCCCCGCCCGTGCAGTACTTCGACGACGAGGCCTACGCCAACGTCGAGAAGTTCATCAAGGGCGAGGTCGAGCGCTGAGCACCACCGGCGCGCAGCACTGAGAACGCTCCTGCCAGGGCTGAGAGGGTCCCCCGGGTCACCGACCCGGGGACCCTCCCCGTATGTGAGGCTGTGCCCATGGCTGTCGTCCGGGACCTGCGCGCTCTCCTGCGCCTCGGGAACTTCCGGCGCCTGCTCGCCGTACGCCTGCTCTCCCAGGGCGCCGACGGCGTCTTCCAGGTCGCACTCGCCTCGTACGTCGTCTTCTCCCCGGAGAAACAGACCTCCGCCACTGCGATCGCCTCCGCCATGGCGGTCCTGCTGCTCCCGTACTCCCTCGTGGGCCCCTTCGCCGGCGTCCTCCTGGACCGCTGGCGCCGCCGCCAGGTCTTCCTCTACGGCAACCTGCTGCGCGCCCTCATGGCGACGGCCACAGCCGTCCTGATCCTCGGTCATGTCCCGGACTGGCTCTTCTACGTCTCCGCCCTGTGTGTCACCGCCGTCAACCGCTTCGTGCTCGCGGGGCTCTCCGCGGCGCTGCCACGTGTGGTGGACACCGAGCGTCTCGTGATGGCCAACTCCCTTTCCCCGACCGCAGGAACGCTCGCCGCGACCGCGGGCGGCGGTCTCGCCTTCGTCGTACGGCTGGTGGTCTCGGACTCCGACGCGGCGGTGGTGCTCCTGGGCGCCGCTCTGTACCTGTGCGCGGCGCTCGCGTCGCTGCGTCTCGCGCCCGAACTGCTGGGCCCTGACCGCGAGTTGGTGCGGAAGCGCCTGACGACGGCCCTCTCGGGCACCGCTCGCGACCTCGCGGCGGCCGTACGGCATCTCGCCGCACCACCGCGCCGGGAGGCCGCCTGGGCGCTCCTGGCGATGACGCTGATGCGGTTCTGCTACGGCGCGCTGCTGGTCATGGTGCTGATGCTCTGCCGCTACGCCTTCTCCTCGACCACGGACGACGGACTCGCCCTGCTGGGGCTCGCGTTGGGCATTTCCGGCGCGGGCTTCTTCGTGGCGGCCGTCCTGACGCCCTGGGCGGCGGGACGTCTCGGACCCGGTCTCTGGATCGCCGTCTGCGCCGGAGCCGCCGCGGTCCTGGAACCCACCCTGGGCCTCCCGTTCGCCACCGCCCCGATGCTTGTGGCGGCGTTCGTCCTGGGCCTCACCACGCAGGGCGCGAAGATCGCGACGGACACGATCGTGCAGTCCTCGGTGGAGGACGGATTCCGGGGGCGGGTCTTCTCCGTGTACGACGTCCTCTTCAACATCGCCTTCGTCGGAGCGGCGGCGGTGGCCGCCCTGGTGCTGCCGCCTGACGGCCGCTCAGTGACGCTCGTGCTCACGATCGCCGTTGTCTACGGGGCAATTGCTGTGGCTATGGCCCGCTTTGAACGCCAGTAAGTGTCACATCAAAGAAACAGAGTCAGATGGGGCTACAGAGATGTCAGTGGCGGCCGGTAATTTACGTCCGTCTTACTCGCGTCTTACGCGAGACACGCATCCATGTTTGAGGGGGACCCCCAAGTGACAACTCCGCCGCCCCAGGGCCAGAACCCGTTCGCGCAGGCTCAGCAGCCTGCCGGCCAGCCCCAGGGCCAGGCTCCTTACCCGCCGCAGCCCGGCTACCCGCAGCAGCCTGGCCAGCCCGGGTTCCCCCCTCAGGGAGCCGCTCCGTTCGCCCCGGTCCCGCCGCAGCAGGGCCGCAAGCTCAGCTTCAAGACGATCAAGAACATCGTCATCGTTCTGATCGTCGCGGGCGTCGCCATCGGCGGCTACATAACCAGTCGGGACGACGCCGACACGGCGAAGGTCGGCGACTGCATGCACCGCGGCAGCACGAACGACAGCGACCCGGACCTCGAGGTCGTCGGATGCAGTGACGCGAAGGCCCAGTACGTCGTGCTGGCCAAGATCAAGGGCAACTACTCGGCCGCGACCGCGGAGAGCAAGTGCGAGGAGCAGGCGAAGGACTTCCAGTACTCGTACACGGAGTCCGGCGACGGCAGTGACTTCCTGCTCTGCCTCAAGGACAAGTAAGAAGGACAAGTAAGGGCGCGCCAGACCCAGAAGGGGCGATGTTTCACGTGAAACATCGCCCCTTCTCGTGCCCCGTCCACTTGGCGCGTCCGACGCACCGACGTCTGTCGCCGTCGTCGGGGGGTCATGTTTCACGTGAAACATGACCCCCTGCCGCGTCCTCAGTCCTGCTTGGCCCACCACTCCTTGAGCGCGGCCACCGCGGCGTCCTGCCCCATCGGCCCGTTCTCCAGACGGAGTTCCAGCATTTGCTTGTAGGCGCGACCGACGGCCGGGCCGGGGCCGACCCCGAGGATCTCCATGATCTGGTTGCCGTCGAGGTCCGGACGGATCGAGTCCAGCTCCTCCTGCTCCTGCAGCTGAGCGATCCGCTCCTCCAGACCGTCGTACGCCCGCGAGAGCGCCGCCGCCCTCCGCTTGTTCCGCGTCGTGCAGTCCGAGCGGGTCAGCTTGTGGAGGCGGTCGAGGAGCGGGCCCGCGTCACGGACATAGCGGCGGACCGCCGAGTCCGTCCACTCGCCGGTGCCGTATCCGTGGAAGCGCAGGTGGAGTTCGACCAGACGTGAGACGTCCTTCACCAGCTCGTTGGAGTACTTGAGCGCCGTCATACGCTTCTTCGTCATCTTCGCCCCGACCACCTCGTGGTGGTGGAACGAGACCCGACCGTCGTCCTCGAAGCGGCGCGTGCGCGGCTTGCCGATGTCGTGCAACAGCGCGGCGAGCCGGAGGGTCAGGTCGGGACCGTTGTCCTCCAGGGCGATCGCCTGCTCCAGGACGATCAGGGTGTGGTCGTAGACGTCCTTGTGCCGGTGGTGCTCGTCGCGCTCCAGGCGCAGTGCGGGCAGCTCGGGCAGGACGTGGTCGGCGATGCCGGAGTCGACGAGCAGGGTCAGTCCCTTGCGGGGGTGCGCGGACAGGATGAGCTTGTTCAGCTCGTCCCGTACCCGCTCCGCCGAGACGATCTCGATCCGCCCGGCCATGTCCTTCATGGCAGCGACGACTTCGGGAGCCACCTCGAAGTCGAGCTGGGCGGCGAAGCGGGCCGCACGCATCATGCGCAGCGGGTCGTCGGAGAAGGACGCCTCGGGAGTGCCCGGGGTCCGCAGGATCCGTGCCGCGAGGTCGTCGAGCCCACCGTGCGGGTCGATGAACTTCCGCTCGGGGAGAGCGAGGGCCATCGCGTTGACGGTGAAGTCCCGCCGGACGAGATCCTCCTCGATGGAGTCGCCGTAGGACACCTCGGGCTTGCGGGAGGTCCGGTCGTACGCCTCCGCCCGATAGGTGGTCACCTCCAGCTGGTGGCCGTCCTTCTGAACCCCGACCGTGCCGAAGGCGATGCCGACCTCCCAGACGGCGTCCGCCCACGGGCGGACGATCTTGAGGACATCCTCGGGGCGGGCGTCGGTCGTGAAGTCGAGGTCGTTGCTGAGCCGGCCGAGCAACGCGTCCCGGACCGGGCCGCCGACGAGGGCGAGTGAGAACCCGGCCTCCTGGAAGCGGCGGGCGAGGTCCTCGGCGACAGGGGCGACCCGGAGCGATTCACTCGCCGCGCGGTGCGGCACCTGGCTGAGGGCGCTGGGGGTGTCTTCGTTGGCGTTCGGCACAACAGAAGAGGGTACGTGGCCCGGCGACCGCGGGCGTCTCCATTAAATGTCCACAAAGAGCTCCGCGGGACATGCGCGGCGGCCGGTACTGCATACCCGCATATACAGGACACCTGGCCCAGTCTGCCGATCTTGTGGACCAGTCCGCGGCACTTCCCCTCCGCGCGCATCGTTACCATGCGTGGACGCACATTCCGACGACCACTGACGACGACGAGGGACGGGCGAACGCGTGGCCGAGGCGGCAGACTTCCCGGGGACGAGTCCCTCACCTGCCCGCCGGTGGCTGCGGCGCACCGGAGCACTGCTCGCCGGTGCGCCTCTGCTGGCCGGCCTGTTCCAGATGCCCGCCGCCGCGCCCGCTGAGGCGGCCGATGCGGGCTCGGTGTCCGTGGCCCTGGATTCACTCACCCCCAGCGCCCCCACGGACGGCGACACCGTCACCGTGACCGGCACGGTGACCAACACCGGCAAGCAGGCGGTCTCCGGCGCGCATGTGGGGCTTCAACTCGGATCGCCGCTGACCACGCGGTCGGCCATCCAGGACGCCGCCAAGAACAGCACCGACACGCTGGCGGCGCCAGGCTCCGAGGTCGGCGGCAAGTACGTCGCGAAGTTCTCCAAGCTCACTCCCGGCGTCGCCGAGCACTTCAGCATCTCCGTACCCGTCGACAAGCTGGACCTCGGCGACGACGGCGTCTACCCGTTCGCCGTCTCCCTGTCCGGCGAGACCTCCGCGCAACCCTGGGACCACGTCCTCGGCATCCGGCGGACCTTCCTGCCGTGGCAGCCCGAAGAGGCCGACACGAAGACGAAGACCACGTTTCTGTGGCCGCTGATCTCGACCGTGCACATGACGGTGGAGACGGGATCGAACGAGCAGCAGACGCCGGTCTTCCTCAACGACGACCTCGCCAAGGAGATCTCCGCCGGCGGTCGCCTGGAGCAGATGCTGTCCCTGGGCAAGGACCTCGATGTCACCTGGGTGATCGATCCGGACCTGCTGGCCTCGATCGACGCCATGACGGGCAGCTACCGGATCCGATCCGCCGACGGCACCACCACCACGGCCGGCACCCATCAGGCGGTGGCCAAGCAGTTCCTCGACGAGCTGCAGAGCGCGGTGGCGGAGAAGGACGTCGTGGCGCTTCCCTTCGCCGACCCCGACCTGGCCTCACTCGCCCACAACGGCACGAGCGTCACCGGTTCGCTGAACCACCTCAACGAGGCGACCGACGTCGCCGCGACCACGGTGGAGACGATCCTGCACGTGACGCCGAGCACCGACTTCGCGTGGCCCGTGGACGGCGCCGTCGACCCGTCGATCGTCAAGGTCGCCACCTCCGCGGGGGCAGACAAGGTGATCGCGCGCAGCGACAGCCTGGAGGAGACCGGCGGCCTGTCCTACACGCCCTCCGCGGCCCGCCCGATCGGCGGCGGCACGACGGCGGTGGTCGCGGACGCCCGGCTGTCCACGGCGTTCCAGGGCGACCTGACGAAGGCCTCCGGCGCCACGCTCGCCGTGCAGGCGTTCCTCGCGCAGAGCCTGTCGCTCAACCTCCAGACGGACGACCAGCGCAGCATCGTCGTCGCCCCGCAGCGCATGCCGTCGGCCCGTCAGGCCCAGGCAATGGCAACTGCGCTGGCGGCTCTGCAGGGCGGCAACTGGTCCGAGTCCCAGGGCCTCACGGCGGCCGCGAAGGCAAAGCCCGACCCCGGCGCCACGACGAGGGTGCCGTCGGCGTCCGCGTACCCCTCCGCCCTGCGCAAGCAGGAGCTGCCGCGGTGGGCCTTCGAGCAGATCGCGCGGACGCAGACCGGTCTCGACAGCTTCAAGGTGGTCCTCACCGACCAGTCCCGTGTGGTGACCCCCTTCGGGCGGGCCATGAACCGCGAGATGTCGACGTCGTGGCGGGGCCGGGCGAGTGCCGCCGCGAGCTTCCGCGCCGGTGTGGAGTCATACCTCGACGACATCACCGGCCAGGTGAGACTGATCGACAAGTCCGACACCAAGCTGTCCGGACGCAGCGCCACGATCCCCGTGACCGTGCAGAACAACCTGGTGCAGGGCGTGGACCATCTGGTGCTGCGGCTGACCTCGACGAGCCCGACACGTCTGCAGATCGGCGGCCACGACTACTACGAGCAGCCCATCGCGGTGTCCGGCGGCCACAGTCAGACGGTGAAGTTCACCACCTCGGCCAAGGCCAACGGCCAGGCGACGGTGATCGCCCAGCTGTACACGCAGGATGGTCAGCCGTACGGCACCGCGGTCACGTTCGACGTCAAGGTCACCGAGTTCACGGCCACCGTGATGCTGGTCATCGGCGGCGGCTTCCTCCTGCTCGTCCTCGCCGGTTTCCGGATGTACACCCAGCGCAAGCGGGCGGCCGCCCGCGAGGCCCAGGAGGACGGCCCGGACGAGGCGGGGGATCCCACCGACGGTCCGGAGAACCCCGAGGACCCTTCGGACCGTCTCAAGAAGGAGCCCGGCACCGACACCCGGGCAGACGACCCGGAGCAGCCGAGTGACCCGACACCGGACACCGCAGCGGAAAGCGCCGACCCGTCCGGCACGGGTGAGAGAGTGGACCGTTGAGGATGTCGTGGCCGGTGGGCCCGGGACGATGAGGTGGGGTAAGCCATGAACGCGCCGTACGACGGTGACCGCGGCCAGGGCGCGGGCAGCGCGGGTCACCCCGAGGACCCGCCGCCCGAGCACGGCCAGGTACCGCCGCAGCCCCCCGCCGACATGTACCTCCAGGACGCCTACGACCAGGACCCCTACCGGGCGCAGGACCTCGCCGCCCAGGACCCGGTCGCCGAGGCGCTCTACGACCGCGCCGCGCATCCCCCGCCGCCCCCGGGCATGAACCAGCCTCAGCAGCCTCTCTACGGCCGGCCGCCCCAGTCGCCGTACGCCCCCGACCCTCGTGTGTGGGCCCAGACCCCGGCGCCCGAGCCGGACGGAGCGACCCAGTACCTGCCCTACGGCGACGATCCCCGGACCACCCAGTACGTCGGTGTCGACGACCTGGTCACCCAGGCCGGCGAGGAACGCCACGAGCCGGACGCGTTCGCGCACCTCTTCCGGGACCAGGAACAGGGCAGCAGCTTCCCCGCGCCGGGTCCCCCGTCGGTTCCGGGTCCGATGGCAGCTCCCGGCGGGCCCGGACCGGCGCCCGCGTACCAGACTCCACCGCTCGTGGACGACCAGACCATGAACCTCGCCGCCGCGCCTGCCGCGCCCGCTGCTCCGGCCGCGAAGAAGGCCGGTGGCAAGGCCACGGGTCTGCTGAAGTCCAGCGCCGTCATGGCCGCGGGCACGATGGTCTCCCGCCTCACCGGCTTCGTCCGCTCCGCGCTGATCGTCTCGGCGCTGGGCGTCGGTCTGCTCGGCGACACCTTCCAGGTCGCCTACCAGCTGCCGACGATGATCTACATCCTGACGGTCGGCGGCGGCCTCAACTCCGTCTTCGTGCCCCAACTCGTACGGGCCATGAAGGAGGACGAGGACGGCGGCGAGGCGTTCGCCAACCGGCTGCTGACCCTTGTCATGGTGGCGCTGGGCGCGCTCACCGCGCTCGCGATCCTTGCCGCGCCGTACCTGATCCGTCTGTTGTCGGACTCCGTCGCCAGCGACCCGGCGGCCAACGAGGTCGGCGTCACCTTCGTCCGCTACTTCCTGCCCTCGATCTTCTTCATGGGCATCCACGTCGTGATGGGTCAGATCCTCAACGCACGCGGCAAGTTCGGCGCGATGATGTGGACCCCGGTCCTGAACAACATCGTCATCATCGTGACGCTCGGCATGTTCATCTGGGTGTACGGCACCTCCGCGAACTCCGGCATGAAGGTCACGAACATCCCGCCGGAGGCCCAGCGGCTCCTCGGCGTCGGTGTGTTGCTCGGCCTCGTCGTCCAGGCGCTCGCGATGATCCCGTATCTGCGGGAGACCGGGTTCCGGATGCGGTTGCGGTTCGACTGGAAGGGCCATGGGCTCGGCAAGGCGGCGACGCTCGCCAAGTGGACCGTCCTCTTCGTACTCGCCAACCAGGCCGGCGCGCTCGTCGTCACCCAGTTGTCCACCTCGGCCGGCAAGTCCTCGCCCGTCGACGGCACCGGCTTCGCCGCCTACGCCAACGCCCAGCTGATCTGGGGCCTGCCGCAAGCCATCATCACCGTCTCCCTGATGGCCGCCCTGCTGCCGCGCATCTCGCGCTCGGCCGCGGAGGGCGACAGCGGGGCCGTACGCGACGACATCTCTCAGGGGCTGCGCACCACGGCCGTGGCGATCGTGCCCATCGCCTTCGGTCTCCTCGCCCTCGGCATCCCGATGTGCACGCTGATCTTCGGCTCCTCGGGCACCAGCGAGGCCACCAACATGGGCTTCATGCTGATGGCCTTCGCCCTCGGCCTGATCCCGTACTCGGTGCAGTACGTCGTCCTGCGCGCCTTCTACGCCTACGAGGACACCCGGACGCCCTTCTACAACACGGTCATCGTCGCCGCGGTCAACGCCGGGGCCTCGGTGCTCTGTTACTACCTCCTGCCGGCCCGCTGGGCCGTGGTCGGCATGGCCGCCTCGTACGGTCTCGCCTACGCCATCGGCGTCGGGGTCGCCTGGAACCGGCTGCGCAAGCGGCTCGACGGCGACCTGGACGGCAACCGAGTCCTGCGCACGTACGCGCGGCTGTGCATCGCCTCCGTACCTGCGGCGCTGCTCAGCGGCGTGGTCTGCTACGAGATCGGTCACACGCTCGGCCAGGGCGTCGTCGGGTCCTTCGCCGCACTGCTGGCCGGCGGGGCGGTCCTGCTCGGGATCTTCTTCGTCGCGGCCCGGCGCATGCGGATCGAGGAACTGAACTCGCTGGTAGGCATGGTCCGCGGACGTCTGGGTCGCTGAGGTGGGGGTAGGCGCACAACCATCGCCCGCCACCGTGTGTCGTGCATAGCGGCGGACTGTGGGCACAATTGGGTTCGGCGTCGGACGGCGCGCACGGAAGTCGGTCGGCGCGCGATGAGTGGGGAGGCAGGGACGACGGTGGCGGAACGGAGCACGGCTGCCGTCGACGTGGCAGACAACAGCGGCAATGAGCCGCTGACCGCCGAGGCGGACCAGTCCACGGCCGACGGCGAGGCCCAGAACCGGGAGCGGGACACGGAGAACGACGAGGCACAGGGGAGTGGCGGGACCGAGAGTCCCGAGAAGGCCTCACCGCCCGAGCTGCACAGCGGTCACAAGCTCGCCAAGCGGTATCGCCTCGAAGAGTGCGTCACCCGTCTGGACGGATTCAGCAGTTGGCGCGCCGTGGACGAGAAGCTGCGTCGCGCCGTCGGTGTCCACCTCCTGCCCGCGGATCATGCGCGGGCACGTTCGGTCCTGGCCGCGGCCCGCTCGTCGGCGCTGCTGGGCGACCCGCGCTTCGTCCAGGTCCTCGACGCCGTCGAGGAGGACGATCTCGTCTACGTCGTCCACGAGTGGCTGCCCGACGCGGTCGAACTGACATCGCTGCTCGCCCCCGGCCCGTTGGAGCCGCACGACGCGTATCAGATGGTCAGTCAGGTCGCCTCGGCGATGGCCGCCGCGCACCGTGAGGGCCTGGCGCATCTGCGGCTGAACCCGAACGCCGTGCTGCGTACCTCCAGCGGTCAGTGGCGTATCCGCGGCCTCGCCGTGAACGCCGCACTGCGCGGCATCACGTCCGAGACCCCGCAGCGCACCGACACGGAGTCCGTAGGCGCCCTCCTGTACGCGGCGCTCACACAGCGCTGGCCGTACGAGGACGACGCCTACGGTCTGGCCGGCCTGCCCAAGGACGTCGGTCTGATCGCGCCCGACCAGGTGCGCGCCCATGTCCACCGAGGCCTGTCCGAGCTCTCCATGCGGGCGCTCGCCAACGACGGGGCGACCGCGTCCCGTCACGAAGCGCCGTGCACGACGCCGGAGGAACTGGTCAAGGCCGTCGGCGAGATGCCCCGCATCCGGCCGCCGGAGCCCGCGTTCACAGCTCCGCCGGAGTACCAGCGCACGACGTACCAGCAGGGCTCGTACGGCCGCCCCGCGCCACACCCCGGCGCCACCCAGCAGATGCCCTCGCCTCCGGCTCCCTTGGAGAGCCGCACCGGCAAGGCCCTCAAGTGGGCCGTCTCGGCCCTCCTGATCGCTGCCCTCGGCCTCGGCAGCTGGCAATTGGCGGACGCACTCATGGACAAGGGCAACAAGTCCGACGACACGAACCAGACCCAGACGACGGACGGCAACGACAAGACCGGCGACCAGGCCAAGCCGGCGGCGCCGCTCACCATCCACGGTGCCGCCGAGTACTACCCCGACGGCAAGGCGCAGCACCCGGGCGATGTCGGACTCAGCTACGACGGGGACGCCTCGACGTACTGGCGGACGTACTCGTTCAACGGTGGGCCGAAGCTCGCTCCTTTCAAGCAAGGGGTCGGCATCGTCTATGACCTCGGTTCCGAGAAGGGGGTGTCGGCCGCTTCGATAGGCCTCAACTACGGCGGCAACCACACCACCGGTGCCCTGTACGCCACCGACTCCCTGTCCTCGTCCGCCCCGCTCAGTTCCATGACGAAGATCGGCGAGACGACCACGTCGGGCAAGGATTTGAAGATCTCCGCCAAGAAGGCGGTGAAGACCCGATACGTTCTGGTCTGGCTGACCGCGCTGCCGTACTCGGGCAAGGACCAGTACAGCGGCGCCGGCTACAAGCAGGCCATCACCGACGTGAAGTTCACAAGCTGACGTCTCACCGAAGGCGGAGGGGGTCAGATGGCGGAAGGCGCCGGATACGCGGGAGCGAGTGACCAGGAGTTGCTCGCCCGCCACGTGGAGGGCGACCCCGACGCCTTCGGTGAGCTCGTACGGCGGCATCGCGACCGGCTATGGGCTGTCGCCCTGCGGACGCTGGGCGACCGCGAGGAGGCCGCTGACGCCGTGCAGGACGCCCTCGTCTCCGCGTACCGGGCCGCCCACACCTTCCGGGGCCAGTCGGCCGTCACGACATGGCTGCACCGGATCACGGTGAACGCCTGTCTCGACCGGGCCCGCAAGGCCGCCTCACGAAAGACCTCTCCGGTCGACGACAACGAGCGGCTCGAACAGCTCCTGGAACCGCACGAGTCGGCGGAGGCGCCGGCGGAGCGCAACGACCTCCACCGCCAGCTCCTGCAAGCCCTCGGCACACTGCCGCCCGATCAGCGCGCGGCCCTCGTCCTCGTGGACATGCAGGGATACCCCGTCGCCGAAGCCGCCCGCGTGCTCGACGTCCCCACCGGGACGGTGAAGAGCCGTTGCGCGCGGGGCAGAGCCAGACTGCTCCCCCTCCTCACCCACCTGCGGCCGGAAAACACGGGTGACGGAAAGGAAGGGGGCCAGGGGCGGAACCGGACGCAGGGGACATCCGTCCCACCGGCAGCGGGACCGCCAGGCGCCGGTCCACGCGATACAGGACCAAGCGATCCAGCTGCAGTGAAGGGCGGAGGTGGGCGAGCGTGACATCAACAGCGGACATGGCCGGGCACCCGGACGTCGCCGAGATCTCCGACCTCACCGAGGGACTGCTCTCGCCGTCCCGGACCGCTGCCGTACGACGGCATCTGGACGAGTGCGAACTCTGCACGGACGTGTACGCGTCGCTGGAGGAGATCCGGGCACTGCTCGGCGCCGTGCCAAGCGTGCAGCGCATGTCCGACGATGTCGCGAACCGGATCGATGCGGCCCTCGCGGCCGAGGCGCTGTTGGACTCGTCAGCTCCGGATCACATGGACACCCCCGTGCTCGTAGGTGCGTCCCAGTCTCTGTCCGCCCGGGGCGACAGCGACAGCGCGCATGTTTCACGTGAAACATCGGCAACAGCAGACCGACCCGCAGGACACGCGCGGGTCAGGACCACCGGGCCGGGCCGCAAGGACCGGAAGCCGGCCGGGCGTCGCCGGGTCGCCGTCCTCGGCAGCGTCTTCGCGGTCGCCGCTCTGGGATTCGGTGCCGTCATGGTCGCCACAATGAACGACGGCAAGCCTTCCGAGACCGGGGCCAACGGGCGGGCATCCGCGGCGGACACGTTCTCCGAGAGCGGGCTGCAGAAGCAGGTGGCCGATCTTCTCGGCAAGGACGAGCGCTCTCAAAGCGCCACCCGCCCTCCCCGCAGCATCGGGATCCTGGGAGATCCGGGTACCGACACCGCGTCACCGAAGGTCTTCCGCGAGCCCTCCGTCCCCGACTGCATCCAGAAAGGCATCGGCCGGATCGACCCGGCCCTCGCTACGAAGGAAGGCACCTACAAGGGGACTCCCGTCCTGCTGGTGGTCCTGACCGACGCCTCCGACAGCGCCAAGGTGACCGCTTACATCATGGACGCGACCTGCGCGACCAAGGCTCCGTCCACCCAGGCGAAGGTCCTGCTGACGAAGTCCTACGCCCAGCCCTGACCGGCCGCGTCTTGCCTGCGTGCTCCGTGGTGTTCTCCGCTGTGTCCGCGCACACTGTGTTCGCCCCCGTGTGCCCGGACACAGCGGGAATGCACGCCCCTTAGGATCCGTTGGGTGGGGTGAGAGTTCTGAAAGGAGCTCCCACCGGTCTGACGATGCAGTCCAGAGACGAGGAATCTAGTCGTGAGCGACGTCCGTAACGTGATCATCATCGGCTCCGGGCCCGCCGGCTACACGGCGGCGCTCTACACCGCGCGCGCGTCGTTGAAGCCGCTGGTCTTCGAGGGCGCCGTCACCGCCGGCGGTGCGCTGATGAACACCACCGACGTGGAGAACTTCCCCGGGTTCCGGGACGGCATCATGGGCCCGGACCTCATGGACAACATGCGCGCCCAGGCCGAGCGGTTCGGCGCCGAGCTCGTTCCGGACGACATCGTCTCCGTCGACCTGACCGGCGACATCAAGACTGTGACCGACACTGCGGGCACCGTCCACAAGGCGAAAGCCGTCATCGTCACCACGGGCTCCCAGCACCGCAAGCTCGGTCTGCCCAAGGAGGACGTGCTCTCCGGACGCGGAGTCTCCTGGTGTGCCACCTGTGACGGGTTCTTCTTCAAGGACCAGGACATCGCCGTGATCGGCGGCGGTGACACCGCGATGGAGGAGGCCACCTTCCTCTCCCGCTTCGCCAAGTCCGTGACGATCGTCCACCGCCGCGACACCCTGCGCGCCTCCAAGGCGATGCAGGAGCGTGCCTTCGCCGATCCGAAGATCAAGTTCGTCTGGGACAGCGAGGTCGCGGAGATCCAGGGCGACCAGAAGCTCGCGGGTCTGAAGCTGCGCAACCTCAAGACCGGTGAGCTCTCCGACCTGGCGGTCACGGGCCTCTTCATCGCGATCGGCCACGACCCGCGCACCGAGCTCTTCAAGGGTCAGTTGGACCTGGACGAGGAGGGCTACCTCAAGGTCGACGCCCCCTCGACCCACACCAACCTGACCGGTGTCTTCGGCGCCGGCGACGTCGTCGACCACACCTACCGGCAGGCGATCACCGCGGCCGGCACCGGGTGCTCGTCCGCCCTCGACGCCGAGCGCTACCTCGCCGCCCTGGCGGACGAGGAGAACGCCGAGCCCGAGAAGACCGCTGTCTGACCCCCATCCCGCCCCACCGCACCAACCAGTTAAGGAGCCCGCCGTGGCCGGCACCCTGAAGCACGTGACCGACGATTCCTTCGAGCAGGACGTCCTCAAGAGCGACAAGCCCGTCCTCGTGGACTTCTGGGCCGCATGGTGCGGTCCGTGCCGCCAGATCGCTCCGTCCCTCGAGGCGATCGCTGCCGAGTACGGCGACAAGATCGAGATCGTCAAGCTGAACATCGACGAGAACCCGGGCACGGCCGCCAAGTACGGCGTGATGTCCATCCCGACGCTGAACGTCTACCAGAACGGCGAGGTCGCCAAGACCATCGTCGGTGCGAAGCCGAAGGCCGCGATCGTCCGCGACCTTGAGGACTTCATCGCTGAGTGATGTTTCACGTGAAACACGAAGGGGCCGACCCGGAAGGGTCGGCCCCTTCGTGTTTGTGGAGCCCTCTTGAGCCCCCTTGTGGCGGTCCGCTCGCTGCTAGAGCGGGCGCAGCACCGGCTCCTTCTGTACGGCCCCCAGCAGCCGGTCCAACGCCATCTCCACGTCTTCCTTCCAGGAGAGCGTCGTCCGTAGCTCCAGCCGCAATCGCGGATAAGTGGGGTGCTGGCGAACGGTCTTGAAGCCGACGGCCAACAGATGGTCGGCGGGCAGCACACAGCCGGGCTCTTTCCAGCGCGCGTCACCAAAGGCCTCGATCGCCTTGAAGCCTCGGCGCAGCACATCCTTGGCGACCGTCTGGACCATCACACGGCCGAGCCCCTGTCCCTGATAGCCCGGCATGATGAAGCCGGTGATCAGCTGGACGGCGTCCGGCGACACCGGGCTCGTGGGGAATGCCGTCGCCCGTGGCACGTACGCGGGAGGGGCGTAGAGCACGAAGCCCGCCGGCACGTCGTCGACGTAGACCACCCGGCCGCAGGATCCCCAGTCGAGAAGGACGGCGGAGATCCACCCTTCCTTCTCCAGCGCGGAGGTGTCCCCTCTTACCGCGGCTTCGCCGCTGACTGGGTCCAACTCCCAGAAGACACACGACCTGCACCGCTTGGGAAGGTCCGGGAGGTTGTCCAGCGTGAGCGGTACGAGCCGGCGCCCCATGAAGGCTGTTCCTCGCTTCCTTCGCCCGCGGCGCAGCGGGCGGCCGTCAGAGCGCTGTGTTCCCTGAGCAGGCTGCCGACGAAGCCGCCGACCGCGCCCAGTCCCAGGGCTGTGCCCACCAGTCCGGTGCGGCTCATCGTTCGCATGGCTCTGCCTCCCCAAGAGGTGCTGCCAGGTGGATGTGCCATACCCGATCGCATCGTATCCACGATGCGATGCCATCGATACTGCCTGAAAGCAAAGAGCGGGCCGTGTCCCGGTACACACCGGTCACGGCCCGCTCCGGCGGCCGATCGAGCGAAATCGTCTGGTCGGCCAGGAGGAACTCAGTCCTCGGACTCCTCCGAATCGCCGTCCAGAAGGCTCTTCTGCAGGACCGGCCCCTCACCCGGGGCGAGGGAGCTGAGGATCCGCTCAAGGTCCTCCATCGAAGCGAACTCGACAGTGATCTTGCCCTTCTTCTGGCCGAGGTCGACCTTCACTCGCGTCTCGAAGCGGTCCGAGAGACGCCCCGCGAGCTCGGTGAGTGCCGGCGAGACCAGGGCGCCGGCCCGCGGGCCCTTGGAGCGCTGAGCTGTCTGCGGACGCGATCCCATGAGGGTCACGATCTCCTCGACCGCCCGCACCGAGAGCCCCTCGGCCACGATGCGGTGGGCGAGCCGGTCCTGCTCCTCCGAGTCGTCCACGGAGAGCAGTGCCCGTGCATGGCCCGCCGAGAGGACTCCTGCCGCGACCCGGCGCTGAACGGCCGGCGACAGCTTCAGCAGACGCAGAGTGTTGGAGACCTGCGGACGGGAGCGACCGATGCGGTCGGCCAGCTGGTCGTGTGTGCAGTTGAAGTCCTTCAGCAACTGGTCGTAGGCGGCGGCCTCTTCCAGCGGGTTCAGCTGTGCGCGGTGCAGGTTCTCCAGGAGGGCGTCCAGGAGAAGCTTCTCGTCGTCCGTGGCCCGCACGATCGCCGGGATCGCGTCGAGCCCCGCCTCACGGCACGCCCGCCAACGCCGCTCACCCATGATGAGCTCGTAGTGGGTCGGACCCGTCTGCCGAACGACGACGGGCTGGAGGAGACCGACCTCCTTGATGGAGGTGACGAGTTCCTGCAGCGCGTCCTC
Source organism: Streptomyces sp. NPDC092369 (assembly GCF_044755245.1). Classification (NCBI taxonomy): domain Bacteria; kingdom Bacillati; phylum Actinomycetota; class Actinomycetes; order Kitasatosporales; family Streptomycetaceae; genus Streptomyces; species Streptomyces sp. NPDC092369. The sequence goes on from NZ_JBIVQP010000005.1 coordinate 284,635, forward strand.
GTCGAAGACCTCACGCGGCTGACGCGGGTTCGGCGTGATGGAGTCGATGGGGAGTTCCGCGAAGTGGGCACCGATGGGCGGTGCCGGCGTCTCCACACCGTTGAGGAACGGCTCCTCGGTTTCATGTGAAACAGGTGGCAACGATGCCACCTTCGCCGCGGCCACACCACGGTCGGTCGTCAGTAGCGGCACCGACGTCGGCGACGCGGAACCGCCACCTCCCACCGCGGCGGGGGCCGGCGTCTTCTCCGTCGGGGCAGCGGGGATCAGTGCGCCGAGACCACGGCCCAAACCCCTCCGTCGCTCACTCACTGAATGCCCTCCACCATGCTCGGGTTGCTCTGGGCGCCGATGTGGGCCTGCGTCGGGTCATAGCTGACGCCGACACCCTTCAGCGCGAGTTCTCGTGCCGCCTCAAGATAAGAGAGGGCACCGCTGGAACCCGGATCGTACGTCAGCACCGTCTGCCCGTAGCTCGGCGCCTCGGAGATCCGGACCGAGCGGGGAATGCTCGTCCTCAACACCTCGTCACCGAAGTGGCTGCGCACCTCGTCGGCGACCTGGGACGCGAGGCGCGTCCGGCCGTCGTACATGGTGAGCAGGATCGTCGATACATGCAGAGTGGGGTTGAGGTGCCCCCGCACCAGGTCGACGTTGCGCAGCAGTTGGCCCAGCCCCTCCAGCGCGTAGTACTCGCACTGGATCGGGATGAGGACCTCCGCGCCGGCCACCAAGGCGTTGACCGTCAGCAGGCCGAGCGAGGGCGGGCAGTCGATGAGGATGTAGTCGAGGGGCTGCTCGTAGGCCTGAATGGCCCGCTGCAGCCTGCTCTCGCGGGCCACCAGCGACACCAGCTCGATCTCCGCACCGGCGAGATCGATCGTGGCGGGGGCACAGAACAGACCCTCGACGTCAGGTACAGGCTGAACGACTTCCGCCAGCGGCCTGCTCTCGACCAGGACGTCATAAATGGACGGGACTTCGGCGTGATGGTCGATCCCCAGCGCAGTGGATGCGTTGCCCTGAGGGTCGAGGTCGATCACCAGGACACGCCCGCCGTGCAGGGCAAGGGAAGCGGCAAGGTTGACGGTCGTCGTCGTCTTGCCCACGCCACCCTTCTGGTTGGCCACCACCATGACGCGCGTCTGCTCGGGGCGGGGCAGCCCTTCGCCGGCACGGCCAAGAGCCTCTACAGCCAATTGGGCAGCACGACCGATCGGAGTGTCGTCCATCGGAGGCGGTGTTTCACGTGAAACATCCTCCCCCATCGACTCGGTACGGGGACCGGGGACCGGATCGGTCATCGGTCCCGCGATGTTGGCGTCGGACCGCAAGGATTCACTCTCCTCGACTTCAGGCTCGCAATGAACAGAGCCTCCCATGTCTTCGGGGTCGTGAACCAGTGAGGCCTGGTGTTCTGTGGAGAAATCCACCTCTGTGGACAACTCCGTGCCCCTCAAGGGGGACGGAGCGTCATCCGAAGCGTCTTCTCTCAGCGAACCTAGGGGTTTTCGGTCGCGCGGTTCCGCGGCGCGGCCCCGGCTGATGATGCCGTGCAACAAGGAGCGACGTTTCACGTGAAACACGATGCACAGCAGTGGTGACCCAAACTGTCGCGACACTCCGGCATGCGTAGGTTTGACAGCTTGTGTGGAGTACGTCTCGTCGTCAGGACGGATCAGCGGCGGCGACGTACCCGTCCGGTCCGGGCCGCCTTCGCCTTCTTCGCCGCGAAGCGCACACCACCGGGACTCTCACCGACCTCGACCCGCACCACAGTCGACAGCGGATCCACGACACCGTCGCCCACATGGAGGATCGACGTCTCCACAGCACCGAGCTTGCTCAGTGCTGTGGCGGCCGCCTTCAGCTCCTCCTCGGCGGTGTCGCCCTTGAGGGCGAGCATCTCGCCGTAGGGACGCAGCAGCGGGATCCCCCAGGCGGCCAGGCGGTCCAGTGGTGCCACGGCTCGGGCCGTCACCACGTGCACGGGCGGCAGCTTGCCCATGACCTCCTCGGCCCGGCCCCGCATGACCGTCACATGGTCCAGGCCCAGCAGCTCGACGACCTCGGTGAGGAAGTTCGTCCGGCGCAGCAACGGCTCCAGCAGCGTGATCTTCAGATCCGGCCGGACCAGTGCCAGGGGGATGCCCGGCAGGCCGGCCCCGGAGCCGACATCGCACACCGTCACGCTCTCGGGCACCACCTCCGAGAGCACCGCACAGTTCAACAGGTGCCGCTCCCAGAGCCGGGGCACCTCACGCGGACCGATCAGACCGCGCTGCACGCCCGCCTCGGCGAGCAGCTCCGCGTACCGGACCGCATCCGAGAACCGATCGCCGAACACCTCACGCGCCTGCTCGGGCGCAGGGGGGAGTTCCGCTGCCTCCGTCACGGGGACCGTCCTTCCGTACCGCATCAGCGCACCGAGCGCCGACCACCAGAGCTATCAGGCTGACAAACTTCGGCCCCGTCTGCGCTACAGACGGGGCCGGAGGAACGTAGAACCGATCAGGCGGGAAGCACGACGACGAAGCGCTGTGGCTCCTCGCCCTCCGACTCGCTGCGCAGGCCCGCGGCCTTGACCGCGTCGTGCACGACCTTGCGCTCGAACGGTGTCATCGGGTCGAGCTTCACCGGTTCGCCGGTGTTCTTCACGTCGGAGGCTGCCTTGGCACCCAGCTCGGAGAGCTCGGCGCGCTTCTTGGCGCGGTAGCCGGCGACGTCCAGCATCAGCCGGCTGCGGTCCCCGGTCTCCCGGTGCACGGCGAGGCGCGTGAGCTCCTGGAGCGCCTCTAGCACCTCACCGTCGCGGCCGACCAGCTTGTTCAGGTCTCGGCCACCCGAGTCGCTGATGATCGAGACAGCGGCGCGGTCGGCCTCGACGTCCATGTCGATGTCGCCGTCGAGGTCGGCGATGTCCAGCAGACCCTCGAGGTAGTCCGCCGCGATCTCACCCTCCTGCTCCAGGCGGGACAGGGTGTCTACACCCTCGGCGGCAGCGGAGGTGGTGCCTTCCGTCACGGGATGGGCTCCTTCTTACTTCTTGGAGGGGGACTTGGGGCGCTGCGGACCGCCCTTGCGCTGCCCGGACTGGGCCTTGCTGCGACCGCTCGCGCCGGACTTCGGAGCGGGCTTGTCGGCAGGCTTGGCGTCCTGTGGCTCGTCGGACTTCTCCAGCGACGTCGGCGTCGACGAGGCGGAGGCGGTGGACTCGCCGGCCACCCTGGGGCCGCCTTGGCGCTGGGCCTTCGACTGGCGCTTGGGCTGCTGGCGCTTGGGCGCACCGCCGGTGGTGGGCGTACCGTCCTCGGCCAGCGTGACGGCCTCGGCCTCACCCTTCGCCACGGTGCCGTCCGCGTGGGCCGCGAGGCCCGCCTTGTTCAGGGCGTTGATGAACTTGCGCTCGAACTCGTTGCGGTCCCGGCCCTTGGCGACGATCGCCTTGATGATGGTCTTCTCGCTCCGCCTGCGGGTCTTGCCGTGGTGCGTGACGTGCTTGGTCAGGCGCTCCAGGTAGGCGGCCTGGGCCTTGGAACCCGGCGTCGGGTTGTTGCGGATGACGTACATCTGCTGGCCCATGGTCCACACGTTGGTGGTCAGCCAGTAGACGAGGACACCGACGGGGAAGTTGATGCCGAAGATGGCGAACATGACGGGGAAGACGTACATCAGCATCTTCTGCTGCTGCATGAACGGCGTCTTCACCGTGGTGTCGACGTTCTTCGTCATCAGCTGGCGCTGCGTGTAGAACTGCGACGCCGACATCATCACGATCATGATCGCGGTGACGACGCGGACGTCGGTCAGCGTGGCGCCGAGCTGGCCGACCTTGTCGGCGCTGTCGGTGAACTTCGCCGCCAGCGGGGCACCGAAGATGTGCGCCTTACGCGCGCTGGCGAGCAGCGGGTCGTTGATGACGCCGATCGTCTTGCCCGTCGCGATGCCGTTGAGCACGTGGTACAGCGCGAAGAAGAACGGGGACTGCGCCAGGATGGGAAGGCACGAGGAGAGCGGGTTGGTGCCCGTCTCCTTGTACAGCTTCATCATCTCTTCGGACTGGCGCTGCTTGTCGTTCTTGTAGCGCTCCTGGATCTTCTTCATCTCGGGCTGCAGCGTCTGCATGGCCCGGGTCGCCTTGATCTGCTTCACGAACAGCGGGATCAGGCAGATGCGGATCAGGATCACCAGGGACACGATGGACAGGCCCCAGGCCCAGCCCGTGTCGGCACCGAAGACCTTCCCGTACACCGAGTGGAACTGGACGATGACCCAGGAAACGGGTGTCGTGATGAAGCTGAAAAGACTGGCAATCGTGTCCACTAATCATGCTCCTTGGACATGGGACGGGGTCTCGGCGGCCGGGCTCGAAGGAGTCTGTCCCTCGATGGCCTGTTCGGCGGCGGAGGTCCCGCCCTTGCGTGCACGCCGGGCGCCGCGCAGCATTTCGTGCCACCGCGGGCGCTTGCGGGGCGGCACATGGTCCACTCCGCCCAGCGACCACGGATTGCACCGCAGGATGCGCCAGGCGGTGAGTGCCGTGCCCTTGATCGCACCGTGCCGGTCGATGGCCGTGTAGCCGTAGTGGGAGCACGACGGGTAGTACTTGCACACCGGGCCGAGCAGTGGACTGATCGTCCACTGGTACAGCTTGATCAGTGCAAGCAGTGGGTACTTCATCGCGCGCCCCCTCCCAGCAGCCGCTCCAGGGCGGCATCCAGGTCTCGGGCCAGCTGTGCATGGTCGGCGTCACCCGCACCGGGCAGCGCTCGTACGACTACCAGGCTACCGGGGGGCAGCAGGGCGACTCGATCGCGCATCAGGTGACGCAGCCTGCGCTTCACCTTGTTGCGGACCACCGCACCACCCACGGCTTTGCTCACGACGAAACCCGCACGCGTCGGGGGAGCGCTCTCCCCTGGCGCGTGCGGGTCCGTGGCACCGCTACGAAGATGGACGACTAGGGACGGGCGTCCGGCCCGGCGCCCTCGTCGTACCGCGGTCGCGAAGTCCTCGCGCCGCCTCAGCCGGTTCTCGGTGGGCAGCACGACGGCATGACCTGACCGGGATCAGGCGGACAGGCTGGCGCGACCCTTGCCACGACGGTTCGCGAGAATCGCGCGGCCGGCACGGGTACGCATCCGCAGGCGGAAGCCGTGGGTCTTGGCGCGGCGACGGTTGTTCGGCTGGAAGGTGCGCTTGCTCACTCGGGGGCTCCAGAAATCAATCGGGGTTTGGCCGGTGCCGTCCTGGCTGTCACCGTGCGCCCACGAGAAGCTCGCGTCACGCCCGATTGCACCGCTTCCCGATCACCTTCAGCGATCTGTGCCCATCGGAGGCAGGCGGCAGCAGCCATCGACAACTCGACCTGGTTACGGTACGCGCGGCTGAGCCATCCGGTCAAACCAGCGGTCACCGGGAGACACTATCCACAGCCTGGGGACAACAACTTGAACCGCACCCGTCGCCCTGACTACCGTGGCTGGACTCCGATTCGTTCCCTTGTCCCCACCGCCACCCCATTTACCACCCGATCCGTCCCGCAACCACACGTTCGTGGGACCCACGAGAGAGCGTGCCCTGTGGCTGACGTGCCTGCCGATCTTGCCGCAGTGTGGCCACGAGTACTGGAGCAGCTCCTCGGTGAGGGCCGTGCGCAGGGGGTCGAGGCAAAGGACGAGCACTGGATCCGTCGCTGCCAGCCCCTCGCGCTGGTGGCCGACACCGCCCTGCTCGCCGTACCGAACGAGTTTGCGAAGGGGGTCCTCGAAGGCCGCCTCGCGCCCATCGTCGCCGAATCACTGACCCGCGAATGCGGCCGCCCCATCCGGATCGCGATCACCGTCGACGACTCCGCGGGCGAGCCTCCCGGCCCGCCGGCGCCACCGCCCCGCCCCCAGCAGCGCTACGAGGAGCCCGAGCTCTCCTCCGACCCGTACGAGGGCTACGGCCGCCACCGCGCCGACGACCGCCGGTCGAACCGACCCGATCAGCTGCCCGGCGCCCCGAGCGACCAACTGCCCCCCTCCCGCCAGGACCAGCTGCCCACGGCCCGGCCCGCCTACCCCTCCGAGTACCAGCGCCCCGAGCCCGGCGCCTGGCCGCGCCCCTCCCAGGACGAGTACAGCTGGCAGCAGCCGCGGCTCGGCTTCCCGGAGCGCGACCCCTATGCCTCGCCGTCGCAGGACAACTACGGCCAGCAGCAGGAGCCGTACAACCCCCAGGACTCCTACGCCCCGCCCGCCCAGGACTACCGCCCGCAGTCGATGGAGCGTCCGCCCTACGACAATCAGCGCTCCGAGTACGACCAGCCGCGCCCCGACTACGACGCGCCCCGGTCCGACTACGACCAGCGCGACGGGCGCCGGGACCGGTCCGAGCCGCCGTCGAACTCCGGGCACGGCCACCGCGGCGGCTCCATGAGCCCCGGCGCTCCCGGCCCGCTGGCCGCGCAGCCCGCGCCGGCGACCCGCCCCGGCGAGCCGACCGCTCGCCTGAACCCGAAGTACCTCTTCGACACGTTCGTCATCGGCGCCTCCAACCGCTTCGCGCACGCGGCCGCGGTGGCCGTCGCCGAGGCGCCGGCGAAGGCGTACAACCCCCTCTTCATCTATGGGGAGTCGGGGCTGGGCAAGACGCACCTGCTGCACGCGATCGGACACTACGCGCGGAGCCTCTACCCGGGCACGCGCGTGCGGTACGTGAGCTCGGAGGAGTTCACCAACGAGTTCATCAACTCCATCCGCGACGGCAAGGGCGACAGCTTCCGCAAGCGGTACCGCGAGATGGACATCCTGCTCGTCGACGACATCCAGTTCCTCGCGGACAAGGAGTCGACGCAGGAGGAGTTCTTCCACACCTTCAACACGCTCCACAACGCGAACAAGCAGATCGTGCTCTCCAGCGACCGGCCGCCCAAGCAGCTGGTGACGCTGGAGGACCGGCTGCGGAACCGTTTCGAGTGGGGTCTGATCACCGACGTCCAGCCGCCCGAACTGGAGACGCGTATCGCGATCCTCCGTAAGAAGGCGGTGCAGGAGCAGCTCAACGCCCCGCCGGAGGTCCTGGAGTTCATCGCGTCCCGCATCTCGCGCAACATCCGCGAGCTGGAGGGCGCGCTGATCCGGGTGACGGCGTTCGCGTCGCTCAACCGGCAGCCGGTGGACCTGGGCCTGACGGAGATCGTCCTCAAGGACCTGATCCCCGGCGGTGAGGACTCGGCCCCCGAGATCACCTCGACGGCCATCATGAGCGCGACCGCCGACTACTTCGGGCTCACCGTCGAGGACCTGTGCGGCACCTCGCGCGGGCGCGCGCTGGTGACGGCACGGCAGATCGCCATGTACCTGTGCCGGGAGCTGACCGACCTGTCGCTGCCGAAGATCGGCGCGCTGTTCGGCGGCCGCGACCACACGACCGTCATGCACGCGGACCGCAAGATCCGCAATCTGATGGCCGAGCGGCGCTCCATCTACAACCAGGTGACCGAGCTGACGAACCGCATCAAGAACGGCTGACAGCCGCGCGGACGGCCGCCGAGGGCGCCCCGGGACGAGTTCCCGAGGGCGCCCTTCTTCGTGTCGCGGCAACCCGCTGTTCGAATACGGGCCGAGTTACGGCCTCTCTCCACAGATTCGGCGACTTTCTGCCGTCCACACCCTGGGGACCCAGGAGTTGTCCAGATCGTGTCCACAGGCGTCGCCGCCGAAAGACCGTCAGGCCAGGTCAGGTGCCTGTGGATTAGTGGACGAACGATCTCCACAGACTGTGGACAGCCGAATGATCCACAAGCTGTGCACGAAGTTGTCCACCGACAACTCACAGGCCAGGGCCGGTTGTCCCCAGAGATCACCAGCTTCTCCACATCCCTGTCCACTGTTCGGCAACGCGACGCGCCTGATCACCGGGTCGAGTGAAAGGCGTCACACGAAGGTGCCGGGTTGCCCTGTGGGAAACGTGGGTAAAGCTGGGGACGGCGCTGGGGAGAAGTGCCCCTCGGCTGTGCATGGAGTGTGCAGAACTTTCCGTTCTCCACAGAAGCGCCCGGTTGTCCACCGCCTCCGCCCACAGGACCAGTGGACAAAATTCCCGCTCTGAGCTGGGAAAACGAGGTTATCCACCGTTTCCACAGCCCCTACTACTACTAGCAACTAGAGAGAGCTGGGAAACCGTTTCGAAGTGGGTCCTGTGCACAACTCGCTGTCTCGCTCCCGACTGCCCCTCGTCACGACTTGACCCCGAGAGGCACCTACTGTCAGTGGGGTGCGTCAGACTGTTCCCCGGTGTCCTTCCCTCCACAGGGGCTGACAACACCGAGACAGACGACGAAGCCAGGCAGGCCGAGAAGCGCCGGCAACAGCAGGAGGCGGCAACAGTGAAGATCCGGGTGGAACGCGACGTACTCGCGGAGGCAGTTGCCTGGGCGGCACGCAGCCTCCCGGCCCGTCCGCCGGCGCCTGTCCTCGCCGGCCTTCTGCTGAAGGCCGAGGACGGCCAGCTGAGCCTGTCCAGCTTCGACTACGAGGTCTCCGCACGCGTGTCGGTGGAGACCGAGGTCGAGGAAGAGGGCACGGTCCTGGTCTCCGGCCGCCTGCTCGCGGACATCTGCCGCGCGCTGCCCAACCGCCCGGTGGAGATTTCCACAGACGGTGTACGGGCGACGGTGGTCTGCGGCTCCTCCCGATTCACACTCCACACCCTGCCTGTGGAGGAGTACCCGGCGCTGCCGCAGATGCCGAACGCGACGGGCACGGTCCCCGGCGAGGTCTTCGCGGCCGCCGCCGCCCAGGTGGCCATCGCCGCCGGGCGCGACGACACGCTGCCCGTGCTCACCGGTGTGCGCATCGAGATCGAGGGCGACACGGTCACGCTGGCCTCCACCGACCGCTACCGCTTCGCGGTCCGCGAGTTCCTGTGGAAGCCGGAGAACCCGGAGGCGTCCGCGGTCGCCCTGGTGCCCGCCAAGACGCTCCTGGACACCGCCAAGGCCCTCACGAGCGGCGACAGCGTGATCCTGGCGCTGTCCGGCTCCGGCGCGGGCGAGGGCCTCATCGGCTTCGAGGGCGCGGGCCGGCGCACGACGACCCGCCTCCTGGAGGGCGACCTCCCGAAGTACCGCTCGCTGTTCCCGACGGAGTTCAACTCCATCGCCGTGATCGAGACCGCCCCCTTCGTGGAGGCCGTCAAGCGCGTGGCCCTGGTCGCCGAGCGCAACACCCCGGTGCGGCTCAGCTTCGAGCAGGGCGTGCTGATCCTGGAGGCCGGCTCCAGCGACGACGCACAGGCTGTGGAAAGGGTCGACGCCCAGCTGGAGGGCGACGACGTGTCGATCGCCTTCAACCCGACGTTCCTGCTGGACGGCCTGAGCGCCATCGACTCCCCGGTCGCCCAGCTGTCGTTCACGACGTCCACGAAGCCCGCGTTGCTCAGCGGCAAGCCGGCGCTGGACGCGGAGGCGGACGAGGCCTACAAGTACCTGATCATGCCGGTGCGGCTGAGCGGCTGAGCGCGCCCTTCGGGAACCCGCAGGTCGGGGCGTACGTTTGAGCGCGTATGCCCACAGGTGTGCGTGAGCGTCCGGGTTTAGGCTCGGACGCGGGTGCGAACAAGCGCCTCACACGACACTCGGCAACCTAAGGAACAACTGATGGAGCTCGGTCTCGTCGGCCTCGGCAAGATGGGCGGCAACATGCGCGAGCGGATCCGCCGCGCAGGCCACACCGTCGTCGGATTCGACCGCAACCCGGACCTCGCGGATGTCCACAGCCTGGAAGAGCTTGTGGGCAAACTCCAAGGTCCGCGCGTGGTCTGGGTGATGGTCCCGGCCGGTGCCCCCACCCAGTCGACCGTCGACGAACTGGCCGAGCTCCTGTCGCCGGGCGATGTCGTCGTGGACGGCGGCAACTCCCGCTGGACGGACGACGAGAAGCACGCGGAGGAACTGGCCGCCAAGGGCATCGGTTTCGTCGACTGCGGCGTCTCAGGGGGCGTCTGGGGCCTGGAGAACGGCTACGCGCTGATGTACGGCGGCGACGCGGAGAACGTCGCCAAGGTGCAGCCGGTCTTCGACGCCCTCAAGCCGGAAGGCGAGTTCGGCTCCGTGCACGCCGGCAAGGTCGGCGCCGGGCACTTCGCCAAGATGGTCCACAACGGCATCGAGTACGCCATGATGCAGGCCTACGCCGAGGGCTGGGAGCTGCTGGAGAAGGTCGACTCCGTCACGGACGTGCGCGAGGTCTTCCGCTCCTGGCAGGAGGGCACGGTGATCCGGTCCTGGCTGCTGGACCTCGCGGTGAACGCGCTCGACGGCGACGAGCACCTCGACAAGCTCAAGGGCTACGCACAGGACTCCGGCGAGGGCCGCTGGACCGTGGAGGCCGCCATCGACAACGCGGTGCCGTTGCCGACGATCACCGCGTCGCTGTTCGCGCGGTTCGCCTCCCGCCAGGACGACTCGCCCCAGATGAAGATGATCGCCGCGCTGCGCAACCAGTTCGGCGGCCACGCGGTCGAGACGAAGTAATCCACAGGGCTGCCCGGCAGTCCACAACCCGGGGGAGGTCGGCGAACGACCATGCACGTCACGCATCTGTCGCTGGCCGACTTCCGCTCGTACGCCGGGGTCGAGGTCCCGCTCGACCCCGGCGTCACCGCCTTCGTGGGCCCCAACGGGCAGGGCAAGACCAACCTCGTCGAGGCCGTCGGCTACCTCGCCACCCTCGGCAGTCACCGCGTCTCCTCCGACGCCCCCCTGGTGCGCATGGGCGCCGAACGCGCCGTCATCCGGGCGCAGGTCAAGCAGGGCGAGCGGCAGCAGCTGATCGAGCTGGAGCTGAACCCCGGACGCGCCAACCGCGCCCGTATCAACAGGTCTTCGCAGGTCAGGCCGCGTGACGTGCTCGGCATCGTGCGCACCGTGCTGTTCGCGCCGGAGGACCTCGCCCTGGTCAAGGGCGACCCCGGCGAGCGCCGCCGCTTCCTCGACGAGCTGATCACCGCCCGCTCCCCGCGCATGGCCGGCGTCCGCTCCGACTACGAGCGGGTGCTCAAGCAGCGCAACACGCTCCTCAAGAGCGCGGCCCTGGCACGGCGGCACGGCGGCCGCTCCATGGACCTGTCGACGCTGGATGTCTGGGATCAGCATCTCGCGCGCGTGGGCGCCGAGTTGCTCGCTCAGCGGCTTGACCTGATCGCGGCCGTCCAGCCGCTGACCGACAAGGCGTACGAGCAACTGGCGCCCGGAGGAGGCCCGATCGCGCTGGAGTACAAGCCGTCCGCGCCCGGTGAGGCACACACGCGTGAGGCTCTCTACGAGCAGCTCATGGGGGCGCTCGCTCAGGCGCGCAAGCAGGAGATCGAGCGGGGCATCACTCTCGTAGGACCCCATCGGGACGATCTGGTGCTCAAGCTCGGGCAGTTGCCGGCCAAGGGGTACGCCTCGCACGGGGAGTCCTGGTCCTATGCGCTGGCGCTGCGGCTCGCGTCGTACGACCTGTTGCGGGCCGAGGGCAATGAGCCGGTGCTGGTGCTCGACGACGTGTTCGCCGAGCTGGACACCCGGCGGCGCGAGCGGCTGGCGGAGCTGGTCGCGCCCGGGGAGCAGGTGCTGGTGACGGCCGCGGTCGACGACGACGTACCGCACGTACTGGCGGGGACGCGGTTCTCCGTGGCGGATGGGGCGGTGGAGCGCGTATGACGGACGAAGAGCCGGTCGTCCCCGAGAAGGCCGCAGAGCCCTCCGGCGTCGACCTCGCGCGCGTGGCGCTCAGGGCAGCCAAGGAACAGGCACGCGCGCGTGGGGACGCGGCGCGGCAGCAGAAGCAGGCGCGGCGCGGGGGCCTGCGCTCCGGCGCGCGCGCCGACGGACGCGACCCCATGGCGTTCGGTGCGGCGATCAACCGGCTGATCACCGAGCGCGGCTGGGAGGCACCGGCCGCAGTGGGCGGGGTGATGGGCCGCTGGCCGCAGATCGTCGGCGAGGACGTGGCCAAGCACTGCGAGCCGGATCGGTACGACGAGGACGAGCAGGTGCTCGTCGTGCGCTGCGACTCGACGGCCTGGGCGACGAATCTGCGCCTGCTGGCGCCCACGCTGGTGGCCCGGCTGAACGAGGATCTCGGGCACGGCACGGTGAAGGTGATCAAGGTGCTCGGCCCGAGCGGACCCGCCCGCAACTACGGTCCGCTGCGCGCTCCGGGCAGCAAGGGACCCGGCGACACCTATGGGTGACTGACATCACATATGTGGGTGCGTGACGGCCGAGCCGCGCAACGGCACGCGGTTGCGAATCGCGATCTGACTCCCAAGTAGCCAAGGGTTGACAGCCGGAAGCGCTGAGTGCCGCTGTGAGCCTCTTGGAGCCCCGCTCCGTATATGGGGACCCGGAAGACGCCGGTTGAGGGCGGCACATGAGGACTCAGGTACCGGCAAACCCCCATCACTGTCGGTGCTACCGGTAGACTGGGAGCTAATCCCGCCCCACTGATGGGGACCGCCCGGGAAAAGCTGAGCAACGCTGATCAAGGCTTACCAACGCAACATGCCGCAGCCGCTCCGGCAACCCGCCGACGAGCCTGGCTGGTGCTGTGCCAGAAAGGGCGCTTCGTGGCCGATTCCGGCAACCCCAACGAGAACATCCCGTCCATCGACGCCGGCGTGAACGGCGCGGTGACCTCGTCGAACGGTGAGGTCACCGCCTCGTACGACGCCAGCGCCATCACCGTCCTCGAGGGTCTGGACGCGGTCCGCAAGCGACCCGGTATGTACATCGGTTCGACCGGTGAGCGAGGTCTGCACCACCTCGTGCAGGAAGTCGTCGACAACTCCGTCGACGAGGCGCTGGCCGGTCACGCGGACACGATCGACGTCACGATCCTTCACGACGGCGGCGTGCGCGTCATCGACAACGGCCGAGGCATCCCGGTGGGCATCGTCCCGTCCGAGGGCAAGCCCGCCGTCGAGGTCGTGCTGACGGTGCTGCACGCGGGCGGCAAGTTCGGTGGCGGCGGCTACGCGGTCTCCGGTGGTCTGCACGGCGTGGGCGTCTCCGTGGTGAACGCGCTGTCCAGCAAGGTCGCCGTCGAGATCAGGACCGACGGATACCGCTGGACGCAGGACTACAAGCTGGGCGTGCCGACGGCCCCGCTCGTGCAGCACGAGGCCACGGACGAGACCGGTACGTCGGTCACCTTCTGGGCCGACCCGGACGTCTTCGAGACCACCGAGTACTCCTTCGAGACGCTCTCGCGGCGCTTCCAGGAGATGGCGTTCCTCAACAAGGGTTTGACGATCAAACTCACTGACGAGCGCGAGGTGGCGAAGGCCACGGTCGGTGCCGACGAGGCGGGTGCGGACGAGAAGGACGAGGTCAAGTCCGTCACGTACCACTACGAGGGCGGCATCGTCGACTACGTGAAGTACCTCAACTCCCGCAAGGGAGAGGTGGTGCATCCGACGATCATCGACCTGGAGGCCGAGGACAGGGACAAGAGCCTGTCCCTCGAGGTCGCGATGCAGTGGAACAGTGGTTACAGCGAGGGTGTGTACTCCTTCGCCAACATCATCCACACGCACGAGGGCGGTACGCACGAAGAGGGCTTCCGGGCCGCGCTGACGTCGCTGATCAACAAGTACGCGCGCGACAAGAAGCTGCTGCGGGAGAAGGACGACAACCTCACGGGCGACGACATCCGCGAGGGTCTGACCGCGATCATCTCGGTGAAGCTGGCCGAGCCGCAGTTCGAGGGCCAGACCAAGACCAAGCTCGGCAACACCGAGGCGAAGACCTTCGTACAGAAGGCGGTCTACGAGCACCTCAACGACTGGCTGGACCGCAACCCGAACGAGGCCGCGGACATCATCCGCAAGGGCATCCAGGCCGCCACCGCGCGCGTGGCCGCCCGCAAGGCCCGCGACCTCACCCGTCGCAAGGGTCTGCTGGAGACCGCGTCCCTGCCGGGCAAGCTGTCCGACTGCCAGTCGAACGACCCCACCAAGTGCGAGATCTTCATCGTCGAGGGTGACTCCGCCGGCGGTTCGGCCAAGTCCGGCCGCAATCCGCAGTACCAGGCGATCCTCCCGATCCGAGGCAAGATCCTCAACGTCGAGAAGGCCAGGATCGACAAGATCCTGCAGAACCAGGAGATCCAGGCGCTGATCTCCGCCTTCGGCACCGGAGTCCACGAGGACTTCGACATCGAGCGGCTGCGCTATCACAAGATCATCCTGATGGCGGACGCCGACGTCGACGGTCAGCACATCAGCACGCTGCTGCTGACCTTCCTGTTCCGCTTCATGCGGCCGCTGGTCGAGGCCGGGCACGTGTTCCTTTCGCGTCCCCCGCTGTACAAGATCAAGTGGGGCCGTGACGACTTCGAGTACGCGTACTCGGACCGTGAGCGCGACGCGCTGATCGAGCTGGGCCGGCAGAGCGGCAAGCGGATCAAGGAAGACTCGATCCAGCGCTTCAAGGGCCTCGGCGAGATGAACGCCGAGGAGCTGCGCATCACCACGATGGACCAGGAGCACCGCGTCCTCGGCCAGGTCACCCTGGACGACGCCGCGCAGGCCGACGACCTGTTCTCGGTCCTCATGGGCGAGGACGTCGAGGCGCGCCGCCAGTTCATCCAGCGCAACGCCAAGGACGTCCGCTTCCTCGACATCTGAGTCGGTCTCAGCTGACCGCACCAGGAAGGATCCCCACCAGCAATGACCGACGAGAACACTTCCGGTACGCCTGAAGAGGGCGTCATCGCCCAGCGCGTCGAGCCCGTCGGGCTCGAGACGGAGATGCAGCGCTCGTACCTCGACTACGCGATGTCCGTCATCGTGTCGCGAGCACTGCCCGACGTCCGTGACGGCCTCAAGCCCGTGCACCGCCGTGTCCTGTACGCCATGTACGACGGCGGTTACCGGCCCGAGAAGGGCTTCTACAAGTGCGCCCGCGTCGTCGGCGACGTCATGGGCAACTACCACCCGCACGGCGACTCCTCGATCTACGACGCGCTGGTCCGCCTCGCGCAGCCGTGGTCGATGCGGATGCCGCTGGTGGACTCCAACGGCAACTTCGGCTCCCCGGGCAACGACCCGGCGGCCGCCATGCGCTACACCGAGTGCAAGATGGCGCCGCTGTCGATGGAGATGGTCCGTGACATCGACGAGGAGACCGTCGACTTCACGGACAACTACGACGGCCGCTCCCAGGAGCCGACCGTCCTGCCGGCCCGCTTCCCGAACCTGCTGATCAACGGCTCGGCGGGCATCGCGGTCGGCATGGCCACCAACATCCCGCCGCACAACCTCCGTGAGGTCGCGGCGGGCGCCCAGTGGTGCCTGGAGAACCCGGAGGCCTCGCAGGAGGAGCTCCTGGACGCGCTGATCGAGCGCATCAAGGGCCCCGACTTCCCGACCGGCGCGCTGGTCGTCGGCCGCAAGGGCATCGAAGAGGCGTACCGCACCGGTCGCGGCTCGATCACCATGCGCGCGGTCGTCGAGGTCGAGGAGATCCAGAACCGCCAGTGCCTGGTGGTCACCGAACTCCCCTACCAGACCAACCCCGACAACCTCGCGCAGAAGATCGCCGACCTGGTGAAGGACGGCAAGGTCGGCGGCATCGCCGACGTCCGCGACGAGACGTCGTCCCGTACCGGCCAGCGCCTGGTCATCGTCCTCAAGAGGGACGCGGTCGCCAAGGTCGTACTGAACAACCTCTACAAGCACACGGATCTGCAGTCCAACTTCAGCGCCAACATGCTGGCCCTGGTCGACGGCGTACCGCGGACCCTCTCCCTGGACGCGTTCATCCGGCACTGGGTGGCGCACCAGATCGAGGTCATCGTCCGCCGGACGAAGTTCCGGCTGCGCAAGGCCGAGGAGCGGGCGCACATCCTGCGTGGCCTCCTGAAGGCCCTGGACGCCATCGACGAGGTCATCGCGCTCATCCGGCGCAGCGACACCGTGGAGATCGCGCGTACGGGCCTGATGGGCCTCCTGGAGATCGACGAGATCCAGGCGAACGCCATCCTGGAGATGCAGCTGCGCCGGCTGGCCGCCCTGGAGCGCCAGAAGATCATCCAGGAGCACGACGAACTCCAGGCGAAGATCGCCGAGTACAACGAGATCCTGGCCTCGCCGGTCCGCCAGCGCGGGATCGTCAGCGAGGAACTCGCCGCGATCGTCGAGAAGTTCGGCGACGACCGCAAGACGATGCTGGTGCCCTTCGACGGTGACATGTCCATCGAGGACCTGATCGCCGAAGAGGACATCGTCGTCACCATCTCGCGCGGCGGCTACGTCAAGCGCACCAAGACGGACGACTACCGCTCCCAGAAGCGCGGTGGCAAGGGCGTGCGCGGCGCGAAGCTGAAGGAAGACGACATCGTCGACCACTTCTTCGTGTCGACGACCCACCACTGGCTGCTGTTCTTCACCAACAAGGGCCGGGTGTACCGCGCGAAGGCGTACGAGCTGCCGGACGCCGGCCGTGACGCGCGCGGGCAGCATGTCGCGAACCTGCTGGCCTTCCAGCCGGACGAGTCGATCGCCGAGATCCTCGCGATCCGCGACTACGAGGCAGCGCCGTACCTGGTGCTGGCCACGAAGGGCGGTCTGGTCAAGAAGACGCCTCTGAAGGATTACGATTCGCCCCGTTCCGGCGGTGTGATCGCGATCAACCTGCGGGAGCGCGAGGACGGTTCCGACGACGAACTGATCGGAGCCGAGCTCGTTTCGTCCGACAGTGATCTGCTTCTGATCAGCAAGAAGGCACAGTCGATCAGGTTCACTGCTTCGGACGAGACTCTGCGCCCCATGGGGCGCGCTACCTCGGGTGTCAAGGGCATGAGTTTCCGCTCCGGCGATGAACTTCTGTCGATGAATGTTGTTCGACCCGGTACGTTCGTGTTCACTGCCACAGACGGTGGGTACGCGAAGCGGACCGCTGTCGACGAGTACCGCGTCCAGGGTCGCGGCGGCCTCGGCATCAAGGCCGCCAAGATCGTCGAGGACCGTGGCTCTCTCGTCGGTGCGCTGGTGGTCGAGGAACTCGACGAGATCCTCGCCATCACGCTGTCGGGCGGTGTGATTCGTACGCGAGTCAACGAGGTCAGGGAGACGGGCCGTGACACCATGGGCGTCCAACTGATCAACCTGGGCAAGCGCGATGCCGTCGTCGGTATCGCTCGTAACGCCGAGGCGGGGCGCGAGGCGGAGGAAGTCGACGGCGAGGACGCCGTGGACGATACCGCCGAGGACGCCACGACCACCGGCACGGAAGAGGGCGAGTCGCCCTCCTCCGAGTAGCACGAGGAGAGAGACATCGTGAGCGGAGCCACGGGCGCCGGGTCGGCCGGTACCCCCAGGGGTACTGAAACTGACGGCGGCGGCCGTGGCTCCGCCGCGCAGGTGACGGACTCGCATACGACCCAGCTCAAAGCGATCAAGCCACCCGCCAACGAGCCGCGTACGCCCGACACTCATGGATCCCAGGGGGGAACTGTGACGGACACCCGAGGGCCGCAGACCCAGCAGCACGCGGCTGGGACGGGTCCGGCAGCCCCGGGCGCCCAGCCGCACTCGCAGGCCGCGGCACCGCCCGCACCGCCGCAGCAGCCGGCCTCCCCGCTCCCCGGTGAGCGGCAGCAGCCCCAGCAGCCCACCGGGCCGTACCACCCGCCGCAGGCCTACCAGAACCCGGCGGCTCCGGCCGCGCCCCAGGCCCCCGCGCCTGCCGGCGCGGTACGCCGGCCGCGCACCGGGGCTCGCACCACTCCGCGGATCCGCAAGGCACGCCTGCGCGTGGCGAAGGCCGATCCGTGGTCGGTGATGAAGGTGAGCTTCCTGCTCTCCATCGCCCTGGGCATCTGCACGATCGTCGCGTCCGCCGTGCTGTGGATGGTGATGGACGCGATGGGTGTCTTCTCGACGGTCGGCGGCACGATCTCCGAGGCGACCGGCTCGAACGAGTCGAACGGCTTCGACCTGCAGTCGTTCCTGTCCCTCCCGCACGTCCTGACGTTCGCGTCGGTCATCGCGGTCATCGACGTCGTCCTCGCGACGGCTCTGGCGACCCTCGGTGCGTTCATCTACAACCTCTCCGCGGGCTTCGTCGGCGGCATCGAGCTGACGCTCGCCGAGGACGAGTGACTTGGCCGTCCGCGGGGAGCCCGGCACGGGTTCAAACCTCCGCGGACGGTCCCGCGACTATCGATTTTGGGACTGCCCACGTCGTGCGCTAATCTTCAGGGGTCAGCGCGCGGGACACACACCGCAGAGCGCGGCGGGGCTATAGCTCAGTTGGTTAGAGCGCATCCCTGATAAGGATGAGGCCACAGGTTCAAATCCTGTTAGCCCCACCAGTCAAAAGACCCCCAACCAATCATGGTTGGGGGTCTTTGCGTGTCTGTCCGATCGGCCGGGCCGTGACGGTATCCCGCGCGCGGTCAGGCCAGTTTCGTGATGAGGGCCGCCACTCGTCCGGGCATGGACAGGAACGGCGAGTGGGAGGCGTGGAGCGCCACGACGGAGGTCGCGAAGAATGGGGCGTAGTCCTCCGTTCGTCACGTGAAGGTAATTGCGTATATGCCTGGTCCATCAGTGAGACCCCCGACCGATTCACGGTCAGGGGTCTGCAGAGGGTCATCAAGTGGGCGATTGGGTACGCAAGTTCGCCAGTTCGCCGTTGTGTCAGGGGAGGGCCGGGCGCGTCAGAGCTGGAGGGGAGCGGTGTCCTGGAGGGAGTCGGAGGTCGCCTCTGCAGGCGTCGCGTCCGTGTCCGTCCCCGTCTCCGCGTCGGCGTCCGCAGGTGCGCGGTGGCGGCAGCTGGGGGACTTGCCGTGGGCCTCGGCGCGGATGCGCTGCTTCATCGTGGGGGGCAGTGACCTGGCGAAGGCCCAGGGCTCGTGGGCCGTGGCCGACGTCATCGTGCAGGCGCTGCTGTTGCTGTTGCTGGTCGTCCCGGTCTGGGGTACGGCCGCGGCGGCGGTCGTCGTGATGAGTCCGAGCGTCGTGCACAGCGCCAGGAAGGCGGTGACGATGGCGGTCCACAGCTTCGTGACCTGGTTCTGGGTCATGGCCCCTCACTTTCGGGTTGGGCGATTTGCGTACTTTCCTCATGATGTGTATGGAGGCGGCGAAGTGGTGGACCGACGCCCGCGGCGCGTCGATCTTCTGATGAACACCACCCGGATGGGTGCAAGCAGCCTGAAAAGGCGTCGGGAGGACCCAAAGTGACCGGCTGTGGAGGTGTGATCACCCTCCGATCGGAGCGGTGTACTCCGGTTCTATTGGGGTGCGTGGGAGGGGAGTTGAGGGGGCCCACGCAGGTCACCGATCGATATCGGGCGGTGTGTATAGTCGGGCGCCAGAGGTCCCCTACGTCAAAGAAAGACGAGGTCGCGCGGTGAAGAAGCTTCTCCTGGTCGCACTGGCCGCCATCGGCGGGCTCCTCGTGTACCGCCAGATCCAGGCGGATCGCGCCGAGCAGGACCTGTGGACGGAGGCAACCGACTCCGTGCCCACGGGTTCCTGAGCACCGACAACCGATACTGAAAACCCCGGCCGCCCCGCGGTCGGGGTTTTGCGTTGCCCGAGGGCGTCGGAGGCATCGGGACGGGGGCTGGAGAGGGCGTCACATCGGGGCCGGAGCAGGGCGTTTCGGACGCTCGTACGGAATGCGCGGATGACACGCGGCCGTGCGGGGCAAGATGGGCCACGGCCTTGCGGGTCCGGGTGACGACGTGACGACTAGGGGTGACGCGGGATGGGGCGGCGTACGGCGAGCTGGCGTGCCGGAGTGCGGCGCGGTCGTCCGTCGGCACGCGCGCGCGTGGCGGTCGCCGCGGCGGTGCTGTGCACGGCCGCTGGGCTCACGTCCTGGCCGACGGGGACCGCGACGGCGGCCGGCGCACCGGGCCCGGACGCCTCCTCTCCCTCGACCACGACGTCGACCGTTACGTCCCCCTCGGCCACCACCTCCGCCTCGGGCAGCGCCTCCCCTTTGGACTACGCCTTCGCGCCGGGTGCCCTGCCCGTCGACGGCGCGTCGGGCACCGCGGACGCGCCCCTCGTCGCGCCGGGCAAGACGTACCGCAGCTCCCTCCCCGAGAGCGCGAAGGTCTACTACCGCCTCGACCTCGACGACTCCTCGAACGCGTACGTCTCCGTCACGGCCGTCCCGCGCACCGGCGGCGAACTCTCCGTCACCTCCGGCATCAAGGTGTGGATGCAGAACGCGGACGGCCGCTCCTGCTCCTTCGAGACCGCGAGCTTCGGCGCGTCCCGCAGCCCGCACCCCATCACCACCTGGGGCGCCCGGACGACCGCCCCCCGCGACGCGGTGTGCGAGGACGCCGGCGCGTACTACGTCGTCGTCGAACGTTCCGGTACGACGGCCACCTCCCCCGGCGCCTGGGACCTGGAGCTCGCCCCCACGACCGAACCGCGCCTGAAGGCCGTCGGCGCTACGAGCGCGCCCAAGGTGTGGGACTCCGCCTCGCCCAGCGTCCCCACGGGCCAGGCCGAGGAGCGCCCAGGAGGCGCCGGATTCGCCCGGGCCGCCGCCGTGGGACAGGGCGTGTGGCGCACCGACATCGCGCCCGGGCAGACGCTCTTCTACGAAGTGCCGGTCGGCTGGGGCCAACAGCTCTCCGCCGCCGCCGAACTGGGCAGCTCCGGCGGCCCCACAGGGCTCGCGCCCGGCGCGCTGGACCTCGCTCTCTACAACCCCGTGCGCGCGGACGTCGAGGACGCGAGCGTCAGCTACGACGGCCGCCAGAAGACCGCCTCCCTCGACGCGGTGCCGCCGGTCGACTACGTCAATCGCTATGCGTTCTCCGACCGGGTCAACGGGATGCGCTTCGCCGGCACGTACTACCTGGTGGTGCATCTCGCCGAGCGCGTCGCCGACGACTTCGGCGACGGGCGGTTCGGGCTGAGCCTGCGGGTCGGGGTGAAGGGGGAGGCGCGGGGCGGGCCCGGGTACGCGGGCCAGTCCGTGCCGCGGAACATGTTCGAGATCGCGGGGCAGGGCCGGGACGAGCCTGCGGGCAGCTGGGCCGGGGGAGGTGGCGGGGCAGGGGGAGGCGGCGACACCGCGATGACGGCTCTCGCCGTGGCCGGTATCGGCGGCGGCACGGCGGTACTGGTGGGGCTGGGCGCGTGGACCGTCGTGGCTCGGCGCAGGGCCGGGGCCTTGTGACGCCCCAGCGATGGTGAGTGGAGCGGCGGTTCAGATCTGGGTCAGGGCCCAGAAGCCGACCGCGTAGCAGGTCAGCGCCAGCAGCAGGAGCGGGATCGCGACCTTGGCGGGTGGGCCGGCACGGCGTGCGGCGCGGGTGGCTCGGTGGCTCCGGCGCGAAGTTTTCTCCGCGGGAGGTGGAACCTGCGGGACTTGGGCGGTGTACGAAGCAGTAGAGGGTTCAGCACGCGGGACGGGTGGCTGGACGAGTGGCTGGGGGGAGGAGAGCACGTGCGTGGGGTCGTGGGGGGAGATGTGGGCGGGCTGGTTCGGCTGGTGTGGCTGGTGATGGGCGCTTTGGCGGGGGTGCGCCTGTGGACTCGGTGGAGTCGGTGGAGTGGGGGCGGAGGCCGAGGCCGGGGTGCCAGGGGAGGAGCCGGTGGCCTGTGGGGGCGGCAAGTGGAAGCTGCCCGTGTCCGACATGCTGGACGGTTGGGAGGAGGACGGGGTGGATGGGGTGGACGTGGAGGGGGACGAAGTACCGGACGGCGAGGAGCTGTTGGACGGCGATTGGGTGCCGGCGCCCTGGCGAGGGTCCAGCGGTCGGGATGCCATCCCGCTCCGGTCAGTCGTGGAATCGCCGGGCCGATACGGCGCCTGACGGTTTCCTCCGCCTACGGAGCCGGCGGCGCCGCCGGTGCCCGTGCGGGCGTCTCGGTCGGAGTGGGCGCGGTTCGTGAGGGCCCCCCGCTCCGAGGCCACCCCCGGACCTGTCCCCGAGCTTGTCCCCATACCGGTCCCCATACCGGTCCCCGTCAACGAACCCGTGTCCACCCCCGCCGCGGCCTTGAGCGGTCCCTCCGGGACGAACCCCGGTGGGAGAGGGCCGAGTTGATCGAAGATCTCGATCAGCTCGTCGTCGGGGCCGGGCTCCGGGAGGAGTTCGCGGGCGGCGGCGAGTGCCTTGCGCGCCCCCGTGGCCGTGCGGAAGCGCGCGACCGGGTCGGGCTGCAGCAGGGTGGCCACGACCTGCCAGAGCGGTTCGGGGACGCTCTTGGGGGCGCTCGGTGTGCCGTACTCCGCGAAGTACTGGACGAGGGCCTTGGCGTCCGGCTTCGCGCCCTCCAGCAGATACAGCGCGACCAGACCGACGGCGAACAGGTCGGCGGGGAAGTCCGGTTCGGAACCCATCATCTGCTCGGGCGCGAGATAACCGGGCGTTCCCACCACGAGGTTGGTCTCCGTCAGACGCGGTTCGCCCAGCCGCATGGCGATGCCGAAGTCGGACAGCCGCAGGCGCGGTCGGGCGGTGCCGGTGGCTTCGAGGAGCACGTTGGCGGGCTTGATGTCACGGTGCACGACGCCTTCGGCGTGCACGGCGGCCAGACCTGACAGCAGCTGGTCGATCAGCGTGCACACGAAGGCGGGTGGCAGGGGGCCGTAGTCCCCCACCAGGTGGACCAGCGAGCCGCCAGCCACCAGGTCCATGGTGAACAGGACCTGGTCGTCGTCGGCGGCCCAGCTGGCCGGCGCGAGCACATGGGGGTGATCGATACGCAGGGCCTGCTCGCGGACGAAGCGCAACAGGGCGTGTGCGTCGCGCTGTTGGAGGACCTTGGCGGCCACATAGCGGCGGCGGCGGTGGTCCCAGGCACGCCAGACGGCGCCGACCCCACCGCGTCCGATCGGGTCGACCAGTTCGTACCGTCCGGCGAAGACCTCACCCATGGCTGTGCGTCGCTCCTCCCCCTACGGCTTCCCCCTTGTTTCCCCCTCACCTCCCCTTCAATGAGCGATACGACTCCCTCTCGCGCGGTTTCTCGGTCGTGCGATGGTCAACAGTGGTCGGCGAAGGTCAGCGATGGTCGATGTCGGCCGGTGATGGCCTGTGATGGCCGGTGATGAGTGATACGACCCTCTCGTGCCCCCGCGCTCCTGCGCCCCCGTGCACCGCGCCCCGCGTGGTCCTTGTCTCCATGCACCGAGCCTCGGTGTTTCGAGCCTCCCCCGAGGCCCGAGCTCCCGTATTCCGAAACCCCCGTGACCCGAGCCCCCGTGACCCGAGCCCCCGTGACCCGAACCCCCGTGACCCGAACCCTGTGAGTCGAACCCCCGTGACCCGGACCCCCGTGACCCGAGCCCCCGTCTCGTGTCCTCCTCGGCCGGTGGCCGTCGGCCCGGCTGCCGAACCCCCTTCGGCGACCGGGCTCCCGGGTCAGCTCTGGTGGGACTGGTAGTGCGCGACCGCGTCCGAGGTGCGGCCGGCGCCGTAGACCCGGAGGAACTCTGCCAGTTCCGGGTGGGTCGGGGCGAGGGTGTCGGCGGCATCGATGATGTCGCCGGCGGCGGCCACCGAGCGGAGCAGCGACTGGATCTCGCGGACCACCCGCTTGACCGTCGGTGCGCCCGAACTGCTCGTCGTGGCCGTGGTGTTGCTGAGCACCGAGCCCCCCTGGGACTTCTTGATCTCCTCCATGCGTTCGGTGGCCTCGGCGGCGCTGACGCTGCCGTCCGCGACCTGCCCCGCCAGGTCCTGCAGCAGCTGAACCCGCTGCACGACGGCCGGGTTGCCGATCTTCGCCCGCTGACCGCTCATCAGCTGTGACAGCATCGGCGCGGACAGGCCCAGCACCCCCGCGAGCCTGGCCTGGTTGAGGCCGAGATCTTCTATGAGCTTACGGAAGAGCGCCCCCAGCGGCTCCCCGTACCAGTTCCGCTGCAGTTCCCGCGCTCTTGCGGTCGCTTCCTGCTGTGCGGCGTCCATTGCGTCTCCCCATCGCTTCCCCAAGTACGGTGGTTCGCTGTCGCGAACCACGCCGAGCATCTTACGGAGAGTGGTCGCCAGCGGGGACCCCCAATCTTTTTGCGAGATACGGGGGGTGACCCGGTACTCTGGTCTGCGGCGCCGACCGGTGTGGGTTTCCTCCGGCGGGCGCTACCTTTCCGGGGCCTTAGCTCAGTTGGTAGAGCGCTGTCTTTGCATGGCAGATGTCAGGGGTTCGACTCCCCTAGGCTCCACAGCGAGAACCCCGTCCTACCTGCGGAAACGCGGTCGGGCGGGGTTTTCTCGTACGCTCTCGTGCGTTCTCGTATGTTCTCGAGCGCCGTGAAACTCAGGCGGTACCTGCGTGGACCCCGGCGTCCTCGTCCTCGTTGGACTCCTTGGCCTCGGCGACCTCCGTCGCGCCCTCCGGGCGGAGCCGGGCGATGGTGGCCGGGTGGGCGATGGACGGCAGGATGTGGCGCCACATCCCGGCGACCCGGACCCGCAGGTCGGCCCGCCTGCTGACGGCCTCGGAGACCAACTGGACGCCGGTGAAGGCGGCCACGACGAACTCGGCGGTCTCCCGGGGGTCGATCTGCGCCAGCACCTCGCCCTGCTCCTGCCCCTCGGCCAGCAGCCGGGTGGTGAGGTCGAACCATTCGCCCCACGGGTGTGTGCCGCCGACGTACACGCCCTCGACGGACAGTCGCGTACCGGCCCGGGCGAGGGCGTCGTGGCACAGCACGTGGGCGAAGCGGTGGGTGTTGTCGATGACCGACTGCAGGGGCGAGAGCTGCGGCTCCACGTTCACCAGCGAGGTCTGCTCGTCCATGACCGCCTGGGCGAGCGACTCCTTGGACGGGAAGTGGAAGTACATCGCGCCCTTGGTGACGTGGGCCCGGCGCAGGATCTCCGACGTGGCCGCCCGCTCGTAGCCGAACTCGGCGAACACGCTCGCCGCGGCCTCCACGATCGAGCGCCGGGTCTGCACAGCGCGGGCCTGCTTGGCCATGTCGTCCCCTTCGAGGCGTGCGTTCCGTCGTTCCGTGCCGGCGGCGCCTCGTCGAATCGCCGACTCACAGGGTGTGGCGAGCACTCTACCCAACCCCGCGGTCTGTTTCGTCAGGTCGCGAGCGGTGACCGTGCCCGGGATGGGGCGTTCCGTGGGGCCCTTTTCCCGTGTATACGTCATCCATGGACGGGGAGGACGCCCGGGTTCGGCGCATAAAGAAACCGCTCAGCCCGTTTTTTATCCGGCCTGTTCCGAGGGCGACGAAGGGCCCCCGGCAACCGCGCCGGGGGCCCCAGGTCAGGGTCGATCGAACGTCTACCGGCCCTCGTCACGCTGGGCGGCCTCTTCCGCGGCCTCCTTGACCCGTACCTCGGGGTCGAGGTCCGCCTCGCCGACGCTGCCGTCCACCGACGTCAGCCGCCCCTTCTCGGGGACCTCGGTCGCCGCGGGCGGCTCGACCAGCCAGTCCGGGTTGGCCTGCTTGTCCCACCACTTCCAGGCGGCGAAGGCGCCACCCGCAAGCACGCCGACCACCAGCAGGGTCTTCGCGGCCCGACCGGCCCGCGCCCGACGCTGGTGCTTGCGGGCCAGCTTGCGGATCTCCTTCGGCGAGACCTGTCCGCGCAGCGCGGCCAGTGCGGCCGCCCCTCGCGCGGTGGCCTCCTCGCGGACGGGCCCGGCGGCGGCGACCGCCTGCTCGATCCGCGGGCGCGAGTAGTCGGCGGCCTGGCGAGCGGCCTGCCGGGTACGGACGGCGGCTTCGTGGGCGGCCTGGTCGACCTTGGGCGGCACATGCGTGCGCGCCTGTTCGAGGCGCGGCGCGAGGTGGGCGTCGTATTGGACGCGGGCCTGGTCGGCGGCGAGCGAGACCTTGGGCGCGAGCCGGACGCGGGCCTCCTGGGCGTAGTGGGCGGCCTTGTCCTTGGCCGTGTCGGCGTAGGGCGCCACCACTTCCGCGGCGTGCAGCACGCTGTCCTTCGCCGAACCGGTCGCGGCACGCACGCTGTCGATGCGGGTCACTGGTTCCTCCTCCTCGGTGGCGTATGTAATTCGACTTTCCACCCTTTTACGGATCATGCCTGCCAGCACACCCCGGGGCATGTTGGCCAAGTCCAATAGAGGATGAATGCGGTGCAACGGGAGCTTGTCGTCGACAATGCCACGGATCGACGGCGAGTGCCCCCGCCCTGGAGGCACTCGGCCGATTTCCGCGAACAGGGCACGGGGCGTGGGAGGATCGGGGCGGCACAAGGAAGACAACGGAAGGCAGATCGTGGCCGAGCAGCTCTACGCCACCCTGAAGACCAACCACGGCGACATCGAAGTCCGGCTCCTGCCGAACCACGCCCCGAAGACGGTCCGGAACTTCGTCGAGCTCGCCCAGGGCCGGCGTGAGTGGACCAACCCTGAGACCGGCGAGAAGTCCTCGGACAAGCTCTACGACGGCACGATCTTCCACCGGGTGATCAGCGGATTCATGATCCAGGGCGGCGACCCGCTGGGTAACGGCACCGGTGGGCCCGGCTACCAGTTCGAGGACGAGTTCCACCCGGACCTCTCCTTCAACAAGCCGTACGTGCTGGCCATGGCCAACGCGGGCCCGGCGACCAACGGCTCCCAGTTCTTCATCACCCTCGCCCCCACGACCTGGTTGAACCGCAAGCACAGCATCTTCGGCGAGGTCACCGACCCGGCCAGTCAGAAGGTCGTCGACACCGTCGCCGCCCTGCAGACCAACCCGCGCACCGACCGCCCGCTCGACGACGTCGTCATCGAGACGGTCGTCGTGGAGACCCGCGAGAGCTGACTCTCGGCAGCCCCCTGACAGGGGGCCTGTCAGGACCTCTGTCAGGACGGGAACCCCGTACGGCAGGAACCAAACGCTTCGCTCATCCGTAAAGATGGGCGAGGCGGTGCGTTGTGCCCGCCCCCGTGCGCGACGACCTGGGGGATGCCATGGACGACCGAGCGGCAGACAGCTCGCAGGACGCCCCGCGCCTGCCCGGCTGCTACCGCCACCCGGACCGCGAGACCGGTGTCCGCTGCACCCGCTGCGACCGTCCGATCTGCCCCGAGTGCATGGTCGACGCGTCCGTCGGCTTCCAGTGCCCCGACGACGCCCGCGGCGACTCCGGCACCGGCCACGCCCCCGCCGCGAGCCGCCCCCGTACCCTCGCCGGCGGCGCGGTCGCCGCCGACCCGAGGCTGGTCACCAAGATCCTGGTCGGCGTGAACCTCGCGGTCTTCCTCGTCCAGCTCTCCGTCGGCGACCGCTTCGACACCCGCTTCGAGCTGCTCGGCCAGGCCTACGTCCCCGTCCTCGGCTCGGTCGAGGGGATCGCCGAGGGCCAGTGGTACCGGATGCTGACGGCGATGTTCCTGCACGGCAGCTACATCCACATCCTCTTCAACATGCTGAGCCTGTGGTGGATCGGCGGTCCCCTGGAAGCGGCTCTCGGCCGTGTCCGCTATCTCGCCCTCTACTTCGTCTCCGGACTGGCGGGCAGCGCGCTCACGTATCTGATCGCCGCCGCCAACCAGCCGTCGCTGGGCGCCTCGGGCGCGATCTTCGGGCTCTTCGGCGCCACCGCGGTCCTGATGCGCCGGCTCAACTACGACATGCGCCCGGTCATCGCCCTGCTGGTGATCAACCTCATCTTCACCTTCGGCTGGAGCAACATCGCCTGGCAGGCCCACATCGGCGGCCTCGTGGCCGGCGTGATCACCGGGTACGCGATGGTCCACGCCCCGCGCGAGCGGCGGAACCTGGTGCAGTACGGCACGTGCGCGGTGGTCCTCGTCGTCGTGGTCGCCATGACCCTGATCAGGACCGCACAGCTCACCTGATACCGAACCGTTGTCCACAGCGTGTGGCGGATCTAGTGCACACGGTGGGGGAACGGCGTCGCCCCCTGTTACTGACCGGCATTCATGCAGGTCAGGCAGGGGGCGAACGAGTTTTCGGTTGCCGGTAGGTCTGTCACACCAGCGTCAACACCCGATGGGTTATCCACAGATCGTCTTTCTTTTCCCCATGTGGACAACGGCTGTGGATAACTCAGCGGATAGCCGTGGGCAGAGCTGCGTTCACCGTGCGGTGGCCGCTACTTCCACTGCGTGGAGACACCGAATCCGGCGGCGATAAAGCCGAAGCCCACCACGATGTTCCAGTTGTCCAGACTGTCGATGGGCATCGACCCGTCGGACACGTAGAAGACGACGATCCAGGCCAGCCCGATGAGGAACATGGCCAGCATCACGGGTGCCACCCATGCACGGCTGTTCAGTTTGATGGCGGTCGCCTGCTTCGCCGGTGGCGGCGTGTAGTCGGCCTTCTTGCGGATACGTGACTTCGGCACGAGGGTCTCTCCTGTCGATGCGCTGCGTGGCCGCGCAGGTAACTGGATCGGGCTCCGGGGCAGCGTACAAGGGGACACTTAGTGCTCCCCCGGGCGTCCGTTAGCGTAGTGCTTCCGCGGCGCCGAAGGAGATAAGGGTACGTTGACCAATTCTGCCGACTCCCCCGGTACGGGTACAACGGGTTCCGGCCCCGGACCCGCGCGTCGTCGGCTGCGGCCGATGCGGGTGCTCACGGTGGCCGTCTTCGCCCTCGCGGGGCTCATCTTCTTCACCAGCTTCGACACCGCCAAGGGCACCAACATCCGCACGGACGCGTCCTTGCTGAAGCTCTCCGACCTCATCCAGGAGCGCAGCCACAAGAACAAGGGTCTGGACGAGTCCAACGGTTCGCTGCGCGACGACGTCGAGTCGCTCGCCGAGGGCGACGACGGCAGCACCAAGGCCGAGGACGACAAACTGGCCGGCCTGGAGAAGAGCGCGGGCACCCAGAAGGTGACGGGCAAGGCGATGACCGTCACGCTGAACGACGCCCCGCCGGACGCCACCGCCAAGCTCCCCGGCTATCCCGAGCCGCAGCCCGACTACCTGGTCATCCACCAGCAAGACCTCCAGGCGGTGGTGAACGCGCTGTGGCAGGGCGGCGCCCAGGGCATCAAGGTCATGGACCAGCGGCTGATCTCCACCAGCGCCGTGCGCTGCGTGGGCAACACCCTGATCCTCCAGGGCCGGGTCTACTCACCGCCGTACAAGATCACGGCGGTCGGGGACCCCGACAAGCTGAACCAGGCGCTGTCCGCGTCGAAGGCGATCCAGAACTACATGGTCTACGTGAATGTCTACGGCCTCGGCTGGAAAGTCACCGAGGACGGGACGGTGACTCTGCCCGGCTACTCGGGCACAGTGGATCTGCACTACGCCGAGCCCGTGGGGTGAACTGAGCCGTTCAGGAGCTGCCGGTGCGCGTTGTCGTCAGGACCGTCAGCGAACTGTGCATCACGGTCGGCGCGCTGATCGTCCTCTTCGTCGTCTACGTACTGTTCTGGACCGGGGTCCGGGCGGACGGCGCGATGAACCACCAGATCGACGTCCTGCAAGGACAGTGGGCGAAGCAGACGGCACAGCCCAGGACCACGGCGGCTCCCACGGCCTCCGCGCCCGCGCGTCCGAAGGCGCCCGCTGCCTACAGCCCCGGCAGGCCTTTCGCGATCATGTACATCCCGCGGCTTGGTTTCACGTGGAACAAGCCCGTGCTCGAAGACACAGCGGTGAGCACCCTCAAGAAGGGACTCGGTCACTACCGGGGCACCGCCCAGCTCGGGCAGAAGGGCAATTTCGCCGTCGCCGGGCATCGGCGGACATACGGGGATCCCTTCAAGGACTTCCCCAGGCTGCGCGAGGGCGACGCGGTGGTCCTGACGGACGGGACGACATGGTTCACCTATCGGATAGACAAAGGGCCTTACAAAACCGTCCCCACGGACGTTGAGGTGATCGACCCTCTCCCGCGTAAGTCGGGGTATACGCGTGAAGGCCGGTATCTCACGTTGACCACGTGCGATCCCGAGTGGGGACACAGTCACCGGCTGATCGTGTGGGCGCACCTGGACTCCACGCAGCCGGTGGAGGCCGGGAGACCACGGGCTCTACGCCGTTAGTCTGGTGCGGTACGGCGTGAGTCTGGTGCCGTGGTGGAACGGAAGGGACGGCATGTACGGCTGGATCTGGCGGCATCTGCCGGGCAACGCATGGGTGAAGGCGCTCATCTCGCTCGTGCTGGCGATGGTCGTGGTCTACGTCCTGTTCCAGTACGTCTTTCCGTGGGCCGAACCGCTGCTTCCCTTCAACGATGTGACGGTGGACAACCAGTGACAGCGCGGATTCTCGTCGTCGACAACTACGACAGCTTCGTCTTCAACCTGGTCCAGTACCTGTACCAGCTGGGCGCCGAGTGCGAGGTGCTGCGCAACGACGAGGTGTCGACCGCACACGCTCAGGACGGCTTCCACGGCGTGCTCCTGTCGCCGGGCCCCGGCACGCCCGAGGAGGCCGGCGTCTGCGTCGAGATGGTCCGGCACTGCGCGTCGACCGGGGTGCCGGTCTTCGGTGTCTGCCTGGGCATGCAGTCGATGCAGGTGGCGTACGGCGGGGTCGTGGACCGCGCGCCGGAGCTGCTGCACGGCAAGACCTCCCTGGTCGAGCACGGCGGCAAGGGGGTCTTCGCGGGCCTGCCGACGCCGTTCACGGCGACCCGGTACCACTCCCTCGCGGCCGAGCCGTCGACGGTTCCGGCCGAGCTGGAGGTCACGGCACGCACCCACGACGGCATCGTCATGGGGCTGCGGCACCGCGAACTCCCGGTCGAGGGCGTGCAGTTCCACCCCGAGTCGGTGCTCACCGAGCACGGCCACCTGATGCTGGCCAACTGGCTGGTGGAGTGCGGCGACCAGGGTGCGGTGGCCAGGTCGGCCGGGCTCGCCCCGGTGGTGGGCAGGGCCTCGGCGTGACCGCGCTGCGCCCCGAGCGCGAGTCAGGCGCCTCGTACGGGCAGGAGTCGTACGAGGCGTCCTCGGCGTTGGGGGACTGGACCGTCGGTCGGCAGGCGCCCGAGCAGGCGTACGAGCCGCCGATCGACGAGGAGACGGTGGCGCTGCGGATACCGGAACCGCCGCCGGGCGGGTTCATATCGCCGTCTGCCGCCTCAGCGACCACATCTGCCACAGGAACCACACCGGGTGGCCGGGCGGCCCGCAGAAAGGCCGCGAAGGGCCGTCACGGGGGCCATGGGGGTCACGGCGGCCACGCGGGCCACGGAGGACACGGTCGTCACGGGGGTTCGCCCTCGGCGTCGGAGTCCCCGGGCATCGCCGGGTACGCGGAGGGGAGTTCGGGCGCCCCGCTGTCCCGGATGGAGGCCCGCCGGCAGGCCAAGGCCCGTAAGCCCGGTGCGGCGGTGATGGCCAGCCGGGCGATCGGCGAGGTGTTCATCACCACCGGCGTGCTGATGCTGTTGTTCGTCAGCTACCAGCTGTGGTGGACGAACGTCCGGGCGCACGCGCAGGCGGACAAGGAGACGAGCAGCCTCCAGGACGACTGGGCCAGCGGCAAGCGGGCGCCGGGCAGTTTCGAGCCGGGGCAGGGCTTCGCGATCCTCCACATCCCCAAGTTGGACGTCGTGGTGCCGATCGCCGAGGGCGTCAGCAACAAGAAGGTGCTCGACAAGGGCATGGTCGGTCACTACAGCGAGGGTCCTTTGAAGACGGCGATGCCGTCGGCGAAGACCGGCAACTTCTCGCTCGCGGGTCACCGCAACACGCACGGCGAGCCGTTCCGGTACATCAACCGCCTGAAGTCGGGCGACGAGGTCGTCGTCGAGACGCAGGACGACTACTACGTCTACAAGGTCGCCTCGATGCTGCCGTCGACCGCGCCGAGCAACACGAGCGTCATCGACCCCGTCCCGAAGGGATCGGGTTTCACGGCGCCCGGCCGTTACATCACACTCACCACCTGCACGCCGGAGTTCACCAGCAAGTACCGGTTGATCGTCTGGGGCAAGATGGTCGAGGAACGGCCGCGCAGCAAGGGGAAGCCGGATGCGCTCGTCGAGTAGGGGCGGATGAACGTGGCAGCGACCACCGACGGCACACAGCACGAAGAGCACACGGATGCGCCCGCGCCGGCGGAGGCCCGCCGCGGGCCCGGCCCGCTCGCGCAAGCGGTCAGCGTCTTCGGTGAACTCCTCATCACGGGCGGCCTGGTGCTCGGCCTGTTCGTCGTCTACTCGCTGTGGTGGACCAACGTCGTCGCCGACCGCAAGGCCGACAAGGAGGCCGACAAGGTACGCGACACCTGGTCCCAGGAGGCGACCGGCCCCGGCGCCCTCAACACCAAGAACGGCATCGGCTTCCTGCACGTCCCCGCGATGAAGAACGGCGAGGTCCTGGTGGAGAAGGGCACCTCGACGCAGATCCTCAACAACGGCGTGGCCGGCTACTACACGGACCCCGCCAAGGCCACGCTCCCCACGTCGAACAAGAAGGGCAACTTCACCCTCGCCGCCCACCGCGACGGCCACGGCGCGAAGTTCCACAACATCGACAAGCTGGGCAAGGGCGACCCGATCGTCTTCGAGACGAAGGACAAGTGGTACGTCTACAAGGTCTACGCCACCCTCCCGGAGACCTCGAAGTACAACGTCCAGGTCCTGTCCCAGATCCCCAAGGAATCCGGCAAGAAGAAAGCCGGGCACTACATCACCCTGACGACGTGCACGCCGGTGTACACCTCGCGGTACCGGTACGTGGTGTGGGGCGAGTTGGTGCGGGTGGAGAAGGTGGACAACAAGCGCACTCCGCCGAAGGAACTGCGCTGACTGCTCCGCCGACGCAACTGGTGAGTGTGGTCCCGGCCTGATCGTGCCGGACACGAAAGAGCCCCCGGCGTCCGGTGCGGACGTCGGGGGCTCTTCTGATGAGGTCACCTACTCCTCGGTGCGGTACGCGGTTCCCGTCACCCCGCCGAAGAAGTTGGTTCCGCCGTCGTTTCCGCCGTTGTTGCCGTTTCCGCCGAGCGTGGTCAGGTTGACCCTGCTGCCCTTGTCGACCGTGTTGCCCTGGCCCGGGTCCGACCCGACGACGATCGCGTTGTCGTCGTTCGAGCCATTGATGTCACCGACCTGGAGGCCGGCGTTCTGCAGTGCCTGGCGGGCGGTCGCGAGGGTCTGGCCCTGGATCTGCGGGATCTGGACCTGTTCCGGCTGCTTGGCCTTGCCGATCTGGATGGACACCTGGCTGTTCTTCTTGACCTGGGTGCCCGCCTGCGGGTCGGTGGCGATGACCTTGCCGACCTTGGAGTTGTCGTCGGTCTCCACGTCGGTGCAGTTTCCGGCCAGGTTGCTGGCCTGCAGCTGCGCCTTGGCATCCTCACAGGACCTGTTGGCGACGTCCGGTACCGGGACCGTCGCCTCGGCCTTCGCGATCGTCAGCGTGATCGGGGAGCCCTTCTCGACTTCCTTGCCGAGCCCCGGGTTCTGTTCCAGGACCGTGTTCGGGTCCTCCGTGGAGATCCGTGTCTTGGTCTTGACGACGAACTTGTAGTCGTCGCCCTCAAGGATCTCCGTCGCCTCGTCGAGGCTCTTGCCGAGGACGCTCGGTACCGCGACCTTCGGGGCGCCCGTCGAGACCACGAGGTCGACCGCGGTGCCCTTCTTGATGTTGGTTCCGCTCGCCGGGCTCGAGGAGCAGACAGTGCCCTTGGCCTGGTCGGCGCAGGGCTTCTTGGTGACGTCCCCTAGTTTCAGCTCGCTGTTGGTCAGCTGTTTCTCGGCGTCCGGTTGGGACAGGCTCACGAGGTTCGGCACGGCCACCTCGTCGTTGCCGACGGAGTTCCCGCCGAACGCCCACTTGCCGATCAGGATCGCGCCCACCAGCACCAGAACGCCCGCCACGACCAGCAGGATCGTCGAGGTGTTCGACTTCTTCTGGCGGCGCCGGTCCGGACGGTCGTCGTAGCCGTAGCCGCCGTCGTCCGGGTTCATCGGCGGCAGCATCGACGTCGCGCCGGCGTCCTGGGCACGCAGCGCCGTGGTCGCCTGGTCGTCGCCGTAACCGCCGTAGCCCACCGAACCCATCGCCGCCGTGGCCGCGACCGGCTGGCCGTCGAGGCAGGCCTCGATGTCCATGCGCATCTCGTCGGCCGACTGGTAGCGGTAGTTCGGGTCCTTGACCAGTGCCTTGAGGACGATCGCGTCCATCTCGGGCGTGATCTCGGGGTCGAAGACCGACGGCGGCTGCGGCTCCTCGCGCACATGCTGGTACGCGACCGCGACCGGGGAGTCGCCCACGAACGGCGGGCGGACCGTGAGGAGTTCGTAGAGCAGACAGCCCGTGGAGTAGAGGTCCGAGCGGGCGTCGACCTGCTCGCCCTTGGCCTGCTCCGGCGAGAGGTACTGAGCCGTACCTATCACCGCGGACGTCTGCGTCATCGTCATGCCGGAGTCGCCCATCGCGCGGGCGATGCCGAAGTCCATGACCTTGACCTGGCCATTGCGGGTGAGCATGACGTTGGCGGGCTTGATGTCGCGGTGGACGATGCCGGCGCGGTGGGAGTACTCCAGGGCCTGGAGGATCCCGATGGTCATCTCCAGGGTGCGCTCGGGCAGCAGCCTGCGGCCCGAGTGCAGCAGCTCGCGCAGCGTGGACCCGTCGACGTACTCCATCACGATGTACGGGATCGAGACCCCGTCGATGTAGTCCTCGCCCGTGTCGTAGACCGCGACGATCGCGGGATGGTTGAGCGAGGCGGCCGACTGGGCCTCCCGGCGGAAGCGGGCCTGGAAGGACGGGTCGCGCGCGAGGTCGGCGCGTAGCGTCTTCACCGCCACGGTGCGGCCGAGGCGGGTGTCATGGGCGAGGTAGACCTCCGCCATGCCACCACGACCGAGCACCTGGCCCAGCTCGTACCGGCCGCCTAGGCGACGCGGCTCTTCCATAGTTCCCTACCAGCCCTCTCCGTCGGTCCCGACCGGCACGGCTGTGCGGTCGGAGGCTGCCGTCCGGGCCTACCGTACCCGGCTGGCTTTGTGTGATCTGGCCAAGCCCGTCACCCGATACAGGACCGGTATCGCAACGTGCACCGATGTGAAGGGGAGGTGAGCGGCGTCACTTCTTGGAGTTGATGACCGCCTCCATCACGCTCTTCGCGATCGGCGCCGCGAGGCCGCCGCCGGAGATGTCGTCACGGACGGCCTTGTCGTCCTCGATCACGACCGCGACGGCGACCGGCGTGCTGCCGTCGCCGAGCTTGGCGTAGGAGATGAACCACGCGTAGGGGTTCTCGCTGTTCTCCACGCCGTGCTGGGCGGTACCGGTCTTGCCGCCGACCGTCACGCCGTCGCCGATCTGCGCGTTCGTGCCGGTGCCGGTCTTGACGACCGTCTCCATCATCGACTGCAGGATCTGCGCGTTCTCCGACGACAGGGGCTGGCTCAGCTCCTCCGGGTCGGTCTGCTCGATCGTGTCGACGTTGGAGGACTGGAGCTTGTCGACCATGTACGGCTTCATCAGCTTGCCGTTGTTGGCGACCGCGGAGGCGACCATGGCCATCTGCAGCGGGGTCGCGGCGGTGTTGAACTGGCCGATCGAGGACAGCGCGGTCTGCGAGGAGTTCATGTCGTCGGAGAAGACCGGGGCGCTGGAGCGGACCGGCGTGAACTGCTCCTGGTCGAAGCCGAACTTCTTCGCCTCCGCCAGCATCTTGTCGTTGCCGAGGTCGGAGCCGATCTTGCCGAACACGGTGTTGCAGGACACCCGGAGGGCCTCCCGCATCGTCGCGTTCTTACAAGGGATGTTCCCCTCGTTCTTCAGCTCGGTCGTGGTGCCCTTCATGATGTAGGGCAGCGGCGAGTCGGTCTTCTCGTCGGCCGTCTTGTACAGGCCGTTCTCCAGCGCGGCGGCGGCGGTGACCACCTTGAAGGTGGAGCCCGGCGGGTAGGTCTCGCGCAGCGCGCGGTTGAGCATCGGGTCGTCGGGGTTGTTCTTCTTCTGGAGCTTGGTCCAGTTCTTGGAGTCCACGTCCGTGGAGTTCCCGGCGAACGACGACGGGTCGTACGAGGGGTACGAGGCCAGCGCCAGGATCTTGCCGGTGGCCGGGTCGAGCGCGGCGACCGCGCCCTTGCCGCCCTGCTTCTTCAGACCGTCGTAGGCGGCCTTCTGGGCGGCGCCGTTCAGCGTGGTGACGACGTTGCCGCCCGCCTTCTCCTTGCCCGTGATCATGTCCAGGGTGTTGCGGAAGAAGAGCCGGTCGTCGTCGCCGGTGAGGATGCCGTCCTCGATGGACTCCAACTGGTTGGCGCCGAAGGCCTGGGAGGCGTACCCGGTGACCGGCGCCCACATGGGGCCGTCCTTGTAAGTGCGCTTGTACTCAAGGTCGTTGAGCCCCGACTTGCTGGTCTTGGTGGAGCCGGTGATCGGGTTGCCGTCGACGATGATGTCGCCTCGCGGGGTGGAGTAGCGCGCGATGGTGACACGGCGGTTCTTCGGGTCGTCCTTGAGGCTGTCGGCCTTGACGTACTGGAGCCAGTTGTCGCGGACGAGCAGCGCGAGGACGAGCAGGCCGCAGAAGATCGCGATCCGGCGCAGGGGCTTGTTCATGACGGGCGGACCACCTGGGTCATCTCGGCGTCGGGGTTGCCGGCGGGTGCGGGCGCCGGGCGGCGGGCGGTGTCGCTGATGCGGATGAGGATGCCGATCAGCGCCCAGTTGGCAAGAACGGAGGATCCGCCGTAGGCCAGGAACGGCATGGTCATACCGGTGAGCGGGATGAGACCCATGACACCGCCGGCCACCACGAAGACCTGGAGGGCGAAGGCGCCGGAGAGACCGACAGCGAGCAACTTGCCGAACGGGTCTCGGGCGGCGAGCGCGGTCCGTACACCCCGTTCCACGATCAGGCCGTAGATCAGCAGGATCGCCATGATGCCGGCCAGGCCGAGTTCCTCACCAAAGGTGGCGAGGACGAAGTCGGAGTTGGCGGCGAACCGGATCAGATCGGAGTGGCCCTGACCGAGGCCGCTGCCAAGGGTGCCGCCGGAGCCGAAGGCCCACAGCGCCTGCATCGACTGCTCGGAGTGGCCGACCACGCCCGCCTGGCTGAGCTTGTACTCCTTCATCGGGTCGAGCCACGCCTGGACACGCTGCTGCACATGCGGCTCGAAGCTGGCCACGCCGACCGCGCCGGCCGCCGACATCAGCAGACCGAAGACGATCCAGCTGGTCCGCTCGGTGGCGACGTACAGCATGATGACGAACATTCCGAAGAACAGCAGCGAGGTACCGAGGTCGGTCTCGAAGACCAGGATGAGGATCGAGATTCCCCAGACGACCAGGATGGGACCGAGGTCGCGGCCGCGGGGCAGGTACAGGCCCATGAAGCGGCGACTGGCGAGGGCCAGGGCGTCACGCTTCACCATGAGGTAGCCGGCGAAGAAGACGGCGAGGAGGATCTTCGCGAACTCGCCGGGCTGGAGGGAGCCGAGGCCCGGTACCCGGATCCAGATCTTCGCGCCGTAGATGTTGGCCCCCAGTCCGGGCACCAACGGCAGCAGGAGCAGGACCAGGGCGGCGAACATGGAGATGTAGGTGTAGCGCTGCAGGACGCGGTGGTCCTTCAGGAAGATCAGTACGACGACGAACAGGGCGATGCCCATCGCGGTGTACAGCAGCTGGCGGGGCGCGGCCTGGACGTAGTTGGGCAGCGACTGCAGCAGCTTCGACTGGTCCAGGCGCCAGATGACGACGAGTCCGAGCCCGTTGAGGAGCGTGGCCAGCGGCAGCAGCAGGGGATCCGCGTACGGGGCGAACTTGCGTACGGCCAGATGACCGACGGTGGCCAGCAGACCCAGACCCAGCCCATAGCTCAGCAGGCCCGCCGGCACCTGGTCGTCGATGGCCAGGCCCACGTTGGCGTAGGCGAAGACCGGGATGACGACGGCGAACACGAGCATGGCGAGCTCGGTGTTGCGTCTGCTCGGTGCGCCGATCGCGCCGATCGTGGACGTGTGGTGCGTCGGTGTGTTGGTAGTACTGCTCATCGTGTGACGGGGCCTCTCACGGCTTGCCCTACTGCTTACCGCACAGCGAGACGACCTTCTGCTCCTCCTCCGAGAGGCTGGGGCCGGGGCTGGGGGTCGGGGCGGTCGCTGATGTGGACGGGTTCGGTGAGGTCGAGGGGCTCGGCGTGGCCTTGGACGTGAGTGAGGTCTTCGTGGTTCCCGTGGTCCCACCCGCCTCGCCCGTACCGGTCTTCGAGCTGTTCTCGCTCTCGGCGGCCTCGCGCTCGGACTCCTTCTTGCAGGCGGAGGCCTGCACGGAGAGCTCGGCGACCTTCGACTGGGCGTCCTTCAGCCCGCCCTCGGCGATCGTGGCCTTGACCTGCTTCTGCTGGTAGGGCGGCAGGTACTTGAGTTCGATCTCGGGGTGGTCCTTCTGGACCTTCGAGAGCGACACCCAGGCCAGGTCCTGGCTGATGCCCCGGTACAGCGCGACGTGCTCGCCCTTGGTGCCGACGTAGTACTGGTTCTGCGTCCAGCGGTAACCGCCGTACAGGCCACCGCCGATGACGGCGAGCGCGAGCACGCTGTAGAAGGATCTCTTGAGCCACTTGCGGCCCTTGCCGGGCTTGACGAAGTCCTCGTCGGAGTAGTCGCCGAAGTTGCCCGCGGGCACGTAACCGGTGGTGTCGCCGGAGCCGGGCGGGCCGAACTCGCCGCCCCCGCCCTGGCCGTGACCCTGGCGGCCGAGCCCGGAGGCGCGGCCGGCCGGGGTCTGCATGATGCCGTTGTCGTGCTGCTGGTGCTGCTGCTGGTTCTCGGCGACCGCGCCGACCACGACCGGGGTGTCGGAGAGCTGCCCGGCGAGGGTGTCCCCGGTGTCGAGGTCGAGGACGTCGGCGATGATCACCGTGATGTTGTCGGGGCCGCCGCCGCGCAGCGCGAGCTGGATCAGCTCCTGCACGGTCTCCTGGGGGCCCTGGTAGCTGGCGAGGGTGTCCTCCAGGGTCTGGTGGGACACCACCCCTGACAGACCGTCGGAGCAGATCAAGTAGCGGTCGCCGGCCCGGACTTCACGGATGGAGAGGTCGGGCTCGACATGGTCGCCACTGCCCAGCGCGCGCATCAGCAGGGAGCGCTGCGGGTGGGTGGTGGCCTCCTCCTCGGTGATCCGGCCCTCGTCGACGAGGCGCTGCACCCAGGTGTGGTCCTGCGTGATCTGGGTCAGCACACCGTCGCGCAGCAGGTACGCGCGCGAGTCGCCGACGTGGACGAGGCCAAGCCGCTGGCCGGTCCACAGCAGGGCGGTGAGCGTGGTGCCCATGCCCTCCAGCTGGGGGTCCTCCTCGACCATCATGCGCAGCTGGTCGTTGGCCCGCTGCACGGCGGTGCCGAGGGAGGTGAGGATGTCGGAGCCCGGTACGTCGTCGTCGAGCGCCACGATGACGGAGATCGCCTCGGAGGAGGCGACCTCACCGGCGGCGGCGCCGCCCATGCCGTCGGCGATGGCGAGCAGGCGCGGACCGGCGTATCCGGAGTCCTCGTTGCCCTCCCGGATCATGCCTTTGTGCGATCCGGCGGCGAAGCGCAGTGACAGACTCATGCGCACCTCGCCCGTCGGCTCCGGGTACATCCGCACGGTGCCCACCCTCCGGTCGGGAGCGCGCCGGGGCCCGTGGTGGGGGCCGCCGCTGCGTGCTCGCTCCGCTCGCTCATTGTCGTATCTACTTCCGCAGCTCGATGACGGTCTTGCCGATGCGGATCGGCGCGCCCAGCGGAATCGGCGTGGGGGTCGTCAGCCGGCTCCGGTCGAGATACGTGCCGTTGGTGGAGCCCAGGTCCTCGACGATCCACTGGCCGTCGCGGTCCGGATAGATCCTGGCATGGCGGCTGGAGGCGTAGTCGTCGTCCAGCACGATCGTGCTGTCGTGCGCCCGGCCCAGGGTGATGGTCTGGCCCTGCAGCGCGACGGTGGTGCCGGTGAGGATGCCCTCGCTCACCACGAGCTTGGTCGGTGCGTTGCGCCGCTGGCGGCCGCCTGCCTGCTGGCGCTGCGGTGGGGGCGCGGCCTGCTGGCGGGCGGGCTGCTGCTGGCGTCCCGCCTCCCGGCGGGACCCGCGCTGGGTGACCCGCGTTCCGAACAGGTCGCTGCGGATGACCTGCACGGCCACGATCACGAACAGCCATAGAACGGCCAGAAAACCTAGCCGCATGACCGTCAGGGTCAGCTCTGACATTGCCCCCGCTTCACCCTTCGGCTTGCCGGTAAACGATGGTGGTCTGGCCCACGACGATCCGCGAGCCGTCGCGGAGCGTAGCGCGGGTGGTGTGCTGCCCGTCCACCACGATGCCGTTGGTGGACCCGAGATCCTGGACGGTCGAGGGCGATCCGGTCCGGATCTCGCAGTGCCGGCGGGACACGCCGGGGTCGTCGATCCGCACGTCGGCCTCGGTGCTGCGGCCCAGCACCAGCGTCGCGCGGGAGATCTGATGGCGGGTGCCGTTGATCTCGATCCAGTGGCGGGTACGGGAGCCGGGCGCCGGAGCGCCGACCGGGCCGCCGCCCGCGCGCGGGGCCTGCTGCGGGGAGCCGTACCCACCGGGGCGCGCGCCGCCGGGCGGCGGTGCGGCGGGCATGGGCGGGGCGGCCGCGGGTGCGGCGGCCGGCGGGTAGCCGTAGCCGCCGCCGGGCCTGCCGCCGGCCGGCGGAGCCGCCGGAGGGGCACCCCCGGGGGCCTGCTGGTTGCTGGAGGAGGCGAGGGTGCGGCTGCGCACCCGGTACAGACCCGTGTCGAGGTCGTCGGCCTTCTCCAGGTTGACCTTGATCGGTCCCATGAAGGTGTAGCGCTGCTGCTTGGCGTAGTCGCGCACCATGCCGGCCAGTTCGTCGCCGAGCTGGCCGGAGTAGGGGCTGAGCCGCTCGAAGTCCGGCGTGCTCAGCTCCACGATGAAGTCGTTGGGTACCACGGTCCGGTCGCGGTTCCAGATGGTCGCGTTGTTGTCGCACTCGCGCTGCAGCGCGCCCGCGATCTCCACCGGCTGCACCTCGGACTTGAACACCTTGGCGAAGGTGCCGTTGACCAGACCTTCGAGGCGTTGCTCGAACTTCTTCAGGACTCCCATGGGGCACCTCCTCCGTATCTGCCGTCCTGGGCACTGCGTACTTGGTACTGCTTACTGATCGTATCCACGCGCCGCTGAATCGGCTGGTTCCCCCTGTCGGCCCTGTCGACGGGTGTCGACGCCTGCGAAGTTCCCTGCGGAGCCCGGTTTCGAACTCCTGCGGTGCACTCCCCTGGCGAACTCCTCCCGCGCACTCCTCTTCGCGTCCTCTGGCAAGGATCGTAGAGGCGGCCGCAGACCAGTGTCCCGCACCTGACTGTGCGCCCGTCCCGGCTCCTGGACAGACGGGCCGGACCGGTACGAGGTTGATACGTGAACCGCTGCACATTGATACGGAGCCAGGGAACTTTTGGATCACTCGTCGACGGCTCCGTCCGGTGGCCATCCGGCGGTGCTTCGACGACTGCCCTGGTCGTCGGCTGCCCCCGGATAAGGGATGTGAACCCACCCCGACCCCCGTGCTAATCTTCTGCATGTCGGAAGGCGCCGGCCCCCAAGGGGGACAAGCCCGATGACACACCCAATGCGCGGGTGGCGGAATAGGCAGACGCGCTGGATTCAGGTTCCAGTGCCCGAAAGGGCGTGGGGGTTCAACTCCCCCCTCGCGCACCAGACGAAGGCCCCCAAGTCTCACGACTTGGGGGCCTTCGCGTTGTCCGGGGCGGTGTGAGCCGTATTACCTGGTGAGGACAATCACACGGCTTCGCCACCGCCCGGCGGGCGTTACGCGGCGAGGCGTTCGGCGACCGCCTTGGCCCTGGTGGCGGCCTCCTCCAGAGCGCGCTCGCGCGAGGCCTCGTAGAGGGGGACCAGTTCGGCCATCGCCGGGACGTGGGGGGCCATGGTCAGCTCCGGGACGATGAATTCGACGTCCAGAGCGAGCGTTCCGGTGAGGACCGCCGACAGGTAGTTCTGTACGTACTCGTTGCCCTCGCGCGGGGTGCCGGGGGCGTAGGAGCCGCCGCGGCTGGCGACCACGGTGACCGGGGTGCCGGCGATCTTCGAGTCCTCGGCCTGCGCGGTGCGGCCCATCAGGATCACGTTGTCCAGCCAGGCCTTGAGGGTCGAGGGGATCGAGTAGTTGTACATCGGGGCGCCGATCAGCACCGCGTCCGCCTCCTCCAACTCCTCGATCAGCCGCAGCCGCGCGGCGAACGCAGCGGCCTGCTCGGGAGTGTGCGTGGCCGGGTCCGCGAAGCCGGCGGTGTGCGAATCGGCGGTGATGTGCGGCACCGGGTCCACGGAGAGGTCGTGGTGGATCACCGTGCCCTCCGGGTGCTGCTCCTCCCAGGCCTTGCGGAAGGCGTCGGTGACGGCGCGGGACGCGGAGGCGTCGGCCGGAAACACGGAGGAGTCGATGTGCAGGAGTGTGGGCATGGGGTGCTCCCGTAAGCTGATGGAAATTCGTACAGGACTATAGATAACACAGGTGCTTACTTTTTTTCATCACCTCATGACGGGGCAGTACCCTGGGGGCATGGCGGTCGAGCAGGATCACGATCTGGGTGCGTGCAAGCGGGTCGACGGCGGCATCACGCGCGTCTTCCAGCTGCTCGGAAAGCGCTGGACCGGCCCGATCGTGGCCGTCCTGACCGGCGGACCGGCGTACTTCACCGACCTGCGCCGCGCCATCCCCGGCATCAGCGAGCGCATGCTCTCCGACCGGCTCACCGAACTCGGCGCCGCGGGCCTGCTGGTGCGCGAGGTGGACGAGGGCCCGCCGCTGCGTGTCTCCTACCGGCTGACGCCGGCCGGGTACGCGCTGGAGCCCGCGCTCAAGGAGCTCGGGGAGTGGGCGAAGGTGCACCTGCCCGAAGCGGCATCGCCGCCGGACTGCTGACCGGTGTCCGCAGGCGCCGACCGTTGTCCGGTTTTCCACAGGCGTGGAGTTGTCCACAGGGTCTGACGCGTTTCGGCCACCG
Organism: Streptomyces sp. NPDC092369; assembly: GCF_044755245.1. Taxonomy (NCBI): domain Bacteria; kingdom Bacillati; phylum Actinomycetota; class Actinomycetes; order Kitasatosporales; family Streptomycetaceae; genus Streptomyces; species Streptomyces sp. NPDC092369. The sequence continues at coordinate 327,535 of NZ_JBIVQP010000005.1, forward strand.
GCTGTACGGTCTGCACGAGTTGATGTTCGTGTGCGTGCGGGGGAGGCGGTCGGTGTGACCGAAAACGGAGCGGTGACGGCGGACACGGCGGGAGCCGAGGCGCCGGCGGCTGCTGTGGAACCGGCCGCGGCTGTGGAACCGGCCGCGGCTGTGGAGCCGACGGTCGTCGTCGTGGTGCCGCGCGCCGCGGCGCGCAGGCTGCCGCGGGTGCCGGGGTTCGCCCACGGGCGCGCCGAGGGCTCGCCCAAGGACGAGGGCAAGGCGCTGCGCAAGGTGGTCCCGCGCGGCTCGCACGCGGCCTTCGACCTGGACGGCTCCCGGCCCACCGCGGTCGCCGCCGTCGAGGAGTCCAACCGCGGCCGCATCCCCGGGCTCACACCGATACGGGCCGGCCGGATGGCGGCGACACCCTTCGCCTTCCTGCGCGGCTCGGCGGGGCTCATGGCCTACGACCTCGCCCGGACGCCCATGACGAGGATCCGCGCCCAGATCTGCGGCGACGCGCACGCGGCCAACTTCGGCCTGTACGGGGACGCGCGCGGCGACCTCGTCATCGACCTGAACGACTTCGACGAGACGGTCGAGGGCCCCTGGGAGTGGGACCTCAAGCGGCTCGCCGCCTCACTGGTGCTCGCGGGCCGGGAGGCCGGCGCCGACGAGGACACCTGCCGCAAGGCGGCCCACGGCGCGGTCGGCGCCTACCGCCGCACCATGCGCCTGCTGGCCAGACTCCCGGTGCTGGACGCGTGGAACGCCATCGCGGACGAGGAGCTCGTCTCCCACACCGACGCCCACGACCTGGTCGGCACCCTGGAGCGAGTCTCCGAGAAGGCGCGGGGCAACACCAGCGGGCGGTTCGCGGCGAAGTCGACGGAGCGCACCGAGGACGGCGGCCGCCGTTTCGTGGAGTCCCCGCCCGTGCTGCGGCGCGTGCCGGACGAGGAGGCCGCCGCGGTCGCCTCGTCGCTGGAGCACTACCTCAACACGCTCTCCGAGGACCGCCTCCCGCTGCTGTCCCGGCACGCGGTGCACGACGTGGCGTTCCGGGTCGTCGGCACGGGCAGCGTGGGCACGCGCTCGTACGTGGTGCTGCTCCTGGACCACCGGGGCGAACCGCTGGTGCTCCAGGTCAAGGAGGCCCGCCCGTCCGTGCTGGTGCCGCACCTGGTGGCGGCCGGGTTCGAGACACCCGACGTTGACCACGAGGGCCGGCGCGTGGTCCTGGGCCAGAAGCGCATGCAGGTCGTCAGCGACATCCTGCTGGGTTGGACGACGGTCGACGGACTGCCCTTCCAGGTACGGCAGTTCCGCAATCGCAAGGGCAGCGTCGACCCCGCGGCCCTCGCCGCCGACCAGATCGACGACTACGGCCGCATGACCGGCGCCCTGCTGGCCCGCGCCCACTCCCACAGCGCCGACCCGCGCCTGATCTCCGGGTACTGCGGCAAGAGCGAGGAGCTGGACGACGCGCTGGCCGACTTCGCCGTCGCCTATGCCGACCGCACGGAGGCCGACCACGCCGACCTGGTCGCCGCCGTGCGGGCGGGGAAGGTACCGGCGGAGATGGGGGTCTGAGGCATGGACGTCTCAGGGACGGGGGTCTGAGGGCAGTGACGTATGTGAGGAGCGTTGGGTGAAGTACGTCGACCTCGACGGGCGGGAGGGTGAGGCGAGCGGAGTCGTCGACCCGCGGCCCTATCTGGCGCGCCTGCCGGCACTCGCCGACCAACTGCCGCCGGGGGCACGCGCGTTCGCCACCGACCCCGGGCACTACGACCTCGCCAGCCGGCGGTGCGTGAAGGATCTCAAGCCGCGGGCGGTGCGCCGGACCGGCGACGACGAGATCGAGATCCGCTTCGGCCACGACTGCGGGCAGCACGAGGAGGACCTCCTTGTGCGGTACGCGGGCGTCTCGCGCTTCCAGGTGGACGTCCTGGGCTTCTGCGACGTCTCGGCCCTGGGTGACGTGATCCTCGACGAACTCCTGCCGCATCCCGAGGGCTGCACCCACGAGATCGCCTGCCGCCCGGGCACGCTGGTGGTCGCCTGCCGGGACCTGGCGGCGGAGTGGGTGGAGGCGGGCTGCTCGGGAGACGACTCGGGTTCGGGCTCGGGGAGTGGTGGCGTGCGCTGAGAGCGGGGACCGCAGGGCCGCCGGACGGTCGTGGTGAGGGCCCGTGGTGATGGGGCGCCGTGGGCGGCCCGTGCGTGGCCTAGGCTGAGCGGGTGACGAGCCCAGACGCTGAGCAGGGTGCCGGTGCCGCCGGTGGGGCGCAGGCGGTGCCCGAGGACGGTACGCCGCGGCCCGAGGAGCGGCTGGAGCGGGCCGTGCGGGCCGCCGAACAGGCATTGATCGAGTACGAGATCGCGGTCGAGACCTTCCGTATCGAGGTCGAGAACTTCTCCCGGCTGCACCACCAGAAGCTCGGGCCGATGTACACCCGCCTCGACGAGCTGGACGCGGAGATCGCCGAGGCCAGGGCCGCGCGCAGCGGCGACCCCGAGGACCGGCGCAAGGCGGACGAGGCGCGGGCCCGGGTGATGCCGATGCCCGGCGTCGAGGAGCTGTTCAACGGCTGGATGGACGGGGACGGACTGTTCCCGGAGGCGGCCGCGATGCTCACGGACCAGCCGGTGCGGCCCCCGCAGCGGGTGCGCCCCAGCGACGAGGCCCGCAAGCTCTACCGCGAACTGGCCCGCAAGGCCCATCCCGACCTGTCGACGGAGGAGTCCGAGCGGGCCCGGCGCGAGGAGTTCATCACCCGCGTCAACGCCGCCTACGCCCGCGGTGACGAGCTGCTGCTGCGCGAGCTGGCCGAGGAGTGGGCCAAGGGACCCGAGCCCGAGCAGCGCGGCCCGAGCCCCAGCGAGGAGCTCTACGCCCGCCTGGAATGGCTCGCCCGCCGCAAGGAACTCCTCGCACTGGTGGCCAAGGAGCTGGAGGACGGGCCGATCGGCTCGATGCTGCGGATGGCGCCCGACGACCCGGACCACCTGCTGGACGAGATCGCCGAGCAACTGCTGGCGCAGGTCGCGGAGCGCGAGCGGGAACTGGCGGAGCTGGTCGGCTAGCCACCGGCCTGGTCCGATAGCCGGCGAAGCCACCGGCCCGGCATGGTGTCGGGTGCGTCGGGTAGCGTCGGGGCATGCATTTTGGAGCTGGTGTGCCCACGGTCGAGGTCGGGGATCTCAAGGACGGCGACTTCCTGCTGGACGTCCGTGAGGACGACGAGTGGCAGGCGGGGCACGCGGAAGGTGCCCTGCACATCCCCATCAGTGAGTTCGTGGCCCGGTACGGCGAGCTGACCGAGGCCGCGCCGCAGGACGGCAGGGTCAATGTGATCTGCCGTTCCGGCGGGCGTTCGGCGCAGGTCACGACGTATCTGGTCCAGCAGGGCATCGACGCCGTGAACGTCGACGGCGGCATGCAGGTGTGGGCCGCGGCGGGCCGACCCGTCGTGACGGACGAGGGTGGGACCGGGTTCGTCCTCTAGACGGCTCAGGCAGTCGGGGCGGGGTCAGCTGAGCGGGTGGGCCGCCAGCAGGTCGCCCAGGGCCTCCTCGTGCGCCGCCGCGGGGCCGAGCGAGAGTTCCAGGTGCTTGGCCCAGGCGTGGTACCGGTGCAGCGGGTACTCGACGTCGGCCCCGAACCCGCCGTGCAGATGCTGTGCCGTCTGCACGATCCGTCGTACGCCCTCCGAGGCCCAGATCTTGGCGACGGCCACGTCACCGGCGACCGGCAGCGCGCCCGGCGCCCCCGAGGTGACCCGCCACGCGGCCTGCCACAGCGTGGCCTCCATCGCGCGCAGGTCGATGTACCGGTCCGCGGCCTGCACGGCCACCGCCTGGAAGGTGGCGACCGGGAACCCGAACTGCTCCCGCTTGCCGGTGTATTCGCTGGTCATGCGCAGCACCCGCTCGCCAAGACCGAGCGCCAGCGCGCACGTCCCGGTGGTCAGCAGCTCCCGCAGCCACTCCCACGCGCCGTCGGCGTCGATGACGTCACGGGCGGCGATCCGGGCGGATTCGAGGCGCAGTTCACCGAGCCGCTCACCGTTGGTGGAGAACTGCTCGCCCAGTCCGACGCCCTCGTGGACGCGGGGGACCACCGCGAGCACCGACCGGTCCGTGGCCGTGTGCGCGGGGACGAGGATGTGGTCGGCGACCTGGGCCCACGGCACCGCCGTCTGCACCCCGTCCAGGATCCAGGCGTCGCCGTCCCGCCGGGCGGTCACGGCGAGTTCGGCCCCGTCGTGGCCGGTACGTCCGCTGGAGGCGACGGTCAGCACCCGGTCGCCGCGGCCCGCAGGCGCGAGCAGGGCCGACCTCAACTCCTCGTCGCCGTACGCCTGTACGGCAGCCGCGGCCGCGCTGCTCTCCAGCAACGGCACCCTGGCCAGCACCTTCGCCGACTCGCGCAGCACCTGGCACAGCGCGATCGCGTCCAGGCCGGCCCCGCCGTACCGCGCGTCCAGCAGCAGGCTCAGCAGGTCCGCCTCGGCGAGCGTGGCCCACAGCGCGCGGTCGAAGTCGTCGGCGACGGCGCCCGCCACGAGCGCCGGACTCGGCACCGCGTCGGGGGCGACCCCGGCGAACACGCCTCGCGCCGCCTCTGCCGCCGCCTGCTGCTCCTCGGTGAAGGTGAAGTCCACGGTCCGGTCCTCTCGGCGGCTGAGTCGATCTGACGGTGCGTCAAGATAGAACAGGTTCTAGAAGAAGGGAATGGTCGAGGACGGCCCCGGAATGCGCCCCGACCGATCGTCCGGTTTGTCCTGAATTCATGGGCGCCTGTGACCCGTAAGGTGTCAGTCGCTGTGGACCACCGGCACGACCATGCGTTCGAGAAGGGCTGTGCCGGGCGGGCGGGGCTGAGTACCGTTCCCGTGCGCACGCGCTGGAGCGGATGGACCGGGATCGGGAAACGGGGTGGAATGGACGCGTACGACACGGACTCGGACGCCCGGCCGGAGCCGGACGGGCCGGGCGGTCCGGACGAGGCGGGGACTCCTGCTGCCGACGCGCCTCCTGCCGTCGCGCCGGCAGAGCCGACCGCGCCGGTGCCGACTTCAGCCGCACCCCCCGCCTTCCTGCCCCCCGCCCCCGACCCCCGGACCGGCGTGGCCGCGCTCTCCCCGCGCTATCAGGTCGCCGCGGCGCTCGCGCTCGCCGTCGTCGCCGTGACCGTCTGCGTGCATCTGGTCCTGGTCTTTCTGCACGTCGCGCCGTCGAACACGGTCACCAAGCAGCACGGCAACGCGATAGACGACTGGGTGTATCCCGAGTTCGAGCAGAACTGGAAGCTCTTCGCGCCCAATCCGCTGCAGCAGAACATCGCCGTCCAGGTCCGTGCCGAGGTGCACACCGACGACGGCGAGGTGAACACCACGGGCTGGTACGACCTGTCGGCCGAGGACGGCCGGGCCATAGACGGCAATCTGCTGCCCAGCCACACCGACCAGAACGAACTGCGCCGGGCCTGGGACTTCTTCGCCTCCACCCACGACGGCGAGAACCGCTCCACGGGCCTGCGCGGCGCCCTGTCCGAGACGTATCTGCGGCGCATCGTGGTGCTGCGCCTGGACCGTGAGGACGCGGCCGGGCGGGACGGGGTCATAAAGAACGTGCAGGTCAGGGCCCGTACCACCAACGTGTCCGCGCCGAAGTGGAGTGACGAGAAGATCTCGGACACGCCGATGTACCGCGTGCTGCCCTGGTGGACGGTCACCGCCGCCGACAGCGCTGGAGGCGCCGCGTGAACCGTTTCGCCCTGTCGGTCTCCGCGGCCATCGCCCGGATCACCGAGTCGGCGCTCGGCCCGTACCAGGCCGCGGTGGTCCGTATCGGGTTCAGCGCGACCTGGCTGCTGTTCCTGCTGCGCGAGTTGCCGCACCGGCAGGAGCTGTACGGTCCCGACAGCCCATGGAGCTGGGACCTCGCCCAGCAGCTGATCGCCAACAACCACGCGTTCACGGCGCTGATGTGGTCGGACGGGCAGACCTGGTTCGAGATCGTCTACGCGCTCGCCGTGCTGACCGGTGCGCTGCTGCTGCTTGGCTGGCGCACCCGCACGATGTCCGTGCTGTTCATGCTCGGTGTGCTCTCGCTGCAGAACCGCAGCGTCTTCATGGGCGACGGCGGTGACAACGTCCTGCACCTGATGTCGATCTACCTCGTCTTCACGCGCTGCGGCCAGGTGTGGTCGCTGGACGCCCGGCGGGCGCGGCGCGCGGACGAGGCACGCGCACGTGGCGAGCACGTCACGGACCGGACCGGTCCCGTCCTGTGGTCGGTGCTCGGCTTCGCGCTGGTCGCGGTGACCGCCGGAGGGCGCCTGGACGGCGTCGACCCGACCGTGCCGGTGATCCTGTGGGGCATGTGGTCGGCACTCGGCGTGTGGTGGGCCGTCGGGCGGCTGGCGAAGGGCAGCGAGCCGCGGATCCTGCTCGACGTGATCGGCAACATCGTGCACAATGCGGGGCTGTTCGTGATCATGGCCGAGGCGTGTCTGATCTACGCGACGGCCGGCTGGTACAAGATCCAGGGCTCGCGCTGGCAGGACGGCACCGCCGTCTACTACCCGCTCCACCTGGACTACTTCTCGCCCTGGCCCGCGCTCGCCGACCTGCTCTCCTCCAGCGGCACGATGGTGATGCTCGTGACGTACGGGACCGTCATCGTGCAGGTCGCGTTCCCCTTCACGCTGTTCAACCGGCGGGTCAAGAACGTCCTGCTGGCCGCGATGATGTTCGAGCACGCCGTGATCGCCGTGGTCCTGGGGCTGCCGTTCTTCTCGCTGGCGATGATCGCGGCGGACGCGGTCTTCCTGCCGACGACGTTCCTGCGCCGCACGGGCGGCTGGGCGGCACGCGCGCGTGACGCCGTCCTCGCCCGAGCCGACCGCGCTCGTACGCGGCTGCCGGCGCCCCGCGCCTCGCAGACCCCGGAAACCTCGGACCCGGAGAACCCCGAGCACGCGCCCGTAGGCTTCACGCCATGACCGTCCCCGCCCCCGGCCCCGACCCGCTCAGCACCTGGCACCGGCTGGCCGACAGCTCCGTCCTGCTCGACGGCTTCCACGCCCTCAAGCACGCGGTGCGCTTCGGGGCGGACATCCCGGTGGCGGTGGCGGTGGATCCGGCGGCCGCACTGGCCCTCGCCGACGACCTGGCCCCGGACGTACGGGACGCACTGGCCGGCCTCCTGACGGAGGTGGCACCGGGCACCTACGCGAACCTCGTGCCGCGCCCGCATCCGACAGAGGTCGCCGCGTTGGCCGTACGACCGTCTCGCGAGGCCGCGCTGGAGAAGCTGGCGCATCTGCCCCGGACCACGCCCGTCGTGGTTCTCGACAACCCGCGCAACCTCGGCAACGCGGGCGCCGTCATCCGTCTGGCCGCCGGCTTCGGCGCGACCGGCGTGGTCACCACCGGCACACTCGACCCGTGGCACCCGACGGTGGTGCGTGCGGGCGCGGGCCTGCACTTCGCGACCACGGTGGAGCACCTGCCGGTCGACGAACTGCCGCCGGGCCCCCTGTTCGCCCTGGACCCCGAGGGCGACGACATCCGGGGCAGCAAGCTCCCGGACGACGCCGTCCTGGCCTTCGGCTCCGAGCGCGCCGGGCTCTCGCCCGAACTACGCGCACGTGCCGACCATTTGCTGTCCCTGCCGATGCGTCCGCAGGTTTCCAGCTACAACTTGGCGACGAGCGTGGCGATGACCTTGTACCACTGGAGCACGTCCACGGAAGCGCCCCTTTAGGGGCGCGGGGAACTGCGCGACCAGCCACAACGGGCCGTCGGCCGCGCGGAAACCGGAACCCCCGCCCCCTCAGGCGTCCCGACGAACCTCGATAACCCGGAACCGGTTGGCCACAAACGCCCCGTCGGCCAGCGCAGCATTCGCCGCCGGGTTCCCACCGGACCCGTGGAAGTCGGAGAACGCGGCCGTCTGATTGACGTACACCCCACCCGTCAGGTTCAGCGAGAGCTGCGCGGCCTCCTCCAGGCAGACCTCCTCGACCGCGTCCTCGACCCCGGCATCAGTCGTGTACGCCCCGACCGTCATCGCGCCCTTCTCCCGAATCGTCCGCCCCAACAGGGCCACCGCATCCGCGGCCGAGTCGACGGCGACGGCGAAGGAGACGGGACCGAAGCACTCGCTCATGTACGCGGCCTCGTCATCCGGCTTCGCCCCGTCGAGCTTCACGATCACCGGCGTACGCACCACCGCGTCCGGGAACTCGGGGTTCGTGATCTCCCGTGAGGCGAGCGCGACTTCGCCGAGTCCGGCGGCAGCCTCGACCCGGGCCTTCACGTCCGGGTTGACGATCGCGCCGAGCAGCCCGTTGGCACGCGCGTCATCACCCAGCAGACCGTCGACCGCGCGGGCGAGATCCGCGACGACCTCGTCGAAGGTCTTGTGGCCCTGGTCGGTGCCGATGCCGTCGCGGGGGATCAGCAGGTTCTGCGGGGTGGTGCACATCTGGCCGCTGTAGAGCGAGAGCGAGAACGCCAGGTTGGCGAGCATGCCCTTGTAGTTGGCGGTCGACTCGACGAGGACCGTGTTGACGCCGGCCTTCTCCGTGTAGACCTGGGCCTGGCGGGCGTTGGTCTCCAGCCAGTCGCCGAAGGCCGTGGACCCCGTGTAGTCGATGATCCGGATCTCTGGGCGGGTGGCCAGCGTCTTGGCGATGCCCTCGCCGGGGCGCTCGGCGGCCAGCGCCACCAGGTTCGGGTCGAAGCCGGTCTCGGCGAGCACCTCACGGGCGATCTGCACGGTGAGCGCGAGCGGCAGCACCGCGCGCGGGTGGGGTTTCACGAGAACCGCGTTGCCGGTGGCCAGCGAGGCGAACAGGCCCGGGTAGCCGTTCCACGTCGGGAAGGTGTTGCAGCCGATCACCAGGGCGATCCCGCGCGGGACCGGCGTGAACTCCTTGGTCATGACCAGCGGGTCGCGCTTGCCCTGCGGCTTGGTCCACTGGGCCGTGTCGGGCGTGCGGACCTGCTCCGCGTACGCGTAGGCCACCGCCTCCAGGCCGCGGTCCTGCGCGTGCGGGCCGCCCGCCTGGAACGCCATCATGAAGGCCTGGCCGCTGGTGTGCATGACCGCGTGCGCGAACTCGTGCGTCCGGTCGGAGATCCGCTTGAGGATCTCCAGGCTCATCACCGCGCGGACCTCCGGGCCCGCGTCCCGCCAGGCGCGCTGTCCTGCCTTCATGGCGGGCAGCAGCACGTCGAGGTCCGCGTGCGGGTACTCGACGCCCAGGTCGATGCCGTACGGCGAGACCTCGCCGCCCGTCCAGCCGTCCGTGCCGGGCTGGTCCAGGTCGAGGCGGGTGCCCCGGAGGGCGTCGAAGGCGGCCTTGCCCGCGGCCATGTCCAGGCTGCCGTTCTCCCCGTAGGCCTTGGGGTGTTCGGGGTGTGGCGACCAGTACGCGCGCGTACGGATCGCTTCCAGGGCCTGGTCGAGTGTGGGCCGGTGCTTGGCGATCAGTTCGTGCGCGGTCGGTTCGGCAGCCATGGGGGGACCAACTCCTCGTCTTGCGAACACTGTGACTCTTTGTCGGACACTGTCGGGCACCGTCGTGGACCATCAGGACGGTCGTGGACTCTTTGCCGGGCTCATGACCTGGGCAGTAACAAGGCGCGGGAACACCCGCCCAGAGTTAGAGTAACCGAACGATCGGTCGGGACAAGGGGGTCCGCCGCATCTGTGGAAAACCCCGTGCGGGAGGATCGCGCACATGACAGCACTGGACCTCAGCAGCCCCGTGGCCGTCGTCGGTACCGGCACCATGGGCCAGGGCATCGCCCAGGTCGCGCTGGTCGCCGGCCACCACGTGCGGTTGTACGACACCGCCCCCGGGCGCGCCCAGGAGGCGGCCGAGGCGATCGTCGCCCGACTCGACCGGCTCGTCGCCAAGGACCGGCTCTCCGCCGACGAGCGCGACGCGGCCCGCGCGCGGCTGCTGCCCGCCGCCGACCTCGCCGACCTCGCGGACTGCACGCTGGTCGTCGAGGCGGTGCTGGAGCGGCTGGACGTCAAGCAGGAGCTGCTGCGGGCGCTGGAGGACCTGGTCGACGAGGACTGCCTGCTCGCCACCAACACCTCGTCCCTGTCCGTCACCGCCATCGGCGGCGCCCTGCGCAACCCCGGCCGCCTGGTCGGCCTGCACTTCTTCAACCCCGCCCCGCTGCTGCCGCTGGTCGAGGTCGTCTCCGGCTTCGCCACCGACGTCACGTCGGCCACGCGCGCGTACGAGATGGCCCGCGCCTGGGGCAAGACGCCGGTCGCCTGCGCCGACACCCCCGGCTTCATCGTCAACCGCCTCGCCCGGCCCTTCTACGCCGAGGCGTTCGCGGTCTACGAGGCCCAGGGCGCCGACCCCGCCACCATCGACGCCGTGCTGCGCGAGTCGGGCGGCTTCAGGATGGGCGCGTTCGAACTGACCGACGTCATCGGGCAGGACGTCAACGAGGCGGTGACGCGCTCGGTGTGGGAGGCCTTCTTCCAGGACGTGCGCTTCACGCCCTCGCTCGCCCAGCGGCGCCTGGTGGAGTCCGGCCGGCTCGGCCGCAAGAGCGGACAGGGCTGGTACGACCACGGGGAGGACGCCGAGGCCGCCGAGCCGCACACCGCGGAGCCGCAGCGGGCGCCCGCCTACGTCGTCGTGGAGGGCGACCTGGGCCCGGCCGCCGAACTGCTCCCGCTGCTGCGCGAGGCGGGCATCCAGGTCCGCGAGGACGAGGAGGACCACGGCACCCGCCTGGTGCTGCCCGGCGGCGGCCAGCTGGCGCTCGCCGACGGCCAGACCTCCGTGGAGTTCCGCGACGTCGTCTACTTCGACCTCGCCCTCGACTACCGCAAGGCCACCCGCATCGCCCTGTCCGCCTCCCAGGACACCTCCCCGGGGACCCTCACCGAGGCCACCGGCCTCTTCCAGGCGCTCGGCAAGGACGTCAGCCTCATCGGGGACGTCCCCGGCATGATCGTCGCCCGCACGGTCGCCCGGATCGTCGACCTGGCGCACGACGCCGTCGCCAAGGGCGTGGCCACCGAGGAGGACATCGACACCGCGATGCGCCTCGGGGTCAACTACCCCCTGGGACCCTTCGAATGGAGCCGCAGGCTCGGCCGCAACTGGGCCTACGCCCTCCTGGACGACCTGCACATGCGCGACCCCTCCGGACGCTACGCGCCGTCCCTCGCGCTCTACCGACACGCGTACGCCACCGACAAGCGGGAGGGCAGCACGTCATGACCACCGCCAAGCGCGACACGTACACCCCGGAGACGCTGCTGTCCGTCGCCGTCCAGGTCTTCAACGAGCGCGGCTACGACGGCACCTCCATGGAGCACCTCTCCAAGGCGGCCGGCATCTCCAAGTCATCGATCTACCACCACGTGACCGGCAAGGAGGAGCTGCTGCGCCGGGCCGTGAGCCGGGCCCTGGACGGCCTCTTCGAGATCCTCGACGAGGACCCCGCGCGCGTGGGCAGCGCCGAGGGGCGGCTGGAGTACGTCGTGCGGCGGATGGTCGAGGTGCTGATCACCGAGCTGCCCTACGTGACGCTGCTGCTGCGGGTGCGCGGCAACACGGGCACCGAGCGGTGGGCCCTGGACCGGCGCCGGGACTTCGACCACCGGGTCGCCGATCTGCTGCGGGCGGCGGCCGACGCCGGGGAAGTGCGCGGTGACGTGGAGGTGCGGCTCGCGACACGGCTCGTCTTCGGGATGATCAACTCGATCGTCGAGTGGTACCGCCCCGACGGGCGCGGCATGAACGAACGCGAGGTCGCGGACGCGGTCGTGCGGCTGGTCTTCTCGGGACTGCGCAAGCAGGACTGACAGGCACTGTGGGTCAGCCCTGCGGCTCCAGGTCCTCCTCCTCGAACACCAGCAGTGTGCGCGTGCTGAGCACCTCCGGCATGTTCTGGAGCCGGGTGAGCACCAGCTCGCGCAGCGCCTTGTTGTCGGGCGTGTGCACCAGCAGCAGCACGTCGAAGTCCCCGCCCACCAGCGCGATGTGGGAGGCCCCGGGCAGCTGTCTGAGCTGTTCGCGCACCGTGCGCCAGGAGTTCTGGACGATCTTCAGGGTGATGTACGCCGAGGTGCCCTGACCGGCGCGTTCGTGGTCGACGCGGGCGCCGAAGCCGCGGATGACGCCGTCCTCGATGAGGCGGTTGATCCGCGCGTAGGCGTTGGCGCGCGAGACATGCACCCGTTCGGCGACGGACCTTATCGACGCGCGGCCGTCCGCCTGGAGCATCTGCAGGATGTCCAGGTCGATCGCGTCGAGGGGGCGCGCGGGCGGCTGAGGGCCGCCGGCCCCGCCGCTCCCGCTGCCCTCTGATCCTTCGGCCATTTGTTCAGGTGCCATGTCCCCCCGCCTCCCTACCATGGACGTACTGCGTTCATTTCAGGTTGTGCAGAACCGTTTGTCCACAGCCTGGCGGTGCCTGTAGCCAAAATGTGCCGACGACCGAACAATCGGTAGGTGAGGCGCATCACTCTCGTGACGCGTCCACAGTCGCTCGCACGAGGAGGTGCCGTCATGACGGTCCTGGAGCAGCGGGGCGCCTACCGGCCCGCGCCGCCGCCCGCCTGGCAGCCCCGCACGGACCCCGCGCCGCTGCTGCCCGACGCGCACCCGTTCCGCGTTCTGGGCACCGACGCCGCCGCGCAGGCCGACCCGGCCCTGCTGCGCCGGCTGCACGCCGAGCTGGTCCGCGGGCGCAGATACAACACGCAGGCCACCGCCCTCACCAAGCAGGGCCGGCTCGCCGTCTACCCCTCCAGCACCGGCCAGGAGGCCTGCGAGGTCGCCGCCGCGCTCGTCCTGGAGGAGCGCGACTGGCTCTTCCCCAGCTACCGCGACACCCTCGCCGCCGTCGCCCGGGGCCTGGACCCCGTGCAGGCCCTCACCCTGCTGCGCGGCGACTGGCACACCGGCTACGACCCGCGCGAGCACCGCATCGCCCCCCTGAGCACCCCGCTCGCCACCCAGCTCCCGCACGCCGTCGGCCTCGCGCACGCCGCCCGCCTCAAGGGCGACGACGTGGTCGCGCTCGCCATGGTCGGCGACGGCGGCACCAGCGAGGGCGACTTCCACGAGGCGCTGAACTTCGCCGCCGTCTGGCAGGCCCCGGTCGTCTTCCTGGTCCAGAACAACGGCTTCGCCATCTCCGTCCCGCTCGCCAAGCAGACCGCGGCCCCCTCCCTCGCGCACAAGGCGGTCGGCTACGGCATGCCCGGCCGCCTGGTCGACGGCAACGACGCGGCGGCCGTGCACGCGGTCCTCGCCGACGCCGTACGGCACGCCCGCGCGGGTGGCGGTCCGACGCTCGTCGAGGCGATCACGTACCGCATCGAGGCCCACACCAACGCCGACGACGCGACCCGCTACCGCGGTGACACCGAGGTCGAGGCCTGGCGCGCGCACGACCCGATCGCGCTCCTGGAGCACGAGCTGACCGAGCGCGGCCTGCTCGACGAGGCCGACGTCCAGGCCGCGCGGGACGCCGCCGAGACCATGGCCGCCGACCTGCGCGAGCGCATGAACCAGGACCCGGCGCTCGACCCGATGGACCTCTTCGCGCACGTCTACGCCGAACCCACCCCGCAACTGCGCGAGCAGCGCGAGCAGTTGGCGGCGGAGTTGGCGGCGGAGCGGGAAGGGGCGCACTGATGACCACCGTCGCCCTCAAGCCGGCCACCATGGCGCAGGCCCTCACGCGCGCGCTGCGCGACTCCATGGCCGCCGACCCGGCCGTGCACGTCCTCGGTGAGGACGTCGGCACCCTCGGTGGTGTCTTCCGGGTCACCGACGGGCTCGCCAAGGAGTTCGGCGAGGACCGGTGCACGGACACCCCGCTGGCCGAGGCGGGCATCCTCGGCGCGGCCGTCGGCATGGCGATGTACGGGCTGCGGCCGGTCGTGGAGATGCAGTTCGACGCGTTCGCCTACCCGGCGTTCGAGCAGCTGATCAGCCATGTCTCGCGCATGCGCAACCGCACGCGCGGGGCGATGCCCCTGCCGATCACCGTCCGCATCCCCTACGGCGGCGGCATCGGAGGCGTCGAGCACCACAGCGACTCCTCCGAGGCGTACTACATGGCCACCCCGGGCCTGCACGTCGTCACACCCGCGACCGTCGCCGACGCCTACGGACTGCTGCGCGCCGCGATCGCCTCCGACGACCCGGTCGTCTTCATGGAGCCCAAGCGGCTGTACTGGTCGAAGGACTCCTGGAACCCCGACGATCCGTCACCCGTCGAGCCGATCGGCCGTGCGGTGGTGCGCCGCCCGGGCACCAGCGCCACGCTCATCACGTACGGGCCCTCGCTGCCCGTCTGCCTCGACGCCGCTGAGGCGGCCCGGGCCGAGGGCTGGGACCTCGAAGTCGTCGACCTGCGCTCCCTGGTGCCGTTCGACGACGAGACCGTGTGCGCGTCGGTCCGGCGGACCGGGCGCGCGGTCGTCGTGCACGAGTCGGGCGGCTACGGCGGCCCCGGCGGGGAGATCGCGGCCCGCGTGACCGAGCGCTGCTTCCACCACTTGGAGGCGCCGGTGCTGCGTGTCGCCGGGTTCGACATCCCCTACCCGCCGCCGATGCTGGAGCGGCACCACCTGCCCGGTGTGGACCGGATCCTGGACGCGGTGGCCCGTCTGCAGTGGGAGGCCGAGGGCTGATGGCACAGGTGCTGGAGTTCAAACTGCCCGACCTCGGCGAGGGCCTCACCGAGGCGGAGATCGTGCGCTGGCTGGTCCAGGTCGGTGACGTCGTCGCCATCGACCAGCCGGTCGTCGAGGTCGAGACGGCCAAGGCGATGGTCGAGGTGCCCTGCCCCTACGGCGGCGTGGTCACGGCCCGCTTCGGCGAGGAGGGCGCGGAACTGCCCGTGGGGGCGCCGCTGTTGACGGTGGCGGTCGACGGGTTGCCGTCCGGCGGTTCGACGGCGGGCTCGGGCGGTTCGACGGCAGGCTCGGGCGGATCCGCGGAGGGCTCCGGCAACGTGCTTGTGGGGTACGGGACTTCGGAGGCGCCGGCGCGACGACGGCGGGTTCGGCGGGCGGAACCGACGGCTTCGCCGGGTCCTGCGGTGCCGACCGCGTCGACCCCTTCGACCGCGTCCACCGCGTCGACGGCCTCCTTCGCTTCGATGGCAACGCCGGTCCGTAAGGGTGCGGTCGGGCCGGGGCGGATCGACGGTGCCGTCGATACCGCCGAGGGCATGACCGGCCGGACCGCTGACGGAACGACCGGCCGGACCGCTGACGGGCCCGTGCCGGTCATCTCGCCCCTCGTGCGGCGGCTCGCCCGCGAGAACGGTCTGGATCTGCGGGCGATGACGGGGTCAGGCCGCGACGGGCTGATCCTGCGGGCGGACGTGGAGCAGGCGCTGCGTGCCGTTGCCGCGCCGAGTATGGCCCCGGCCGCCGGTGCCGCCCCCGCCGCGCCGACCGCCGCATCCACGCCGTCGACCGCCCCGCGCGCGGGCGTTCGCGTGCCCCTCAAGGGAGTTCGCGGGGCCGTCGCCGACAAGCTCTCCCGCAGCCGGCGTGAGATCCCGGACGCGACGTGCTGGGTGGACGCCGACGCGACGGAGTTCATGCGCGCGCGGGCCGCGATGAACGCGGGGGGTGGGCCGAAGATCTCGGTTCTCGCCCTGCTGGCCCGTGTCTGCACCGCCGCCCTCGCCCGCTTCCCCGAGCTCAACTCCTCGGTCGACATGGAGGCCAGGGAGATCGTCCGGCTGGAGCACGTGCACCTCGGGTTCGCCGCGCAGACCGAACGGGGTCTGGTCGTGCCGGTCGTGCGGGACGCGCACGGACGGGACGCCGAGTCGCTGAGCGCGGAGTTCGCCCGGCTGACCGAGGCGGCCCGGGCCGGCACGCTGATGCCCGCCCAACTCACGGGCGGGACCTTCACGTTGAACAACTACGGGGTGTTCGGCGTCGACGGTTCCACGCCGATCATCAACCACCCCGAGGCCGCGATGCTCGGCGTCGGCCGCATCGTCCCCAGGCCGTGGGTGCACGAGGGCGAACTGGCGGTGCGCCAGGTCGTCCAGCTCTCCCTCACCTTCGACCACCGCGTCTGCGACGGCGGCACGGCGGGCGGCTTCCTGCGGTACGTGGCGGACTGCGTGGAACAACCGGCGGTGCTGCTGCGGACGTTGTGAGGGGGCACGGGCGTGGGGGGGCGCGTGCGTGCGGGGCACGTGCGTGCGGCGTGGGCGGGTGCGGGTGCGGGTGCGGGTGCATGGCGTGGCTTGTGCCGGGCCGTCGCCTCGCGTCCTGCGCGCGGTGAGCCGGGGCGCGTCGTGCGGGTACGGCAGGCAAGGCACGGTGGGTGCGGTGGGGGCGGCGGGTGCGGCGGGTTCGTGATCGTCTTCGGGCGCGCAGGCATGGTGGAGGCGTCCGGCCCGGCGGGCGCGGCGGGTGCGGACGGCCCCGCGATCGTCTTCGGACGCCCAGGCGCGGTGGAGGCGTCCGACGCGGCGGTGCCTGCGGCTGCGGACGGGGCGCTCGAAGCGTCGGACCCGATTACCCCCGCCCCGGCCAGCGCAGCGAGTTCACGGTGCGGGTGCGGGTGCGGATGTGTGCCTGTGCCCGGCCGTTCCTCGCGTCCCGCAAGCGGTGAGCGTGGCGCATGCGTCGGGCGAGTGCGGACGCGTGACGTGCGCACAGGTGCGCCTCCGTCCGGCCCGCAGTGCGCGACTCGTGGCGCCGCCCTTTCCCTCTCGCCCGGCCCACCTCTCCGTCCCGCACCCCGTGATTGCGTCACCGCCCGCACGTTCCCTGTGATCGTGACGGCACGCATACTCGGGGGGTGACCTCGTACGAGCCCCCGGGCGGTCCCGGTGTCGAACCGGCCTACGACGCCGTCGTGCTCGCCGGGGGCGCCGCTCGGCGGCTCGGTGGTGCCGACAAGCCCGGGGTGCGGGTCGGTGGGCGGGCGCTGCTGGACCGGGTGCTCACCGCCTGTGCCGACGCGCGTACGACCGTGGTCGTCGCCGATGTCCGGCCCACCGCCCGGCCTGTGGTGTGGGCACGCGAGGAGCCGCCCGGCGGGGGCCCGGTCGCCGCGCTCGCCGCCGGTCTCGCGCACACCACGGCGGAACACGTCGTCGTCCTCTCCGCCGACCTGCCCTTCCTCGAACCGACGACCGTGCAGCGGCTGTTGGCGGCCCTGCGGGCGGCCGGCACGGAGGGCGCCCTCCTCACCGACACCGATGGCCGCGACCAGCCCCTCGTCGCCGCGTACCGCGCGGACGCCCTGCGCAGCGAGCTCGCTGCGCTGGCCGGGGCGGGGGTGAACGGCTCCGGAGCCCCGAGCGCCCGGTCCCCAGCCGCAGGCGGCGCCGGGCCGGACGCCTCCACCGCGCCTGCGCGCCCGAAGACGATCGCGGGCCCGCCCCCACCTGCCACACCCGCCCCACCTGCCGCTCCCGCCGCGCCTGCCGCACCAGCGCGCCCGGAGGCAACCGGGGAACCGTCCGCGCCCGCCGGGCCGGACGCTCCCGCTACACCGGGCGCACCCGCCGTGCCTGCCGCACCCGCTGTGCGTGGCGCTCCCGCCGCACCAAGTGCCACACCCGCCGGCCTGGACGCCTCCACCGCGCCTGCGCGCCCGGAGACGATCGCGGGCCCGCCCGCACCCACGGCACCCTCGGGCCCGCCCGCACCCACGGCACCCGCCGGGCCGCCCGCTCCCGCCGTGCCGGACGCCCCCGCCATACCCCCCGCCGCCGCCACACCCGCCACCCCCACACCCCCCGCCAGCCCGCTCAAGCCCGCCCACTCGGCCGGGCCATCGAGTCCGCTCGCCCCCGTCGATTCCACTTCCCTGACCGGTCTTCCCCTCCGTCGTCTGGTCAGCGCTCTTCACCTCACCCGCGTCCCCGATCCTGTCGCGTCGTTCGACTGCGACACCTGGGACGACATCGCCGCCGCCAGGGCACGTATCAGGGAGCATGGGCACGTGTTGGATGAATGGATTTCCGCTGTCAAGGACGAGCTGGGGCTCGATCTGGACGTCGACACCGGCGTGCTGCTCGACCTCGCCCGTGATGCCGCCCATGGAGTTGCCAGGCCCGCGGCGCCGCTGACGACGTTTCTCGTCGGGTACGCGGCCGCGCAGGCCGGGGGTGGTCCGGAAGCCGTCGCCGAGGCCGCCCGCAAGGCCGCCGCACTCGCCCTGCGCTGGGCCGAGGAGGACGACTCCGAGGCCCAGCCCGCCCCGGACGCAGGATGACCGCCCGGACCGGCGGGAACGCCGAGGACACCGACTTCGACGTCGATGAGGTGCTCGCGCTGGTGAGGGATCCCGACGGCCGTACATCCAGTTCTGGTGCTGGTCCCCGCCCCGCTTCCGGTGACGCCGTGCCCGCCCCCGCCGGACCGGGCGCCCGGCACGACCAGCACGCGGCTGCGCACAAGGCCACCGGCTGGGCCGAGGCCAGGGCGATCGCCGCCCGGGCCGCACGCTCCGGCGGGCGGCGCGCCCCCGTCTCCGTGCGCATCGAGGACGCCCTCGGACTCACCCTCGCCGCTCCCCTCACCGCCCTCACCGACCTGCCCTCCTTCGACACCTCGGCGATGGACGGCTGGGCGGTCGCCGGGCCAGGGCCCTGGGACGTACGGGACGAGGGGGTGCTGGCCGGGCACGGGGAGCCCGCGCGGCTCACCGACGGGGAGGCCGTACGGATCGCCACTGGCGCGCGGATCCCGCCGGACACCACCGCCGTGCTGCGCAGCGAACACGGGCGCACCGACGACAAGGGACGCCTGCACGCCGGGCGGGACCTTCAGCACGGTCAGGACATCCGGCCGCGGGGGCAGGAGTGCCGCTCCGGAGACCAACTCGTCCCTCTGGGCACGCTCGTGACCCCGGCGGTGCTCGGTCTCGCCGCGGCAGCGGGCTACGACACCCTCACCGTCGTACCCGCTCCCCGCGTCGAAGTCCTCGTCCTGGGCGACGAATTGCTCACCGAGGGGCTGCCGCACGAGGGGCTGATCCGGGACGCGCTCGGACCGATGCTGCCGCCGTGGCTGCGGGCGCTCGGCGCGAGCGTGGCTGCCGTTCGCCGGGTCGGCGACGATGCCAAGGCGCTGCACAAGGCGATCACCGGCTCCGACGCCGATCTCATCCTGACCACCGGCGGTACCGCCTCCGGGCCTGTCGACCATGTCCACCCCACCCTGAGCCGCATCGGTGCCGAACTCCTCGTGGACGGCGTCAAGGTGCGCCCCGGTCACCCCATGCTGCTGGCCCGCATCAAGGAGAATCAGCACCTCGTCGGACTGCCCGGCAATCCCCTCGCCGCCGTCTCCGGTCTGCTCACGCTCGCCGAGCCCCTGTTGCGGACCCTCGCGGCACGCCCGGCGCCCGAGCCGTACACGATGCCGATCCAGGACGCGGTGCACGGGCACCCGTACGACACCCGGCTGATCCCCGGCGTGCTGCGCGGTGACCACGCCGTGGCGCTGCACTACAACGGTCCGGCGATGCTGCGCGGTATCGCGGCGGCCGATGCCCTGGTCGTCGTACCACCGGGTGGGTCGCGTGCGGGTGAGGAGCTCGAACTGCTCGATCTGCCCTGGGCGTTCGCCGGGATCGGGGTGTGTTTCACGTGAAACTTCCGGGCCACGACGCCATCGCCCGGCAGGCCGACGAGCATCTTGTGCTCCATCGGTTGAAACTCCCTAAGAAGGTCGTCGAGCGTCCCATCCAGCAGGTCGTCAAGCGGCTGCTCATGGCGCTGCTGGTGCTGGCCGCCACCGCCCTGATCGTCTGGATCGACCGGGACGGCTACAACGACAACTCCGACGGATCGGTCGACTTCCTGGACGCGGCCTACTACGCGACCGTCACGCTCTCCACCACCGGATACGGCGACATCGCCCCCGTCAGCGACGGCGCCCGGCTCACCAACATCCTCGTCATCACGCCGCTGCGGGTGATCTTCCTGATCATCCTGGTCGGCACCACGCTCGAAGTCCTCACCGAACGGACCCGGGAGGAATGGCGTCAGAACCGCTGGAGGTCCACCTTGCGCGATCACACCGTCGTCATCGGCTTCGGGACGAAGGGGCGTTCGGCGATCCAGACCGTGTGCGCGACCGGGCTGAAGCAGGAGCAGGTCGTCGTGGTCGACCCCAGTGCCAAGGTGATCGAGGCCGCGACCGCCGACGGGTTCGCGGGGGTGGTCGGGGACGCGACCCGCAGCGAGGTGCTGACGCGGGCCGAGGTGCAGCGGGCGCGGCAGATCATCATCGCGACCCAGCGGGACGACACGGCCGTGCTGGTGACCCTGACGGCCCGGCAGCTCAACCGCGGCGCGAAGATCGTGGCCGCCGTGCGCGAGGAGGAGAACGCGCCGCTGCTCAAGCAGTCCGGCGCCGACGCCGTCATCACCAGCGCGAGCGCGGCCGGACGGCTGCTCGGCCTGTCCGTGCTCAGCCCCGCAGCCGGCATGGTGATGGAGGACCTCATCCAGCAGGGCAGCGGGCTCGACATGGTGGAGCGGCCCGTCATAAAAGCCGAGGTGGGCAAGAAACCGCGCGAGACCGACGACCTGGTGGTGAGTGTCGTACGCGGGCACCGGGTGCTCGGATACGACGATCCGGCCGTCGGGACACTGCAGTTGACGGACCGGCTGATCACGATCGTGCGGGCGTCGCCGGGCACGCAGATCGCACCCGACGTCCGCCCGATGCCCCGGCACTGACCGGGGCCGGGCGGACCGCTCGGACTACTTGCGGTTGTACAGCCGCATGGTGACCGGTCCGAAGACCAGCACGAACAGGCCCGCCCAGCCCAGCGACCAGGCGACCTCGTCGGCCGGCCAGTCGCCCGCCATCAGGCCGCGCACCGCCGACGCGAGGTGGGTGATCGGGCTGTTGTTGACGAAGGCCTGCAGCCAGCCGGGCATGGTGTGCGGGTCGACGAAGACGTTGGACAGGAAGGTCAGCGGGAAGATCACCATCATGCTGACGCCCATCACCGACTTCTCGGTGCGCAGCAGCAGCCCGAACATCGTCCAGATCCACGAGAACGCGAACGAGAACACGACGAGCAGCGCGATCCCGGCGAGCACGCCGGCCACTCCGCCGTCCGCGCGGTAGCCGATGATCATGCCGACGGTGAGCATCACGACGGACGCGATCGTGTAGCGCAGGGCGTCGCCGAGCAGATAGCCGACCATCACCGCCGGCCGCCAGATCGGCAGCGTGCGGAAGCGGTCGAAGACGCCCTTCTCGATGTCGGTGTTGACCGAGACGCCCGTGTACATGGTGATCATCACGACCGACATCACCAGGATGCCCGGCAGCAGGAACTGGATGTACTCCGTCGGTGACCCGGCCAGGGCGCCCCCGAAGAGGTACGTGTACATCAGCACCAGCATGATCGGGAACGCGGTCACGTCGAAGAGCTGCTCCGGCACGTGCTTGATCTTGAGCATGGCCCGCCAGCCGAAGGTCAGCGAGGCGGACAGGGCGCTGGGCCGCGGCGGCCGTTCCCCGCCGATCAGCAGGGCGGCCAGCGACTCGGCGCTGACGGGGGCGAGGTCCTTGGTCTCGGTGCTGGTGGCGGTGCTCATGCGACGGCCTCGCTCTTCTCAGCGGTCTGGTTGCGGACGTCCTGCGTGTCATGTCCGGTGAGGGCGAGGAAGACCTCGTCCAGGCTGGGCTGGCCCAGCGAGAAGTTGTCCACGGTGATGCCCGCGCGGGCGAGTTCGCCAAGTGCGCGGGCGGCCTGTTCGGCGGCCTTGTCGCTCGCCGCCGCGCCCACGCGGGCGGTCAGCGCGACCGGGTCGGGTTCCAGCTGCACCTGCGCGTCCAGCGCCCGCCGCAGCACCTCGGCCGCCTCGGGCCGCTGCCCCGCGTCCCGAAGACGCAGGTGTACGGAACCGGCGCCGACGGACGCCTTGAGCTCGCCCTTCGTGCCCTCGGCGATCACCTTGCCGCGGTCGATGACGGCGATCCGGGACGCCAACTGGTCGGCCTCGTCCAGGTACTGCGTGGTCAGCAGCACCGTCGTGCCCTGCGCGACGACCGCGCGGACGATGTCCCAGACCTGGTTGCGGCTGCGCGGGTCGAGTCCGGTGGTCGGCTCGTCCAGGAAGAGCAGGTCGGGGGTGTTGAGGATGGACGCGGCGATGTCGATGCGGCGCCGCATGCCGCCGGAGTAGTGCTTGACCTGCTTGCTCGCCGCGTCCGTGAGCCCGAAGGCCTCCAGGAGCTGCGCCGAACGCTCCCGCGCGGCCTTCTTGGCCTGGCCCAGGAGGCGGCCCAGCAGGATCAGGTTCTCGGCGCCGGTGAGGTCCTCGTCCACCGACGCGTACTGGCCGGTGAGGCTGACGCGGGCGCGGACCTCGTCGGCCTCGCGCACGACGTCGTGGCCGAAGACGTGTGCCTGGCCGCCGTCCGGACGCAGCAGCGTGGCCAGCATTTTGACGGTGGTGGTCTTGCCCGCGCCGTTCGGGCCGAGGAGGCCGTAGACCGTGCCGGTCGGGACGGCGAGGTCGACGCCGTCCACCGCCCTGGTGTCGCCGAACGTCTTCACCAGTCCCGCGGTCTCGATGGCCAGGCCGGTCGTGTGCTGGCTCATGGTGGGGTTTCCTTCCACGCACTTGGGTTCTGCATGGTGAGACCTTTACCTTCTCCGGAACTCATCGGTGGGCGCACACTTTTTTCGGTACGGACCTGGCGGACGGGAGCGGCGCGGTGGCGAGGGGTAGCGTCCTTCACATGCATGCGATCACGATTCCCGAACCTGGTGGGCCCGAGGCGCTGGTGTGGGACGAGGTCCCCGATCCGGTGCCCGGCGAGGGCGAAGTGCTGGTCGACGTGGTGGCCGGCGCCGTCAACCGCGCCGACATCCTGCAGCGGCAGGGCTTCTACGACCCACCGCCCGGCGCCTCCCCCTACCCCGGCCTGGAGTGCTCCGGCCGCGTCGCCGCGACCGGACCCGGTGTCACCGGCTGGGCGGTGGGCGACGAGGTGTGCGCGCTGCTGTCGGGCGGCGGATACGCCGAGAAGGTCGTCGTCCCGGCCGGCCAGCTGCTGCCCGTGCCCGCGGGCGTCGACCTCAAGAGCGCGGCCGCCCTGCCCGAGGTGGTCTGCACGGTCTGGTCGAACGTCTTCATGATCGCCCACCTGCGGCCCGGCGAGACGCTGCTCGTGCACGGCGGCTCCAGCGGCATCGGCACGATGGCGATCCAGCTGGCCAAGGCGGTCGGGGCGAAGGTCGCGGTCACGGCCGGTACGAAGGAGAAGCTCGACCGGTGTGCCGAACTCGGCGCCGACATCCTGATCAACTACCGCGAGCAGGACTTCGTCGAGGAGCTCAAGAAGGCCACCGGCGGGGCCGGCGCCGACGTCATCCTCGACAACATGGGTGCCAAGTACCTCGACCGCAACGTCCAGGCTCTCGCCGTCAACGGACGTCTCGCGATCATCGGCATGCAGGGCGGGCTCAAGGGGGAGCTGAACATCGCCGCGCTGCTCGGCAAGCGGGGCGCCATCAGCGCGACCTCGCTGCGCGCGCGTCCGCTGGCGGAGAAGGCGGCGATCGTCGCGGCCGTACGCGAACACGTCTGGCCGCTGCTCGCGGGCGGTCACGTCCGTCCGGTCGTCGACCGCGAGATCCCGATGTCCGACGCGGCAGCCGCCCACCGGGTCGTGGAGGAGAGCGGTCACGTGGGCAAGGTGCTGCTCGTGGTGCCCTAGGGGTTGCCCTCTGCGCAGGCCTCAGCCGCGCCGCATGCGCAGGCCCGCGAAGGCCAGGCCCAGGCCGACTCCGATGAGGACCAGGCCGCTGCCCAGCGGCAGGATCCGCAGGACGGGTTCGGTGGGGGCCTCGGCGTGGGTGACGGGCCGGTGCGCCGGTCGGCCGAGAGGGGTGACGGCGAGCCCCGGCGTCCCGGAGGCCCGCGGCGACTCGGTGGCGTCGGGGGAACTCCCGTCGTCTTCCTCCTCGGCGTACCCCGAGTTCTCCTCGTCCTGCCCGTCCTGGTCCTCGTCGGCCGGCGCCGACGTCTCCGCCCGCCCCGGCCGCTGCCGTCCCTCGCCCGCCAGGCTTCCGGCGCGGGACGGCGCGGCGGGGCCGTCGGGAGACTCGGGGGACGGGGAACCGGACGCCTTCGGGGCGGCCACGGCCGCGGGCGCGCCGGGAACAGGCGGATGCGAAGAGGGCGCCTCGGAGGCAGCGACGGGCGACGTGGTCGCCCTCGGGGCAGGGGCGTGCGACGGGGTCACTAGGGGCGACGGCACCGTCCTGCAAGCCGGCACCGCCGCGCAGAACGGCACCGCGCCGTAAGACGGCACGGCCGCCACCCACCACAGGACGAGCACGCCCGTCCCCGTCCCCACCACTCGTACCGCCCGTCCCGTCGCGCGCAGCGTGCGCAGCCATGGATTCACGTCTCCAGGCTCACACCGGCTCCGCGGTCCGGCATTCCGGATTGCGCCAGGGGGCCGAAGGAACGCGGGACGGTTGCACAATCCAGGTATGTCGATACGCCACGGACTGCTCGCACTGCTGGACCGCGGCCCCCGCTACGGCTCCCGGCTGCGCACCGAGTTCGAGGCGCGTACCGGCGGCACCTGGCCGCTCAACATCGGGCAGGTCTACACGACCCTCGACCGCCTGGAGCGGGACGGGATGGTCGTCCAGGAGGGCGCCGACGAGGCCGGCCGGGCGCTGTACGCGCTGACCGAGGCGGGCCGGGTCGAGCTGCGGGCCTGGTTCGCGGGGCCGGTGGAGCGGTCCGGAGTGCCCCGCGACGAACTGGCGATCAAGCTGGTCCTCGCGGTCGGCGCGCCCGGCGTGGACGTGCGCCGGGTCGTCGAGGCGCAGCGCCGGCACATCGCGGACGCGCTGCACGAGTACGTACGACAGCGGGCGCGGGCGCTGACCGGGGCGCCCGCCGAGCATCCGGACGAACTGGCCCGGCTGCTGGTCCTGGAGCAGCTGATCTGTCACGCGGAGGCGGAGATCCGCTGGCTGGACCACTGCGAGGCCCGGCTGCTGCGGATGGTCCGCGGCGGGTGGCCGCCGACGCCGCCGCCCGATCGGCCGGAACCGTCGCCCACCTGATCGGCCGGACAGCGGCCCGCCTGGCCGCCACCCGCCCGGTCGCCTGACCCTCCCTCGCCCGGTCGCCGGGACCGGAAACGGTGGGTCCGGAAACAGTGGATCACCCGACACCGGGGGGCGCCCAGGTGATGAAATGCACGGGTGCGAGAGAATGGCGGCATGGAGATGCCGAGGAACGAACGGTCGCCGGACAATCCGCAGATCCTGGTCGTGGGCCAGGACGGCATGGCGATTGGCGGCGGCGGAGACGAGGACTCCCGCGAGATTCCGGTGACGGAACAGGTCGAGCAGCCGGCCAAGGTGATGCGGATCGGCAGCATGATCAAGCAGCTTCTGGAGGAGGTGCGGGCGGCTCCCCTGGACGAGGCGAGCCGGGTGCGGCTCAAGGAGATCCACCGCAGCTCGGTGAAGGAGCTGGAGGACGGTCTCGCGCCCGAGCTGGTCGAGGAACTGGAGCGGCTCTCCCTGCCCTTCCGGGACGAGGGCACCCCCAGCGACGCGGAACTGCGCATCGCGCAGGCCCAGTTGGTCGGCTGGCTGGAGGGACTCTTCCACGGGATCCAGACCACGCTGTTCGCCCAGCAGATGGCGGCGCGGGCCCAGTTGGAGCAGATGCGCCGCGCCCTTCCGCCGGGCGTCGGCGGTCAGGAGGCGGGCGAGGACGGTCACCCGGGCGGCCGGGTGGGCGGACCGTACCTGTAGACATCCGCACGTGAAGGGGCCCGGCAGGTCAGCTGCCGGGCCCCTTCACGTGCGTACGACATCACGGGCCCATCGGCCCGTCGGTGTCAGGACGGCGGGTAGCCCGTCGAGACGCCCAGTTCGATCTCGGGCATCTTCTTGGGGTCGACGTCGGTGTCGGCGGACGGGAACTGGTTGATGACCGCGCCCTGTCCGTACGTGTTCTCCTGGACGTCGTTGGTCTTCACCTCCCAGCCGGCGGCCTGGAGGCACTCCTTGACCGACTTGACGTACTTGTAGCGGAAGTCGGGCAGCCGGATCTTTCCGGGGTCGTTGTACGACTCCTGCGGCTCCGAGCACTCGGAGGGGTCGATCGTCTTCGAAGGATCCGGGCCGCGGTACTGCGAGGCGCCGCCGGTCGCCGTCGCGCTCGCGCTGCTGTCACCGCCCTTGCCCTCGTCGCCGCTGTCGCCGCCGTTGTTGAGCAGCAGCGCCGTGACCAGACCGCCGACGGCGAGCACGGAGACGACGATCGCGCCGACGACCACCGGCCGGTTGCCCTTGCCGCCGCCTCCGGAGGGGCCCGGCTGGGGCGAGAGGTTGTAGGGCGGCGGGGTCGTCGGCTGCTGTCCGTACCCGACGGGCGTGTGGTAGCCGCCCTGCTGGGGGTATCCGTAGGCCGGAGCAGGCGTGGGTGTGCCGTACGGGCTCTGGGTCGGGTTCGGCTGGTACGGCGTGTGGACCGGGCCCGGCGGCGCCTGGCTCGCCTGGTCGACCGGCGGGAACACCGCGGAGCCGACGCCCGCGCCGCTCGGGGTGGGGGCACCGGGGACGATGCTCGGCGGGGTGGCGTGGAAGGAGGCGGCCACGCGCAGGCACTCGTCGCGCATGGCGACGGCGCTCGGGAAGCGCTCGTTCGGGTTCTTCTTCAGCGCGCGGGCGATGAGCGCGTCCACCGCCGGCGGCAGCGCCCGGTTGACCGAGGAGGCGGCGACCGGCTCCTCCTGCACGTGCGCGTACGCGATGGCCAGCGGGGAGTCGGCGTCGAACGGCAGCCGCCCGGTGACCAGTTGGAACAGCATGATGCCGACCGAGTAGAGGTCGGAGCGCGCGTCCACCCCGCGGCCCAGCGCCTGTTCGGGCGAGAGGTACTGCGGGGTGCCGACCACCATGCCGGTCTGCGTCATCGAGGTGACACCGGACTGCATGGCGCGCGCGATGCCGAAGTCCATCACCTTGACGACACCGCGCTTGGTCACCATCACGTTGCCCGGCTTGATGTCCCGGTGGACCAGACCCATCTCGTGGCTGATCTCCAGGGCCGCCAGGACGTCCGCGGTGACCTTGAGCGCCCGGTCGGCGGACATCGCGCCGAACCGCCGCACGTCCTCGTCGAGCACCGAGCCGAGCGGGCGGCCCTCGACGTACTCCATGACGATGTACGGCATCGTCGAGCCGTCCAGCTCGTCCTCGCCGGTGTCGAAGACCGAGACGATGTTGGTGTGCGTGAGCTTGGCCACGGCCTGGGCCTCGCGGCGGAAGCGCTCGCGGAAGGCCTGCTCGCGGCCGAGCTCGGTGTGGAGTGTCTTGATCGCGACCTGCCGGTCGAGCACGGCGTCGTACGCCAGGTGCACCGAGGCCATGCCGCCCTCGCCGAGCAAGTCGCGCAGCTGATAGCGGCCGCCGGCCAGCGCCCGCCCCGCGTACCGGCCCTGTGCGCCGTCCTGGCTCATGTTCCGTGTCCCCCATCGGCCTTGAGAAGCCGGCCCACCGTCATTGATCTACTGACTCATTACCGGCCAAGTCTGCCGGAGGGCACTGACACGTCAAGTTCGGTGCCCGATCCGTGACCGTACGCGAAAGAAGCTGCGCGAGAGCGTTACAGAGGCTGTACGGGCGGTACACGCAAGTTGCACCACTGAACGGTTCGAGGGTTTGATGGCCGGTCCGTCCTGTGCGGTTCGCGGCACCCGTCCCGGACCGGAGGCTTGCGCCGAGGCTGTAGCGTGGCCGACGGAGACCGTAACAACACCGCGCCTACCGCGGGCAGAAACGACGGCGAGGACTGATGGCACAGCAGCACGCTCAGGGCCCGTCCGACCCCGAGACGGCTGGCGGCGGTATGTCGGACGCACCGGAGCTGTGGGGCAACGGCGGACTGGTCGGCGACGGCCGGTACCGGCTGACCCACCGACTGGGTCGGGGCGGTATGGCCGAGGTTTTCGCGGCCGAGGACGTACGGCTCGGGCGCACCGTCGCGGTCAAGCTGCTGCGCGCCGATCTCGCCGAGGACCCGACCTCCAAGGCCCGCTTCACCCGCGAGGCCCAGTCCGTGGCCGGCCTCAACCACCACGCGATCGTCGCCGTGTACGACTCCGGCGAGGACTACGTGGGTGGCCAGTCGGTGCCGTACATCGTGATGGAGATCGTCGAGGGACGCACCATCCGCGACCTCCTCCTCAACGCCGAGGCGCCCGGCCCCGAGCAGGCCCTGATCATCGTCTCCGGGGTCCTGGAGGCGCTCGCCTACTCGCACCAGCACGGCATCGTGCACCGGGACATCAAGCCGGCGAACGTGATCATCACGCACAACGGCGCCGTCAAGGTGATGGACTTCGGCATCGCCCGGGCGCTGCACGGCGCGTCCACGACGATGACGCAGACCGGCATGGTCATGGGCACCCCGCAGTACCTCTCGCCCGAGCAGGCGCTCGGCAAGGCCGTCGACCACCGCTCCGACCTGTACGCGACGGGCTGCCTCCTCTACGAACTCCTCGCGCTGCGGCCCCCGTTCACCGGCGAGACGCCCCTTTCGGTGGTCTACCAGCACGTCCAGGACATCCCGACCCCGCCGTCCGAGGTCTCCGACGCCTCGCCGCCGGAGCTCGACGGCCTGGTCATGCGCTCGCTCGCCAAGGAGCCCGACGACCGCTTCCAGACCGCCGAGGAGATGCGCGGCCTGGTCCAGTACGGGCTGCAGATGCTGTACGACCAGGGCGGCCACACCGGCACCTGGAACACCGGCCCGGTCGGCATGCACGACGGCCGGACCCCGGTCGCCGGCTACGGCGCCACGTCGGTCCTGCCCTCCGGCGACTCCTCCGGCACGACCCAGATCCCGCAGCCGATCCTGCCCGGCGGCTACGGCAACGGGGACGACGGCGGTTTCGAGGGACAGGGCAACCGGGGCGGCGGCCGCGGCAAGCTGTGGATCCTCGCCGTGCTCGCGGTGATCGCCATCGCGGCGGGCGTGGCGCTGGCGCTGAACAACACCGGTTCCGGCGGCGGCGGTACGAGCCCCACGAAGTCGCCGTCGCAGTCGGCCTCCACCGAGGACGACTCGGCCAGCGAGACGCCGAGCGACGACACCACCGACGAGCCGACCGACGAGCAGACCGACGACGGCAGCGGCACGAGCTCCGGCTCCAACTACACGCCGTCGTACACGCCCTCGTACACGCCGTCCCAGAGCGCCACGAACGAGCCGACCGACGAGCCCACGGACGAGCCCACCACCGAGGAGCCCACGGACGAGCCGACGGCGACCGCGACCCAGCCGTCGACCGACCCGACGGAACCGGGCGCGGACGGTGGCGCGGACGCCGGCGGTGTGAGCTCGGGCGTACTCGGCTGACCGAGGATCGCGACAGACCCGACACGCGCGCGTAGAGCCGGAAACGGCCTCTACGCGCGCGTGCTGTTTTTGCGGACGCCGACTGCGGCTGCGGCGGGGACGATCCGGCTACGACGCGAACGCCTCGCACACCGCGTCGTACTCGCGGGTCCACCACACGGCGAGCGCCGAGGCGGCCGGGAACTGGGGATCCGCGCGGGTGTCGCCGCGTTCGTAGTGCCAGCGCAGCATCCAGAAGTCGTTGAGGCGTTCCCACCACACGCGGTGCACGGCCGCCGCGAGCTGGGAGGGCGTGGCGCCGGCCGTGCGCCGGTACGCGTGCGCGTACGCCCGTACCTTCGGCAGGTCCAGCGCGCCCGCGGGGCGTACGAAGAAGATCGCGGCGGCGCGTACGGCCTCCTCCGCGCGCGGGCGCAGGCCGAGCCGGTCCCAGTCGACGATGGCGGCGGGCGCGTCGCCCTTGTAGAGCAGGTTGAACGGGTGGAAGTCGCCGTGCACCCAGCCGACGCAGGCGCCGTGCGGGGGGCGCCGGTCGGCGTGCTGCTCCAGGAGCGCCCGGCGTTCCAGGAGGCGGTGGCGGGCCAGTTCGTCGAAGGAGTCCGGCGGGTGATGGCGCCGTACCCGCGTGAGCAGGTCGTCGATCAGGGTGAACGTGTCCTCGGGGTCCGCGCTGTCGGCCGACTCGTCGCACGCGCGCGGGGGGCGCGGCATCACGCGCTCCAGGCTCGCGTGGACCACTCCCAGGAGCGCCCCGAGGCGCTCGCACTGGGTGGTGGTGAGCTGGCCGCCGTTGCGGTGGCGGCCCTCGACCCACGGGTGCAGGGCGTAGGCGTGTCCGCCGACGACGGCGACCGTACGTCCGTCGCGGCCGGTCAGCGGCGGGGCGACCGGGACGCCCAGGGCGGCCAGGCGCTGGGTGGCCCGGTGCTGGCGGGCGATGGCGACCGGGTCGGCGGTCTCGGGGTCGAAGTGGTGTTTGAGGAAGTAGCGACCGCGGGTCGTGCGCAGTCGGTAGCCCCGGTTGAGCAGGCCCTGTTCGACGGGCTCGCAGGTGACGGCGGAACCGGCGCCGTACTGGCGCAGCAAGGGCTCCAGCGGGGGCGCGTGAGGCAATCGGGGTGGTAAAGGGGAGCGCGGCACGCGCCAGATGCTAGGGCACGAGCCGGTGCCTTGACCTGGGCTTTGTCACACTCAGTCCCTTTCGGTCACAGTGTGTGCTCGAAGTGGCGTTCCAGGCCGCCGTCCATCGAGTGGACGGTCCCGAACTGCGGCTCGACGCGCAGATAGACGGGCTCGTACGGCTCACCGTCCACCAGGCGGGGCGCCGGGCCGAACCGCTCGGTCTCGGCGGCGGTCGGTTCGTACGCCGTGCACGCGCCCACGACCTGCACGGTCCACAGGCTCTCGCCCGGCCGCGCGAAACCGAGGTTGTCCGAGCCGTACGCCACCACCGTGCCGACGCAAGCCCGGTCGTAGCCGCAACTTCTGGGCAGCCGCAGCAGTACCCGGCCGTCCTCGACGATATGCCGGGCGAAGGCGAGGAAGGGCAGGGCGCGCACGCTGGTGGCGATCCGGCCGTGGTCGCTGCGGGCGAGCAGCTCGACGGCGAGCTTGTCCGCGGAGAGCGCGTCGGAAGGCATCTCGGAGGGTGCTTCGGAGGGCATGCGTTCACTGTGCGGGCGGGACAAGCGAGATAACAGGGACATAAGTCCCCAATGTTTCCGCGCTCAGTGCTTCTCCGCCTGCAGCCGTGCCACGTACGCGGCCGCCTGGGAGCGCCGCTGCATACCGAGTTTGGCCAGCAGGCTCGACACGTAGTTCTTGATCGTCTTCTCGGCGAGGTGCAGCTGCTCGCCGATCTGGCGGTTGGTGAGGCCCTCGCCGATGAGGTCGAGGATGCGGCGCTCCTGGACGGTGAGGTTCGCGAGCCGTTCGTCGCCCCGCGCGGTGCCGCCGTCGCGCAGCCGCTCCAGCACGCGCGCGGTGGCGACCGGGTCGAGCAGGGACCGGCCGGCCGCGACGTCCCGGACGGCGCTCAGCAGTTCGGTGCCGCGGATGGCCTTGAGGACGTATCCGGAGGCGCCCGCCATGATCGCGTCGAAGAGGGCCTCGTCGTCCGCGAACGACGTCAGCATCAGGCACCGCACCGACTCGTCCTGGGAGCGGATCTCCCGGCACACCTCGACGCCGCTGCCGTCCGGCAGCCGTACGTCCAGCACCGCCACGTCGGGCCGGGTGGCCGGAATCCGTACCAGCGCGTCGGCCGCCGTGCCCGCCTCGCCGACCACCTCGATGTCGTCCTCGACCGAGAGGAGCTCGTGGACACCGCGCCGGACCACCTCGTGGTCGTCGAGCAGGAATACCCTGATTTTTCCCTCTTCGCGCACATACGCAGTCTCACACAGGGCCTGAAGCATCGCCCGAGGGGAACTCTTCCCGTGACCTGGGTCACCGAGATAACGTGCCGTTGTTCCGGCCCCCTGCAAGGCTGTGACCAGGAAGAGTTCCCGACTTTCGCGATTTACTTGGATATCCAAGCAAAATCGCAGGTCAGGAGGGGTTTCACAGAAATGTGGAGCACTGGGTAACGTGCCTTCTGCAGGGCGCTCGCCGGGGCACCTGTCACGCCTGTGTCCCAGTAGGCCGCACCCACCCCGTGCGTCCGTGGGACCAGGTGAGCCGCACTGGCGCCCGGCGAACCCGGGTAGCCGGACCGACGGAGGAGCACACGTGACCGTGGAGAGCACTGCCGCGCGCAAACCGCGACGCAGCGCCGGAGCCAAAAGCACGGCCGGCAAGCGAACGACCGCAAAGAACGCGCCGAACGCCGAACCGGAACTCGTCCAGCTGCTGACGCCCGAGGGCGAACGCGTGAGGAACACCGAGTACGACAAGTACGTCACCGGCGTCACCCCCGAGGACCTGCGCGGCCTGTACCGCGACATGGTGCTCACGCGCCGCTTCGACGCCGAGGCCACCGCCCTGCAGCGCCAGGGCGAGCTGGGTCTGTGGGCCTCGCTGCTGGGCCAGGAGGCCGCCCAGATCGGCTCGGGGCGCGCCCTGCGCGACGACGACTACGTCTTCCCGACCTACCGCGAGCACGGCGTCGCCTGGTGCCGCGGGGTCGATCCGACCAACCTGCTCGGCATGTTCCGCGGCGTGAACAACGGCGGCTGGGACCCCAACAGCAACAACTTCCACCTCTACACGATCGTCATCGGCTCCCAGACGCTGCACGCCACCGGCTACGCGATGGGCGTCACCAAGGACGGCGCCGACAGCGCGGTCATCGCCTACTTCGGCGACGGCGCCTCCAGCCAGGGCGATGTCGCCGAGTCGTTCACCTTCTCCGCGGTCTACAACGCGCCGGTGGTGTTCTTCTGCCAGAACAACCAGTGGGCGATCTCCGAGCCGACCGAGAAGCAGACGCGGGTGCCGCTCTACCAGCGCGCCCAGGGCTTCGGCTTCCCGGGCGTGCGGGTCGACGGCAACGACGTGCTGGCCTGTCTCGCGGTCACCCGGTGGGCGCTGGAGCGGGCCCGCAGCGGCGAGGGACCGACGCTCGTGGAGGCGTACACCTACCGCATGGGCGCGCACACCACCTCCGACGACCCGACGAAGTACCGGGCCGACGAGGAGCGCGAGGCCTGGGAGGCGAAGGACCCGATCCTGCGCCTTCGCCGGTACCTGGAGGTCTCAAACCACGCGGACGAGGGATTCTTCGCGGAACTCGAGACCGAGAGCGAGACGTTGGGAAAGCGAGTGCGCGAGGCGGTCCGTGCCATGCCGGACCCGGACCACTTCGCCATCTTCGAGAACGTGTACGCGGACGGGCACGCGCTCGTCGACGAGGAGCGGGCCCAGTTCGCCGCCTACCAGGCGTCGTTCGCGGACGCGGAAGGGGGCAAGTGACATGGCGACCGAAACCGTGACGGCGAAGACCATGGCTGTCGCCAAGGCGATCAACGAATCGCTGCGGCACGCCCTGGAGACCGACCCCAAGGTCCTGATCATGGGCGAGGACGTCGGCAAACTCGGCGGTGTCTTCCGGGTGACCGACGGGCTGCAGAAGGACTTCGGCGAGAGCCGCGTCATCGACACCCCGCTCGCCGAGTCCGGCATCGTCGGCACGGCGATCGGCCTCGCGCTGCGCGGCTACCGCCCGGTGGTGGAGATCCAGTTCGACGGCTTCGTCTTCCCGGCCTACGACCAGATCGTCACCCAGCTCGCCAAGATGCACGCGCGCTCGCTGGGCAAGGTCAAGATGCCGGTCGTCGTGCGCATCCCCTACGGCGGCGGCATCGGCGCGGTGGAGCACCACTCCGAGTCCCCGGAGTCGCTGTTCGCGCACGTGTCGGGCCTCAAGGTGGTCTCGCCGTCGAACGCGTCGGACGCGTACTGGATGATGCAGCAGGCCATCCAGAGCGACGACCCGGTGATCTTCTTCGAGCCCAAGCGGCGCTACTGGGACAAGGGCGAGGTCAACCCCGAGGCCATCCCCGGCCCGCTGCACAAGGCGCGGGTCGTGCGGCCGGGCACGGACCTCACGCTGGCCGCCTACGGTCCGATGGTGAAGCTCTGCCAGGAGGTCGCCGACGCGGCGGCCGAGGAGGGCAGGTCCCTGGAGATCCTCGACCTGCGCTCCATCTCCCCGCTGGACTTCGACTCCATCCAGACGTCGGTGGAGAAGACCCGCCGGCTGGTCGTGGTCCACGAGGCGCCGGTGTTCTTCGGCTCCGGCGCGGAGATCGCCGCGCGTATCACCGAGCGGTGCTTCTACCACCTGGAGGCACCGGTCCTCAGGGTCGGCGGCTACCACGCCCCGTACCCGCCGGCCCGCCTGGAGGAGGAGTACCTACCGGGCCTGGACCGGGTGCTCGACGCCGCCGACCGCGCCCTGGCGTACTGAGGAGAGGGTCGTGACGACGATGACGGACACGTCCGTACGCGAGTTCAAGATGCCGGACGTGGGCGAGGGGCTCACCGAGGCGGAGATCCTCAAGTGGTACGTCCAGCCCGGCGACACGGTCACCGACGGCCAGGTGGTCTGCGAGGTCGAGACGGCGAAGGCGGCCGTCGAACTGCCCATCCCGTACGACGGGGTGGTGCGCGAGCTGCGCTTCCCCGAGGGCACGACGGTCGACGTGGGCACGTCGATCATCTCGGTGGACGTCTCGGGAGGCGGGGCTGCTCCTACGGAGGCTCCCGCCGAGGCGTCGGCCGAGGCGCCGGCCGAGGCTCCCTCCGCTGCGACGGAGGAGGCGAAGCCGGCGGCCCGCACGCCGGTTCTTGTGGGCTACGGCGTCTCCACGTCCGCCACGAAGCGGCGCCCGCGCAAGGGCTCGGAGGCCGCGGCTCCTGAGGGCGCCCAGGCGATCCAGTCCGAGCTGAACGGTCACGGGGGGACGCCCACCGTCGAGGTGGCCCGCCCGCTGGCCAAGCCGCCCGTGCGCAAGCTGGCCAAGGACCTCGGCGTCGACCTGAACACGGTGAGGCCGTCGGGC
Organism: Streptomyces sp. NPDC092369; assembly: GCF_044755245.1. Classification (NCBI taxonomy): domain Bacteria; kingdom Bacillati; phylum Actinomycetota; class Actinomycetes; order Kitasatosporales; family Streptomycetaceae; genus Streptomyces; species Streptomyces sp. NPDC092369. The sequence continues at coordinate 362,465 of NZ_JBIVQP010000005.1, forward strand.
CCGGACGGCGTCATCACGCGCGAGGACGTGCACGCGGCGGTGGCCCCGGCGCCGGTCACCGCGCCCGCTCCTGCTGAGTCGGCCCCCGCGCCGGTGCCGACCTACGACACGGCCCGTGAGACCCGTATCCCGGTCAAGGGTGTGCGCAAGGCGACGGCGGCGGCGATGGTGGGCTCCGCCTTCACCGCGCCGCACGTCACGGAGTTCGTGACGATCGACGTGACGCGCACGATGAAGCTGGTGGAGGAGCTGAAGCGGTCCGATGAGTTCGCGCTGGAGGGGCTGCGGGTCAACCCGCTCCTCCTGATCGCCAAGGCCCTGCTGGTCGCCATCAAGCGCAACCCGGACATCAACGCGTCCTGGGACGAGGCGAACCAGGAGATCGTGCTCAAGCACTACGTCAACCTGGGCATCGCGGCGGCGACCCCGCGCGGCCTGATCGTCCCGAACATCAAGGACGCCCAGGCCAAGACGCTCCCGCAACTGGCCCAGGCCCTGGGCGAGTTGGTGTCGACGGCGCGGGAGGGCAAGACGTCCCCCGCCGCCATGCAGGGCGGCACGGTCACCATCACCAACGTCGGCGTCTTCGGCGTCGACACCGGCACCCCGATCCTCAACCCCGGCGAGTCCGCGATCCTCGCGGTCGGCGCGATCAAGCTCCAACCGTGGGTCCACAAGGGCAAGGTGAAGCCCCGCCAGGTCACCACCCTCGCCCTGAGCTTCGACCACCGCCTGGTGGACGGGGAACTGGGCTCCAAGGTCCTCGCGGACGTCGCGGCGATCCTGGAACAGCCGAAGAGGTTGATCACCTGGGGATGACGTCCACGCCGGCGTGAGTCGACGCCGACGAACATGGAAGGGGCCCGCCGCGGTTGCGGCGGGCCCCTTTCTCACGTGGCGGGTGTCAGCCGATCTTCGCGAAGCCGTAGTTCAGGAGCTTCGTGGCGTCGGTGGCGCGCTGGGTGGCGTTGGTGGAGGCGAGGACCGTGCCGTAGACGGTCTTGCCGTTGCGGGTGGCGGCGAAGACGAGGCAGTACTTGGCCTCGGCGCCGGAGCCGGTCTTCACGCCGATCGTGCCGCTGTAGCTGCTGAGCAGGGTGTTCGTGTTGGTCCAGGCGGCCATCGTGCGGGTGGAGCCCGTCTTGGTGATGGTCTTCGCCGTGTACTTCTTGGTCTTGACGACCGTGCGCAGCGTGGAGCTCTTCATCGCGTTGCTGGCGAGGACGGTCAGGTCGCGCGGCGTCGAGTAGTTGCCGCCGTTGCCGATGCCGTCGAACGAGTCGAAGTGCGTGTTCGTCAGGCCGAGGTTCCTGGCCGTGGTGTTCATCTTGCCGATGAAGTTCGACACGCGCTTGGCGCGCGTCGAGCCGGTGCCGAACTTGTCCGCGAGCGCGTAGGCCGCGTCACAGCCGGACGGCAGCATCAGCCCGTACAGCAGCTGACGGACGGTGACCTTGTCGCCGACGATCAGGTGCGCCGAGGAGGCGCCCTTGGAGACGATGTAGTCGCTGTAGGCCTTCTGGATCGTGACCTTGGCGTCGAGGTTCAGGTTCGACTGCGAGAGCACGACCTTCGCGGTCATGATCTTGGTGGTGGAGCCGGTGGAACGCTTGGTGTTGGCCGCCTTGCTGTACAGCCCCTTGCCGTTGGCGTTGTTCATCACGTAGCCGCCCTTGGCGACGATCGTGGGCGTGGTCACGGCCTGCGCGGGTGCCGCGGTGAGGGCTCCGGTCGCGAGCATCGCGCCGGACGTGATGGCGACGGCTGCGGCTCGGCGGATACGAACGCCCTTGATGCCGGTTATCAACTGAGATACCCCGATTACGTCGAATGCCCCTGCGGTGCGGCCAAGTTGAGGGGAGAGAAGATCGGGCCGCACGTGTCTGACACGTATGTAGCACGGATGGTTGTGCGACAGCTGGGGCGGGTCTGCTTCCGTGACGCGGTCATTACAGAAGGGGCCGCTACCGGACACCGGGGCACCCGGAAAAGGCGGTTACCGGCCGGGCGGCTCGTCCGGATGGCGGACCCGCTCTCCTCATGCGTACGTGTTGTATCTAAGATGTCCCCATGGCTTCCGCACCACCCGCCCCGTCCCCCACCGTCAAGCAGCCGCCCGCCGCCGACCGCGTCTACTCCCATGTCAAACAGGGCGTCCTGGAGCGCCGGTACGAGGGCGGCACCCTGCTCACCGAGGGCGAGCTCGCCGAAGCCGTCGGGGTCTCGCGGACACCCGTGCGCGAGGCGTTGCTGCGCCTTGAGGTCGAGGGGCTGATCCGGCTCTACCCGAAGAAGGGCGCGCTGGTCCTGCCCGTCTCCTCGCAGGAGATCGCGGACGTGGTGGAGACCCGGATGCTGGTGGAGCAGCACGCGGTCCGCAAGGTCGTACCGGCCTCACCGACCCTCATCGCCCGGCTCGAGGAGCTCCTCGCCAGGCAGAAGGAGCAGGCCGCCGCGGGAGACCTGGCCGGCGCCGCCGTCACCGACCGCTGCTTCCACGCCGAGATCGTCCGCAGCGGCGGCAACGAGATCCTGTCCCGGCTCTACGACCAACTCCGCGACCGGCAGCTGCGGATGGGCGTCGCCATCATGCACTCGCACCCCGACCGCATCGCCAAAACGCTCACCGAGCACGAGGCGATCCTCGACGCGCTGCGCACCGGCGACGCCAAGGCCGCCGCCGGGATCGTGCACCAGCACGTCGACTGGTTCTCCCACCTGGCCCGGGGCGAGGTCCGATGAGCGTCGGCAGTTCGCGCTCCGCACTGTCCCTGCCCGGCGATCCCCCCGGTGGCCGGCGCGCCATCGCCGTCTGGGGCATCGGCGTCTCCGTCTACTTCGTCGCCGTCATCTTCCGTACGTCCCTGGGGGTCGCCGGCCTCGACGCGGCCGACCGCTTCCACGTGGGCGCCTCCGCCCTGTCGACCTTCTCGATCCTCCAGCTGCTGGTCTACGCCGGCATGCAGATACCCGTCGGCCTCCTGGTCGACCGCCTCGGCACCAAGAAGGTCCTGGCCATCGGCACCGTCCTGTTCACGGCCGGACAGCTCGGCTTCGCCTTCTCCCCCTCGTACGGCACCGCCCTCGCCTCCCGCGCCCTGCTCGGCTGCGGCGACGCGATGACCTTCATCAGCGTGCTGCGCCTGGGCACCCGCTGGTTCCCGGCCCGGCGCGGCCCGCTGGTCGCCCAGCTCGCGGGCCTCGCCGGCATGGCCGGCAACCTGGTCTCCACGCTGGTGCTGGCCCGGCTGCTGCACGGCGTCGGCTGGACGGCCGCGTTCGCGGGCAGCGCGCTCGCCGGTGTGGTCGTGTTCGTCCTGCTCCTGCTGTTCCTCAAGGACCACCCCGAGGGCCACGAACCGGAGCCCTTCCCGCACCAGGGCGCCGCCTACGTCCGCCGCCAGATCGCCGCCTCCTGGCGCGAGCCCGGGACCCGGCTCGGCCTGTGGGTGCACTTCACCACGCAGTTCCCGGCGATGGTGTTCCTGCTGCTGTGGGGCATGCCGTTCCTCGTCCAGGCCCAGGGCCTGTCCCGCGCCACGGCCGGTGAACTCCTCACCCTGGTCGTCCTGTCGAACATGGCCTTCGGCCTCGTCTACGGCCAGGTCGTGGCCCGGCACCACGCGGCGCGGCTGCCGCTGGCGCTCGGCACGGTGGCGGCGACCGCGACGGTGTGGGCGGTGACGCTGGCGTACCCGTCCGAGCACGCCCCGATGTGGCTGCTGATCGTGCTGTGCACGGTGCTGGGCGCGTGCGGACCCGCCTCGATGCTCGGCTTCGACTTCGCCCGCCCCGCCAACCCGCCCGAACGTCAGGGCACGGCCTCCGGGATCACCAACATGGGCGGTTTCGTCGCCTCGATGACGACCCTGTTCGCGATCGGCGTGCTGCTGGACGCGACGGACGACGACTACAGCATCGCCTTCTCGGTGGTCTTCGTCCTGCAGGCCCTCGGCATCAGCCAGATCCTGCGCCTGCGCAGGCGGGCGGCCCGCCGGGAGCGGGAGCGGCTGGTGGCCAGCCGGGTGGAGACGGTGCACGTACCGGCGTGAGCCGGGCGGAGGCGGTGCGCGCACCCGTCCCCCCGGCTCAGGGCAGGGTCATACGGCTGTGGCCGACGGCTACTGCGTCACCGTGAAGTTCCGCAGGATCGCCCCCGTCAGCTCCGGATCGCCCTCCGCCTTCACCCGGTCCGCCGCCGCGTCGAGCGACACCCGGCCGCAGGCCAGGCGGACGTACGTCTCCCAGTCGAGGGTGAAGGTCGCGGCGGGGCCGAGCGCGGGGGCCGTCTCCAGGGTGCCGCGGCCCTGGATGTCGACGCGGATGGTGCGCAGGAACTCGATCGGACCGTGCACGTCGAAGACGATCGCCGAACTGCGCGGCGCGTCCGCCTTCTCGGCCACGATCGCGGGCAGTGCGTCGAGCAGCACGTCCCGGGCGACCTGCGCGCCGGGGGAGTCGAGGTTGCCGGGCCGGCCGAGGGCTGCGCGCAGATCCTGCTCGTGCACCCAGACGTTGAACGCGTGGGAGCGCATGGACTCTTCGAGGGTCAGCTCGGTGCCGAGGGGGGCGCGCACCTTGGCGCCCGGGTCGCGCGACTCGTTGCGCAGCTGCCGGTTGCGGCGGATGATCACGTACTCCAGCTCGGAGGTCATCTCCGGTGCCGTGTGGTGGCGGCGGACGTCGACCTGCATCTCCATGTAGCGCTGGTGGTCGTTGCCGACGTGGTAGAGGTCGCGCGGGAGGGTGTGAATCGGGCGCGGGTCGCCGAGCATCTCGCAGTCCAGCCCGATGACATGGGAGACCACGTCCCGCACCGACCAGGCCGGGCACGGAGTCCGGCGGTTCCACTCGCCCTCCACAAGCGGCTGGACCAGCTCGGATATCGCTTCGATGGAGTGGGTCCAGGCGTCGGCGTAGGGCTGGAGAGTGGGATGCAGACTCACGGAAACGGGACCCCTCGGCGGTCGGTACACGGGCTGGTTGGCGTCGTTGCCAGTGGGAGGTGGCTGCGCTGGGTGGGTGTCTTGAACCGCTAAGTTACGCTGCTGTGAGGCACCCCGGCAGTGCTTTCGTGTGACGATCGTAGGCCTGTGTGGACGGCTCGAATGCCAGGACGGTGGTAGTGTGCGCGCCTCTCTGCTCCAACTCGCCGTAGAACAGGGCGAATCGGTCGAATCACGTCGGCAGAGAGCGGCTTCTCTGGTACGTGACCAGGCCGGGGCCGATCTGGTCGTCCTGCCGGAGCTGTGGACCACCGGGGCGTTCGCCTACGAGGAGTTCGGCACCGAGGCCGAACCGCTGAAGGGCCCCACCTACGAGGCGATGGCCAAGGCGGCGAGCGACGCGGGCGTGTGGCTGCACGCGGGCTCGATCCCGGAACGTGCCGGGTCCGACGGTGACTTGGCGTCCGGCTACGCATCGACGACTGACGGTGACTTGGCGTCCGGTGGTGCACCGACGCCTGACGGTGACTCGGGTTCCGGTGAAGGTCCGCTCTACAACACCTCGCTCGTCTTCTCCCCCTCCGGTGAACTGGCCGCCGCCTACCGCAAGATCCACCGCTTCGGCTTCGACAAGGGCGAGGCCGTGCTGATGGGCGCGGGGCGCGACCTGGTGACGGTCCGTCTGCCGGACACGGTCCTCGGCCTCGCGACCTGCTACGACCTCCGTTTCCCCGAACTCTTCCGCGGGCTCGTCGACGCGGGCGCCGAGACCCTGGTGATCCCGGCGGGCTGGCCCGAGCGCCGCCGCTCCCACTGGACGCTGCTGGCTCAGGCACGGGCGGTGGAGAACCAGTCGTTCGTCCTTGCCTGCGGAACGGCCGGGACCCACGCCGGAGTTCCGCAGGCGGGTCACTCGATCGTGGTCGATCCCTGGGGCGAGGTCCTGGCGGAGGCGGGCGCGGGCGAGGAGGTCCTCACCGTCGAGTTCGACCCCGCGAAGGTGGGCGTGACGCGGGAACAGTTCCCGGCGCTGAAGGACCGGTTGCTGGGACTGGATCCGCCCCGCCGCTGACCGCGCATCGGAGTCGACCGGCCTCGACGCGATCGGCACCGGCATCTCACACCCCGTCAAGGAGCGCGGAGAGCCCGTGCTCCAAGGCAGGGCCCACCGCCTCCGCCCCCGGCTCGGTCACCGTGTACGACCTCAACAGGAACCGGCGCAGATCCGCCGTCCTGAACCGCAGCATGGCCACCCCGTCCGCCGAGTGCAGCTCCACGATCGTGTCCGTCGGTCCGCACGGCCAAATGTGCACGCTGCCAAGGCCGGTGGTGGTGCCCAGCCCCTCCTCCAGCAGCGCGCGGGCGAAGGTCCACGTCACCGGCTCGCCGTCCAGCGCTATCCAGGCCGGAAACGCGAAATGCACGGCGAGCGGGTCGTCGGAGGTGTACCGCAGGGTGACGGGTACGGCCAACTCCTGATCGCGGGTGATCAGTCGGGCCCCGGTGGGCTGGTCGAGGGTGACGTACACGGATGGCCTCCAAGGCGGGCGAGAGGCCGGCGAGTTGGGGCGGTGTGACGCCGATGGCTGGTGCCGATGTCTTCTCGACCGTCGGGAGGGACTTCTGATTACGCGGTTTCGCACGTGACGGCTGTGACCTGCGTCACCTTTCATTCGGGCCGCAACTTTGACTGAAACCCTTGTCATCTAGGGTGACAAACCCATCGGGGCCATCCCCCAGCAGGCAACTGGAGTTCCTGCCATGAACGACGGTTCCACCGCCGAGTACGCACGCGTGTACGCGGAGCAGCAACCGCGTCTCGTCGCCTACGCGCGCTCGCTCACCAGGAACTCCTGGACCGCCGACGACATCGTCGCCGAGGCCCATTTCCGGGTCTGGCGGCGGCTGTCCGCCGGGCACGAGATCGACAACGTGCCGGCGTACCTGATGACGACGGTGCGGCGGCTGGCCACCGCGACGGGCAGCGCCGTACGCGAGACACCGCAGGATCCGCAGACCGACGAGCGGGCCGAGGCCGGCGCGCACGGGCACGACCCCGCGGAGCGGGTGTCCTCCGTCGACCTCCTCACGCGCGTGCTGGGCGAACTCCCCGAACGCTGGGTCAAAGCACTGTGGTTGGCCGAGGCGGAGGGCCAGCCGCTCGCCGCGATCGGGCCGCAGCTCGGCACGCGCGAGGGGGCGACGGCGGTCCTGCTCCACCGCGCGCGTGAGGGCATGCGACAGGCGTTCCTGCGCACCCAGACCGGCGCCCCCGACGATCCCGCGTGCCAGGTGCACTGGGCGCGCATGCCCGCGTACGTCCGCGGCAACGCGACGGCACGCCAGTCCGAACGGCTGCTCGCACACGTGGACGCGTGCGACGACTGCCGCGAACGCCTCGCCCTCCTGATGCAGACCAACAGCAAACTGCCCGCCCTGATCGGACCGGCACTGCTGGTGTTCGCGGTGGGCGGCGCCGGAAAGTGGCTGCTCTCCGGGGCAGTGGGCTCCGCAGGTTCGGCGGGTGCTGCGGTGGGCGGTGCTTCGGGCGCGGGTGGAGGTGCAGGTGCAGGAGGAGGTGCCGGGGCGGGCGGAAGCGCGGCTTCCGGTGCGAGTGCGGGCGGAAGCGCGGGTTCCGGTGCCGGCGCGGGTGCGGGCCACAGCTCTGGGGTCGGTGCCGGCGCTCCGGCGGGCGGGTCCGGCGGGGCGTCCGCGGGGGCGGCAGGCGGGCATGGGGGTACGGCTGGGGTTGCGGGTGGTCATGGCGCTGGGGCCGGGGCTGCGGCAGGCGGTTCTGGCGGGGCGTCCGCGGGAGCGGCTGGTTCGGTCGGCGGGCACGGTGCCGCGGCTGGGCTTGCGGGTGGGCACGGTGCTGCGGCCGGGGTTGCGGGAGGTCATGGCAGCGCGGGAGGGCTTGTCGGCGGGCACGGTGGTGGGCTCTTGCGCGGGGTGAAGTCCGCCGTGGCCGGGGGCGCGAAGACACCCGTGGCGGTGGCGGCCGGTGCCGCGGTGGCCGGGGCCGTGGCAGTCTGCATCGCGCTCGGGTCGGTCGACTCCGGTCCGGTCACCGTGGACAAGGGGTCGGTGCGGGAGACGCCCGTGGCTCAGGCGCCGGTCGGGCAGCCCGAGTCGGGCGACGGGACGGCCACGCCCGGCACGGCGGAGGGAACACAGGCGCCGAGAGCCGGTTCGACGCCGACCGACGTGCCGGTCCCGGCCTCGTACGACGTCGGCGACTCGGGGCCGGGGACCGCCACGCCGATACCGCCCCCGCTGCCGCCCTTGCCGCCGACTCCGGCGCCGATACCGACGCCCACGTCGGCGCCTTCGGGTCCGGGCACGCCGGCGCCCGAGCCCTCGTCACCGGAGCCCTCGACTCCCGAGCCCTCGACTCCTGAACCCACGTCACCCGAGCCCACCTATCCCGAGCCCGCGTCGCCCAAGCCCACGACCCCCGTCGACGAACCGACGAAAACCACCGACCCCACACCGTCCCCGACCCCGACGGACGACTGTTCCCCTCCGGTGCCGTCCCCTCCCCGCTACCCCCTCTAGTCCTCTAGTCCTCCCGCTCCTTCTCCGCCAGGTGGATCACGCACACCGCCACCGCGATCAGCAGCGCCGGATCCGCGTCGTCGCGGACCACGTCGACGCCGTACGTCTCGCGGATGTGCATCCAGCGGCGGGAGATCACGGCCAGGAGCTCGTTGTCGTACTCGACGGCGAACTCGCGGTCGAGGATCTTGCCGCTGACGTCGAGTTCGGTGCCGTCGACGAGGGCCACGCGGTAGTGGTTGCGCAGGAGGGAGAGGCGTTTTCGCTTGATGCGGGCGAGGGGCTCGCCGTCCCGTTCGATCACCATGGTGTCGCGCAGGGCGAGCATCTTCTTGTGGATGTCGATGAGGACGCGCCCCCGCGTGTCCTTCAGCTCGAAGGTGTCCCGCAGCCGCATGGCCTTGCCGTCGACGAGGAACACCTTGTTGCCGTGTTCGTCCTCGATCCAGTAGTCGTCACCGAGGCCGAGGAGCCGGTCGCGCACGAGGAATCTCATACCGTCACGGCTTCCCCGGTCCCGCGTCCGCAACGCCGCCGGTAGGCCGACGGACTGACTCCGCCGGGGTGGCTGTCGGTGGCGGGTGGCACTCTTGACGCATGAGCGACTCCACTCCCCGACGCGTCCGCGTCCGCGCTCCCGAGCTGGTCGGCAAGGGCGGCTGGCTGAACACGGGCGACCAGCGGTACACCCTCGCCGACCTGCGCGGACGTATCGTCGTCCTCGACTTCTGGACGTTCTGTTGCGTGAACTGCCTGCACGTCCTGGACGAGCTGCGGGAGCTGGAGGAGAAGCACGCCGACACCGTCGTGGTCATCGGGGTGCACTCGCCGAAGTTCGTCCACGAGGCGGAGCATGCGGCGGTGATGGACGCCGTCGAGCGGTACGGGGTGGCCCATCCGGTGCTCGACGACCCGGAGCTGGCGACCTGGAAGCAGTACGCCGTGCGCGCGTGGCCGACGCTGGTCGTGATCGACCCCGAGGGGTACGTCGTCGCGCAGCACGCCGGTGAGGGCCATGTGCACGCCATCGAGCGGCTGGTGACGGAGCTGGAGGCCGAGCACGAGGCGAAGGGCACGCTGCGGCGCGGCGACGGCCCGTACGTGGCCCCGGAGCCGGAGCCGACGGTGCTGCGCTTCCCGGGGAAGGCGATCGGCCTGCCGGGTGGGACCTTCCTGGTCAGTGACACCACCCGGCACCAGGTCGTCGAGCTCGCCGCGGACGGGGAGAGCGTCCTGCGACGGATCGGCACGGGCGCGCGCGGGTTCGTGGACGGCGGCCCGGACACCGCCGCGTTCAGCGAGCCGCAGGGGCTCGCGCTGCTCGACGACGGGTCCGTGGTCGTCGCCGACACCGTGAACCACGCGCTGCGCCGCCTCGACCTCGCGACCGGCGAGGTCACCACCCTGGCCGGCACCGGCCGGCAGTGGTGGCAGGGGGCGCCCACCTCCGGGCCGGCCCGCGAGGTCGACCTGTCCTCGCCGTGGGACGTCGCCCTGTGGGACGGCAAGGTGTGGACCGCCATGGCCGGGGTGCATCAGCTGTGGGTGTACGACCCGGACGGGCGGACCGTCGCCGTCGCCGCCGGGACCACCAACGAAGGGCTCGTCGACGGGGCCGCCGCCGAGGCCTGGTTCGCGCAGCCGTCAGGGCTCGCCGCCACCCCCGAGCGGCTGTGGGTCGCCGACTCCGAGACCTCCGCGCTGCGCTGGGTCGACCCGGACGGTTCGGTGCACACGGCGGTGGGGACCGGGCTCTTCGACTTCGGGCACCGTGACGGGGCAGCCGGACAGGCGCTGCTCCAGCACCCGTTGGGCGTCACCGCGCTGCCCGACGGCTCGGTCGCGATCAGCGACACGTACAACCACGCGCTGCGCCGCTTCGATCCGGCGACGGGTGAGGTCACCACCCTGGCCACGGACCTGCGCGAGCCGAGCGACGCCGTGCTCGTCGGCGACGACATCGTGGTCGTCGAGTCGGCCCGCCACCGGCTGACCAGGCTGCGGCTGCCGGAGGAGGCGGTCCGGGTGGCCGCGGTCGCCCATCGCACGCAGCGCGCCGCCACCGAAGTGGCGGCGGGGAAGCTGCGGTTGGACGTGATCTTCCAGGCACCGGCCGGCCAGAAGCTCGACACCCGCTACGGACCCTCGACGCGCCTCCTGGTCTCCGCCACCCCGCCCGAGCTGCTGCTCGCGGGCGAGGGCGCGGACACCGACCTGATACGCGACCTGGAGCTCAACCCGGCGATCGAGGAGGGGGTGCTGCACGTCTCGGCGATGGCCGCTTCGTGCGACGACGACCCATCGGTCGAGTACCCGGCCTGCCATGTGCACCAACAGGACTGGGGTGTTCCGGTCCGCCTCACCGAGGGCGGGGCGGACCGGCTCCCGCTGGTCCTGGCGGGCATGGACGAACGGGACGTGTAAGCGCTCCGAAGGGCCCCTCAGGGCTCGAAATCCTTCACGCTATTCACACAACTGAACGGGCCGACTTCGCGAGCAGTTGTTCGCGATTGTCCGTTACGCGCCGTATCCGCTACACGCCGTATCCGCCGCCGTAACCGTCGCGGCGGCGGTTCGGGTCCTCGTCGATCACCGACGAGGACGGCGGTACCACCACGCGCCTGCGCCGGGCGATGCTGCTGAACGTGCTCACGCCGATGAGTCCGACGGCCATGAGGATGACGCCGACCAGGTCGAGGTTGACCCCCTTCATGTGCCAGTCGGTCGCGAAGGTGAGGATGGCTCCCGAAGCGATCAGGATGATGCATCCACCGAGGCCCATGAGTGTCGCCTCCTGTCCGGCCCGGTCCTTCCGGTCCGGACCTCCGGGTACCCCGGCGTGCAACGCCCATGCACCGTCGCGCCGTTGACAACCCGTCGGGCGGCCCTACGGCTACCCCTCCAGGAACGCCACCAGCGCGTTCGCCAGCAGATGCGGGTCGTCCGCGCCGCACAGTTCGCGGGCGCTGTGCATCGAGAGGATCGCCGCACCGATGTCCACGGTCTTGATGCCGTGCCGGGCCGCGGTGATCGGGCCGATCGTCGTGCCGCAGGGCATGGAGTTGTTGGAGACGAAGGACTGGAAGGGGACGCCCGCCTTCTCGCAGGCAGCGGCGAACACCGCGCGGCCCGAACCGTCCGTCGCGTAGCGGTTGTTGACGTTGACCTTGAGGATCGGTCCGCCGTTGACCCGCGGGTGGTGCGTCGGGTCGTGCCGTTCGGCGTAGTTGGGGTGCACCGCGTGACCGGTGTCGGAGGAGAGACAGACGGTGCTGGCGAAGGCTCTGGCCCGGTCCTCGTAGGAGCCCCCGCGGGCGAACACCGAACGCTCCAGCACACTGCCGAGCAGCGGCCCGTCCGCGCCCGTGTCCGACTGCGAGCCGTTCTCCTCGTGGTCGAAGGCGGCGAGTACGGGGATGGAGGGCAGGTTCCCGACGGAGACCGCGGAGAGCGCTGCCACGCCCGCGTGGACGGAGAGCAGGTTGTCCATGCGCGGGCCCGCGACCAGGTCCTTGTCGCGGCCCAGGTAGGCGGGCGGTTCCACGGAGTGCACCATCAGGTCCCAGCCGGTGACCTCGCCCGCCGCGAGCCCGGCCGTCTCCTCCACGAAGGCGATCAGGTCGCCGTCGCGCACGTCGTTGCCCAGGCCCCACACCGGCTGCAGATGCCGCTGCTTGTCGAGCTTGAGACCCTCCGCCGACACCGAACGGTCCAGGTGGATGGCGAGTTGGGGCACCCGCAGCAGCGGCCGGTCCACGTTGACCAGGCGGGTCGAGCCGTCCCGCAGGGTCACCCGGCCGGCCAGGCCCAGGTCACGGTCGAGCCAGGAGTTCAGCAGCGGCCCGCCGTAGATCTCCACGGCGACCTGGCGCCAGCCGTGCGCTCCGGTGTCGGGCAGCGGCTTGACCCGCAGGTTCGGGGAATCGGTGTGCGCGCCGACGATGCGGAACGGCGTGTGGGGCGCCGCGCCCTCGGGGACGTACCAGGCCACGATCGCGCCGCCGCGCAGCACGTACTTCCCGCCGGTCGTCCCGTCCCAGGCATCCGTCTCCACGACCTGCCTGAACCCTGCCTTCTCCAGCCGCTCGGCGGACCCGGCCACCGCGTGGTACGGCGACGGGCTGGCCGTCAGGAAGGACATGAGGTCGTCGGTGTGGCCGCGGTCGAAGCGGGGGGGTTCGCTCATGGGGTTCACCTTAACGACGTACGAAGGCCCACTCCGCGTGCTGGGGAGCGGGCCCTCGGGAGGCGATGTGGAGTTCTGGCTACCCAGATCCCGGGCCGCTGGAACCACGACCGGGACCGGGTGACCGGTCTCTCATCGGAACGGGAGCGCGGTCCGGCCGCGCTCCTGGAATCAGAACGCCGCTTCGTCGAGTTCCATCACGTCCAGGTCGACGTTCTCGGCGAGCTTGCGGGCGCCGGTGACGCCCGGCAGGACGTTGGCCGCGAAGAACTTCGCCGCCGCGATCTTGCCCTGGTAGAACGCCGCGTCCTTGGCGGACACCGCCTTGCTGGACGCCGTCTCCAGCTTCTCGGCGGCGACCGCGGCGCCCTTGAGGAGCAGGTAGCCCACGATCACGTCGCCGGAGGCGAGCAGCAGGCGGGTGGTGTTCAGGCCGACCTTGTAGATGTTCTTGACGTCCTGCTCGGTGGCCGCGAGGTCGGTCAGCATCAGGCCGACGATCGCCTCCAGCTCGACGGCCGCCTTGGCGAGGTGCTCGCGGGCGCCGGCCAGCTCCTCGCCGCCGGTGCCGAGCGCGAGGAACTTCTTGATGTCCTCGGCCAGGGAGTTGAGGGCCGCGCCCTGGTTGCGGACGATCTTCCGGAAGAAGAAGTCCTGGCCCTGGATCGCCGTGGTGCCCTCGTACAGGGTGTCGATCTTGGCGTCGCGGATGTACTGCTCGATCGGGTACTCCTGGAGGAACCCGGAGCCGCCGAAGGTCTGCAGCGACTGCGCGAGCAGCTCGTAGCCCTTCTCGGAGCCGTAGCCCTTCACGATCGGCAGGAGCAGGTCGTTGAGCGCGTGCTCGGTCTTCGCGTCCTCGCCGTTCGTCTCCTTGACCTGGATCGCGTCCTGGATCGAGGCGGTGTACAGGACGAGGGCGCGCATGCCCTCGGCGTACGCCTTCTGCGTGATCAGCGAGCGGCGGACGTCCGGGTGGTGCGTGATGGTGACCTTGGGCGCGGTCTTGTCGCCGAAGGCGGCGAGGTCGGTGCCCTGGACGCGCTCCTTGGCGTACTCCAGCGCGTTCAGGTAGCCCGTCGACAGCGTGGAGATCGCCTTCGTGCCGACCATCATCCGCGCGAACTCGATGATCCGGAACATCTGGCGGATGCCGTCGTGCCGGTCGCCGATCAGCCAGCCCTTGGCGGGGCGCTGGTCGCCGAAGGTCATCTCGCAGGTGTTGGAGGCCTTCAGGCCCATCTTGTGCTCGACGTTCGTCGCGTAGACGCCGTTGCGCTCGCCCAGCTCGCCGGTCTCGAAGTCGAAGAGGTACTTCGGTACGAGGAAGAGGGACAGGCCCTTGGTGCCGGGTCCGGCACCCTCGGGGCGCGCCAGCACGTAGTGAAGGATGTTCTCCTCCATGTCGTGCTCACCGGAGGTGATGAAGCGCTTGACGCCCTCGATGTGCCAGGAGCCGTCCTCCTGCTGGACCGCCTTGGTGCGGCCGGCGCCGACGTCCGAGCCCGCGTCGGGCTCGGTGAGCACCATGGTGGAGCCCCAGGTCTTCTCCACGGCGATCTTCGCGAGCTTCTTCTGCTCCTCGGTGCCCTCCTCGAAGAGGATGCGGGCGAACGCGGGGCCGGAGGAGTACATCCACACGGCCGGGTTCGCGCCGAGCACCAGCTCCGCGTACGCCCAGATCAGGGACGGCGGCGCGGTCGTGCCGCCGATCTCCTCGGGCAGGCCCAGGCGCCAGTACTCGGCGTCCATGAAGGCTTTGTAGCTCTTCTTGAAGGAGGCCGGGACCGGCGCGGTGTTCGTCTCCGGGTCGAAGACCGGGGGGTTGCGGTCGGCGTCCGCGAAGGACTCCGCCAGCTCGTTCTCGGCGAGGCGGGTGAGCTCGTCGAGGATGCTCTTCGCGGTCTCGGCGTCCATCTCCTCGAAGGGGCCCGTGCCGTACAGCTTGTCGCGGCCGAGTACTTCGAAGAGGTTGAACTCGATGTCGCGGAGATTCGACTTGTAGTGCCCCATGGTGACGGCTCCCGGCTCCGTAGAGAGATCGGCGAGGCACTGGATCCTCGCGCTGGTTCAGATGGATAAACGTGTACCAATAAGTAGCTACGATGATGCTACCCGTCGGTAATAAGAAGCAACCCCGATTGGGTCATCTGTGACTCAGTACTCTTTGGGGCATGTACGGCTACGACCAGGGTGTGGGCGCTCAGCAGCAGCAGTACGCCCAAGGACAGCAGCAGATGCCGGGCGGGTACGGCCAGCAGCCGCCGCTGTACCCCGAGCCGTCCCCACCGTCCCTCGCGGACGCGGTGCGGGCGTTCACCACGGGCCAGTTGGCGGCGGAGGACTTCCAGCAGGTCTTCGCCACGTCGAAGGTCTACTGCCCGCGGGGCGACAACCCCGGGTTCCTCGCGCTGCACAACACGCAGCAGCCGGTGATCCCGATGTTCACCTCGCTCAAGGAGCTGCGGCGGTACGCGGGCAAGGAGTCCAAGTACTTCGTGATCACCGGCGCCGAGGTGATCGACCTCCTGCCCACCGGCTACGGCTTCGTCCTCGACATGGAGGGCGAGCACAGGATGGTCTTCGACGCGAAGGCGGTCGAACAGATGGTCGACTTCGCCATGCGTCGCATGTACGGCTGATCCGCATCCCCAGACCTGGAAGCCCGGAGGGAATGTCCTCCGGGCTTTCTCCGTTAGGGGTGGCAGAAAGTTCAATGCTCAACTAAACTGGCCGCACAAGGAGGTACCGACATGCCTGCAGTGACCGTCGAGAACCCGTTGACGCTCCCGCGCGTGACCACGCCGGTCGATGCCGTGGCACGCCCCGTGCTCGGCGTCACGACCGCCCCGAGCGGATTCGAGGGCGAGGGCTTCCCGGTGCGCCGCGCGTTCGCCGGGATCCATTACCGCCACCTCGACCCGTTCATCATGATGGACCAGATGGGTGAGGTGGAGTACGCGCCGGGCGAGCCCAAGGGCACGCCCTGGCACCCGCACCGCGGTTTCGAGACCGTCACCTACATCATCGACGGCGTCTTCGACCACCAGGACTCCAACGGTGGCGGCGGCACCATCACCAACGGCGACACCCAGTGGATGACGGCGGGCGCGGGCCTGCTGCACATCGAGGCGCCGCCGGAGTCCCTGGTCGTGTCCGGCGGTCTCTTCCACGGCCTGCAGCTGTGGGTGAACCTCCCGGCCAAGGACAAGATGATGGCCCCGCGCTACCAGGACATCCGCGGCGGCAACGTGCAGCTGCTCACCACCCCCGACGGCGGCGCGCTCCTGCGGGTCATCGCCGGTGAGCTGGACGGTCACGCGGGCCCCGGCATCACGCACACGCCGATCACG
Source organism: Streptomyces sp. NPDC092369 (assembly GCF_044755245.1). Lineage (NCBI taxonomy): Bacteria > Bacillati > Actinomycetota > Actinomycetes > Kitasatosporales > Streptomycetaceae > Streptomyces > Streptomyces sp. NPDC092369. The sequence continues at coordinate 378,505 of NZ_JBIVQP010000005.1, forward strand.
ATGATCCACGCGACGCTGGCGCCGGGCGCCGAGCTGACCCTGCCGTGGCGCGAGGACTTCAACGGTCTCGCGTACGTGCTGGCCGGCAAGGGTTCCGTGGGCGCCGAGCGCCGGCCGATCCACCTGGGTCAGACCGCCGTGTTCGGGGCGGGCTCCTCGCTGACCGTCCGTGCGGACGAGCAGCAGGACTCGAACACCCCGGACCTGGAGGTCGTCCTCCTCGGCGGGCAGCCGATCCGTGAGCCGATGGCCCACTACGGCCCGTTCGTCATGAACAACCAGGCAGAGCTCCAGCAGGCCTTCGAGGACTTCCAGAAGGGCCGCCTGGGCACGATCCCGGCGGTGCACGGCATGAACGAGAGCGGCCCCCAGGGCTGACCTCCCCTGCGAGAAGGGCCCTGTCCGGCCACGACAGCCGGACAGGGCCCTTCTCGCTGCACTGGGCAGTCGAGGCACAACGTGGCTGACGGGTCGCCGGGGTCGGCTATGTCGGGATCCGGCTGTGCGCGGAGCTCAAGGCACCGCGGCCTCCAACGTGATCAGCGGCGTCAGCGCGGTCGGCGAGGTCATCGCCATGGCCGTCCTCGCCCTGCTTCGTCATCGCCCTGTGGGCCCTGGGTGTCGTGCTCGGCGTGCAGGTCCTGGAGGGCCATGTACTGCAGCCGATGATCCAGAGCCGGACGGTGCAGATGCACGTTACGAGGCGCCGCCGGAGTCGCCGGGGCCGGTGGAGTCGTCGGCGCCCTTGGGTTCGTAGCCCTCGATCCCGTACGTCCCGGCGTCCTTCGGCTCGGGCTCGTGGAGTTCGAACCAGATGCTCTTGCCCTCGCCCCGCGGGTCCACGCCCCAGGTGTCGGCGAGGAGTTCGATGAGGACCAGGCCGCGGCCGGAGGAGGCCAGTTCGCCGGGGCGGCGCTTGTGCGGGAGGTCGTCGCTGGTGTCGGTGACCTCGATGCGGATCCGGCGCCCGTCGACCCCGTCGCGCACCTCGGCCAGCAGCAGCGCGTCGGCGTCGGTGTGCACGAGGACGTTGGTGAGCATCTCGGACAGCAGCAGGACCGCCGAGTCGATCTGGTCCTGCGAGGCCCAGTCGTGCAGCAGCTCCCGCAGCTGCTGCCGGGCCACCGCCACCCGTTCCGGTTCCGCCTGGGCGACCGACATCATGCTGCGCCGGACGGTCCGCGCCGGCGTCGGCCCGGCCGGCGCGCTCTCGGCGTCGCCTGCCCCCGGCCGGGACAGCAGCAGCACCGCTATGTCGTCCTCGCGGCGGTCGGCGAGCGGGCCGGTGGTGTGGTGGGAGGAGGGTCCGTGCACGCCCTGCACCAGGGCGTCGGCCAGTTCCTCCAGACCGCCGTCGTGCTCTTCGAGGATCGTACGGATCCGCTGCCAGCCCGAGTCCAGGTCGTGGCCGCCGGTCTCGATCAGCCCGTCCGTGCACATCAGCAGCGTCTCGCCGGGCTCCAGGGTGATCCGCGTGGTCGGGTAGTCGGCGTCCGGGTCGATGCCGAGCGGCAGCCCGCCCGCCGTCGGCCGGGCCAGCACCGTGCCGTCCGCCATGCGGATCGCCGGGTCCGGGTGACCGGCCCGCGCGATGTCCAGGGTGCCGGTGGCCGGGTCGGCCTCGATGTACAGGCAGGTCGCGAAGCGCAGGTCGGAGGCGTCCTCGGGGGAGCCGTAGGTCATGCCGTGCAGGAAACGGGAGGCGCGGGAGAGCACCGCGTCGGGGCGGTGGCCCTCGGAGGCGTAGGCGCGCAGGGCGATCCGCAGCTGGCCCATCAGACCGGCCGCCCGCACGTCGTGGCCCTGGACGTCACCGATGACCAGGGCGATCCGGCCGCCCCCCGCGGTGTTCCCGGGCAGCGGGATCATGTCGTACCAGTCACCGCCGACCTGGAGGCCGCCGCCGGTGGGCACATAGCGGGCGGCGACGTTCATGCCCGGTATTCGAGGGCCCAGGGTCGGCAGCATGGAGCGCTGCAGGCCGTCGGTCAGGGCGCGCTCGCTCTCGGCGACACCGGCCCGGGACAGGGCCTGGGCGAGCATGCGGGCGATGGTCGTGAGGACCGAGCGCTCGTCGGGGGTGAAGGCGACGGGATACGCGAAGGACGCCATCCAGGCGCCCATCGTGCGGCCCGCGACCGTGAGTGGCAGATACGCCCAGGACTCGCGGCCGAGGTTCTCTATCAGCTGCCACATGACCGGATAGCGGGCCTTGTAGTCGCCGGGGGACGACAGGTAGACGGCGCGGCCGGTGCGGATCACCTCGGCGGCCGGATAGTCCGCGTCCAGGGACATGGGGGAGAACGGGTCCTCGTCGCCTGGCTGGTACCCGTGCAGGCCGATGATCGACAGACGGTCGCCCGCGACCTCGAAGACCGCGAGTCCGTCCGGGGAGAAGCCCGGCATCGACAGGCCCGCCGCGACCCGCAGCACCTCCGCCGTCGACCGCGCCTCGGCCAGCGCGCGGCCCGCGTCCAGCAGGAACGCCTCCCGGGAGCGCCGCCAGTCACCCGTGACGGCGCTGCGTCCAGCCGGGCTGCCCGGGGTCGGCTCGGTGACCTCCTGGAGGGTGCCGATCAGCTGGAAGGCTTTCCGTTCGGGGTCGTACGACGGCTTGGAGCGGGAGCGTACGACCCGGATCACCCGGCCGTGCTCGTCCATGACCCGTACCCGCACCTCGGCGAGGGTCCCCTCGGCGACGGCGAGGCCGACGATGCCGGCGATCTCGTTCCAGTCGACCGGGTGCAGCCGGGACCGGATCTGGGCCTCCGTGAGGGTGGCCGCTTTCGCGGGCAGACCGAGCAGTCGTGCGGCCTCGGCGTCCACCGTGACCAGCTCCGTGGCGGTGTCCCAGGACCACAGGCCGGTCGCGAGGGCGGCGAGAACCTCCCCCACGGCGGGCAGCGGCTCACCAGTGCGCATTGCCCCACTTTATAGAAAAGGTGATCGATGAGTGCCACCGGTCAGGGTGGGAGAAGGGTTCCGGGGGCTCAAATGGTGGGGAGCCGATCTTGGGGTCCCCGGTAGGCTTGGCGAGTGTTTCACGTGAAACACCCCGAGTGATCCTGAGTGACACAGACTCCGATACGCGAAGACTGGATGAACGACGATGCATCGGTACAGGTCCCACACCTGCGGCGAGCTCCGCGCCTCTGACGTCGGCACCGACGTCCGGCTGAGCGGCTGGCTGCACAATCGGCGCGACCTGGGCGGCATCCTCTTCATCGATCTGCGCGATCACTACGGCATCACGCAGCTCGTCGCCCGTCCCGGCACACCCGCCTACGAGGCGCTGGACAAGGTCACCAAGGAGTCGACGGTCCGCGTCGACGGCAAGGTGGTCTCCCGCGGCACGGACAACGTCAACCCGGACCTGCCGACCGGCGAGGTCGAGGTCGAGGTCGGCGAGGTCGAACTGCTCGGCGCGGCCGCTCCGCTGCCCTTCACGATCAACACCGAGGACGGGGTCAACGAGGAGCGGCGTCTGGAGTACCGCTTCCTGGACCTGCGCCGCGAGCGCATGCACCGCAACATCATGCTGCGGTCCTCGGTGATCGCCGCGATCCGCTCGAAGATGGTCGCGCTCGGCTTCAACGAGATGGCGACGCCGATCCTGTCCGCGACCTCCCCCGAGGGTGCGCGTGACTTCGTCGTCCCGTCCCGGCTGAACCCGGGCAAGTTCTACGCCCTCCCGCAGGCGCCGCAGCAGTTCAAGCAGCTGCTGATGATCTCGGGCTTCGACCGTTACTTCCAGATCGCGCCCTGCTTCCGCGACGAGGACGCGCGCGCGGACCGTTCGCCGGGCGAGTTCTACCAGCTCGACGTGGAGATGAGCTTCGTCGAGCAGGAGGACGTGTTCCGTCCGATCGAGCAGCTCATGACCGAGCTGTTCACGGAGTTCGGCGGCGGCCGGGAGGTCACCTCCCCCTTCCCGCGCATCCCGTTCCGCGAGTCGATGCTGAAGTACGGCTCCGACAAGCCGGACCTGCGCGCCAAGCTCGAACTCACCGACATCACCGACATCTTCGAGGGCTCGGAGTTCAAGGCCTTCGCCGGCAAGCACGTGCGCGCGCTTGCGGTGCCGGACGTCTCGGCGCAGCCCCGCAAGTTCTTCGACCAGCTCGGCGACTACGCGGTCACGCTCGGCGCGAAGGGCCTGGCCTGGGTCCGCGTGACCGAGGACGGCTCGCTGACCGGCCCGATCGCGAAGTTCCTGACCGAGGACAACGTCGCCGAGCTGACCAAGCGCCTGTCGCTGGCCGCAGGGCACGCCATCTTCTTCGGCGCGGGCGAGTTCGACGAGGTCTCCAAGATCATGGGCGCGGTCCGCGTCGAGGCGGCCAAGCGTGCCGGGCACTTCGAGGAGGGCGTCTTCCGGTTCTGCTGGATCGTCGACTTCCCGATGTACGAGAAGGACGAGGAGACCGGGAAGATCGACTTCTCGCACAACCCGTTCTCGATGCCCCAGGGCGGCCTGGAAGCCCTGGAGACCCAGGACCCGCTGGACATCCTGGGCTGGCAGTACGACATCGTCTGCAACGGCGTCGAGCTGTCCTCCGGCGCGATCCGCAACCACGAGCCGGACATCATGCTCAAGGCGTTCGAGATCGCGGGCTACGACCGTGACACCGTCGAGGACAAGTTCGCCGGCATGCTGCGCGCGTTCCGCTTCGGCGCCCCGCCGCACGGCGGCATCGCCCCCGGCGTCGACCGCATCGTGATGCTGCTGGCCGACGAGCCGAACATCCGCGAGACCATCTCCTTCCCGCTCAACGGCAACGCCCAGGACCTGATGATGGGCGCGCCGACGGAGTTGGAGGAGGCCCGTCTGAGGGAGCTGCACCTCCAGGTGCGCAAGCCGCAGGCGAAGTGAGGCAGGCGGTCCGAGCGGGTGTGACACAAGCAGGCTGAGCGGTACCGAAGGGCTCGAAACCGGCGTCGGTTTCGAGCCCTTTCGCCTGCGCACCGTGATTCACAGCTCTTTCAGATGTTCCTGCCAAGCGGCCCACGCCTACGTTCGCTGACCATGACGGACACTCAAACACCCGAAGACAGAGGGACGTTGGCCCGCCGCACGGTGTTAGCCGCCGGTGGCATCGCGCTGACCGCGGCCGGTGCGGGCACCGCGCTCGCCACCGGCGCATCCGCCCAGGAGGGGGGCCCGAAACAGGGCGCCCCGAAGCCGGGCGCCCCGGAGGACACCTGCTACACGCTGACCTCCGAGCTGGTCGAGGGGCCGTACTACATCGACGCCGACAAGATCCGCCGGGATGTCACGGAGGACCAGGAGGGGGTCCCGCTCGCCCTCCGGCTCAAGGTGATCGACGCGGACACGTGCGAGCCGGTCCGGAACGCGGCCGTGGACATCTGGCACTGCAACGCGACGGGCGTGTACTCCGGCTACGAGGACATGGGCAGTGGCGGCGGAGGCGGCGGCCCGACGGGCCCTCCGCCCACCGATGCCCCCACCGGCACTCCCACCGGCGGTCCTCCCCCGGGCGGTGGCGGCGGCCACCAGGAGCCGACCGACGACGAGCGCTATCTGCGCGGCACCTGGCGCACCGACCGGCACGGCGAGGTCACCTTCCGGACCGTCTTCCCCGGCTGGTACCAGGGCCGTTGCGTCCACATCCACGTCAAGGTCCACGTGGACGGCACCTGGACCGACGCGGGCTACGAAGGCGGGCACGCCTGCCACACCGGGCAGCTGTTCTTCGACGAGGCGTCGGTGCTGCTGTCGGCCGAGGTGGAGCCGTACGCGAGCAACAGCACTACGCGCGTCACGCTGGACGAGGACTCCATCTACCCGGACAACGGGCACGCGGGCGGCCTGCTCTACCTCGAGTACGACCGCAGGCACTTCGCCAGAGGCGTCCACGGCCGGCTGACCCTGGAAGTGGCGACGGACGAGACGCACGACGGCTGAGACACGAGGGCCGAGGGCGCCCGGGCCAGGCGTGAGACCCCGGGTTGTTCACGGGCCCGGGGCCTCACGCCGCACTGCGCTGCTACAGCCGTACGCCCTTACGCGGGCTCGCCGCCGAAGCGCTCCTTGTAGTTCTCCAGGTCCTCGTCCGTGAGCTTGGCGAAGAGGACTGGCGGGACGGTGAAGGGGGTGCCGGCGGGGACCGAGTCGAGGGCGCGGGCCTGCTCGGGAGTGACCCAGGTCGCCGTGTCCTCGGTGAGGGCGAACGCCTGGCGCATGGCCTTCGACGACGTCGGGATGAGGGGCTCCGAGACCACCGCGTAGAGGTGGATCAGGTTCATCGCCGTACGCAGGGTCAGGGCCGCCGCGTCCTTGTCGGTCTTGATCTCCAGCCAGGGGGCCTTCTCCTCCAGGTAGGAGTTGCCGGCCGACCACAGGGCGCGGAGCGCGGCCGCGGCCTTGCGGAACTGGAGGGCCTCCATCTGGGTCTCGTACTCCGCGAGAAGCTCCGCGATCTGCTCGCCGAGCTTCGTCTCCGGCTCGCCCGCCGCCGCGCCCGCCGGGACCTCGTCGCCGAAGCGCTTCTTCGAGAACGACAGGACGCGGTTGACGAAGTTGCCGAGGGTGTCGGCGAGGTCCTTGTTCACCGTCGCCGTGAAGTGCTCCCAGGTGAAGGACGAGTCGTCCGACTCGGGGGCGTTGGCGATGAGGAAATAGCGCCAGTAGTCGGCCGGGAGGATGTCCAGGGCCTGGTCGGTGAAGACACCGCGCTTCTGGCTCGTGGAGAACTTTCCGCCGTAGTACGTCAGCCAGTTGAAGGCCTTGACGTAGTCGACCATCTTCCAGGGCTCGCGGATGCCGAGCTCCGTGGCCGGGAACATCACCGTGTGGAACGGGACGTTGTCCTTGGCCATGAACTCCGTGTACCGGACCGGGTTCTCGCCCGCGTCGGACTCGTACCACCACGACTTCCAGTCGCGGTTCTCCGGGTCCTCGTCCGACCACTCCTTCGTCGCGCCGATGTACTCGATCGGGGCGTCGAACCAGACGTAGAAGACCTTGCCCTCCGCCGCCAGCTCCGGCCAGGTGTCCGCCGGGACGGGGACGCCCCAGTCCAGGTCACGGGTGATCGCGCGGTCGTGCAGGCCCTCGGTCAGCCACTTGCGGGCGATGGAGGAGGCCAGCTGCGGCCACTCCTCCTCGTGCGCCGCGACCCACTCCTCGACTTCGTGCTGGAGCTTCGACTGGAGGAGGAAGAGGTGCTTGGTCTCGCGGACCTCCAGATCGGTGGAGCCGGAGATCGCGGACCGGGGGTTGATCAGGTCGGTCGGGTCCAGCACGCGGGTGCAGTTCTCGCACTGGTCGCCGCGGGCCTTGTCGTAGCCGCAGTGCGGACAGGTGCCCTCGACGTAACGGTCCGGGAGGAAACGGCCGTCGGTGGGCGAGTACACCTGGCGGATCGCGCGCTCTTCGATGAAGCCGTTCTCGTTCAGGCGGCGGGCGAAGTGCTGCGTGATCTCCCTGTTCTGCGGGGAGGAACTGCGGCCGAAGTAGTCGAAGTCCAGCGCGAAGCCGTCGTAGACCGCCTTCTGCGCGTCGTGCGCCTGCGCGCAGAACTCCGCTACGGGGATGCCCTGCTCCTTCGCGGCCAGTTCGGCCGGGGTGCCGTGCTCGTCCGTCGCGCAGATGTACAGGACGTCGTGGCCGCGCTGGCGCAGATAACGGGAGTAGACGTCCGCCGGGAGCATGGACCCCACCATGTTGCCCAGGTGCTTGATCCCGTTGATGTACGGAAGGGCGCTGGTGATGAGGTGTCGAGCCATCGGGGGCTGCTCCCAGGTCGCGGTTTCTGCAAGCGGTTCTGCAGGTGTGAACCTTGAAATCGTAGCCGACATGTGTATGCCGTCCGCCTCCCGTTTTATTTGGCGGGAAGCGGACGGCATGGGGGCTGTTCGGGTGTGGCTTACGGGCGCCAGTCGATCAGTACGCCGTCGTAGAGCTCGGCGTCCGTGAGTTCCAGGGGCGTCGGGCCCGCGTGGAAGAAGGCCGTGTTGGTGGTCTTCAGCTTGCGCAGGTAGTCGAAGGCCTTGTTGTCGTGGTCGCCGAACGCGACGAACGAGAAGAACACGGAGGCGTGCGACTTCGCGGCGTCCGTGAGGGACTGGGTCGCCGGGGTCTTCGCGTCCGGGGCGCCGTCCGTCTGGAAGACGACCAGGGCGGGGGTGCCGGGGGTGACGTTCTTGTCGTAGTGCGCGAGGACGGCTTCGACGGCGGCGTGGTAGCTGGTGCGGCCCATGCGGCCGAGGCCGGCGTGGGCCTCGTCGATCGCGTTCGCGGGGGAGGCGGCGGTGAGGTCGGTGGTGCCGTCCACCTCCGTGGAGAAGAAGACGACGTGGACGGTGGGGGTGGGGGCCGGGTCCAGGTGGGTCGCCAGGGCGAGGGTCTGGTCGGCGAGGGCCTGGGCGGAGCCGTCCTTGTAGTACGGGCGCATGCTCGCGGAGCGGTCCAGGACGAGGTAGAGCTTTGCCTGGGTGCCGGTGAGGTTGGCCTTGGCGAGGGCGGTCCCTACGGGGTCGGTGGCGGGGACCTCGGCCTCGGCTGCGCCGTCGGCCTCGATCGTGCTCCCACCCGCACCACGCGTGCTGCTTTCGGTGTCGAGTGCGGGTGGCCCCTGTGGGGCTGCCTCGTCGTCGGCGGCCGCGGGTTCGGGGGTGGCAGCGGTGGGTTCGGGAATGGGGTCTGCGACCGGTTCCGACACGAGCGTGGCGTCCGCCTTGTCCGTGGGGCTCGCGGCCGCCGGCTCGTCCGTGGGAGTGGGAGCCGCAGTTGCCGGCTCGTCCACCGTGGTCGCCACCGGTTCCGGGGAGGGTTCCGGTTCCGGTTCCGTCGTCGGCTCGGGCTGCGGTTCGGGGGTCTCCGCCGCGGGCTCCTCCTCTGTCGGCGGGACGAGCACGATGACCGCCTCGGCGATGACCTCTTCCTCTTCCGAGACCGGGGTCTCGGCGAGTACGACCACCGGTTGCGCCACCTCGGCCACCGGCTCGGGCTCCGCCACCGCCGGCTGCGCCGGAGGCTCCTCCGCGGCGACCTCTTCCCCCTCTTCGACGGTCAGCGTCTCGGCGGGCACGACGACCACGATCGGTTCCGCTTCCACCTCCGGCTCCGGCGTCGACTCGGGTCCGGAAACCCGTTCCTCAGCGACCCGTTCCTCGACGACCCGCTCCCCCTCCACCGGCGACGCCGGCTTCGGGACCGCGACCTTGTCGAAGGCCGCTGCCACCAGGTCGTGCTCGTCGGAAGACGACTGTGCGGGGACCGTCGGCTGCGGAGCGGGGGACGTGTCGGTCGATGTGACCGGCGTCTCCTCCGTCCGCTGCGAAGGGGTTCGGTCCGCACCCTCTGCTTCGGCGGCACGCCCCTTGCGTGACCTGCCGAACGCGTTCCGCAGGAGAGTGAGAATGCCCATGTGCGCAACCCTTCGCGTGAGTTGAAGCCCGTCAATCCCTGGCCAGGACGGACACGTAAGGTTAGCGGCCCTGGGCGGCGATCTTGGGCAGGGGCGGGAGACAGTGCCCGGCCCCGTGTCAACACCCGCGCGACCAGCCGGGGTTCACCATCAGTTCAACCCGCGTCAGCACTCCCGCACATGCGCGCCCCTACCGTCACGCTCACACCAAGGGCAGGTAAGGGGAGAGTAAAGTGCGCAAGCAGTAGGACGGCTGCGACATCGGCGTCTGAGACGGGCCGGAGCTGAGGTCGGGTTTCTAGGGAAGGGCTGGAGCGGGCTCGGGTCTCTGGTCCCCGGCGTGGGGCATGGGTCTCATGCCGTCGCCGTCGGGCGCGGGTCCCATACCCTCGCGTTCCAGCCACTCCCGGTACGCCGGTGCCTCCCGCGCCGCCTCCCAGTACGCCTCGCGCAGCGCGGGCAGGGCGCCGTCCAGGTCCGTCTCCGTGCGGGCCGCGAGCAGGAGCCGTACGCCCAACGGGTCGCCGTGCAGGCGGCGTACGGCCATGTCGGGGCGGGGGAGGCAGGACGGCTGGCAGACGGTGACGACCTCGCCGGTGTCCACCAGGGCGGCGGCCGTGTGGTAGTCGCCGTGCAGGACATGGGGGTTGATGCCGGCCGTGCGGAACATGTGCTGCACCGCGTCCCACTCGCCGTCCACCGTGGGGTCGATCATCCAGCGGTCCTGGGCCAGCTCGGAGACGTGCACCGAGGCGTGCGCGGTGGCGGGGTGGCCGGCGGGCAGGGAGACGAACTGCGGTTCGCGCTCGATCAGCACGCGCAACGGCAGACCCTCGGGGATGCGCAGCGGGGAGCCCTCGACCTCGTGCACGAAGGCGACGTCCAGCTGGCCGTCGGCGACCATGCGCAGCAGGGCGTTCGGGGAGACGTTCATGTGCAGTGTGGGGTCCTGGCCGTGAGCGCGCAGGCGGCGCAGCCAGCCCGCCAGGGCGCGGCTCGCCGTGGAGCCGACGCGCAGTTCCTGGCCGCCCGTCGCGGCGGCCCGGGCCTCGCTGACCAGGGAGCGCATTTCGGCCACCAGCGGGCGGGCGCGGCTGAGCACCAGACGGCCCAGCGGGGTGGGCCGGCAGCCGGTGCGGGCCCGGACGAAGAGCGGGCCGCCCAGCTCCTGTTCGATCCGGCGCAGCTGGGTGCTCAACGACGGCTGGGCCACGCCCAGGTGGCGGGCAGCCCGGTGCAGGCTGCCGGTGTCGGCTATGGCGCACAGCGCACGGAGGTGCCTCACCTCTAGGTCCATGCAAACGGAGCGTAAAGCGGAAGCAGACGTTTCACCAGACGCACAAATCCCGCCCGGCACACACGAATTGGGCTCCCGATAGGGCGGTGCTATCGCCGACTGCCATCATCACAGCCGGGCCACAGGCACAGAAACTCCTCGGTGACGAGACTCACCCCCACCTAGGAGTCCTCGATGAACAAGTCCCTTTCCCTGCATGCCCGTTCGGCGGTCGCGACCGGCATCGGTCTGGCGGTCCTCGGTCTCGGCACGGCGGTTCCGGCCGCCGCCGCCACGGCCTCGGCGCCCGCCCCGCAGGTCAGCGGCTCCGGTCACTCGGCCTACGCCGGCTCGTCCGCCGAGTCCGACGCCAGCCAGGCCTTCTTCCAGGCCGTGCTGAAGTCGGTCGCCGAGAAGCGCGCCGCGAACCCGACCAGCGCGGCGGCCGTCACGGTCGTCTACGACGCCTCCCGCGCGCCCACCTTCGCCACCCAGATAGCCCGCTCCACCGCGATCTGGAACGGCGCGGTGACGAACGTGAGACTCCAGTCAGGGTCCGCGTCCAACGCCAACTTCAGCTACCGCGAGGGCAACGACTCGCGTGGCTCCTTCGCCTCCACCGACGGCCACGGGCGCGGGTACGTCTTCCTCGACTACCGGCAGAACCAGCAGTACGACTCGACCCGCGTCACCGCGCACGAGACCGGGCACGTGCTGGGTCTGCCGGACCACTACTCGGGCCCGTGCAGCGAGCTGATGTCCGGCGGCGGACCCGGCACGTCCTGCACCAACTCCAACCCCAACGCCGCCGAGCGGGCCCGGGTGAACCAGCTGTGGGCGAACGGCCTCGCCGCCGCCCTCGACCAGGCCAAGAGCGACAAGTCCCTCCAGAAGTCCGGGCGTTAAGAACCACAGCCCCAGCCCACGGCCGACGCTCGGTCCCCCCACGCCACCCCCCACCCGGTGCGGGTCGCCTTCTGCACGAGGCGGCCCGCACCCGCCTGTGTCCGGGGGCGGGTGTCAGTGCGGTGAGGCGATCGCCCGGGCCGCCGCCACCTCCTGGCGCAGCGGCTCCAGCACGCTCCCGGCCGGCCCGGTGAGATCGGTGCGGACCTCCACCAGCACCTCGGACTCCCGTACCCCCTCCGCCAACTCCCGCAGCTGAAGTGCCACTTGGTGGATCTCTCCGGCCGACGGCGGAGCCGCCCCGTGCCGCACCCGCACCCGGGCCGCCGTCGTCGCGTCCACGATCCGTTCCACCGCGACCACCAGCGGCCACCAGGCGGCGGCCCGGCGTCCGGTCGGCGGGGGTTCGGTCAGGGCGCGCTGGAACTCGGTGCGGATGACGGACAGATCGCGGTAGAGGCGGCGCCGCATCCGGGCCCGCGCGGCCGGTTCGGTGTCGTCGCCGAACGCGGACTCGACGTAGCGCGCGGTGTCGGTGACCGCGTCCGCGAGGCGGTCGCCGACGCGGGTGTGCCAGCTCTCCGGCCACAGGAGATAGCCGGCGACCAGGGCGATGCCGCAGCCCATGAGGGAGTCCAGCAGGCGAGGCAGGAGCAGGGCGGTGCCCTGGTGGTTGAGGACGTCGGACAGGAGCAGGATCACCGGGGTGATGGCGGCGGTCTGATAGCCGTAGCCGCGCGGGGTCAACAGGGGGATCAGGGGGGCAAGGCACAGCAGTACCGCCACGTCCCACCAACCCCGCGACACCTGCGAGAGCACCGCCGCCGCGACCAGCAGCCCCGCCACCGTGCCGAGGGCGCGCAGCAGGGCGCGGGAGAAGACGGAGCCGAAGTCCGGCTTCATCACGAAGGTGATGGTGAGGGCGACCCAGTACGAGCGGGGGACGGGCACGATCGAGACCAGCGCCTGGGCGATGCCGATGCACAGGGCCAGGCGCAGTCCGTAGCGCCAGGAGGCGGCGGAGAGGGTGACGCTGCGCAGGGCGCGGGCGGTGCGGATGCCGAGGGCGGCGGGCCGGCCCAGGCGGTCGTCGATGCCGCGCGGGTCGACGTCGGGCCGGGCGACGACCTCGGCCGCGTGGCGCAGGGCGTGGTCGACGGCACGGGCGGTCTCCGAGGCGGGCGCGGGGAGTCCGAGCCCTATCGGTCCGGTGTAGCCGGTCTCCACGGCGTGCGCGAGGTGGCGTACCGCCTCCGGGATCTCCGCCGGCAGGGGGACGCCGGCGAGATGGGCGGCGGGGGCGGCCTCCACGACCGGGGTGATGGCGTTCAACTGGGCCAACAGCCGGGTCAGTTCGGTGCTGCGGCCGTGGTGGCGGGCGCGCCGGGCCAGGATGAGGTCGTAGGACTGGTTCAGGGACTGGGTGACGGCGTGCCGGGCCTCGTCGTACTCCTTCCGCCCGCAGGCCGCCATCAGTTCGGCGACCTGCCGGTAGGTCCCGCCGACCGCCGCCCGCTCCGGCACCCCCGACCGCAGCGGCCACGCGAGCAGCGCGAGGAGCAGCACCAGCAGCCCGCCGCCGGACATCAGCAGCGGCGCGAGCCACCACGCGCCGGGCAGCGGCAGGCCCGCGCCGATCACGCAGTTGAGGAGGAGCAGCAGTCCGGATACGGAGGCCACCGCGCCGATCGTCGAGATCATCCCGGAGACGAGCGCGACGGCGGTGACGGTGGTGACCGCGAGCCAGCCGTGGCCCTCGACGAGCGCGCCCAGGGTGACGCCGATCGCGCCGAAGAGCTGCGGGATCGCGATCTTCAGCAGCCGCATGCGGTACGCGTCGGCGGTGTCGCTGATGACGCCGGACAGGGCGCCCATCGAGGCGAGCGCGCCGTACGCGGGCCGGTCGGCGGCGAGGCCGATCAGCAGGGGCAGGGCCATCGCGATCGCGGCGCGGGCCACGGCGGGACGGTTGACGGGGGTCTGCTGGGCTCGGAGGTTCCGCACCAGCCAGTCGGGAGGGGTGAGGCCGATGGGGAACGCGCGGGGCATGCGCCCATTATGGGCACCCCGCCCGGGTCAGCCGCGCTGGTGGAGGGTGATGTCGACGACCAGGGCCCGGTGGTCGGTGTCGGCCGGCGTGAGGAACCGGGCGCGGCTCGCGGAGAAGTCCCGTGACACCAGCACGTGGTCGATCTGCGCGCCGATCACCCCGGCCGTACGGGACGGCCAGCTCGGCGTGCGGTCGTGTCCGGCGAGCCGGGCCGCGTCTCGCAGCCCGGCGTCGAGGATCCCGCGGAAGGCCGCGTGGTCCTGGGAGGCGTTGAAGTCACCGGCCAGGATGGTGGGGGCGCCCCGGTCGGCGGCGGCCACATCCCGCAGCCGTCCCAACTCGCGCCTCCACACGTCGAGTTGACCTGGCAGCGGGGGCATCGGGTGCGCGAGCTGAAGCCGTACGGACTCGCCGCGCACCTCGGCGACGGCGCCGGGCATGCCCATCGTGCCGGTGACTCCGTCGGTCGGGCGCAGGGGGAAACGGCTGAGGATGATCGACCCCTGCGAACCGCCGGCCCGGACGGCCCGGCGGTAGGGGTACTCGACGGCGAAGGTGCCCTCCAGCGTGTCCTGGCAGGTGTACTCGCACTCCTCCACGAACACGATGTCCGGCCGCTCGCGGTGCAGGAGGGGTACGAGGGAGGGGGCGCCGCGGCCGAACTCCACGTTCGAGGTGAGCACCTTGAGCTCGGCGAGCGGGGGACCGTCGGGCTCGGCGCCGCTCCCGTACGGCTTGATGAACCACGTCAGCAGTCCGAGCAGGACGATTCCCCAGACCGTTCCGACGCGCCAGCGCGCCAGCAGCGCGAGCAGCAGGGCGAAGCCCGTGGGGGCGAGCAGCCAGGGCAGGAAGGCGAGGAACTGGGGGACGGGGGTGAAGCCGTCGCTGTCGGCGAGACGACAGCCGACGACCGGGCTCAGGGCCGCGAGCAGTACGGCGGCGGGCCACCGTCCGGCACGCAGCACCCGGCGCCGACGCTCGCCGTCACGGGGGCTGCCGCTCCCGTCCCCCCGCTTCGGCCTGAACGGCCTCGTCCTCGATCGCCGGACGGGCTGAATGGTCACCGGCCCGACATTACGGGCACGCGTCTGTCCGCGCCAGGAACTTCCCCAACACCTCGTTGAACTCCGCCGGCCGTTCCAGGTTCGGCAGATGCGCCGCCCCCTCGATCACCCGCAACGTCGCATCGGGCAGTGCCGCGTGCATCGCCTCGGCGTCGGAGACCGGCGTGTACTCGTCGTCGGCGCCCACGACGACCAGGGTCGGGACGGTGACGCGGGTGAGCAGGTCGCGGTAGTCGGGGCGGGCGGCCCGGGCGCGCAGGGCGGCAGCGGCGCCCCGTGGATCGGTGGCGGTCATCATGCGGTGCACATGCGCTTTGACCTCGGCGTCGGCGTACGGCGCCACCATCTTCTCCAGCACCTCGTCGGCGTAGCCGCGCATGCCCTCCCGCAGCAGCCGGTCCGCCATGGCGTGCCGCGCCCCGACGCCCTCGGGGGTCTCGGCGGCCGGGAAGGTGTCGGCGAGGACCAGGCCCCGGACGCGGTCCGGGAACCGCCGGTAGCAGTCCATGACGATCTGGCCGCCCATGGAGAGACCGCCCAGCACACACGTCTCCACGCCCGACTCGTCCAGCAGCGCCTCGACGTCCTGCGCGAACTGCCCGAAGTCCGTGATGCCGGGGGACGGCGGGGAGGCGCCGTAGCCGCGCAGGTCGGCGGCGAGGACGGGGCGGGTGGCGGCGAAGGCGGTGAGCTGGGGGTGCCACATCGTGTGGTCGAAGGGGTGGCCGTGAATCAGGACGAGAGGGATCGGCATGCGATCGACCGTAGGCAGGGGCAACTCCTCGGTGCAATAAAATCTTTGCCCTCGGTGCAATGGGTCGCAAGGGGTGGGGCTTCGATGGGACGAGGGCACGACTACCGCCGGATCGCCGACCGCATCGGCGCCGACATCGCCGCCGGACGGCTCCGCCCCGGCGAACGGCTGCCCCCGCAGCGGGCGTTCGCGCGCCGGCACGGGATCGCGGCCTCGACGGCGGAGCGGGCGTACGGCGAACTCGTGCGGCGCGGGCTGGTGGTGGGCGAGGTCGGCCGCGGCACCTTCGTACGGGCCGCCGCCCCGCTGCCGGCCGGGCGCGCGCTCACCGAGCCGGCGGCCGAAGAGCCGGCCGGACCGAGGCCCGGCGACCTGTCCGCGCCGGCCGGACCGAGGCCCGGCAACCCGTCCGCGCCGGTCGACCCAAAGCCCGGCAACCCGTCCGCGCCGGTCAACCTGGAGCTCAACTACCCTTCCGTGCCCGGCCAGTCGGAGCTGCTCGCACCCGCCCTCGCCCCGCTCCTGCGCCCGGACGTCCTGACCGAGGCCCTCCGCCCGGCCCCGGTCACCGGTACCGCGTCCGCCCGCGAGGCGGTGTCCGAGCTGCTCGCCGGACCCGGTTGGCGCCCCGACCCCGCCGGTCTCCTCTTCACCGGCAACGCCCGCCAGGCCATTGCCGCGTCCCTTGCCTCACTGGTCCGCCCGGGCGGTCGCGTCGGCGTGGAGGAGTTGACGTATCCGCTGGTCAAGGAGATCGCGGGGCGGCTGGGCTGCGAGCTGGTGCCGTTGCCGGGGGACGAGGACGGGCCGCTGCCTGATGCCGTGGCCGCCGCCCATCGCCGCGCTCCCCTGTCCGCGCTGTACCTGCAGCCGACGCTCCACAATCCGACCTCCCGGACCATGAGTGCCCGGCGTCGGAACGACCTGGCGGAATCCGTAAGGAACTTGGCGATCCCCGTGATCGAGGACCGGATCTGGTCCTTTCTGGACGCGACGGCCGAGGTCACCCCCTTCGCCGCTCTCGCCCCCGAACTCACCTGCGTGGTCGACGGGTTGTCCAAGCGGGTCGCGCCCGGGCTCACCGTCGGCTTCCTCGTCGTACCGCCCCAGCGGGTGGAGACGGTGGCGGCGGCCGTGCGGTCCGGGGGATGGGGTGCCGGGCGGTTCGCGCTGGAGGCGGGGGTGCGGTGGATCGCGGACGGGACGGTGGCGCGGCTGGTCGGGGCGAAGCGGGCGGACGCGGTGCGGCGGCAGGCGTTGCTCGCCGAGGTGCTCGACGGGTTCCGGGTGCGATCGGATCCGCGGGCCTATTTCGCCTGGTGGGAGCTGCCTGCTCCCTGGCGCGCGGACACGTTCACGGCGGCCGCCGCGGCCCACGGCATCGCCGTCACCCCGGGTTCCGCCTTCGCCGTCGACCCGCGTCGCACACCGGACGCGGTCAGGCTTGGACTCGGGTCGGCTGAGTTCCCGGATCTGGAGCGGGCGTTGCGGGTGCTCGGCGACGTCGTACGAGGTGCAGGACGAGGTGGCCCCAGCGGGCCGTGAGCCAGGTGGTCACCGCGACCGTGAGGCCCAACGCCAGGAGCAGCCAGGCAGTTTGGCGCAGGGTCGTGGTGAGGGCGTCGTAGATCGCCGCCGCCGCGGGGCGGTGGGTCTCGTCGGGGAGGTCGGTCAGGGTGAGGTGGCGGCCCAGGGCGACGGCGAGGCCGAGGGCGGCGCCGCCCAGGGCCGTGCCGAGGGCGGTCGCGGTGAGGGCGCGGCGGCGGCAGGCGGCGAGGGCGATGCCGGCCACGGCGAAGACGACGGCCGCCAACGGCAGCCAGAAACCGGCGACTTCCAGCACGTGGAAACCCTTTCGGAACCGGTCCACTTGCTGGGCCGGGAGGACGGCGACTCGGGTGTGCTCGACGGGGATGTCGGCCGCCAACGGCACATGGTCGGTGGCCAGTCGGTGTTTGAGTCGTGCGGTGATCGGGGCCAGGTCGACGGTCACGTCACCGCGGTCGGCCCTGTCGCGCAGGGCGGTCAGCACCGCGTCGTGGACGGCCCGGTTGCCGGTGTCCCACGCCGTGCGGAACGCCTCGGTCGCGGTGAAGGACCGGACCGCGGACCGTACGAAGGGACGCGCGGCGGCGGGCATCGGGCCCGCGTCGGTCCGGCCGTCGGCCTCGCGCATGATTCCGGCCCCGACGGAGTCGGCGACCGCGTCGCGCACCGCCGGGTCCGTGGCCAGCGGCGCCATCGTGGTGACGTACCGGCCGGTGTCGGCGAGCCCGTACGCCGCCCAGGCCGCCAGCGCGCCGAACGGCGCGAGGAGGCACGCGAGGGTGAGCAGAGCGGCCGCCAGGGCGCTCCTGAGACGGGAGGGCACCCTTTCAGGCAAAGGGGTCGGGGGCGGGCGCGCGAGCGCGGTGACTGCAAATGGGTGCACGCTGCAAGCCGAACGGGCGCTGTGTGTCGGAAACCGTGGCGGAGCTGGGCCTTTTGCCCTCCGGTGGAGGGTTCACCCGAACGGGTGTTTCCTGGTGCTGGGGAGAAGGAGGCCGATCATGCGCACCACTCCGGCCCTGCGGACCCTGGCCGCGGTACTGCTCACCGGTGGCACCCTCGTCGCCGCGGCGGCGGGCACCACGGCTGCAGCCGCTGCCCCGCCGACGTACGCCGACGGTCATGGCGGCGGTGGCGGATCCGGCGGTCCGATCTGGGGCACCATCGTCTCCCGCTCCGCACTGAACGTGCGGTCGGGTCCCACCGTCAACTCCTCCGTCGTCGACCGGCTCTCGCCAGGCAGTCAGGACCGTGTCGAGTGCATGGTCCAGGGCCAGAGCGTCAACGGAAACCCGTACTGGTACTGGCTCGTCGGCGCCCAGGGCTGGGCGAGCGCCGCCTTCGTGGACACCGACGGGCAATGGGTGCCGACCTGCGCGGACCCCTGTCCGCAGTGGCGGGACGGCAACTGGTCCAACGCGAACTGGAACGACCCGAACTGGAACGACGGCTCCTGGGCCACCTCGAGTTCCGGCTCCTGGAGCGCCTCGGGTTCGTGGAGCTTCAGCGCCTCCGGATCCGCGTCGTCGGCCTGGGACTGGCTGCCTTGGTGACGCTGCCTCGGTGAGGTGAGGGAAACCGAGGGAGAGACCGAGGAGGTCAGGAACGCGTGGGCCCCGGCGGACCTGTCCGCCGGGGCCCACGCGCGTGCCGTGTCGTACGTCAGCGCAGACGGTTTCCCTCGCCGTCCTCGCGCGTGTAGTAGCGGTAGAAGAAGACACCGAAGACGGCCGCCGTGACGACGATGCCCAGCGCCACCGAGCGGTAGATCGACTCCCCGGTCTGGCTGTAGAGGAAGCCGACCGCGGCGCCCGCGAAGCCGGACTTCACCAGCGAGTGCAGTTCGCGCTTGAGCAGCGGGGCGAAGGTCGCGACCGCCAGGCACAGCACGATGAACGCGGCCGCGGTGACGAAGCCGAACAGGATGTTCCAGCCGGTGATCTCGCCGCCGCCGCGCCGGTTCGCCGCGGCCCAGTAGCCGTAGACGAGTCCGAGGATCACCGGGATCCCGTAGCGCGCCGCCCGGTGCACGCGGTCGTCGAAGATGTCGGGTGTGTGGACGGGCCGGATCGTCCGGCCCGCGAACCGGCTGCGCGTCCTGCCAGGCATTCCGCCGGGCGTGGGTGCCGCTTGAGCCATGAGAGTGCTCCTCTCTCTCCTCGCCCCCGACTTCCAGAGCACACCTGCACAAGGGAGCTGGCAAGTCGTCGTGCCCGGATGCGGGCGGTGTGGGCGCGTGTTTCGCTGGGCCGCATGCGACGGGCCGGGACCGGGCGCGGCGACCGGGCCGCCCGGCATCAGATGCTGCGGGTGCGGGGGCGCAGTGTGGCCTGGGTGCCGCCGCTGGTGCTGCTGCTCGCGATCGCCGTCGTGGACTGGAACACCACCGGCGAGTTCCGGATCATCTCCTGGATCGTGCTCGTGCCCGGGATCGCCGCCGCGATCTGCGGGGTGTGGGGCACCGCCGTCATGTCCGTCCTCGCGGTCCTGACCTACGTCGTGGTCGACAGCGCGTGGCCCGGCGAGTACCAGGCCGGCTGGCCCGACTTCGTGCTCGTCCTCATCGGCGGCATCCTCGCCACCCTCGCCTGCGTGGTCCGCGTCCGCGGCGAGCTCCGCATGCTGCACATCCGGGACGTCGCCGACACCACCCGCCGTACCGTGCTGCGCCCGCTGCCCCCGCACTGGGGCGGCCTGGAACACGCCGCCGTCTACCTCGCCTCCGACGTCGAGGCGCGCGTCGGCGGCGACTTCTACGACGTCCAGCCCGGCCCGCACGGCACGCGCGTCCTCGTCGGTGACGTCCAGGGCAAGGGTCTGGGCGCGGTGGAGGCGGCGTCCGCGCTGCTGGGCACGTTCCGGGAGGCCGGGTACCACGAGGCGGACCTCGGCACGGTCGCCGAGCGGCTGGAGATCCGGATGCTCCGGCACCGCCGCCGTAACGCCGCGCTCGGCCCGGACGGAGGGGCGCCCGCGCCGGGCGCAGGGGTTTCCGTCGACAGCGACCGGTTCGCGACCGCCGCGCTGGTCGGCTTTCCCGAGGACGACCCGTGCGCCGTGGACGTGCTCCTTTTCGGCCACGAACCCCCGCTGGTCGTCGGTCCGGACGGTGTACGTCCCGTGCCGCCCGGCGACGGACTTCCGCTCGGCCTCGGTGAACTCGCCGTCGACGGGACGCCGTCCGTGCGCCGGGTGCCGCTCGCGCCCGGTGAGACGCTGCTGCTCACCACCGACGGGGTGACCGAAGCGCGGGACGCGGACGGGGAGTTCTACCCGCTGGCCGCCGACGTGGCCCGTGCCGTCGCGGCCGACCCGCGCACCGCGGAACCCCGGCGCCTGGTGGCCTTCGTACGGGACCGCACCCTGCGGCACTGCGGCGGACGGCTCGTCGACGACACCACGGTGTTCGCGGTGCGGCGCGACCGGGAACGAGGGTGAGGGAGGAACGCGGTCGGAGGGGGAACGGGCGGTCGGAAGTGGACGTTCGCAGTCCTGAGACCCACCTTTGCAGCCGCAGCGGTTACGGTGCTGGCGTACGTGATCGTCGGGGGATGGGGAGGGAACGGTGCCCGGAACCGTGCTGCTGCTGGCCGCTTCACCGGTCGGCAAGGGGTGCCTGGTGGACGCGGCCTCGGTGCTCCCGGTCCTCGCCGCCGTCGCGCCCGCGGTGCTGGCCGGCACCGAGACCGCCAACGTCGTCGAACTCGCCGACCCGCTGGAGCCGCAGGCCGTCCTGACCCGGCTGCGTGCCGCGGCGACCGCGCCGGGTCCGCTGACCCTCTTCGTCACCGGCCAGCTCCAACTCGACCGCCGGCAACGGCTGCCGCACCTCGCGCTGGCCCGCACGACGCCGTCCACGGTCCGCTACACCGGGCTGCCCTGGCACTGGATCCGGGAGGAACTGCGGCTGCGGCCGCCGGGCGCGACGACGATTCTCTTCGATCTGCACGCCGACGTGGAGACATGGGAGTGGCTGCGTTCGAGCCCGCTCGACTGCGGTCGCAACAACGCGGTCTACGGTCGGGTCGCACCGCCGCCCGGTCGGCGGACCGTGGCCGCTCCTGCGTACATGAAGGCCGTGGCGACGATTCTGCGCAGTGGGTTTCGGCCGCCGGTGGAGCAGTTGCATCAGCAGGCGCTGGCCAGAGTGGGGCCGGATGGCTTCGCCGACGTGCAGTTCTGTAGGGAGCCCTGGGTCCTGGGAGCCGTCCCTGGGGGCTCTGCCCCCAGACCCCCGTATCGGCCTGAACGGCCTCGTCCGCAGACGCCGGACGGGCTACGGGGTGACCCCCATCTTGAGATCTCCGCCGCCGTCCAATCCGGCCGCCACCTCGACGCCGACGCCCTCGCCGCCACGCACGAGCAACTTGCCGTGCGCGCGCACGGACCCGGTTCCGAGGCGGCGTTGCACTGGGCCGAAGTGCGGGCGGACCTGGCGATGTTCGCCGGGGATCCGGTGCGCAGTTGCCGGACCTGGCTGGCGGTGGCCGGGGCGCGGCTGACGGCCGGCCGTCCGGCGGACGCACCGGACGTGGAGGCCGCCGTGGACCGGGCACACCATCAGTGGGGACAGGTCGCCGATCCGGTCGCCGCACGTGAACTCGGCGCGGAACTGGCCGACTTGAGATCCCGGGTACCGGGCAGACGCGAGGGCGCCCTGGATCATGTGCAGCGCCAGCTGCGGCAGTTGCAGACGCAGGGCTAGTCGGTCCCGTCAGTACCAGAGGGTTGTCAGCCGCGCCTTCGTGATCGGATGCGCGGGCGTGAACACCTCGTCGATCCGCACTGTCGCGGGGCCCGAGAAGTGCGGGCAGGCCATGGTGGTGAACCGCTCCAGACCAGTGGCCGAGCTGAGACCCCAGCTGACACAGCCGCCGTCAGGACCGCTGAACGCACCGTCACCGGGCAGCAGGTCCTCGACCCAGCCGGTCGCCCGGTAGGTGCCGTCGCCCTGCGGACAGACGGATATCTCCCCGCGGCCGAAGTCACGGGTCTCGCCGGCGGTGACGCAGTCCGTCGTGCTCGTCGACCCGGCGGCGTTCGAGGTGGCGGCGGTCATGGGCAACAGGGCGCAGGTGATGCCGAGCATGGTCAAGGCGCGAAAGGGAGCTTTCATGGCAGTGCCTTTCTCCTCGGGGCAACGAGCAAAGCACAGGCCTCTCCCGGACCGCCAACAGTGTTCAACTGCTCCCGTTCGGACCGCCGTTGGGGGCCCCGACGAGCCGTTTCAGACCGTCAGACACGCCAGTGCCCCCGACACCAGCGTCTGCACCCCCGGTGCCACCGTCGACAGGTCCGGTGCGAAGTGGGGGCTGTGGTTGCTGGGGACGGCGTCGAACTTCTCCATCAGGTCCGTGCCGGGGGCCGCGGCCCAGGTCTCGGCGGGCGTGGAGGTCACGAACCAGTAGGAGTAGGGGAGTTCGCCGAGCGCGAGGCGGGAGAAGTCCTCGCTGCCCATCGCGGGGCCGGGGTCGAAGACGGTGGCCGTGCCGAAGACCTCGCGGTGGACGGCGGCCACGCGGTGGTCGGTGCCGGGGTCATTGACGGTGACCGGGAACTCATCGCCCAGGATCAGTTCGGGCTCGCGCGGGCAGCCCGCCGCACGGCACTCGCCCTCGGCGATCCGGCGGATTGCGGCGACCATCCGGTCCCGTACCGCCGGGGACTGGGTGCGGAGGTTGAGCCAGATGCGGGCGGTGGCGGGGATGACGTTCGGGGCCGTGCCCGCCTCGATGCGGCCGACGGTCAGGACGGCGGACTCGCGGGGCGCGATCTCCCGGCTGACCACTGTCTGCAGGCGGGTCACGATGTGTGCGGCTGTGACGATCGGGTCGACCGTCGTCTCCGGGCGTGAGCCGTGGCCGCCCTCGCCGTGCACCACGATCTCGACGTCCGTCGACGCCGACATGATCAGTCCGGGCACGTGCGCGTACAGGCCCGCCGGGCCCGGCGCCACATGCTGGCCGAGCAGCACGTCGGGGCGCGGGAAACGGTCGTAGAGCCCGTCCTCGATCATCGCGGCGGCGCCGCCCCCGGTCTCCTCGGCGGGCTGGCCGAGCACCAGGAGCGTGCCGGACCAGGTGTCGCGGCCGGCGGCCAGTGCGGTGGCGGCGCCCGCGAGCCAGGTGACGTGCAGGTCGTGGCCGCAGGCGTGCATCAGGCCGGGGGTGGTGGAGGCGTAGGGCAGCCCGGTCCGCTCCTCGACCGGCAGCGCGTCCATGTCGGCGCGCAGCAGGACGGTCGGTCCGTCGCCGTTGCGCAGCAGGCCGACCACGCCGGTGCCGCCGAGGCCCTCGGTGGTCTCGTAGCCGGCGGCGGTGAGGCGCTGCGCGAACAGACCCGCCGTGCGGTGCTCCTTGAACGCCGGTTCCGGGTGGCGGTGCAGATCCCGGTAGAAATCCTCCAGGGCCGAAACCGCGAGGTCGGCGGTGAGATCGAGGGCGGCGCGGGCGGCGGCAGAGGTCATACGGGCAGCGTATGGGGCCCGGCAACGCCCTGATGGGGCGCGGGGCTGTGTTGATGTGCGGCTCCGCCGCGTGGGCGCGACCAGCCACGGCGGCGCGGCAGTCGGCAGACGGCATCGGTCAGGGACGGCCGATTACGTGTGATCGCGTGCTTTCCCTCACCGCTGAGTCGTGTGTCGTACCTGCTCATGGGCAGGGTCGGGTCCCGTCGCCCGGGCCGGCCCCGCGTTCGCCGCGAGGATCAGGGTCACCACGGTGACCACGGCGGCGGTCAGGCCCCTGGCATAACGCTGGACGGTGCTGGTGCGTTCGAGCACGGCCACCTCGCAACAGCCAAATGTTGAACGAAAGCCAACGGTTAAACACGTTTACTGTGCGGTTTAACCTAGGGGCTGACAGCGGCGAACGGCAAGGGGCACAGGGGGAGTTGGCGATGACGGACCGCGATGATCCGGGCACGATCGGGCGAAGAGTGCAGCATCTGCGGGCCGAACGGGGGCTGACCCAGAAACAGTTGGCCGAGCCCGCGTACACCCCCGCCTACATCTCCACCCTGGAGGCGGGCCGGGTGCGCGCCTCCGACGAGGCGCTGCGGCACATCGCCGAGCGGCTCGGGGTGGCGTACGAGGAGCTGGCGACGGGGCGGCCGGCCCACCTCGCGACCGATCTGCGGCTGCGGCTGACCGAGGCGCAGCGCACGCTCGCCACCGGCGCGGCCGAGGAGGCGGCCGGACAGTACGCCGCGCTGCTCGCCGAGGCCGAGGCGCACGAACTGGCCGACGTCGAGGCCGTCGCCCTGCTCGGGCTCGGCGAGTGCGCCATCGACACCGGCGAACTGGCCGCCGCCCGGCTGTACTTCGAGCGCTCCGAGCAGGCCCTCGCCGACGCGCCCCTGCCCGCCCGCGTGCCCGCCCTGCGCGGCCGTGCCGTCTCCCACTACCTGGCCGGCGAACTCCGGTACGCCGTCTACCTGTTGGAGTCCACCCTCGACGAACTCAACCGCGGCGGACTGCACGACCCGGACGCGCTGCTCCTCCTCTACGCCAGCATCATCGGCCCCTACATGGACATGGGCGCCCAGGCCCGCGCCGCCCAGGCCGCCGAGTTCGCGCTCGCCCTCGCCCCGCAGTCCCAGGACCCGGCCCTGGTCGCCCGTATGCACCGCTCGGTGGCCCGCACCCTGCTCGCCGAGGGCCGTATCGCCGAGGCCGACGCCTCCCTCGTCAAGGCCGCCGAGCTCTACCGCACCCTGCAACTGCGCACCGAGCTCGCCAACTGCCACTGGATGCGCGGGTACGTCTCCGCGCAGAACGGCGAACTGGAGCGCGCCGAGGGCGAGTTGCGCGAGGCCCTCGCCATGCTCACCGCGAAGCGCGCCGCGCTCTACAGCAGCCAGGTCGCCGTCGAGCTGGCCGACGTCCTGCACCGGCGCGGCAAGTCCGACGAGGCCGCCGCGATCCTGGAGGACGTGCTGGGCGGCCTCAGCTCCGAACGCGGCGCCCTCCACTCCGCCGCCGCGCACCGCCTGCTCGGCATCATCGCCGAGGACGCCCGCGACACCGACGCCGCCGAGGAGCACTACGTCCGCGCCCTGAGCCTGCTGGAACGGGCCGGCGCGGCAGGCGACCTCGCCGACCTGTGCCGCCTGCTGGGCGACCTGCTCCGTCGCACCGGCCGGGTGGAGGCGGCCCTCGACGCCTACCGCACCGGCCTGGGCCACCGCACGTCCCCGGGCACCACGACCCTGGGCCCGGCCCCCGCGCAGCCGCCGCTGTAAGCCTCCGTCCTGCCCCACAGCCCCCTCTCCCGCCGAACCCGAGGTGTCGCACAGCGGCAGCCGTTAGCCTGCGCGGGACGTTTCCGGCACTACTGGGACAGGCGCGTGCAGAATCAGCGGACGGTGGTCGACGGGGTGCGCCTCGTCGTACGCGCGCTGGTGTACGCCGTGCTCGGCGGCGCCGCGCTGATCGCCATCGCGACCGTCGTCTCGGTGCTCGGGCCCTCGCTCGCACTCGACCTCTACACCCCGCCGGTCGCCGCCTGGTGGACCGTGTTCACCGCCATCGCCGTCCAGGGCGTGCCCTTTCTGCTGCTCGGCACCGTCGTCTCCGCCGCGATCGGCGCCTTCGTACCGGAGCGCGTCTTCACCAGGCTCCTCCCCCGCAACCCCGCCCTCGCCGTGCCCGTCGCGGGCGCCGCCGGAGTCGTCCTGCCCGGATGCGAGTGCGCGTCCGTACCGGTCGCCGGGAGCCTGATGCGGCGCGGGGTCGCGCCCGCCGCCGCCCTCGCCTTCCTCCTCTCCGCGCCCGCCATCAACCCGGTGGTCCTGGTCGCGACCTCGATCGCCTTCCCCGGCGAGCCGAGGATGGTCCTCGCCCGCCTCGTCGCCTCGCTCGCGACGGCCGTGGTGATGGGCTGGCTGTGGGCGCGGTTCGGGAAGGACGAGTGGCTGCGGATGCCCGCGTCGAGGGGCGGCGGCGGTCGGGGCGACGCCTCCGGTCCGCGCGCCTTCCTCACCGGTCTCCAGCACGACTTCCTGCACGCCGGCGGCTTCCTGGTGCTCGGCGCCGCGGCCGCCGCGACCTTCAACATCGCCGTACCCCGGTCCGTCCTGGATCTGTTCACCGGTTCCGCCGGGGCCGCCGTACCGCTGCTCGCGGTGCTCGCCGTCGTGCTGTGCGTGTGCAGCGAGGCGGACGCCTTCGTCGCCGCCTCCCTCAGCGCCTTCCCGCTCACCGCGCGGCTGGCGTTCATGGTCGTCGGCCCGATGGTCGACCTGAAACTGATCGCGCTCCAGGCGGGCACGTTCGGCCGTTCCTTCGCCGTCCGCTTCTCCTCGGCGACCTGGCTGGTGGCCGTGACGAGCAGCGTCCTGGTGGGGTGGTGGCTGCTGTGAGAGGCCGACGGTACGGACCCGCCGTACTGCTCCTGCTGACCGGCGGCGCGGTGCTGCGCGTGACGCTTTTCAGCGACCTGTACCTGAGGTACGTACAGGCGGGGCTGCGGCCGTATCTGATCGTCTCCGGGGTGGCGTTGGTGCTGCTCGGTGTGACGACGGCGGTACTGAGGCGGGAGGCGTACGAGGGCTACGAGGGTGAGGACGAGGACGAGGGGCACGGCGGGCACGGTCACAGCGCCGCGGGGCCCCGTGTCGCCTGGCTGCTCACTCTCCCCGCCCTGGCCCTCCTGCTCTTCCCTCCCCCCGCCCTCGGTTCCTACAGCGCCGGGCGGGAAGCCGCGCAGCGGGCCGCGCAGGGGGTCGGGAGCTTTCCCGCGCTGCCGGCCGGGAACCCGGTCGAGCTGAGCGTCGCCCAGTTCAGCTCGCGGGCGATCTACGACAGCGGGCGGTCCCTGAAGGGCCGGACGGTCCGGCTGACCGGGTTCGTCACCCACGGGGCCGACGGCACCTGGTACGTCACCCGGCTCCTGGTCTCCTGCTGCGCCGCCGACGCCACCACCGGCAAGGTCGAGATCCGCGGCGACGACGCCCCGCCCACCGACACCTGGGTCACCGTCACCGGCACCTGGCACCCCAGGGGCGCGCTCGGCTCGGACGCGGCATGGCCGCCGGTGCTGGACGCGACGTCGGTCCGGCAGGTGAAGCAGCCGGCGGATCCGTACGAGAAGCGGTAGCGCCGAGGAGGCTGCGCCGGTCGGTGCCGGTGCGCTCGCGGCGTTCCGGCCCCTGCGGCTTCGTCAGACCTGCGCCCGCCCCTGCTTGCGTACGTCCGCCAGCCGCTGCGCCCCCACCTCCAGCGTCGCGTTCGTGATGTCCGGGGAGACCTCGCCCAGGCCGCCGTTGGTGACGGCGATGGTGTCGTCGCCGGTGCGGGCCGCGGCGACGTCGAGGGTGAGGACCGTCGGGTCGCCGTCGGGGGTCTCGGAGGTCAGCGTGACGCGCAGGCCCTGCCGGGTGTCGCCGACCTCCGGCAGGGCGGCCCCGGTGACCTCGACGGTCTGGACGGTGCCGCGTTCGGTCACCGCCGTGAACCGGGCGCACTTGCGCGGCAGCGACTTCAGCCAGGCCAGCGTCCGGTCGACCTCGGCGGGCGGCAGGGCGAGCACCTGGTACCGCAGTTGGGCTTCGTCCATGGTGTCGTCGAGGCCGGTCGCGGCCCGGGGCCGGGCGTCCTTGCCGAACAGGTCGTCGGCGTACAGCGCGTCGAGCAGCCGACGGCAGTCGGGCGCGTCCGTGGTCGCCTTGAGCAGGGCGTCCCGCCAGGTCGCCGCGCCCTGCGTCGGCGCCCATGGATCGCCGAGGTCCGCCTCGGTGACCAGGGCGGCCTGGGCCTGCGCGGTGGTGAGGCCGTCGGGTGTGGTCGCCGCGGCCGGGGCGGACGGGGGCGCCGAGGAGGGGATCGTGGGCAGGGGAGTGTGCGCCTGCGGCGGGGTGCTGAGGCAGGCCGACGCCGTGAGCAGGGTGCCCGCCGAGAGCGCGGAGGCGACGAGGACGCGGGCCGGGGGACGGGGCATCGGAGCCTCCTGGGAGACGGGCGGGGGACGCGCGGGCAGCCGTACGGAGATGTACGCGGGGCCGATCACGTCTCCAAGGGATCACCGCGTCCGGCGCTCCACCAGCGAGCCGGGCCGTCCGGGTTACCCGGCCGCCTGCCGGCTCCCGCTCAGCCTCGAAATTGCGTGGCGCCCGCTTCCCGCCCCTGGCTACCGTGGCCGATATGAAGCGCGCCCAGCCGTCTTGCACGACGACGCCGGAGAGAGTCCCGGCGCGCTGATCCACGACTGGATGAACGAAGCCCCGGGGCGAGTGCCCCGGGGATTTCCGTCGTCCCCGGCTCCCCGCCCCCGTACCTGAACGAGGAGCCCGCATGTCGCACGAGCCCATGCCTCACGAGTCCATGCCTCACGAGCCGCCGCCCCACGACCACCGCCGCCTCGGCCGCGAACTCGATCTCTTCGACACCGACCCCCTGGTCGGCGCGGGCCTGCCCTACTGGCTGCCCGACGGCGCCCTGGTCCGCCACACCCTGGAGGAGTACGTCCGGGAGGCGGAGCGCGCCGCCGGCTACCGGCACGTGTACTCGCCCGTCCTCGGCAAGCGCGAGTTGTACGAGATCTCGGGCCACTGGTCGCACTACAGCGAGGACATGTTCCCGCCCATGAAACTCGGCGCGGAGGAGGTCGTCCTGCGCCCCAGCCTCTGCCCGCACCACGCCCTGATCTACCGCTCCCGTTCCCACAGTTACCGCGAACTCCCGCTCCGCATCGCGGAGTTGGGCGGCATGTACCGCTCCGAGCTGTCCGGCGTGCTCGGCGGTCTGACCCGCGTACGGGCCATCCAGCTCAACGACGCCCACATCTTCTGCACCCTGGACCAGGCGGTCGAGGAGGCGGCGTCGGCCCTGCGGCTGATCGCGCGCGCCTACGACGATCTCGGGCTGAGCGCCCACCGGTACCGTCTCTCGCTCCCGGGCGAGGGCGGCAAGTACGTGGCCGACCCGGAGTTGTGGTCGCGGGCCACCGCGCTGCTGCGGGAGGTGCTGGCCGACGCCGGTGTCGACTACGAGGAGGCCGAGGGCGAGGCCGCCTTCTACGGGCCGAAGATCGACGTGCAGATCGCCGACGCGGCGGGCCGCGAGTCCACCCTGTCCACCGTCCAGATCGACTTCCACCAGCCCGAACGCTTCGACCTGCACTACATCGGCGCCGACGGCGCGAAGCACCGTCCGGTGATGGTGCACCGCAGCGTCATCGGCAGCGTGGAGCGGGCGGTGGCGCAGCTGGTCGAGGTGCACGGCGGGGCGTTCCCGGTCTGGCTGGCCCCGGTCCAGCTGGTGGTGCTGCCGGTGTCGGAGGAGCAGGGGGCGGCGGCGGAGCGGCTGGCGCGGGCCGCGGTCGCGCGGGGACTGCGGGCGGAGGTCGCCGCCGACGGCAGCCTCGGTGCCCGGATCCGCGCGGCGCGCCTGGTGCCGTACCAGGCGGTGATCGGGGCGCGGGAGGCCGAGGAGGGACTGGCCGCCGTACGGCTGCGGGACGGGCGTAAGCCGGGCGTACTGCCGGGCGAGGAGCTGCTGCGCCGGATCGGGGAGCGGGCCGCGGTCCGCGGAACCGGGCTGTGGGAGTGACCGACAGGTGACCATGGACGCCTAAGGTCGGGACGGCGGCCGTGTCCGTCCAGGCAGCGGCTTCGGCTCTACGGAAGGACCCCCGAGGTGACCGACCAGCCCATCCCGGTGATCATCGACTGCGACACGGGGGTCGACGACGCGCTCGCCCTGCTGTTCGCCGTCCGGCACCCGGGCCTCGACCTGCGGGCGGTGACCTGTGTCGCCGGGAACACGGACGTCGACGGGGTGGTCCGCAACACCCTGACCGTGCTGGAGGTGGCGGGCGCCGGTGACGTCCCGGTGGCCCGCGGCGCCGAACGCCCGCTGATCGAACCGGCCCGCTCGGCCCGGCACGTGCACGGCGCCGACGGCATGGGCGACCTCCCCGGCCTGCCCACCCCGACCCGGGCCCCCGCCGACGTGGACGCGGTGACCCTGCTGCGCCGCGAGATCCTCGCCTCCCCGCGCCCGGTCACGCTGATTCCGACGGCGCCCCTGACCAACATCGCCCTGCTCCTGCGCACGCACCCCGATGTCGTCCGCAACATCGAGCGGATCGTCTTCATGGGCGGCGCGGTGGCGACCGGGAACGCCACGGCGGTCGCCGAGTTCAACGTCTGGCACGACCCCGAGGCGGCGGCCGTGCTGCTCACCGCCGGGGTGCCGATCACGATGTACGGCCTCGACGTGTTCCAGCGGGTCGTCGTTCCCGGCCCGGACGTACGACGCCTGCGCGCGAGCACCGACCCGGCCGCCCGCCTCGCCGGCGACCTCCTCGCCCACCGCCCGGCCACCCCGGACGCCGACGGCGACGACCCGGGCGGCGGCATCGGCGACGCGGGCGCGGTCTGCACGGTCGTCGACCCGTCCGGGATCACCACCCAACTCCTCCCGGTCGAGGTCTCCTTGGCCCCCGGCCCCACCCGAGGCCAGACGATCGTCGACCGCCGCCTCCGCCTGGGCGAGTCCGAGATCCACGAGGGCACCCGCCCCCGCCACCTCGTGGACGTGGCCCTGGACGTGGACGTACCGCGCTTCGTGAAGCTGTACCTGGACACGGTGGAGTCCGGCCGCGCAGGGTCGGTCTCCGGCTGAGGCCCGGCAAGCCGAACGCCCCGGAGAGAGAAGGACTCCGGGGCGTTCGTCATGGGGACGGGGTCAGGAAGGCAGGGGCACGGGTCAGGTGCGCGTCGCGCGGCGGCGCTTGGTCGCCACGACGATCGCCGCACCCGCCGCGAGGAGCGCTGCCGCGCCGCCCGCGATGATGCCGCTGCTGCTGCCGCCACCGGTCTCGGCGAGGTCGCCGCCGCCGTTCGGCGTGGGGGCCGCGGGGGAGGTGGACTCCGAGGCGGGCGGGGTGGATTCGTCGGCGGGCGGGGTCGACTCCGAGGCGGGCGGAGTGGTCTCCTCGGCGGGCGGGGTGGACTCCGACGCCGGCGGGGTCGTCTCCTCGGCCGGGGGGGTGGGCGGCGGGGTGGACTCCGGGGTCTTCGAGCAGTCCTTCGTGCCGCCGTTCCAGGCCGCGATCAGCTTGTCCTTGATGACCGGGTGGTCGGGACCGGCCGGCAGGTCGCCGTGCTCGAAGCCGTCGTTCGCGTCCTTCTCGCCGTCGAACTTGACCGCACCGCGGTACAGGTCGATCTGCGCGAAGCAGCCCGCGTCCGGCACCGCGATGTCGAGCGAGTCGGTCTGGCCCTGCTTGACCGTCACGGTGTCGAAGTCGACGAAGACCTGCTCGCCGGAGGTCGCGAAGGTGGGACCGTGGGCGATGTAGGAAGCCAGCGAGGCGGTGCAGGTGGCGGCGTCACCGGCGGCGCGGACCTTGATGTGGACCTTGCCGTCGTCGGTGGGCTTGAGGTTCTGGTCGTCGACCTTCACCGAGGGGAAGAAGCTCGTGCCGTCGAGCGAGAACTCGCAGCGGTCCGTGCCGGTCTCGGTGCCCGCGCCGGTGCCGGGCTTGTACGAGCCGCCGGACTTCCAGCCGTCACCGCCGGGCGTACCGCCGTGGGCGAAGGCGCCTGAGGCACCGGCCACGGAAGCGGCACACAGGACGAGCGAGGCGGCGCCCGTCCCCAGCAGGCGGCGCGCGGTGACAGGTCTGGCTATAGACATGGATGTCCCATCTCAGGAGCTCAGAGAGAGCAGAGGAAAGGCAGTGAGAGACACTGGCCCCATTGGTCACTTGCGGCACAGCGTGCCCTCATGGTGGTTCGAGCCGTTGAGGCGTGTCAACTTGCTGTGACGTACGGAAACTTCAAGAGTCATCACAAATCCATCACACAGGGAATCATCTCCTCCGATCCCACTCCGCCGAGTTCAAAGCGTTATGCCGAGCACTGCCGAAGGGACACCGTGACCGACCTTTCCTCCAGGAACCCCGACTGGTGGCGGCAGGCCGTCGTCTACCAGGTCTATC
This sequence comes from Streptomyces sp. NPDC092369, assembly GCF_044755245.1. Classification (NCBI taxonomy): domain Bacteria; kingdom Bacillati; phylum Actinomycetota; class Actinomycetes; order Kitasatosporales; family Streptomycetaceae; genus Streptomyces; species Streptomyces sp. NPDC092369. The sequence continues at coordinate 410,443 of NZ_JBIVQP010000005.1, forward strand.
CGCGCAGCTTCGCCGACGCCGACGGCGACGGGTTCGGAGACATCCGGGGCGTCACCGAACGCCTGACCCATCTGGCCGGGTTGGGTGTCGACGCCCTGTGGCTCAGCCCGTTCTACCCCTCCGAACTCGCCGACGGCGGCTACGACGTCGCCGACTACCGTGACGTGGACCCACGCCTGGGCACCCTCGCCGACTTCGACGCGATGGTCGCCGAGGCCCACCGGCTCGGCCTCAAGCTGATCGTCGACCTGGTGCCCAACCACACCTCGCGTCTGCACCCTTGGTTCCAGGAGGCCCTGGCCGCCGGCCCCGGCTCCCCCGCCCGCGCCCGCTACGTCTTCCACGACGGCCGCGGCGCCCACGGCGAACTCCCGCCCACCGACTGGCAGTCCGTCTTCGGCGGCAGCGCCTGGCGCCGGGTGCCCGACGGACAGTGGTACCTCCACCTGTTCATCCCCGAGCAGCCCGACCTCAACTGGGACCACGAGGAGGTCCGCGAGGACTTCCGCACCACCCTGCGCTTCTGGTCCGACCGAGGCGTCGACGGCTTCCGCGTGGACGTCGCGCACGCCCTCGCCAAGGACCTGAGCGAACCGCTGCGCGACCTCGGCACCCCCGAACTGAGCGCCGACGCCACCCTCGATCAACTCCCGCCCGGCACCCACCCCTTCTACGACCGCGACGAGGTGCACGCCATCTACCGCGACTGGCGCCGCATCCTCGACTCCTACACCCCACCCCGCATGGCCGTCGCCGAGGCCTGGGTACCGAGCGCCCGCCGCGCCCTGTACGCACGACCCGACGAACTGGGACAGGCCTTCAACTTCGAGTATCTGCAGGCTGGTTGGGACGCCGACGAACTGCGCGGGGTCATCACCGGCTCCCTGGAGACCGCGCACGCCGCCGGCGCCTCCGCGACCTGGGTGCTCTCCAACCACGACGTCGTACGGCACGCCTCCCGGCTGATGCTCCCGCCGGGAACCGACGCCAACACCTGGCTGCTGTCCGGCGGCCACGCACCCGACATCGACCCGGTCGCGGGCCTGCGCCGAGCCCGCGCGGCGACCCTGCTCATGCTGGCGCTGCCGGGATCCTCGTACGTCTACCAGGGCGAGGAACTCGGTCTGCCCGAGGTCGCCGACCTGCCCTTCGAGGTGCTCCAGGACCCGGTCTGGGAACAGACGGGCCACCTCAACAAGGGCCGCGACGGCTGCCGGGTGCCACTGCCGTGGACGCGGACCGGACCCTCGTACAGCTTCGGGGCGGGCGCGGCCTGGCTGCCGCAGCCGGAGAGCTTCGGCGCCTACGCCGTCGAGGCGCAGGACGGCACCGAGGGCTCCACGCTTGAGCTGTACCGCGCCGCCCTGAAACTGCGCCGCAAGCTGCTCACCGGCGAGACGCTGACCTGGACCGCGGGCACCCCGGCCGGCGTGCTGGACTTCGTGCGCGGGGACGGCTGGCGGTGTGTGACCAACCTGTCCGGGGCGGCCCTGCCGCTGCCGGCCGGCGAGGTGCTGCTGAGCAGCGGGCCGTCGGCAGCGGGGTCGATCGACCCGGACACGACCGTCTGGCTGGGCTGAGGGGTACGCCGGCGGGTCAGCCCACCGTCGGGGTGGGGCTGGGGGCCGGCGCGGCACCGCCCGAGAGCCCGTCGATGTCCACCGGGGTGGAGGTGGCGTTCGGCGGCGGGGTGAGCACGATCGGCTGCTGGCCCGCGGGCGGCGCCGGCGGGGTCAGGTCGGTCTTGGGCAGCTTCGGCGGGGTGGTCTGCGTGAACAGGGCCGTGTCGAAGTTCACCAGGCCGGTCTTCTCCATGACCGTGATGTGGTCCAGGACCGTGTTGTTGGCCTGGTCGGCCAGGGCGCGCACCAGGCTGTTCTTGGTCGTGGAGCGGATCTTCGCCACCGTGTTGAAGATCGAACCGTGCGTGATCCGCAGGATGTTGGCGAAGTCCTGGTCGAACTGCGCGCCGCTGTCCGCGTTCAGGGTGTTGACGAAGCCCTGCTGCTGGGGACTGGCCAGGTTGGGCAGGGTGATGCCCAGCATCGGGGCGATCTTGCGGCACGTGGTGTCGAGTGCCGAGTGGCCGTCGATCAGGTGCTGCGAGGCGGTCAACACCCCCTTGTTGGTGCCCTTCTTCAGGCCGATCTGACCCACGGGGTACTCCCACAGGCCGGCCGCGCGCACCTTGACCACGAAGTCCCGGTCCGACTCCGTCAGCGGCCCCCACTGGGTGTTCGCGATGATTCTGTCCGGTGAGGTCGAGACGGTGCTCACTCCGAGCATCGACGGGTAGGCGAGAGCGGCCAGTGTCAACGTCAGAGCACCGCCCACAAAGAGAGTTCCCGTCGCATTCCGCGAAAAGCGCACCGTGCCTCCTGCCCGGTCGGGGGTCCCGCCGAGCACGGCGGGGTCGGACGAGGAGGAGTACGGCTGCGGAGGCCGTCCGACTCTCTAGATTTGGTAAAGCCGAGGAAAAGTGAGACGTGTTCCCGGTCACTCCCACGTCGGCGGGTTGACGGTTCGTTGACCAACTCACGGGAGATTCCGGACGAGTTCGCGGGAGAGTCCATACGGACCCCCGCCCTAGATTCGCGGCATGCCCCCACAGCAGCCCCCCAGGATCCCCGTCGGCCGCCCCGCTGCTCCCCCCACGCGCTCCCCTTCTCCCCCCACCCGCTCCCCTTCTCCCCCCACCCTCCCTGTACTGCCCTACCGCAAGCCCACCAAGGGCCGCGACTACTGGGTCCTGGACGACGTCCTGCCCGAGGTGGACGCCGTACGGGAGCGCGTGCTGACCAGGGACGACTGGGTCAAGGGGTATCCGTACACCTCGGAGACCTGGCCCGGGCTGCGCACCATGCCGGGCCTGGAACCCGCCGAACTCGCCCGCGTGGAGCGGCTGGTGAAGCAGGCGACCGGCGCCAAGGAGCTGTGGGTGCAGCGGGCGCCCGGCGGCGGCACCCTCAACCACAACTGCGTCCAGGTCGTCGGCGAGGGTGAGAGCGAGCCGCGTCCGCACACCGACTCGCGCGCGCTGTGCCGGTACGCGGCGGTGCTGTACCTCAACCCCGCCGTGCCCAAGGACTGCGGGACGAGCTTCTACCGCCAGTCCATGCCGGGCGGCCGGCTCGGCGGCAACGTCGTCCAGGCCCCGCACAACAACCTCGTCGAGGCCCTCGGCACCCGGTTCGTGGCCCCGGACGCCTTCGAGGAGGACGTCCGCGTCCCGCACAAGTACAACCGCCTGCTCCTGTACAACGCCAACCTCGTGCACAGCGCGACCGGTTACTCCGGCCGGACGCTGGAGGAGAAGCGGATGACGGCGGTCTTCTTCTGGATGGCCTAGTCCCTGTGACCGTGCGCACGGCCTCGGTTCAGACGTGGCCGAGGCCGCCCCCGCCGAAGGACCCGCTGGACCCCGGCAGCCAGCGTCGGCGCCGCTGGTCCTTGCCCGTTCTGCTTCCGGAGTGATGGAGGTCGTAGGGCATGAGCCGCTCCCGGCCCTCCCCGTGCGGCATCTCGTCCGGTTCGCGGATCTCGCGCTGCTCCCGGACCGGCCCGGTGTCGGGAAGGTGGGGATGGTCGCCCGGGGCGGGCCGCGGCAGTTCGCGGTCCCGGACCCTCATGCCGAACTGCACGGCCCCGACCAGCGCACCGGCGATGATCAGGCCACCGACGAACGCGGCGACGACGTCGAGTACTCCACTCGACGTGGCCGCCAGGACATACGTGGCAGTACTCATGGGTCGATTATCGCCGACGATCGGATAAAAGGGGAATGGAGGACCAAATCGCCGCCCGCGCGGAACGTGGAAAAGGTCTCCTCCGGGTTACGTAGCCCGCAATCCCTGGTGGACGGGCGGTGAGCACCGCACCATGGGTCCCATGACCCCGGCCCAGAAAGCCATGGACCAGCTGGTGAAGTGGCCCGACCTCAGCCCGTGTCCGGCCGCGTGCGGCACGGGCCGGGCACTGCGCTCCCCCCGCGACGAGATCGTCCACTTCCACTCGGACCGCGATGTGGACCTCCATCTCACGTCCCGGGCGATCCAGCGGCTGCACTACGACTTCGCCGAGTCCAGCGCGATCCGCATGGTCCCCGGCTCCCGCTGGGTCACGATCCACCTCGACTGCGACGGCGACGTCGACCTGCTGCTCAGCCTGGTGAGCGTGGCCCTCAAGGCCCACCAGGGCGAATCGGGCCCGGAGACCGCCTTGATGATCGGGTGCAACTACCACCGGGTGACCGTGCTGCAGCGGGACGGCGCCGAGGAGGCGTGACGGCGCGGGCCGACGGCGCGTGATGGTTGTGGTCGACGAGGCGTGATCATCACCTCCTTCAAATCCCTTTCACAACTGTCACAGCCATGACATAAGCTGCGCTCAGGCAGCCGCGCCCCGTGCGTCACCGCAGGACGACAGCACAGGCAGTACAGACACCACTGGCAGTACAGGGGGCACGTACGGGCGTTGCGCGGCGCTCTCAACTCCCGGTGACACACCGGGATTCTTCGTGGGGGTATCAGTACTGTGCGCACGCGCAGCATCTCGACCGCGACGGCGCTCGCGGTCCTCTTCGGCTCGGCGGCGCTCGCCGTGGGCACGGCCGGACCGGCGGCGGCCGACTCCGCCAAGGTCCTGCCGGTGAAGTCGGTCGGCGACCTCGTCGTGGACGGCCTGCACCAGCGGGTCTACGTCTCCGACCCGACCAGCGGCAAGATCCTCATCACCGACTACGCCGGCACCGTCAAGGCGACCCTCACCGGGATGCCCGGCGTGACCGGCCTGGCCCTGTCGGCCGACTCCGGCCTGCTCTACGGGGCGGTCAAGGGCGACGACCGGATCGTCACCGTGGACACCCGGACGGCCACGCCCACCGTGAGCTACCCGCTCGGCAACGATGTCGACCCGACCGACCTGGAGGTCGTGGACGGCCGGGTCTGGTTCTCCTACGACGGCACCTTCGGTTCGCTGGACACCTCGGGCGCCGAGCCCGTCGTCCACCTCGACCAGCGCGGCGACGCCGGCTTCTTCGGCTCCGGCGCGATCCTGGCCGCCGACCCGTCCGTGCCGGGCGTCCTGGTGGCGAGCGACGGCAACGCGGTCGGCGTGTACGACGTCACGGCCGACGGCGCCACGCTGCGCACCAAGGGCAGCACGGGCTCAGCGGTGAAGCAGATCGACCTCACGCCCGACGGCAAGCAGATCCTCACCTCCTGGGGCGGGTCCGGCGGTTACGGCGTCGGGGTCCTGTCGGCCACCGACCTCTCGGTGCAGCCGAACTACCCGACCAACCCGTACCCGAACGCCGTACGGGTCGCGCCGGACGGCACCGTCGCGGGCGGCAGCGACTCCTGGTACGACCCCGACGTCCACATCTTCAAGCCCGGGGACCTCAAGCCGACGCGGGAGTACGACTTCCCCAACACCGGCAACAGCAGCGGCGCCGACACCCTCGTCGACGGCGCGCTGGCCTGGGCCCCGGACAGCAGCCGGATCTTCGCCGTCTCCGTCAACGACTCCGGCGTCTTCACGCTGCGCGCGCTGACCGACCCGACCAAGGAGCTGCCCACCCTCACGGTGGCGGCGCCCGCGAAGTCGGACCGCGCCAAGAAGCTCACGGTCACCGGCAAGCTGGCGTCCAAGACGCTGCTCCCGGCGGGCACGGGCCTCAAGGTCACCCGCACCGACCTGGACTCGCCGAACGGCAAGGCGCTGCCCGTCGTCAAGACGAAGGCGAACGGCACCTTCTCCTTCACGGACACCCCGCCGGCCGGCGGCAAGGTGACCTACAAGGTGAGCTTCGCGGGCGACAAGGCCCACGCGGCCGCCGCCGGCTCGGACGCGGTCACGGTCTCCCGCGCCTCGACCAAGCTGAGCGTGAACAACAAGGGCAAGATCTACTCGTACGGCAAGGACGTCAAGTTCACGGCGCACCTCGGTACGACGTACAAGAACCGCTCGGTCGAGATCTGGGCCAACCCCTTCGGCGCCGACAAGCCCAACAAGCTGCTCAAGTCCGGCAAGGTCAACTCCCACGGTGACATCGCCGCGTGGGTCGACATGACCCGTGACACCGACGTCACCGCGGTCTTCAAGGGCGATTCCCGCTACGCGCCCAAGACGGTCAAGGTCACGGCCTTCGCCAAGGTCAAGGTCTCGGTCGCCGTCTCCAAGCACTACAAGACGGGCAAGATCGGCTCCCGCACGTACTACTGGTTCCACAAGAACAAGAGCCCGCTGTTCACCACGACCATGTCGTACTACCCCGGTCGTCAGGAGCGCCTCGACCTGGAGGTCTACTACCAGGGCACCTGGTACGACGCCGACTCCGAGTACTTCTACCTCGGCACCAACGGCAAGGCCGCGGTCACCCTCCCGGCGCCGGGCGAGGCCGGCATCAAGGTCCGGATGCGCTCGGCGTACATCAACGGCTCGTCGGGCGACAGCGTCAACTCGACGACGTACACGGGCTGGAAGTACCTGTACTTCTCCAACTGACGTGCGCCGGAAGGCCGTAGAGCTTGCTGTTCCGCAGGGGCGTCCCGCACAGGGGGCGCCCCTGCGGCGCGTGCAGCAGGTCGGGCCGTAGGGGCGCCCCCACCTGCCCGCCTCCCCACCCCGTCCGCGAGGATGACCCGGTGAACGATCACCAGGAATCCCTCCACGCTCATCCCGACTCTCACCTGCGTCCCGTCCGTGGCGTGGCCTTGTGCGCCACCGTCGCCCTTGCCCTCGCGGGTGTCGCCTGGGTCGCTCGGGCCGTGTGGCACATACGGCTTGCGGTGGTGGGGGAGCCGGCGGCCGGGCCGCCGGATCAAGGGGAGGGTGTGCATCGGCCGTTGACCTCGTTGGAGGACTCGTATCACCTGGTGTCCTCCGTCGGCGGGTTCGTGGTCTTCGTCTGTGTGCTCGCCTTCCTCAGCTGGTTGAACCGGGTGCGGGAGAATGCCCGTCTGCTGGCCGGTGCTCCGCCTCGCTATGCGGGGATCTGGGTCTATGCCGGCTGGATCATTCCCATCGGCAACCTGTGGATACCTCGTGGGCTGGTCGTCGACGTCCATCAGAAGAGCGCGCCCGGTGCGCGGCTGCCCTGGATCGTGAACCTGTGGTGGGGGCTGTGGCTCGTCGGGCTGTTCAGCGGGGTGGGGCTCATGTACGCCGACTCCACCGACGAGGTCATCGCTCGCGCCTACACCGAGGTGTGGCCGCTCCTCGCCTCCGACCTCGCCGTCGTCGGTGCGGCGGTGGCCGCGATCTTCGTCGTGCGCGCGGTCACCGCCGTACAGGAGACGCGGGGGCGGGTGGACGTCAGTCCGTGAAGCGGGCGAACGTGTGGCTGAAGGAGTAGAGGTCCTGGGCGATCCCGGAGCAGGAGTTGGCGCCCTTCGTGCCCACACAGCCGCCGTTGTCACGCTGAAGGGCCCAGAAGGAGAGGGTGTTGATGCCCCTGGCCTCGGCCCAGCGCTCGACCTTGACGGCGTCCTGCGTGGTGAAGGTCTCCTCGGGACCGAAGTCGTCGATGCCGGGCATCTCGGTGACACCGATCATGTGCCACAGCTTCGAGGAGCTCTTCTTCGGGTAGAGGGCGGCGAGTTGGGCGTGCAGCCCGGCCGCCGCCGTCTTCGTGTCGGCCGCCATGTCGTGCACGAGGCCGTCCCAGTAGTCGAAGGTCATGATGTTGACGACGTCCACGCGGGCGCCGTTGTCGACGGCGTTCTGCAGCAGGGCCACCCCGCTCGGCGCGAGTCCGTTGGTGAAGGACGGCAGGGTGTACGAGAACTGGACGCGGTGGCCCGTGCGTTCGGACCAGCGCTGCACCTTCGCGATCGCCTTGTTGCGGCGGTCGATGCCGGCCGTGTTGTTGATGGAGTCCGCTTCGATGTCGAGGTCGATGCGGGAGACCCCGTACGTCGTGACCAGGCCCTCGTAGACCTTCGCGATGGCGTCGACATCGGTGCAGCTGTCGGCCAGTTCGGTGTTCGTCGTGTCGGCCGCGTAGCCGCCGAAGGACGGGATGACGTTGCCGCCGCGCGCCTGGATCTTCGCGAAGTCCGCGCCGAACGAGTCCTTGGTGAGCGGGAGTTTGGTGTCGCCGTTCCAGTAGGCGGTGCACGAGCCCGTCGCATCCGTCTGGAGGAAGGCCATCGTCAGGTACTTGTTGCCTGACGCGGCGGCCAGCGCGGCGGGGCTCTCGCCGGTCCACGCCTCGAAGTACGGCGCCGCCACGTGTGCCGGCATCGGCCGCACGTGGTGCGGGGAGTGCCCGGAGTGCGCGGACGACTGCTGGGCGGCGCTCGCCCCGCCGCCGCCGAGCGCGAGGAGCCCGGCGGACAGGGCGGTGACGGCGGTGCAGGACAGAAGTGCACGGACTCGAAGTGCTCGAAGTAGCGGACGCTGTCTTCTCATGGGCGCTCCTGAGGAGGAGGTGGGCCTGAACGGGCAGCGCCTATCGTTGGACTAGACCAATTGTCTGTCAAGGTTCTTTACCATCACCGGACCCAACCGGATCCGACCGGGCCTGTTCGTCTGCGCCGGACTCGGCCGCCCGAGTCACCTGACGGCAGCGGCCGGCGGCGTCCGCAACGCCCGCCTGGTCGGGAACTCCACCGTCGCGAACGCGGTCACCACGACCGTCGCCGCGATCGCCGGCAGCAGCCAGACCGGACCGGCCGGCCACGGGTGCCCGAGGAACCCCTGCCCCAGCAGCGCGAGCGGCACCGCGGACAGCGCGAGCCCGGTGGCGAGCGCGGTCGCCGCGATCACCGCGGCCTCACGCCGCATCATCGCGCGGACCTGCCGCGGGGTCGTACCGACCAGCCGCAGCGCCCCGATCTCCCCGCGACGCTGGGACGTCGCCGCGACCAGCTTGTTGGCGATGCTGAGGAGGAGATAGCCGAGCAGGACCACGACCACCGCGAGGTTGACCCAGACCTCGGGCGGAGTGTCCTGGCCGGTGTCGACCCCGTCCGTGGGCGCGAGCATCAACCCGGGCCGGGAGGCGATGAGTCGGGCGAGCCGGTGCTCGGTCTTCGCGCTGCCGTCGGTGCGCACGAGGACGCTCGGGTCCAGGTCCGTGGAGGTGTGGCCGGCGGCCAGGTCCCGGGACAGCACCACCGGGCCGAACCCGAGTCCACGGTCGTACACCGCGACCACCGTCGCCCGCACCGGAGTTCCGTCCCCGAGCACCAGCCGCACCCGCTCGCCCACCCCGGCCCCGAACGAGCGCGCGGCCTCGTCGCTGACGGCGACCGTGGCGCCGGTGAGCCGGTCCGGGTCACCCTTCTTCACCCCGAGGTCGATCACACCCGCCGCACCCGAGGAGAGGATCTGCGCGGCGGCCTCCTCGGTCGTCGGCGCGCCCCCGAACTCCTTGTACCGCACCACCACGGTGGTCGACGCGACGGCCGCCGCCGCCCGCACTCCGGGCACCTTCCGCACCGCCTCCGCGGTCCCGGCCGGCAGCCCGCCCAGACCCGGCGCGCTGACCCGGAACTGGGCCAGCGTCCCCGTCCGGGTGTCGTCCGAGGTGGCGGCCATGACGGTGGTCTGCGCGAGGGTGAACGTCAGCACGAACACGACCGCCATCGCCAGCGGGCTGACCACGCCGGACAACCGCTGCGCGTACCCGCGTACGTTCGCCACCGCCAGCCAGGTCGGCGCCGCGACCCCCGGCCGCAGCCGTCGCGCCATCGCGTTGCCCATGCCCTTGACCAGGGCGGGACCGGCCAGGGCCAGCCCGATCGCGGCCAGGATCCCGGCCATGGAGGTCGTCGAGGCGCCGAGCGCGGTCCGGGCGAAAAGCGGAGCCACCGACAGGGTCAACGCCCCCAGGATCAGCACCAGTCCACCGCTCGTGCGGGCCTTCGACGGCTTACGGGGTTCGACGCGCGACTCGGCGACGGCCTCGGTGGCCGGCATCCGCGAGGTGCGCCAGGCGGCGCAGCGGGCCGAGACCTGCACGGCTGCGCCCATGAGGAGGAGGGTCGCGAGGGCGGGCAACGGGCTCACGGTGAGCGGGAGTTCGGGCGGCAGCACCCCGTGGTCGGTCAGGAGGGTGCGGAACTGCCCGGCGAGCACGTAACCGAGGCCGATTCCCGGCACCAGCGCCACCGCCGCCACGACCGACGACTGGGTCGCGGCAAGTCGCCTGATCTGCCTGGGTGTTGCTCCGACCGCCCGCATCAGGGCCAGATCACGGCGCTGCCCGGCGATCGTCACACCCAGCGCGCCCGCCGTGACGAAGCCGGTGATCAGCAGCACGATGCCGCCCAGGGACGTCGACAGGAGGACGAGGAGGGAACGGGCCGAACCGATGCCGGGGGCCACCGCGTCGCCGCGGTCGGCACCGGTCAGGACCTTGAGGCCGGTCCCTTCGAGCCGGTTCCGGACGGCGGAGAGAACCCACTTCTCGGTGCCGGGTGCGGTGCGCAGGCCGATGAGATCGACGGTGCCGGCACGGGAGTCGGCCCTGCCCGTGGTGTTCTCACTCCCGCGTCCGGACAGCCGTAGAGCGGTCTCGTCCGCGAAGTAGACACCGGCGCCCGGGGATCGGACCAGCGCGGAGACCCGGTAGGGGGTGGCGGCGCGACCGCCCGCGACGACCTCGATACGGTCGCCGATCCGGACGCCCGTTCCGGCGGCGACCGCGATCTCACCGGGGCCGGCGGGGGCGCGACCCTCGACGCGGGGGTGGGAGAGCAGCTTTGTGGAGGACCAGCCGTGGCCGGCGGAGGCGGGGTCGTCGTCCACGGGTACGACCGTGCCGTGGGCGTCGAGGAGTCCGGTGGGGAATCCGATGTCGCCGACGGCCGCGGTGACGCCCGGCAGTCCGGCCAGCTTGCCCACCAACTCGGCGGGTACGGTGGCGCGTTCGGGCAGCGCGATCGGCATCTCGCCGTCGGCGTGGAACTCCTGGTCGGCGGCGACGACGACGTTCGCGCCGCCGAGCCGGCCCGGCGGGAGCTGGGAGCCGAGTCCGGACTCGGCCAGTACGCCGGTGGTGGTGATGAGGGCGGCACCGCCCAGCACCGCGCACGCCACGGCGAGCAGGGAGGTGATGCGGTGGGCGGCCATGCGCCAGGCGAAGTGCAGCATGTCGGTGACTCCCCCTTCTCTACTTCTCGCCCAGGGCGACGAGACGGTCGGCCAGTTCGGGGGCGGTCGGGTGGTCCAGGGACTCGACGACCTGGCCGTCCGCCATCACCAGGGCGCGGTGCGCGCGGGCCGCGGCGGCCGGGTCGTGGGTGACCATGACCACCGTCTGGCCCAGCTCGTCGACGAGGTCGCGCAGCAGGTCCAGGACTTGGTGGGCGCTGCGCAGATCGAGCGCGCCGGTCGGCTCGTCGGCGAACACGACGGCGGGCCTGGCCGCCAACGCCCTGACCACGGCGGCGCGTTGCTGCTGGCCGCCGGAGAGCTCGGCGGGGCGGTGGGTGAGGCGGTCGGCGAGGCCGACCCGGCCGACCAGGGTGTGCAGCCACTGGTCGTCGGGGCGGCGGCCCGCGAGGCGCAGCGGGAGCGTGATGTTGTCGGCGATGCTGAGGGAGGGGATCAGGTTGTAGGCCTGGAAGACGAAACCGACGCGCTCGCGGCGCAGTTCGGTACGGCGGGTCTCGTTCAGGCCCGCGATCTCGTGGCCGTCGATGCGGATGCTGCCCGAGGTCGGCGAGTCCAGCCCGGCGGCACAGTGCATGAGCGTGCTCTTGCCGGAGCCGGAGGGCCCCATCACGGCGAGGAAGGTGCCGCGCGGGACGGTGAGCGAGACGTCGGCGAGGGCGTGGACGCCGCCGGCGTAGGTCTTGGCGACCTGGTCGAGGGCGATGGCGGGGGTGGTGGGGGAGGCGGTCGGGTCGGCCGCGAATCGAGTGCTCACTTGCGTCGACCCCGCAGGCTGCGCACGACCAGCGTGCCGGCGGACAGGACGGTGACGATGCCGGCCGCGAGGTGCGGCACGGTGCCCGAACCGCCGTAGGACAGCGCCATGTTGGTGACCGCGCTGATCACGACGACGGCCCAGAGGAGGGTGCGGGCGATGTCGGCGCGGGTGATGCCGTCGGAGGTGTCGGCGGGGGCGGGGGGTGTGGAGGTGAAGCGGTACGGGTCCGTGTGCGGCATCGGAAGCTCCTGTGGGCGGCCGGGGTTGCTGACGTGCCCAAACGCTATGGATCGCGACCCCTCGCGGCCGATCCCGTGGGCCGCCGGGTTCCAGGTACAGCAGGCTGTACTTCCCGCCCGGGAGGGCGACGGCGCACTCCTTTCCCTCATAGGGTCGTCCGCGACGAGAGGAGAGCCGAACCGATGGCAGACGCGCCCGCGACATCCACACCGACGTCCGTTCAGGAAACCGTCGTACGCACCGTGAAGGCGGCCGGCGCCGCGATCGCGCAGCTCGCCGGCGGGTTCGTCACGGCGGTGCAGGCGCTGGGCGTGCTGTTTCTGCTGGCGGTGACGGCGGTGACCGCGGTCGTCGGTGTGGGCCTGCTCCTGGCCCCCCTGTCGCTGCGCGCGCTGCACGCGCTGGCCGGCCGGGAACGCGCCCGCCTGGACCGGGCCGGCGCCGAGGTGATCGCCCCCGAACCACCGCCCACCCGCCTACGGCTCGCCCTCACCGACGCCACCACCCGCCGCGAACTGCGCTGGACGGCCCGGCACGCGAGTCTGGGCCTGCTCCTGGGCTTCCTGGGAGTCGTCCTCCCGCTGTCCGCCGTACGCGACAGCACGTTTCCGCTGTGGTGGAAGCTGCTGCCGGAGGGCGGGACGAGTACGTCGATCGGGATCGGCAGCGCGCACTCCTGGCTGGACGCGCTCGCCGTGCTGCCGCTGGGCGTGGGCTGGATCGCGATCATGCTGGGCCTGAGCCCGGTGATGGCACGGCTGCAGGCCGATCCGGGCCGTCGCCTGCTCGCGGCCGGCCCGGACGTCGATCTCTCGCTGCGGGTCGCGGAGCTGACGGCCACGCGGGCCGCCGCGCTGGACGCGCACGCGATCGAACTCCGGCGCATCGAGCGCTCGTTGCACGACGGCACCCAGAACCGGCTCGTCACCGTCACGGTGTTGCTCGGAGCGGCCCGCCGCCAGGTGGCTCGCGACCCGGACGCCGCCGACGAACTCCTCGAACGCGCCCAGTCCGCCGCCGAACACGCCCTCGCCGAACTGCGCAGCGTCTCCCGCAGCATCCTCCCGCCGGTCCTGGACGACCGGGGTCTGGCGGGCGCGCTCTCGGGGCTCGCGGCGGAGTGCGCGGTGCCGTGCCGGACGGACGTGGACGTACCGCAGCGGTGTGCGGCCTCCGTCGAGGCGACGGCGTACTTCGTGGTCGCGGAGGCGCTGACGAACATCGCCAAGCACAGCGGCGCGACCCGGGCGACGGTCACGGTCCGCGCGCGCGGCGGGCGCCTGCTGCTCCTCGTCGAGGACGACGGTCGCGGGGGCGCCGACGAGGACGGCGGCTCGGGTCTGACCGGCATCCGCCGCCGGACAGCGGCCCTCGACGGTACGCTCCGCGTCACGAGCCCGAGGGGCGGCCCGACGCGACTGGAGGCCGAACTCCCCTGTGGATGAGGGACATCGACTGTGGACACGGGCGATCGACGTGCGACATGAACTGAGGACCGGACACTGACATGCGCGTGGTGATGGCCGAGGACGACCCGCTGCTGCGGGAGGGCGTGGCCCTGTTGCTGGGCGCGGAGGGGCTCGACGTGGTGGCGAAGGCCGGCAATGCCGAGGAGGCCCTGGTCGCCATCGACACCCACAAGCCGGACGTGGCGATCCTCGACGTACGGATGCCGCCCACCCACACCGACGAGGGGATCCGAGCGGCGGTGGAGGCCCGGCGCCGGCACCCCGGCCTGGCCGTACTCGTCCTGTCGGCCTATGTCGAACAGAGCTTCGCCACCGAGCTGTTGAGCGGCGGGGTGAACGGCCTCGGCTATCTCCTCAAGGAACGGGTGGGCCGTGTCGAGGAGTTCCTCGACGCCCTGCACCGTGTCGCCGCGGGCGGCACGGCCATCGACCCCGAGGTCGTCGCCCAACTCTTCACCCGCTCCCACCAGGACACCCGCCTGGACCGCCTCAGCCCCCGCGAACGAGACGTCCTGACCCTGATGGCCGAAGGCCTCGGCAACACCGCCATCGCCGAACGCCTCGTCGTCACCGACGGCGCGGTCCACAAACACATCCGCAGCATCTTCGCCAAACTGGACCTCTCCCCGACGGACCGGGTGGACCGCCGGGTGGCGGCGGTACTGCAGTACTTGGAGGAGTCGCGCCGGGCACGGTGACCGGGGCCGTGGGCCACGAGCAGGTCAGCGCCCCATCCCGCGCCGATACACCCCCGAAGCCCGCGGATTCCCCCCGCACCCCCACACCCCGTGCGGGCAGTAGTCGGTGATCGACTGGTACACCGGGCGCACGCGGGCGATCCACGCGAGCATGCCGCGGATGTAGGCCGGGTTGTCGCCGTTCTTGTACAGGCCCCATTCCGGGTACGACACCGGCTTGCCGTGGGTTCGGGCGAAGCGGAGCTGTGCCGCCAGGCCGTACGGTTCGCGGAGCTGGGTGCGGAAGGGCATGCCGTGCGGGGAGTCGTAGGCGTCCATGCCGATGATGTCGACGTAGGGGTCACCGGGGTAGCAGCGGGGCCAAGGGATGGCGTCGCGGCCCCGGTTGGGGGCGAAGTCGAAGCGGAAGCGCTGGCCGGGGACCGAGCGCATCGCGCCGACGATCCGGCGCCAGTACGTCCGCCAGGCCGCCGGGTCCGGACCGCAGCGGTGGGTGTACGTGATGCCGTTCATCTCCCAGCCGACGACGAGGACGGTGTCCGGCAGACCCAGGCGGACCAGGCGTTCGGCCAGCGCGCGGAAGTGGGGGTCGTGGTGGCCTTGGGCGCCGCGGCGGAGTTCCGCGCGGACCGTTCGGTCGGGGAGGTGGGACTCGTTGCGGGGCAGCATCGGGACGTTGAGGACGAAGAGGCGGTCCTCGCGGGCTCGGCGCCAGGTCCCCCAGGGTGACAACTGGGCGTCGGACCCCTCGATGCCCCGCCAGCGGTCGCCGGACAGGTACTCCCGGCCGACCCGCGGGGCCGGCGCCCCCCGGCCGAGCCAGCCCGCCAGGCCGGCCATCCGCCGGACGCCCGCGGGGCCGTACCCGAGATACGCGCCGAAGGGGGTGGCGGCGGGGCGGGTTGCCGGCGCGCCGGACGCGTACATCCCGTCCTCACCCGCTCCGCCCTCACCGAGGGGCACGCTCGCCGGGCCCGCCAGCGTGGCCAGGGCCAGGAGCGCGGCGCCCAGGGTCAGTGCCAGACGCCGTATGCCGCAGGTGCCGTCCGGGGTCACTGATCCGTCTCCTGTCCTGGGCGGCGGCCGCCGCGCCGCCCTGACGGAAACGACGTACCGCCGATCGGGGTAACGCGGCACCGGCCCACCAGCGGTTACCGCCCGCCCGGCCGGGGTGCCGGCGCGCTGCGTCGTAAGAGTCCCGTCAAGGGAGCGTCTGCCGCCGTAAGGGAGGCGTCAACGGTGGCCGAAACCGCTCTGACAGGCGTTTTGCTCTAAGCGTCCTCACCTTCCGAACCTCATCCCAGGAGTCAGCGATGGCCGATACGGCCTTCGTAGTCATCACGCTCGCGGTCTTCGCGCTGGTGGCCCTCGTCGCCAAGGGGGTGACCAAGCTGTGACCGCCGAGAACATCGTCGGACTCGTCGTGGCCGTCGCCCTGCTCGGCTATCTCGTCCTCGCCCTGATCTTCCCGGAGAGGTTCTGAGACGCCATGGGTCCCGTACTCGCCGGCGTGCTCCAACTGCTCGCCCTCATAGGCGCACTGGCGCTCGCCTACATCCCGCTCGGCAACTACATGGCCCGGGTCTACACCTCCGACAAGCACTGGCGCGTGGAGAGATGGATCTACAAGGGTATCGGCGCCGACCCCGACACGGAGATGCGCTGGCCCGCCTATCTGCGCGGGGTCATCGGGTTCTCGCTGGTCGGTGTGCTGTTCCTGTACCTGCTCCAGCGGATTCAGGGCGTGCTGCCCGGATCGCTCGGCTTCTCCTCGATCGAGCCGGCGCAGGCGTTCAACACCGCCGCGTCCTTCGTGTCCAACACCAACTGGCAGTCGTACTACGGCGAGCAGGCCATGGGCCATGTCGTGCAGACCGCCGGCCTCGCCGTCCAGAACTTCGTCTCCGCGGCCGTCGGCATCGCCGTCGCGGTGGCGCTGGTGCGCGGCTTCGCGCGCTCGCGCACCGGTGAGCTCGGCAACTTCTGGTCGGACCTGGTGCGCGGCACGATCCGCATCCTGGTGCCGATGGCGGCCGTCGCGGCGGTCGTGCTGGTCGCGTGCGGTGCCATCCAGAACTTCTCCGGCATTCACGAGGTCGGTCAGTTCTTGGGGGGCAACCAGCAGTGGAACGGCGGCGCGGTCGCCTCGCAGGAGGCCATCAAGGAGCTGGGCACCAACGGCGGCGGCTACTTCAACGCCAACTCCGCCCACCCCTTCGAGAACCCGACACCCTTCACCAACCTGTTCGAGATCTTTCTGCTGCTGGTCATCCCGTTCGCGCTGACCCACACGTTCGGCGTCATGGTCGGCTCCGTGAAGCAGGGCTACGCGATCCTCGCCACGATGGCGACCATCTGGGTCGGCTTCGTCGCCCTGATGATGTGGACCGAGTTCGCCCACCACGAGGGCGCGCTGCGGATCGCCGGCGGTGCGCTGGAGGGCAAGGAGACCCGCTTCGGGGTCGGCGCCTCGTCGATCTTCGCGGTCTCCACGACGCTCACCTCGACCGGCGCGGTGGACTCCTTCCACTCGTCCTTCACCGGCTTCGGCGGCGGTATCACCATCCTGGGCATGCAGCTGGGCGAGATCGCGCCCGGCGGTACCGGCTCCGGCCTCTACGGCATCCTCATCATGGCGATCATCGCGGTGTTCATCGCCGGTCTGATGGTCGGCCGCACCCCGGAGTATTTGGGCAAGAAGATCGGCTCCCGCGAGATCAAGCTGGCCGCCGTCTACATCCTGATCACCCCGGCCCTGGTGCTGGTCCTCACCGCGATCTCGATGGCCCTGCCCACCCCGCCGAATTCGATGCTCAACTCGGGCGCGCACGGCTTCTCGGAAGTGCTGTACGCCTTCACCTCGGCGGCCAACAACAACGGCTCGGCCTTCGCCGGTCTGAACGCGAACACCGACTGGTACAACACGATGCTCGGGCTCGCGATGCTGCTCGGCCGGTTCCTGCCGATGGTGTTCGTCCTCGCGCTGGCCGGTTCGCTCGGCGAGCAGAAGCCGGTGCCGGTCACCGCGGGCACGCTGCGCACCGAGAAGCCGCTGTTCACCGGCCTGTTGGTGGGCGCGATTCTGATCATCGTCGGTCTGACGTACTTCCCGGCCCTGGCGCTGGGACCGCTGGCCGAGGGGCTGGCGTCATGAGCACCCGTACCGCGAACCCGTCGCAGAACCCGTCAGAGAACCAAGAGGACGCGATGTCCACTGCCACCCCGACCCGGGCGCCGCACAACGACGTACCCACCGGGCACAAGTCCGCCGAGAGCCGTGTCGGCGCGGGTCTGTTCGACCCCAAGCAGCTGCTGCGGTCGCTGCCGGACGCGGTCCGCAAGCTCGACCCGCGGGTGATGATCAAGTCGCCCGTCATGTTCGTGGTGTGGGTCGGGTCGCTGCTGACCACGGTCTTCTCCTTCAAGGACCCGGGCGACTGGTTCGGCTGGACGATCAGCGCCTGGCTCTGGCTGACCGTGATCTTCGCCAACCTGGCGGAGGCGGTCGCCGAGGGCCGCGGCAAGGCGCAGGCCGACACCCTGCGCAAGGCCAAGACCGACACCGTCGCGCGGCGGCTGGTCGACGGCCATGAGGAGCAGGTTCCCGGCACCGGGCTCAGGATCGGCGACCTGGTCGTCTGTGAGGCCGGTGACGTCATCCCCGGCGACGGAGATGTCGTCGAAGGGGTCGCCTCGGTCGACGAGTCGGCCATCACCGGCGAGTCCGCGCCGGTCATCCGCGAGTCCGGCGGCGACCGCTCGGCCGTCACCGGCGGCACGAAGGTCCTCTCCGACCGGATCGTCATCAAGATCACGACAAAGCCCGGCGAGACCTTCATCGACCGCATGATCGCCCTCGTCGAGGGCGCGGCCCGGCAGAAGACGCCGAACGAGATCGCGCTGAACATCCTGCTGGCCTCGCTGACCATCGTCTTCCTGCTCGCAGTGGCGACCCTGCCGCCGTTCGCGGACTACGCGGGCACCCACCTGACGATGATCGTGCTGGTCGCCCTGCTGGTCTGCCTGATCCCGACCACCATCGGCGCCCTGCTCTCCGCGATCGGCATCGCGGGCATGGACCGGCTGGTGCAGCGCAACGTCCTTGCCATGTCGGGCCGTGCGGTCGAGGCCGCCGGTGACGTCTCCACGCTGCTGCTCGACAAGACCGGCACCATCACGCTGGGCAACCGGCAGGCTTCGGAGTTCGTGCCGGTGCGCGGGACCACGGAGGCCGAACTCGCCGACGCGGCCCAGCTGTCGTCGCTGGCCGACGAGACGCCCGAGGGCCGCTCCGTCGTCGTACTGGCGAAGGAGAAGTACGGGCTGCGCGAGCGCCACCAGGGCGAGTTGGCGCACGCCGAGTGGATCGCGTTCACCGCGCAGACCCGGATGTCGGGCGTCAACGTGGACGGGCGCAGGATCCGCAAGGGCGCGGCCGGTTCCGTGATCACCTGGGTGCGGGAGCGGGGCGGCGACGTCACCGCCGAGGCGCAGGAGTTGACCGAGCGGATCGCCGGAGCCGGCGGCACGCCGCTGCTCGTGGCCGTCGAAGACACCGCGGGCGCCCGGGTGTTGGGCGTCATCCACCTCAAGGACGTCGTCAAGGACGGCATGCGCGAGCGGTTCGACGAGCTGCGCCGCATGGGCATCAGGACCGTCATGATCACGGGTGACAACCCGTTGACGGCCAAGGCGATCGCCGAGGAGGCGGGCGTCGACGACTTCCTCGCGGAGGCCACTCCCGAGGACAAGATGGCGCTCATCAAGCGGGAGCAGGCAGGCGGCAAGCTGGTCGCGATGACCGGCGACGGCACGAACGACGCCCCGGCCCTCGCGCAGGCGGACGTGGGCGTGGCGATGAACACGGGCACGTCGGCCGCCAAGGAGGCCGGCAACATGGTCGACCTCGACTCCAACCCGACCAAGCTCATCGAGATCGTCGAGATCGGCAAGCAACTCCTCATCACCCGGGGCGCGTTGACGACGTTCTCCATCGCCAACGACGTCGCGAAGTACTTCGCGATCATCCCGGCACTGTTCGCGGCGGTCTACCCGGGCCTGGACAGGCTCAACATCATGGACCTGTCCTCGCCCGACTCCGCGATCCTGTCGGCCGTCGTCTTCAACGCGCTGGTCATCATCGCGCTGGTGCCGCTGTCCCTGCGGGGCGTGCGGTACCGGCCGGTCAGCGCGGACCGGATGCTGCGGCGCAACCTCGCGATCTACGGCATCGGCGGGCTGATCGTCCCGTTCATCGGCATCAAGGTCATCGACCTGCTCATCTCACTCATCCCCGGGCTGTAACTCTTCAAAGGCGTGCTGATCGCGATGAACAACTCCGTATCCCACACGGCCCGGTTGCTCGGGGCGGGCCTGCGTGCCCTGCTCGTGCTGACCCTGGTGACCGGTGTCATCTATCCGTTGGTCGTCACCGGCATCGCCCAGGGACTGTTCAACGACAAGGCGAACGGCTCCGAGATCACGTCGGCCGGCAAGGTGGTCGGTTCGTCCCTGATCGGCCAACAGGGCTACAGCCTCGACTACTTCCAGCCCCGCCCGGCGAACGGCCTCGGTGAGAACTCGGTCAACACCCAGTACAAGCTGATCCTGTCCGGCGCCACCAACCTGTCCGCCGACAGCAAGGTGCTGATCAAACAGGTGGAGGACGCCAGGGCCAAGGTCGTCAAGGACAACTCGGTGCCCGGCTACACCGTCAGGCCCTCCCAGGTCCCCGCCGACGCCGTCACCTCCTCCGGCTCCGGCCTCGACCCGGACATCTCCCCGGCCTACGCCGAGCTCCAGGCGCACCGGGTCGCCGAGAAGAACCACCTCTCGGTCGCGCAGGTGGAGAAGCTGGTGAAGAACCACACCGAGGGCCGCACCCTCGGCTTCATGGGCGAGCCCCGGGTCAACGTCCTCGAACTCAACATCGCCCTCAAGGACCTTGTGACCAAGGGCGATTGATGACCCGGGTGCTGGTAGTGGAAGACGACCCGCAGCTGGTGCGGGCGCTCGCGATCAACATGCGGGCCCGCCGGTACGGAGTGGACGCGGCGCCCGACGGCGCCACTGGCCTCCGGCTGGCGGCCACCGGCCGGCCGGACGTGGTGGTCCTCGACCTCGGCCTGCCCGACATGGACGGGGTCGAGGTCATCAGGGGCCTGCGGAGCTGGAGCCGCGTACCGATCCTGGTGCTGTCGGCCCGGCAGGCCTCCGACGAGAAGGTCGCGGCCCTCGACGCGGGCGCCGACGACTACGTCACCAAGCCGTTCAGCATGGACGAACTCCTCGCCCGGCTGCGGGCGGCGGTCCGCCGCACCGAGGAGCCCCCGGCCGACACCGGGCCGACCTACGTGGAGACGGCCGACTTCACCGTCGACCTGCTCGCCAAGCGGGCGGTCCGCGACGGCCGGGACATCCGCCTCACCCCCACCGAATGGCACCTCCTGGAGATCCTGATCACCAACCCGGGCCGCCTGGTCACCCAGAAACACCTCCTCCAGGAGGTCTGGGGCGCGACCCGCAGCAACAGGACCAACTACCTGCGCGTGTACATGGCCCAACTCCGGCGGAAGCTGGAGACGGATCCCTCGCATCCGCGGTATCTGATCACCGAGCCGGGGACGGGGTACCGGTTCGAGGGCTGAGTCCTGAATCCTGAAACCACCGCCGGGCCCGCTGAAACCGCACTGAAGCCGTTCTGAACCGCTCCGGCCGCAAGCTCTGCGGCATGACGACAACCACTCACACCGGCGAGCGGCCGGCGATCGCGGCCACCGGGCTGCGCAAGGCCTACGGGGACAAGACCGTCCTCGACGGCATCGACCTGACCGTGCCGGCCGGCACGATCTTCTCCCTCCTCGGACCGAACGGCGCGGGCAAGACGACCGTGGTCAACATCCTGTCCACGCTGATCTCCGCCGACGGCGGACAGGCGCGGATCGACGGGTACGACATCGGCGGCGAGGCCCAGGCCGTGCGGGGCGCGATCGGGGTCACCGGTCAGTTCTCCGCCGTGGACGGGCTGATCACCGGCGAGGAGAACATGCTCCTGATGGCCGACCTGCACCACCTGTCCAGGAGCGAGGGCCGGCGCGTCACCGCCGAACTCCTGGAGCGCTTCGACCTGGTGGAGGCGGCGAAGAAGCCCGCGTCCACCTACTCCGGCGGGATGAAGCGGCGGCTCGACATCGCCATGACCCTGGTCGGCAGCCCGCGGATCATCTTCCTCGACGAGCCGACCACCGGTCTCGACCCGCGCTCCCGGCACACCATGTGGCAGATCATCCGCGAACTGGTCTCCGGCGGCACGACCGTCTTCCTCACCACCCAGTACCTGGAGGAGGCCGACCAACTCGCCGACCGGATCGCGGTGTTGAACGGCGGCAAGCTGGTCGCCGAGGGCAGTGCCGCCGAGCTCAAGCGGCTGGTCCCCGGCGGTCACGTGCGGCTGCGGTTCGCCGACCCGGTGGCGTACGAGCGGGCCGCGACCGCCCTGCGCGAGACCACCCGTGACGACGAGGCACTCACCCTGCAGATCCCCAGCGACGGCAGCCAGCGCGAACTGCGCGCCGTCCTGGACTGGTTGGACGCGGCCGGCATCGAGGCCGACGAACTCTCCGTGCACACCCCGGACCTGGACGACGTGTTCTTCGCCCTGACCGGCAATCCCGTCGGCGCGTCCGGTGACGCCGCCGCCTCCACCGACTCCGCCTCCACCGACTCCGCCTCCACCGACTCCGCCGCCGCCAAGGAGACCGTCCGATGAGCACCGCGACCTACGCCTTCCGCGACAACATGACCATGCTGCGGCGCAACCTCCTGCACGCCCGCCGCTACCCCTCCCTCACCCTCAACCTCCTGCTCACCCCGGTCATCCTGCTGCTGCTGTTCGTGTACGTCTTCGGCAACGTGATGAGCGCCGGTCTCACCGGCGGTCACGCCGACCGGTCCGAGTACGTCGCCTACCTCGTGCCCGGCATTCTCTGCCTGACCGTGAGCATGACCTCGCTCGGCACCGCGGTGGCCGTGTGCACCGACATGACCGAGGGCATCATGGCCCGCTTCCGCACCATGGCGATCTCCCGTGCCTCCGTGCTGATCGGACACGTCATCGGCAGCGTGATCCAGACCATGACGGCGCTGGTCCTCGTCCTCGGCATCGGACTGGCCATCGGGTTCCGCCCCGACGCCTCCCCCGTGGAATGGATCGCCGCCGCCGGGCTGATGGCCCTGGTCAGCCTCGCGCTGACCTGGCTCGCCGTCGGCATCGGCCTGATCAGCCCCAACCCCGAGGGCGCCAGCAACATCGGCACCCCGCTGGTGATGCTGCCCTTCCTGTCCAGCGCGTTCGTACCCGTGGACGCCATGCCGGGCTGGTTCCGCTGGTTCGCCGAGTACCAGCCCTTCTCGCCGGCCATCGAGACCCTGCGCGGACTGCTCCTGGGCACGGAGATCGGCACCAAGAACGCACTCCTGGCCGTCGGTTGGTGCCTGGCCATGACCGTCCTCGGCTACCTGTGGTCCAAGGCGAAGTTCAACCGCGAGCCCCGGCACTGAGCTCGTGCAGCACCGCGGCCCGCAACTCCTCCCGGTTCAGGGTGGCGTACGTCGACCTCGCGTCGTCGTAGGCCGCCCTGTCGGCGTTCCGGGCCACCTGCCGGGTCCGGGCCGAGGACAGGGTGGGGAACTCCCGTACCGCCGGCATCCGTTCGGCCAGCGCCAGCAGCCGTACGCCCGCCGGGTCGCCCTCGGACAGCGCGGCGAAGCCGAGCGCGGTCACCATCGAGCCGTGGACCTGGAGTTCGAGGGGGGAGCCGCTCTCCGCAAGGTCGGCGGAGCCGGTGGAGCCAGATGAGCCGGTAGGACCAGATGAGCCGGGAGAACCGGGAGAACCGGGAGAACCGGAAGAGCCGGAAGAGCCGGAAGAGCCGGACAGCATCGCGAGCAGCCGCGCCCGCACCTGCGCCGTCAGCGCCGCCACCGGGTCCGGCCGCCCCTGCTGCGCGTGCGCGGCCACCGCCGCCGACTGCACCACCAGCACCCACGGGTCCACGAACGGGTCCCCGTCGCGCAGGGCGAGCACCGCGCTGTCCTCCCGGATCCGCTCCACCGCCCGCCGCCACAGCCCGAGCCCGACCTCGGTCAGCCCGCGGGCCAGCGCGATCTCCGCGCGGGCGGCCAGATCGGGGGCGTAGAGCCGGACGGACTCCGGCTGCTGGTCCAGGGCCGCGAGCCCGAGCCAGTACTCCGCCTCGTCGATCTCCCCGCGCTGCAGACAGGCGAGGACCAGTCCCCAGCGGACGCCGATCGAGTCGGGCCAGCCGTCGAACTCCTCCAACGTGCGCAGCGCGGCCCGCAGATGGTCGTACGCCTCGGCGCCCCGCTCGGCCTGCATGCACAGTTCGCTGATGCGCCCGTGACTGAGCAGCCGCATGGCCGGATTGGCCAACTCCCCCAGGGTGCCCGGCATATGGCGGGCGCACTCCAGCGCGCGCAGGGTCTCGTGCTCGGCCTCATAGGCGTAACTGAGGACGCCCCAGGCCATGCCCGACAGCAGGGGCGCGTCGGACGCGCACAGTTCCTGGAGGCGTGCGTACCCGGGCGGCCGCATGTCCGGGGTGGCCCTCAGCACCGTGGCCATCGCGCGTACGACCGTGTCCGGCGGGGCGGCCGGCAGCCGGCGCACGGTGACGAGCTGCCGTACGGCGTGCGGGCCCAGGCCCATGAAGAGGGCGCCCGCGCACATGGTGGCGGCGGTGCGGGCGGTCTCCACGTCCTCGGGGCTGTCGGGTCCTGGCTGGAAGTGGGACAGCGGGCCGCCGGTCTCGGCGCACAGGGCGATGACCCGGGCGAAGCTGGAGTCGGTGACCCACAGGGAGGCCAGTACGGCGGTGAGCGCGGCCGTGGTGGGTCCGTCGGCGCGGGCCAGCGCGTGGCGCAGGGCCAGGACGAGGTTGTCCCGCTCGGCGCGGATGCGGTGCCAGGCGGCCAACGGGGCGGTGTTGAACAGGGCGTCGTGGTGGGCCCGCCCGAAGTCCCGCGCCCAGAGCAGGAACCGGTCGGTGACGATGTCGTCCTCGCCGGCCTCGGTGCGCCGGGCGGCACTGAACTCCCGTAGCGTCTCCAGGAGATGGAAGCGGACGCCGGCGGGGCTGTCGCCCACCTTGAGCAGGGACTGGCCGGCCAGCTGCTCCAGCAGGAACAGCGCGTCGCCGCTCTCGCCGAGCACGTACTCTGCGGCCTCCTCGGAGAAGCCGCCGGGGAACACCGACAGCGCGCGCAGCGCGGCCCGGCCGTCGCTCTCCAGCAGGTTCCAGCTCCAGTCGACCACGGCCCGCAGGGTGCGATGGCGTTCGGGCGCGTCCCGGGCGCCGCCGCGCAGCAGCGCGAAGCGGTCCCGCAGCCGGCGCGAGATGTCGGCCACGGACAGCACCCGGACGCGGGCCGCGGCGAGTTCGACGGCGAGCGGCAGACCGTCAAGGTGCCGGCAGATCTCGGCGACCCGCTCGGCATCCAGCTCGACACCGGGCCGAGCGGCCCGCGCCCGCTGCTCGAAGAGCTCGACCGAGGTGGCGAGCGACAGCTCGGGCAGCGCGTACACGGACTCCGAACTCAGCCCCAGCGGTGCCCTGCTGGTGGCCAGGATCCGCAACTCCCGGGACCGTGACACGAGTTCCCGTACGAGGTCGGCGGCGCCGTCGACGACGTGCTCGCAGTTGTCCAGCACGAGCAGGGCGGGTCCGGTGCCCAGCGCGGCGACGATGCCGCTCACCATGTCCCCGCCCCCGGCGAACCGCCCGCCCTCACCGGCGCCGACGGCCGAGGCGACCTCGTCGGCCACGTCGGCGTCGGAGGTGACTCCGGCCAACGGCACGAAGTGCACCACGGGTTGGGCGGCGGCCCGGCTCACCGCGTGCGAGAGCCGGGTCTTGCCCAGCCCGCCGGGGCCGACGACGGTGACCACCCGGGCGTCCCGCAGCAGCGCGCCGACGGCGGCGATGTCGGCGTCCCGGCCGAGCAGGGGGTTCGGCTCGTGCGGGACGTCGTGCCGGACCGGCGGCGCGTCCGCCTTGAGCAACTCCTGGTACACGGACCGCAGTCCGGGCCCGGGATCGGTCCCCAGCTCCTCCCGCAACCCGCGCCGGTAGGCGTCGTACCGCCCGAGCGCGGCGGCCCGCCCGACGGTCACCGCCTCGCACCGCAGCAACTCGGCGAGCACCTCCTCGTCCCGGGGCGTCTCGCTTGCCAACTCCCCGAGCGGGCCGGCCGCTTCCTCCCGCCGCTCCAGCCGCGCGAGCGCGAGCGCCCGGGCCCGCACCAGCGCACGGAAGGTCCGCACCCGGGCCATGCGCAGCGCGACGACCGGATCACGCAGATCCTCACCTGCTCCGGCGCCCACGCTCCCGTCCCACAGCGCCAGCCCCGCCTCGGCCTGTGCCAACGCCCCCGCGTGATCCCCGCCCCGCGCCCGCTCGGCACTGCCCGCCTCGAACAGCAACAGCGCGGAGCTGTCGACCCGCGCGGCCTCCAGCCCGAGCCGGTACCCGGTGGGCGTGCTCACCACGACATCGGCCCCCAACTGCCCCCGCACCCGGGACACCAGCACCTGCACGGCCTTCCCCGGCCGCTCCGGCACCCCGTCGTCCCCCCACAGCCCCTCGGCCAGCCGCCCCGTACTGCACCCGCCCCGCAGGTCCTCCGCCAGCAACGCCAACAGCCCGCGCAGCCGGGGCGCGGTGATCTCCCGGCCGCGGAAGGCGACACGGGACAGCAGGGCCAGGTCGGTGGTCATGCGTGCAGGTTATCCACAGGGTGAGGCCCCGGCACCGGCGTGCTGCCGATACCGGGGCCGGACCGCGGGGCCGGGGTTGTGGTGCCAGGTCAGTCCTTCATCACGAAGGTGCCGGCATCGGCGACGAAGAGCGTGTTCCCGTCCTTGGCCGTCAGCAGCGCCGAGACGTTCCACGTGCCCTTGGCCGCCTTCGCCGCCTCCTTCTCGGTGACCTTGAAGGTGTAGGTGCAGCGGGACGTCTCGTCCGAGGTGCGGACGCAGCGCGCGGAGTCCACCTCCCGCATCTCCGCCTCGGTCGGGGCGAGCTTCGAACTCGCGGGCCAGGCGATGACCTTGAGGCCGCGGACACCGGAGTCGTCGCCGGCGTCGGCGGTGTAGGTGAAGGTGCCGGCGCGGGTGCCGGCCGGGGGAAGGTAGCGGATGGAGCCGTTCTTCAGGGTCGGGTCCGTGGCGGCGGAGGCCATGGCGATACCGCCCGCGGTGATGCCGCCGACGGCGACGACGGCGAGGAGCGAGGAGACGAGAACGCGCTTGGACATGGGAGATCCCCCTGTGGTCGGGTGAGTGAGAGGGAAGCGCTGGTCCGGCGCTTCCTCGATGGGATCGAGCCTAGGTCCGGGCACCCGCCCCGGTCCTCGGGCGCTGGGACGATCGGCGCCTGTAACCGGAGGTGGAGAGAGCCGCCCGGTCGTCCACCCAGGGGCGGCCGGGACCGGTCGCGGCCCGCGTCTGCAACCCAGGTAAGAGATGCGAATCCCCCTGCAGCCCGAGCCGGGCCCCGCACCCGCCCCCATAGCCTTGATCCGTCATGAACCGAACCGACGACCGGTCGCTCCCGGTCCTGCTGATCTGCGCCCAGGCCGCCGTCTGGCCCGGAGCCGCGCTCGCGCGGGGGACCGTCCCGGACGGATCGGCCCTGTTGGTGGCCGCCCTGGTCGCCGGCCCGGTGACGGCCGCGCTCGCCCTGCGCCGCACCTACCCGGTGGTCGCCCTCATGGTGATCGTCGTCGCCTGCGCGCTCGGCGCCGGGCCGCTGCCCACCGGCGGTACGGCGGTCCTGGGCACCGCCGGTATCGCGCTGGCCCTTTTCATGGTGGCGACCGAGCGGGACACCTTCACCGCCGTGCTGTGCGTCGTGACCCTCGCTCTCTGGCAGCTCGTGCAGGGCATCACCCTGCACGGCCTCAGCGACCGGAACGGACTCGACCTCGTCCTGACGGCGGTGCTGTACGCCCTCGCGTGCGGCACGGGCCTGTTCGTACGACGCCGCCGGCACGCGCGCCAGGCGGCCGAGCACCTGCTCAAGCGGGCCGAGGCCGAGCGGCACCGGCTCCCGGCGGTCGAACGGCGCCGGATGGAACGGGAGTTGCACGACGTCAGCGCCCACCATCTGACCGCCGTGGTGGTCACGGTCGGCGCGGCCTCCGGACTGCGCGAACGACGCCCCGAACTGGCCGACGAGGCGCTGGAGTTCGCGGTCGAGACCGGCCGCGAGGTCTCCCGGGCACTCGGCTCGGTACGGGCTCCGGCCCCTTCTCGCGAGGAACTCCCGTCCCCGGAAGAACGGTTGAAAGCCCTGGTGGCCGGCTTCCGCCGCCTCGACCAGCCGGTCGACTGCGAGATCGACCCCCTCCCGGACGGCGCCCTCGCCGACGCCGCGTACGGCATCGTCCGCGAGGCCCTCACCAACGTGGCCCGGCACGCGCCGGGCGCCCGCACCACGGTGCTGTGCCGCTACGGCGACACCCGCACCGACGTCGTCGTCACCAGCGCCCCACCGCCGACCGGCGCGATCGCCCACGGCGCGGGCCTCGGCGGCGGCCGCGGCACCGGCTTCCTGCGCTCCCGTGCCCGGGAGGCGGGCGGCGCCCTGACCACCGGCCCGACGGCGGAGGGCGGCTGGGAGGTACGGGCAACCCTGCCCGGCCGCACCGCAGCCCCGCTGGAGGACGCTGTCCCGCGTACCTACCGCGCGGCACAGGTGATCGCCGCGACAGGCCTGTTCCTGCAGCCCCTTCTCCCGGTACTGGTCATCCGCGACGACACGGCGTCCACCGGCTCGCACGTATCGGCGGGCGTGCTGTTCGCACTGTTGGCAGCGGCCCAGGCGGTGGCGTTGCTGTGGCTACGCAGGGCTCCGGGGTGGGCGCGGGGCGCACTACTGGGCTTGGCGCTGCTCTGGCCGATGGCGATGACGGTGGGCAACTACACCGGCCCGGTCCTGCTGCCCCCAACGCTGAGCACATTGGCAACATGCGTGGCGCTGGTCGACCTGAAGGGGCGCGGGGAACTGCGCGACCAGCCCCCACCGGCGCGCACATACGTACTACCTCAAGTCCCCGTATCTCTCTTTCCCATCGCAGCCGTGGCGGTACATGCCAGCGCTGTCACCACCGCCGTCCTCCACCGAGGAACAACTCTCCCCACCTGGGCGGTAGCCATGGCAGCAACTGCAGGAACCGCCTTGCTGGTCGGCGCGGCCCACTACGGCGGAGCCGTGCGTAGGCAGCGCGACAGAACAGCTCAAGCAACGCAGACCCAGAACCTGGCCACCTGGACGGAGGCCGCCGTAAGAGATGCCTGGGCCGAGCGGCAGCGCATCGCCGCCGGCCTCGAAACCACCGTCCTGGCCCGCACCGCCGACATGATCGCCGAGGCACACGCGGGCCGCCTCGACGCGACAGCGACCCGCGCCCGCGAGGCCCTCGCCGCGATGCGCGCCCTGCTGGACACGGTCCGGGACGGCGAGACCGGCGGAACCGAGCTGCGCCCGCAACCCACCCTCCAGGCCCTCGACCTGCTCGCCCGGCAGTGCCGGGCCACCGGCCGCGACGTCGAGATCCGGCTCACCGACCGGGTGCCGAGGCGCCTGCCCACCGAGGTCGACCTCGCCGCCTACCACGCCGCCGAGACCCTGCTGGCGACCGGCGACGACGAGCCCGCCGTCCTCGAACTCGATGCGGCCGACGGTACGTTGACGCTCACGGCCACCGGGGTGCCGGGCGCCGCCGACACCGCCGTACGGGAACGGCTGACGGCCCGGATCGCGCCGCTGGGCGGCACGCTGACCGCCGGCCCGCCGGGCACGGTCGGCCTGCGGCTGCCGCTCGCGCCGGGCGAGGAGGAGAGGGAACGATGAGCCTCAAGGTGCTGGTCGTCGACGACCAGGGCATCGTCCGGGCGGGGTTCGCCGCGGTGATCGACGCCGAGGACGACATGACGGTCGTCGGTGAGGCCGCCGACGGTGTCGCCGCGGTCCGGCTCGCCGAGCAACTGGCGCCCGACGTCGTCGTCATGGACGTACGCATGCCCGAACTGGACGGCATCGCCGCCACCCGGATCATCACCGGGCGCGAGAACGCGCCCAGGGTCCTGGTGTTGACCACCTTCGACCTCGACGCGTACGTCTTCGACGCGCTGCGCGCCGGTGCCTCCGGGTTCCTCCTCAAGGACGTGCACGCCTCCGAACTCCTCAACGGCATCCGGGTGGTGGCCACCGGCGAGAGCGTGCTCGCGCCGTCCGCGACCCGCCGGCTCATCGGCCACTACGCGTCGGGCCCTGTGACCGGCGCACGGCCCGGCAGCGGGCCCCGCGAGCTGGAGACCCTCACCGGCAGCCAGCGCACCGTCCTCGCCCTGCTCGCGACCGGCCTCAACAACGCGGAGATCGCCGAGCACCTGGGCATCACCGTGGGCACGGTGAAGTCGCATGTGAACGCGCTGCTGCGCAAGCTCGGCCTGCGCGACCGCGTCCAGGCGACGATCCTCGCCTACGACCTCGGCCTCGCCCGCCCGAACCCGCCCGGCCCTCATCTCTGACGGCCCTCAGCTCAAGGAGACCCCTGTGACCGGCACCGGTACCGGCCGATCCGGCCTGGCCCGACGGCTGCGCCACTACCTCACCGACGTCGTCGCCCTCGGCTACCTCGTCGTCTGCGCGGGCCTGCTCGTCTGGGCGTTCGTCGTGAGCGTCAACGACAGCTCGGACGAGTCGATGGCGGGTGTCATCCCACTGCTCGCCACCGCACCGGTCAGCTTCGTGCTGCTCGTACTGCCCGACGGCGCCGCGATGATCGTCGTCGCCGTCGCCCTCGGGGCCCTGGTCAACGCCGTGATCATCGGCTGGTGTTCGCGTGCGCTCCGGCGCGGCTGAATTCTTTCCCCCCGCATTTCCTGCGCCCTGTAATAACCCGGCCGCCCCACCCATTCCCCGGTGACAGAGCCGATACGAAGGGACGGCGCGTGACTGAAGCCCAACGCTTCCGGGACGTCTACGAGGAGTGTTATCCGCGCGTGCTCGCCTATGCCACGAGCCAGGTGGGACGGCAGGCAGGGGAGGACATCACCAGCGAGACCTTCACCGTCGCATGGCGGCGGATGCGGGATCTGCCGCGGCCGGAACTGCCCTGGCTGCTCGGCGTGGCCCGCAACCTGGTGCGGGAGCTGCGGCGCCGGGACAGCCACCAGTACGCCCTGGCCGCGCGGGAGGCACAGCGCATCGGGAGCGGCGGCGGGGCCGAGACGGCGGACGTGGCGACCGGCGTGATCGACCGGCAGGCCGCGCTGCAGGCCCTGGCGAGTCTGTCCGAGGCCGACCGCGAACTGCTGACGCTGATCGCCTGGCACGGGCTGAGCCCCAAGGACGCCGCGCGTGTCCTGGGCTGCGCCACCGCCACCCTGACCGTCCGGCTGCACCGGGCCCGCCGTCGCCTTGAGCGGGCCATGGACGCCCTGCCCGCCTCGGCCGCCCCGGCGGCGCGCCGCACCGACCCCGAAGGAGTACTCGCATGAGGAACACGAAGGAACGCTCCGCGCGGCGGCGCGACGTCATGAAGACGCTCGCGGACGCCCGCCCCGACGAACTGGACCCGGTGCTGCTGGCCGGCTCCCGGCGCCAGCGCGAGGACCTCGCCCGCATCACGGCCGAGGCGCGCGAGGAGAGGGCGGGGGCGCACCCCCTGGCCTGGCTGCGCCCCCGGCTGGTGCCGCTCGGCGCGGTCGCGACCGTCGCCGCGTCGGCGATCGTGATCGCCGGCCTCGTACAGACGCAGTCGGACGGGACCGCCGGCGACCGGGCGGGCACGCGGTCGCCGGCCGCCAGTGCCTCGGCGGTGGTGAACGGCCGTATGGAGCTGCTCGCTGTCGCGAAGGCGGCGGCGAGTCCGGCCGCCGAGGGCACGTACTGGCAGGTCACCACCCAGACGCTGAACGTCGACGTCGTCGGGGAGAAGGGGCGGCGCTATGCCCTGCTCAGCACCGCGGGCGGGGAGTGGTCGGTCGGGGTCCGGCCGGGGACCGAGAGTCTGATGGTGTCCGGTCTCGACGCCACGACCGAGCCGCGCACGCCGGCGGACAGGAAGGCCTGGAAGGCGGCGGGTTCACCCCGTCGGGTGGAGGGTCCGGCGAGCGCCGACGGGCGGATGCGGCTGGGTTACGCCATCGGGACGGGTACGCCGACCGTCCTGCACACCAACGCCGACGACAAGATCTACGCGCTCGGTCCGGAGAACATCTCCTACCAGGACCTGCGGCAACTCCCGACCAACGCCGACAAGTTGAGGGGTGAACTGGAGCGGTTGTACGAACAGGAGGGGGGCGCGGAGACCAGCGCGGGGCGCACCGCCTGGATGCTGCGCCACACCGCCGACCTCATCACCATGCCGGTCGCGCCGGCGACCCGGGCCGCCGCGTACCGCGTGCTGGCGGAGCTGCCGGGTATCGGCGTCCAGCCCTCCGCCACCGACCCGCTGGGCCGCAAGGGGATGGCGGTCACACTGCCCGTCGACTCGGCGACCGTGCTGGGCGGGGTCGAACAGCGCCTGGTGGTGAATCCGTCCACCGGCGCTCTGCTGTCCGAGGAGACCGTCCTGACCGCTCCCTCGGCCATCGCCCGCGAGGCGGGACTGACCGCCGGTACGACGGTGAATTACGAGGCGACCACGCGGATGGGGTGGTCGGAGCGGCAGATCACGGTGCCGGAGAACGCGAAGCACTGAGCCGCGAGGTACCGAGGCGCGGAGTACTGAAGGGCTTCGGGGTCAGCCGGTCCTGCGTCGGGCGGAGCCGTTGCCCCGGTTGTTGTGGCCCCGGCCCGAACCCGTGCCCCTGCTCGTGACGATCGAGACGGGTACGACAGGTACGTCGACGTCGTCGTCGAGCAGGGCGGTCTCGTTCTCTTCGAAGCCCGGCGCGAAGTCCGGGGCCTGGAAGGGGTTGGTCACCGGAGTGGGCGAGCCCGCGACGGCACGGTCGTGCGCCCCCTCGGGGGCGGAGAACAGCGAGGTTTCGATGAGAGTGCTTCCAATCGTTACAGGGGGATGAGCAGGCCCGCCGTGCCCGACCGGGCACGGCGGTCCTACAGCTTGCTCATCTTGGAGTACGGACTGAGGATCCGGTGCTGAACCGACCCGAAGTCCACCAGCGCCGCGATTCCTTCTTCGACGCCGATCACCCGGCCAAGGCCGTACACGTCGTGTGTGACCCGGTCGCCCACGGCGAAATGCTTGGGAGCTGCCGTGACCGGGGCCTTGAAGGGGCTGGTAGGCAAATAGCGCTTCTGTGCAGCTGGCTTTGTCATTGTCACCAGTATGCGCCCGCGGACACCTCTTCGGTGCGGTCGGCGGACTTCGTTGCGGCGCTGGAATGTATGACGGACCGTGTTCGCGGGAACGCGTGCGCGGTACTCACGGTCGTGTCCGTACCGCCTTTCACCCGCCGCATCTACACAGAGTGACGAGAACGTCCAGGGTCGGCTGTGCGGGTTCTGCGCTCTTCCCAGTGAAGTTCTGTGAACAGGGTCACTGCTGTGTGCACGCTGAGTACACTCCGTCACCGTCGGCGGGGCCGCGCGGGCGGGTGGGGTGGGCGAGGAGTGGGGCAGTGCTGGTGACGCCAGAGGCGGGCGACCGGGTCGCCGGCCGGTATCTGTTGCAGGAGTCCATCGGCAGCGGCGGCATGGGTGTCGTGTGGCGGGCCTGGGACGAGCGGCTGCAGCGCCGGGTCGCGGTCAAGTGCGCGCGCCTGGACGACGACCGGGCCACCCGGCGGCTGATGGGCGAGGCACGCAACGCCGGCCGGCTGCACCACCCGAACATCGTGGGTGTCTTCGACTACATAGACGAGGGCGTCACCTGCTGGATCGTGATGGAGTACGTCCCCTCCCGCAGCCTGGCCCAGATCATGGCCGAGCGCGGTCCGCTGGCGCCCGAGGAGGCCGGTGCGATCGGCTGCCAGATCGCGGACGCGCTGGTGAAGTCGCACAACGAGGGCGTGGTGCACGGCGATGTCACGCCGGAGAACATCCTGGTCACCGACGAAGGCGTCGCGCGGCTCACGGACTTCGGGATCTCCCGGGCCCGGTGGAGCGACGTCACGCACAGCGGCACGCACGGCGTGACGGGCGGTGTGCGCGGCAAACCCCGTTATCTGGCCCCCGAGTTGGCCAAGGGGCTGCCCGCGGGGGAGAAGGCCGACGTGTTCTCCCTGGGCGCCTCCCTGTTCGCGGCGGTCGAGGGCCGGTCCCCGTACGGGGAGGCCGAGCACCTCATGACGTATCTGGCCCGGGCGGTGGAGGGCCACATCGAACCCGCGCGCCGGGCGGGCCCGTTGACCGAGCCGCTCGCCGCGCTGCTGGAGGTGGACCCCCGCCGCCGTCCCGACGCGGCCGGCGCCCGCAAGCTCCTGACGCAGGCGACCCCACCGCCCCCGCACCTCAGGGCGCGCCTGCACGACCACTCCACCCGCACCCTGGACCTCACCGCGTTCACCCTGCGGCTGCCGCGGTCGGTACGCCGTCGCCGGCGCCCCCTGGCGATCGGCGCGGGCGCCCTGGTCACCGCCGGGGCGATCACGGCCGGGCTCGTCCTGTTCGGCCCGTGGGGCTCCCACGGCGGGGGCGATCGGGCCGCGGGCGCCGACGCGAAACCCTCGGTCTCCTCGGCGACTTCGGCCGCGGGACGCGCGGGCACCATCGGCGACGACCGCACGGCGGACCCCTGCGCGCTGCTGGACGCGGCCTCGCTGAGCCGGTTCGGGACCACCGAACTCGACCCGGACTACGGCGAGATCGACCGCTGCGACGTCCTGGTGGAGAACGGCAGCGGTGACGACATCGCCGACCTCCAGATCAACCTCGACGTCGACCGGGACGAGTACGACGGCGTCCAGGACACCCGGGTCGTCGACGGCCTCACGGTCGTCACGGTCAAGCGGGACGGGGACGTGTGCGAACGGGCCGTGCAGACCGCCGACGACCAGCAGATCCGGATCATCGGCAAGCGGCTCGCCGCCTCTTCCCCCGACCCGTGCGCCCTCGCGGACGCCGCCACCGACCACGTCGTCGGCATCCTGGCCGACGGTCCGGTCCCGCGCCGCACGTCACCGCCGGCGGCCGACTCGCTGGCCCGGGTGGACGCCTGCTCCCTGCTCGACGCCGGCGCCCTCCAGCGCCTGCCCGGTGTCGAGGCGGACAACGAGGACCGCGGCTTCGGCGGCTGGGACTGCGACTGGTCGAGCGACGACGGCGCGCGCGAGGTGCAGATCCAGTACAGCCGCGACAACTCCCTGACGGACGACGGGAAGCCGGTGGCCGTCGCCGGCACGAAGAGCTGGTACGTGGCGGACGAGGCCGAGGACGACAGCTGCACCGTACGGACCCCGCACCGCACGTTCAGGGACTCCGTCGGCGAGGAGACGATCGAGCTGTTCCAGCTGACGGTGTACGCGCCGGAGCCGAGCGGGCGACTGTGCGACAGCGCCGCGGAGTTGGCGGGTGTGGTGGTGCGGAACCTCGCGAAGCGGCCGGCGGAGTGATGACCGCGGCCCCGTCGGCTCCGGGCGGCCGTCCGCTCCCCGCGAGCCACGGCAGCCTCGCCCGGGGCGCGTCCGCGCCGCTGCCGGGCACCGTCTTCGCGCTCGCGCTGACCGGCGGCATGACGCTGGGCCCGGGGGAAGGGCGTGAGGTCCTGTTCGGACGCAACCGGCCCGAGGTGCACGTCTGTCTCGGGGAGGACGACCCCCAGGTGAGCCGGCACCAGGGCACGCTGACCCATCGCGGCGGCCGCTGGTGGGTGAGCAACTCGGGGCGGCTGCCGATCCGGTGCGCGGGCGCCCGGCTGCTGTTCCGGGACGAGGAGCCGCTGCCGCTCGACGTCGGCTACACGCCGCTGTTCGTCGGCGGTTCCCGCGGGCGGGAGCATCTGCTGGAGGTCTACGTCACCGGCCCCGAGGGCGAGCGGCCCCTGCCGCGGCACGGGGACGTCACCCGCCCGCCCCGGATCTGGGTCCTCACCGAGCAGGAGAAGCTCGCCCTGATCGTCCTGGGCCGGCGCTACCTGCTGCACGAACCGCGGCCCCAGCCCCTGACATGGCGTCAGACGGCCGCCGAACTGGCCGAGTTGCAGCCGGCCGCCGGCTGGACGGACAAGCGCGTCGAGCACCTGGTCAACGGCGTCCGCACCCGCCTGTCCCGGGACGGGGTGCCCTGGCTGACCCGCGAGGAGCTCGGCGAACCGGTCGGCAACGCGCTCAACGACCATCTGATCCGGGCCCTGTTGACATCGACCACGCTGGTCCCGCTGGACCTGGCACTGATCGACGCTGCCTGAACCCGACCCCGCTCCCGACCCGGGCGTCGAGGTCACCATCAAGAAGGGGATCGCCGGGCGGGTCAGCCGGGAATGTCGGGATCGTAGGGGTGCCGGGTCCACTCCGAGCCACCGAGCGGATAGATGTACGCCGGCCGTCCCACATGCCCGCTCGTCCGGAAGGGGTTGCCCGTGTCGTCGACGCGGACCACCCCGCTCCGGTCGCCGCTGGACCACTCCAGCTCCAGGTACCAACTCACGTTGTACGTCCGCGCGTCGGCGAAGACGTAGAAGACCTCGGGGTCCGACTCGCTCACCTTGTACGGGAAGTCGCGCTGCCCGGCCTTGGGCGCGAGCGCGGGCCGCCCGGCGTCGAGGTTCACCCCGAACGCCGCCGTCCGCACCCCGCCGCCGCACCCGTCGCCCATCGCGTAGTCGTTCCAGGCGAGCGGGGCGCTCCTGTCCACCACCCGCACGTGCAGCGCCTCCAGGACGACCGTGGCCTTCCCGGTGCCCTGCACGGTCAGCGCCAGCATCTGCTCCCCGCCGGCGACCCCGCCGAGCGCCTTGACCCACCCGCGCGCGTCCGGCTCGGACGGCGGCGGAGGCACCTGGTCGGCCTTCTGGTCGATCAGGTAGTGCTGGCTGCACTGGTCCTCCCACTTGTACGGGTTGACCTTGACGGTCGGCGCGGTGGCCCCGTCCTCGGCGTTGTCGCCGCCCACCGCACCCGCACTCCGGGAGGCGGGGGCGGAAGCGGTGGGACCGCCGCCGTGCGAGGCGGACGGCGAGGGCGACTTGCTCTTCGTGCCGGTCGGTTTCGTGGGGCCGGGACCGGTGCCCGGGGACTCGGCGGCGGCGGCCCCCACGGACTGCTTCCCGCTGCGGTCGTCACGGCCGCCGTCGGGCACGAGGTTCACCACGAGCGCGGCCGCGGCGACGGCGGCGACCACGGCGGTCCCGGCGAGGACGACGGTACGGCGCCGGCGGGCCGGCGGACGGGCATCCTCCGGGGTTGCGCGCCGGACGTCGGGAACGTCTCCGGGCCCCTCCCCGACAGCGTCCGCCGGCCCTTCCCCGTCGACGGCGGCGGGCTCATGGGCCGGGTCGTCGGCGGGCACCGGAACGGGAGCGTCCTGCGCGGCGGGTGCCGTCTCGCCCGGCTTCCGCCCCCGCCGGGCGTCCGCGAGGATCCACTGCCGGTGCAGCTCCACCAGCTCCTCCGGCGTGGCTCTGCACAGCCGGGCGAGTCGCTCCACGGGCGCGTAGTCGGTGGGTACGGCGTCCCCGTTGACGTACCGATGCAGCGTGGACGCACTCATGTGCAGCCGCTTCCCGAGCACTCCGTAACTGAGCCCGGAACGCTCCTTCAGCCGGCCGAGCAGCGTCGGGAAGTCGTCCCCCGTCACCGTTCCTCCCTCTCTCCACGTTCCCGCCCGTCATTCCAGGCGGAGCTTGTTCCCGCAGGTCAGAGCGTTCCAGACGTTCCAGCGTCCCGGATGTCCCGGCGGTGGTGGCGGCCGGGACGGATCACGCCACAAGCTCTGGTCATCCAAGCACGCCGCTCCCGGCACCCGGTCGAGCGGCCCGCATCCAGGCCCGTACCGCACACAGGGGATCGCATGTCCACTCGCAACAACCGTGCCCGCATGATCGCCGCCGCCGCCATCGCGGTCGCCACACTGACACTGACGGCCTGCAACGACGGCACGGGCACCAAGGACGAGGGCGCGGCTGATGTGACCACGTCCACCTCCACGCCCAAGGCGTCCGACGCGTCCCCGTCCAAGGCGAGCGGCGGCACGTCCTCGGGAGCGGGCAAGGCCGACACGGCCGCGAAGGACTCGACGGGCGGTACGGCGGGTTCGAACGGGAAGTCGGGCACCTCGGGCTCGTCGGGGCCCTCGGGTTCAAACGGCTCCGGGACCTCGGCCTCCGGCGGCTCGGACGACTCGGGCTCCCGGCTCAAGCCCTGCTCGCCCTCCGCCTCGCGGACGACGGCCACGGCGGTCAGCCGCCCGCTCAACCACCTGCTGCTCACGGTCACCAACACCGGTTCGAAGAACTGCGACCTCGTGTACTACCCGGCCGTCCGGTTCCAGGACGCCCAGTCCGTCCCGCCGGTCATCGAGGACTCTCAGCCGCAGGCCGTGGTCACGCTGGCCCCCGGTGAGTCGGGCTACGCGGGCGTCCTGCTGTCGGCGGCGGACGGCAGCGGCTCCAACGGGTACACGGCCAAGTCCCTGGCGGTGTACTTCAACACGGACGCGACCGCCGCCGCCCACCCGGCGCTGCCCTCGAAGGGCGTCCACATCGACGACTCGATCAAGGTCACGTACTGGCAGGCGGACATGGCGGACGCGCTGAACTGGTGACCGCGGCGGCGCGACCGGACACCCGGCCGCCCGCGCCCTCGCTCCCCGCACGGGACCGGGCCCGCCTCCGATAAATCCGGAGGCGGGCCCGAAGCGGTGTCGGTGGCGCGGGCGGTGGCGTCAGACCTCCGTCGTGTTCTTCGTCGTGTCCTTCACGTACGAGGTAGCGGTGGGGGCGGGCCCGGCGGTCGCCGGGTGCTCCGGGCCGCCCTCGCTGAGGCCGAAGCGGTTGTGGAAGCGGCGCAGGAAGCCGGGGGCGTACCAGGCCGAGCGGCCCAGCAGGCGCATCGCGGCGGGGACGAGGACGCCGCGGACGGCGAGGGCGTCGATGAGGACGGCCAGGCCGCTGCCCAGGCCGAACATCTGCATGAAGCTGATCTTGGCGGTGCCGAAGGCGAAGAAGCTGACCGCGAGCAGGAAGGCCGCCGCGCTGACGATGCGTCCGGTGTGGCCGAGGCCGTCGGCGACGGCGGTCTCGTTGTCGGCGCCCTGGTCGTGGAGTTCCTTGATCCGGCTGGTGACGAACACCTCGTAGTCCATGGACAGTCCGAAGGCGATGCAGAACATCAGGACCGTCATCGACATCTCCATCGGCTGGGCCGTGAAGCCGAGCAGGGAGGAGAGGTTGCCGTCCTGGAAGATCCAGGTCATCACGCCGAGGGTGGCGGCCAGGCTGACGCCGTTGAGGAGCAGGGCGCGCAGCGGCTGCACGATGCTGCCGGTGAAGAGGAAGAGCAGGACGAAGGTGGTCAGGGCGATCAGCGCGATGGCGATCGGGAGCCGGCCGCCGATGGAGTCCTTGGAGTCGACCAGTACGGCGTCGGTGCCGCCCACCAGGGGGTGGGTGCCGGTGGGCGGGGTCAGGGCCCGCACCTGCTCGACCAGGTCCTGGGCCGCGTCCGACTTGGGCGTCAGGGAGCTGACCACGCTGACGCGCTGGGCGTCCGGCCGGCCGAGGGCGGGGTTGGCGGGACCGGCCGCCGCGGACTGTCCGTCGGCGTAGGTCCCGGTGCTGGTCTCGACGCGGACGACGCCCTTGAGGCCGGAGAGTTCGGTGGCGTACGACCGCAGCGGGGCCTTGCTCACGGGCTGGTCGATGACGATGTTGAGGGCCGAGGCCTCGCTGCCGTCGAAGTTGTCCCGCAGTGCCGAAGAGACCTGGCGGCTCGTGGTGTCCTCGGGCAGGACGCGCTCGTCCGGGGTGCCGAAGGTGATGCCGAGCAGCGGGCTCGCGGCCACCAGCAGGACGGCCAGGACGGGGAGCGCGGTGAGCGCGGGCCGCCGCATGACGGTGCGGGCGAGCCGGCCCCACAGCGGCGCCCGGGAACCGGACCGGCCGGGCTTCGCCCACGGCAGCCGGCCGCTGTTGACCCGGTGGCCCAGGACGAAGAGCAGGGAGGGCATCACCAACAGGGTGCTGAGGGCGGCGACGGCGACGACCCCGACCCCGGCGAAGCCGAACGAGCGCAGGAAGTACTGGGGGAAGACCAGGAGCGCGGCGAGCGCGGCCGCGACGGTCGCCGCGGAGAACGCGACGGTACGGCCGGCGGTGGCCACCGTGCGCCGTACCGCGTCCTCCACGCTTGCCCCCGTCGAGAGCTGCTCGCGGAAGCGGCTGACCATCAGCAGGGCGTAGTCGATGCCGAGGCCGAGCCCCAGCGCGGTGGTGAGGTTGGTCGCGGTGTCGGCGACGCTGGTGACGCTGCCGAGCAGGAAGAGCTGGGCGAAGGAGCCGACGACGGCGATGATCGCGATGGCCAGCGGCAGCAGCGCGGCGACCACACTGCCGAAGACGAAGAGGAGCAGTACGAGGGTCAGCGGGATGGCGATGGACTCGGCCAGGACGAGATCGTCGACCACCTGCTTGGACAGCTCACTGCCCACGGCGGCGCCGCCTCCGGCCTCGACCGTGAGGGTGCCGTGGGCGGCGTCGCCGGTGTAGGCGTCGAGGATCTCGGTCGCGTTCTCCTTCTGCTCCGTCTCCGTGCCGGTCACATGGGCCAGCACCATGGCCTCGCGACCGTCCCGGGAGAGGAGCGCGGGGCTGTCGGTGTCCCAGTAGGAGACGACGTTGGTGAGCGTCTTCTCCTTCTTCAGGTCGGCCACCAGGCCCTGCCCGCCGCGGGTGGCGGCGGGGGCGTCGACGCGGCCCTCGTCGGCCCGGACCAGCAGGACCAGGTTGGTCTCCCCGCCGAACTTGTCGTCGATGACCTTCGCGGCCTTCGTGGACTGCGAGGTGGGATCGTCGAAGCCGCCTCCGAGCAGCTTGCCGAACGCGCCGGCGCCCAGCACGCCCATCAGAGCCACGGCCACGACGGCGACGACGAGGACCAGTCGGGACCGGCGTATCGCCAGTTCGGCCAAGCGTTCAAACACGGCGTTCTCCTCGGTAGTTATTTGCTCTCGGGTTCGTTAGAAGTTGTAACGCATCGACCGAGAGAGTGTCAATAACCTTCGTGATAGCCTCTAACGAAACTGTGCGGGGGCGAGGGAGGGCAGGTCGCATGGCCGGAGCAGGGACGACGACACCGCGCGAGCGCTACCGCGCCCAGGTACGCGCCGAGGTCAAGGAGCGGGCGTGGGAGCAGATCGCCACGGCGGGCGCCTCCGCGCTCTCCCTCAACGCGATCGCCAAGCACATGGGCATGACCGGACCCGCCCTGTACCGGTACTTCGCGGGCCGCGACGAACTGATCACCGAGCTGGTCAGGGACGCGTACCGGAGCCTCGCCGACGGGGTGGGCGAGGCGCGGGCGGCGGGCGCGGACGCGGCGGGGCTCGCGCACGCGCTGCGGGAGTGGGCGCTGGCCGATCCGCAGCGGTACTTCCTCGTCTACGGGACTCCGGTGCCGGGCTATCACGCACCGGACGACATCACCGCGATCGCCGCGGAGATCATGGGACACCTGCTCGACGCACTCAACTCGCCGGAGGCATCGGAGGCATCGACGGCGCCGGTACCCCCACCGGCCGCCCGGCTCGACGACCACCTCGCCGACCACCGCGACTGGGCCGGCGACCACCCCGCCCCGCCCGCCGTGCTCCACCGGGCCCTGTCCTTCTGGACCCGCCTGCACGGCATCCTGTCCCTGGAGCTGGCCGGCCACTTCACCGGCATGGGCTTCGACCCCGCGCTGTTCTACGAGGCCGAACTGGCCGACCTGTCGGGGCGGTCCGGGCCGGTCTGACGCGGCGCCGAAAGGAACCGGCCCCGGCCGGACAGGACGGGTTGTGGAATCCAAGACGGAACAGGAAGCGCGCGAGCGGCGGCGGGCGCGCTTCGAAAGACTGGCGCACGTGGTGGCGGAACCGCTGCACCGGTTTCTGCTGCGACGGACGAGCGCCGACCTGGTCGAGGACATCCTCGCGGACACGATGCTGGTGCTGTGGCGCCGTATCGACGCCGTGCCCGGCCTCGGGGACTCCCCGCCCGAGCCCGATGACGTGCTGCCGTGGTGCTACGGCGTGGCCCGGGGGTGTCTGGCGAACGCCCGCCGCGCGGACGGACGCCGGCTCCGGCTGGTGGAGCGGCTGATCCGGACGCTGGAGGCGCGGCCCGCGACGGGGGACGCCGATCACAGCGAGCTGCATGCCGCGCTGGACACCCTCGCGGCGCTGGACCGCGAGGTGCTGCAGCTGTGGGCGTGGGAGGGACTGGCGCCGCGGCAGATCGCGGACGCCACCGGGATGACCTCCAACGCGGTCAGCATCCGGCTGCACCGGGCGAAGAAGAAACTCGCCGCGCAGTTGGGGCGAAAGGACGCAGAACGGTCCGGACACAAGAGAGTCGAAGGAAGGAGCAGTCAGTGAACGACGACGAACTGCTGGCCCGGATGAAGTCCGCGGACCCGGCGCTGACGACACAGGCTCCGTCGCCCGACGTCAACCGTCTTGTGGAGGCCACCTTGAACACCGACAGCGCGCTCAGGTCCGCGACGGCCGTCTCCGGCGACGGCGCCGGCCCCACCACTCGCCCCGGGAAGTCCCGCGCGGGACTGGGCCGCCGTCAGCTCTTCGGGCTCGCGGCCGCCGGTCTGCTGCTGCTCGGCGGGGGCATCGCAGGAGGAGTCATGGCGAACGACGGCAATGGCGGCGGCAACGGCGGCGTCCCCGGTCAGTCGGCCAAGGCCGCACCCGCCCTGAGGCTCGGCGTCGCGCCGGGCGGCATCGCCGGCAAGTGCGCGGAACCCACCCCCGACCGTCTGCGCGCGTACCCGACCCTCTTCGGCGGAACGGTCACCTCCGTCAAGGGCACCACGGTCACCTTCCGCGTCGACCAGTGGCTGAAGGGCGGTGACGCGGACACGGTCGTCCTCGACAACGGCCCCGACGACATCGAGCACCTGACCTTCTCGGTCGGCGAGTCCTACATCGTCGCGGCGAAGGACGGCGTGGTCCCGATGTGCGGCGCGAACTGGGCCTCGCCCGAGACCGTCGCCCAGTTCCGCCAGGCGTTCGGGAAGTAACCGCGCGTAGACCTGCCGCTGTGCGGATGTGCCGCCGAGCCCCCCGGCGTAGGGTGTTCGAGGTATATCCGGACCGCGCCTCAAGGCGTGAATTCGTCGGTCCCGCGTGCGCCGCGCACCCCCGAGTAGCACGGGGCACGGACGGGCGAGCGGAGGATCAGGTATGGGTACAGTCACCACCGACGACGGCACCACCATCTTCTACA
Organism: Streptomyces sp. NPDC092369; assembly: GCF_044755245.1. NCBI lineage: Bacteria > Bacillati > Actinomycetota > Actinomycetes > Kitasatosporales > Streptomycetaceae > Streptomyces > Streptomyces sp. NPDC092369. The sequence continues at coordinate 453,156 of NZ_JBIVQP010000005.1, forward strand.
AGGACTGGGGTCCACGGGACGCTCAGCCGGTCGTCTTCCATCACGGATGGCCACTGAGCGCCGACGACTGGGACAACCAGATGTTGTTCTTCCTGGCGCACGGCTATCGGGTCATCGCCCACGACCGCCGTGGGCACGGGCGGTCGAGCCAGACCGCCACCGGCCACGACATGGACACCTACGCCGCCGACGTGATCGCCCTCGCGGCCGCGCTCGACCTGCGGGACGCGTGTCACATCGGCCACTCCACCGGCGGCGGCGAGGTCGCCCGCTACGTCGCCCGCGCCGAGCCCGGCCGGGTCGCGAAGGCGGTGCTCGTGGGCGCCGTACCGCCGATCATGATCAAGTCGGAGTCCAACCCGGGCGGCCTGCCCCTGGAGGTCTTCGACGGCTTCCGCGAGGGCGTCGCGGGCAACCGCTCGCAGTTCTTCATCGACGTACCGTCGGGGCCGTTCTACGGCTTCAACCGGCCCGGCGCGAACGTCTCGCAGGGGCTGATCGACAACTGGTGGCGGCAGGGCATGATGGGCGCCGCCAACGCCCACTACGAATGCGTGAAGGCGTTCTCCGAGACCGACTTCACCGAGGACCTCCAGCAGATCGACGTCCCGGTCCTGGTCGCCCACGGAACCGACGACCAGGTCGTCCCGTACGACGACTCGGCGCCGCTGACGGTCGCGCTCCTGAAGAACGGCACGCTCAAGAGCTACGAGGGCTACCCGCACGGGATGCTCTCCACCCACCCGGAGGTTCTCAACCCCGACATCCTCGCGTTCCTGAAGTCCTGACCACTCTCCCGTGCCCCCTGTGCCTGCTGTTACTGTCATGCAGCTGTGCACGGGGGGCACTTGGGGGCCGGCGCGCTTTCGCGGCGCCGGTGACACGCACCTGATCGGCCACCGCCGTCCCGTCACGCCTTTTCCCGTTGAGAGGCTCAGGAGTCGGCGATGTCCCGTCGTACCACCGCCCGTGGCGTCGTCGCCGCGCTGGCCGTTCTCGCCGTGACCGCGGGCACCGCTCCCGCCGGCACCGCCCTGACCGGCCCCGCCGCAGACACCGTTCCGGCTGCGGAGAAGGTCTTCCAGGCGGACCGCTACATACCGCGCAAGGACCGGATCCACAGCGCGGGGCCCAGCGGCTATCTGCATGTCCAGGAGGGGCGTTCCGGCTACCTGTGGACGTCGTACGACACCGGTGCGACGACCGAGCTGGGCAACCTGCCGCTGGCCGGACTCACCGCGTACCTGGGGTCGTCGTCCGACGTCGTGGCCGATGTCGTCTCGGCCACCCAGAAGGTCGTCCTGCGGGACCTGTCCGCCGGTACCAGCACGGACGTCGCCCTCACCCACGGCTTGTACATGGCCACCTTCGGCAGCCATGTGCTGACCCAGGCCAAGGGCACCGCCGGCACCCGTGTGCTCTGGCTGTTCGGCGAGGGCGCGCCCGCCGAGGGCACCCAGGTCGAGGGTTGGCCGACCGGGATCACCGACAACTTCACCGTGCTGGGGGGCGACAGCGGCACCGTCGTCATCGGGTACGCGCTGCCGAACGGCGAGCGGCACCTGGTCCTGGTCGACCTGGCCGGCGCGAAGGTCACCGGCGATGTGACCGTGCCCAGTGCTCCGACGGGGGTGGCACTGAGCGCGGACCGGCTGGTCTGGTGGTCCGATCTCAGGACGGCCCACGTCCTGGACCGCGCCGACCTCTCCGCCGCCGGGACGGCGGTGCCGCTGCCCGGCGCCGAGGGCACGCCGTACGTGGGCATCGCCGGGCGCTGGCTGGTGGTCGCCCGTTCCGTGCCGTCGGATCCGCACGACTGGGTCGACAAGTCCGGTGAGCGCCTGATGGCCGTGCCCCTCACCGGCGGTGACCCGATCACCCTGCTCCGGCACGCGAACACGTCCCTCGTCGCGGCACCGGACGGTGGCCTACTGGCCGTCGGCGGCACCGACGCCGGGCACTGGGCCGTACGCCGGGTCACCGACACGGGGGCGGACACACCGACGCTGACGGAGCTGACCGCCGTGCCGTCCGCCGCCGCCAGGATCGACCGGCTGTCGCTGCAGAACGGCACCTTGGCCACCGACGAGGCCGACAGCAGCTTCCTGGGCTCCTACTACACCCGGCGGACAGCCGCCGACGGCACTCCGAGCGCACCGACCTGGCAGACCTGGGACGGCCGTGGGGCGGGCCCTTACGCCACCGGCGACGGTCAGGTCGTGACGTTCACCGCCGAGCCCGACCCTGCCGTCGACTCGTACGTCCAGTCCCTCGACGACCAGGCGGGCTTCTTCCTCCCCTCGCGCGCCGGATCCGTCCTCGACATCACCGGCCGCTACGCGATCGTCAACGGCACCTCGCCCACCAAGCAGTACGTCGGCGACCTCGGCGTCTACTCCGACCTCCGGCCGATCGTCACCCGCTCCGTCACGGCCGCCTCCGTCTGGGGGACCAGCCTGTGGACGCCGGGTTCCGGCTCCGGTGTCGTCACGGCCAAGGACCTGAAGACCGGCAGGACCACCGAGACCGTCTCCACCGGCGCCCCGTGCGTCCCCAAGGAGCTTCAGGCGGTGGGCCGTTGGGTCTACTGGTCCTGCGGCCCGACCGCGAAGGCCGGCGTCTGGGACCGTACGGCGAAGAAGAGCATCCCCGTCCCGTCCGGGGAGGCCCTCCTCGGTGACGGCTACCTCGTCCGGCACGACACCGCGGCCGGGGCGCTTCAGCTCACCGCCTTCGCCGACGGCACCGCGACCACCCGGAAGATCGGCGATCTCGCGGCGGGCGCCTCCAGCCTGCGCGGGGTGACGTGGACTGTGGACAAGTTCGGCGGGCCGGCGGCCTACGTCGACGCGGACCGGCGGATCCATCTGGTGCCCAGCGGGGTCGCCACCCAGCGGCTCTCCGTCATCGAGTCCGAGGTGACAAACAACTCGTGGGAGAGCGACGCGGCCACCGACCCGTGGTGGCAGTGGCGCGGACTGCTCGCCAAGCCCGCCGCCTCCTGGCAGGCCACGGTCACCAGCAAGGCCACCGGAGCCGTGGTCCGTACGCTCTCCGGCGGCGAGGTGAGCGGCAACCTGACCGCGCGGTGGAACACCCGTGACACCACGGGCGCGCTCGTTCCCAACGGCACGTACACCTTCAGGCTGACGGCCCCGCCCGCGGACGGTTCGGGGCCGGCGCTGACGGTGTCCCAGACGGTGCGGGTGTCCGACGGGGCCGCCGTGCGCCGCGACTTCACCAACAGCGCGAGCTGGGCACCCGACGGCATCGGCGACGCCCTGACCCTCACCTCCTCCGGAGTCGTCGGCTACCGGCCGGGCGACGGCACGGGCGGCTTCGCCAAGACCATGACGGCCTCGGGCTGGCCCTCCTCCGTGACGCTGGTCCCGTTCGGCGACCTCAACGGCGACCGCCGCAATGACGTCCTCGTGCGGTTCAGCAGCGGCGAGCTGCGCGTGTACCGGACCATGCTCGGACAGGCCTTCCTCACGAACACCCCGCACACCTCGCTCGGCAAGGGCTGGAACCAGTACGACGTCCTGACCTCGCCCGGCGACGTCAGCGGCGACGGCCGGCCGGACCTCATCGCGCGCAACTCCGCCACCGGCGCCGTCTACCTCTACAAGGGGACCAGCACAGGCAAGCTGTCGGCGCGCGTGAAGCTCTACGACAACTGGAAGACGTACAAGAAGGTCGTGGGCGTCGGCGACCTCAACGGTGACGGCATCGGCGACCTGGTCGCGCAGGACAAGTCCAACACCCTGTACCGGTACTTCGGCACGGGCAAGGGCACCTTCAAGACGCGCGTGAAGCTGTTCGGCGCGTGGGGCGGGGCGTACAACGCGGTCGTCGGCGTCGGTGACATCACCGGTGACGGCAAGGCGGACCTCGTCTCCCGCGACACGAGCGGCAACGTGTGGCGCAACAGCGGTGACGGCAAGGGGTCGTTCGGCGGGCGGACGAGGATCGCGACCGGGTGGCAGGTGTACAAGAAGGTCTTCTGACACCCTGACACCCTCAACTCACGGGCCCCTGCGGGTCCGTGCGGTGGGGCCTCGCCCCCCGGTCGGCTTCGTCACTCCTCCGGTTGGGACGCCCGTTGCAGGTCCGCCCGCCCCTCGGCCGCCCGGATGAAGCGGGTCATGCCGAACTGGCTCGCACCGGGGGCGTCCTGCGGGGCGCTGCCGGCGGACTCGGGGGAGCGGGCCTCGGTCGGCAGGACGTAGGGCCGGCGCAGCACCTCGTCGAGGATGATCACCGTCTCCGTCGCGCGGACCGCGGGAATGGTGGAGAGGCGGTCGGTGACCAGGCGGTGGACGGCGGAGACGTCGGCCACCCGGATCTGGATCATGGCGTCGTGCTGGCCGGTGGTGACGGCGCAGTACTCCACCTCCGGCATCTGGGCGAGCGCGGTGCGGAACTGCTTCCACAGCTCCTGGCGGACCGTGACGAAGATCAGCGCACAGATCTCCAGCCCGACCCGGGTGTGGTCGACGCGGGCGCTGAAGCCGTTGATCACGCCGTCGGCGCGGAGGGCTTCGAGGCGGGTGTAGGCGTTCGCGCGGGAGACGCCGACACGGTCCGCGAGGGCGGCGACGGAAATACGTCCCTGGGTACGCAGAACGTCGAGGATCTTGAAATGCACCGAATCCAGGGCAAGACCGATGCCGATCCGTCCAGATCGGCGTTCGCCCGGGGTCTCCGGGCTCGACAGATCTTCCATGTTGGCGCCTCTCCGTCGCATTTCGTCTCGCGCTGGTCCCGTCGGCCGAGAGTCCTGGTTATTTTCGGCCCACCCTAACGGCGAATCGTCCAGGTCCCCTCCCGGCGCCCGCCCGTACCCGCCCGGCCCTGTCCCGCTCCGCCCCCGCTGGTCCCCGATCCCCGCGCTCGCGCACCCCTCGCTCCGCCCTGCTCACGGAGGCACGCATGCCCAGATTCAGTGCCGGGTCCTACCCGGCGGCACTCCCCCTCGTCGCGGTCGCGGCGCTCGCCCTGAGCGCCTGCTCCGGCGGTACGAGTGCCTCCGGTTCCGCGGCCGGCAAGACCCTGGTCGTCGACACGTCGTTCAACCTGAAGACCGCCGACCCGGGCCGTGAGTTCGAGCCGACCGGGCAGATCGTGGACAAGGCGCTCTACGAGACGCTGCTGACCTTCAAGGGCGGCGACGTCACCAAGCCGGTGCCGGGCCTGGCGTCCTCGTACGAACTGTCCAAGGACGGCAGGACGCTCACCCTGCACCTGCGCACGGGCGCGAAGTTCGCGGACGGCGGTGCGGTCACCGCCGACGACGTCGTGTTCTCGCTGAACCGGGTGATCGCGCTCAAGGGCAACCCGTCGTTCCTGCTGGACGGCGTCACGGTCAGCAAGACCGACGCCTCCACGGTCACCCTGGTGTCGAAGAAGGCGAACCCGGCGCTGCCCTTCATCCTCCCCAACCCCGCGCTCGGCATCCTCAGCGCGAAGACGGTCCAGGCCCACGGCGGGAGCGCGACCTCGGCGGACGCGGCGGAGAAGTACCTCAACACCAAGTCGGCCGGCTCGGGCCCGTACACGCTCACCTCGTTCAACACGAACACCCAGGTCGTCCTGGAGAAGAACCCCAAGTACACCGGCTCGGACAAGCCGACCTACGACAAGATCGTCCTCCGCAACGTCCAGGCGCCCACGCAGAAGCTGAACGTGCAGCGCGGCGACAGCCAGATCGCCCTCGACCTCACCTCCGACCAGGTCGGCGGGCTCACCGGCGGGCTCAAGGTGGACAGCGGCGCGTCCTCGGACGTGATCTTCCTGCTGCTCAACCGGAACACCAAGGTCAGCACGACGACGGCCGACGCGAAGTTCGCCGAGGCGGTGCGCAAGGGCATCGACTACAAGAGCCTGCTCTCGCTCGCCGGCAAGGGTTCCGTCCAGTCCGCCGGCATCATCCCGTCGACCTTCCTCGGCGCACTGCCCGCCTCGCAGGCCACCACCCGTGACCTCGCCGGCGCGAAGGCGGCCCTCAAGGCGAGCGGGATCGCCAAGCCGTCCGTGACCCTCGGCTACGCCAGTGACCTGACCGTCGACGGCCTGTCCCTGCAGACCCTCGCCGAACGGGTCCAGGCCCAGCTCAAGGAGGTCGGCATCACCGTCACGCTCGCTCCCGCGCCGACCACCACGGAACTCGACAACTACCGCAACGCCAAGGAGCAGGTGGGCCTGTGGTACTGGGGCCCGGACTACCCGGACCCCAGCGACTACCTCGCCTTCCTGCCCGGCAACCTGGTCGGCCTGCGCGCGGGCTGGCAGGCCGGCGCCGACCCCGCCCTCACCGCCCTCGGCGACAAGGCCGCCACCACGATCGGCGACGACGCCCGCAAGGCGCTGTACGAGCAGATCCAGACCCGGCTGAACGCCTCCGGCCCCTTCATCCCGCTGATGCAGCCGAGCCGCAACACCGTCTCCGCCGCGTCCGTGACCGGCGTCGCCTACAACCCCGTATGGACGATCGATGTCGCCGCGCTCGGTGCCAAGTAAGGGAACGGGCGGGAAAGGAGTGGACGGCGAGGGCGCGGGCGGCGAGGGCGCGGGCGGCGAGGGTGCGGGCGGCGACCACCCCCTCCCCGGCCGCCGTCGACTCCTCGCCCGCCACCCCCTCGCCCGTTTCCTGCTCCGCCGTACCGCCACCGCCGTCCTGCTCGCCCTCGGCGTGACCCTGGTGACGTTCGTCCTCACCAACCTCGTCCCGGGTGATCCGGCGGCGGCGAACCTCGGCCAGCGGGCGATCGGCGACCCGGCGATCGTCGCCCAGTGGCGGCACGCGAACGGCCTCGACAAGCCGCTGCCCGTCCAGTACGTCACCTACCTCGGTAACCTGCTCCAGGGTGACCTCGGTGAGTCCCAGCAGAGTCACCAGCCGGTCAGCACCGACCTGTCGACGGCCGTCCCCGCCACCCTCGAACTCGCCGGGGCCGCGATCGTGGTCTCGCTGATCGTGGGCGTGGCGTTCGGGGTCGTCGCGGCGCTGCGCCGGGACCGCTTCACCGACCAACTCCTGCGCGTGATCAGCCTGTTGGGAGTCTCGGTGCCGACCTTCTGGCTGGCGCTGCTCGCCTTCTACGTCTTCTTCTACCGGCTCGGCTGGGCCCCGGGCAGCGGCCGCCTCGACCCCGGCATGACCGCGCCCCCGCACGTCACCGGCCTGTACACGATCGACGCCGTACTCGCCGGACAGTGGCCGGTGTTCTGGAGCGCGGTGGGCCATCTCGCCCTGCCCGCACTGGTGTTGACCGCGTACACCGTCGGCCTGCTCACCCGCTTCACCCGCTCCGCCGTCCTGGAGGTGCTCCACCAGGACTACGTGCGCGCGGCCCGCGCCAAGGGCCTGCCCGGCCGCACGGTCCTCTTCCAGTACGTGTTCCGGGCAGCGCTCGTGCCGGTCATCACGGTCGCCGGACTGGCCTTCGGGGCGCTGCTGTCGGGCACGGTCCTGGTCGAGTCGATCTTCGCCTGGCCGGGCCTCGGCGCGTACGCCTACCGCAGCGCGACCACCCTCGACCTGCCCGCCGTCATGGGCGTGGGCCTGGTGGTCGGCCTGGTGTACCTGACCGTCAACCTCGCCGTGGACGTGCTGTACGGCGTGATCGACCCGAGGGTGAGGGTGCAGTGAGGCTCAACCTGCTGAAACGGCTGCCGTCCGCCTGGCGCCGGCCGCTCGCCGTCACCGGTGGCCTGGTCGCCGTGTTCTGGCTGGTCATCGTGGTCGCCGCCCCGCTGCTCGCCCCGCACGACCCCCTCGCGCAGAACCTGCCCCGGCTAACGTCCCCCGGCGCCGGACACTGGTTCGGCACGGACGAGTTGGGCCGGGACGTGCTGAGCCGCGTGCTGTACGGCGCCCGGGTCTCCATCCCGCTCGCCCTGCTCCTGGTGGCCATGTCGCTGCTGGTCGGCGGAGTGCTCGGGGCCTGCGCCGGGTTCTTCGGACGCTGGGTGGACGAGACCGTGATGCGGATCGCGGACCTGGTGTTCGCCTTCCCCACCGTCATCCTCGCGATGGTGGTCGCCGCCGCGCTCGGCGCCAGCCTGCAGAACGCGGTGCTGGCCGTCCTGGTCGTGTCCTGGCCGTCGTACGCACGCGTCACCCGCGGCCTGGTCATGGGCCTCAGGAACCGTGAATTCGTGCTCAGCGGACGGCTGTTGGGCTTTTCCGCCTGGAGGTCCCTGCGCGTCGACATCCTCCCCAACGTGCTCGGCCCGCTGCTCGTCCTGGCCACCCTCGACATCGGCACGGCGACGCTCCTGCTGTCCGGGCTGTCCTTCCTCGGGCTCGGTGCCAAGCCGCCGACCGCCGAGTGGGGCGCGATGGTGGCGGACGGCACCCAGCAGTTCGACAAGTGGTGGATCGGGGTCTTCCCGGGCCTGGCCATCCTCACCGTCGTCCTCGCCTTCAACTTCCTCGGCGACACGCTGCGGGACGCCCTCGACCCCGGCACCGCCCGCACGATCGGCGCGGAGAAGGAGCGGGCCGCATGACCGGCGGCAACGTGCTGGAGATCAGCGGACTCACCCTCGACCTGGGCGGCCGGCGCATCCTCGGCGGCGTCGACCTCGCGCTGCGGCCCGGGCGGGTGCACGGGCTCGCGGGGGAGAGCGGCTCGGGCAAGACCATGACCGGGCTCGCCGCGCTCGGCCTGCTGCCGCCCGGCGCGCGCACCGGCGGCCGGATCGAGCTGGAGGGCACCGACCTGCTCACCCTCCCGCCCCGCCGACTCGCCGCGCTGCGCGGACGATCGGTGAGCATGGTGTTCCAGGACCCGTCCACCAGCCTGCACCCCATGCTCAGCGTCGGACACCAGCTCACCGACCACCTGCGCCACCACCTGAAGCTGGACCGCAAGGCCGCGAAGGAGCGGGGCGCCGAGCTGCTGACACAGGTCCGCATCCCGAACCCCCGTGCGGCGCTGGGGCGTTACCCGCACCAGTTCTCCGGCGGCATGCGCCAGCGCATCGCGATCGCCATCGCGCTGGCCTGCGAGCCGAAGGTGCTGATCGCCGACGAACCGACCACCGCCCTCGACGTGACCGTGCAGGCCGGTGTGCTGCGGCTGCTGCGCGGCCTCTGCGACGACCTGGGCCTCGCCGTCCTGCTGGTCACCCACGACCTGGGCGTGATGTCCGCGATCGCCGACGAGGTGAGCGTGATGCGCCACGGCCTGGTCGTGGAGACGGGTGCGCGCGGCCAGGTCCTCACCGAGCCGCGGCACGAGTACACCCGCCAGCTTTTGGACGCGCTCCCCGGAAGGAGCACCGTATGACGACCCCTGCGGCCCCCCGCCCGACGATCCTCCACCCGACGGCTCCCCTGCTCTCGGTGGACGACCTCGTCGTGCAGTACCACCGGCCGGGCGCACCGCCCACCCGAGCCGTCGCCGGGGTCAGCCTCCAGGTGCGGGCCGGTGAAGTCGTGGGCCTGGTCGGCGAGTCGGGCTGCGGGAAGTCGACGCTGGCCCGCGCGGTGTGCGGGCTCGTCCCGCCGGCGGAGGGACGGATCGTCTACGACGGCACGCCGGTACGTCCGTTGCGGGTGCGCCGGCGCGAACCGGCCCTGACCGGCATCCAGATGGTCTTCCAGGACCCGTACGGCTCCCTCAACCCCCGGCGCCGGGTGGGCGCGCAGATCTCCGACGGCATCCGGACCGTGGCCGGCCGGGGTGAGGCGGCCGAAGGGGCCACTCCGGAGGACCTGTTGGAGCGGGTGGGGCTGTCGGCGGACGCGGCCGGGCGCTACCCGCAGGAGTTCTCCGGCGGTCAGCGCCAGCGCATCGCCATCGCCCGCGCGCTCGCCGCCCGCCCCCGGCTGCTCGTCGGGGACGAACCGATCTCCGCGCTTGACGCCTCCGCGCAGCTCCAAGTGGCCACGCTGATGCGGTCGTTGGCCGTCGAGTCGGGCGCCGGGCTGCTGTTCATCAGCCACGACCTGTCCGTCGTACGGCTGATCGCCGACCGGATCGCGGTGATGTACCTCGGGCGGATCGTGGAGACCGGCCCCACCGCCGAGGTCTGGGCCGAACCACGCCACCCCTACACCCAGGCCCTGTTGGCCGCCGTACCGAAGCCGGACGGGGCGGGCGTGCTGCCCGCCGAACTCCCCGGCGACGTACCCGACCCGGCCGATCCGCCCACCGGCTGCCGCTTCCATCCCCGCTGCCCCCAGGCCTTCGACGGCTGCGACCGGGAGGAACCGCAGCTGATCGCCGGGGGCGTGGCGTGCCGGCTGTACGCGGCCTGATCCGGTCGGGGCCGAAGGGCCCGGCCTCACCGACGCCCCTCACGATCCCTCACGGAGAACCGATGCCCGACGACGGACAGCTCGCGAACCTGTACCCGGCCGACCGTCTCCACAGCGCCCGGGAGGCCACGGCCCGGGCCGGTCTGGACGCCCTGCTGATCTCGCCCGGCGCCGACCTGCGCTATCTGACCGGCTACGACGCGCTGCCGCTGGAGCGGCTGACCTGCCTGGTCCTGCCCGCCGACGGCGATCCCTTCCTCCTCGTCCCGGCCCTGGAGGAACCCGCCGCGCAGGCGTCCCCGGCCGGGGACCTGGGCATCGAGATCACCGGCTGGCAGGAGACCGAGGACCCCTATGCCCTCGTCGCGGCCCGGCTGCCCGCCCGCACGGCCCGTATCGGCGTCGACAACCACATGTGGGCGGAGAAGACCCTCGCCTTCCGTGCCGTACTGCCGGGCGCCGGACAGGAGTTGGCCGGCGGAGTGCTCAACGGGCTGCGGATGCGCAAGACCCCGCAGGAGGCGGCCGCCCTGGGCCGGGCCGGAGCCGCCATCGACCGGGTGCACGCCCGCATGGGCGAGTGGCTGCGCGCCGGACGGACCGAACGCGAGGTCGGCCGGGACATCGCGGACGCGATGCTCGACGAGGGGCACGTCCGGGTCGACTTCGTCATCGTCGGCTCCGGGCCCAACAGCGCCAGCCCGCACCACGAACTCTCCGACCGCGTGATCGGGCCCGGCGACCCCGTGGTGGTCGACATCGGCGGCACGACCCGGGACGGCTACTGCTCCGACTCCACCCGGGTGTACGCGGTGGGCGAGCCGCCCGCCGAGTTCCGCCGGCTCCACGAGGTACTGCTGCGCGCCCAACGCGCCCAGACCGACGCCGTACGCCCCGGCATCACCGCCGGTCAACTCGACGCCGTGGGGCGGGACATCATCACCGACGCCGGACACGGCCCGCACTTCATCCACCGCACCGGACACGGCATCGGTCTCGACACCCACGAGGAGCCCTACATCGTGACCGGCAACCCGCTCCCGCTGGCACCCGGCATGGCCTTCTCCGTCGAACCCGGCATCTATCTGCCCGGCCGGTACGGCGCGCGGATCGAGGACATCGTGATCTGCACGCGGGACGGCGGCGAGCGCCTCAACCGCACACCCCGGGACCTGGTCGTCCTGGCCTGATCCGAGCCGCCCCCGAGTCCCCTCGCTCACCGCACGCACCCACGCAAGGACCCGCCATGCCCGCTTCCGCGTCCCGTCCCGCCACCCCCGCACCCGGCGGCGGCGCCCGCCCGGGTGGCGCGCCCGCCGACCTGGCCGAGGTGTGGGCGGTGATCACGGGCATGTACGAGGGCTACACCGCGGGCGACCGCGAGCGCATCGACGCCTTTCTCGACCCCGAAGCCACGGTCTGGGACTCGGCGACTCCCGAACTCCTCTGCGGAAAGGGCGAGTTGGACCGCGTCCGGGACGGCCGCCCCACGGCCGACGGAGAGCCCGCCGAGACCGGCCTCACGGCGTACGGCCAAGTCGTCGACGTCTTCGGCGACTTGGCCGTGGCCCGCTACTGGCTGCGGGTCCACTACCGCGCGGCCCCACCGGACCTGGCCCGCAACACCGCGATACTGCGCCGGGCCGACCCCGGCGGGCGGTGGCTCGTGGTCCACCTGCACGAGGACATCCAGCCGCAGCCGGACATCCAGTCGCACCAGGACGTCCAGAGCGTGCCGTAGACCGGCTACTTCCTCGTGGCGCCGCACAGTTCCGTGTCGATCAGCGCGTTCTGCGCCAGCTCCGTGGACAGGTCGGGGGCGCCGTCGCCGGTCGCCTCCAGGACCACGGTGTGGCGGCCGTCGGCGGTGACCCCGTCGCGGGTGGTGTAGCCCATGAGGTCGCCGGCGTGGCTGTAGTAGACGCCGCCGCAGGTCAGCGGGATCTCCATCAGACCCAGGCCGTAGCGGGCGCCGGGCCAGACGGGGTCCAGGGACGCGGCCCGTACCGTCGTCCTCATCTCGGCCAGTTGGGCCGGGTGCAGCAACCGGCCGCCCAGGAGCGCCGAGAAGAAGCGGGTCAGGTCACCGGTCGTGCTGATCATGGCGCCGGCCGCGCCGGCGGCCGTCGGGTCGAGGTCGGTGACGTCGATGGTGGGCCCGGTGTCGCCGAGGTCGGAGTAGCCGTGCAGGTGTCGGCCGGGGATGCGGGCCGAGGTGTCGGGGGCGGAGGTGTCGCGCAGGCCCAGCGGGTGGATGATGCGCCGGGTCACCTCCTGCTGCCAGGTGTGGCCCGTGGCCTTCTGGATGATCATCCCGGCGACGATGTAGTTCGTGTTGGAGTACTCCCACCGGGTGCCGGGCGCGAAGTCCGGCGCGTGCCGCATCGCGATCCCGACGAGCTGCCGCGGGGTCCAGGTGGTGTACCGGCCGGCCCGGAAACCGTCGACGCTCGCGATCTCGGGGAAGTCGGCGGTGTAGTTGAACAGTCCGCTGGTGTGGTTCAGCAACTGCCGTGCGGTGAGGGCGTTTCCGTCGTTGCCGTTGCCGGCCACCAGCCCGGGCAGCCAGTGTTCGACGGTGTCGTCCAGCGACACCCGCCCCTCGCCGACCAGTTGCAGCATCACGGTGGAGACGAAGGCCTTGGTGGAGCTGGCGATGCGGAACCGGTCGGTGACGCGTGCCGCCCGCCCCGTGGTGGTGTCGGACACCCCGGCGGTGGCGTACCGCCGCCCCTCCGGACCCGTCGACCGGGCCACGACGGCCACGGTCCCCGTCTTCTGGATCGCGTCCACGCTCTTCTGGAGCGTGGAGCGGCGGGACTCCGTGGCGCTTACGGCGGGCGTCGCGAGGCCGAGGCCGAGGGCGGCCAGTGCGGCCACGGCGGTGAGGTGACGGATCGTCATGATGGGCTGTCTCCCGGGGAGTTGGCGGTTCGGTGCACCGGGCCTTCGGTGTGCTCACCAACCTAGGAAGAAGCCGCGCGGTGATCGATCCAGCATGCGGTCCGGTTCGTCGTACAGCCTGCTGTACCGCCGCACTCCCTGCCGCCGGCCGGATCAAACCCTGAACCCACGTAGTACGTCCGAACGCCGGTCCGATCGAGTGGACTCCAAGGGGCGCGCACGACGGGAGGGCCTCCCGGCGGACTCCGGATGGTGGCGTGGCTTCCGCAGCCCCTCGGCCCCGAACCGGAAGAAGCACTCCCCATGCGACGTACTCCGTCCCGACGCCTCTTCGCAGCCGTGCTGCTGGTGGCGTCCGCACTGACCCCGATGACGGCGGCTTCCGCCGCTGCCACCCCCACGACTACCGTCCCTCCCGTGGGTGCGGACCGGCACGGCCATGACGACTGCCCGGCGCACGGCCTCGGCCATGACCTGACCGCCCGCCTGGACAAGGCCGTCGCGGACGTCCGCCGGGAGGCCGGCATCCCCGGTGTCGCCGTCGGACTGTGGATGCCGGGCAAGGGCTGCTACGTCCGCGCGACCGGCGTCGCCGACAAGGCCACCGGCGAGCCGATGAGCACCGGCTTCTTCTCGCGGATCGGCAGCGAGACCAAGACCTTCACGGTCACCGCGCTGCTCCAGCTCGTCGACGAGGGGCGGATCCGCCTCGACGACCCGATCGGACGTTACGTCCACGGGGTGCCCAACGGCCGCCGCATCACCCTGCGCCACCTGGCCGAGATGCGCAGCGGCCTGTTCCCCTACAGCTCGGACCCCGACTTCGTGCACGACCTGCTGAGCGACCCGACCCGCACGTTCACCCCGAACGAGCTGCTCGCGTACGGCTTCAAGCACCGCAACACCTCCGCGCCGGGCAAGGTGTTCGTCTACAACAACAGCAACCTGGTCCTGCTCGGCCTGGTGATCGAGAAGGTCACCGGCCACCACATCGCCGACGTCATCGACCGGCGGGTGCTGCGCCCGGCCCACCTCGACCACACGCTGTTCCCCGACGGCCCGGACGTCCGCGAGTTCCCCGAGCCGCACGCGCGCGGCTACACCAACCAGACGCTGAGCGGTGAGGTCACGGACTCGACGGACTGGAACCCGAGTTGGGGCTGGTCGGCCGGCGCGATGATCTCGGCCATGGACGACCTGCACCGCTGGGCGAGGATCGTCGCCACCGGCACCCTGCTCAGCCCGGAGACCCAGAAGCAGCGCCTGAGGACGCTGCCGACCGGATTCCCCGGCCTCACCTACGGCCTGGGCATCTTCGACAGCGACGGCTGGATCGGGCACAACGGCTCCATCCCGGGCTACGAGTCCGTGACCGTCTATCTCCCGTCGCAGCAGGCGACGTTGGTCGTCCTGCTCAACACCGACATCACCTCCGGCGGCCAGGAGCCGTCCTCCCTGGTCGCCCGCGCGATCACCGGGATCGTCACCCCCGACCACGTCTACGACCGCCCGGCGCCGACGAGTTGACGGCTCCCGCCGCCTACCGCCTCGGTCCCGCGAGGGCGTAGGCGGTCGTGCCGCCCGCCAGGAGGAACAGGGCCGTCCAGCCGGCCGCCGGGGTGCCGGGCGGCAGCAGCAGCCAGGACGCCACCCGCGTCGGCGTACTCGTGGCGGGCGGGGCGACGAACGACAGCGCGAGCCAGGCGAAGGGTGGCGTCCACGCGTACCGGCCGCCCGCGACCGCCGCGCCCGCGGCGGCCAGACCGGTCAGGCCCGCGCTGTCCCGGACCACGAACTCGGCGGTGACCGGGGGCGCGCCCATCGTCTGCACGGTCAGCAGCACCGCGGCGGCGACCGCCCCGGCGAGCAGCACGTGCGCCGCTCTGCGCGGCACCCAGCGGATCGCGGCGGTCCGGTCCAGCGCGAGATCCTGTCCGCCGAGCCCGATCGAGGCGGCCATCGCGCCCATGGCGAGGACGAGCACGGGCAGCCGCGGATCAGCGGGCGCCCGGCCGCCGTCCGGGGCGAGCGCCCATATCACCGCCGTGCCGATCACCACGGCGGCGAGGGACGCGGGCACCTGACGCGAGCGGGCGTACAGCGTCAGCCATCTCAACGGCAGCCGTGGCGCCGGCATCCAGCTCACCGGCATCCGGCTCACCGGCATCCAGCTCACGGCCATCCAGCTCACCCGGACCCGCCTCACCGGGCCGCGCCGCCGGACAGCACCTCGAACGGGTCGCCCTCGCAGGAGAGCGCGGTGTCGCGCATCGCGTTGATCCGCGCGAGCTGCTCGGACCACGGCAGTGCCTTGAGCTTCTTCCACACCGGGCGCGTCTCGGTCTCGACCTCGCGGCGCAGGGTCGCCGACGTGCCGGGCAGCGGCTTCAGCTCCCCGAGCACCCAGCCCACCGCGACGGTCTGCGCGTAGTCGTCGCTCCCGAAGCCGGACCAGCCGACCGGGGTGCACCCCGGGGCAAGCCCTTCGGCGAGCAGCGCCGAGGTCAGCTCCTCGCCCCTCGCACCGGCGACGAGGGCGTCGTCGAAGCCGAAGAGCACGGTCGTACGGGACCACCGTGGCGTCGAGCCGAACGGTTGTACGGCGGTGTTCTCGCGGACCGCGACCGGCGCCCGGTCGCCCAGCGCGCCGTGCAGCAGGCGCAGCGCCTCCTTGCCGGGAGCAGCGAGGGCGGCGAGCCGGTCCTGGTGCGCCCTGGCCACGCACACCGGGCCGTCGCACACCGACTGGGCGGCGGTCCTGTCGACGACGTACATCCGGCGCGGGTCGGAGGGCAGGACGAGCAGGGCGAGCACCGCGCCCGCGACGACGGGCGTCAGCGCCAGCAGCCGGGTGCGCGGGGTCGCGGCGACCAGCAGCGCGAAGCCGGTCAGGGCCATGCCGAGGAGCCAGATCGTCTGCCCGACGTGCACGGGGGTGGAGACCGTGACGAGGACGTTGTGGACCTCTTCCACCTCCGGTGAGAGGAGGGAGACGCGCTCGGGCCGCGTGGTGTCGAACCCCGTCGCCGGGTCGGTCGTCGTGGTCCGGCCCAGGGACATGTGCATGAGGGCGGTGAACACGAAGGCGCCGATGGCCAGCAGGGGCGGGGTGAGCGCCGAGGGCAGGGCGCGTCCGGCGCCCATGCCCAGCAGGGCTCCCGCGACGAGGAAGAGCGCGCCGATCAGGGAGATCGGCAGCCAGCCGAGATGCACGTAGTCGGTGTGGGCCGGTACTTGGACGCCTCCCACGAGGACGAGGAGGGCGAAGGCCGAGGTCAGGGTGATCGCCGTGGCGCCCGCCGGCACGGCCGCGCGGTGCCGGGCGGGGCGCGGTGTGCTGGTCAGCAGCTCGATCATCTTCGAGCGGTGGTCACGCAGACCCTGGAGGGCGCCGATTCCCACGGCGAGGGGCCACAGGTAGAACAGCAGGCTGCGGGTCCACAGGGCCAGGGACGTCCACTGGGCCGTCCATGCGGTGGTGCCGTTCCACCACGAGGCGTTGCTCAGCAGGTACAGGAACGCGAGCGCGCTCGTCAGGACCACGGCCCCGGCCCACGGGGCGACGGAGCGTCTCAACTCGGTGCGCAGAACACGGGCGTTCACCAAGAGCCCCTCTCCTGCTCGGGGTTCTGCAGCAGCGCCGAGTAGCCGCGCTCCAGCGGGCTGTCGCCCACGTGCTCGGGACCGCCCGCGGCGGCCAGTTCGTCGGGGGTGCCCTGGAAGACCAGCCGGCCCTCGGCGAAGAGCACCACGTCGGTGCAGGCGGCGGCGACGTCCTCGACGAGGTGGGTCGAGACGACCACACAGGTGTCGGCGCCCAGCTCCTGCAACAGCTCGCGGAAGCGCAGCCGTTGCGCCGGGTCCAGGCCGGCCGTCGGCTCGTCGAGGAGCAGGATCGCCGGGTCGTTGACGATGGCCTGGGCGATGCCGACCCTGCGCACCATGCCGCCGGACAGCGCCTTCATCCGCTCGTCGGCGCGGTCGGCAAGACCCACCCGCTCGACGGCACGCTGCACCGCCCCGGGGATGTCCGCCTTGGGCACCTCCTTCAGCCAGGCCATGTACTCCACGAACTCGCGCACGGTGAACCGCTTGTAGTAGCCGAACTCCTGTGGCAGATAACCGATCCGCCGGCGCACCGCCCGGTGCTCACCCAGGCCGGCGACGGACTCGCCGAGCAGTTCCAGGGTGCCCTCGGCCGGGCGCAGCACGGTGGCCAACGCCCTGATGAGGGTGGTCTTGCCGGCCCCGTTGGGCCCGAGGACACCGTGCACGCCGGTGCCGAGCGACAGGTCGAGCCCGTCGACGGCCATCCGTTTGCGGCCGACCCTGACCTTCAGCCCGGCGGCCTGGATCTGCCAGGCGTAGGGCGTCGGCGCGAGGTCGGCCCCGCTCATCGCGGGCATCATGGGGTGGTCCTTTCGGAGGGGTTCTCTGATGGCTTTTCCGCCGGTCACCGATGCGCCCCCAGCACGGAGTACGCGCCCCTGCGGGCGATCACGACACCCACGCCGAGCGTGAGGACCAGCCCCCACACCGGCAGTCCGCCCGTCTGCAGGGCGAAGGTCGCGCGGCTCGCGGACACGGTCGGTGTCACGACGACGGCGGCCCATACGACCACCACCGCCACGGCGGCACGGGTCACCCCGACGACACCGCCGAGCGCCAGGGTCGTCGAGGTGAAGGCCAGACAGGGCAGCAGCCACTGCGCGGCCGTCACGCCCGGCACCCCCGTCGCCCAGCCGGCCACCAGCAGCGCGGGCACGACCACGGCGAGCACGGACGCCGTGCGCCGCAGCACCAGATGGAGCCCGGCCCTGGGCACGGACGCCGTCAACTCATAGGCGGGATCGAGTCCTTGGGACCACGAGGCCGCGACCCCGAGCACCGGCAGGACGGGGGCGAGCAGCAGCACCAGCGATACATCGCGGGGTCCGGAACCGAGTCCGAAACCGCCGCCGGCCAGGTCGAGCAGGAGCGCGAGCAGGGTGACGCCCACGACCATGACCAGCCACGGCACCATCGTGGGCGTCAGCCAACTCGACAGCCGTACCGACCGGTGCCGGCGGCGCGGCACGGGGGTGGTGGCGAGCCGGGGTTCGAGGCCGGACCAGACGGTGCCGACGAGCGCGGCCACGGCGGGCGCGTGTGCGGTGACGGCCGCCGAGAGCCGGTCCCGGCAGACCCGGCACCCTTCCAAGTGGGCTTCCACGGCCCATACTTCGTCGGCGGCGAGGTCGGTGCCGCCGCGCGCGTAACCGTCGATGATCCGCGCCGACGCGTGTTCCACGTCCATGCCAGTGCCCTCCGCCCTCATGTCAGCGCCCTCCGCATCGCGATCCGGGCCCGGCGCGCACGGGTCTTGACCGTGCCTTCGGGCAGCCCGAGCAGGACGGAGGTCTCCCGGACGGTGAGCCCGTCGAGGACCATGGCCTGCAGTACCTGCCTCAGTTCCGGCGCGAGGCGGCGCAGCGCGTCACCGACGTCCCCGCCGACGGTCGCCGCGAGCGCTTCCTCCTCGGCGGGGGGTGCCGCGTCGGCGGGAGCGGCGGCCGGTGGCGGCTCGGCGTGGTGGGCCCGGCGCCGGAAGGCGTCGACGAGGCGGCGGGCCGCGATCGTCCACAGCCAGCCGACGGCCGTCCCGCCCACCGACGCCCCCGCGAACGCGCCGGCCGCGCGCCACACCGCCAGATACGTCTCCTGCATCACCTCGGCGACGATCTGCTCGTCGCCGCAGCGCCGGCGCAGGCGCACCGCCATCCACGGCGCGGTACGCCGGTACAGCTCCTCGAACGCGGCACGGTCACCCCTGGCCACGAGCCGGACGAGGTGTTCCTCGTCCAGCTCGCCGGGTGCCTTCCTGACTGTTCTCACACCGGCTAGACGCGGAGCGCGGACCGAGGGTTTTCGCTACGAAGTGAGCCCCGTCACACAGTTGGCGTGGACGGGGCTCGGGGCGGGGCCGGGGCGGGGCCGGGTCTCAGCGCACCGGGAAGCCGAACTCGTATCCCTGCTCCTTGAGTTGGGGAAGGATCCGGCGCAGGGCCTCGACGGTCTGGGAGCGGTCACCGCCGGCGTCGTGGAAGAGAAGGGTCGGCCCATTGGGCAGCTCCCGCTGCACGGTGGCGACGATGGCGTCGGTGCCCGGCTGCTCGAAGTCCTTGGTGTCCACGTTCCAGCCCAGCGGGCGCATGCCGTGGGAGGCGGCGAGTTGGCGGCTGTAGGGGGTGAAGGCCCCGCCGGGCGCCCGGTAGTACATCGGCCGTACGCCCCCGGACGCCTCGGTGATCATGCGTGCGGCGTCGAGGATCTGCTGCGACTGGTAGGCCTGTGACTTCTTGTCCATGGTGGTGTCGTGCGACACCGAGTGGTCGCACAGCCGGTGCCCGGCGGCGACGACCTGCTTCACGAGGTCCGGGTGGGCCTGCGCCTGGGTCCCCACCATGCAGAACGTGGCCTTCACCCCGAACTCCTTGAGCACGTCCAGCACTTGGGGGGTCCACTCGGGGTCGGGGCCGTCGTCGACGGTGATGTTGACGCCGCGCGCCCCCTTGTCCGAGGCGTGCGCGATGGTCAGGGCGACGCGCTCGGCCCTGCCGCCCGCCGCGGCGGGCGCGGCCGACGCGGGGGCCTTCGGCGACGAGGCGCCGGCCTGCGCGGTCCAGGTCGAGGCGCCGGCGGCGAGCAGCGCCACCCCGAGCGCCGCGCCGAACACCTTGCCATACCACCCGTGCCCGCTGCCGTGCCGCGCCATGTCCGCCCCGCTTCCCGCAGTTCCTCGCCGATTCCCTGGTCACCCAACGACCAACTGGCAGGACGAGAAGCGGCGGCGACGGGATGCGTCCGTTACCGATCAAGGACAGTTCCGGGGCGGTCCGTGTACAACCGGGCCGTTCGGAGCACATGGACCGGCCGGGGGCGGACACACACATGTGCGGTGCCCGCCCGCGGATCCGGACGGCCGTCAGGCGGTGAAGCGGTGGGTGCCGGAGCCCACCCGGTAGACCGCGCAGCCCTCCTCCTGCCGCAGGAACGTCCCGTGCGTGTGTCCGACCGCCGCCGGTCCTGACGCGGGCACCCACACCTCCGCGGTCGTGTTGGGCGGCACCACGCAGGTCAGGGTGAAGCGGCCCGCCTTCAGACGCCACTGCGTGGAGACCGGTCCGTGGACCGAGGTGAACTCGGCGCGGGCGGAGGTGACGTCCTTGCCCGGGCGGGGGCGGACGACGATCTCGCGGTAGCCGGGGCCGCCCGCCGAGATGCCGGCGATGTTCGTGTACATCCATTCCCCCACCGAGCCGTAGGCGTAGTGGTTGAAGGAGTTCATGCCCGCGTCCTGGAAACTGCCGTCGGGCCGGATGGAGTCCCAGCGTTCCCACATCGTCGTGGAGCCCCGGTCGATCGGGTAGCCCCAGCTGGGGAAGGTGCGTTGCAGCAGGAGGCGGTAGGCGACGTCGGTGTGACCCGTGTCGGTCAGGACGGGCAGCAGCCGGGGCGTGCCGAGGAAACCGGTCGACAGATGCCAGTCCTTGGCCTCGATCAGCGCCACCAGCCGGTCCGCCGCGGACGTGCGCAGCGCGTCCGGCAGCAAATCCATCGACAGCGCCAGGACGTACGCGGTCTGCGTATCGCCCTTGATACGTCCGTCGGAGGCGACGTAGGCCTTCTGGAAGGCCGTCCGGATCCGCCCGAAGAGATCGCGGTACAGGTCGGCGTCCGCGTCCTCGCCGAGTTCCCCGGCCATCCGGGCGGCGAGGTCGGCGCTGTGCGCGAAGTACGCGGTGGCGACGACGTCCTTGGGCGTCTCGTCCTCGATGTTCAGCCAGTCGCCGTATCCCTGCGCCGGGCGCAGCAGGTGATCGCTGTTGCGCTCCAGGTACGTCAGCCAGGTCTTGACCGACGGCCAGGCGTCCCGCAGCACCTGCCGGTCGCCGTACGCCCAGTAGAGGGCCCAGGGGACCGTGACCCCCGCGTCGCCCCAGCCCGCGGTGCCGTTGCCGAGCGAGCCGACCGCCGGTGCCACGTCCGTGAACGCGCCCTCCGCGGTCCGTGAATCCCGGAGATCGACAAGCCACTTGGACAGGAAACGGGCCGACTCCATCGTGTACGCGGCCGTGGGCGCGAAGACGTTGATGTCCCCCGTCCAGCCGAGCCGCTCGTCACGCGCGGGCGTGTCGGTGGGCACGGAGAGGAAGTTGCCGCGCTGCCCCCAAGTGATGTTGTGGTGCAGCTGGTTGAGCATCGGGACGTCGGTCTCGAAGTCGAGTGTGAAGGGGGCGGACGTATGCATGACCCGCCCGGTGACGGCCTTCGCGGTCGGCGTGCCCGGGAAACCGGTCACCTCGACGTAGCGGAACCCGTGGAAGGTGAAGCGCGGCTGGTAGACCTCCTCCTTCCCGCCGCCCTTGAGGGTGTACGTGTCGGTGGCCGCCGCGGTCCGCAGGTTCGCGGTGTAGATCGTGCCGTCGGGGTTGAGCACCTCGGCGTGTCTGAGCCGGACGGTCGAGCCCGCGGGCCCGGACACCCGCAGCCGCACCGAGCCGACCATGTTCTGGCCGAGGTCGAACACGTGGACGCCGGGCCTGGGTTGGGTGATCGCCTTCGGCGTCAGCTCCCGCTCGACGCGCACCGGGCCGTCCACCTGCGCGACGATCAGGCCGGGCCCGAAGTCGCCGACGCCGCCCCTGCCCCGGACAGCGAGCCAGTCCGTGTCGTCGAAACCGGGCGCGGTCCAGCCGGGAGTCTCCTTGCGGGCGTCGTACGTCTCGCCGTTGAGCAGGTCGGCGGCGACGATCGGCCCGGCGGCGGCCCGCCAGTCGGCACCGGACGTGATGCGCTCGCGCGTCCCGTCCGCGTACTCCACCTCCAACTGCGCGAGCAGCGCCGGGACCTGACCGTACTGACCGGGCCCGAACATGCCCACGTTGCCCGCGTACCAGCCGGGTGCCAGGTACGCCCCGATCGCGTTGGCCCCGGGCCGCAGCAACTCGGTGACGTCGTACGTCTGGTACTGCACGCGCGTGCGGTAGTCCGTCCAGCCGGGGGCGAGTTCGTCGCGGCCCACCCGGCTGCCGTTGAGGTGGGCCTCGTACAGGCCGAGCGCCGTGGCGTACAGGCGCGCGCGTGCCACCTTCCGGCGCGGCAGCCGGAATTCGTGCCGCAGCCGGGTCACGGCGTACGACACCGGGACGACCCTTCCCCACGGCCCACCACCCCACGCGGCGGCGACTCTCGCCGCCGACCAGCTCGCGTCGTCGAACCCCAACTCCCGCCATTCCACCGGGGGTTCCTGATCCACGGACTTCCAGGAACCGTCGGTGAACACCTTCTGCTCACCGCTCGCGGTGCGGACCACCAGGACGGCGACGAGTCCCGCCGGGCCTTCCGTCGCGTTGGTCGCGGCCACGGCGATAACGTTGTCGCCCGCCCGCACCCGGTCCAGTACGTCGATCACGGCCGGGCGTTTCCAGTCCTCGTTGTCCGTGTCGAGGTCGGTGTGGGCCACCTCGACCCCGTTGAGGGAGACGGCGTACACGTTGTCGGCGGTGATGGCGAGCGTGGCCGACGTGATCCCGTCCGGGAGTCGGACGGTCCGCCGGAACCAGCGGGTGGCCGCCGGCACGCTGCTGGTCGGGTCGCCCTCGGGGAACCAGATCCACGAACCGCCCTCGAAGGATGGCGCGTCGACGAGGCCGGCCGGCGCGGAGATCCACTCCGCGGTCCACTCCTCGCCCGCCATGAGGCCGGTCTCCCACCACGAGGGCGCGCTCCAGCCGGAGACCCGGCCGTCGCCGTCCCAGACGCGAACCGACCAGTGGTAGCGCGTGCGTGGCGCGAGCGCGGGACCTCCGTAGGACACGAGGACGGACTCGCCGGACATGACCTTCCCGCTGTCCCAGACGTCCGGCCGGGACAGGCGCGACTCGGTCGTGGCGACGCGGACCTGATAGGCGCTCTGCCGCACGTCCACCCCGTCGGACACCAACGGCCAGCTCAGCCTGGGCCGTTGAGCGTCGATGCCCAGCGGGTGCCGGACGTACTCCACGGTCGGCGCGACGACGCGCGGCCCGCCCGCCCGGGTCTGGGCCTGAACGCGCCCGGATCCCGACGCGGCCGCCGCCGGTACGCCGTCGGCGGTCACCGCCGCGACGGTGGCGACGGCTCCCGCGAGAATGCTCCTCCTGCTGATCACTACGACTCCTCACTCGCACGCACTGCTGGGATGGATGAATCGGACCTGCATTTGAATCGATTCATTTGTGAGAGGCGTGGGTAACGTAGAGCCGTGTGAGGTCGGGGTCAATCGCTGTGCACGTGTTTTTCTGATGGGATCGAATGTATTGAACGGTTTCAATCCGCAGGGGAGTTGGAGTGAGCCGACCGCCCCGCGACGCGGGACGTGCGCCGCGGGGCGGGGAGGTCAGTCGGCGAGCTGGTTGATGGCTGCGGCGGCGATGCCGGCCATGTGGCCCGAGTCGTCGCTGGGCTGACCGGAGAGTCCGACGATGCCGACCCGGTGGCCGCTGCGGATCACCGCGACACCGCCGGCGACCGTGCCGTCGCCGCTGTAGGCCGGGTACCAACTGCCCTTGCCGGTCCTGAGGGTGAGCGCGTGCGCCTCGCCGTAGTACCAGTGGCCCGCCGGCTCGTCCTGGCAGCCCCGCACCAGTTGGTTGAGCCGCTGCTCGTACGAGGCCGCCGCCGCGCCCGTGGAACCGTCGACGACGGACTCGGTCAGCAAGGTGTCCTTGGTGTCGAAGGACCAGGCGACGTCGGCGTAGGCGACACCCTTCCCCTTGGTCAGGGTCCGCATCGTCTCCTCGCCGGAGCACGCCGAGAGCGCCTGCTTCCCGGCCAGGCCCACCGTCGCGCCGACCGGGGTCAGGCCCTGCTGGAGGAAGTCCTCGCTCTGCAGCAGGTCGCCGGAGCCGAGACCGGGCACGGCGGACGTGGCGCCGATCGCGGTCGTCGGCCGATGCGGAACGCCGGTCCCCGCACCGGCGGCAGCGGGATGCGTGCCGACGACGATCGCGATCAGGGCGGCACCGGCCGCGACGGCCGCGCCTGTCACCCGACCGCGGCGCGAGAACCTCTTGCCGGCTGCTTGGTGGTCGAACATCTTGTCCCCCTGTCTCGTGGCGACGCGGTCCACGTCGCCGTACACCAGGGAGATGCCGCGGGCCCGCGGGATGTTGGACGGAAATCCACGGCAATTGATGTGAGTCACGTCACTTCTGTATCCCGGGCCCGGAGGACCTCACAGCCGTGTCACGGCCGCCCGGACGATCCGCGTCATCGCGGCCGTGTCCAGGCAGGCGTCGACCTCCAGGACCCCGTAATGGGAGCCGCTCCGGAGTACGGCGAAACCCCCGCACGGCTCCTTGCCCCGAGGCGCGGCCCCCGTGGTGTTCAGTTCACCGGCGTAGGACCCCAGCCAGCTCGCGGTGATGCCCGCAGCGACGTCGATCGTGCGCGTCGGCCCGTAGACCCAGTGCGTGGCCGGTTCCGTCTGGCACGGCACCTCCTCCAGCAGCAGCCGCTGGGCGTAGTTCCGGGCCAGGGCCGGACTCCCGGCGTCGGCGGCGACCTCACGCGCGACCTGATCCCTGATGTCCAGCGCCAGCGTGGGGTCGTCGGCGTCCGTGTCCTCGGTCGTCACGAACCCGCGGAAGTGCGCGCCGGGCCCTCCCAAGGTCTCGCCGAGGGTCTTCTCCCCGGCACACGCCGCGTTGGCGTACCTGCCGTCCCCGACCCGGTCCCGCACGTGGATGCGCCGGGAGACCCCCGCCTTGGCGAACGCGTCCGCCGTCAGCAGGTTCCCGTTCGTCACGGGTCCGCCGGCCGGCTTCGGTGCCGCGGCGCGCGTACCCGGAGCGGTCGCCGCGGCGCCTGTCGTCGGCGACGAGCCGCCCGGCGCGGAGCGAGGGGGCAGGACGAACCGGCCCGTCAGCAGCCCGAGTCCGACGGCGGCCGTCAGGATGACGGCGATCGTCCGAGTTCGCATGTCGGCACCTCCCGCCTCTCGCTGGGCCGCTGCGGGCCGGCGGTGGAGGGCCGGGACGCCTCAGCAGCCACCGTCGAGACGGTCCCGCATGAAACGACGGGCCTGATGGATGCGGTCCTTGACCGTGCCCAGGGGAGCGTCGGTGATCTCGGCGACCTGGACATAGGTCAGGTCGCCCAGGTCGCGGAGCACGAAGGACTCCACCAGGGCCGGATGCCGCTCCTCCAGCGCGGCCAGCGAGTCCATCAGGTCCAGGCGGGTCCCGGCGATGACGCTCGTCGTCCGAGGGTCGGCACCCTCCGGGAGGAACGCGTGGCTGTCCTCCGCACGCCGGCGCATCGAGCGATACGTGGACCTGGCCGCGTTCGACGCGATCACCGTCACCCAGCCGAGGAACGAGCCGCGGCCGCCGTACTCGTGCAGATGGGTGCTGATGGACAACAGAGCGTCCTGCGCGGCCTCTTCGGCATCGGCGTGGTGCGGGAGAAACCTGGAGCAGCGGCGCATGACCGTGGGGCGAAGCCTGACGAGCAGACGCTCCAGGGACGCCCGGTCACCCGCCTGGGCGGACGTCACGAGCTGTCGGAGCTCATCCTCTTCGTTCATATGCCGTCCCCCGTTCACGTATGACCTCGGATTCCACCCTGCCGCACCGCGGTTGCCACCCTCATCGCCTCGGGCAAAATGTTGCCGCATGCAGAAGCTAGGTCGTTATCTCCTTGAGGACAGGCTGGGAGCGGGCTCGTTCGCGACCGTCTGGAGAGCATACGATCCCGAACTCGACACGGATGTCGCGGTCAAGGTGCTGGCCGACAACTGGGCGTCCAACGCTGATGTGCGACAGCGGTTCCTGGCCGAGGCGAGACTGCTCCGAAGGATTTCCGACCCCCGTGTGGTCCGCGTGCACGACGTGGGTGTCCAGGACGACCGGCCCTACTTCGTCATGGACTACGTCCGCGGCGGCACGCTGGCCGAGCAGGTCGGGCGGTGCCGGCCCGAGGAGGCCCTCCGCCTTGCGGCCGAGGCCGGATACGCCGTCCAGGTGCTCCATGACGCGGGCGTCGTCCACCGTGACGTCAAGCCGTCGAACCTCCTGCTCGACGTCGGCCGCACGCCCACCGCCGTACTCGTCGCGGACCTCGGCAGCGCGAAGCAACTGGCCGACGCCTCGGGACTGACCGTGACCACGGGCACTCCCGCGTACATGGCACCCGAACAGGCCTTCCAGCTCGGCGGGTTCGACGGCCGAGCCGACGTGTACGCCCTCGGAGTGGTCGCCTACGAGCTCCTGACCGGACGCAAGCCGTTCGGTCCGGGGGGCCACGCGACGGTCGCGATGACGGGGACGGCACCACTGCCCGCACCGGCGATCCCCCGCGAACTGGGGATCGCGGACACCATCGAGACGCTCCTGCGCGCCGCACTGTCCACGGACCCTGAGAACCGCCCGCCGACCGCGCGGTCCTTCGCGGACGCGCTGCTGCACCGAGCGGACGAGGAGAGGACGTCTCCCGGGCCCTCAGGCCCGGCACCCCGTGTGGTCTGGCTGGCGGCGGTCGCCGTGTTCCTGGCGACAACGGCGCTGACCTGGCTGCTGCGCTGAACCCACGCGGCCCGGCGGACGGTCGAGGGGCTCCGCGCGACCTCCACCCGGGACTCCACCCATGGGTCCAGGTGCGAGAAGCCTTGTGTCAGCAGGCTTGAGGGCATGACGACAACCGACTGGATCATCGACATCGCCCTCGTCCTGGTCGTCTTCCGGCAGCTGCGGGAAGACCGGCTCGACCTCAAGACCTTCCTGATCCCGCTGGGCATCGTGGCCTTCGTGGCGCACAGCTACCTCGACTCGATCCCCACCGCGGGCAACGACCTGGTGCTGGTCGGTGTCCTGATGGGGGTCGGCGCCGTCCTGGGCATCGCCGGCGGCGTCCACACCCGGATCCGCTCCGCCGGCGGTCACCTCCTGATCAAGGCGGGCGCGGTCTCGGCGATCCTGTGGGTACTGGGCATGGGCGCCCGGATGGGCTTCCAGCTGTGGACCGAGCACGGCGGCGGTGCCGACGAGGTCGCCCGGTTCAGCGTCGCCCACCACATCACCGGCGAACAGGCCTGGGTCGCGGCGTTCGTCCTGATGGCACTCACCGAGGTCGTCACCCGGGTGGCCACGATCTACGTACGCGGCCGGAGGGCCGACCGTCCGAGGCCGGCCATGGCGGCAGTCCCCACCGCCTCCTTGACGGCCGCACCCTGACATCTGTCAGGGCCGCGACATCCGTGACGCGGTCTACGGTTCGAGGCGCTGACTCGGCGAGCCCCTGGCTGCCACAGCATCTGGAGCATGCGACTACGGAGGAGATCAGATGAGGTCGGGACGCATCAGACAACGGGCCGCCGCGATGGCCGTGACGATGATCGCCGCAGCCCTTGTTCCGATGGCGGTACAGGCACCGGCACAGGCGGCATCGAACGGCGCGGCCGCGGCGGCGGGATGGACACCGGAGATCTACCCACTGTTCTCAGGCGAGTTCGTATGGGCACGGAACGTGTCGAGTGCCGATCGCAACGCGCAGCTGGTCGCGTGCTCCTGGGCATCCGGCATCGCCTGCGTGTCGGTCGGTCAGGGCGACGGCATGCACAGCATCTTCCACCTGTTCAAGTGCGATACGCGATCGCTCTCGAACTTCGTCGACGCGCTCGCTGTCCGCAACAACCAGACCGGCGGGGCCCAGGTCCGCTTCTGGGGTCCCACCTACAGCTACTCCGCGCCCGCGGACGGCAAGATCTACAACTTCCCGGACTATGCGACGTACGACTTCAATCGCCTCGACATCTGCTGAGGACACACCGACCCGGTCAGCGGTGTTCATCATTCCGGTCAGGACCTGACCGCGAACACCATCCCGATGTCGCCGGCCCGCTGCACCGCGTCCTGCTCGGCGTGGACCGTGAAGCCGTGTGTGAGGAGGACCTCGCACACGGCTTCACGGTTGTGCTGCCAGCCCTCCACCTCGACGACGGCCTGGCGGACCAGCGGCCAGTGCCGTTCCTCGATGCCTCTGAGCACCTCGAGTTCGGCGCCTTCGACGTCGACCTTGAGCAGGTCGACGCGGTCGATGCCCTGCTCGTCGAGCACTGATGACAGGGGCCTGACCTTCACCCGGTGCGTCTCGAGCCGCCGCAGCACCCGCAGCTTGCGGCCGATGAGAAAAGTGAGGATGCGGGCGGGCACGCGGCGCGGGACCGGTCCCAGGCCGCCCTGGCGGATCATTTCGACGACGCTGGCGGTGACCCGGCGCCGCTCGTCCTCGATGTTGCCCTGATCCCGCGAGGAGGACGAGAAGATCGTGGCGGCCGGAACGTAGCTGAAATCGAGTTCCTCGTCACGGGCCGCCAGGCCGTAAGGGAGCGCGGTCAGACGGCCGTTGAAGAACTCGCGAGCGTTGCGGTCGAGGGTCGCGTGGAGCGGCGGCATCGGCTCGAAGGCGTAGATCCGCACGTCCCCGTCCAGCCGTTCGTAGACGGCGGCCGAGAACACACCGATGTTGGCGCCCACGTCCAGCACCGTCCCGCCCGGCGTGCACTCGATGCCGTGGGTGAAGTAGCCGTCCACCTCCTCGCGAAGGAAGGACGCCTCCCAACGGTTGATGCTGTGCAGATCGATCGCACTCATGGCCATGACAAGGTGATCTATCAGGGTTGGGGCCAACAATCCAGACCGCCTCCTCCCGGGACCGACCGTGGTTTCCCGTCCTCACGGGCCCACAGAGGGATCTTCGCCGACCGACCTCAACGGCGACGGCCACGGCGACCTGCTGGCGACGTCATCGTCGGCGTGGGCGACATCACCGGCGACGGCAGAGCCGACCAAGGGCGTCCTCTGTCATGGGCGAACGCCCCGTCAGGACGCAACCGGCCAGGGACGTTTGCGTCCATCGGCTCCCTCTTCCGGCCCCCATGAGCTGCGGCGAAAGTAGTTCCTGACACCAGGCGCCACGCCCGCCAACAACCCTCACAGCTGCACCTGCAGGGCAGCTGTCCGGGCCAGGGACGTGCGTTCGCCCACTCGACTTCCGTGCCGCAGGAGAGACCATGAAGCTGAGCAACGTCATTCGCCGTACGTCCGCCACCCTCGCCGTCGGGGCCATGTCCCTGGGGCTGGTCACCGTCGCCGGCGGGGCCGCGCAGGCCGTTGCCTCGTGCAGCGGGAACGTGTCGATCTACGGCACGCTGTCGGACGGCCGGTTGACGTACTCGCAGATCGAGCCGAACACCGGCGACCGCGTGAAGACGCTCATCGGCCCGAACCTCGGTTTCACACCGAAGGCGATGGCGACGCTCAACTTCAACACGGTGCTGGTCACTTCGACGGCCGGTGATCTCTACCGCGTCGACATCCAGACCAACAACACCGCCCTCGCGCTCGCCGGAGTCACCAAGATCTGGGACGGCGGCTGGACCTTCGACAAGATGGTCTACGACGGCGCCGGCCACCTCTACGGCACGGTCGACGGGCAGCTTCACCAGTACCTGGTGTCGCAGGACAAGCCCACCGGTTCGGCCCACATAGGCCAGCACGTCGTGATCGACACGGGCTTCGTCCTCAAGACACTGGCCGCCGCGGGCGATGACCGCATCATCGCCTCCACCTCGGACGGCCGCCTGCTCAGCTACAAGATCAACGGCGTGAACGACTGGGACCGCGCGGTGCTGAAGTCGAGCGGCTGGTCGGGGGTCGACTCCCTGTCCTCCCCCGGCGGGGGTCTCTACTACGGCCGTACCAACGGCGGCCTGTACTGGTACCACGACTCCGACCCCACCGACGCGGACGGCTCCGACATCGCGTACCACCCGAGTGACCCGGTGGACGCCTCCGGCTGGACGCAGAGCCTGCTGTCGGCGTACGCGGACAACTGCGCCTACGTACCCCCGGCCCCGCCGCACTCGGTGCAGGGCGGCACGATCTACCGCAGCGAGGTCATCACCCGGGCCAAGGACTGGTACAACCGCAACATCCAGTACAGCCAGAGCGCTTACGCCACCGACATCGAGGGCGACGACACCTACCGCACCGACTGCTCCGGCTTCGTCTCCATGGCCTGGCACCTCACCTCCTCGCTGACGACGCAGACCCTCGACAACGCCGCCGCGCAGATCTCCAAGGCCGACCTGAGGCCCGGCGACGCGCTGAACTCCAGCAGCGAGGGGCACGCGGTCCTCTTCGCGGGCTGGAAGGACCAGGACGCCGGCACCTTCTACTACTACTCCGAGGGCAGCCCGGACTCGGACATGAACTACCGGTCCGCGAACGCCTACAGCGGCACCATCGACAGCCACCCGGCCTCGACGTATGTGGCCCTGCGCTACAACAAGATCGCCTGACACCCCAGCATCACCCCTGCGGGCCCCGCCGACACCGGCGGGGCCCTTTCGGTATGCCTGCCCCGAAGCGGCCGGAACCAAGGCAGTGACGGTGCTGGGGACCGGCAGAATCCTCACCACCCTGGCCGCCGCGGGCTTACCTGCGTGGCTGGTGCGCAACGTCCACGACGACGCCCTGATCGTGCTCGGGGTGGTGAACCGCTCCACCTTGGCCGGGACCGTCTCCGGTGCCCTGTACTCCGGCTGTGCCCTGTCCTCCCCCTCCTGCCCGTCGTACACCCTTCCGTGGAGCTGCGGGTCATGGGGATCGCCCGCACGCCCGCACGTCCGTCCGCCGACACGCCAATTGGGCGGCGCCCCCTCCTCCGAGGGGGCGCCGCCCAATCGTGTCCGTAAGTTCGTAACTACCGCTCTAGTACCAGTTGTTCGCCTGCCAGAAGTTCCACGCGTTGCACGGAGAGCCGTAGCGGCCGTCGATGTAGCTCAGACCCCATCGGATCTGGGTCAGCGGGTTCTCGTGCCAGTCGTCGCCCGCGGAGTCCATCTTGGAGGCGGGCAGCGACTGCGGGACGCCGTACGCACCGGAGGACGGGTTCGTGGCGTTCCAGCGCCAGCCGCTCTCGTGATCCCAGAGGTTCTCCAGGCAGGCCCACTGGGTGGCGTTGGCCCAGGCCGCGTCCTTCTGGTTCATCAGCTGCCGCCCGGCAGCCTTGACCTCGGCGATGTTGCCGCGGTCGACGGTGTCCGCGGAGGTCGTGCAGGTGTACGTGCCGGGCTGCGCCGACAACAGCTTCTGCGTCCAACCGCTGGTGTTGACTGGGTCGTCGAGGTGGTACGAGATGTCCGCGCCGGAGCCGTCGGTCGGGTTGGCGTCCTTGTACCAGTACATGGCCCCGGTGGAGAGCCGCCCGTAGTACAGCCCGCTGCCCGGGGAGACGAGCTGGTTGAAGCCCGACCAGCCGGAGGACTTCAGGGAGTTGCTCTTCCAGGAACCGGCACCCGCGATGGTGTAGTCGAGCAGCCGCCCGTCCTCGGTGGTGGCGCTGAGCCGGTCGTCGCCGGTGGCGGTGAGGGTCTTCAGGACGAACCCGGTGTCGATCTCGGTACGTACGCCGATGTGCTGGGAGCCGGCCGGCTTGTCCTGGGTGACGTTGTAGCGCAGCAGCAGGCCGGAGGTGGTGGTGCCGTAGAGGTGGCCGTGACCGTCGTAGGTCAGCTTGTCGTGCGTCCAGCCGCTGTCGGCGATCTTCACCGGCGGGTTCAGCAGGGAGAGGCTGGTGTTGTTGGTCCTGATGTCGATGCGGTAGAGGGCGCCGCTGGTCGAGGTCATCAGGACGGTGTTGAAGTTGAGGGTCGCCATGGCCTGCGGCTCGAAGCCGAGGTCCGGTCCGACGAGCACCTTGGCGAGGTCGCCGGTGGCCGGGTTGATCTGGCTGAACGTGAGCCTGCCGTCGCTGAGTACGCCGTAGATGTTGACGCCGCCCGAGCAGGTGGTGGCCGCGTCGGCGGTGGGAGCGGTCACCGTGAGAAGGGCAGTGCTCAGGGCGGCGGTGGTCAGCAGACCGGCGGCTCTGCGGCCGTTGGTGCGGATTTTCTTCACTTCTGGTTCCCCCGAGGGTGGTTGAGGTCGCACAGGTCAGGCGGACAGGTCGGGCGGACAGGCCAGCCCTGGGATGCGGGCGGCCGGCTCCGGGCCGAGTGGGAGTCGCCGTCAGTGGCGGCGCGGGCGGCCTACTGCCAGCCGGCGTCCGCGGTGACGGCCTGCCAGCCGGCGTCCGCGGTGACGGCCTGCCAACCGGCGTCCGCCGTGATGACGGAGGAGGATTCGGCGGCGTCCGTCCCGTATGCCGAGGTGACGGCCGGGGTGGCGAGGGCCGCGGCGACCACGAGGGAGACGACCGCGACGGCCTTGGCGATACGGGTGCGAGGCATGGCTGTCCGTTCCTTCCGGGACGAGGTGTCAGGTCCGGCCCGCTGTCGCGTCCCGCGGTGACGCGCTTGCCGGCCTGTGATCACCAGGTTCGTCGCCGCCCGGGCCCATGAGAAGGGTTCCTCGGTGGACGGAAAGGGCCTTGGACCGATACGTCCACACGGGCCGCTTCAGTCCACCGGCTGCGCCTCGAACGCCAGGGGTATCAACGGCACCCCGGCCCCCGTCAGTCGCGCCCCCGCCAACTGCGGGACGTCGCACAGCAGTCGGCCGCAGACACGAACGGACCGTTCCTCGGCCTCTCCCAGCCCGTCGGCCAGCAGATAGAAGCCCAGGGTGAGTCGGGAGGAGGAGCGGGGATGCACGGCGACGTGCTCGACGCGGTCACCGGGGACGATGGACGCGCGCACCAACTCACGGACATCCGGCGGCAGATGGGTGCCGGGGGATAGTTCCAGATGCGCGTGGACGAGGTACATGCGCTCCAGCGTCTCAACGGATGAGGCGCCAAGTCCGCGTGACGGATGGCCGGTTGTGTCCCTGGCCCGTTCCGGCCCGCCCCTGTGAAAAAACGTCTCTGTTCTGCGAAGATCAGCGTTGAAGAGGGGTCGTTGTGTGCAGAAACGGGGGAACGCACGTGCTGACCGCACTCGGGCTCGACGCTGTCGCGGAGACGGTGTACCGCGCCATGCTCAGACATCCGGCCGCCGGTGTCGCGGACCTCGGCAGCGCCGTGGGGCTCTCCGAGGAGGAGGTGCGCGACGCCCTCGACACCCTGAGCGAGCTGGCGCTGGTGCGTCCCGCCGCCGGGGACGCGGGGCGGCTGCGGGCGGTCTCGCCGGATATCGGCATGGAGATCCTGATGGCCCGGCAGCAGGCCCAGCTGGCGGCGCAGCAGCAGCGCCTGGAGGCCTCGCGGGCGGCCGCGGCCCAGCTCATCTCGGAGTACGCCGAGCTGCGGCCGGCCGCCAGTCACCCCGGAGTGGAGCAACTGGTGGGGCTCGACCAGATCCGGGACCGGCTGGCCGTGCTCACCCGTGAGGTGCGCGAGG
Source organism: Streptomyces sp. NPDC092369 (assembly GCF_044755245.1). Lineage (NCBI taxonomy): Bacteria > Bacillati > Actinomycetota > Actinomycetes > Kitasatosporales > Streptomycetaceae > Streptomyces > Streptomyces sp. NPDC092369. The sequence continues at coordinate 486,695 of NZ_JBIVQP010000005.1, forward strand.
AGTTCCTGACGTTCGCGCCGGGCGGGCCGCAGACCGCGGAGAACATGGCCGCGTCCCGGCCGCTCAACGAGGATCTGCTCGGCCGTGGGGTGCGGATGCGCACGATCTACCTGGACAGCGTGCGCGCCAACCGACCCACGGTCGAGCACGCCAACTGGCTGGCCGGGCTGGGCGGTCAGGTCCGCACGGTGCCGTCGCTTCCCACCCGGATGATCCTCATGGACCGGCAGATCGCCATGATCTCCGTCAGCAGCGACGACACCGCCGCCGGCGCGGTGCTCCTGACCGGACAGGGCACGCTCACCGCACTGTGCGCGCTCTTCGAGACGATCTGGGAATCCGCCCAGCCGCTCGGCCAGCTCGTCCCCACCGACGCGCACGGCCTCACCGGCCAGCAGTCCACCGCCCTGCGCCTGCTCGCCGAGGGCCACACCGACGAGGCCATCGCCAAGCGCCTCGGAGTGTCCCATCGCACCGCCCGCCGCATCGCCTCCGAACTCATGGACCGCCTAGGCGCCCGCAGCCGCTTCGAGGCCGGCGTACGCGCGGTCCAGCAGCGCTGGCTCCCGGCCCACCCATGACACCCCTGAGCGGCTCCGGTGAGCGCCATGAAGCCGCGCGCCAGGAGCGCCGGAAACCGGTCGAAGCCTCCGGCAATACAAAAGCCCCAGGCCACTGCCCTGGGGCTTCAAGAAGAGCGGGTGACGAGAATCGAACTCGCACTCTCAGCTTGGGAAGCTGATGTTCTACCACTAAACTACACCCGCGAAAGACGCCGGTTGAGCCGGTGTCGAATACCCGCTCACTCTACCTCATGCCTGGCCCCCGGCGCTGAAGCCGTGGGGCCAGGTCACGTTTCGGAGGGTGGACGCGCGTGCGGGCGGCCGGAGTTGGGGCGTACGGTGGAGAGGTGGAAGAGGGTCCGGGCGGGACCGGAGTGCCGCCTGGTGAGTCGTCTCTTTGATCCCGTAATGTGGCTTTTCGTCGTCAGGTCAGCAGCAGCCAGACGCGGCTCTTGGGGAAGGGACTCATGGACTTGATGGAGCGCACCGTCGTCCGTTGTGCGGATGGGCACGTGTTCAGTACCGCTTCGTTCCCGATGCAGCAGGCCGAGCGGCTCGGCCCCGGCCGGCTCGTGCGGTGTCCACGGTGTGCCCGGCTCCGCAGTGTGGTGCCGGTCAGCCTTGAGAAGCAGTAATAAGCAGTAATCAGCAGTAAGAAGCAGCAAGCGGCAGTAGTAGAGAAGCAGGCGCGCGGGTCCGTCCGGTTGTGGTCGGTCCGCGCGTCTTGCGTATCCTCGGGGCGTGCTTCTCTCAGACAAGGACATCCGGGCCGAGATCGACTCCGGGCGAGTACGGATCGATCCCTACGACGAATCCATGGTGCAGCCGTCCAGTGTCGACGTGCGCCTCGACCGCTACTTCCGGGTGTTCGAGAATCACCGCTACCCCCACATCGACCCGTCCATCGAACAGGCGGATCTGACGCGGCTGGTGGAGCCCGAGGGTGACGAGCCGTTCATCCTCCACCCCGGTGAGTTCGTGCTCGCCTCGACGTACGAGGTCATCAGCCTCCCCGACGATCTCGCCTCGCGCCTGGAGGGGAAGTCCTCCCTCGGCCGGCTCGGACTTGTCACCCACTCCACCGCCGGGTTCATCGACCCCGGTTTCTCCGGGCACGTGACGCTGGAGCTCTCCAACCTCGCGACCCTCCCGATCAAGCTCTGGCCCGGTATGAAGATCGGCCAGCTGTGCATGTTCCAGCTCAGCTCGGCGGCCGAGTTCCCGTACGGGAGTGAGCGGTACGGCTCCCGCTACCAGGGGCAGCGCGGGCCCACCGCCTCCCGTTCCTTCCTCAACTTCCACCGGACGCAGGTGTGAGCATGAGCGACATACGGGAGAACCTGACCTACGAGGCGTTCGGCGTCGCCGTGCGCGAGCTCGCGCAGACCATCGCCGACGACGGGTACGAGCCCGACGTCGTCCTCAGCATCGCCCGCGGCGGCGTCTTCGTTGCCGGCGGGCTCGCCTACGCCCTGGACTGCAAGAACATCAGCCTCGTGAACGTCGAGTTCTACACGGGCGTGGGCACCACCCTCGAAATGCCCGTCATGCTCGCGCCGGTCCCCAACGTCATCGACTTCTCCGACAAGAAGGTACTGATCACCGACGACGTCGCCGACACCGGCAAGACCCTCAAACTGGTCCGCGACTTCTGCCTCGACGCGGTCGCCGAGGTGCGCAGCGCGGTCATCTACGAGAAGTCGCAGTCGCTGGTGAAGTGCGAGTACGTGTGGAAGCGGACGGATGAGTGGATCAACTTTCCGTGGAGCGTGCTGCCGCCGGTGAGCAAGTCGGGAGAGGCCCCGAAGGAGAACACGGAGGCGGTCTGATCTGCGGATTTTCGACAGTCGGAGAGAGCCCTCGCCCTATCGGCGGGGGCTCTCGTGCTGTGCGGGAGGCGGGGGCGGGGCCCGGTGGTGCCTGCGGTTCGTCGTGCTCGCGGTGTCCTACGGTTCCGCTGGGGAGCCCGTACGAGGATCATTCCCGCCGTGGACGATGTGCGAGACGGCGTCATCGGTGTGTGGCGGGTCGGGCGGCCCGGTCGGCTCGTGGGCTATGTGCTGGCCGGCGGGCCGGCCTGTGGGGCGCTGGTCGCCTGGGCGGGTGCGTTCTCTCACCTGGACGCGCAGTCCGCCGACTCCGCGGGGATCGCTACTGCCTTCGCGTCGGGGTTCGGCTTCTTCGCCTGGTGGGTGCTCTTGCGCGTACGCCTGGAACTCACCGCGGACGTGATCGTCATGGTGAATCCCTGGGGCACCCAGCGTCTGCCGTGGTCGCGTGTCAGCGCGGTGAGTCTGGGCAATTGGGGTGCGCGGTTCCACACGACCGACGGGTTCACGTACACGGCGTACGCCCTGAGTGATCTGGCGGCCGGGACCCGGCAGGACGAGCGGTTCGCAGAGGTGCGGGGGGTCGTCGAGGCACGACTCCACCGTGGACAGGGGCTCTGAAGGCGCGTCGGCGGGGTATAGGCGTAGTGTTCGGGGGAATCGAACATTTGATCGAACTGTGAGGGTCGCATGACGCACCGGAGTGCGGGGCCGTACATCCCGGATGATCCTGAGGACATGTCCGGACCGATTCGGGTGATCGTGCTTCCTCCGTCGCCGACGGGAGGTCGGCGGGTGCGTGTGGACGGGGAGATTCTCGGGCTGGCGCACAGCGCCGTGGATCTCGCCGAGTTCCTTCGGCGGGCCGGGTTGGAGATCGATCCGGCGGAGGTGGCGCACGTGTCGTGGATCGACTGGCGTGGGGTGGGGCCCGAGCAGTGGGGGCCCGAGGCCGACGCCTGAGGGGGTCGGAGAAGGGCCCCGGCGATCAGATCGCCGGGGCCCCGTCCACGTACCGCCGAAAATCAGAACGTGCCGAGCTTCACGATCGACAGCAGGGCGATCAGCTGGATCGCCGACGCGCCCAGGGCCTTCGGCCAGGGGAGGTCGTGGGAGCGGCTGACCATCATGGTGAGGAGGGCGCCCGCGGCCACCCACGTGGCCCAGCCCAGGAGTTGGACGAAGGTGGCGTCGCCGCCGAGGAACATGGCGACGACCAGGCGGGGCGCGTCCGTGAGGGACATGATCAGCATGGAGAGGCCGACCGTGGGCTGCCAGGCGCCGTCGCCGCCGAGCTGGCGGGCCAGGGTGTGGGTGACCACGCCCAGGACGAAGGACGACAGCACCATCGCCACGGCCGTGGTCAGGACGATCGGGATGGCGTTCGACAGGGTGGCGTTTATCGCGTCCTTCCGCGCGCCGTCGAAGCCGAAGACCGCCAGCAGGCCGTACAGGAACGTCACGATCAGGGCCGGGCCCCACATCGCGTAGTCCCGCATGCGCAGGAACGTCTGCTGGGGGGCCAGGAAGATGCCCCTCAGCAGGTCCTTCCAGTGCAGGCGCGGGCCGGTCGGGCCCGACGGGGCCGTCGAGCCCGCGTGGTACGTCCCGCCCTGGTTGTACGCGTCGCCCGGACCGCCCTGGTTGTACGGGGCCTCGCCGACCGAGAACGCCTGGGTGTGGCCGGGGTTGTTGGCCGCGTACGGGTCCGGGTCGCCCTGCGGTGCGTACGCCCCGCCGTCGCCGAAGTACTCCGGCTCGCCCTGGTTGCCGTAACCGCCGTGCCCGCCGGGACCGCCCTGTCCGGGGTTCGGCTGCGGCCACTGGCCACCCGCCCCGTTGCCGTACTGCTGCTGCCCGGGGTGGGGCTGCGGCGCGGGCGGGTAGCCGTACGCCGGTCTCTGCGGCGCCTGCTGTCCGTACGGGGGGTTTTGCGGTCGCGTGTGCGGAGCGCCGTTGTTTCTGCCGCCGCGTCCGATCCTGAATCCAGCCACGTTGTCGAACGTACCTGGTTCCGCCGGAACGCGTGTCGGGCCCGGCGCCCCGGAACCGCCTTTGCTGCGGAGCTGTGACATCCCTTAGGGGGCCCGCGAGGGGCGCCCTAAGGGACGTCGAGAAGAACGAGCAGGTCCCCGGTCAGCCGCCCAGCGTCCTCCCGTACCCCGGGCTGCCCGTCGTCCCCACCCCCGTCGCCGACGGGCCGAAGTTCACCGCGCCCGAGGTCGTCGGGCCGGTGGTGGTGCCGCGCAGGGACCACACCGAGCCGTCGCCCGCGTTCTCGCCCGGCGCCGAGACGGTCAGCTCGGCGCGCTTGTCGCCGCTGTGGTCGCGGAGGGACGTGCGGGCGCCGAAGCGGTCGGACTTCTCGTCGGTGTTCGGGACGCCCGCCGTGTTCTGGGTGTACCGCTTGGCGCCCGAGGTCCTCAGGCCCGTCGCCGAGCCGTACAGGACCGTCACCGAGCCGCCCCCGGAGTTCTCGCCGGACGCGCCGATCGCGAGGTCGGCGTACCCGTCGCCGTTGATGTCGCCGAGACAGACGCCGGAGCCGAAGGCGTCGCCGGTCTCGGAGGTGTCGGGGACGCCCGCGGTGTCCTGGGTGAGGGTGAGGGGGGCGCGGCTCGTGTTCACGCCGTCGGGGCCGCCGTAGCGGACGGTGACCTTGCCGCCCTTCGCGCCCGCCGGGTCGGCCGAGATCTCGCGCTGGTTGCCGACCGCGATGTCGTCGTAGCCGTCGTTGTCGATGTCGCCCACCGCGGAGACGTATCCGCTGGGCAGGGTGACCAGCCAGTCGGTGAAGTTGCCGATCTGGCCGTCCACCAGGGTGGTGACCGCGTCGTCGGTGCCCTCCTCGCGCCCGTGCACGACCAGGCCGTCGAAGCCGCGCCCTGTGACGTCACCGGTGGAGAGGTACTCGATGCCGTACGACTCCGAGTACGGGCGGGTGAGATACGAGAAGGAGCCGCCGTTGCCGCCGCCGAACGCGCCCGTCTTGGTGAACGGGCCGGAGACGAAGTTCAGGCCGAACAGGCCGGTCGAGCCGATTGCGATCTCGGGCATGCCGTCGCCGGTGAAGTCGCCGGCGACCAGCGCCTTGCCGTAGCCGTCGTTCTCGCGCTGGTTGTGGTTGACGAGCGTACGGGCGCCGCTCAGGCCGGACTTGGCGCCCCAGACGATCACCACCGAGCCGTCGCCGGTGTCGCCGTCGACGTCCTCGCCGGGCGCGCCGACCAGCAGGTCCGCGTAACCGTCGCGGTTCAGGTCGGCGGAGGCGAGGGAGGACCCGAAGGCGTCGCCGGTCTCGGCGGCGCCGGGGACACCGGCCGTGTTCTGGGTGAGCAGCTTGTACGAGGCCGGCTTGAGCCCGCTCGCACTGCCGTAGACGACGGAGACCGCGCCCGCGCCCTTCTTGCCGCCGACGGTCGCGGCCGGCGCGCCGATCGCGAGGTCGGCCTTGCCGTCGCCGTTGAAGTCGTACGGCTTCGCGGGTGTCGCGGCCTGGGCGGCGGGGGCGGTGAGGGCGAGCGGGGTGAGGGAGGCCGCGAGCAGGACGGCCAGGCGGCGGCCGGTCACCCGGCGATGTGTCTGTCGGCGGTTCGTCACTGGTCGATCACCCAGCCGAAGGACGCGTCGCCCTTGAGGGAGACGTCACGGGCGCCGAGGAACTTGGCGCCGCTGGTGGTCAGGCCGGAGGCGGTGCCGCGCAGGACGGTGATCGCGCCGTAGCCGTTCTCGTCACCGGCGCCGACGACCAGGTCGGCCTTGCCGTTCTTGTCGAGGTCGACCAGGCGGACGGACTGCCCGAAGGCGTCGTAGTCCTCGTCGGCACCGGGCACGCCCGCGGTGTTCTGCGTGTACACCTTGGCGCCCGAGCCCTTGAGACCGGTGGCCGAGCCGAACAGGATCGTCACCGAACCCGACTCCTGCGCCTTGCCGTTGTCCTCGCCGAAGGCGCCCACCGCGACGTCGGCGTACTTGTCGCCGTTGACGTCACCCACGCTCAGCGCCGAGCCGAAGAGGTCCGCGGTCTCGCCGGTGCCGGGCACGCCCGCCGAGTCCTGGTGGATCAGCGTCGGCTTCTGCGCCGGGTCGGGGCCGTCCGGACCGCCGTACCAGACGCTGATCTGGCCGCCCTTGTGGCCGGACCTCTTGTCGCTGCGCGGGTCCTCGTGGTCGCCGAGGACGAGGTCGCCGTAGCCGTCGCCGTTGATGTCGCCGACGGCGCCCTGGTCGCCGTCGGCCAGCGGCAGGTCGGTCTCGGCGTAGTTCGAGTCCGGGTGGGAGTCGTAGCCCTCGGGGTCGTAACCGAAATAGCTGATGACCCCGCCGAGGTCGTCGTCGGTGGCGTACGGGTACACGCGCTCGGCCGCGCCGTCGGCGTCCAGGTCGCCCGCGATCACGTCGTACGTCGAGCCGACCTCGCCCACGGAGGTCAGGCCGGCGGGCTTTCCGGCGCGGGTGAAGGGGCCCAGGTAGAGGCCGGTGCGGCTCTGGCCGGTGATGGTGACGTCCGTCCTGCCGTCGCGGTTGAAGTCGCCGGTCGCGATGCCGGAGGAGTAGCCGCCCCACTCGGTCAGACCGCCCGGCGAGGGCAGCACCGAGCCACCGCTCAGGCCGGACTTGCCGCCCCAGATGACGGTGGCGGTGCCGACGCCGTCGCGGGAGCCGATGCTCTCGTACTGGGCGCCGACGACGAGGTCCGCGTACCCGTCGGCGTTCAGGTCGCCGGCGGCGAGGCTGTTGCCGAAGCGGTCGCCCTGCTCGGCGGCGCCGGGGACGCCGGCGGAGTTCTGGGTGATGACCGTCTTCTTCGCCTTCGACACGCCGGAGGCGGAGCCGTACAGGACGACGACCGCGCCCGCGAACGGGACGGAGCCGACGTCGGCGCTGTCCGCGCCGATGGCGACATCGCGGTAGCCGTCGCCGTTGAAGTCACCGGCCAACCTGGAGGGCGCCGCGGTCGCGGTGCCGGGCAGGGCGGTGAGCAGGCCGGTGGTGAGCCCGACGGCCAGCAGGAGGGTGCGCTTGCGCAAGGAGGCGCTCCAGGGAGGAAAGGTAAGGGACTCCGGGGAGGTGCCGGGCCTGCGCGCGTGCGCGCGGGAGGCCGACGATCAGGAGACCTGCGCGGGAGAGTAAGGGTTGTACGTGAGTTCGGTTAATTTTGGCCACGCGAGCGCGGCGCGTGGTCTGGGTGCCTCCCGGGCCGCCCGCCGCGTCAGGGGACGAGGAACTCCGACGTGGAGAAGGTGACCGTCGGCCGCTCCGTGACCGACCCGGCCCCCTTCACCCCGGCATAGACCGCCACGGTGTCCTTCGTCTCGCTCCGATACGTCCGCACCACCAGGTCGGCCCGTCCGTCGCCGTCGAAGTCGGCCGCCGTGACGAGGCGCGTGGTGCCGTGGGCGGGCGGCTGGACGATGACCGTGCCGGCCGTGGACAGGCCCGTCGTACGGCCCTTGAAGACCCGCAACCGCGAGCCGCTGGAGACGAGTTCGCTGAGGCCGTCCCCGTCGAAGTCGGCGGCGTCGAGCACGGAACCGGCGGAGGCGAGGGTGGCGCGGGTGGGGTTCGGCAGGTCGTAGCGCAGGGCCGTCTCCCCCATCCCGCCCACCGCCGCGTCCAGCGCCTTCCCCTTGCCGAAGCGGCCGAGTGCCACGTCGATGCCCTCCGGCAGGACGACGCCGGTCTCGGCCGGGCCGTCCGGTCCGCCGAGGACGATCGCGGACGTGCCGGTGCCCTGAGCAGTACGGACCACCAGGTCGTCGTATCCGTCGCGGTTCACGTCGGCGGCGGGACCGGTGGGTACCTCGCCCGGCGAGGGGAGGGGCGCGCCGGCCTCCTTCGCCGTGCCCTTGTGCGTGAACGGCCCCCGCAGATAGGTGAGTCGGCCGCCGGACGCGTGCAGGACCAGGTCCTTGCCGCCGTCCCCGTCGAAGTCGCCGCACACCGGCTGGTCGGCCCAGTCGTTGCCGAAGCGGGCGGCGGGCGGGACGACGAGGTGGACGGCACGGGTGGTCAGGCCGCCGGGGGAGCCGAAGAGGAGTTGGAGCGGTACCGGCGGCTGCCCCTGGCCGTCGTAGGGCGGGTCGGTGGAGACGACGAGGTCGGTGAAGCCGTCGCCGTCCAGGTCGCAGCTCTCCTCCGCGTCGAAGACGGCGGGGAGTCGGCCCTTGGTCGGCGCCGCCTGCTTCTTCGGAGTAATCAACTGGCGTGCGCCGGGCGTCAGTCCACGCGCACTCCCGTAGACGACGCCGATACCGGGGTCGTCGGCGTGCGCCTGGTCCTTCACCAGGTCGTTGAGTACGAGGTCGCGGTGGCCGTCGCCGTTGAAGTCGTCGGGGGTTTTGCTGCCCTTGCCGCGCGGGATCGGGAGCTTGGCGGGGGCGTTGGCGAGGGACACGGGGGTGCGGGAGGCGGATCCGGTGCCCGTGTCCGTGCCCGGGCCGCACGCGGTGAGTACCAGCAGGAGGCCGCCGACCGCCGACGCCGTGCTCGCCCAGCCTCTTCGCCCGCGCACCGTTCACCTCGTCAGCCCCGTCGACAACGCCCGAGTAATGATGCATGCGTTCGACACGCGGGGACACCCCGGGGCGCGGCGGCACTTTCGGGCCCGGCTCGCGCCACAGTGGAGGCATGAGCGGACGTATGAACGCACACCGCGAGAACACTCTGGCGGGTGCCCGGGTGGCGACCAGGCTGCCGGCCCAGGACCTGGAGCGGGCCCGGCGCTTCTACTCCGAGGTGCTCGGCCTCGATCCCGTCGACGAGCGGCCCGGTGGGCTGCTGTACCGGTGCCAGGGCGTGGACTTCGTGCTGTTCCGGTCGGTGGGTGCCTCCTCGGGCGCCTTCACGCAGATGGCGTTCGAGGTCGACGACATCGAGGCGGTGGTGGCCGAACTCCGGGGCCGGGGAGTGGTGTTCGAGGAGGTCGACCTGCCCGGGTTCCGGACCGAGGGCGGGATCGCGGAGGTCGAGGGCAACTATCCGAGCAAGGGGGCGCGGGGCGAACGCGGTGCCTGGTTCCGGGACAGTGAGGGGAACCTGCTGGGCGTCGGGGAGCTGGTGTTCTGACGCGGGGCGGGGTCCTCGGCGGGGCGCGGAGGTCCGTGCGTCAGGATGGGTCCATGAGCGTAGTCAAGATCAACGTACTGACCGTGCCCGCCGAGCAGCGCGAGCTGCTGGAGCAGCGGTTCGCCGCGCGGGGCGGTTCCGTGGCGGAGTCCGATGGCTTCGAGTGGTTCGAGCTGCTGCGACCGGTCGAGGGCACGGACACCTACCTCGTCTACTCGCGGTGGCGGGACGAGGAGTCGTTCCAGGCGTGGCGGGACGGCTCCGCGAGGACCGCCCACCAGGGCGGCGGCGAGGGCGGCGAGCGGCCCAAGCCCGCGGCCACCGGCTCGGAGCTGTGGTCCTTCGAGGTGGCGCAGCAGGCGGCGCCGAAGGACGCGTGACGCGGACCGACGTGTGACGGACGCGCCGTGACGGATACGACGTGACGGACACGGCGACGCCCCATGCCCGGCGAAGGCATGGGGCGCCGTGATGACCGTAGAAGCGCGCGGTAAGAGTGCTGCTTCGGGCGTTACTTCACCGGCTCCGGTTCCGGGGCGTCCGCCGTCTCCTCGTCGCCCGCCGGGTCGAGCGGTGTGCGGACCGAGTCCAGGAGGAGCTGGGCCACGTCGACGACCTGGACGGACTCCTTCGCCGAGCCGTCGTTCTTCTTGCCGTTGACCGAGTCGGTCAGCATGACCAGGCAGAACGGGCAGGCCGTCGAGACGATGTCCGGGTTGAGGGAGAGGGCTTCGTCGACGCGCTCGTTGTTGATGCGCTTGCCGATCCGCTCCTCCATCCACATCCGCGCGCCACCGGCGCCGCAGCAGAAGCCGCGCTCCTTGTGGCGGTGCATCTCCTCGTTGCGCAGGCCCGGGACGCTGGCGATGATCTCGCGCGGAGGCGTGTAGATCTTGTTGTGGCGGCCCAGGTAGCACGGGTCGTGGTAGGTGATGATGCCCTCGACCGGGGTCACCGGGATCAACTTGCCCTCGTCGACCAGGTGTTGCAGCAGCTGGGTGTGGTGGATGACCTCGTAGTCGCCGCCGAGCTGCGGGTACTCGTTGCCGATCGTGTTGAGGCAGTGCGGGCAGGTGGCGACGATCTTCTTGGCGGACCTGGGCTTCGCCGACTCGGCGACCACCTTGCCGTCGTCGTCCAGCTCCTCGCCGAACGCCATGTTCAGCGCCATGACGTTCTCCATGCCGAGCTCCTGGAACAGGGGCTCGTTGCCGAGGCGGCGGGCGGAGTCACCGGTGCACTTCTCGTCGCCGCCCATGATCGCGAACTTCACGCCCGCGATGTGCAGGAGCTCCGCGAAGGCCTTCGTCGTCTTCTTGGCGCGGTCCTCCAGCGCGCCCGCGCAGCCGACCCAGTACAGGTACTCGATCTCGGTGAGGTCCTCGATGTCCTGGCCGACGACCGGCACCTCGAAGTCGACCTCCTTGGTCCACTCCAGGCGCTGCTTCTTGGCGAGCCCCCAGGGGTTGCCCTTCTTCTCCAGGTTCTTGAGCATCGTCCCGGCCTCGGAGGGGAACGCGCTCTCGATCATCACCTGGTAGCGCCGCATGTCGACGATGTGGTCGACGTGCTCGATGTCCACCGGGCACTGCTCGACGCAGGCGCCGCAGGTGGTGCAGGACCACAGGACGTCCGGGTCGATGACGCCGTTGTCCTCGAGAGTGCCGATCAAGGGGCGCTCGGCTTCCGCCAGAGCCGCCGCCGGGACGCCGGCCAGCTGCTCCTCGGACGCCTTCTCCTCGCCCTCCATGGACTTGCCGCCACCCGCGAGCAGGTAGGGCGCCTTGGCGTGCGCGTGGTCGCGCAGGGACATGATCAGGAGCTTCGGGGAGAGCGGCTTGCCCGTGTTCCAGGCCGGGCACTGCGACTGGCAGCGACCGCACTCGGTGCACGTGGAGAAGTCCAGCAGGCCCTTCCAGGAGAACTGCTCGACCTGCGATACGCCGAACACGTCGTCGTCGCCCGGGTCGGTGAAGTCGATCGGCTTGCCGCCGGACGTCATCGGGAGCAGGGCGCCGAGCGAGGTCTCACCGGTGGCGTTGCGCTTGAACCAGATGTTCGGGAACGCCAGGAAGCGGTGCCAGGCCACGCCCATGTCGGTCTTCAGGGCGACCGTGATCATCCAGATGAAGGAGGTCGCGATCTTCACGCCGGCGAAGAGGTACGTGAGGTTCTGCAGCGTGGAGATGTCCAGGTGCTCGAGCGCCGAGACCACCGGGTACGAGATGAAGAAGGACGCCTCGTAGGCGTCGACGTGGTGCTGGGCGCCCTCAAGGGCGTGCAGCATGAAGATGCAGACGCCGACGATGAGGATGACGGCTTCGACGAAGTACGCCTGGCCGAAGTTCGAGCCGGCGAAGCGGGACTTGCGGCCCGGCCGGTTCGGCTTGCTGAGCTGGCGGATCACGATCAGCGCGAGGATGCCGAGCACGGTCATCGTGCCGATGAACTCGACGAAGACGTTGTACGGCGCCCACTCGCCGATGACCGGCAGCAGCCAGTCGGCCTGGAAGAGCTGGCCGATGGCGTTGACGATCGTCAGCAGCAGCGAGAAGAAGCCGATCGCCACGAACCAGTGCGCGACACCGACGACGCCCCAGCGGTTCATCCGGGTGTGGCCGAGGAACTCCTTGGCCACGGTGACGGTGCGTTGCACCGGCTCGTCGGTGCGGGTGCCCGCGGGCACGTTCTGGCCGAGCCGCATGAAGGTGTAGATCTGCAGGACGGCGCGGGCGAACAGCGCCACACCGACCACGATCAGAACCAGCGACACGATGATCGCGGCGAGTTGCATTTCAGGGCTCCTCGGGCCTGCGAGGGGGTCTCCGAGCGGGATCGGAGCACATTACTAAGCGGTAACTTATGGAGTCCGTCTGAGACTACCCCCATCATCGGTCGCACTGTAGCCGGGCGTGCGGTGATCTGTGTCGCTGAGGGTTGCCTAAAGGGCACCTCAAGGGCCGGTGACAATCCGAAACAATCTGACCGTGTTATTCGTACCAAATTGGTACATTCGCGCCTACTTTGGATCCGTGCTCTACGGGATCCTCGCCGCCACCGCCGCCCTGCTCCTCGCCGCCGTCCTCGCCGCGCTGCTGCGGGTGCCCGCCCTGCGTCTGGGGATCCTCGACCGGCGACGACAGCGCCCGGTGCCGTTGTCCGGCGGGGCGGCCCTCGCGATCACCACCTGCCTGGTGGCCGCCGCCGGGGACTGGACGGGCGCCGCGCCCCTCGGCGCCGGCGTCGGCGAACTGCTCGTCGCGGGCGCCGCCGTCGCCGCGCTCGGGCTCGTCGCCGACGTACGGCGGGTCAAGGCGCGCGTGCTGGTCGCCGGTACGGCGGTGGCGGCGGCCTGCGTGGTGCCGTACGCGGAGACCGGGGTGGCCGGCGGGGTGCTGGCGGTGGGCTGGATCGTGTTCGTCGCCCTCGGGTTCCGGGCGCTGGACCACGCCGACGCGCTCGCGGGCACGGTCGGGGTCGTCACGGCCTTCGGGGTCGGAGCCTGCGCCGCCGCCGAGGTGATGGACGGGCTCGCGGTGCTGCTGAGCGTGCTGGCCGCCGCGCTGACGGGGTTCCTGATGCACAACTGGCATCCCGCGCGCGTGGCGCTCGGTGCGAGCGGGTCGCTGTTCACCGGGTTCGTCCTCGCCACCGCGGCCGTGATCGCCCGGACCGGGCACGGGCTCGCCTCCAGCGCGGGGGTGCTGTTCGCGCTCACGGCCGTGGCGAGCGCCGACGTCGTCCTCGTACTGATGTCGCGCAGATTTGCCGGACGGCCGTTGCTGCGCGGCGGGCCCGACCATCTCGGGCACCGGCTGCGGCGGCTCGGGCTGACCGCGCAGGGGGCCACCGTGCTGCTCGGGCTCGGGGCGTTCTCCTCGGTGCTCGTCGGGGTCCTCGTGCACCTGGGATGGGTCGCGGGGTCCGGGGTGTTCTGGGTGGTGGCGGTGGCCCTCGTGGTCGTGTTCGCACTGCTGCGGGTCTCTGTGTACGGTGCCAGGCGGCCCGCGTCCGCGCAGGTCGGGGCCCGGTTGCGTGTAAGGAACGGATAAGAGTTGAGCCCCGGTGACTCAGGTCTGTTGACCGGGCGGCCGCCTTCATGCACACTTGAGCCTGTTCCACTCAAGTCAGCTGGAGGAAACCACCATGGCACGTGCGGTCGGCATCGACCTGGGCACGACTAACTCCGTCGTCAGCGTTCTGGAGGGCGGCGAGCCCACCGTCATCACCAACGCCGAGGGTGCCAGGACCACGCCGTCCGTCGTCGCCTTCGCGAAGAACGGCGAGGTGCTGGTCGGCGAGGTCGCCAAGCGTCAGGCGGTCACGAACGTCGACAGGACCATCCGCTCCGTGAAGCGCCACATGGGCACGGACTGGAAGATCGAGCTCGACGGGAAGCAGTTCAACCCGCAGCAGATGAGCGCCTTCATCCTGCAGAAGCTCAAGCGTGACGCCGAGTCCTACCTGGGCGAGAAGGTGACCGACGCGGTCATCACCGTCCCGGCGTACTTCAACGACTCCGAGCGCCAGGCGACCAAGGAGGCCGGCGAGATCGCGGGCCTGAACGTCCTGCGCATCGTCAACGAGCCCACCGCGGCGGCGCTGGCGTACGGCCTCGACAAGGACGACCAGACGATCCTCGTCTTCGACCTCGGTGGCGGCACCTTCGACGTGTCCCTGCTGGAGATCGGCGACGGCGTCGTCGAGGTGAAGGCCACCAACGGCGACAACCACCTCGGTGGTGACGACTGGGACCAGCGCGTCGTCGACTACCTGGTGAAGCAGTTCGCGTCCGGCCACGGTGTGGACCTGGGCAAGGACAAGATGGCCCTGCAGCGTCTGCGCGAGGCCGCCGAGAAGGCCAAGATCGAGCTGTCCAGCTCCACCGAGACCTCGATCAACCTGCCCTACATCACGGCGTCCGCCGAGGGCCCGCTGCACCTGGACGAGAAGCTCACCCGCGCCCAGTTCCAGCAGCTGACGGCCGACCTGCTGGAGCGCTGCAAGACGCCGTTCCACAACGTCATCAAGGACGCCGGCATCTCCATCAACGAGATCGACCACGTCGTCCTCGTCGGTGGCTCCACCCGTATGCCCGCCGTCGCCGAGATCGTCCGCGAGCTCACCGGCGGCAAGGACGCCAACAAGGGCGTCAACCCGGACGAGGTCGTCGCCATCGGCGCCGCCCTGCAGGCCGGTGTCCTCAAGGGTGAGGTCAAGGACGTCCTGCTCCTCGACGTGACCCCGCTGTCCCTCGGCATCGAGACCAAGGGAGGGATCATGACCAAGCTCATCGAGCGCAACACCACGATCCCGACCAAGCGTTCCGAGATCTTCACGACGGCCGAGGACAACCAGCCGTCGGTGCAGATCCAGGTCTACCAGGGCGAGCGCGAGATCGCGGCGTACAACAAGAAGCTCGGGATGTTCGAGCTGACCGGTCTGCCGCCGGCCCCGCGTGGCGTCCCGCAGATCGAGGTCGCCTTCGACATCGACGCCAACGGCATCATGCACGTGACCGCGAAGGACCTCGGCACGGGCAAGGAGCAGAAGATGACCGTCACCGGCGGCTCCTCGCTGCCGAAGGACGAGGTCGACCGGATGCGCCAGGAGGCCGAGAAGTACGCGGAGGAGGACCACGCCCGCCGCGAGTCCGCCGAGACCCGCAACCAGGGCGAGCAGCTCGTCTACCAGACCGAGAAGTTCCTCAAGGACAACGAGGACAAGGTCCCGGGCGACATCAAGACCGAGGTCGAGGCCTCCGTCGAGGAGCTGAAGGCCGCGCTCAAGGGCGAGGACACCGCCGAGATCCGCACCGCCACCGAGAAGGTCGCGGCCGTCTCGCAGAAGCTGGGCCAGGCCATGTACGCCGACGCCCAGGGTGCCCAGGCCGCCGGTGGCGCGTCCGCCGACGCCGGTGACGCCCCCAAGGCCGACGACGACGTCGTGGACGCGGAGATCGTGGACGACGAGCGCAAGGACGGTGCCGCGTGACGGAGGAGACCCCGGGCTTCGACGAGAAGCCCGACGTCCCCTCCGGCGCCACCCCCGAAGACGCCGAGCCGAAGGCCGCCTCCCCCTCCACGGAGGAGGGGGCGGCCCCGGCCGGGGACGCGAGTCTGCAGATCGCCGGTCTGACGGCCCAGCTGGACCAGGTGCGCAAGGCCCTTGAGGAGCGCACCGGAGACCTCCAGCGGCTGCAGGCCGAATTCCAGAACTACCGCCGCCGTGTGGAGCGGGACCGGGTCACGGTCAAGGAGATCGCCGTCGCGAACCTCCTGACCGAACTCCTGCCCGTGCTCGACGACATCGGCCGCGCGCGGGAACACGGCGAGTTCGTCGGCGGCTTCAAGTCCGTCGGGGAGTCGCTGGAGACCGTCGCGGCGAAGATGGGACTGCAGCAGTTCGGCAAGGAGGGCGAGCCCTTCGACCCGACCATCCACGAGGCCCTGATGCACTCGTACGCGCCGGACGTCACCGAGACGACCTGCGTGGCGATCCTGCAGCCCGGGTACCGCTTCGGCGAGCGCACCATCCGCCCCGCGCGGGTGGCCGTCGCCGAACCCCAGCCCGGGGCGCAGCCCGTCAAGGCCGAGGACGAGGCCGATGACGAGAAGGACAACG
The DNA here is from genome assembly GCF_044755245.1 of Streptomyces sp. NPDC092369. NCBI lineage: Bacteria > Bacillati > Actinomycetota > Actinomycetes > Kitasatosporales > Streptomycetaceae > Streptomyces > Streptomyces sp. NPDC092369. The sequence goes on from NZ_JBIVQP010000005.1 coordinate 502,779, forward strand.
GCCCTGAGGAGGGCTGACGTAGACACCGTACGGAAGGAGGGACGTCGAGGATGAGCACCAAGGACTTCATCGAGAAGGACTACTACAAGGTCCTCGGCGTTCCCAAGGACGCCACTGAGGCCGAGATCAAGAAGGCCTACCGGAAGCTCGCCCGCGAGTTCCACCCGGACGCCAACAAGGGCAACGCCAAGGCGGAGGAGCGCTTCAAGGAGATCTCCGAGGCGAACGACGTCCTCGGCGACCCCAAGAAGCGCAAGGAGTACGACGAGGCCCGCGCCCTCTTCGGCAACGGCGGCTACCGCCCGGGGCCGGGCGGCGCGGGCGGCGGCAACTTCAACTTCGACCTGGGCGACCTCTTCGGAGGCGGCGCCCAGGGCGGCGCCGGAGGCCAGGGTGCCGGCGGCTTCGGCGGCGGCCTCGGAGACGTCTTCGGGGGCCTGTTCAACCGCGGTGGCGCGGGCACGACCCGTACCCAGCCGCGGCGCGGCCAGGACATCGACACCGAGGTCAGCCTCAGCTTCACCGAGGCGATCGAGGGGGCGACGGTCCCGCTGCGCATGTCCTCGCAGGCCCCCTGCAAGGCCTGTTCGGGCACCGGCGACGCGAACGGCAACCCTCGGGTGTGCCCGACCTGCGTCGGCACCGGCCAGGTGGCCCGGGGTTCGGGCGGCGGCTTCTCGCTCACCGACCCCTGCCCCGACTGCAAGGGCCGCGGCCTGATCGCCGAGACGCCCTGCGAGGTCTGCAAGGGCAGCGGCCGGGCCAAGTCCTCCAGGACCATGCAGGTCCGCATCCCCGCCGGCGTGGCGGACAGCCAGCGGATCCGGCTGCGCGGCAAGGGCGCACCGGGCGAGCGCGGCGGTCCGGCCGGCGACCTGTACGTCACCGTGCACGTCGACGCCCACCCGGTCTTCGGCCGCAGGGACGACAACCTCACGGTGACCGTGCCGGTGACGTTCTCCGAGGCGGCGCTCGGCGGCGAGGTCAGGGTCCCGACCCTGGGCGGACCGCCGGTCACCCTGAAGCTGCCGCCGGGCACGCCCAACGGCCGCACCATGCGCGCCCGCGGCAAGGGCGCGGTCCGCAAGGACGGCACCCGCGGGGACCTGCTGGTCACCGTCGAGGTGAGTGTCCCGAAGGACGTGACGGGGAAGGCTCGTGACGCACTGGAGGCGTACCGAGAAGCGACCGCGGGCGAGGACCCGCGGGCGGAGCTGTTCCAGGCCGCGAAGGGAGCATGAGAGAGATGGACGGCCGTCGACGTAACCCATACGAGTTGACCGAGGAGACTCCGGTCTACGTCATTTCGGTGGCGGCCCAGCTCTCCGGCCTGCACCCGCAGACGCTGCGCCAGTACGACCGCCTCGGCCTGGTCTCCCCGGACCGCACGGCCGGGCGCGGTCGCCGCTACTCGGCCCGCGACATCGAACTGCTGCGCACCGTCCAGCAGTTGTCGCAGAACGAGGGCATCAACCTGGCCGGCATCAAGCGCATCATCGAGCTGGAGAACCAGGTCATGGCGCTCCAGCAGCGCGTCGCCGAACTCCAGTCGGCGGTCGACGGCGCGGCGGCGGCGATGCAGCAGCGCGAGGCCGCGGTGCACGCGTCCTACCGGCGCGACCTGGTGCCGTACCAGGAGGTGCAGCAGACCAGCGCGTTGGTGGTGTGGCGGCCCAAGCGCCAGCAGTCCTCGGACTGACGCCCGCACCTGCGTGAGAGGGGCCCGGAGTTCTCTCCGGGCCCCTCTCGCGTGCCGGCGTGCTCGGACACGTGCTCAGATCGCGTCTACGGCTCCAGGATCGCCCAGTCCGCCCCGGGCGCCGACTCCGTGCCGTCGGCGTACAGCGCGCTCACCCAGTAGTGGTGGGTGGTGCCGCGGGCGGCGGTCGTGTCGTCGTAGGAGAGCTCCGTGGTGGTCGCCAGCTTCTCGTACGCCTCCGTGGCCGGGTTCCAGCGGTAGACCCGGTAGCCCGTCGCCGAGTCGGCCGTGTTCCACGCCAGGCCGACGCCCGAGGCGGTCGCGGTCGCCGTCAGGGCGATCGGCGAGTCCTCCGGGGTCGCCACCGACGGGGTCAGGTCCAGCTCGTCGACCGTGACGGCGTACACGGGACCCGACGACCACCTGGTGGAGTTGCCCGCGGTGTCGACCGCGGCCACGAAGTAGCAGCGGTGGTCGCCGTCGGGCAGGGTCACGTCCGTGTGGCGCGAGGTGGACGGGGACAGCCACGCCCACTCCGACATGGAGCAGACCTGTTCCTCGCCCTCCTCGCCGAGGACGGTGCCCCGGTAGACCGCGTACCGGGCCAGGTCGGGCTCGGTGTTGTCGTCCCAGTCCAGCTCGATGCCGTACTCCGTGGCCGTCGCGGTCAGCCCGGTCACCGGGGCCGGCGCCTTGTCCGAGGCGAGCGTGGTCACGGTGACCGTCGCGGAGGGGAGGGAGACGGCGCGCGCCTGGTCCTCCGTCGTCACCGCGTAGTGGTACGTGGTGTCCTCCGCCGCCGAGTGGTCGCCGCAGCTGTAGCGCCGTGCCCCGTCGGCGAGTTCCTTGTACGTCGTGGTGCACGACACCGGCGTGGTGGACGTGTTCACCGGCAGGGTCGTCGAGCGGTACACGTGGAAGGTGAGGACGTGCGCGTCCTCCGGCCTCACCGTCCAGGACAGCAGCGCGGCCCCGATGTCCGCCGTCGCCGTGAGGTCGCGCGGCGCGGCGGGTGACCGGTGCGCGCTCACGGCGTCGCTGTACGGGGAGAGATGGCCGGAGCCGTCCACCGCGGCGACCTTGTAGGCGTACGTGGAGACCCGGTCGAGCGTGTCGTCGCTGAGGTGGTTGGAGCCGACGTCGGTGACCTTGTCGGCGCCGCCCGGATTCGTGCGCACCACGCGGTACTTGACGGCCCCGGGTACCGCCCGCCAGGACAGTTCGGCGGCGGTGTCCGTGACCGAGGAGGCGAGGCCGCCCGGCGCGGTCAGCGTGATGCTGGTGACCAACTGGTCGGCGGTACCGGCCGATTCGTTGCCCGCCTTGTCGTAGGCGCGCACCTCGTAGTAGTAGACCGCGCCGGTCGCGGGCGGGGTGTCCGTGTACGAGGTCGCGGTCGTGCCGGCCAGCCGCGTCCAACTCGTGCTGTCCCGCAGCCGCCGGTAGACCCGGTACCCCGCGAGATCCATCTCGACGTTCCTGCCCCAGCTCAGCTTCGCCTTGTTGCCCGCCGTGTCGTACGACACCAGCGGGTCCCTCGGCGGGAGGGGCTTGACCTTGTCGACGCTCGCCGAAGTGCGGGGCGTGTACGCGAACTTGACCTTGGCTGCGCCGGTCCAGTTGACGTAGTCGACGCGGAGGGTGTGCCTGCCCTTCGGCACGGTCACGTTGACGGTCTTGCCCACGGCCTTGGAGGTGTTCTTCCACAGGTCGACCTTGCGGACGCCGTCGACGTACACCCGTATCCCGTCCAGCCCGGAGGCGGTGAGCGCGAAGGGCCCGCCGGAGCCGAAGTCGCGGGTCACGCTCCAGCGCACGCCGAAGTTGTCCTTCGGGAGGCCGGTGGAGGGGGCGCCGCTCCAGCTCTCGTCGATCGCGCTGTCGCAGTCCGTCTTCTTCGGGGTGCCCTTGAAGGTGGTGTTGGCGAAGAACTGCCGCTTGAGCACAGGGGAGTTGCAGCCGGTGGCCGCCGAGGCCGAGGGAGTGGCCACGGCGGTGAGGACACCGCACGTGCCGGCCAGCACCACGGCCGTGGCCTGAAGGGCCGTCTTCATCGGGGTCACTCTCCGCTCGGCAGGGACACGGCGGAGTCCACGTTGCTGAAGGTCTCCGAGCCGTCGCGGGCGACGACCGAGAGCAGGTAGTAGACGGTTGTGCCGGGGGGCAGGGTCCTGTCGACGTAGCTGGTGGCGGTGGGCGCCAGCGGCACGTCGGTCAGGCGGACGTAGGTGCCGCTCGTACGGTCCCAGCGGTAGACGTTGATGCCGGCCGCCTCCGTCGCGACCGAGTCGGCGCACTCGACGTACATGCCGCCCGCGTCGCCGAGAGTCGTGTACGCGGCCACGAAGCAGGGCGCGGTGTCCTCGGGGACGGTCGTCGGCCGCAGGTCCTGCTCGGTGACGGTGACCGTGGAGACGGGGCTGTCCCAGTCGTTGCCCCTCTGGTCGGCGCTGTTGCCGTAGACGTCGACGGGAACGACGGCGTACTTCCTGGTCTCACCGTCGGCGACCGACGGTCCGGCGACGTACTCGGACGTGCTCCCGGAGACCGTGTCGAGGTACTCGAGCCCGGAGTGGGGGGCGTACTCGTAGATCTGGTACCTGTCCAGGTCCGCCGCAGGACTGTCGTCCCAGTCCAACTTGACGCCGTACTCCAGGGGTTCGGCCGTCAGGTGGGTTACGGGCGGCGGCGGGATCTCGTCGCCGGGGCGCGTCACGGTCATCTCGGCGGAGCCGGTGGACCAGCGCCCTGCGGTGTTCTGCCGGGTCATCACGTAGTGGTACGTGGTGCCCTGGTCGCCCTCTTCGTCCACGCAACTGCGGATCCTGGCGCCGGCCGCGTCGGTACGGATCTCACGGTCACGGCAGTTGACGAGGTTGTCGTATGTCGTCTCGACCGGGGAGGTCGTCGAGCGGTACACGTCGTAGTCGGTGCTGTCGCCGCCCGGCGCCTCGGTCCAGGTGAAGACAACGCCGTAACTGGGCACGGTCGCCGTCACGTTCTGCGGCGGGAGGATGGAGCGGGTGGAGCGGACGGCGGCGGAGCGCGCGGTGTTCCCGGCCCTGTCGACGGCGGTGACCACGTAGTCGTAGGCCTTGCCGTACGACGCCTCGGTGTCGGCGTACGTGAGGGTGGCGGCGGTGGTCTCGTCGATCTGGGTGTAGGAGGTCTCGGTGCTCGGCTTGCGCAGGATCCGGTACTTGGCCGCGTCCGAAGGGCCGGTCCAGGAGAGGTTGTTGGAGGCCTCGACGCCTTCCGCTGCGAGGACGGGCTTGGCGGGCGAGGTCGTGTCCCACGTGGAGATCGGCCCCAGGTCCGCGGTGCCGGCCGATTCGTTGCCGGCCTTGTCGTAGGCGCGGACCTCGTAGTAGTAGGACTCACCCGTGGCCGGCGGGGCATCGGTGTGGCTGCGGGCGGTGGTCGTGGCCACCTTGGTCCAGGTGCCGGACCCCTTCACCCGCCGATAGAGGCGGTAGCCGGCGAGGTCCATCTCCTTGTTCGCCGACCACGTGACCTTGCCGGACGAGACGAACTCCTCGTCGAGGTACTCGACCTCGGCGCTCGTCGGGACGAGCGGCTTGACCTTGTCGACCGTCGCCGAAGTCCTGGGCGTGTAGCCGACCTTGACCTTCGCGGCGCCCTTCCAGTTCACGTAGTCGATCCGCAGGGTGTGCGTGCCCTTGGGGATCGTCACGTTGACGGTCTTGGTGCGCGAACCGGTCGTGTCGGACCAGAGGTTGATCTTGCGGCTGTCGTCCAGGTAGACGCGGATGCCGTCGGTCGCGGTGGCGGTGAGCGCGAAAGGCCCGCCGGAGCCGAAGTCGCGGGTCACGCTCCAGCGCACGCCGAAGTTGTCCTTCGGGAGGCCGGTGGAGGGGGCGCCGGTCCAGGTCTCGTCGATCGCGCTGTCGCAGGCGGTCTTCTTCGGGGTGCCCTTGAACGTCGTGTTGGCGAACAACTGCCGCTTGTAGAGCGGCGAGGTGCAGGTCGTGGCGGCGGAGGCGGGTGCGGCGGACACGGTGAGCAGCGTGGTCGCCGTGGTCAGCGCGACGGCGGCCGCGGTCGCGGCGGTCGTGCGTCTGGCTGGGTTCATTCGGTCCTCAGAGCGAAAGCGGAACGGAGGTTTGGGCCTTGGTGATCACGACACGCGAGGAATCGGCTTGGTTGTACGGATCTTTGCCACCTGTTTGTGGAGTTCCGCATGGAGGGCTTGCGGAGTACGTCGGGAGGTGGTTGCACGAGTGCTTCACATGCACGACAGAGAGTGGTGTTGCGCACTCGTTAAGTGGTTCCGCTTGACGTCCGGGGTCGCGCACGCGTTGGCTTTTCAGTCACCTGGGTCGCACAGCTGCGGCCGTGTTCGGAAGGCACCAGAAGTGAGCTCCCCAATGCGTCCCACGCGTCGAATAGCCATCGCCGTCGCAGCGTCCACCATGACCTTCTCGCTGGCCGCCTGCGGTGTGCTGAACGCGTCGTCGGACGGCAGCTCGGCCAGCCCGACCAAGGGCAACGACGTGACGATCGGCCTGCTCCTGCCGGAGACGGCCAACACCCGTTACGAGGACTTCGACTACCCGATCATCAAGGAGAAGGTCGCCAGCCTCACGAACAAGCAGGGCAAGGTCGACTACGCCAACGCCGACCAGGACGCGAACAAGCAGGCCACGCAGATGCAGCAGATGATCGACAACAAGGTCGACATCATCCTGCTGGACGCGGTCGACTCGCACGCGATCGCCGGCGAGGTGACGAAGGCCAAGGACGCCGGCATCCCGGTCATCGCCTACGACCGGCTCGCCGAGGGCCCCATCGACGCGTACATCTCCTTCGACAACGAACTGGTCGGCGAGGTGCAGGGCCGTTCCCTGCTGGACGCGTTGGGGCCGGACGCCGGCACCGCCGACAAGATCGTCATGATGAACGGCTCGCCCACCGACCCGAACGCCAAGCAGTTCAAGGCGGGCGCGCTGTCCGAGCTCAACGGCAAGGTGACGATCGCCAAGTCCTACGACACCAAGGACTGGAAGCCGGAGAACGCGCAGGCCAACATGGCCGCCGCGATCCAGGAGATCGGCAAGGGCAACATCGCCGCGATCTACTCCGCCAACGACGGCATGGCGGGCGGCATCGTCAAGGCCCTCGACGCGGCAGGCGTGACCAACCCGCCCCCGATCACCGGCCAGGACGCCGAACTCGCCGCCGTGCAGCGGATCGTGGCCGGGGAGCAGTACATGAGCGTCTACAAGTCCTACCCGCAGGAGGCCGAGGCCGCCGCCCAGATGGCCGTGGCCAAGGTGCAGGGCCACGACATCCAGTTCGACGCCCTCACCCAGGACAGCGTCGACAGCCCCACGAACAAGGACATCCCGGCCCAGCTCGTCACGGTGACCGCCCTGACGAAGAAGAACATCAAGTCGACGGTCATCGCGGACGGCATCTACAAGACCTCCGACATCTGCACGTCGAAGTACAGCGCGGACTGCGAGGCGATCGGCCTCAAGTAGGCGTGGTGGGGCGGCACGCGGTGTGCCGCCCCCTCTCACGCCACCCGCGTGAACTCCACCAGTACGTCCGGCGGTCCGCCCGCCACGCCTCGGTAGATGCCCTTGTGCGGGGTGACGTCGTCGTAGTCGCGGCCTCGGGCCACGACCACGTGGGACTCGTCGGGGCGGGTGCGGTTGGTGGGGTCGTAGCCGCACCAGTCGCCGGCCCAGTACTCGATCCAGGCGTGGCTCTGGCCCGCGACGGGGCGGTGCAGTTCGGCTTCCGGTTCCGGGTGGAGGTAGCCCGAGACGTAGCGGGCCGGGAGGCCGACGCCCCGGAGCATGGCGAGGGTGAGGTGGGTGATGTCCTGGCAGACGCCGGCGCCCTGCTCCCAGGCCTCGGCGGGGGAGGTGTTCACGCTCGTCGCGCCGGGGAGGTAGGAGACCTGGTCGGCGACCAGGGACGAGACCGCGAGGGCCGTCGCGTGCGGGTCGAGGCCCGCTGCCGCCTCCTTCGCCCTGTCGAGGAGCGGCGCCGGGATCGTCGTACGGCCGGTGGGGCCCGCGTACTCCAACAGGCGGGAGCCGAAGGTGTGTTCGGTCAGTTCCGGCCAGGTGGGTGCGTCGGGGAGCGGGCCCTGCGGTGAGGTCTCCACCAGGCTGGACGCGGTGATCGTGAGGTCCGCGTGCGGGTCCATCAGGTCGAAGCCGGTGACCTGGGTGCCCCAGTAGTCCCAGTACGACCAGGTGGCCGTGGCAGGGCTGACGGTGACCCGGGCGTCCAGGGTGGTCTGCCCCGGCAGCGTCAGCGGGGTCATGCGGACCTCGTTGTGCGAGGACGCGGCCGGCTGGGTGTAGGCCACGCGCGTGACGTGCCGGATGCGGAGGCGGCGAGCCATGTCAGGCTCCTTCCTGGGCCCACTCGACGGGCCCCTGGTACGGGAAGAAGCGCTCCGCCACCGCGTCGGCGGACGCCATGCAGGACTGCTGCAAGTCACGCAACAGGAGCGGGAGTTGGTCCTCCAGCGCGTTCGTGTCGAGGTATTCGAGGCGGGTGCGCAGGCGTCCGATCGGGCGGCGCGCGGGGTCCTGGCGGGGGCGGCCGAGCGCGCTGAGGCACTCCTCCGCCGTGGTCAGCGCGTGCAGCGCCGAGCGCGGGAAGTCCCGGTCCAGGAGCAGGAATTCGGCCACGCGCGGGGTGTCGCCGAAACCGCCGTACACGCGCGCGTACGCCTCGTCCGCGCCCGAGGCGCTCAGCAGCGTCGGCCAGTCCGGCGCGTGCGCCGCGTCCAGCACCCGTACCGCCAGCAGCCGTACGGTCATGTCGACCCGTTCCAGGCTCCGGCCGAGCACCACGAACCGCCAGCTGTCGTCCCGGCTCATGGTGGAGTCGGCGAGGCCGAAGAACAACGCCGCGCGTCTGCGCACCAGTTCCAGATAGGCGTAGGGGCCCGTACGGCGGGCCGCGAGGCGCTGGTCGGCCAGGGCGTGCCAGGTGGAGTTGAGGCACTCCCACATCTCCGAGGAGACGGCTTCCCGGGCGCTGCGCGCGTTGAGCCGGGCGGCGCCGAGGGCGCCCTCGATGGAGCAGGTCGACCGGGCGTCGAAGGCGAGCTGGTCCAACACCTGCTGCATGTCGACGCGTTGACCGCCCGCGTCCACGCCGAGGATCGCGTACAGCGACCGGCAGGCCACGTCCTCGTCGCGCCAGGGGTCCTCCAGCATGCGGTGCAGATACGCGTCGAGGATGCGGCCGGTGGCGTCCGCCCGCTCCACGTACCGGCCGGTCCAGGTCAGGGCCTCGGCTATCCGGGACAGGATCACGTCGTTCACTGCTGCTGCGCCCCTTCCGGTACGACGGTGGGGTTGCCGTCGGGTCCGTGCTGACGTGGCGCTATGGCCGGGAGCGTGCCCTCGGCGGCGGGCGTCGGCGGCTCGGCCGGGCCCTCCGCGAGCACCCAGGTGTCCTTGGAGCCGCCGCCCTGGCTGGAGTTGACGATCAGGTTGCCCTCCTGGAGCGCGACCCGGGTCAGGCCGCCGGGCAGCACCCACACGTCGCTGCCGTCGTTCACGGCGAACGGCCGCAGGTCGATGTGGCGCGGCGCCATCCGCTCACCGGCGAGGGTGGGGGAGGTGGACAGGGCGACGGGCCGCTGGGCGATGAAGCCGCGCGGGTCGGCGGCCACTGCTTTGCGGGTGCGTTCGAGGGTGTCCGCGTCGGCCTTCGGCCCGATGACGATGCCCTGTCCGCCGGCGCCGTCGACCGGCTTGATCACGAGCCGGTCGATCTGGTCGAGCACCGCGTCCAACTGGCCCGGTTCGTCGGGCCGGTAGGACTCGACGTTGGGCAGAATCGGTTCCTCGGAGAGGTAGTAGCGGATCAGGTCGGGGACGTAGGTGTAGAGCAGCTTGTCGTCGGCGATCCCGTTGCCCACCGCGTTCGCGAGTGTGACGTTGCCCGCCATGGCCGCGCCCATGATGCCGGGGCAGCCGATCACCGAGTCGGGGCGGAAGTGCAGCGGGTCGAGGAAGTCGTCGTCGAGGCGCCGGTATACGACGTGCACGGGCACCTCGCCGCGGGTGGTGCGCATCCACACGCGGTTGCCGCGGCAGACCAGGTCGTGCCCTTCGACCAGCTGCACGCCCATCAGCCGGGCGAGCAGGGCGTGTTCGAAGTAGGCGGCGTTGCTGGGCCCCGGTGTCAGCACCACGACCCGCGGGTCCACCACTCCTTCGGGTGCGGCGGCGCGCAGGGCGGCCAGCAGCCGCTGGGCGTACCCGTCGACGGGCACGACGTGCTGTTCGGCGAACAGGGACGGGAAGACCCGGGTCATCGCCCGGCGGTTCTCGATGACGTACGAAACGCCGCTCGGCACCCGGACGTTGTCCTCCAGGACCCGGAAGTCGCCCTCCTCGTCCCGGACGAGGTCGATGCCGGCGACATGGATGCGCACCCCGCCGGGTGGCTCGACGCCGTGCGCGGCGCGGTGGAAGTGCGGGGAGTGCAGCAGCAGGCGCCAGGGCACCACGCCGTCCTCGAAGGCCCGGCAGGGCCCGTAGGCGTCGGCGAGGTAGGCCTCCAGGGCTCTGACCCGTTGGCTCACCCCGCGTTGTATGAGATCCCATTCGAGGGCGTCGAGGATCCGCGGCACCAGATCCAGCGGCCAGGGCCGCTCCTCGCCCGCGAAGGCGTAGGTCACGCCCCGGTCGGTGAACGCCCGGGCCATCTGGTCGGCCCGGAAGCGCAGTTCGCTCGGCTCGATCGGTTGAAGTGCCGCCAGCACCGGCTCGTAGGCGGTCCTGACCTCGCCAGGCCGCTCGAACATCTCGTCCCACGCGTCGGCCAACGCGTACGCGTCAAATATGTCCGCCATGAGGGGACGTTAAGGGCGGTACGTAACACAACGATCACTCCGGCATTTCCGGGAGCGCACGCCCGGCGCGGTCTCGGGGGCGCGCGCGGCGCCCGTCCCCCGGCGGAAGCGGACGTTCCGCACACCCCCAGGTTCCTGCACGGGACCATCAGCTTGTTGCAACTCGACGGAAGGAGGCCCGTAAATACCCGGGCATACCGGTGTTTTTCCTGTGCCGCGACCGATTGAGCCGTGTTGCGGAGCCCGTGCGGGCCGCGCATAGTTGCGCTGCGATGGACGGCGGAACTCGGGGGTTGGGCGATGGCCGGGCACGGGACGGCGGAGCATCCGCACGGTGCCGACCGCTTGTGCGAGGCCGGGGACCGTGTGTACTCCCGGGCCGTACGACGGGGTCGTGTGCCGCGCCCGGACGCGGAGTCGGTGCCGTGCCTGCTGGAACTCGCCCTGCTGCACCCCGACCCCGACGACATGGACTGGCTGGTGCCGACCTCCCCGCAGGAGGTCATGACCCGGCTGCTGCGCGGGGTCTACGACGAGGTCAGCGGCAGCCAGCGCCGGGTGGGCTCGGCGGTGGCCGCCTTCGAGTGGTACGCCGGTCTCGGGCCGCCGGTGCCGACGGGCGCCGGCGAGGGGGCCGCGATCCGGGTCCTGGACGGTCTCTCCCGCATCCAGGCCGCGATGGACGAGGCGACCGAGGCGTGCACCACCGAGGTCCTGACGGTCCAGCCCGGCGGCATCAGGCCCGAGCACGAACTCACCGAGGGACTGCACCGCGCACTCGCCCTGCGCGGCCGGGGCGTGCGCATGCGCGACCTGTACACGCACGTCGCCCGGCACGGCCAGGGCCTGCTCAACTACCTGGAGCTGATGGGCGACACGGTGGAGGCGCGGACCCTGGACGAGGTGATCGACCGCCTCATCCTCTTCGACCGCACGGTCGCCTTCATCCCGGCCAACGCCGACCGCACCCTCGCTCTTGAGCTGCGGCACCCGGCTCTCGTCGGCTACCTGGGCACGGTCTTCGACCGCCTCTGGCGCCTCGCGATCCCGCTCACCGCGGCCCTCCCCGACACCGGCATCGAGGGCATCTCCCACCGTGAGCAGTCCATCGCGGCGCTGCTGGCGGAGGGCCACCAGGACGCGGTGATCGCCGAGCGGCTGGGCATAAGCGTCCGCACCTGCCGGGCCCACATCGCGCGCCTCTCGGAGACCCTGGGCGCGGCCAGCCGGGCCCAACTCGGCGTCCGGATAGCACAGGTGGGGCTCGACAACCCGCGTCAGCCGGCCGACGTCGGCCCGCTCACCCTTCCCGGTCAAGAATCCCCGACCGGCCGATGAGATAGCCCAGCTGCGCCCGGCTCTCACTGCCCAGCGTCGCCGCGAGCTTGGCGATGTGCACGCGCGCGGTACGGACGTTCAGGCCGAGGCGCTCCGCGATGACGGTGTCCGTGTGGCCCTCCACGAGGAGGGCGGCGATGGCGTGTTGGCGGGGGGTGACGCCGTTGCGGGCGGGCTGCTGGGCGGCCTTGGGGTGCAGGGGGGTGGCCAGGCGCCACAGGCGGTCGAAGGCGGTGGCGAAGAAGTCGACGATGGCGAGGTGGCGGATCTCCAGCGCCAGCGTGCGGTCCCTGTTGGCCGGGATGAAGGCGACCGTGCGGTCCACCAGGATGAGGCGGTCGGTGATCTCGTCCAGGGTCCGCGCCTGTGCGTCGCCCCTCAGCTGCTCGTAGCGGGCCAGGACCGAGGGCGCGTAGCGCAGCGTGTGCTGGTAGAGCGTGCGGATACGGCCACCGCGGTCGAGGAAGTCCTGGTCGCGCAGCAGCGCCTCGGCACGGGTCTCCGGAGCCGTCTGCGTGTGGCTGATGTGCGGCTGGATGGTGAGCATCTCGCCGGAGCTGTCGGCCATGGCCGAGTCGATGGCCCTGCTGATCCGACGGGACCCGTCGAGAACACCGACCGCGGGCGGGTCGTCGGCCCCCGTGGGCCGTCCGTCGATCCGCATGAGGGGTTCGAACAGGTCGGTCAGCAGAGCCTCGCGCCGCCGTTCGTGGGCGATGCGGTCCGCCGAGGTCCGCAGCAGCCGGTGCAGGGCGACGGCGGGGGCGACGGGCTCCAGCCGGGTCGGGTCCTCGACCGACGGCAGCAGCAGCCCGAGATCGACCAGGCAGGGGGTGCCGGCGGTGTCCTCGGCGCGCAACCGCCCCTCCCGCAGCGCGCGTTCGTACAGTGCCGCGCCCTGCGGACACAGGTCGTCCGCGCCGTGCTCCGCGTGCGCCGCCGGGGTCACCGAGATCCTCCCACTCAGGGCTCCTGCTTCAGGATCCCGGACTGGGCGATGAGGAACCCGAGCTGGGCGCGGCTGCCGCTGCCCAGCGCCGTCGCGAGCTTGGCGATGTGGGCACGGCAGGTGCGGACGTTCATGCCCAGGCGCCGGGCGATCGCCTCGTCGACGTGGCCCTCGATGAGGAGTTTGGCGATCGAGTGCTGGATCTCGGTGATGCCGTCGGGGGCGGTCTCGTACGGGGCGCCGGCGCTCAGCGGGACCGCGCGGTTCCACATGAACTCGAAGACCTTGATCAGGTAGCGGACCAGCCCCGGATGCCGGAGTTCGAGGGCGATCTCCCCGTCGTCGCGGGTCGGGATGAAGGCGACGGTCTCGTCGCAGATGATCAGCCGCTCGACGAGTTCGTCGATCGTCCGGTACTCGACCTTGCCGTCGGTGAACTGGGCGACGTAGGCCAGCGTCTCGGGGCTGTAGCGGGCCGGGTGCTGGTAGAGCGTGCGGATGCGGCAGCCCCGCTCGATCAGTGGCCGGTCCCGCTCCAGCGCCTTGGTGAGGGTGTGTTCCAGGCGCCGGCGGCTCGGCTGCACCGTGAGCATCTCGGTCTGGCACTGGGCGGTGGCCAGATCGAGTGCCGCGTTGATCCGGTCGAGGCCCTCAAGGACCGTGATGGAGTGGGTGGTCGCCGTGGACTGGGCGCTGAGGGTCATGAACGGCTCGAAAGCGTCGGCGAGCTCGATGGACATGCGCCGGCGCTGGGTGATCTCGCTCTCGATCGGGTTGAGCCGCTGGGCGAGGGCAATCGACGGGGGTACCGGACGCAGCCAGTTCGGGTCGTCAGGATCGGGATGAAGAAGGGCGAACTCCATCAAACAGGGTGCGGGTTCCACATCCGTACGGGCGACACGTCCCGTCCGGAGAGCGTTCCCGTAAAGGCGACGCCCTTCCGTGCACAGGTCGGTCAACCCGTGAGGATGTGTCCGCTTAGTCTCATTTATTGTCAAATCTCCACCCCCCAGGGTCCTGAACGTGCAGGAACATGATGCATCGATTGTGTGGCCATGACGTGCCGGAATGGGCCATCGTCGTATTCGGACGGGGGAGAGGTGACCTTCAAATGAGGACGAAGCCGACTATGCATAAGAGAATGCTTCGCTCGGCGCTTGTCGCCGCCTTCTCCACTGTTGTGGCCATCGGGACGCTGAGCGGCCTGGCCGGGGCGAAGACCAACGTCGCGGACGACAGCAGCTGGCGTGCGCATACGGTGGTTGCCGCCGCCCCCGGCGACAGCAGTTGGGTGATCGCGGCGTCCGATGTCCCGGGCGACAGTTCGTGGAGCACCGACGACAGCAGCTGGGCCATTCCGTCATGACCACTCCACCCGACGACCGCTCCTTCCGTCGCGAAATGGCCACGGCCTACCGCTCCGGCTGGCACTTCATCGATCTGGTCACCGCGATCCCCCACCCCGGGGACTCGCTCATGGTGACCGTCTTCGGAGAGCCGGTCGTCGTGACGCGGGACGAGGACGAGGACGTACGGGCCTATCGGTGTCTGCGGCGGCCCCGGGGGGCGCCGCAGCCCGTGCGATGTGCGATTCGGTACGGAATGATCTTTGTGAACCTTGATCAGCGAGACCATCGGCTGGTGGAACCGGAAGCCCCCAACCTACGGACCATCTCAGCCACCCCCCGCAGTGCCTGACGCGATTCCCCCGTCGTAACAGATCGCGCAGGTGCTTCCCCCCGCAGCGGCGTCACCGTGACCTGAACACGGTGACGCCGCTGCAGTTTGTGGCCGAAAACAGCCGACGCCTCCGCCTCTGCGGGGGCGTTTTCGTGTCCCACCGCCTTGAGTGGAATAGACTCAACTTTGTGCACGCTGACTGAGTCAGCCAGGGAGACTCGCAAGGAGGAGAACGCGAACGTGGACGCAGAGCTGACCAACCGGAGCCGGGACGCGATCAACGCGGCCAGCAACCGGGCCGTGACCGGGGGGCACGCCGACCTCACCCCCGCCCACCTGCTCCTTGCTCTGCTCCAGGGGCAGGAGAACGAGAACATCACCGACCTGCTCGCCGCCGTCGACGCCGACCAGGCCGCCGTCCGGGCCGGTGCGGAGAAGGTGCTGGGCGCGCTGCCCAGTGTGACCGGTTCCACCGTTGCGCCGCCGCAGCCCAACCGGGAGCTGCTCGCGGTCATCGCCGACGCGGCCGAGCGGGCCAGGGAGCTCGGCGACGAGTACCTCTCCACCGAGCACCTGCTCATCGGGATCGCCGCCAAGGGCGGCGCGGCCGGTGACGTACTGTCCGGGCAGGGGGCCACCGCGAAGAAGCTGCAGGAGGCCTTCCAGCAGGCGAGGGGAGGGCGCCGGGTGACCACGGCTGACCCGGAGGGCCAGTACAAGGCGCTGGAGAAGTTCGGCACCGACTTCACCGCGGCCGCGCGGGAGGGGAAGCTCGACCCCGTCATCGGCCGCGACCAGGAGATCCGGCGGGTCGTGCAGGTGCTGTCCCGGCGGACCAAGAACAACCCGGTCCTGATCGGTGAGCCCGGCGTCGGCAAGACCGCCGTCGTCGAGGGGCTCGCCCAGCGGATCGTCAAGGGCGATGTGCCCGAGTCCCTCAAGAACAAGCGGCTGGTCTCCCTCGACCTCGGCGCGATGGTCGCGGGCGCCAAGTACCGCGGCGAGTTCGAGGAGCGGCTCAAGACGGTGCTGGCGGAGATCAAGGACTCCGACGGCCAGATCATCACGTTCATCGACGAACTGCACACCGTCGTGGGCGCCGGCGCGGGCGGCGACTCCGCCATGGACGCCGGCAACATGCTGAAGCCGATGCTCGCGCGCGGTGAGCTGCGCATGGTCGGCGCGACGACGCTGGACGAGTACCGCGAACGCATCGAGAAGGACCCGGCGTTGGAGCGCCGCTTCCAGCAGGTGCTGGTGGCGGAGCCGTCGGTCGAGGACACGATCGCGATCCTGCGCGGGCTCAAGGGCCGCTACGAGGCCCACCACAAGGTGCAGATCGCGGACTCCGCGCTGGTCGCCGCGGCCACCCTCTCGGACCGCTACATCACCTCCCGCTTCCTGCCCGACAAGGCCATCGACCTGGTCGACGAGGCGGCCTCCCGCCTCCGCATGGAGATCGACTCCTCGCCCGTCGAGATCGACGAACTCCAGCGTGTGGTCGACCGGTTGAAGATGGAGGAGCTGGCGCTGGAGAAGGAGACCGACCCGGCCTCCCGGGACCGCCTGGAGAAGCTGCGCCGCGATCTCGCCGACAAGGAGGAGGAGCTGCGGGGCCTGACCGCGCGCTGGGAGAAGGAGAAGCAGTCCCTCAACCGCGTCGGTGCACTCAAGGAGAAGCTCGACGAGTTGCGCGGCCAGGCCGAACGGGCCCAGCGCGACGGCGACTTCGACACCGCGTCCAAGCTGCTGTACGGCGAGATCCCCACCCTGGAGCGGGACTTGGAGGCCGCCTCGGAGGCCGAGGTGGAGGCCTCCCGGGACACCATGGTCAAGGACGAGGTCGGCTCCGACGACATCGCGGACGTGGTCGCCGCCTGGACCGGCATCCCGGCCGGCCGCCTCATGGAGGGCGAGACGCAGAAGCTGCTGCGCATGGAGGACGAGCTGGGCAAGCGCCTGATCGGCCAACGTGAGGCGGTGCAGGCGGTGTCGGACGCGGTACGGCGCACGAGGGCCGGCATCGCGGACCCGGACCGCCCCACGGGCTCGTTCCTCTTCCTCGGCCCGACCGGCGTGGGCAAGACGGAACTCGCCAAGGCCCTCGCCGACTTCCTCTTCGACGACGAGCGGGCGATGGTCCGCATCGACATGTCCGAGTACGGCGAGAAGCACAGCGTGGCCCGCCTGGTCGGTGCCCCGCCCGGCTACGTCGGCTACGAGGAGGGCGGCCAGCTGACGGAGGCGGTCCGCAGGCGCCCGTACAGCGTCGTCCTTCTCGACGAGGTGGAGAAGGCGCACCCGGAGGTCTTCGACATCCTCCTCCAGGTGCTGGACGACGGCCGCCTCACCGACGGCCAGGGCCGCACGGTCGACTTCCGCAACGTGATCCTGGTCCTCACCTCGAACCTGGGCAGCCAGTTCCTGGTGGACCCGATGACGAGCGAGGAAGAGAAGAAGTCCCAGGTCATGGGTGTGGTCAGGGCATCCTTCAAGCCGGAGTTCCTGAACCGTCTGGACGACCTGGTCGTCTTCTCGGCCCTGGCCAAGGACGAGCTGGCCCGCATCGCCCGCCTCCAGATCGACCGCCTCGCCAAGCGCCTCGCGGAACGCCGCCTCACCCTGGAGGTCAGCGAGGACGCCCTGACCTGGCTGGCGGAAGAGGGCAACGACCCGGCGTACGGCGCCCGCCCCTTGCGCCGCCTGGTCCAGACGGCCATCGGCGACCGCCTCGCCAAGGAGATCCTCTCCGGCGAGATCAAGGACGGCGACACGGTACGGGTGGACACCTTCGGGGAGGGGCTGATCGTGGGGCCGGCCACCGGGAAGACGCTGTGACTTTCACGCGCTGACCAGGGGGTGGTGAGTTTCCGGCCGTCGGGCTTGCCACCCCCCTCCCCGCATGAGGGAGGATGACGGCATCCATATGAAGGGAAATTCACGGTGACCATCGACCCGTCCTCGATTCCGAACTTCGGGGGCCAGCCCGAGCCGCAGCCCCAAGGGCCGGCAGGCCCCGTTGTCCCGGATCAGGACCTCGTGAAGCAGCTCCTCGAACAGATGGAGCTGAAGTATGTCGTCGACGACGAGGGAGACCTCGCGGCGCCGTGGGAGCAGTTCCGTACGTACTTCATGTTCCGCGGCGAGGACGACCAGGCCGTCTTCTCGGTGCGGACGTTCTACGACCGGCCCCACCAGATCGACGAGAAGCCGCTGCTGCTGGAGTCCATCGACGACTGGAACCGGCGCACCCTGTGGCCCAAGGTGTACACGCACACGCATGACGACGGCACCGTCCGTCTCATCGGCGAGGCGCAGATGCTGATCGGCACCGGCGTCAGCCTGGAGCACTTCGTCTCCTCGACGGTCAGCTGGGTGCGCGCGGCCATCGAGTTCGACAAGTGGCTCGTCGAGCAGCTCGGCCTCGAGCAGGAGGTCAACGAGGCGGAGGAGAAGGGCGAGGACGAGGACGGGGAGTAGTCCCCGCCGCTCGGACCTGGTTCCGGTCCGCGGCCTTCACAGCGGCGTGTTCGCGATCACCACGAGATACGCCCCGTAGCCGAACGAGAGCCCGGCCAGGGCGCCGACCACCACGGTCGCGTGCCAGGGCCGGGCTCTCGCCGTGCGGGTGAGCGCTCGGGCCACGGGGAGCAGGAGGGGGAACGCCGGGAGCAGGAATCTCGGCTTCGACTCGAAGAAGCCCGAGCCGCCGACCGCGATCAGGAGCAGTACGCCCGTGTAGACGAGCAACGGGAGCGGGGGGCGGTCCGCCAGCAGCAGCGCGTACAGGACCACCGACACCGCGACGATCATGGTCGTCATGGGGAAGACGAAGCGGTCGCCGTGCAGGAGCAGGTGTTTCACGAACAGGAGCGAGCCCCTGCCGAAGTCGAACCTCGAACCCCACAGGCGCTGCACCGAGAAGTAGCCGCCCAGCAGGTCGCCCTCGCGGTGGCCCACCCACAGGACGTACGCGGCCCAGCCGCTCGGCGCGAGCAGCGCACCCGTCCACAGGTTGTGGACAACTTTGCCGCGCGCCCGCCGGATCTCGTACGCGGCCGCCACCAGCACCGCCGCCGCGACCGCGAAACCGTTGGGCCGGGACAGTCCCGCGAGGGCGGCCAGCGTTCCCGCCCACACCCACCGTCCGTCCAGCACCGCGTACAGCGCCCAGGCGGCGAAGGCGGTCAGCACCGGTTCCGTGTACGCCATGGACAGGACGATCGAGTGCGGGAGCAGGCCCCACAGGAGGACGAGTGCCGTCGCCACCGCGCGGCCGTACAGGCGGTTGCCGAGCGCGTGGAGACCGCAGGCCGCCACCGCCGCCGCCAGCCAGGACACCAGCAGGCCCGCCTCGATGCCGCTCAGCGGGCTGAGCACGGTCACCGCCCGGACCAGGGCCGGGTAGAGCGGGAAGAACGCCAGGTCGCTGTGGACGACGCCCGGCTGGAAGTGCAGGGTCCGGCCGTAGCCGTGCGCCGCGATCCCCAGGTACCACTGGGAGTCCCAGGAGCGGCCCAGGAGCGCCGGCCAGTGCCGGTCGGTCGCCCAGGCCGTCAGGGCCAGCGCGGCGACGCCCAGCAGCCGTGCGGCGACGAACAGCCCGAGGGCCCCGCCCAGCGCCGCCGCCGCGGAAGGGCGGGTCCGGGTCCGGGTGCCGGGCTCCCTGACGGGGTGCGGCGCGAGCGTACTGGCGTGGGTCACACCGGCACATTGCCGGGTGAAACGGACGCAGGCGAGCATTGCGCGGCCGGGCGGGTACGGATTCGCGGCGCCCGGCGTGGCGGCGTGACATCACGCCGGCGACCTCACACCGGCGACATCCCGGCGGCGGTCTCGCGCCGGCGACTTCACGCCAGTGACTTCAGGCGGCTCACGGCCTCCTCCAGCACCCCGGTCCGCTTGCAGAACGCGAACCGCACGAAGGGCGCCCCCGCCTCCCGGTGGTCGTAGAAGACCGCGTTCGGGATGGCGACGACGCCGGCCCGTTCCGGGAGCGCGCGGCAGAAGGCGAAGCCGTCGCCCTCGTGGGACAGTTCCGCGCCGAGGGGTCGGATGTCGGTGGTGACGAAGTACGTGCCGGCCGGCTTGAAGACCTCGAAGCCCGCGTCCATCAGGCCCGCCGCCAGCAGGTCCCGCTTGGCCAGCATGTCCGCGCGGAAGCCGGCGAAGTACGACTCCGGGAGGGCCAGCGCCTCGGCGACGGCGTACTGGAAGGGCCCGGACGCCACGTACGTCAGGAACTGCTTCGCCGAGCGGACGGCCGAGACCAGTTCCGGCGCGGCCGTCACCCAGCCGACCTTCCAGCCGGTGAAGGAGAAGGTCTTGCCGGCCGAGCCGATGGTGACCGTGCGCTCCCGCATGCCCGGGAAGGTCGCCAGCGGGATGTGCTCCGCCTCGTCGAAGACCAGGTGCTCGTAGACCTCGTCGGTGACGACCAGCAGATCGCGCTCGACCGCCAGCTCGGCGATCGCGGTGAGTTCCTCGCGGGTGAGGACCGTGCCGGTGGGGTTGTGCGGGGTGTTGACGAGGAGGAGGCGGGTGCGGTCGGTGACGGCGGCGCGCAGTTCGTCCAGGTCGAGGCGGAAGCGTCGATCCACGACTCCGTCGACGGCACTCTCGTGCGGGCGCAACGTGACCGGTACGCGCGTGCCGCCCGCCATCGCGATGCACGCCGCGTACGAGTCGTAGTACGGCTCGAGGGCGATCACCTCGTCGCCGGGTTCCACCAGGGCCAGCAGGGCGGCGGCGATCGCCTCGGTGGCGCCGGCCGTGACCAGGACCTCGGTGTCGGGGTCGTGGGTCAGGCCGTAGAGCCGCTGCTGGTGCGCGGCGATCGCGGTGCGCAGTTCGGGGACGCCGGGGCCGGGCGGGTACTGGTTGCCGCGGCCGTCGCGCAGCGCCCGTACGGCCGCTTCCCGGACCTGCTCGGGGCCGTCGGTGTCGGGAAAACCCTGGCCGAGGTTGATCGCGCCCGTCCGCACGGCGAGCGCGGACATCTCGGCGAAGATCGTCGTCCCGAACTCGGCGAGACGGCGGTTGAGGAGCGGGCGGCTGCTGGAGGTCATGCGGGTCATCCTGCGCCGAAGCTCTGGATTCGCTCAACTCTGCTTTGGCCGGTCGCGTGCGAGGGCATCCCCCGTTCACGCAAGACGCGAGGCGCCCACGGGGGGTCGCTTCGGGGGACACGAAAGGACGGTGGCGCCATGGCAATCGGCATCATCGTGGTGGTGGTCGTGATCGCGTTCGTGGTGGTCACCGTCGTGGTGAGCAGGGCGCGGAGCGTCGGGGCGGTGCCCCGCGGGGGACGGCGCCGGGGCTCCGGCGACAGCTGGTGGGCCGGCGGGACGGCCGGGAGCAGCAGCGGGGCGGTGTCCTGCGGCTCGTACTCGGGCGGTGACTCCGGCGGGCATTCCGGGGGGCACTCGGGTGGTCACTCCTGCGGGGGCGGTCACTCGTCCTGCGGGGGCGGCTCGTCCTGTGGCGGCGGGGGCGGATGCGGGGGAGGCAGCTGAACCGGCGGAGGCAGCTGACACGGGGCAGCTGAGCTCCACCGGGACAGATGTCACCGGGCATACGTCCCACCCGTCACTCCAGTAGAGCGCCCGCCGGGCACCACGCCCCGCGGGCGCTTTGGCGCTCCGGCGCACGCCACGGCCGCCGTGGCGCACGCCGTGGTTGAACAGTTGAGCTGTGGAGCCCTCTGAGGGATGGAAACCCCACGAAGTTGGGTAAAAACGCTGTGACGGCGCCACCGTTCATGATTCCCTCTAAAACACCAACGCAGCCCCTCGGACGTCCTGCACACACACCTTCCGATGATCCGACTGGGTTGACCGGGCCGATCTCCCGGTACCGACCGGGGTGCGCCGGACCACACCTCCTCACCTCCCTTTTCTTTGCGTGCTAGCGGAGCCGATCCATGCTCACGACCCTGAACACCTCGTACACAGACACGCGCGCGGCCGACCTCGCCTGGGCCCTGGGGCGGGAGCCGCTCCCCGCCCTCGCCACGCTCGACCTCGAACTGGCCGGGTCGAAGCTGCAGTTGAGACTCCTCGGCGCGTCCCACCAGGTACTCCTGGAGGAGGAGCGGGGCAGTTGTTCGGAGACGGTGGCGTGCATTCCCGGCAGCAGCACCCCGCTGCCCCTGGGCGTCGCCAAGCGGGTGGGCGACTGGGAGTACGAGTTCGCGGCCCGTGTCGAGCTGCTCTCGCCGGGCTCCTTCGCGGGCCGCGCACAGGAGTTGCTCGCCCTGGTCGCCGACCATCCCAACGGCCTGGCGGGCGTCTTCCCCGGCAGCCCGCACGCGTTCACGGCCCTGCTGGCCCAGCGCCAGGGGGGCCAGGTGCACTGGCGGACCTGGCACGCCTACCCGCAGGACGGGCAGTTGGTGGCGACCCGGACCAGGGTCGGTGTGCGGATTCCGGTGCCCCAGCTCAGTCCGTCCGGCGTTTGACGTATTTCCGCCTCGTGTCGGGCGTTTGGGGCGCCAGATCCACACGTGTGGGTGACGAAGCGTGACTCCGGTGTGACGTAACGTCGCAGTCGTGATCGAACCGCACGCACCGGCCCCGCCCGGCTCCCCGCCCTCCTGGCCCGGCCCCGCGCCGCTGCCGGTGCGGCCGGGCACCGGACGGTTCCTGGTCCTCGCGTGCGTCTTCGTCTGCGCGGCCTGCGGGCTCGTCTACGAACTCGAACTGGTCGCACTGGCCTCGTACTTGATCGGCGACTCGGTCACCCAGGCCTCCGTCGTGCTGTCCGTCATGGTGTTCGCCATGGGCATCGGCTCGCTCGCCGCGAAGAAGCTGCGCTGGCACGCCGCGGCCGGCTTCGGCGCGATCGAGGCGACGCTCGCGCTGGTCGGCGGGTGCAGCGCGATGACCCTGTACGCCGTGTTCGCGTGGACCGGCGGCTGGGGCGGGCTGTGGGCGAGCGGGCCGCGCTGGCTGCTGGTCGCCTTCTCGCTCACCATAGGCCTGTTGATCGGCGCCGAGGTCCCGCTGCTGATGGAGCTGATCCAGCGCATCCGGCGGCAGGACGCGGGCGGCGCGGTGGCCGACCTGTTCGCCGCGGACTACGTCGGCGCGCTCGTCGGCGGCCTGGCCTTTCCCTTCCTTCTGCTGCCCCTGCTGGGCCAGTTGACCGGCGTACTGATCACCGGCACGGTCAACGCGATCGCCGGCTGCGCGCTGGTCCTCGGCCTGTTCCGGCGCGATCTCACGCGCCGCGCCCGGTGGTTGCTGGTGATCGCCAACGTCGCCGTGCTCGGCCTCCTCGCCTCCGCCGCCGTCCTGGTCGACGACTTCGAGCGGGCCGCCCGGCAGGCGGTGTACGGCGACGGCGTCCGCGTCGCGGTGCAGACCGGCACCCAGGAGGTCGTCCTCACCGGCGGCACCCACGGCCGCCCCCTCGACCTCTTCCTCGACGGCCGTCTGCGGGTCAGCGGACGCGACGAACGCCGCTACCACGAGGCGCTGGTCCACCCCGCGATGAACGGCCCTCACGCGCGCGTGCTCATCCTCGGCGGCGGTGACGGCCTCGCCGCCCGCGAGGTGCTGGAGCATCCGGGTGTGCGGCGCGTGGACATCGTCGAACTCGACGCCGGAGTCGTCCGGTTGGCCCGCACCGACCCGGCGCTCGCCCGCCTCAACGACCACGCCTACGACGACCCGCGCGTCCACGAGACGACCCAGGACGCCTTCCGCTGGCTGCGAGCGGCCGCGCCGGGGACCTTCGACGTGGTGATCTGCGATCTGCCCGATCCGGGGATCACCGCGAGCACGAAGCTGTACTCGCAGGAGTTCTACGGCCTGGCGCGGCGGGCGCTGGCCGGCGGCGGCCGGCTGGTCGTGCACGCCGGGCCGGTCGCCAGCCGCCCCCGCGTCTTCTGGACGGTCGACGCAACGGTGCGCTCCGCGGGGCTGCGGACGATTCCCTACCGGGTCGGCGGCCGGGACTCGGGGTTCGCGGCCGGGCCCGACCGGGCGGCCAGCGGTGCGGTTCGGGCGCCGCGGGACTGGGGGTTCGTCCTGGCGTCCGTCGCGTCGCCGCGGCTCGGGCTGGATGCGGGGGCGCGGCGGCCTCGGACGTTGACGGCGGGTGGGTTGGCGGCGGACGCGCGAGCCGCGGGGCGGACGCGGGTCGAGGGGGTGCGGGCGTCGACGTTGGTGGATCCCAGGTACGCGGAGTGAGTGTTTCTCGCCCCCGCCGCCCCTACCCGTCCCATCCTTCTGGGGCTCCGCACCAGACCCCGCTCCTCAAACGCCGGAGGGGCTGGAATTCCGCGACACGAGCACCAGGTCACTTACCGGCAACGGAGGCACAAGCGGCGCCCCCACGAGTACCCTCGGCCCACATGGAGCATGAGGTGTTCGTTCCGGTTCCCCCCGCCCACCTGCGGGACGCCCTCGCCGACCCCGCACGTGTGGCCCGCGCGGTTCCCGGGCTTCAGCAGGACGCCGGTGCCGCCCCCGTCAGCGGCCGGCTGAAAGTCCGCGTCGGCAGCCACTCCGTCACCTACCGAGGGGCCGTCCGCGTCACCGCGCGGGACGACGGTACGTACACCGCCGAGGGCGACGCCACCGAGACGCGCGGCACGGGCTCGGTCAAAATCGCCCTCACCCTGCGGGTGTCGGAGGCCGACGGCGGTTCCACCCTCGTCGTCGAGGGCACCGCCTCGGCCGACGGCCGCCTGATGGACCTGCCCGCGGACTCCGTGGCCGCGGCGGCGACCCGGCTGCTGGACCGCTTCGCGGAGAATCTGGGTACGACGGTGACGGCGCAGGAGGAGACCCCGGAACCGTCCGTCCTCGACACCGAGATCCCGCCCCCGGCGCTCGATCCCGTGGCCGAGGTCGACGACCTTCTCCCGGCGCCGGACCTGGCCCCGGAACCGGACTCCGACGCGGACCCGACCCCCGACCTGACCCCGGCCCCGGACCCCGCGGAGATCTACGCCGAGCCCTCCGACCCCCCCGCCGAAGCCGCGCACGCGCGCCGCACGATGATCGGGCGCAGTGCGGAGGAGGTCGACCACGCCCCGCCGCGCGGTCGCTACGCCCCCGTACCGGCCCCGCAGACCGTCTCCCCCGGCTCCCCCCTCCGCTGGGCGGCCCCCGCGGCGGCCCTCGCCCTCGCGTCGGCGATCGTCGTGACACGAGCCCTCCGTAAGCGCCACTGAGCCACGAACCGCCCTGATCGCGCCGAAAGACCCCACAGTCCAAGTGGTCTGCACCACCGCCTCCGGTCCCCCCGATCACCCCAGTACTGTCATCCCGTGAGCAACGAAGACATCACGCTGACCGCGGGCGACGCGGAGGTGACCCTGCAGCCGGGCAACGGCGGCCGGGTGGGCGGGCTTCGCGTCGGGGGCGTCGAACTGCTGCGCCAGGGCGAGAGGTTCGGCTGTTTCCCGATGGTGCCCTGGTGCGGCCGGATCAGGGACGGCCGGTTCCGCAACGGCGGCACCGTCCACCAGATGCCCCTCAACTCCCCGCCGCACGCCATCCACGGCACCGTCCGCGACGGCGCCTGGCGGGTGGCCCGCGCGAGCGCCGACGCGGCCGTCATCACGTACGACCTGGTGGAGCCCTGGCCCTGGCCCGGACGGGTCACCCACCAGCTGGACCTCACGCCGGACTCCCTCACGCTGACCATGGCCGTGGAGGCGCACGACTCGTCCTTCCCGGCGCAGATCGGCTGGCACCCGTGGTTCAACCGGAATGTGGGCGGCGAGGACGTGCGGGTGGACTTCTCGCCCGCCTGGCAGGAGGAGCGCGGTGACGACCACCTGCCCACCGGCAACCGCATCGAGCCGAAGCCCGGGCCCTGGGACGACTGCTTCGGGATGCCCGGCGGGGTCGACGTCACGCTGACCTGGCCGGGGGAGCTGGAGCTGAAGGTGGCCAGCCCCGAGGAGTGGGTCGTCGTGTACGACGAGCAGGAGGCCGCCGTGTGCGTGGAGCCGCAGACCGGGCCGCCGGACGGGCTGAACAGCCTGCCCCGGCTGGTCACGCCGCTGGAGCCGCTCGAAGCCACGATGACCTGGGCCTGGCGCCGCCTCTAAGCTGGCCGGTATGACGGACGTACGTGGCGCGCTGCTGCAGCAGATCAAGGACAAGGCCGTGGTGCACGGCAAGGTGACCCTGTCGTCGGGGCTGGAGGCGGACTACTACGTCGACCTCCGCCGCGTCACCCTCGACGGCGAGGCCGCCCCGCTGGTCGGACAGGTGCTGCTGGACCTGACCGCCGAGCTGGACTTCGACGCGGTGGGCGGGCTGACCATGGGCGCCGACCCGGTCGCGGGCGCGATCCTGCACGCGGCCGCCGCGCGGGGGAAGCGGGTCGACGCCTTCGTCGTACGCAAGGCGGCGAAGGCGCACGGGATGCAGCGGCGGGTCGAGGGTCCCGACATCGCGGGGCGGCGGGTGGTGGTCGTCGAGGACACCTCCACCACCGGTGAGTCCCCGCTGACCGCCGTCGAGGCGGTGCGTGAGGCGGGTGCCGAGGTCGTGGCGGTGGTGACGATCGTGGACCGCGCGACCGGCGCCGCGGAGAAGATCGAGAAGGGCGCGGGGGTGCCGTACTTGTACGCGTACTCCAAGGACGACCTGGGCCTGGACTGACCGGGCCGCTCGTCTGGAAAGATGGGCACGACGATGACGTCACTCCCGAGGTCTAGGTCAGGGCCGTAGGACGCAGCAACTCAGCACGCCAACCCGCACATACCAAGGAGCGGACAGATGCCCATCGCAACCCCCGAGGTCTACAACGAGATGCTCGACCGGGCGAAGGCAGGCAAGTTCGCCTACCCGGCCATCAACGTCACCTCGACCCAGACCCTGCACGCGGCGCTGCGCGGCTTCGCGGAGGCGGAGAGCGACGGCATCGTCCAGATCTCCACGGGTGGCGCCGAGTTCCTGGGCGGCCAGTACAGCAAGGAGATGGTGACGGGCTCGGTGGCGCTGGCCGAGTTCGCGCACATCGTCGCCGAGAAGTACCCGGTGACCGTCGCGCTGCACACCGACCACTGCCCCAAGGACAAGCTCGACGGGTACGTACGCCCGCTGCTCGCCGTCTCCGAGGAGCGCGTGAAGGCCGGCGGCAACCCGCTGTTCCAGTCGCACATGTGGGACGGCTCGGCGGAGACCCTCTCCGACAACCTCGCCATCGCGCAGGAGCTGTTGGCCCGCGCCGCCGCCGCGAAGATCATCCTTGAGGTCGAGATCACCCCGACCGGCGGCGAGGAGGACGGCGTCTCGCACGAGATCAACGACAACCTCTACACCACCGTCGAGGACGCGATCCGTACGGTCGAGGCGCTGGGCCTGGGCGAGAAGGGCCGCTACCTGCTGGCCGCGTCCTTCGGCAACGTGCACGGCGTGTACAAGCCGGGCAACGTCGTCCTGCGTCCCGAGCTGCTCAAGGAGCTGAACGAGGGCGTCGCCGCCAAGTACGGTCAGCCGGCCGGCAGCAAGCCGTTCAACTTCGTCTTCCACGGCGGCTCCGGCTCCACGGAGGAGGAGATCGCCACCGCGCTGGAGAACGGCGTGGTGAAGATGAACCTCGACACCGACACCCAGTACGCGTTCACGCGCCCGGTCGCGGACCACATGTTCCGCAACTACGACGGTGTCCTGAAGGTCGACGGCGAGGTCGGCTCCAAGAAGACCTACGACCCGCGCACCTGGGGCAAGCTCGCCGAGGCGAGCATGGCCAAGCGTGTGACCGAGGCCTGCGGCAACCTGCGGTCCACGGGTACGAAGATCAAGTAGCCCACGCTTTCCGGCTACGGAGACCGGGCAACCGGCGCTTCGGAGATCGGCTCACCCGCACTTCACCACGGGCCCGGCGCTGTCTACGGCGCCGGGCTCGCTGTATACCTAGGGCATGTCCGATGTGCGGCTGGCCTCGCCCCAAGGCAAGTGGATCCTGCTCACCACCGTGCTCGGCTCCAGCATGGCCATGGTGGACTCGACCGTCGTCAACGTCGCCCTGCCCCGCATCGGCCGCGATCTGGACGCCGATCTGGCCGCGCTGCAGTGGACGGTCAACGCGTACATGCTCACGCTGGCCGGGCTGATCCTGCTCGGCGGCTCGCTCGGTGACCACTACGGGCGGCGCAAGATCTTCGTGATCGGTGTCGTCTGGTTCGCGACCGCCTCCCTGCTGTGCGGTCTGGCGCCGAACGTCGGCGTCCTGGTCGCCGCGCGCGCCCTTCAAGGCATCGGCGGCGCGCTTCTCACACCGGGCTCACTGGCCCTCATCCAGGCGTCCTTCCATCCCGACGACCGGGCCAGGGCGGTGGGCCTGTGGTCCGGCTTCGGTGGTGTCGGGGCCGCCGTGGGTCCGTTCCTGGGCGGCTGGCTGGTGGACGGGCCCGGCTGGCGCTGGGTCTTCCTGATCAACGTGCCGCTGGCCCTGCTCTGCGCGCCGATCGCGGTCCGCCATGTGCCGGAATCGATGGACGGCCGCAGCCACGGGCGCTTCGACGTGCTCGGCGCGGCCCTGGGCGCGATCGCGCTGGCGCTGGTGACGTACGCGCTGATCGAGGCCCGCGAGGGATCGGTCGTGGTGGTCCTCACGGCGGTCGCCGGTGTCGCGGCGGGTGTCGCCTTCGTGCTCGTGGAGCGACGCAGGCCGGACCCGATGATGCCGCTGGACATCTTCGGCTCCCGCCAGTTCACCGCGGTCAACGTGGTCACCCTCTGCGTCTACGCGGGCTTCAGCGGTTTCTTCTTCCTCGCCGCCCTCGAACTCCAGGTCGCGGTCGGCTGGTCGGCCCTGGCCGCCGGTACGGCGCTGCTGCCCACGACCATCCTGATGCTGCTGCTCTCCGCCCGCTCGGGCGCCCTCGCCGACCGCATCGGCCCACGTATCCCGCTCACGGTGGGCCCGCTGCTGTGCGGGGCGGGCATGCTGCTGATGCTGCGGGTGGGGCCGGGCGCCTCGTATCTCGCGGACGTCCTGCCGGCCCTGCTGGTCCTGGGCCTCGGCATGGTCACCCTGGTCGCCCCGCTGACCGCGACGGTGCTCGCCTCCGTCGACGTGGCGCGGGCGGGTCTGGCCAGCGGGATCAACAACGCGGCGGCCCGCGCGGCGGGCCTCATCGCGGTCGCCGCGCTGCCGCTGCTCGCCGGCATGGGCCCGGAGGCCTACCGCTCCGCGAACGCCTTCGACGACGCCTTCCACACCGCGATGCTGCTGTGCGCGGGCATCCTGGCGGTCGGCGCGGTGATCGCCTTCGCGACCGTCCGCCGCCCACCGCCGGACTGCCGCCGCCCGGAATGCCGTACGCACGGCAATGTGATGGCGCCGCCGCTGGAGGCGGACCGGAACGCGGGGAAGATCTCCTGACGGGGCTTTCGAGCTCTGTCAGCCCAGCAGTTCCGTGAACGCCTGCGGGTCGCTGTCGCGCAGGAACTGGCGGCAGCGGTCCGACTCCTCCTTCTCGTCGATCGCCTCGGCGGCGCGGGCGAGGGCGGCGAGGCAGCGCAGGAAGCCCTGGTTGGGCGCATGCGACCAGGGAATGGGGCCGTGGCCCTTCCAGCCGTTGCGGCGCAGGGCGTCCAGGCCGCGGTGGTAGCCGGTACGGGCGTACGCGTAGGACTCGATCACCCGGCCGCCCGTGAACGCGTCCTCGGCGAGCAGCGCCCAGGCGAGCGAGAAGGTCGGGTGCTGCGCGGCTACCTCGGCGGGGGCGAGGGACTCCTCGTCCAGCAGGCGGTAGGCCGCCTCGTCGGCGGGCAGGAGCGTGGGGTCGGGGCCGCCGAGCAGGTTCGTGTGGGTGGTCATGGGGGAAGTCTGCCACCGCCGCGGGCCGGGGTTGCCGGGGTGGGGGGCGATTGTGGAGGATGCGGGTGGGGACCGGGGCCCCCGTGTCGGCATCGGCAGGGGCGGACCGCTACCCGGAGCACAACAGGAGACAGCGATGTCCCACGAGGCTCAGGACCCACAGGAGCCCGAGACCCCGCATCTCGACTTCCAGGGCACCACTCCGTACGAGGACTACGTCAAGGCGGACGTGCTCACCCACCTCCAGCACACCCTCTCCGAGGATCCAGGGGAGATGGTCTTCCTGGTCACCACCCAGGTGATGGAGCTGTGGTTCACGGTGATCGTCCACGAGTGGGAGACGGCGGCGAAGGCGCTGCGCGAGGACCGGGTGCCGGTCGCGATCGACGCGCTGAAGCGTTCCGTGCGGGAGCTGGAGGCGCTCAACGCCTCCTGGAAGCCGCTCGGCCAGCTCACTCCGGCCCAGTTCAACTCCTACCGCGCCGCCCTCGGCGAGGGCTCCGGCTTCCAGTCGGCGATGTACCGCCGGATGGAGTTCCTGCTCGGCGACAAGTCCGCGTCCATGCTGGTCCCGCACCGGGGGGCGCCGCGCGTCCACGCGGAACTGGAGAAGGCGCTGAACGAGCCGAGCCTGTACGACGAGGTGCTGCGGCTCCTCGGCCGGCGCGGGCACGCCGTTCCGCGCGCGGTGCTGGAGCGGGACGTGTCGCTGCGGTACGAGCCGTCGCCGGAGGTCGAGGAGGTGTGGACCGCCCTCTACTCGGGGGAGGCCAACGACGAACTCGCCCGGCTGGGCGAAGCGTTGACCGATGTCGCCGAGCTGGTGTGGCGATGGCGCAACGACCATCTCGTCGCCACCCGGCGCGCGATGGGCTCGAAGACCGGGACCGGCGGCTCCGCCGGAGTGGCCTGGCTGGAGAAGCGGGCGCGGAA
Source organism: Streptomyces sp. NPDC092369 (assembly GCF_044755245.1). NCBI lineage: Bacteria > Bacillati > Actinomycetota > Actinomycetes > Kitasatosporales > Streptomycetaceae > Streptomyces > Streptomyces sp. NPDC092369. The sequence continues at coordinate 533,031 of NZ_JBIVQP010000005.1, forward strand.
GAACGTGTTCCCCGAGCTGTGGACGGCGAGGTCCTATGTCTGAGTCCGTCGCGCAGGCAGAGAAGGCCGTGAAGGCCGAGAAGCTGGACGCCGGTGACGAACTCGCAGGCGTGCGGGGCGAGTTCGTCCTCGACGATGTGGTCTACCTGGACGGGAACTCCCTCGGCGCATTGCCGGCCGGGGTCCCGGGGCGGGTCGAGGACGTGGTCCGTCGGCAGTGGGGCGAGCTGCGGATCCGGTCCTGGGACGAGAGCGGGTGGTGGACCGCGCCCGAGCGGATCGGCGACCGGATCGCTCCGCTGGTCGGGGCGGCGGCCGGGCAGATCGTGGTCGGCGACTCGACAAGTGTCAATGTCTTCAAGGCGGTTGTGGCCGCCGTGCGGATGGCGGACGGCGCCGGCCGGGACGAGATCGTCGTCGACGCGACCACCTTCCCCACGGACGGGTACATCGCCGAGTCGGCGGCCCGGATGACCGGTTGCACGGTGCGGCCGGTGACCCCGGCGCAGGTACCGGCGGCGCTCGGCGACCGTACCGCCGCCGTGCTGCTCAACCACGTCGACTACCGCACCGGGCGGCTGCACGACCTGCCCGCGCTGACGGCCGCGGTGCGCGCGGCGGGCGCGGTCTCGGTGTGGGACCTGTGCCACAGCGCGGGCGCGCTGCCGGTGGGGCTCGACGAGCACGGCGTCGATCTCGCGGTCGGCTGCACCTACAAGTACCTGAACGGCGGCCCGGGTTCACCCGCGTACCTGTACGTGCGCGCCGGCCTCCAGGACCGGTTCGACTCGCCGCTGCCCGGCTGGAACTCGCATGTCGAGCCCTTCGGCATGCGCGGCGACTACACGCCGGCCGAGGGTGCCCTGCGCGGTCGGGTCGGCACCCCGGACATCCTCTCCATGCTCGCCCTGGAGGCGGCCCTGGAGGTCTGGGACGGCGTCCCGATCGAGGCGGTGCGGGCCAAGTCCCTTGCCCTGACGGACTTCTTCCTGGAGTGCGTGGCCGCGTACGCGCCGGGCGGGCGGGTGGAGTCCTTGACGCCGGTCGCGCACGCGGAGCGCGGGAGTCAGGTGGCGCTGCGCTGCTCGGACGCCGGTGACGTGATGAATCGGCTGATCGAGCGGGGTGTGGTGGGCGACTTCCGGCATCCCGACGTACTCCGCTTCGGTTTCACGCCGTTGTATGTCGGTTTCGCCGATGTCGAGCGGGCGGCACGGGTGTTGGGGGAGGTGCTCGGGTAACGCGTGCTCCACCTCTCGGCGACACCTCTCGGCGGCCCGGCGGGGGTCCGGTACAGAACCGTTTATCCCTCACCGAGCGTGACATCCGCGTGTCCACGCACGTCACGGGCCTGGTAGCGTCCCGCCAACGGCCTGTTTCGTACGTGGTCCGCCAACAATGTTTCGTCGCTGAGAGGTTGGAGCATGTCGGACGACGCCGCAGCATCCCGGGCCGCCGCGGAAGAGGAGTCGGCCTTCTCGCACCCGGCGGTCGACCCCGACTCCACCGGCACGTACGGCGACCACCCCGATCAGGTGATCGACTTCTACGCCCCGCGTGCCGAGCAGATCCCCGGCGTACCCGCCCCGCTGGTCGTCGCGCTGCACGGCGGCTCCTGGCGGGCCCCGTACGACCGCCGTCATCTCTCGCCCTTCGCCGACTTCCTGGCCCGCCGGGGCTTCGCGGTGGCCAGCGTCGAGTACCGGCGCGGGGGCGTGCTTCCCGCGCAGGGCGGCGCGGGGCCGGTCGCCGGGCGCTGGCCCGACACCTTCGACGACATCGCCGCCGCGCTGGACGCGCTGCCCGCCCTGGCCCGCGAGGCGCTGCCGCAGGCCGACCCGCGCCGTACCGTGCTGGTCGGGCACTCGGCGGGCGGTCACCTGGCGCTGTGGGCCGCGTCCCGGCATGTGCTGCCGGCCGACGCCCCCTGGCACACCGGCGGTCCCGCCCCCCTGCGCGGAGTCGTCGCCCTCGCTCCGATCGCCGACTTCGAGGTGGCCGAGAAGCTCGACGTCTGCGGCAACGCCTCCCTCCAACTCCTCGGCGGCGAGGAGCACTTCGCGCAGCGCCGACCGTACGCGGACCCCGCCCTCCTGCTCCCCACCGGCATCGCGACCACCCTGGTCCAGGGCCGCAGCGACCTCGACGTCCCGCAGGCGGTCGCCGAGGCGTACGCCGACGCGGCGGCGAAGGCCGGCGAGGTGGTGGGCCTCACGCTCCTGGAGGACGTCGGCCACTTCCCGCTGATCGATCCGGCGGCGGACGCGTGCGCGGTGGTGGCGGAGGAGATCGCACAGCTGGCGTACTGAGCGGGCCCGTACATCAGGGGTGGCGCACACGTGCCTGCGTACGGGATGAGCCCCGTAGTACCTGAGACGGAGGGCGCAGGACCCTCCTCACTGGTGACGACCGGGGCGTCGGTCCCGCTTACGTTTGTTCTCGTGACCGAGACGACCCAGACGCAGACGAAGACGCCGGGCGGGGCGGCGGCGCGCAGCCCCGAGTTCCGGCTGGCCGTGGATGCCCTGCGGGGGCTGCGGCAGGACCTGCTCCACGACGCCTTCGCCTTCCGCCCGCTGGCCCGCTCCGCCGCCGACGGCCCGCTGACCCGGCGCTTCAGTGGCCGGGCGCGGGAGTACGCGGCCTGGAGCCCGCACGCCCTGATCGTGGCCGCAGGCCTGTTCGCGATGCTCATCGCGACGGGCGACGGCATCCGCGGACCGGTCAGCAACCTGTTCCTGGGCCTGCTCGCGCTGGTGCCGGTGCTGCTGACCATGGTGCGGCCGGTCGGCGCGTTCTGGCTGTCCATGGCCGCGACGCCGGTCGCCGCCATGCTGGGCAACGAGTGGGACGACGACTGGCCGTGGCTGGCCGGCAGCTTCGCCTGCCACCTGTTCGTGCTCACGATCGTGGCGATACGGACCCGGCCGCGCACGGCCGCCTGGATGTGGGCGCTCACCGCGGTCTACGGCACCTTCGCCGGCACCTTCGTCGGCGGGCACGCCTTCGGCTCGAACACCGCCCCGATGCTCTTCCTCTCCGCCGTGATCCTGCTCGGCGTCGCCGTCTGGCAGATCCGCCGCGAGGCCCGGCAGGAGGTGACCGCGCAGCGGACGGTGACCGCGCACGAGCGCTCGCGGCGCACGCTGCTCGAAGAGCGCACGACGATCGCCCGCGAGCTGCACGACGTGGTCGCCCACCACATGTCGGTGGTCGCCATCCAGGCCGAGGCCGCGCCCTACCGGGTGGAGAACCCGCCGCCGGAGCTGGAGCGCGCGTTCGTCACGATCAGGGAGAACGCGGTGGCGGCCCTGACCGAACTCCGCCGCGTCCTGGGCGTCGTACGGGCCGAGGACTACGAGGCGCCGGACGCCCCGCAGCCCACCCTCGCCGAACTCGACGGCCTGCTCGCCAACGTGCGCGACGCCGGGCTGTCCGTCGAGAAGGTCGTCACCGGAGCGGTGCGCGAACTCCCGCAGGGCGTCGAGCTGTCGGCGTACCGGATCGTCCAGGAGGCGCTGAGCAACAGCCTGCGGCACGCGCCGGGCGCGAGCGCGCGGGTGGAGATCGGCTACGTCCTCGGCGGGCTCGGCGTGCGGATCGTCAACGCGCCGCCGCCCGCGCCCTCCTTGGTCAAGCCCTCGCCCGGGGCCGGCCACGGCATCACCGGCATGCGCGAGCGCGTCTCCATGCTGAACGGCGAGATGACGGCGGGCGCGAGTGTCGACGGGGGTTACGAGGTGGCGGTGTTCCTGCCGGTGCCGGTCGCCGCGCCGGCCGAGGGCGAGGGGGTGGCATGACCATCCGTGTCGTGATCGCGGACGACCAGATGATGGTGCGCGAGGGCTTCTCGGTCCTGTTGAACGCGATGCCGGACATCGAGGTCGTGGGCGAGGCGGTGAACGGCCGCGAGGCGGTGCGGCGGGTGCGTGAACTCGCCCCGGACATCGTCCTGATGGACATCCGCATGCCCGAACTGAACGGCATAGAAGCGACGAAGGAGATAGTGGCGGCGGACGCGACCGCGAAGGTCCTGGTCCTGACCACCTTCGACCTCGACGAGTACGTCTACCAGGCGCTGCGCGCGGGTGCCTCCGGCTTCCTCCTCAAGGACGCCTCGGCCCACCAACTCGCCGAGGGCGTCCGGGTGGTGGCCTCCGGCGAGGCGCTCCTCGCCCCCTCGGTCACCCGCCGCCTGATCACCGAGTTCTCCAAACTCTCCGACACCCCGCGCCTGATGCCGTCCGCCCACGCGGCCTACGGCGACCTCACCGACCGCGAGACGGAGGTCCTGGTCCTCATCGCCCAGGGCCTGTCCAACTCCGAGATCGCGGGACGCCTGGTGGTGGCCGAGTCGACGATCAAGACCCACGTCAGCCGGGTGCTGGTGAAACTGGGACTGCGGGACCGGACCCAGGCGGCGGTGTTCGCGTACGAGGCGCGACTGGTGACGCCGGGGTAGTCAGCGAGGAGGAGGCCTCGGCCGTCCTCTTTCTCGGCGCGGCCCTTTTCTCTTCCGCCGCCTCCTTCTTCGCGTTCGGCGGTCACCTCAAGGGCGGTCACTCGTCGAAGTAGGCCCTGGCGACCGCGTACGTGTCCTCGTACAGGTGGTAGCGGGTGATCCGGCCGTTCTGGACCGTGGTGTGGAGGGCGAACGCCGTGTCGATGTCCCGGCCCGTCTTCCTGACCTCGGAGACCATGCGGCCCAGGAGGACCACGTCGTCGCCGTCGGAGATGACCTGGCGGAGGTCGAACTCCTTGCCCTGGACATGCGTGCCCAGCAATTCGAAGAACGTTCGCATGTCGTCGGCCGAGTTGACCTCGGGGACCCAGGGAATGCCGGGCGGGTGCGGGATCGAGAAGGACACGGAGTCGGCGAACAGGGCCGCCGCCTCCGTGCTCTTTCCCTCGGCGAGCAGGGGGAACAGTCGTTGTACGGTCCGGGCCGGTGATTCCGTCGTCATGGAGCAGACGCTACCGCCGGCCCGGCCGCTCCGTCAGAAACCGTTCAACGGGACCGAGAACAGCACCCGTTCCGGAATCGGGTCCCCGATCCAGTGCGAGTCGGCGTCCGCCGCCCACTCGGTCTGGGACCACATCTGCTGGGTGCTCCACCACAGGGACGCACCCTCGGCATGCTGGGCCCAGCACGCCTTTTCCGAGTCGGTGCCGCTGCAACCCCGCCACGTCGTCGTGCTGTTCCTCAGTTGCCACAGGATGCCGTGCTGACCCCGGCCGCCGCGCGCGTCGTTGGCGTAGAAGACGTTGTCGTGCGCGAGCACCGACTGCAACCCGACTGCCTTGGTCCTGAAGGCCGCCGATGTGGTCGCCTTGTCTCCGGAGGTGACGAGCGGCATCTCACCGCCCGGCGCGGCGAGCTTGTAGCGGAAGATCCGGGCGGGCGTGCTGCCGCCGGACGAGAACCACTCGTTGGCCACGATGGTGGGCGGGCTGGTGGTGCGATCCAGCGTGATCGAGGCGAAGCACGGCAGGTTGTCGGAGGTGTTCGGGTCGCAGTCCGCGTCCAGGCTGTAGGAGCCGATCGCGGGCATTATGTACTGGTAGCCGTGCGCCGAGTAGCCGCCGCTGACCTTGCCGATCTCGTGGGCGTTCACCGAGGCCTGGAGGATGTGCGCCATCGAGAAGACGTACAGGGCGTTGTGGCTGCCGTCGGTGTTGTACGCCGTGACGAGAAGCTTGTCGCCGAACCAGACGACCCCGCCCACGTGCGAGCCGAACTTGGCGAAGTTGTCCCCGCCCTCGGTCGGGATCACCGGCAGCACCCAGCGGTACTTGAACGCGCTGGAGTTGTTCGCGTCGATGAACGCGAACCGCGCCAGGTGCCCGTCCTCCTCCGGCCAGCTGTAGTCGTGGCTGTCGTTGTGCGCCCACGCCGAGATGATCACCTTGTTGGTGCCCCACATGCCGTCGTCGTCGGCGTCGCCGGACGAGGTCAGACCCTGCGGCAGGAACTCCCTGGTGGTGTCGTCGCCGGTGTCCCAGCAGTAGGCGTTCGACGCGGCAGGCTGGACGGGCAGCGCGCCGGTCTCCGTGGCCCGGCAGGCCGACCTGTTCCGCATCGTGTGGTTGGCGCTCTGGAGGACCTCGTCCACACCCACGCTGTCAAGGTGAGTGCCGAGCTTGCTGATCGTCGTGGGCAGCACCTGGTGCTGGGTCAACGTCAGCTTCGCCAGGTCGCTCGCCGAGGTGATGGTGGTCAGCGGCCCGGGGTCGTCCCCCGGAGCGGCCTGAGCCGGAGTCCCCGCCGCCACCATGGCCATGAGAACAACTGCCATGGCACCGATACTTGTTCGCCACTTGGGCAACGCTTCCCCCACTTGTCCCTCTGGTGCAATGAAGGGTTCATCGTGCCATGTACATGGCGCAATTCGGTGGTTCCGCAGACAAAGGTTGAGGAAAGAGGTCCCGGCGGACCGGGTCCGGTGTACGGATGTCCGGGATGCCGTCGCTTCGTAGGGGGCCCGGCCCGCATCCGGCGGCGGCCCGGAAGTCGGACGGGCCGTCGGATGCGGGCAGCCCAAGGCGTCCGCCGTCGGGCGATCAGTCGTACGGGTTGATCGACGCGCTGGACGAGCTGCAGTTGTCGAGGGTGGTGTCGCGGCACACCGTCACCCACAGGCTGTGGATGCCGCCGTCGAGGCTGCCCGGCAGCGCGCTCCAGGTGGTGGTGGTGCCGCAGCCGCTGGTGTTCCAGTGGTTCGGGTACTGGAAGCCCGGCACGGTGACGTAGAAGAACACCGGGTGCGCGTCGCACGAGGTGTCGCTCAGCTTCACGTTGCGCAGGGTGAAGGACTCCGAACCGGTCCAGTCGACGGTGAGCGAGACGGAGGCGCCCGTGGTGCTGGCGCTGCGCACGTCGTTGTCGGCGGCACTGGCCGTGCCCGGCGTGAATCCCAGGACCGTGGCCGCGAGGCCGGCGACGACGGCGGTGATACAGCGTTTCCTCATGGTTCCTCCTGTGGGTTCGGGCGAGCGGCACCAGGCTGTCGAGGCGGCCGAGGGCGGGGCCAGGGTCTCCGGGCACGTTGGGACGGTGGGACGGCGGCGGCTCTGTGGCCTGCGGCGTCGCGGAGCGGCTGGGAGGCCGCCGGGACGGCCACAGGGGGCCGGGCACCCGGCCAGACACTCGGCCGGCGGACACCCGCCCGTAAGACAGTGCTGGTCAGGACGGGGATCGTCGGTCTACCGTCCGTGCATGGCAGCCTTCGATCCCTGGGACCCGGCGTTCCTCGCCGACCCCTACCCCGCCTACGCCGAACTGCGTTCCCGGGGCCGCGTGCACTACTACGAGCCGACCGACCAGTGGCTGGTGCCCCGGCACGCGGACGTCTCGGCGCTGCTGCGCGACCGGCGCCTGGGGCGGACGTATCAACACCGCTTCACCCACGAGGACTTCGGCCGCACGGCTCCGCCGCCGGAGCAGGAGCCCTTCCACACCCTCAACGACCACGGGATGCTCGACCTGGAGCCCCCGGACCACACCCGCATCCGGCGCCTGGTGTCGAAGGCGTTCACCCCGCGCACGGTCGAACAACTCAAGCCGTACGTCGGTCGGTTGGCGGGCGATCTGGTGGACCGGCTGGTCGCGGCGGGCGGTGGCGACCTGCTCACCGACGTCGCCGAGCCCCTCCCCGTCGCCGTGATCGCCGAGATGCTCGGCATCCCGGAGTCCGACCGCGCCCCACTGCGCCCCTGGTCTGCCGACATCTGCGGGATGTACGAGCTGAGCCCGTCCGAGGAGACCGCGGCGAAGGCGGTACGGGCGTCGGTCGAGTTCTCGGACTACCTGCTGGAACTGATCGCCGCCCGCCGCAAGGAACCGGGCGACGACCTCATCTCCGGCCTCATCGCGGCCCACGACGAGGGCGACCGGCTCACCGAGCAGGAGATGATCTCCACCTGCGTGCTGCTGCTGAACGCGGGGCACGAGGCGACGGTGAACGCCACGGTGAATGGTTGGTGGGCCCTGTTCCGCAATCCCGACCAGCTGACCGCTCTGCGCGCCGACCACTCCCTGATCCCGTCCGCCGTCGAGGAGTTGATGCGCTACGACACCCCGCTCCAGCTCTTCGAACGCTGGGTCCTGGACGAGATCGAGATCGACGGCACGACCATCCCCCGCGGGGCGGAGATCGCCATGCTCTTCGGCTCGGCGAACCATGACCCGGAGGTCTTCCAGGCCCCCGAGAAACTCGACCTGACCCGCAAGGACAACCCCCACATCTCCTTCTCCGCCGGCATCCACTACTGCATCGGCGCACCCCTGGCCCGCATCGAACTGGCGGCTTCCATGGGGGCGTTGCTGGAGAAGGCCCCGACGCTGAGCCTGGCGGAAGAGCCGGTGCGCAAGCCGAACTTCGTGATCCGGGGGTTGGAGGGGCTGAGTGTGGAGGTGGGGTGATCACCCGTTCGGATGATCACCGAGCGAATCCGATCGACAGCCCCGAGCGACTCGTCAAGCTGGTGCCCGCCTGCGAAGGGAGGCACCATGACGGTTATGGCAGAACGCACCTCGTCTCAGTTGTCGGTGGACATGTTCGAGCGGATCGCGGAGTTCGCCGAGCGCGAGGACGAGACCGTCAGGTTCGAGTTCATCGATGGACGGATCGGGCTCAGGAAAGTGACGAACGGCAGTCACGGCGAAATTGCCATGTGGTTGGTCTTCCACTGCAAGCAGGCACGCCCGGACCTCACGCTCAACGTGACGGGCCAAGGACTGAAGGTCGAGACATACCGCAAGGGTCGCGCCAGGCCCGACGCTGTGCTCGCCCCGGTGGGTCACTTCAACGGGAAAGGCGACTGGGCCGATCCCGACGGTGTCCTGATGGTCGTCGAGATCACGTCGTACGACTCGGACACCCACGATCGCGATCGCGTCGAGAAGCCGCGGGCGTACGCCGAGGCGGGTATCCCCGTCTACCTGCTGATCGATCGTGACACGCGCGCGGTCCTCGTCCACAGCGACCCGGACCCGGCCATCGGCTATCGCGACCTCCACACGACGAAGTTCGGTGACAGGGTCACTCTTCCCCGGCCGCTCGGCATCGAGTTCGACACAGAGGAGCTCAAGCGGTACGTCGACTGATCAGGGGCATGCTCACGTCGTCATGTCCCGTCGCCGCAACCCCGTCAGCCCCGCCGCCACCAGCACCACCGCAATACCCAACAGCACCAACACCGGTCCCCACTCCATCTCCCCGCCCGGCAGCTTCGGCAGGTGGCCGAAGGGGGAGGCGTCCAGGAACGCCTGCGGGACGTCCAGTACCGGGCCCACCCAGCCGATCAGGAGGACCGCTCCGGCGACTCCCCACGCCGCCGGGGCGAGGCGGGGGGCCAGGCCGTAGAGCAGGACGGTCAAGCCGCCGATCACCCATACCCCCGCCACTTGGACCACGCACGCGCCCAGGATCGGGCCGACCTCCCTGCCGTGGCCCGCCGCGAAGCCGAGGCCGGCCAGGAGCATGATCAGGACCGAGCCGCCGAAGGCGACCGCCAGATGGCCGGCGGCCCAGCGCAGGCGGCCGACCGCGTTCGCCAGGAGGGGTTCCGCGCGGCCGGAGGTCTCCTCGCCGTGCAGGCGGAGGACAGCGGCCACGATGTAGAGGGCGGCCACCAGGCCCAGCATGCCCGTCATCGACGCGAGGAACGCGTCCGTGATGCCGCTCTGGCCGCCCATCCGCTCGAAGATCTCGCGGGCCTGCGCGTTGTCGCCGACGAGGTCGGCCACGCCGTCGGTGAGGCCGCCGTAGACCACCCCGGCCAGGAAGAAGCCGATCGACCAGCCGAGGACCGCGCCGCGTTGGAGGCGCCAGGCCAGGGCGGCTGCGGAGGAGAGACGGCCGGTCGGGGGGCCCGGGCGGGTGGGGAGGAAGCTCATGCCCACGTCCCTGCGGCCCGCCAACACGTAGGCCACCGTGCCCTGCAGAGCGATCGCCGCCGCGAACAGGCCCAGCACCCACCAGCGTTCGGCCGCGAAGGGGCGCAGGTTCTCCAGCCAGCCCAGGGGAGACAGCCAGGTGAGCGGGGACGAGCCGTCCGTCGAGGCCGCGTCGCCCGCCGCTCGCAGGACGAACGCCGTGCCCAGAAGGCCCGCCGTCAGACCCCGGGCCAGGCGCGCGCTCTCCGTCAGCTGGGCCACGATCGCCGCCATCGTGGCGAAGACCATGCCCACCCCCGCCAGCCCGAGGCCGAAGGCCACCGCCCCGGCGGTGCCCTGACCGGCCAGACCTGCCGCAACCAGCAGTCCCAGTACGGCACTTGCGACCGCCGCCGCGAGCAGCGCCGCCGTCAGCGAGGCCCTGCGGCCCACCGCGCCGGAGGCGATCAGCTCCTGCCGGCCGCTCTCCTCCTCGTCACGTGTGTGGCGTACGACGACCAGGAGCGCCGTGACGGCGGCGAGCGCGCCCGCGTAGACGCCGACGCGCCAGGCGGTGAGCGCGCCGAGGGAGTCGTCGAAGACGGGGCCGATCAGCGCGCGGAAGGAGGAGTTGGTGGCGACCTGGTGGAGCAGGTCGGTGCGGTCGGCGGCGGTGGCGTACGTGCTCTTGAGGGTGCCGGGGATGGACAGCACCATCAGCGTGTTCACCGCCACCCACACCGGGATCACCACCCGGTCCCGGCGCAGGGAGAAGCGCAGCAGTGCTCCCGTGCCCGTGAACGTCGTCATCGGGCCGCCACCCCTTCGGCATCGGCACCGGTGTCGGTGTCCTGGTAGTGGCGCAGGAACAGCTCCTCCAGGGTCGGCGGTGTCGAGGTCAGCGAGCGGATCCCGGACGTGGTCAACGACCGCAGTACGGCGTCGAGTTCGCCGTTGTCGACCTGGAGCCGGACCCGCTTTCCCTGGCTGTTCTGAATGGGCTGGATGGCGAGGTCGTGCACGCCGGGCAGCGCGGCCAACCCGCCCGGCTCGCCCGCGAGTTCGGCGGTCACGCTGGTGCGGGTGAGATGGCGCAGGTCGGCGAGCGAACCGCTCTCCACCGTGCGGCCGCCCCGGATGATGCTCACCCGGTCGCACAACTCCTCGACCTCGCTGAGGATGTGGGACGAGAGGAGGATCGTGCGGCCCCGGTCCCGCTCCTCCTCCACGCACCGCTGGAAGACCTCCTCCATCAACGGGTCCAGGCCCGAGGTCGGTTCGTCCAGGATCAGCAGGTCGACGTCCGAGGCGAACGCGGCCACGAGGGCCACCTTCTGGCGGTTGCCCTTGGAGTAGGTGCGGCCCTTCTTGGTGGGGTCCAGCTCGAAGCGGTCGATCAGTGCGGCGCGCCGCCCGGTGTCGAGACCGCCGCGCAACCGCCCGTAGAGGTCGATGACTTCACCCCCGGAGAGGTTGCGCCACAGGGTCACGTCACCGGGGACGTACGCGATGCGGCGGTGGATCTCCACGGCGTCCGCCCACGGGTCGCGGCCCAGGACCTGCGCGGCGCCCGAGTCGGCGCGCAGCAGGCCGAGCAGGACGCGGATGGTGGTGGACTTGCCGGCGCCGTTGGGACCGAGGAAGCCGTGCACCTCGCCGGTTTCGACGTCCAGGTCGAGGCCGTCCAAGGCGTGGGTGCGGCCGAAGGACTTGTGGAGTCCGACGGCCGTGATTGCCTTCGTCATGGTTCAGAACGTACGCTTCTTTCAGAAATTTGTGAAGTTAAGGAAGCGTATGAAGCCCGGTTAGGGTGGTGGGCATGACGGATCAGGCGGGCAGGAACGGGGAGGCCAGGGGCCAGGAGGGCCGGGACCCGGAGGCGCTCTCGAAGTTCGTGGAGGGCTTCGCGGCGCAGCTCGTCGAGGCGGGGATGCAGCGGATGCCGGCCCGGGTCTTCGCCGCGCTCCTGGCCTCCGACGACGGCGTGCTGACCTCGGCCGAGCTGGGCGAGCGGCTGCGGATCAGTCCGGCGGCGGTGTCCGGGGCGGTGCGCTATCTGTCCCAGACGCACATGGTCTCGCGCGAGCGTGAACCCGGTTCACGGCGTGAGCGCTACCGCGTGCACAGCGACCAGTGGTACGAGGCGCTGACCAACCGCGAGGCGATCCTCAAACGGTGGGCGTACGCGCTGCGCGAGGGTGTCGAGAGCCTCGGGGCGGAGACGCCCGCGGGGCGTCGACTCGCCGAGACCCTGGCCTTCTTCGAGTTCATCGACGGTGAGATCGCGCTGATGATGGACCGTTGGCGGGTCCATCGTGAGCGGGTCTTCGGCGAGGGACGACGCCCCGCCGAAGACCCCTGATCTTCTTACGACTTCCCGCTTACGACTTCCTGCGCCTGGCGAGGAGGACGAGACCGCCGCCCAGCAGCAGCGCGCCCGCGCCCCAGGCGGCGGCCACGCGCACGGTGCCGCTGCTGCCGGTGGAGGCGAGGGAGCCGGTGCCGTCGGAGGAGACCGTCTGCGTGCTGGGGTCGTTGCCGCCGGTCCCGTTCCCGGAGGTCGGGGATGCCGAGGGGCTCGGTGTCGCGGTGCTGTCGGTGCCCTTGACCTCGACGGTGACGGCCGCGGTGTCGTTCACGTGATTGTGGTCGAACGCCATGACGCTGCCGTATGCCGTGGTCGCCCTGGCCTCACCGGAGGTGGTCTTGGCGTTCGCGCGGATCCGCAGGCCGAACTCGAAGGTGCGGGAGTCCCCGACGGTGAACTCGTTCGGCATCGACTGGCAGATGTACTTCGGCGCGCCGGGCGTCTGTTCGCCGGAGGGGCCGTCGATGTGCCACACGCTGCAGTGCTCGGGGATCTCCACCGCCTTGGCGCCGGTGGGGACGGTGAACATGAGCGCCGGCTGGTCGTCGCTGGCGTTGTAACCGACCCAGCCGGGGCCCTCGTTGGTGAGGGACATGGTCACGTGGACCAGGTCGCCGTGCTCGCCCTTGACGGTGTCGCCGTCCGCGACCATGTCGGCGGTGTTGTCGGCGTCGATGTGCTGCCGGTCGATGTCGACGCCGTCGGTGGCGGCGGCTCCGGCGGGGACGAGGGAGAGGACGGGACCGCTGCCCGACCGCAGGTCGGCGCCGGGACCCGACAGGGGCAGGGCCTCATGGCTGAAGTAGTCGAACAGGGCCTGCTCGGTCACGTCCAGGCCGACCGGCTGGTCGACGCGGTAGCTCTTGCCGGGCTCGACGACCGTGTCGAACGTGCACAGCGCCTGCTCGGTCAGGCCGTAGCCGTCCGGACTCTCCTTGGAGTAGACGCAGTTGGAGTAGTGCACCGCGTACCCGAGCCCGATGGTGGTGCGCATCCGTAGCTGGACCCCGTCCGAGGGCAGGGTGCCGACGTTGCTGATCGTGATCGGGGTGTCGATCGTGGTCTCGGGCTTGTCGCCCTTGCGGGTCTTCAGCTGGTTGACCGTCAGGTCGTTGGTGCCCGCGGTCACCTTGGCGGTGATGGGGACCACGGTGCCGTTGGTGGACGTACCGCTGAGGGTCACCGTGCCGGTGGTGCCGACCGGGGTGCCGGGCTTGGCGCTCAGGCCGATGAGCGAGCCGTCCCCCGGGCCTTCGGGGACGTCACGCGTCGACCAGGTGTAGATGTGGTTGGCGGGAACGGTCGCGTCCGGGGTGACCCAGTCGATGACGTCGCTCAGGTCCGCGCTGATGGTGACGTCCTTCGCGGTGCCGGGACCGTCGTTGTCCAGGCCCCAGTTCACCTGCGGCGGGTCGTCCGTCGGCGGCAGCGGCAGTCCCAGGTTGTCGTCGTGGAGATTGATGCGCACGACCGGGCCGTCGGCGTCGGCCGCTTGGGCGGACGTGACGGGCATCCAGGCGGCGATCGAGGCCGCGAAGACAGCGAGCACGGCCCCCAGTCGGTACCGGCGTTTGGACATTCGGTGGCTCCCCTCGGCGAAGCGACGATCGCTCCCGCCACGCCACATGAGACACGCGGGGAACACCAATGGTTGTCCGGCAGTTCACCGTCCCGCCAACCGGTGAGTCTCCGCTCGGCCTGCGCCACGATTGTGCTCGTGCAGCTCTGCTCGGCCTGCGCCGCTGTTCGGCCCGTGCGGCCCCGCTCGGCTTGGCCGCCGTTCGGCTTGCGCCGGCCGCCGCCTCGCCTTCTGGACTGCTCGGCCCGTCCCCGCCTTCCGACCCGCGGGACCCGTCACCTTGCGCTGCTCGCCCGGCCTGCTCTGTCTGCGGGCCCGTGCTGCCGGCCGGCCTGCCTGAGCCGCCTGTCCGCGCGGCTTGCGCTGCCTGCCGGCCCGGACCGCTGGTCGCCTCCCGCCGCACGGCGACCCGCACCGGTCACCGGGCCTGCCCGCCGCACGGCGACCCGCACCGGTCACCGGGCCTGCCCGCCGCACGGCGACCCGCACCGGTCACCGGGCCTGCCCGCCGCACGGCGACCCGCAC
>NZ_JBIVQP010000005.1:547477-792960 GCF_044755245.1 Streptomyces sp. NPDC092369
CACCGGCCACCGGCCCCCCGCACGGCGGCCCGCACCGATGACCGGCCCCCTCCACCGGTCACCGGACCCCCCACCCCCACCCCTACCGCTCCTTCGTCTCCTCCAGCACCGTGCGGCCCAGCAGCGCGTACCGCTCGGGGGCCCGGCGCTTCAGGTACTGGGCGTAGCCGATGCCCGTTGCCGCGACCAGGGCTACCAGCCAGGGGGTGGCCTTCAGGACCAGGGAGCCGGATTCCGCGCCCGCGGCCACACCCATGTTGGAGACCAGCAGGACGACCACCGCGAGCATCGCGATGCCGCCCACGAGGGGAGCCGTGAAGGTCTTGAACCAGTGCCGGCTCTCGGGGTGGTTCTTGCGGAAGTAGGCCAGGACGGCGAACGAGCACACGGCCTGCACCACGAGGATCGCCATCGTGCCGAGGATGGCCAGGAGGACGTAGAGCGCGTTGTACGGGTCCTTGCCCGCCACCCAGAACGCCCCGATGAGGACGGCGCTCACCACCGTCTGCACCAGGCCCGCTATGTGCGGGGAGCCGTGGCGGGCGTGGGTGCGGCCGATGGTGTTCTTGAGGGAGGGGAGGACGCCCTCGCGGCCCAGCGCGTACATGTAGCGGCTGGCGCAGTTGTGGAAGGCCATGCCGCAGGCGAGCGAGCCGGTGATCATCAGCCACTGCATGACGTCGACCGCCCAGTGGCCCACATAGCGTTCCGTGGGGTTGAAGAAGAGGCCGAGGGGGTTCGCGGTGGCGACCTGTACGGCCTTCGACTCGCCCGTGCCCGAGATGGCCATCCAGGAGACGAAGACGTAGAAGACGCCGACGCCCAGGACGGAGATCATCGTCGCCCTGGGGATGATCTTCTTCGGGTTGCGGGACTCCTCGCCGTACATCGCCGTCGACTCGAAGCCGACCCACGACCAGAAGGCGAAGAAGAGGCCGAGGCCGGCGGAGGTGCCCTTGAAGGCGTTCACCGGGTTGACCGGGTCGAGGCTGAAGCCGTTCGGGCCGCCGCCGTGCAGGGCGACCGAGATCGCCATCGCCGCGAGGACCGTCACCTCGGTCGCCAGCAGGACGACCAGCAGTTTCTCCGCGACCGATACGCCGAACCACGTGCCCGTCGCGTTGATCGCCAGCATCAGGATCGCGAAGGCCCACCAGGGGATGTCAAGTCCCGTCTGGTCCTTGAGGGTTCCGGTGGCGAAGGTCGAGAAGATGCCGATCAGCGCCGGCTCGAACACGACGTACGCGAAGGTGGCGAGGAGCCCGGACGCGAGGCCCACTGTGCGGCCGAGGCCGTAGGAGATGAAGCCGTAGAACGCGCCCGTCGACGTGATGTGCTTCGCCATCGACGTGAAGCCGACCGAAAAGATTGCCAGGACGACCATTGCGACGAGGTAGCTCGCCGGGGCGCCTACGCCGTTGCCGGACGACACCATGAAGGGGACATTGCCCGTCATCGCGGTGATCGGCGCGGCGGTCGCGACCGCCATGAAGACCACGCCCAGCAGGCCGATCGCGTTCGGCTTGAGCCGGTGAACGGCCCCTTCCTCGCCCGGTTTCGTCGCCGGGGCGACTCCCTCGTCCACTGCCATCGGGGTGGCCCCTCTCCTGGTCGTCCGCTGGTGCGCCGGACCGGAACTCTGTCGCCCTAATGAGTCGCCCAAGGGTGTCGGGACGTTAAATACTTGTCAACCAGACCTTTAGAAATCTGGCCGCAACACGCGGCTCGTACGGTCACCGCATGAGCGCCTACACCTCCACCCTCGGCGGCGAGCGCCACCGTTTCGACACGCTCGCCCGCCTCCTCGCCGCCGCGAGCCCCGAGCGCTCCGGCGACCGTCTCGCCGGGCTCGCCGCCGACAGCGCCCGCGAACGGGTCGCCGCCCGCTGGGCGTTGGCCGAGGTGCCGCTCGCGACCTTCCTGACCGAGCCGCTGATCCCGTACGAGACCGACGACGTCACCCGACTTATCCTCGACACGCACGACACGGTCGCCTTCGCGCCGGTGGCCGGGCTGACGGTCGGGGAGCTGCGGGAGTGGCTGCTGTCGGAGGCGGCGGACGCGGCGGCGCTGGCCGCCGTCTCGCCCGGTCTCACGCCGGAGATGGTCGCGGCGGTGTCGAAGCTGATGGGCAACGCGGACCTGGTCGCGGTCGCGCGGAAGGTGCGGGTGGTGACGGCTTTCCGCTCCACGATCGGCCTCCCGGGCCGTCTCGCCACCCGCCTGCAGCCCAACCACCCCACCGACGACCCGGCCGGCGTGGCCGCGGCCCTCCTCGACGGCCTCCTCCTTGGCTCGGGCGACGCGGTCATCGGCATCAACCCGGCGACGGACAGCCCGAAGGCGGTACGCGACCTGCTGGAGCTGCTGGACGGCGTGATCAGCCGGTACGCGATCCCGACCCAGTCCTGCGTCCTGTGCCACGTCACGACGAGCGTGGACCTGATGGAACGCGGAGCGCCCGTCGATCTCGTCTTCCAGTCCATCGCCGGTACGCAGGCGGCGAACGCGTCCTTCGGTGTCACCCTCGGCCTGCTCGACGAGGCGTACGAGGCGGCGCGGGCGCTGGGCCGGGGCACGGTCGGCGACAACGTCATGTACTTCGAGACCGGCCAGGGCAGCGCGCTGTCCGCCGACGCGCACCACGGGGTGGACCAGCAGACGGTGGAGGCGAGGGCGTACGCGGTGGCCCGCCGCTACGACCCGCTGCTGGTGAACACGGTGGTGGGCTTCATCGGCCCGGAGTACCTGTACGACGGCCGGCAGATCCTCCGTGCCGCCCTGGAGGACCACTTCTGCGGCAAGTTGCTCGGTCTGCCGATGGGCCTGGACATCTGCTACACCAACCACGCGGACGCCGATGACGACGACATCGCCACGATGCTCACCATGCTGGGCGTGGCCGGCGCCTCCTTCGTGATCTGCACACCGGGCGGCGACGACATCATGCTCAACTACCAATCCGCCTCCTACCACGACGCGTTGTACCTGCGTGAGGTGCTGGGACTGCGCCCGGCACCGGAGTTCGAGGCATGGCTGGCGTCGATCGGGCTGCTGGACGAGCGGGGCGCGATCGCTGCCGCGCCGGGGGCGCACCCATTGACGGCGATCGGACGGGAACTGGCCGCATGACCGACCAAATGACGGACCAGGTGACGGATCAGGTGACCGCCCAGGTGACCGACCAACCTGCCCTGGAAACCGGCGACTTGTGGGCATCCCTGCGCCTGCGCACCCAGGCCCGCATCGGCCTGGGCCGGGCCGGCACCGCCCTGCCCACCCGGCACCGCCTGGAGTTGCAGACCGCGCACGCCGCCGCCCGGGACGCGGTGCACTCACCGTTCGACCCGGACCTGGTCGCCGCGGGACTGACCGGGATGCCGACGGTACGGGTGCGCAGCGCGGCCACCGACCGCCTCACCTACCTCCAACGCCCCGACCTGGGCCGCCGGTTGCACCCCACCGACCGCGCCCACCTCCCCACCGGCGACTGGGACGCGGTGTTCGTGATCGCGGACGGCCTCTCCAGCCGGGCGATCCACGAGCACGCGGCGGCGATGGTCCGGGAGACGGTGAGCCGCCTCCCGACCTGGCGGATCGCCCCCGTCGTCCTGGCCGAACAGTCCCGCGTGGCCCTCGGCGACGACATCGCGTCCACGATGGGCGCGGAATCGGTGATCGTCCTGATCGGCGAACGCCCCGGCATGTCAGCGGCGGACTCCCTGGGCGCCTACCTGACGTACCGCCCGACCCCGGGAGTGACGACGGACGCGGACCGCAACTGCCTGTCCAACATCAGGCCGCCGCTGGGCCTGACGTACGAGGTGGCGGCGGCAAAACTGGCGGGACTGATGGGAAGGGCAAGGGAGTTGGGTTCGACGGGGGTCGCCCTGAAGGACGACTCGAATCCAGCCCCTCCGGCGTTTGAGGGGCGGGGGCTCGGGGGCTGGCCCCCGGAACGGGGTTGAAGGGGCAGAGCCCCTGGAGGATGGGACGGGTAGGGGCGGCGGGGGCGAGAAAACTCAGGCCGGCAACGTAAGCCCCCAAGCCCCCTCCCGAACCACCCACGTCCGAGTCCGCACCGGCCCCGCCACCACCGCATCCGCCCGGTACCGGAAATCCGCCCCCGACACCGTCACCCGCCGCCCCCGAGCCACCAGCGGAGACGCCTCCGCACCCACCGAGACCGGCCGCACCTCCACCTCCGCCAGACCCGACGCGCACGGAGTCACCGAGATGCCCTCCACCGGCTGATCGAGATCCACCAGCGTCACCCCGTCGACCTCGATCCGCAGCCGGGCCGGCCGGGGCCGGGGGAGGACGGCAAGGGGGTCACGGGCCGGCCGGGCCGGCACCAGGGTCCGTACCAGCGACTGGCAGGTCCGCAGCCAGGACGCGTGCCCGGCCCCGCCACCCGGCGCCGACGGCAGTGGTTCCTCCAGCGGAGCCTCCCGCAAGGACACCGGAGGGATCCGCAGCGCACCGAGCACCACGCCGTCACTGTCGTCGACCAGCAGATCCATCCGCCGCGCGACCCCGTCCAGCACCGCCCGGGCCGCCGCCACCGCCCCCGTGGGCACGCCCAGCGCCCCCGCCAGGGTCAGCGCACCGCCCACCGGCACCAGCGACAGCACACATCCGGCCAGCTCCCGCTGCCGGTGCAGCAGGGCCACCGCGCGGATCAGGGCCCGGTCGTCGCCGATCACCACCGGCCGCCGCGCGCCCCGGCGGGCCAGCGCCCGGGCGAATTCCTCCGGTCCCTCGGGCAGGCACACCTTCGTGGTGGCACCCGCGCTGAGCACGTCCTTCGCGATGCGTACCGACTCCCCGTCCGTCCGCCGGGCGACCGGATCGATCACCACCAGCAGCTGTTCGGAAGTCGCGGAAGTCGCCACCTCGGTCCTGCCTCGCTTCCTCGGGTAGCATCTTTGTGCAAGAGCCCCTTGCGCTATTGCGCCAGGGGCTTGGTCTATTCCGGGGCACCCGGGTCCGGCAACGCGCGGCCGAAGACGGTCGCGGCGCACACGGCGGTGAACCGTACGCGTGCGTCCCTGACCTTGGACATGCCCCGCCCGGAAGGGGTGTACGCGCGTGCCCGCACTTGTGCTGCTCGGTGCTCAGTGGGGTGACGAAGGCAAGGGGAAGGCGACGGACCTGCTCGGCGGATCCGTCGACTACGTGGTGCGCTACCAAGGCGGCAACAACGCCGGCCACACGGTAGTCGTGGGCGATCAGAAGTACGCCCTGCACCTGCTCCCTTCCGGAATTCTGTCGCCCGGATGTACTCCTGTCATCGGCAACGGAGTCGTCGTCGACCCGTCGGTCCTGTTCTCCGAGCTGAACGGACTGAACGACCGCGGCGTCGACACCTCCAAGCTCCTCATCAGCGGAAACGCCCACATCATCACGCCGTACAACGTGACGGTGGACAAGGTGACGGAACGCTTCCTCGGGAAGCGGAAGATCGGCACCACCGGCCGTGGCATCGGCCCGACCTACGCGGACAAGATCAACCGCGTCGGCATCCGGGTCCAGGACCTCTACGACGAGTCGATCCTCACCCAGAAGGTCGAGGCGGCCCTCGACGGCAAGAACCAGCTCCTCACCAAGGTCTTCAACCGCCGCGCCATCGAGGTCGGCCAGGTCGTCGAGGAACTGCTGGGCTACGCCGACCGGCTCAAGCCCTACGTCGCCGACACCGTCCTGGTGCTCAACCAGGCCCTGGAGGCCGACAAGGTCGTCCTCTTCGAGGGCGGCCAGGGCACGCTCCTGGACATCGACCACGGGACCTATCCCTTCGTCACGTCCTCCAACCCCACCGCGGGCGGTGCGTGCACGGGCGCGGGTGTCGGCCCCACCAAGATCAGCCGGGTCATCGGCATCCTCAAGGCGTACACGACCCGTGTCGGCTCGGGTCCCTTCCCGACCGAGCTGTTCGACGAGGACGGCGAGGCGCTGCGCCGCATCGGCGGCGAGCGGGGCGTCACCACCGGCCGCGACCGGCGCTGCGGCTGGTTCGACGCGGTGATCGCGCGGTACGCGACCCGCGTCAACGGCCTCACGGACTTCTTCCTCACCAAGCTCGACGTCCTCACCGGCTGGGAGCAGATCCCGGTCTGCGTGGCCTACGAGATCGACGGCAAGCGCGTCGAGGAACTCCCGTACTCCCAGACCGACTTCCACCACGCGAAGCCGATCTATGAGAACCTGCCGGGCTGGAGCGAGGACATCACGAAGGCCAAGACCTTCGCCGACCTCCCCAAGAACGCGCAGTCGTACGTGAAGGCGCTGGAGGAGATGTCCGGCGCGCCGATCTCGGCGATCGGCGTGGGCCCGGGCCGCACCGAGACGATCGAGGTCAACTCGTTCCTGTAGACGGCAGTCCTTGAGGGGACATCGCGCCCGCGTCTTGGACAACCTGTCGAAGACGCGGGCGCGACCGCAGACAGGACGCCGATGTCGCGTCCGTATCGCGGACACCTACCCTCACCCGCATGACCCCTCAGACAGATCCCGAGGTCGGCGCCGCCGTGAAGGCCGCGGACCGTGCGCATGTGTTCCACTCCTGGTCCGCGCAGGAACTCATCGACCCGCTCGCCGTGGCCGGCGCGGAGGGTTCGTACTTCTGGGACTACGACGGAACCCGGTATCTGGACTTCACCAGCGGGCTCGTCTACACGAACATCGGCTACCAGCACCCGAAGGTCGTCGCCGCGATCCAGGAACAGGCCGCACGCCTGACCACGTTCGCGCCCGCCTTCGCGATCGAGGCCCGCTCCGAGGCGGCCCGGCTGATCGCCGAGCGGACGCCGGGGGATCTGGACAAGATCTTCTTCACCAACGGGGGCGCCGACGCGATCGAGCACGCGACGCGGATGGCCCGGCTGCACACCGGCCGCCCGAAGGTGCTGTCGGCGTACCGCTCGTACCACGGTGGTACGCAGCAGGCGATCAACCTCACCGGTGATCCCCGGCGCTGGGCCTCCGACGGGGCCGCCGCCGGTGTCGTGCACTTCTGGGCGCCCTTCCTGTACCGCTCCCGCTTCTACGCGCAGACCGAGGAGCAGGAGTGCGCGCGGGCCCTTGAGCACCTGGAGACGACGATCGCCTTCGAGGGGCCCGCCACCGTCGCCGCGATCGTCCTGGAGACCATTCCGGGGACGGCCGGGATCATGGTGCCGCCGCCGGGCTATCTCGCCGGGGTCCGGGAGATCTGCGACACGTACGGAATCGTGTTCGTGCTGGACGAGGTGATGGCCGGGTTCGGGCGCACCGGTGAGTGGTTCGCGGCCGACCTGTTCGACGTCACCCCCGACCTGCTGACCTTCGCCAAGGGCGTGAACAGCGGTTATGTGCCGCTGGGCGGTGTCGCCATCTCCGGCGCGATCGCCGAGACCTTCGCCAAGCGGCCCTACCCGGGCGGTCTGACCTACTCCGGGCACCCGCTGGCCTGTGCCGCCGCCGTCGCGACGATCAATGTCATGGCGGAGGAGGGGGTCGTCGAGAACGCCAGGACCCTGGGTGCGACGGTCGTCGAGCCGGCCCTGCGCGCGCTCGCCGAGCGGCACCCGAGCGTCGGCGAGGTGCGCGGCACCGGCATGTTCTGGGCGCTGGAGCTGGTCAGGGACCGCGAGACGCGCGAGCCGCTGGTGCCGTACAACGCGGCCGGTGAGGCGAACGCGCCGATGGCCGCCTTCGGGGCCGCCGCCAAGAAGCACGGCATCTGGCCGTTCATCAACATGAACCGTACCCATGTCGTGCCGCCGTGCAACGTGACCGAGGCCGAGCTGAAGGAGGGCTTCGCGGCGCTGGACGCGGCGCTCGGCGTGGCGGACGAGTACACAAAGTAGTCACAGCGGACGCATCGGAGGCGACTCCGATCGTGCGCTGTCACGCGGGTCAACACGGAGAATCCGAACGCGTAGGGTGGCTTGCTCGTAGAGATGTGTACGAGCACGCCACCCGACGCGACGAGGAGACGTCCGACACATGCCCGGCAGCAGCGGCGCCGTCACCCGCAGCACACTGCGACAGCAGATCGCCGACGCGCTTCGCGACGAGGTGCTGGCGGGACGGCTGCAGCCGGGTCAGGAGTTCACCGTCAAGGAGATCGCCGAGCAGTACGGCGTCTCCGCGACGCCCGTGCGCGAGGCGCTGGTCGACCTGTCCGCGCAGGGACTCCTGGACGCCGACCAGCACCGTGGCTTCCACGTCCACGAGTACTCCTTCGCCGACTACCGCGGCATCGTCGAGGCCCGCAGCCTGGTCACCGACGGCATGTTCCACGCCCTGCACGCGGGCCATGAGCTCATGCGGCCCGGCGAGGATCCGCGCCGGGCCCTCGCCCTCGCCGGGGTGCGCCGGCGCGGCGAGGAGGCGCAGCGGTCCGCGCTCGCCGGTGACGTCACCGTGCTGATCGGCTACGACCTGCGGTTCTGGCGCGAGCTGGGCATCCTCTTCGGCAATCCGTATCTGACGGACTTCCTGCACCGGCTGCGGGTCCAGTCCTGGGTGTGCGTGGTGCAGCATCTGCGCCGGCTGACCGAGCTGCGCGGCCGGCTGTGGTCCGACCACACCGATCTGGTCGACGCGCTGGCGCTGCTGGACATCGGCACGGCCCACAAGATTGTCGCCGCGTACAACACGCACTCGCTCGCGCTCATCGAGCGGCTGGCCGACGACTGACTCGATGGCGTCCGGGAGGGGATCCGGCCAGTGGAGAGGGAAGAACAGTCAGGAAGGGGCTGGGTGAGCCCGGCACCGATTACCCTTCCCTGACCGACCGTCCCACGACCGACCCACCCGCGACCGCCCCACCCACGACCGGACCCACGCTAGGAGCTGACAGTTGGCCTGTGACCTGTGGCTGGTCCCACTCGTCGACGTGTTGTGCCACACCCCCGACAATCCGTTCGCCGAGGAACTCGCGCAGTTCAACAAGGCGCTGGCCGACGCGGGGCTCCCGCCGGTCCCGGTGTACCAGTACATGCCCGGCCTGTCCGGCGACGTCGCCCCGGTGGCGGGCTTCGACTACGACGCGCTGCACTTCCTGCGCCGGGTGTACCTCCTGCAGCTGTGCCGGCTGCCGGTGACGCCGGTCGACGAACTGGGCGGCGACTACGAGCAGTTGCTGGAGATGTTCGAGACGACGGCCCAGCAGTCGCACCTGGTCTGGCACTACGACCACGCGGGCGCGTACGTCCCCGTGGACTTCCCCCACCCCCTCTCCAACGACGAACTCCTCGCCGGGGGCGGCCCGCTGGGCTCCGCGCAGGCCCTGCTGCGGGAACTGGAATTCGTCGCCCCGTCGATCGGCATCGACCCCGCCAACCCGCCGACGCCGCCCGAACCGCCGCGGGCGCCCACGGGGTTGGAGGAGCCCGCGGTACCGCCTCCGTACGACCCCAGCCCCTTCTCCCGGGAACGCCATGTCTGGCTGGGCCTGCACGCGGCGGCGACCCGGAGTCTGGCGCAGGGGTCGATGATCGTCTTCAGTTGACCGACCCCTGCGGAGCGGTGACGGCTAACGCAGTTGGGACAGGCCCTTCTGCAGATCGTCGCCGTTCATCACGGGCGTCAACTCGATCTTGGCGTCCATGTCGAGGAAGAAGGGCTCACCGAGCGCGGGCATCTGCGAGCTGTCCTGCATGTCGAAGAACAGGAAGGCCGTACGGACACCGCCGTCGACGGTGAAGTAGGCCGCCTCGGGCTTGATGTTGTCCAGGGCTTCCTGCATCAGCTGGGGCATCTTGCCGCTTCGGATGATCTCGTTGGTCTTCTCGGTGTTGAGCGAGGCTTTCAACAACACGCGCATAGCACTCACCTTCTTCTGCCGGCGCTCGCACGCGTACGGTCCCAGCCTATGCCTGAAATGTAAGTATTGGCCGGTCCTGTCCCGTCCGTACTCCGCCGGGAGACCCAGGGATGCCTCCCACCGTCCGATGCCCTCGCCCGCCGACTCCGCGCACGCTGAGGAAAAGCAGCGAGCGGATCGGCGAGCGAAGGAGACGGCGATGATCCTGGTGACCGGGGCGACGGGCCATGTGGGGAGCGAGCTGGTACGGCGGCTGACGGCCGCGGGCGAGCCGGTACGGGCGATGACGCGCCGCCCGGCCGAGGCCCGGCTGCCCGAGGGCGCGACGGCGGTGTACGGCGACGCGGCGGACCCGGCGAGCCTGGAGACGGCGTTCGCGGGCGTGACCGGGGCCTTCCTAATGTCGGCGCAGGTCGTCGGCGCGGATGAAGGCCCGACGCACGACCGGGCGCTCGCCGAGGCCGCGGCCCGGGCGGGCGTACGGCGGGTGGTGAAGCTGTCGGTGCTGGACGGCGGCGCCGGGTCCGACGTGATCGCCCGCTGGCACGCGGCGGCGGAGGCGGCGGTGACCGCAGGGGACTTCGCCTGGACCCTCCTGCGCCCCGGCCGCTTCATGTCCAACGCCCTGCAGTGGGTGGGCCAACTCCGCGTCGGCGACGAGGTCTCCACCCCCTTCGCCGACCGCCCCGCGGCGAGCATCGACCCGGCCGACCTGGCGGAGATCGCCGCCCTCGCCCTGACGACCGACGAACACACGGGCGCGACTTACGAGTTGAGCGGCCCCCAGACCCTGACCCCCGCCGAGGAACTGCGGATCCTCGGCGAGGTCCTGGGCCGCACCCTGCGCCTGCGCCCCCTCCCGGACGACGTGGCCCGCACCGGCATGTCCCGTTACGGCTTCCCGCCCGACGTCGTCGACGCGATCATGCACCGCACCCTGAACAGCGACCGCGGCGCGGAGGTCCTCCCCACGGCGGAGAAGCTCCTGGGCCGCCCGGCCCGGACGTTCGCGCGGTGGGCGGGGGAGCATGCGGGGGCGTTCACCGCGCGGGAGCGGTCGGGAAGCGTCTAGAAGACGGAGGTCCCCGCCTGCGTCAGCCTCCAGTTGGTCGCCGCGAAGTCCGCCGGGTTCAACTCGCCCTTGCCGACGACGTAGTCGATCATCAGCTGGCGGATCTCGTTGGTGGAGCTGTACGCGATGTCGGCGGCGGCGATGTGCGGGTAACCGGAACCGCCGTTGGCGCGGTAGTTGTTGACGGCGACGACGAAGACCTGGTCGTCGGTGACGGCCGTGCCGTCGTAGGCCAGGTTCTTGATGCGGGAGCCCTCGGCCTGGGCGATGTCGATGTCGTACGAGACGCCGGCCGCCGTGTCGTACATGTAGTCCCAGAAGCTGTTGGCGTTCGTGAGGGTCGCCGTGTCCACCTTCGTGCCGGCCGGCACCTGGAAGTAGTACTTGGCCGCGTACTCCAGGTAGTCCTTGAGCTGGGCGCCCGTGAGCTTCTTGCCGTACAGGGTGTTGTCGTAGATGTAGAGGCCGGCGATGTCCTTGATGGTGACGTTGCCGGCCGGGATGTCGGCCGTGCGGGAGAAGGGCGCGGCGACCGAGATCAGCGGGAGGGCCGCGTCCGCCGCGGACAGGCCCGCCTTCACCGTCTGCGTCTGGACCTCGTGGATGAAGTCCATGATCGGGACGTCCTTCCAGCACGACTCCGCCGCCGAGAGGTCCTCGGTGCACGTGCCGACGGCCGTGTTGACGTACTTCACCACCAGCTCGTGGTCGGCCTCCAGGAGCTTCTTGATCTCCGGGTCCTCGTCCACGGTGTGGGGGTTGAGGGTCTGCGCGGTCTTCTTCGTGACCTTCCAACGGCCGTGCTCCAGCTCGACCTCGAAGTCGAAGACGCTCAGGCGGTAGCCCCAGCAGTACGGCTCGGAGAGCAGGACGTCCTCGCCGGTCTTCTCGTTCTTCACGAGGTACGACGGCACTTCGACGTGGGTGTGGCCGACGAGGATCGCGTCGATGCCGGGGACCTGCTCGGCGACGAGGTTCGACGCGTTCTCGACGTAGGGGAGTTGGTCGCCGTAGGACGAGGAGCCGTCCAGGCCGGAGTGGTCGGTGAGGAAGACGACGTCACAGCCGAGGGCGCGCAGCCGGGGCACGTACTTCTTCGCCTGCTCCACGAGCCCCGGGAAGACCATCTTGCCGCTGACGTTGTCCTTGTCCCAGATCGCGATGCCCGGGTTGGTGAGGCCGAGGATGCCGACCTTGATGTCCGGGGCGCCGGGGACCCGGATCCTCTTCACCGTGTACGGCGCGAACGCGGGCCGCAGGGTCTTGGCGTCCAGCGCGTTGGCGCCCAGCAGCGGGAAGCGGCACTGGCTCTCGAACATGCGCAGCACGTCGATGCCGTAGTTGAACTCGTGGTTGCCGAGGGCGGCGGCGTCGTAGCGCATGTGGTTCATGGCCGTGGCCATCGGGTGCTTCGGGCCCTTCTTGCCGGCCGTGCCGGTGATCGGGTCGACGCTCGCGAAGTAGTAGGCCAGGGAGGTGCCTTGGATGATGTCGCCGGCGTCGACGAGCAGCACGTGTCCCTCGCCCTTCGCCTCGCGCTGCTGCTTGACGAGGGTCGCGACCCGGGCGACCCCGACGGAGTTGCCCTTGGCGTCCGAGTAGGCCTTGTCCAGGTAGTAGTCCCAGTCGAAGACGTGGCTGTGCAGGTCGGTGGTGCCCAGGATCGAGAACGACCAGGTCTTCGGCGCCTTGTGGGGCTTGTGCGGCGTGCGCTCGGCCGCCTCGGCGGGTGCCGCGGCCACGGCCCCGGTGGCGGCGACGGCCGCCCCGGTGACGGCCGACTTCTTCACGAACTCCCGGCGGTTCATGGGACTGACGGGCATGGAAGGGCTCCTGGTGATGGGTGGTGACCGGAGTCAACGGGGCTACGGGGTCTGCCGTGCGGGCACTACACGCGTAGATGCTTCTGGGCGGGCCGCGCACCAGGAACCAGGAACAGGCCATGTCCGGGTCAATTTCCGGACGGGGGGAGGGAAAGGGGCGGTCAATGGCGGCGGGCGTCCTCGCGCGGGGACCGGTGACCCGTCACGTCGTCCCGTACGCCGGCACCTCACATTCCGGGGCGCTGCGGAGTCGGACCTGTGAGACGGACGCACGTCATCCAGATCCCCAGACCCAGCGAACAGGGAGCCCCGGACACCATGACCACCCAGATGCCCGCCACATCGTTCACCGACCCCGCGCCCGCCCGGCGACTGGAGCGGGCGGCCACCGCGCTGACCGCGCACGGATTCACCGTGGAGATCCTCGACGACGTCGCCGTCGCGCGGACCCGTGTCGAGGACCTGATCCCGGAGGGCGCCCGCGTGTTCACCGGTGCCAGCGAGACCCTCCGGCGGTCCGGGATCGACGAGGACATCAACGCCGGCGACCGCTACGAGGCCATCAGGCCACGCGTGTTGGCCATGGACCGCGCCACCGAGGCCGACGACATCCGGCGCCTGATCGCGAGTCCCGACGTCATCGTGGGCAGTGTCGCCGCGGTCACCGAGACCGGCTCCCTCGTGATCGCCTCGGGCAGCGGAACCCAGTTGCCCGGCTACGCGGGCGGAGCCGCCCGCGCCATCTGGATCGTCGGGGCGCAGAAGGTCGTACCCGATCTGGACACCGCGCTGCGACGCGTCGAGGACCACTGCCTCCCGCTGGAGAGCGCCCGTACGAAGGAGGCGTACGGGTGGCCGAGCGCGGTGAATCGGCTGCTCGTCCTCAACGCGGAACACCAACCCGGACGCGGGACCGTCCTGTTGCTGCGCGAGGCCATCGGCTTCTGAACCGCCCGCCGTACCCACCGCGGAACCGCCCGCTGTTACGGAACCGTACCCACCGCTGAACCGCCCGCTGTTACGGAACCGTAGACACCGCTCCCGCCCTCTCCCCCCGCGTCCGCACTATTCTCGATCTGTCGCGCAGGGGCGTAATGGGGTATTTCGGGGGGAGGCGGCGCGCGGATGGACGAACTGGGGGCCGGGGATCCACAGCGGATCGGGGCGTATCGACTGCTCGCTCGGCTGGGGGCCGGCGGGATGGGGCACGTGTATCTCGCGCGCTCGGAGCGCGGCCGTACCGTCGCGGTGAAGCTGGTGCGGGGCGAGCTGGCCGAACAGGAGGAGTTCCGGGCGCGGTTCCGGCAGGAGGTGCAGGCCGCCCGACAGGTCGGCGGGTACTGGACGGCGCCCGTGCTGGACGCCGACACCGAGGCCGCCGTGCCGTGGGTGGCCACCGGGTACGTCGCCGGGCCGAGCCTGGAACAGGTCGTCGGGCACGACCACGGGGCGCTGCCCGAGCGGTCGGTGCGGATCCTGGCCGCCGGGCTCGCGCACGCGCTCCAGGACATCCACGCCGCCGGGATCGTCCACCGGGACCTGAAGCCGTCCAACGTGCTGGTGACCATCGACGGGCCGCGCGTCATCGACTTCGGGATCGCCCGGGCCCTGGAGACCGTGGCCGAGGCCGGGCTCACCCGCACCGGCGCGCTGGTCGGCTCGCCCGGCTTCATGGCGCCCGAGCAGGTGCGCGGCGACCGGATCACGCCCGCGTGCGACGTCTTCTGCCTCGGCTCGGTGCTGGCGTACGCGGCCACCGGGCATCTGCCGTTCGGCAGCGCGGGCAGCGGTGTGCACGCGCTGATGTTCCGGATCGCCCAGGAGGAACCGGACCTCACGGGCGTGCCCGAGGGCATCGCCGACCTCGTACGGGACTGTCTGAAGAAGGACCCGGCCGCCCGTCCTTCGCTGGAGCGGATCCTGGAGCGCACCGGCGCCGAGGACACCGTCTCCGACGGCCGCTCCCGCGACCCGTGGCTGCCGAGCGCGCTGGTGGCCCAACTCGGGCGGCACGCCGTGCGGTTGCTGGACGCGGAGAACCCGACGGGACCGGAAGGGGCCGTACCGGAGAAGGGCGCGGCGCCCGATCGTCCGTCAGGGGCGCCTGATCGTCCGTCCGAGGCGCCCGGGTATCCGCCGAAGGCACCCGCGTATCCGCCGGGTTCGCCCGCGGACTCGCCGGGTTCGCGTGACTACCCGCCGGAGGCGCCCGCGCACCCGCCGGGCCCGTCCGGCTCGGCCGCGCATCCCCCGGAGGTGCCCGCACACCCCCCGGGTTCACCCGAGCGCGGTCCCGGCCGGTCCGAAGCTCCGCCCGAGCATGCCCCCGCGGCCGACTCCGCTGCCAACTCCGCTTCGCAGTCCGGTGGTTCGCCCGACGGTCCGCCACCGCCGGGGCAGCCGGGGAACGGGCCGGCGCTGAACCACCTGCCCACCATGGCCGTGGGACCGGGCGAGGGCCGGCCCCCGACTCCCGCGCCGGGCGCGGGCCCGCCCGCCGGTGCTTTCGGCGCGCCCGCCGCCGCGCCCGCCGGCTCCGGGTACGGCCATCCCCCACCGCACCCGCACACCCCGGCCCAGGGCCACCCCCAACAGCCCGCCGCCCACGGCGATCCCCAGCACCCCGGCGCCTACGGCTACCCGCAACAGCCCGGCGCCTACGGCTATCCGCAGCACCCCCCGGGCTACGGCTACCCGCAGCAGGGCGCCCTCGGCGGCACCCCGCCGTACGGACCCGGCGGGCCGACCCCGCCCTACGGCCCGACCCCGCCGTACGGACCCGGTGGGCCGACCCCGCCGTTCGGTCCGACGCCGTTCCTGCCGGCCGAGCCGTCGCCGCGCCGCAGCGGCCGGTCCACGGCGGCGCTCGTCGCGGTCGCGCTGGTCGTCGCGCTGGGCGCGGGCGCCTCGGTCTACGCCCTCATGAACGGCGGCGACGACCAGGCCGACGGCAAGCCGTCCGCCGCCCCGAGCACCAGCGCGCCCGGACCGACCACCCCGGACCCGTCCCGGGCGAGCACGTCCCCGAGCGCCTCCGCCTCCGCGCCCTCCGACGGCGCCGTCCCGACCGGCTACCTGGGCACCTGGACGACGACGATCACGAACGCCGACGGCGAGAACACCCGCACACTCACCATCCGGCAGGGCGAGGTCGGCGACTCGGTCCTGTCCCTGGTGGCCGACGGCCCCACCAGCAACGGCAGCTACCACTGCGTCTTCGAGGCGGCCCTGACCCGACAGCCGTCCGCCGACGGCCCGTTGGAGATCGGCCCGTCCACGGTGACCTCCGGCGAGTCGGGCGCCTGCGCACCGGGCGACCCCACCGAGATCACCCTGCTCGCGGACGGCAGCCTGGAGCGGGTCAACACCAGCAACGGGGAGAAACTCACGTACAGCAGGCAGTGAGAGGCGCGGACGAGAGCGAGCCGTGCGACTGGGCGAGCTGCGAAGTGACGGTTTCTGCGGGGCAGTTGAGCGTAGGGCGAACTTCGGCTCCCGCACACGCGCCGTGCGCTCGCACCGTCGTACGGTGACGCCGGTGGAGTGGCGGAGCGCAGAGAACGTCGTCGCCGTGGGCACCGCGGTGCTCGGCATATTCGTGTCCGGGATCATGGTCCGATACGAACGCCGGGGCCGCGCCGCTTCCCGGGGCGCCCGTTCTCAGACCGGTGGCCAGGTGCGCAGTGCCGCGTCGGCCACCTGCTGGAGTTCGGAACGGGTGGCGCCGCCGGCGGCCTGGACGGCGATGCCGTTCGACACCGTCATGAGGTAGCGGGCGAGCAGCTCCGGGTCCGTGCCCTCGGGCAGATCGCCCTCGTCCACAGCTCGCCGGAACCGGTCGCGGAGGCGGATACGGCCGTCGTCGCGCCAGGCGATCAGGGTCTCCTGGGCGGCCCGTCCGGAGTCGCCCGCGGCCAGTGAGCCCTGCACGCCCAGGCAGCCGGCGGGGCAGCCGGGGCGGGTGGTCGTCCTGACCGAGCCGGCGAGGAACGCGGTGGCCACGTCCCGGGCGCTCGGCTGCTCCAGCGCGCGGGCCGCATAGGCGGCGGGGCCCTGCGTGTAGCGCTCCAGAGCCTTGCGGAACAGCTCCTCCTTGTTGCCGAAGGCCGCGTACATGCTCTTGCGGGTGATGCCCATGGCGCTGGTCAGGTCGGTAAGGCTGGCGCCCTCGTAGCCCCGTTCCCAGAAGACCAGCATGGCCTGCTCCAGGGCCTCGTCGGCGTCGAAGCCTCTCGGCCGGCCGACCGGCGCTCTCCGGGTGATCTCCACGGCGCCATCGTACCTCTTTGATACCGATCGGTGCGGAAGTGCTACAGTCCGATTCTGCACCGATCGGTATCTAAATGTGAGGAGCTCAGCCCATGGGCATGTTGGAAGGCAAGACCGCCGTCGTCACCGGCGGCAGCACCGGGATCGGCCTCGCCACCGCCGCGCGGCTGGCGTCGGAGGGTGCCCATGTGTTCATCACCGGCCGCCGCAAGGACGCGCTCGACAGGGCCGTCGAGTCGATCGGTCCCGCGGTCACCGCGGTGCCGGGCGACATAGCGGAGCCGGCCGACCTCGACCGGCTCCACGACGCCGTTCGCGACCGGGGCCGGGGCCTGGACGTGCTGTTCGCCAACGCCGGCGTGGGCGCGCTCGCGCCCCTGGCCGAGGCCACCCGGGAACAGTTCGACCAGATCTTCGGCGTCAACGTCCGGGGCACGCTGCTGACCGTGCAGAAGGCGCTGCCGCTGCTCAACGACGGCGCCTCGGTCATCCTGAACGACTCCATCCGAGCCGACGACGGCTGGGAGAACTTCGGCCTGTACTCGGCGTCGAAGGCCGCGGTCCGGTCGCTCGGGCGGACCCTGGCCAACGAGCTGAAGGGCAGGGGCATCCGGGTCAACACGGTCGCGCCGGGCGCGATCGACACCCCTGGAGTCGACATCGCCCTCGGCGAGGAGAACGCGGCCGCCCTCAAGGCCGGCCTCGCGGCGGGAGTGCCGCTCGGCCGGCGGGGGCTGCCCGAGGAGGTCGCCGCGGCCGTGGCCTTTCTCGCCTCCGCGGACAGCGGCTTCATGCTCGGCACCACCGTGTACGTCGACGGCGGCGAGAACCACTTCTGACCCCGCCGCGTGCCTGTCGGTCCGTACGGCCGGGACCGCTGAAGGCCGACTCCGTGGTCAGGGCTGCTGGAGGCCGACCTCGGCCCGGGGACGGTTGCGGGACCGGATGGTCATCCGCAGGCTGCGCGGCCTCACGGTCAGCCGGGCGACCTGGCGGATGACCTGGCCCTCGGAGAGTTCCAGCCGTACCGAACGCAGCATCGTCGAGAGCGCCGTGACCATCTCGGTGAGGGCGAGCCGGTCCCCCATGCACTTGTGCTTGCCGTCCCCGAAGGGCAGGAACGCGCCCGGCGGAGGCTGCTGCTGCGCGGGGTCGGTCCACCGGTCCGGGTCGAAGGTGTCCGGGTCGGGAAAGCGCTCGGGGTCGCGGTGCAGGGCGTGCTGGCAGTAGGCCAGTTCGGTGCCCGCGGGCAGCGTCCACCCGCCGAGCCGGGTCTCCTCGGTGGTGCGGCGGGTGACCAGCCAGCCGGGGTGGTGCAGCCGCAGGGTCTCGGTGATCACCCGGTTCAGGTAGGGCAGCCGGGTCACGTCGTCGAAGGTGACCGGCCGGTCGCCGACGACCTCGTCCAGCTCGGCCAGGATCCGGGCCTCGATGTCGGGGTTGCGGGCGAGTTCGTACAGGGTCCACGACAGCACCGACGCGGTGGTCTCGGTGCCCGCCACGGCCAGGGTGAGGATCTCGGAGCAGATCTGATGCCCGGTCAGCGGCTCCCCGGTCTCCTCGTCGACGGCGCGCAGCAGCATGGAGAGCATGTCCCCGGTGTCGTGCCCGGAGGCCTGCAGTTCGTCGACGGCGGCGCTGATGGTGGCGCGTACGCCGTCCCGGGCCCGGTCGAAGCGGCGGTTGAAGGGCAGCGGCAGGCGCTCGGCCCAGTCGGGCACCATGATGCGCACACCGACGTCGTTCAGCACCACCGACAGGTCGCTGCGCAGCCGGCGGAAGACGGCGTCGTCGAGGCTGCCCGCGAACACCGTCTTGGCCAGCATGTCGAGGCTGAGTCCGACCATCGCCTCGCGTACGTCGAGGGTCCGCCCGGGTTCCCAGCGGGCGACGGTGGCCGTCACCTCGGCGCGCATGAGGTCGACGTAGCGGCTGATCTCGGTGTGGGCGAACGCCGGTTGCAGCTGGCGGCGCTTGCGCACGTGGTTCCGGCCGACGGCCGTGACGACACTGTCGCCCAGCAGCTGGCCCAGCTTGTCGTAGAGCCTGCCCTTGTCGAGGGAGGGTCCCAGCGCCTTGAGCATCTGGTGGATCAGGGCCGGGTCCTGGACCACGATGGTGCGCGTCCCGGGTTGCAGGATGATCTCGACGAGTGGTTCCCGCGTCTCGCGCAGTGAGTCGATGAAGCCGAGGTTGTCGCGCATCTTCAGAGCGTGGCCGATGAGCGGGAACGATCCCGCGGCTCGGGGTATGGGGGGAGGCGCGGTGGACGTCACTGGTCGTCCTTTCACGGCAATCGTGGGCGCCCTATCACTTCCCTGGTCCCTCGCCGACGCAACCTGTCATGAACGTGTCCTGTGCCACGTGTGACGAGCCGGTCGGGAGGGGAGGGGGACGGCGGCGGGAGTCCGCCGGGGCCGGGACGGCGGGCACCCTTGTCCCATGCTGGCGTGTCCATGACGATGGCCGGAGGCATTCGCGGCCACAGGAGGACACATGCGTCCCAGCCCCACCAGGAGAACGGTTCTGACGGCCACGGCGGCGAGCGCGGCGGTGACGCTGGGCGCGGCCTCCGGCGCCGAGGCCACGTCCTCGGGCGGCGCCCGCCCGCCGGCCACCGCACAGCCCCCGACCCGTGAACTCCGGTCCCTGCTGCGGGAGATCGACCCGGCCCGCATCGAGGCCACGGTCCGCAAGCTGGTCTCCTTCGGCACCCGCCACACCCTCTCCGTCCAGGACGACCCCGCGCGCGGGATCGGCGCCGCCCGCGACTGGCTGCTCGCCGAACTCCGCTCCTACGCCGCCGCGTCCGGCGGCCGGATGACGGCCGAACTCCAGTCGTACGTCCAGCAACCGGCTTCCCGCATCCCCACCGCCACGAAGATCACCAACGTGCTCGCGACCCTGCGCGGCTCGGTGACCCCCGAGCGCGTCTACGTCGTCTCCGGGCACTACGACTCCCGTGTCACCGACGTCATGGACGCCACCTCCGACGCGCCCGGCGCGGACGACGACGCCTCCGGGGTGGCCGTGGTCCTGGAGCTGGCCCGGGTGCTGGCCCGGCGCCGGCCGGCCGCGACGATCGTGTTCGCGGCGGTGGCGGGGGAGGAGCAGGGACTGTACGGATCGACGTATCTGGCCCAGCAGTTGAAGGCGGCGGGCACGGACGTACAGGGCATGTTCACCAACGACATCGTGGGCAGTCCGACCGCCGACGACGGTACGAGGGACCCGTACACGATCCGGCTGTTCGCCGAGGGCGTGCCCTCCTCGGAGACGGCGGCACAGGCCGCGCTGCGCCGCTCGGTCGGCGGCGAGAACGACTCCGCGACCCGCCAACTCGCCCGGTTCGTCAGGGATGTGGCCGACAACGACGCCACCGGCATGCATGTCCGCGTCGTCCACCGCCGGGACCGCTATCTCCGCGGCGGCGACCAGATCCCCTTCCTGGAGCGCGGCTACCCGGCCGCCCGCTTTACCGAACCGGCCGAGGACTTCGCCCACCAGCACCAGGACGTACGCGTCGACGAGACCGGCAAGCAGTACGGCGACCTGCCCGAGTTCTGCGACTTCGGCTACGTCGGCCGGGTGGCCCGGGTCAACGGCGCGGCCCTGTGGACCCTGGCGCAGGCGCCGGGCACCCCGCGCGGCGCGAAGATCCTCACCAACGCACTCACCAACTCCACGACGCTGGTGTGGAGTCGGGGCACCGAGCCGGACCTCGCCGGCTACGAGATCGTCTGGCGCGAGACGACGGCACCGGAGTGGACGCATGTGCTGCGCGCCGGTGACGTGACGACGTACGAGGTGGATCTGTCGAAGGACAACGTGTTCTTCGGCGTGCGGGCGGTGAACCGGCAGGGCCTGCGCAGCCCGGTGGCGTTCCCGGACCCGCAGTCGTGACACGGGGCCTGGGAGCCGGGTCCGGATTCAGCCCGGTCCGTCCCTTTGCACGGGCACCCTGGCCGTCACCGTGAAGCGGTCCCCGTCCCGGTTCCACGTCAACTCCCCCTCCGCCGCCCGGAGTCGTTCGGCCAGGGTGGTGAGGCCGGTGCCGTCCGGGCTCGCGGTGGTCTCCTCGGCTCCGTCGTTGTGGATCCGCAGGCGGGCGCTGCCCTCGGTGACGCGGTAGTCGACCTCGGCGTGGCGGGCGGTGCTGTGCCGCAGCACGTTGGTGGTGGCCTCGCGCATCACCAGGCCGAGCAAGTGGCCTGCGGTGGCGGGCAGTTCGTCGGCGCCGGACGCCCGGTCCGTGCGGGCGTCGATGCCGGCCGCGGCCAGCACGCGGGTGGCGTTGGCGATCTCGTCGTCCAGTGTCGTACGCCGGTAGCCCTGCACCACGGCCCGGGTGTCCCGCAGCGCCTCCGCGCACAGCTGCCGTACCTCCTGCATCTCGGCGGACGCGCGCGCCGGGTCCGTCCCGGTGAGCCGGGACGCCGACTCCGCCTTGAGGGCGATCACCTGGAGGTGGTGGCCCTGGATGTCGTGCAGGTCCCCGGCGAACCGCAGCCGCTCGTCCTTGACCGCCAGCTCCGCCTCCAGCCGCCGCGCCCGGTCCAGCCGCCCCGCCACGTCCCAGGCCCACAGCGGCCCGAGCATCATCCACACGGTGAACACGACCAGCCCCGCCGGGAACAGCGCCGCGTACACCGACTCCCCGTCCCCGGCGGCCAGACTCACCGCAGCGCCGGGCACGAGCGCGCCGCAGGTGGCGCCGGCCACGAGCAACCGCCGTGCGGGCGCGGGGAGATACGTCGCGCCGATCGCGACCGTCACCGCGGGGGCGATCGCCCACAGTCCGTAGTTGTGCCGGGCCAGCGGGAGGGCGGCCAGCACGAGGGAGGCGCAGCCCGCGGCGAGCAGCCGGCCCCGGCGGGGTCGCGCGGGCGGGTCGGCCCGCGCGGTCAGCAGGTCGTTGAGCAGGACGACGGTCGCCGCGACCTCGACGACGAGTGCGGGGGCGGCCGGCGCGCGGGCCCAGAGTGGCACGTCGCCGTCCAGGATCCAGGCGCCGTAGGTGAGCACCAGCAGGACGACGGTGGTGCCCGGCACGGCCCACCAGGTGTAGCGACGGAAGCTCGTCAGCCCCGCCGCGCGGTCCCTCGGCCCGTCCTCCACGCGGTCATTGTGACAGCGTCCGGGCCGTCCGGTCAGTGCCCAACGCCCTTGTCCGGCAGGACGATTCCCGCGGTGACCCCACCGGGTGTCCGTGCGCCGGCCGCGTCGGTCACCGCGGCTCCGGCGGTCGCTGCCTGGGCATGTTCGGCCGGGCGTTGGGGCCCGGGGGCAGGGGGAAGCGGCCCTGGGAGGCGCCGGCGTCCGGGCGGGCCGTCGCCGCGACCGCCGACTGGATGCCCATGGGGGCCGTGCCGGTGCGGAACTCCACCATCCAGTCGGCCGTCTCCGTACGCACCAGCTCGGTCACGTCCTCCGAGAACCGCCGCAGCACCCCCAGGCACCGCTCCGCCGCCTCGCTCGCCGTGCCGTCCGCGGGGCCCAGCATCTCCCGCACGCTCTCGGTCGCCCACTCGAACTGGAGTACCTGCAGTCGGCGCTGCACCGCCTGCGCGGTCGCCACGTCCCTTATCCAGCCGGACGTCAGCCCGAAGAACCGGTCCGCGGCCACGCAGGCCACCGCGAGCAGCAGCGCGAGATAGCCCCAGGGGGCGGCTCCGGCGAGCGCGCCGGTCAGGTCGAGCAGCGGCAGCGCGGCGGCCGTGACCGCGCCCGTGGCCGCCCCGGCCCGCAGTGCCCGCGCGCCCCGCCGCTTCCACACCCGGTCCGCGAGGTACCAGGACGCCGTCTCCAGCGCCCCGCGCTCCACCCACCGGTACAGCTCGTGCAGCCGCTCGGCGGGCTCACCCCAGTCCCCGAGCGGAAAGGCCCGCCCGGTCAGATCGCCCGGCCGCAGCCCGGCCGCGCCCTCGCCCCACCCGTCCTGAGGCGGACCCTCGGGCTGCATCTCCGGCTGACCCACCCGGTGCTCCCTAACTGATCGGTCACCCTGCGTGACGCCTGATGCTGATGTGCCGGACCCTTCCTACCGCCCAATGGGTGGCGAAGGAGGAGCTTTGACGGCTTTTCCGCCCGGAAGAGGCCCTTGATCAGGTATAGGCCTCGCGATCAAACCACTCGAAAGAGTGCCGGGGCGATGCCTGCGCGGAGCACGTAGGCTCGTGCCGAGCGGGAAGACCGCCCGAAGACCGTACGGACCAAGGAGCTGAATCGTGATCCCCGGTGGTGGCCAGCCGAACATGCAGCAGCTGCTGCAGCAGGCGCAGAAGATGCAGCAGGACCTGGCACGCGCGCAGGAGGAACTCGCACAGACCGAGGTGGACGGTCAGGCGGGCGGTGGCCTGGTCAAGGCGACCGTCACCGGCGCCGGCGAGCTGCGGGCCCTGAAGATCGACCCCAAGGCGGTGGACCCGGACGACACCGAGACCCTCGCGGACCTGATCATCGCGGCGGTCCAGGCGGCGAACGAGAACGCGCAGAATCTCCAGCAGCAGAAGCTGGGCCCGCTGGCCCAGGGCCTGGGCGGCGGTGGCAGCGGCATCCCGGGCCTGCCGTTCTGAGACCGGCCCCGCCTCTCGGGGACGGGCCCGTCCGTTTCGCGGCCGGGTCCGCCTATCTAAGAGGGGCCGCAGCCAACTACCGTACGTACCGTAAGGAACCACCCCCAGGAAGGACGGCAGTCCGTTGTACGAAGGCGTGGTGCAGGACCTCATCGACGAACTGGGGCGGTTGCCCGGCGTCGGTCCCAAGAGCGCCCAGCGGATCGCCTTCCACATCCTGCAGGCGGAACCGACCGACGTACGGCGGCTCGCGCAGTGCCTGATGGAGGTCAAGGCGAAGGTCCGCTTCTGCGCGACCTGCGGCAATGTCGCGCAGGAGGAGCTGTGCAACATCTGCCGGGACAGCCGCCGCGACCTCACCGTCATCTGTGTGGTCGAGGAGCCCAAGGACGTGGTCGCGATCGAGCGGACCCGTGAGTTCCGCGGCCGCTACCACGTGCTCGGCGGCGCGATCAGCCCCATCGAGGGGGTGGGCCCGGACGACCTGCGTATACGAGAACTTCTCGCGCGGTTGGCCGACGGGACGGTTACGGAACTGATCCTTGCGACGGACCCGAATCTGGAAGGCGAGGCCACGGCCACGTACCTCGCCCGCATGATCAAGCCCATGGGCCTCAAGGTCACCCGCCTGGCCAGCGGCCTCCCGGTGGGTGGCGACCTGGAATACGCGGACGAGGTGACCCTCGGCCGCGCCTTCGAGGGGAGACGACTCCTAGATGTCTGACGCCAAGCTGCACGCCACAGCGCAGGACCCGGACGACTTCGCGGTCCAGATCGCGGACCAGGTCGAGAGCTTCCTGGTGGCCACCGCCGAGGTGGCCAAGGGCGACGAGCCGGGTTCGGCCGTGCCCTTCCTCCTCCTGGAGGTCTCCCAGCTGCTCCTGGCCGGCGGCCGCCTGGGCGCGCACGAGGACATCGTCCCCGACGAGCGCTACGAGCCCGACCTGGGCCCGGAGGCGGACGTGGACGAGCTCCGCGAGAACCTCGCGCGCCTGCTGGAGCCGATCGACGTCTACTCCGAGGTCTTCGACCCCTACGAGCCCAGCAAGTCCCGGGTCCCGGCGCGGATCTCCGACGACCTGGCCGACGTCATCGCCGACCTCCGCCACGGCATGGCCCACTACCGGGCGGGCCGGGTGACCGAGGCCCTGTGGTGGTGGCAGTTCTCCTACTTCTCCAACTGGGGCTCCACCGCCTCCGCGACCCTGCGCGCCCTGCACTCCGTCCTCGCCCACATCCGCCTCGACCAGCCCTTGGAAGAGCTGGACGGTCTCGACACGGACCAGGGCATGGGCGACGAGACCCTCGAGTTCGAGGCGGGCAAGGTGATGGTGGAGGAGATCGCGGAACCGCTGGGCCTGCGCTCGGCGAAGTAGCCGCCCGCCCCAGGGCCGGGCGGGATCCGGTGCGCGCCCTGTGTCATCGGGCGCGCACCGTGCGTGAATTGGCAACGTCCTGGACGTCTCCTGTACGTCGGCTGCACGGGCGCTAACCGGCACGAAGCGAGTCTTGAGTCATCCCAACGGACACCAGCTCAACTGGAGTTGTGATGACTCGCCCCATCAGCAGGCGTGCGGCCTTCGTCGCCGTCACCACCGCCCTGGCCCTCGGCACCGCCGGCACCGTCGCCGCGACCGCCGGCCCTCAGCGCGATGCCAAGCCGACCAAGAAGCAGATAGCCGCTCTCTTTGACGGCTGGAACGCCGCGCTGCGGACCGGTGACCCGAAGAAGGTGGCGAACCGCTACGCGCCGGACGCCGTGCTGCTGCCCACCGTGTCCAACGAGATCCGCACCGACCGCGGCGAGATCATCGACTACTTCGAGCACTTCCTGCCGAACAAGCCGGTCGCGAAGAAGGTCGAGACGTACATCGACGTCCTCGACAGCAACTCGGCCATCGACGCCGGTGCCTACGACATCACGCTCACCGACCCGAAGACCGGCGACAAGCGTGTGGTGGAGGCCCGTTACACCTACGAGTACGAGAAGCGCGGCGGCAAGTGGCTGATCGTCAACCACCACTCCTCGGTGATGCCCGAAGGGTGATGACCACCGACAGGCCGCTTCCGGGGGCGTCCCCGAGGGCCACCGTTCCGCCGTCGTCCGTCACCAACTGCCGTACGACGGCGAGGCCCAGGCCCGAACCGGTGCGCCCGGTGAGGCCCTGACCGCGCCAGAAGCGGTCGAAGGCGCGGGACTTGTCCGCGTCGGACATGCCGGGCCCCTCGTCCGTCACAGACAACTCCACCTCGTCACCCCGTGATGCGACCCGCACGGTGATCGTCGCCCCGTCCGGCGACACCTCCAGGGCGTTCGAGAGCACGTTGTCCAGCACCTGTTCCAGATGACCGGGACTGGCCAGCGCGGCCGGCCGGCCGTCGGCGAACCCCTTGAGCGCGATGGTGACTCCGCGCTCGTCGGCGGCCGGTCTCCACACCGAGAGCCGTTCACGCACGATGTCCGTGAGCGGCAGCGGCTCGGCCGCGGTCACCCTGGCCTCGGCCCGCGCCAGCACGAGCAGCCCGTTGACCAGCCGGCTCATCCGGACGACCTCCGCGGTCGCCTGCTCCACGTCCTCCCGTACGAACTCGTCGTCCGTGCCGTCCGCGATGTTGTCCAGCGACAGCCGCAAGGCCGTGAGAGGGGTGCGGAGTTGGTGGGAGGCGTCGGCGACGAAGATGCGCTGCGAGGCGATCAGGGTGTCGAGGCGCTCGCCGGCCTGGTTGAGCGTGCGGGCGAGGGTCCGGGTCTCCTCCGGGCCCTCCACCGGGGAGCGCGCGGTGAGGTCGCCGTCGCTGAACTTGCTGGCCATGTCGTTGAGTTGGCGCAACGGACGGGTCAGCCGCCGGGCCACCACCGCGCCGATCCCCGCGGCCACCGCGAGCACGCCGAGGGCGAGGAACGCACGGAAGCCCCAGATCTGCCACAGCCGCCGGGTCAGGTCGGAGGTCGGGTAGCTGATCCGCACGGCGCCCACGATCCGCCCGTCGCGCTCGGCCGGCTCGGTGACCTCCAGCGCGCCGTCGCCCCAGTGCGTGGCGGTCTTCGCCCGCGCTGCGGGCAGCACTTCGGCGGTGCCGGGCGTCTCGGCGGCGTACGCGACGATCAGCCGGTCGAGGGTGGCCCACGAGTCGGCCTGCCCGTCGCCCAGCAGCAGCGCCATCGTCCTGGCCTCCCGCCGCACGGACTGCTCCGTGTCTCCCCGCAACTGCGCGGTCAGCGTGAACGCCACCGGAATGGTGAAGGCGGCGAGCGCGACGGCCACCAACAGGACGTAGCTGACGATCAGCTGGCGGATCATGAGGTGCGACTGCCGTCGGCGGCACCGCCGTCGTCGGAGGCGCTCCCGGCCCCCTCGCCGTCCAGGATCTCCAGCCGGAAGCCGACTCCCCGTACCGCCTCGATGGTGATCGCGCCCGCCAACTTCCTTCGCAGGGCGGCCACATGGACGTCCAGTGTCTTCGTCGGCCCGAACCAGTTCGCGTCCCAGACCGCCTCCATGATCTGCTCGCGCGACATCAGCGCGCCGGGCTCCTCGGTGAGGAAGGCCAGCAGGTCGTACTCCTTGGGGGCGAGGGCCACCTCCGTGCCGTCCAGGCGGACCCGGGCGGCCTTGCGGTCGAGGGTGAGGCGAGGGCCGTAGCGCTCGGGACCGGCGCCGGCGGCGGTGGGCGGCTGCACGCGCCGCATCACCGCCCTTATCCGCGCGATGACCTCCCGCACCCCGAACGGCTTGGAGACGTAGTCGTCCGCGCCGATCTCCAGGCCCACCACCCGGTCCGTCTCGTCGCTGCGCGCGCTGATCACGATGATCGGCACGCTCCCGCGCAGCCGCAG
This sequence comes from Streptomyces sp. NPDC092369, assembly GCF_044755245.1. Classification (NCBI taxonomy): domain Bacteria; kingdom Bacillati; phylum Actinomycetota; class Actinomycetes; order Kitasatosporales; family Streptomycetaceae; genus Streptomyces; species Streptomyces sp. NPDC092369. Next base: position 574,869 of record NZ_JBIVQP010000005.1, read on the forward strand.
CGCCTTGCAGACGTCGAGCCCGTCGGTGTCGGGAAGACCGAGGTCGAGCAGGACGACGTCGTAGGGGGCGGAGTGGGCGAGGGCGGCGGCGCCCGTGGTGACCCAGTCGACCTCGAAGCCGTACCGGATCAGCCCCCGTCGCAGTGACTCGGCGACCGGCTCATCGTCTTCCACCAGGAGTACGCGCACAGCGGCACTTTAGGACAGCTCCGGTGCTTGAAACTTAATTCACAACCCTCACTTGTGACGCTCGGCACTTTTCCCGGCTCTCCGAGATGGGCATGCGCTGACCTGGGCGTCCGAATCTCACGATGCGATACCGCGGAAGCGAGATTCGGGCGCTCGTTAGACTGAGCCGACATATACGGGACTGAGCGAGGAGCGCACGTGGGCCTTGTCGTGCAGAAGTACGGAGGCTCCTCCGTAGCCGATGCCGAGGGCATCAAGCGCGTCGCCAAGCGAATCGTGGAAGCCAAGAAGAACGGCAACCAGGTGGTTGTCGTGGTTTCCGCGATGGGCGACACGACGGACGAGCTGATCGATCTCGCCGAACAGGTATCCCCGATGCCTGCCGGGCGTGAGTTCGACATGCTGCTGACCGCCGGAGAGCGTATCTCCATGGCACTGCTGGCCATGGCGATCAAAAACCTGGGCCACGAGGCCCAGTCGTTCACCGGCAGCCAGGCAGGCGTCATCACCGACTCGGTCCACAACAAAGCCCGGATCATCGACGTCACGCCGGGCCGCATCCGCACCGCGCTGGACGAGGGCAACATCGCCATCGTCGCCGGCTTCCAGGGCGTCAGCCAGGACAAGAAGGACATCACCACGCTGGGGCGCGGTGGGTCCGACACGACCGCCGTCGCCCTCGCCGCCGCGCTCGACGCGGAGGTCTGCGAGATCTACACCGACGTCGACGGCGTGTTCACCGCCGACCCGCGCGTGGTGAAGAAGGCGCGGAAGATCGACTGGATCGCCTTCGAGGACATGCTGGAACTCGCGGCCTCCGGCTCCAAGGTGCTGCTCCACCGCTGTGTGGAGTACGCCCGCCGTTACGACATCCCGATCCACGTCCGGTCCAGCTTCAGCGGACTGCAGGGCACCTGGGTCAGCAGCGCACCGATCACTCAAGGGGACCAGAAGGTGGAGCAGGCCATCATCTCGGGTGTCGCGCACGACACCTCCGAGGCCAAGGTCACGGTCGTCGGCGTACCGGACAAGCCGGGTGAGGCCGCGGCGATCTTCCGCACGATCGCGGACGCCCAGATCAACATCGACATGGTCGTGCAGAACGTGTCGGCCGCCTCCACCGGGCTGACCGACATCTCCTTCACGCTGCCGAAGACCGAGGGCCGCAAGGCCATCGACGCCCTGGAGCGCAACAAGGGCGGCATCGGCTTCGACTCCCTGCGCTACGACGACCAGATCGGCAAGATCTCCCTGGTCGGCGCCGGCATGAAGACCAATCCGGGCGTCACCGCGTCCTTCTTCGAGGCGCTCAGCGACGCCGGGGTCAACATCGAGCTGATCTCGACCTCCGAGATCCGCATCTCGGTCGTCACCCGCGCCGACGACGTCCCCGAGGCCGTCCGCGCCGTCCACTCCGCCTTCGGGCTCGACTCCGACACCGTCGAAGCCGTCGTCTACGGAGGCACCGGACGCTGATGTCCGGTACTCGACGACCGACGCTCGCGGTCGTGGGCGCGACCGGAGCCGTCGGCACGGTCATGCTCCAGATCCTGTCCCAGCACGCGGACATCTGGGGCGAGATCCGCCTGATCGCCTCACCGCGCTCGGCCGGCCGCAAGCTGGCCGTGCGCGGTGAGCAGGTCGAGGTGGTGGCGCTCACCGAGGAGGCGTTCGACGGGGTCGATGTCGCCATGTTCGACGTACCCGACGACCTGGCCGCGCGGTGGGCGCCCGTCGCCGCCGCCAAGGGCGCGGTGGTGGTGGACAACTCCGGCGCGTTCCGGATGGACCCGGACGTGCCCCTGGTCGTCCCCGAGGTCAATCCGCACGCGGCCCGGCTGCGGCCGCGCGGGATCATCGCCAACCCCAACTGCACGACCCTGTCCATGATCGTCGCCCTGGGCGCGTTGCACGCCGAGTTCGGACTGCGCGAGCTGGTCGTCTCCTCGTACCAGGCCGTGAGCGGTGCGGGCCGGGAGGGCATCGACACCCTGCGCCGGCAGCTGAAGCTGGTGGCCGGCACGGAGTTGGGGACGCATCCCGGGGACGTGCGGCGGGCCGTCGGCGACGACACCGGGCCGTTCCCGGAGCCGGTCGCGCTGAACGTCGTACCGTGGGCCGGGTCGCTCCGCGAGGACGGCTGGTCCTCGGAGGAGATGAAGGTGCGGGACGAGACCCGCAAGATCCTCGGCCTCGCCAGACTGCCCGTCGCCGTGACCTGCGTACGCGTCCCGGTCGTCACCACGCACTCCCTGACCGTCCACGCCCGCTTCCAGGGCGAGGTCACCGTCGACGGGGCCCGCGAGATCCTCGCCACCGCCCCCGGGGTCGTCCTCTTCGACAATCCGGCCGCGGGGGAGTTCCCGACCCCGGCCGACGTGGTGGGCACCGACCCCACGTGGGTGGGCCGGGTGCGGCGGGCGCTGGACGACCCGACGGCGCTCGAACTCTTCGTTTGCGGCGACAACCTGCGCAAGGGCGCCGCCCTCAACACCGCGCAGATCGCCGAGCTGATCGCCACCGAGTTCGTCTGAGGCCCGGGCGGCGACCGGCCGCCGCCCGCGGTCTCGCCTGGCAAAACCCCCTGGCCAGCACGGAAATCATTTGTAGGATTCACGTGAAGTGTGAGCCGATCGATGGTTCATACCACTTGAACCCGACCTCTTCGGCGTCCGAAGATTCTCTCCCCGCTCTTCGCAACCGCGCGAAGGGCGGGGAGCGTCTTTGCGAACGCCCTTCGGGGGCGCGGGGATGCGGTACGGGGCGTGGGGACGCCCTGGTCATTCAGGACACAGGGGAAGAGCGGGTAGGCATGAGGGCGCTTGACGCACGGTCGGCTGTGCTGCCTGACACCGGACGACCGATGGCATCACGCGAAGCAAACGTGACGCCCGGCACGTACAACCCTCCAGGGGGGAAGCGTGTCCAACTGGCGTGGCAGAGGTTCTCGATTTCTTCAGCGCGGCGCCCGCAGGCACGGCTCTACGGCCGCCCCGCGCGGCCGTCAGGCCCCGCATGCCCGGTGCGCCCGGCGGCATGCCGGTGATCGCGCCCATGCCCGCAGCGCGGCCCGCCCGCATCCCGAACCAGCGCGACGACGCCGACGAAGCGGTGGCGGCCGGCACGACCGTCGACCACCTCACCGAGACCTACCGCGCCCACTACCGCTCGCTGCTCGGGCTCGCCGCCCTGCTCCTGGACGACACCGCCTCCTGCGAGGATGTCGTCCAGGAGGCCTTCATCCGGGTGCACTCGGCACGCAAGCGGGTGCGCGACCCCGAGAAGACGCTGGCCTATCTGCGGCAGACGGTCGTCAATCTCTCCCGTTCCGCCCTGCGCCGCCGCATCCTCGGACTCAAGCTCCTGTCCAAGCCGATGCCGGACATGGCGAGCGCCGAGGAGGGCGCCTACGACCAGCTGGAGCGCGACTCCCTCATCAAGGCGATGAAGGGGCTGCAGCGCCGCCAGCGCGAGGTCCTCGTGCTGCGCTACTTCGCGGACATGACCGAGGCCCAGGTCGCCGACTCGCTCGGCATATCGCTGGGCTCGGTCAAGGCGTACGGCTCGCGCGGCATCGCGGCCCTCCGCATCGCGATGGAGGCGCCGGCATGAGCAAGGACGCCGGCGCCGACAGGGACGCCGAAGGACCGGATTCCCATGGACGTCACGAGCCCTACGCCTGGCACGAGCCGACGGCACCGCACGACCAGAACCACACGCAACCGCACGCTGGGAACGGAACTGTGAACCACGACGGCCCCGAGGACCCGAGCCCGGAAGGGCTGGACTCGGAAGAGCTGACACTGCGCACGCTGCTGCACGAGGCGGTGCGGACGGTCGAGCCGCGCGACGGCTCGCTCGACCACCTGCGCAAGGCCGTTCCCGCCCGGCGGGCCCGCAAGCGACAGGCCGTCGTCGGCATGGCGGCCGCCGCCCTCTTCGTCGGCACCGCCGTCCCCGCCCTGCTGCACGTCTCGGGCGCCACCGGCTCCGGCGTCAACCCGTCCGCCGTCGGCCAGGCCTCCCAGGCCCAGGGCGGGGCCGGCTCGGGAAAAGGCGCCGACGGAAATGAGAGCACCGCCGGGGGCTCCTCGGGCAAGACCGAGGACAAGGACCCGGGCGGCACCAAGGGAGGCGACGGCGGCAAGGGCACCGGGGCGGGCACGGGTGGCACCTCGGGCGCCAACCCTTCGGCGACCACCGCCGCCGACGCCCCGGCCTGTACGTCCGTCCAGCTCGGCAACCCCACCGGCACGTCGTCCGCCGCCGACGCCGCGGGCGCGGTCTACGGCACGTTCAGCGTCGTCAACATCTCCACCGCCGCGTGTACGGTCTCCGGCCCCGGCACCGTCAGCACCTCCGCCCGGGGCGCCGCGGACGGCTCCAAGGTCGGTGCCGTCCGGCATGTGGCCGGTGACCCGGCGGCCGGACTGCCCGACCCGTCCACCGAGTCCACCGCCCTGGTGCTCCAGCCCGGCTCCGCCTACGAGGTGAAGTTCGCCTGGGTGCCCTCGGAGACCTGCCCCAGCACGGGGACCAGCGACGGCGGCAACACCGGCGAGCCCTCGCCCGACCCGAGCTCCAGCGACCCCTCGGGCGGCACCTCCGGCACGACGTCCGGCGCCACCACCGACGGCACGACCACCCAGCTCCTCACCGACGGCGGCACGGCCGACGGCAGCGTCGAGGTGTCGAACACGGCGGAGTCCGGGTCGCCGACGGTCTCGACGGTCGTGACCAACGCGTGCGCGGGCACGGTGTACTACACGGGAGTGCTGGCGTCCGGAGCGTGACAGCCGGTCGTACGGTGAGGGGTTCAGCGGTCCCACGCTGACGGATTCAGCCGTCGTACGGTGACGGATTCAGCCGTCATACGGTGACGGGTTGCTCCTCCTCGGCCACGAGCCCCATCTCCGCGTCCCGCAGGAACTCCACCTCGCGGCGCAGCAGCCGGAACCACATGAACACCACGAACCCGGCGAAGACGAACCACTCCCCGGTGTAACCCAGGTTCTGGAAGGCCTTCAGATCCAGGCCGGTGTTCTGCGGCGCGGTCGCCGGCACGGCCGTCATCCCGGCGTCGGCCCTGTCCAGCGTGACCCAGGCGTCATACACCTTGTACGGCACGATGTTGATCAGGGACGCCGAGCTGATCGCGCCGGTCTGCCCGGCCGGCAGCCCGCCCTGGGCGCTCACTCCGTTGTCCCCCGGCGTCTCGGACGCCTGCAGCGCACCGGTGACGGTGACCTCACCGGTGGGCGCGGCCGGCGCCTTGGCCGCGTCGGCCTTCCCCGGCAGCCAGCCCCGCACCACGGGCAGCGCCTGGCCGCCGTCGGTGCGCAGCAGCGTCAGGACGTAGTAGCCGTCCCTGCCGTCCAGTTGGCGGTCCGGGACCAGCAGCTGCTTGCCGTAGTGCCCGGTCGCGGTGGTCTGCTCGCCGGAGGTCGCCTGGTCCACGGGCAGCAACTCCCGCAGCGGGCGCGCCTTCTCGTGGGTGTCCGCGAGCTGCTCGTCCGCGGTGTGGTGGCTCTGCACGCGGTCCTCGAAGCGGCTCAGCTGCCAGGACCCCATGAAGATGCAGAAGGGGATGGCGAGCAGCACGAAGACGTTGATTCCCCACCAGCGGCGCGTCAGCAGAAACCGGTACACGCCTTCCACGGTACGGGGCCCCTGCGGGGGGCTCGGCCGCGGGGTCAGTACCTCTCGGAGAGGTGGTCGCGGCCGGCCGGGGGTTCGTAGGGCTCGGGCCAGAACTCGGTTATGGACGTGATCTTCTCGGTGCCGGTGAAGAACGTGATCGCGTACATCTCCTCCAGCCCGACCGTGAAGTGCGCCCAGGTGACCACCTGTCCGGGCTCGGCGACGATGCGCTCGGTCCGCAGGTGCCAGTCGCCCGGGTACTCCCGGTTGAACTGCACGTACCTCTCCCGTCCCGCGATGCGCTCGCGGGTCTGCGGCAGGGTGTAGACGACGTCCTCGGCGAGGGTCTCGGCGAACGCGGTCCAGTCCCGGGCCTCGGCGGCGGCCCAGAACCTCTCGACTGTCTTGCGCAGTTCGGTCATGCCCAAGAGTCTGCACCCCGCCACTGACAATCGGTCCCGACCTGCACAAACACCCTTTCCCGGGCGGCGCGGGAGGCGTGCAGGGTAAGCGGTGGGTAGAAGTTGTCCACAGCCTGCGCACCCGGCCAGTGAATTGTCTGTGAGGACGGGCAGTATGGGGCCATGACTGAGAGCAACGGGTCCGCCTCGCCGGATCAGCAGGCACAGCGCGAGGTAATGCCGGACTGGGAGAAGCGCTTCCGGGCGCCGAGGGTGTCGCTGCCCGACTGGGCGGAGGACGCCCCGGACCGCTCCCTGTTCGTGTCGAACGCGACGGGGACGTACGAGCTGTACGCCTGGGACCGCGCCAGTGGCGAGCAGCGCCAGGTCACCGACCGGCCCAACGGCACGACGGACGGCGTCCTGTCCCCGGACGGCGCCTGGATCTGGTGGTTCGACGACAAGGACGGCGACGAGTTCGGCGTCTGGCGCAGGCAGCCCTTCGGCGGCGGCGCGGACGACTCCGCCGCCCCGGGCCTGGAGCCGTCGTACCCGGCGGGCCTGGCCCTCGGCCGGGACGGCCGCACGGCGGTGGTGGGCCGCTCGACCGACGAGGACGGTACGACGATCCATCTCGTGCGCGAGGGCGAGCCCCCGGTGCAGATCTACCGCCACCGCGAGTCGGCGGGCGTCGGCGACCTCTCCCGCGACGGCACGCTGATCGCGATCGAGCACACCGAGCACGGTGACGCGATGCACTCCGCGCTGCGCGTGCTGCGCCCCGACGGCACGGCGGTCGCCGACCTCGACGACACCGAGGGCGGCACGAAGGAGCTGGGCCTGGAGGTCCTCGGCTTCGCGCCTGTGGACGGCGACACCCGGCTGCTCATCGGCCATCAGCGCCGCGGCCGTTGGGAGCCCCTGGTGTGGGACGTGGCGACAGGGGAGCAGACCGACCTCGCCCTGGACCTGCCCGGTGACGTGAGCGCCGAGTGGTACCCGGACGGCACGGGCCTGCTCGTCGCGCACAGCTTCGAGGCCCGCAGCGAGCTGTTCCGCTACGACCTCGCGAGCCGTGCGCCGGAGCGGATCCCAACCCCGCCCGGCACGGTCTCCGGCGCGACGGCCCGCCCCGACGGCACGGTGGAGTACCTGTGGTCGTCGTCGGCCGAGCCGTCGGCGGTCCGCTCCACCAAGGGCGGGGTGGTCCTGGACCCGCCCGGCCTGAAGTCCCCCGGCTCGGTCCCGGTGCAGGACGTGTGGGTCGAGGGCCCGGGCGGCCGCATCCACGCCCTGGTCCAGAAGCCCGCCGGGGCGACCGGCCCGCTCCCGACGGTCTTCGACATCCACGGCGGCCCCACCTGGCACGACAGCGACTCCTTCGCGGCCGGCCCCGCGGCCTGGGTCGACCACGGATACGCGGTGGTCCGGGTCAACTACCGCGGCTCCACGGGCTACGGCCGCGCCTGGACCGACGCCCTCAAGCACCGGGTCGGCCTGATCGAGCTGGAGGACATCGAGGCGGTCCGCGAGTGGGCGGTGACCTCCGGCCTCGCGGACCCCGCCCGCCTGATCCTCACCGGCGGCTCCTGGGGCGGCTACCTCACCCTCCTCGGCATCGGCACCCAGCCGGACGCCTGGACCCTGGGCATCGCGGCGGTCCCGGTCGCCGACTACGTCACGGCGTACCACGACGAGATGGAAGCCCTGAAGGCCATGGACCGCACCCTCCTGGGCGGCACCCCGGAAGAGGTCCCCGACCGCTTCGAGGCCTCCTCCCCCCTGACCTACGTCGACAAGGTCAAGGCCCCCGTCTACATCTCGGCGGGCGTCAACGACCCCCGCTGCCCGATCCGCCAGATCGAGAACTACGTGAAGCGCCTGGAAGCGAGGGGCGCGCCCCACGAGGTGTACCGCTATGACGCGGGCCACGGGTCGTTGGTGGTGGACGAACGAATCAAGCAGGTGCGGCTTGAACTGGAGTTCGCGGAAAGGTATTTGGCCCCCTAGCCCGACCGCGGGCAGTCGTGCCGCTGGGGCGGCACGGGTGGGCGCACGGCACCCGCTGAACGCGGCCAAGCGAAACCCACCCGACCCCCGCCCCGGCGCCGGCGCAGATCAGGAACCGGAACCGGGCCCGGAACCGGCCCGATCCCGCCGCCGACGCCCCAACAACTCAGCCATTCCCCGACGAGTGGCGGCCAGCACAACCCGATCCGAGTCCCGCAGGACATACGTATCAGGGAGATCCCACACCAACCCCGCCCCCCGAACGTCCCCATGTGCCCCCTTGGCGGTGTCCAGGGCCAACACCCGCCAAGCACCCGCCCGAAACGCCTCCGCCACCGTCCGCCCCACCAACTGAGGATGCGCCCCCACCTCGACGGCGGCGAAAAGCAGCACCCGCCGCTCCACGGGAATCGCCCCCAGAATCTGCCGCCCCATCATCGCCCCGGCGAACGCGGGCGCGGCCAGATGAGAAACACTCCGACTCCGCGTGGTCGCAAGAGGATGCGCGGCCCGCAGCGTCCGGTACACGGCGGTCGCGAAGTCGTCGTCGTACAGCCGCAGCACCACCCGCAGTTCGGGCCGCACGGACCGGGCGTACAGCGCGGCCTCGAGATTCGTCGTGTCCGCACTGGTCACCGCGAGCAGCGCGGTCGCGCGGTGGATCTTGGCCGCCTCCAGGACCCCCTCCTGGGTGACGTCACCGAGGACCACCGGCACCCGCAGCCGGCGCGCGACCGCGAGCCCGCGGGCCTCGGGGTCGGACTCGACGCACACCACCGGGATATTCAGCTCGCGCAACCGGATCAGCACGCGCGTGCCGATCTTGCCGAGCCCGAGCAGCACCACGTGCCCGCCCAGCCCGCGCGGCGGTTTGCGCAGCCCGGACGCGGTACGGAAGGTACCGAGCGCTTCGAGGACCGCGGCCAGCAGTACCGGCAGCAGCAGCAACCCGACCAGACCGGAGAGGAGTTGGAGGATCTGCCGTCCCAGGGAGGCACCGACCGCCGGATCGTCGATGGCGAACAGATCGAGGAGCGTCAGATAGAACGCGTTCAGCGGATGCATCCGCGTCACCACCGACAGCGCGACCCCGAGCCCGACCACACACGCCACGAGCCCCGCCAGCGACCACCGCAGCCGCCGGGAGAACAGCGACGCGAACGGCGGTACGACACTCCCGCGCGCGGGCGGCAACGAGGGCCCCGAGTACGCCACTTGCTCCAGTACGACGGTCCCGCGCCCGGTCGCGGCCCGTACCGTCGCCGCGTCCGGCAGCAGCCGGGGCCCCAAGGCGCCGTCGCGTTCGGAGCCGTCGGCGGGATCGCCGCCGGCCGTGGACAGCAGCGCCAGCGTGGCCAGACCCGGATCGGCCTCCTGCCCGGGCTCCGGCGCCGGCCGTTCGACCGCGCGCAGCATCAGCCCGTCGGTCTGTACGACCTTGCTGGTGCCGGTCACGGCGGTGGCGGCCAGCGCCGGCGCGGCCGTATCGGCGTCGGACAGCACGGTCGTGGAAGCGTCGAAGCCCGTGCCACTGCCGTCAGCCGATCCGTCGCCTGCCGCCAACGCGGCCGCCTGGTCGAGGAGCTCCTCGATGTGCTGGCCCAACCGGCGGTTGTAGAGGCGCAGGACCAGGCGCAGGCGGGGGTTGAGGCGGCGGGCGGTGAGGGCGGCGCGGATGTTGGTCTCGTCGTCGTCGTACACGAGCGCCAGTGCGGCGGCCCGTTCCACGCCCGCCTCGGCGAGCGCGGCCTCGGTCGCCTCGGCGGCCTCGACGACCCGTTCGCCGCCGTTGACGGCGGTCGTGGCGGGCGCGGTCGGATCGCCGCCGGCCGCACGGTTGACGGCCGCGTTCACCACCCGGTCGAGCAGGGCCGCGGTGGTCGCCCGTGCCCTGCCGATCACCGGGGGACGGACACCGCGCTCGGACGGTGGCACGATGAGCGTGACCTGTTCGCCGTAGACCCCCCGCAGTTCGGCGGCCAGCCGGTGCGCCAGCCCGTCGTCGCCGCACACGACCATGTGTCCGGACAGGTCGCCTGTCACACCCTGCTGAGGAACGCTCGCCACGAGGGGAAAGACTGCCTTATGGGGAGGGGCGGTTCCAGAGTCAACTGAACGGCTGTTCCCTCTCCTTCGTATGGATAGGGACGGAAACCAGCGCTTTCCGCACCACCGGAGGTACCTCGCCCGTGGCCATCACCAGACCAGCCCCCACCGGGGCGGACAGCCATGAGCCGGTACGGGGTGCGCCGGAGCAGGTGGCGGATGCCCAGGAGCCGGCAGCGGGTGCCCCGACATCGGAAGCGCCACCTGCCGCCCAGCCCCAGCACCAGCCCCAGTCCCGGTCGTCCTTGATCCTCATCCTGCTGCTGCTCGTCCTGGTGCTGATGCAGGACCCCATCCGCGGCGCGCTGTCGGCGCCCGTGATGCAGAGCTGGATGACGGTGTTCGTCGCCGTGCTCGTCCAGGCGCTGCCCTTCCTGGTGCTCGGCGTACTGCTCTCGGCGGCGATCGCGGTGTTCGTACCGCCGACGTTCTTCGCCCGCGCCCTGCCGAGCCGGCCCGCCCTCGCGGTGCCGGTGGCCGGGATGGCGGGCGCGGTGCTGCCGGGCTGCGAGTGCGCGTCCGTGCCGGTGGCGGGCGCGCTGGTGCGAAGGGGCGTCACCCCGGCCGCGGCGATCGCGTTCCTGCTGTCCGCGCCGGCGATCAACCCGATCGTGCTCACCGCGACCGCGGTGGCCTTCCCGCGCAACCCCGAGATGGTCCTCGCCCGCTTCGTCGGCAGCCTGCTGGTGGCCTGCTCGATGGGCTGGCTCTGGCAGCGCCTGGGCCGCACGGACTGGCTGCGCATGCCCCACCGGTCGCACTACGAGGGCCAGAGCAAGGGCGCCGCGTTCTGGGGGTCGGTCCGGCACGACGTGATGCACGCGGGCGGCTTCCTGGTCGTCGGCGCGATGGCCGCGGCGACGCTGAAGGCGGTGGCCCCGGCGAGCTGGCTGCGCACGGCGGCGGACAACCCGGTGGTCGCGGTCCTCGCCCTGTCCCTGCTCGCCGTACTGCTGTCGATCTGTTCGGAGGCGGACGCGTTCGTGGCGGCCTCGCTGACCCAGTTCTCGCTCACGGCCAAGCTGGCGTTCCTGATCGTGGGCCCGATGATCGACCTGAAGCTGTTCGCGATGCAGGCGGGCACGTTCGGCCGGGGCTTCGCCCTGCGCTTCGGACCCGCCACCTTCGCCGTCGCGATCGTGGGCGCGGTCCTGACCGGGGCGGTGCTGCTGTGAACCGGCAGGCCCAGGCGGCGGTCCTCTTCCTCACCGGCGCGGCACTGCTGCACGCCGGGTTCACGGATCTGTATCTGCGGTACGTCAAGGCGGGCCTGCAGCCGTTGTTGCTGCTGGCGGGCGTGGTGCTGATCGCGGCGGCGCTGGCGACGGTCTGGTACGAGTGGCGGGGGCGCAAGCAGGGGGAGTCGCAAGAACGAGAAGGGGAGCCGCAGGGGGCGAAGAAGGCGGACGTGGCCGAGCGTGCGGAGGACGGGCACGAGGAGCACCGGCCCGCCGACCTCGATGGCTCCGCCGCCGATGCCGACCACGAGCACACCCACCGCGAACCCCGCATCTCCTGGCTCCTCGTCCTCCCCCTCCTCGCCCTGATCCTGGTCGCCCCGCCGGCGCTCGGCTCCTACAGCGCGATGCGCACCGGGACGGCGCTCCAACAGCCTTACGGGTACGACAAGTTGCCCGCGGCCGGACCACTGCGCCTCTCCGTGGTCGACTACGCCGGCCGCGCGGTCTACCAGCACGGCCGCACCCTCGACGGCCGCCAGATCAAGGTCACCGGCTTCGTCGCACTGGACAAGGCCGGTACGCCCTACCTGGTCCGCATGGCCCTCAACTGCTGTGCGGCGGACGCCCAGCCGGTGAAGATCGGCCTGACCGGCAAGGTCCCCCCGGTCCTGCAGCCCGACAAGTGGCTTGAGGTGACCGGGACGTACACCACCCGCGAGGTCAAGGACCCGGTGAACAACGGCCCCATTCCCTTCTTGCAGGTCAGCTCGGCGACACCGGTGCCGACGCCCGCGGATCCCTACGACGAGACGTGGAACAACTGAGGCGCGATCTCTCCCCCGGGCGGCCGGCGGGGCCCGGAGTATCGTGAAAGGACCGAGGGTTCCTCGTGCGCCGGCTGTCACGCCCGTGCCGTTCTCGGCGATCGACGAGACCAGGTCGGCTGCGACGGCGCCCGGAACAGGTCCGCCTCATGACACAGAACGCGCTCCGGTCGGCCCTGGAGCACCCGCGGGCGCGGGCCGGGCCCGGCCGGCAGTGCCCCTCGCCCTGGGAGGCGGAGCGACTGCGCCCCTTGTCCCGCGGCCAGGTCATGGACCGGCTGCCGGAACTGTGCGAGATGTACGCGGCCAACTCCGGCGCCGAGCCCTGTCGGTGGGACCTCCTGCGCCACACGTTCCTGAGCCGTCTGACCGACGACATGCGCCGCCCCGGTTTCACCCTGCTGGTCGCGGAGAACTCGACGATGACGACGGCGTGCGCCTACGGATTCCCGCTCCGCGCAGGGCTGTTCGCGATCCGCGAGATCGTCGTACGCCCCCAGGTGCGCCGGCAGTCCACGGACCGCGACTGGAATCTGGCCCGGCGGCTGCAGCGGCGCCTGCTCGGTGAGCACGCGGACGCCACCGGCGTCACCCTGGTCGCCCGTTTCGACGTACCGACGCTGGCCGCCCTGCGGGCCTGGGGCTGGCGGGACCTCCCGGCCGACGAGCACCGGACGCACCCGGCCGATCCGCGCCGGGTCCTGTACCTCGACCCGTGACCGCCACTCGTAGACCTCGCAGAACTCGCAGGACTCGTAGAACTGCTGGATCTCGCAGCTCTCGGAGACCTAGGTGAACTCGGCGATCTAGTCGATCTAGGCGGTCTCCGGGGCCGGGATGGTGGACGTGTCGAACGTGCCGTCGACGATGTGCCGGGCGAAGTCCGTCAGGCGCAGGTGATGGGCGCGGGCGTAGGCGCGGAAGGCGGTGAAGGCCTCGTCGACCGAGGTGCCCCAGCGCTCGGCCAGCACGCCCTTGACCTGTTCCACCAGGATCCGGCTGGTCAGCGCGGTGTTCAACTGGGTGTTCTCGACATAGGTCTTCTCGAGCGTGCGCTGCTGCAGGATCGTGATCGTGGCCACGTCCGCGAGCGCCTGGGCGAGGGCGATCTCGGAGTCGTCGAGCCGGTGCACAGAGGTCTGGAAGAGGTTCAGGGCGCCCACCACCCGGTCCCGCAGCCGCAGCGGGATGGCGTGCGTGGCGACGAACCCGAGCTCGCGCGCCCGTGGGGTGAAGCGGGGCCAGGCGGTGGCCGCCTCGGGGTGCTCGAAGTCGATGTTCGTACGGGCCGAACCGGTGTGGAAGCACTCCACGCAGGGCCCCTGGTCGTGCTGCAGGGCGAGCAGTTCAAGCAGCCGGGTGTGCTCGTCCGAGGCGGCGATGACCTGCAGTTCACCGTGCGGGTCGGCGAGCAGGATGCCGGCCGCGGAGACCTCCAGGAGCTCCACGCAGCGCGCGGACAGCCGCTGCAGCAGGTCGAGGACGTCGAAGTCGTCGATGAGTGAGTCCGCGATCTCGACGAACACCTCCGCGAGGCGTTGTTCTCGCGTCATGCCGATCATCCCTCTCCACCGACGGGCGCGTGGGTCCCGCTTCCATCGTCGTCGAATCTCAGTCGTCGGGCCACGACGTCTTCCGCCACGTCGCCGACCAGGCGTTCGCTGCCGTAGGCGAAGGCACGCAGCCGCACCAGGGCTTCGGCCAGCGGGATGTCGAGCTGGACGCTGATCATGCCGGTCGCCTGGTGCACCACGGCCCGGTGCAGCCCGTCGCCCGGCCACGGCAGGCCGTCGTCGCGGCCGGCCGGTCGCCGTCCGTCCACCAGGGTCGCGGTCAGGGCGGCGGCCAGCGTGTTCGCGTCCGCGAGCCGACGGTCGTCCAGACCGTGCCGCCCGTCGCACAGCAGGGTGAGCATGCCCAGGCGTACGGCCCCCAGGCCGAGCGGGAAGCAGCAGACCCCGTCGACGCCGAGCTGGCGGGCGGCCGGCAGCAGCGCGGGCCAGCGGTCCGGGCGCACCCGGTCGAGATCGGGTTCCAGTACGGCGGTGCCGGCGCGGGTGGCGTCGGGGCCGGGGCCCTCGCCGAGCGTGAACTGCAGTTCCTCGAACCGCAGGCTCAACTCGGGGAACCACCAACGCGGTTCCGGTGCGCGGATGGCGTCCGGGTCCGCGGCCGGCACCGGGAAGACGGAGATCACGACGCCCGCGACGCCCAGCGCTCGCGCGCCGGTCGCCGCGGGATCGGCGCCGCTGCCCGGCCGTAGCGACCGCAGTGCCTCGGCCATCCCGTCGCGGGTCACCGGTCTCCGTTCGCCGGGGGCTCAGCGGCCCCAGTCATTCACCAGCCGAGCGATTCCTGGTCGGTGGCCACGGTACGGGGCTGGGCGGGCTGCGGGGCGTCGTGGCACACGAAACCGAGCCGGGTGAGCGCGCGGCGCATCTCGCCGGTGGTGAAATCGCGGCGGTTCTGCCGGGTGATGACTTCGCCGACCTGCAGGACGGGGTAGACCTGCTGGCCGATGGTGACGGAGACACCGGTGACGGTTTCGGGCGTGATGCCGTCCATCGACTGCTCGACCTCGTTCTTGCGCAGGTCGAAGGGGAATCGGGCGATGACACAGCGCATGAATGCCTCCAACAGATAAGGGGAGTTGAACCGAGGGGAAGGCAGGGGAAGAGAGCGGAGTACAGCGGTGGAGGGTGACACCGAGGAGCGGTCAGGACACGCGGGTGGGCGTCCTGACCGCCTTGACCTGTGAGGGTGCGACTAGCGGGGGTTACGGGTCGGGGTACGGCGCCCGCGGGAGCCGCCGGCCCGTCCGCCCCGGCCACGACCGGGAGCACCGGAACGCTCACGCCGGTCCGCGGCCGGCGCGGGCGCCGTCACGACGACCGGTACGCCGGAGGGGGTGCGGGCGCCGGTGATGCGCTGCAACTCGGCCTCGCCGGGGCTGACCCGGGTGCTGGTGGCCGGGGTGATCCCGGCGTCCTGCATCAGCCGGTCCATCGAGCGCCGCTGGTGCGGCAGCACCAGGGTGACGACGGTGCCGGACTCACCGGCGCGCGCGGTACGGCCGCCGCGGTGCAGGTAGTCCTTGTGGTCGCCCGGCGGGTCGACGTTCACGACCAGGTCGAGGTTGTCGACGTGGATACCGCGCGCGGCCACGTTGGTGGCGACCAGGGCGGTGAGGTGACCGTCCTTGAACTGGGCGAGCGTCCGGTTGCGCTGCGACTGGGACTTGCCGCCGTGCAGCGCCGAGGCGCGGACACCGACGGACAGCAGGTGCTTGGTCAGCTTGTCCACCGCGTGCTTGGTGTCCAGGAAGAGGATCACGCGCCCGTCGCGGGCGGCGATCTCGGTCGCCGTGGAGTGCTTCTCGGTGTCCCGCACGTGCAGCAGGTGGTGCTCCATGGTGGAGACACCGCCGGCGGTCGGGTCGACCGAGTGCACGACCGGGTCGTGCAGGTAGCGGCGGACCAGCAGGTCGATGTTGCGGTCCAGGGTGGCCGAGAACAGCAGCCGCTGGCCGCCGGTGCGGACCTGGTCGAGCAGCGCGGTGACCTGGGGCATGAAGCCCATGTCGGCCATCTGGTCGGCCTCGTCCAGCACGGTGATGCCGACCTGGTCGAGCCGGCAGTCGCCGCGCTCGATGAGGTCCTTGAGACGACCGGGGGTGGCTACGACGACTTCGGCGCCGCCGCGCAGGCTGCTGGCCTGGCGGCCGATCGACATGCCGCCCACCACGGTGGTGGTCCGCAGCCGCAGGGCGCGGGCGTAGGGGGCGAGCGCGTCGGTGACCTGCTGGGCCAGCTCGCGGGTGGGGACCAGGACGAGGGCGAGCGGCTGCCGGGGCTGTGCCCGCTTGCCGTGGAGCCGGGCCAGCAGGGCGAGCCCGAAGGCGAGCGTCTTGCCGGAACCGGTGCGGCCGCGGCCCAGGACGTCCCGGCCGGCCAGCGCGTTGGGCAGCGTGGCGGCCTGGATCGGGAAGGGCACGGTGACGCCCTCGGTGCTGAGGGCGGCCAACAGGCCCTCGGGCATGTCGAGTTGGTCGAACGACTCGACGGCCGGGAGCGGTTCGGTGATCGTGGTGGGGAGCGCGAACTCCTGCTGCGGGCCGGCCGAGCGCGGGCCCTGGCCGTTCTTTCCCGCACCGCCCGGACGCGAGGTCCGGCGGGGTTCGTGGGTACGGAAGCGGCTGCCGTGTGCGGAGCCGGAACCTCCCGTGGACTTCCTGTCAGTGCGGACGCGGCCCGAACTGGCGCTGCTGCTGCGACGGTCGCGGTTCATGGTGGAACCCTCCTCGATACGGCACGTATCGAGGAATTCCGTCCAGCGGCGAATAGCCGCATGAGGATTCACAAGAATGAGCCGTGAAAATAGCGAAAGCCGCGCCTCGCGCTGTGCGAACGCCTCGCGGTTTATGAACCGGTGTGAACCGGTGGGTGAACCGGGGCGGTTCTCGCGCAGGAATCAGCTTGAACTGACTGAAACGGGAACTGCGTTGGAGCAGCGGGTGACGGTCGGAGTCAGCTGAGAGCGGCGGCTGGGAACATGCGAAAAGTGAACGAGCTGAGGCCCGCACCCCATAGAGTGCGGGCCCCAGCTACTGTCATGCGTCAAGCAATCAGGCGGGAACGATGTTCTCGGCCTGGGGGCCCTTCTGGCCCTGCGTGACGTCGAAAGTAACCTTCTGGCCTTCCTGAAGCTCGCGGAAGCCGGAGGCGGCGATGTTCGAGTAGTGGGCGAAGACGTCAGCGCCGCCGCCGTCCTGCTCGATGAAGCCGAAGCCCTTTTCCGCGTTGAACCACTTCACGGTGCCAGATGCCATATTGAATCTCCCTTGGGGGGCAGTGCCGGGACCTGCACTTTGCCGATCCCGAGTCGCCGCGATGATCACCCCTCCGGAAAGATCCGGAAAGCTCTGCAAAGAAACTGGCTGTGAAACAAGTCTCTGGTAACCAAAACTGCAACTGGTATCACGCTAACACAGGTCGGCCGGAAACCCCATGCCGGCCTGGAGTTCGATCAAGAATTCTCGCCCGGCCGAACTCCTCATTTCTGCACCCGCCGCACTAGATATTCGCGCCCCGCTCCGCCAGCATCTTGCGCATTTCCTCGTTCAGCCGGAGGGCGTCCTCCAGCTGGTCCTCCAGCGACACGATGCGGCACGCGGCCTCGACGGGAGTGCCCTGGTCGACGAGCTCACGGGCCCGGGCGGCGACCCGCAACTGCCGCCGCGAGTACCGCCGGTGACCGCCCTCCGAACGCAACGGAGTGATCAACTCGGCCTCGCCCACGGCCCGCAGGAAGGCCGGGGTGATGCCGAGAACGTCGGCGGCCCGACCCATGGTGTAGGCGGGGTAGTCGTCATCGTCCAGGTTGTCGGTGACGGGATCGTTCTCAGCGGGCATGGCACCTTCGTTTCGGGGCGAGGCGAGCGGCCCGGCCGGGTCCGTGACCCGAGCTCCACGAGGATCCGGCACCGAATCCGCCTCCTGCTCCAACCCTAACGCCGCGGGCGGCACGGATGTGGCCCGGCCGCGGCAGATTTCCCTCGGTCGCGCGGACAATATCGCAACGGACCTCGAAAGGGCTGCGGGCCGGCCGGCTCCGCGATCTTCGGGGCGGAGGGCTGCGTCGCACGGTCGTGTCCCTTGGTCTGCCGCGCTCGGTGGGCTGGGCAGCGCCCCTGGCGAAGCGCTGCCCACTCCGCCTACCCCTTCGGCTTCGGCGGGTCGATGCTCACCTTCACGCCGTTGTCGTCATAGAACTTCACGTTGTCCCAGTCCAGATTGCCCCACCTGTTGTACTTCACGAGCTGGCCCATCTCCCAGTCCGTGGCACTCCACGTACCGTTCTCGAAGTTCTCCACGGCTCGGTTGAACTTCTCCTGGTATGTGCCGTCGATCGGTCTGAAACCCTTCAGGCTCACGACGATCTTGCCGTTGTTCCGCATCACGTTGGTGACCTCGGACATCCAGGTGGCCAACGGCGTTCCGTCGGGCATCCTGCCCTCCACCTTCGCGTACTCGGGGTCCATGAAGTTGTAGCCCTTGTGCTGTGTGGTCGCCTCGTCGATGTAGTTCTCTAGACCGAGGACCAGGGGTTTGCACTCGGAGTTATGGGCCAGGACCGGGGTCTTCCCGGCCAGGACGTAGAAGGAGTGCAGCCCCGCGACCGTGAGGCTGTACGTGACGGTCGTACGGTTGTAGGGGCGGTTGGCGAGCACCGTGGCGGTCTCGCCACCGTCCGTGCGCAGGGTGTCGCCGGTACGCAGGTCCTCTGCGGGCACCCAGGAGCGGAGACCGACGCTCCAGAAGGGGTGCTCGTAGGTGGCGGAGAGTTCGCTGACGTCACCGGTCGGTCCCCGGATGGTGAGGGCCGCGAGGTACTTGTCGTCGTACTCGGTGACGATCTGCTGCGCGACCCGTCGGGCCGCGGTCTCGCCGGTCTCCGGGTCGGTGGCCCGGACCAGGTCGCCGGCCTGGACCTTTTCGATCGGCTGGGTGCCGCCGTCCGACATCAGGACGTGGGTACCGGGCAGGAAACACTGCGTGCAGCCGCGCTGAAGGACTCGCAGCGTGCGGTAGGCCGCGCCCAGCATGCGGAACTTGGACGACATGATGACGTCCTTGTTCAGTTCCCAGCAGGCTTCGAGATCGCCCTTGCGGGCGCAGTTCTCCAGCTGGGTGAGACCGGTGATGGCGTTGATGATGTCGTTGAGCTGCTTCATGCTCGCCTCGAAGGCGGGTCCCCGGACGAGTACATCGCAGTAGGCTTCGTGGTGTTGGCACCACCGGCCGGGGTTGCCGATCGCCTCGCAGCCGAGGATTCCGCACCGATAGAGCTCGGCGGCCGTGACGCCGTCCTTTTCCTTGGCCTCCTTCGCGGCGACGGCCGCGCGGCGGCGGGTCTCCTCCTCCTCGCGGTACTTCTGGACGGTGGCCACGAACGCCTCGGTCGCGGCGGTCGCCGCCTCGGCGGCGCTCTTGCCGGCCCGCTCCGCCGAGGTCTGGGCCTGGGCGGCCGAGGCCCAAGCCGACCCGGCGGAGGTCTGGGCGAGTTCTGCGGACACGGTCGCGTCGCTGGCGGACCTGGCAGCGTTCCGCGCCGCTGTGTCGGCCCGGTTCGCCGCAGCACGCGCCGTCTTCGCCGATTCCGCGGCCTGTGCTGCGGACGCGTTGGCGTCCTTGGCGTACTGGTCCGCCTGTGCGGAGTAGGCGTCGGCCTTTTCGGAGGACGCTTTTGCTTGCGCCGCCCAGTTCTTTGCCTCCGCCGACGCCTTGCGGGCTGTCGCCGCGGTGGCCTGGGCGGTGGCGGCGTCGTGTTGTGCCTGTGCGGCCACTTGCGAGGCCTCGGCGACGAGCTGCTGGACCTGCAACTGGTGGGTCAGGGACAGGAAGTCCTTGCGCTGGGCGGTGTACCGCCCGGACTGTACGAACCGGTGCAGCAGGTCCGCGGGGCCCTCCAGAGCGATCCGCGCGGCGGACTTCACCTCCGGGTCGCCGCTGTCCACCAGCTGCGCGGCGGTCACCCGGTCGTCCTGTACCTGGGCCTCGGCCAGGGTCTTGGTGAGGAAGGTGCGGTAGGCCCCGATGGTGCCGGTGGTGAGGGCGGCGCGCGCCTTGTCCTTGACATTGGGGCCGCCGACGTCCGCCGCCCGGGCGACCGCCACCCGGAACGCCTCCCGGCCGGCCTCGTACTGACCATTCTTCAGGAACGCATTGACCGTGGCCGTGCCACCGTCCAGCGCGGTCTCCGCCGCGTCCCGGATCTCCTTGACGGAGCTCTCCTCGGCGAGGCGCTCCACCTCCGTGCGATCGTCCTGGGCCTGGGCCTCGGATCGCCCGGTGCGGACGTACGCGACGACTCCGGCGGTGTCGCTGCCCAGCGCCTCCTGGGCGGCCTCGCGCAGCCAGGGCTCACCGTTCTTCATGTCGAGCAGGGCGAGGCGACGGCCCTGCGCCGTGATCTCCTCGTCGTCGGTGCCGGACTGGGCCTGCTGCGCCAGCTTCTGTGCGGTGGCCTGCTGTTCGGCGAGGTCGGCGGCCTCCTGTTCGCGCTGTTGCTGTCCCTCCGTCTCCTGTGCCTTGAGGTCTCGGGCGTTCTCGATGCCGGCATTGGTCCGGCCCAGCAGCTCCTCTGCCTCGACCTCGCGGGCTAGTGTGTAGACGGTCTGGGCCTCTGCTGCGGCCTTGGTGGCGACCTTCGCCGCCTCGGTAGCCGCGTTGGCGTGGGCGGTGGACTTGGCGGCCGCGGTGGATGCGTCGACCGCACTGTCGGCGGCCTCCTGCGCGGCCTTCGCCGCGTTCCTGGCGTGCGTCGCGGCCGACCGTGCCGCGTCTCGCGCGTCGCCGGCCGCTGTGGCCGCCTTACGGGCGAGCGACTCGGCCTGGCCTGCGGCCCGGTTGGCTTCGGCGGCCTGCCGGTGCGCCGAAGCCGCAGCGGCTCGGGCATTAGCCGCTGCCGTACTACCCGCACCGGCGTAGTGGCTGGCGGTTACCGCCGCGTCGGCTGCTGCGGCGGCGTTGTTGCCCGCGCTGGCGGCGGACACCGCAGCGTCACCGGCTGCGTTGGCGGCCTTCATCGCCTTGTCTGCGGCGTTCGCCGCCTTGTCCGCGCCCTTTGCGGCGTCACTGGCCTTGGTCGCGGCCTTCCTGGCGGCGGCCGCGTTGGCAGCGTCCGTCGAGGCGGCTGCGGCCGCGTTGCGCGCGTCGGAAGCCGCGTTGGCGGCGCCGACCGCGGCTGCCGCCGCCTGGGCTGCGGCAGCCGCCGCAGTCCGCGCGGACTGCTCGGCGGAGTTGGCCGCGGAGATGGCCCGCTGCGCGGCCTTCGCGGCTCCGGACGCGGCGCTCGCCGCCCGGTTTGCCGCGCGTGCCGCATCCTTGGTGTCCGCCTGGGTGGCTTCGGCCTCCGCAGCCGCCTTCTGTGCGGCCTTTTTCGCCTGCGCGGCGGCTTCGACGGCCTCCTCCGAGGCGTCTTCGGCCTTGGTGGTCTCCGTCGCGGCGAGTTTGCCCGCCTTTTCCGCCTGTTCCGCGAGCTCTGCGATGCTCGCGTGCTCCTCGTCGCGGTTACGAGCTACGAACTGTCCGACGTCCAGGAACTCTCGAACGTCGTCGATGGTGCCGCTCAGCGCGAGCCGTCCGGCGGCCCGCACATTGGTGCCGCCGGTGGAGATGATCTGGGTCAGCAGGACCCGGTCGTCCTGCTCCCGGGCCTCTGTGATCTCCGTGTCCAGGAAAGTCTGGATGTCCTCGGTGGTGCCGGCCAGCGCGGCTCGGCCGCGCGTCTGTACCTCAGGGCCACCTGCGTCGATCACCCGCGCGACCAGGACCCGCTGGTCCTGCTCCAGGGGCTCCTCCCAGCCTGATTTCATGAAGGCGGCGAGATCGCTGTCGCTGCCGCTCAGCGCGGTGCGGACGGCTTCGAGGGTGCTCCCCCCTCCGACACTGGCCAGCTGGGCCGCCTCGACCCGGAAATCCTGGATCTGATGGTTCCCATAGGTCGTGAGGAAGGTGACGATGTCGTCACCGCTGCCGACCAGGGCAGCTTCGGCGGCCGACCGAACCTCGCTGCCCCCGGCCGCCCAGAGGTCCACCACCTGCTGACGGGAGCTGCGGGATACCGGTACGACCGTGTCATCCGCCGTGCCGTCGGCGACGGCCGGGTACGCGGCTAACAGGCCAGCTAGCACGGCCAGGGCCAGGGAACCCGCCGTGCGTCTGTGGGGGCCCTTGCGTATTCCAGGGCGCCCAGATTTTTTCCCTCTCACAAATTTCCTCTTCCACCCCCGGGAAGGCTGCCCAGTCGGCCTGCCATTCCCTTTTGTCGAACGCTGGGATATTTGCCAAGGAAGAGGATAACCAGATGGATGCAGAGAACTGTTACGGAGGATTTAGACAGAATTGCTGTTGAAACCCGCCACAGCCGGACCGGAGGATTCCGGAAGGTGCGCCAGGGCGAGCGCCACCGCCTCCTCCACGGTGGCGGCTTCACCCAGCATTCCGCTGTTCGGATGCCGTAGGACGAGATAAGGGCCGCCGCCGTACTGCGGGGCGATCGCGATCTCGTCGTGGTATGGGCGGTCGGTGCAGGAGCTGAATGCGACCGTCCAGTGGCTGGTGAACGGGAAGAGCTGCCGCAGCCGAGGTTCCGCGTACGCCGCCTCTACCAGCCGTCCGAACTCGGGGAAGGCAGGGGTGTCGGCGGCCTTCTCCTTCAACCGCTCCCACTGCGCTGCTACCGCCGCCTCAGGTCCGAGCTCGTGGGCTTCGGCGAGCACGTCGATCTGGAGGAAGGGCTGCACATCGCGCATTACCGGCACCGGTGTTCCCGCCGCCCATGCCGCACCTGCCTCGACGACGTCCCCAAGCTCCCGTGTCTCCCCGGTGAGGATGTCGACCTCCCTGGACCGGCCGACGAGCCGGAAGCCGCGAGTGTCGGCGCGCACGAACACCAGCAGCGGAAGCCGTCCGGGGGCCGTGCTGGCGATACCGACCGAATCCGCCACTTTCTTTCGACCGGGAACGAGAATGAGAGAGATATCGAGGCTGGCCGCCGTTTGCTCCAGCGCGTTCGTTAGGCCGCCGGCTTCGATGACGTCCGCGTAGAATTCAGAATTCACCCGGACATTGTGACATTGCGGAACCGGCCGTACCACCAGCCAGGCGATACAGCCGGAACCCTCCTACCGTGCCGCGTAGCCGAAACTGACGACCGCACCCGGCAGCCCGTCCACGCCCGGCTGATACGTCGTGACCGCGGCGGCCGCACCGCCGGAGACGACGACAGAAGCGGTCCACCGCAAGCAGCTTCGTCCGGTGATGACGCAGGGAGCCGAAGCGATGGACGAGATCTTTGGTGCTCCGTGGCACCTAGGAGCTCTCGTCCAGCCCTACTCAGAAGTAGGGCGGACGGCTGTCAGTGGTGGCACATAGCCTCATTCCATGTGAGACATTGCAAAGTCGCACGACTTCGACGAGCGAGCCGGCCGCGCGGTTCTTGGTCACTACAACCTGGCCAAGGCGGGTGGCGGACACGCTGGGGGGCCTGGAATCAGCTCACCGAGGTCGCTGGGCATATCACGCACGCTCACGTCCGCGTCGCGACCATCCTGCTTGCCACGGTCGTAAACCATCTCGATCTCAGCGCGGAGGAGGTCAGGAGGAACACGAGCTGATCCAGGTGCTCGTAGGTCTATGACAGTTAGCCCCCGTTTGGCACCCGGGCATGAAAGAGGCCCATTCGCGATCAAGCGAATAGGCCTCCGACTAGCGTCGGGGTGGCGGGATTTGAACCCACGACCTCTTCGTCCCGAATGAGGTTCGGGCAAGATCGACACTGGGCAGTTTGGTGTTTTACCTGTTCAGAGCGCTGGGGCGGGGGTGCTCTCGGGTGGTGTCGGAGGGGCTTGGGGAGCGGGTCGGCTCCCAGCCGACGGCCGCTGATGCCGCCTGTCCCGCAGCATCGGCGCGCGCGGAAGCCGTGATGCGCGACGCTCGTCCGGGGGACTCAGATCACCGTTGAGGGTGGGTGCTTGCTCAGGTAGCTCTTGAAGGTCTTCCTGATCTCCGACTGGAGATAGCCCGCCTGCGGCGAATTGGGCACCACGTCCGGCTCGAAGTCCCTCTTTCGGGCATCGAGATACCGCACGATACTCGATGACCTGATGTTGGAGACGAAGAGCTCGTTCTGGGTGCGAATGTCCGCGCGCAGTCCCTCGAAGTTCCGCGCGAGACCGATGCCGAGGTTGGAGAGGTAGTACTTGCACTCGACGATGAGGACGCACTGACTGTCTCGTGGCGCAATCCCCTGTGCTCGGCTCAGGGCGGCTTCCTCGGCTGGCAGCACCAGTACGTCACACTCGTGCAGGACGCCCGACGTACCGGTCACGTACACGCCGAGGTGGACGTCAAGAATGGGAGCACCGCCGAACTCGATCACGGCGTGGGTGAAGGGCTGGCTATTGCCGTAGAGATGACCAGGGCCCGTCCGAAAGACAAGGCTGCTGGCCTTCGCCCCGTAGACGTCCTCGTAGGTGACAGTAGCGCCGTGCCGACTCGCAGTGGGGACGATCAGGGAGAAGATGAAGCCCTCGTAGACATCGGAAGGCTTCGAAGCGGAGTCGTACGATACCGCCCCCGCCGCCAGAAGGGTCTTGATCTCGTTGACCAGGTGATCGACAGTGCTCGATTGCCGGCCTCTCTCGTCACATCGGCCAGCAGCTGACGGACGCGTGTACGTCGCTCAGTTGGCATCCGATCGCCCCGGAACTCCGTTCGCGTACGGCGCGATCGAGCGCTTTCGTCCGGTTCGAACACGACCTCTTCGGCGATGCTCCGGCTGCCAGCGTCGCCCTCGGGCTCGGTTCGGAGCGTATTCAGCACCTCCAGTTCCATTTCAGGCAGCTCGACGAGGACTCGCCTCATCGCATCGAGGAAGAGCTGGACGCGCTCTTCATCTGTCACGCCTCGCGTCGCGATGACCAGCGATCCCTGCTTGCGCGATGCCTCGAAGTCGACGAGGCCAAGCACGCCACGGTCCACGACCTCGTATCGAAGCGCTGCTGCGGCCGGGCTCGCGGCGGGGAAGTCATCACCGTGGCGCAGCTGGCGTCGGCGGAGGATCTTCTCCTCAGGGACTCCCGCCGCGATTGCCGCATCGACGTCGTCGAGCATCCAACTCGGTGTCTTGCAGCGTTTCGCGGAGCTGTGCCCTACCTTGCGCAGTTAGAGTCGATTCATGTTTCCCTCATATTGGAGGTCTCATTTGAGGTAAATATTCGGTCTGTGGCGCCGCTGACGTCTGCTGTCTCGAGGTGGCGGGGGCAGCTGTCGGGCAGGCGCTTGAGCGCCTCCGGCGGCAGCGGGCTTCTGGAACGGCGGCTCCGTTCGGCGGAGACGGCCCCATGAGGGCCGAGGCAGGTGGATCTCGGCCAGCGGCCCTCATGCGGGGCCGGGACTATTGGTCCCGACCCTGCGTCAGACGTTCACTGCCGTCGGTGGCGCGGCGGCCCGTTCCCGCCGCGCCGGGCAGACCGCCGGTGCGCAGCCGTGACCGACGCGTGCTGTGTCGTCGTCGAGACGGAGGAGGACGGCGAGTACGCAGCCGTTGACGACCTCAAGTTCGAGCGCGTGGAGGCGGAGGCTGGACAGCTGGGCGCTGCTGGTGCGGCGGCGGACGATGAGGGGTAGGTGTTCGCCGGCCGTGGCGAACGTGCGGCTCGTGGGAGCCTGGCGGAGCCCGAGTCGCCAGGTCAGCCAGGTGTTTACGTTGATACCGCTGCCGCGCAGGACATCTTGGGTGACGGGGATCCGCGCCCCTAGGACGTCGCCCTCGATGGCCATTGAGTCAGGCTGAACTGGTTCTTCTTCCTCAATTGGTCGGGCGCCGCGGGAGACCAGGTCGATTAGGCCGTCGGGAGTCTCACCCAGCTGGTTGCTGATCAAACACTGCGTCAGACGCCATGGGGTGACCGGGTGCAGCTCCGTCACCCGGGCGAAGAGCTGAGCGCGGGAGAGGGGGCCCGACTCGGTGACCACTGTGACCATTGCTTCCACCGCCGTGCCGTACGGAGAAGCGCGTAGGTGTGTCCACTCGGTCAGGGCCCAAGTTCCCTCGGGGCGGATCTGTCGAAACCGGTCGTCACGGCGCAACGCCTCCCGCACGGCCGCGACGGTCGTCGCGGCCATGGGGGAGAGCAGCTCGCCGGGCTGGCAAGGACGCCCAGCCTCCAGCAGCCACAAGTACGCGGCGTCGCGCCCCCGCGCCTTGCGGCGGACCCAGTGCCCGCCGAAACTCAGCGCGAGCCGCGACTCGGAGTGGCTCAGGAGCCAGGTCAAGGGGAGACCCGCGGGCAGTCCGGCCTCGGAGGCAGCCCGGCTGAGGTCGTCGCCCCTGAAGGGAGCGGTGTCAACAAGACGGCGCAGGGCGCCGCCCAGCGCGCCGGGGTCGGCACTCCACCAGCCGCGCAGCGGCCCTGCCCACGTCCGTGGCGCGTTCAGACCGGCTGCGGTCAGAAGCTCCTCCAGCGCCACATGGTCGACGACCCCGAGTGCGGCGGCGAAGGCTTCTCGCGGGGCGGCCGGACCCGCTCCTGCGGCGCGGGCCGTCTCCCGCCAGCCGTCCTGGACGACGTCCGACATGTCCGCGAGCCGATTACGGGCCCGGTTCTGGATCTGGCGCACACGCTCGCGGCTCAGTCCGAGCGTCATCCCGAGCTCGTCCAGAGTCCGACCCTCTGCCCGGCCTGTGACGACGGCTTGTTCCCGCTCGTCGAAGACCCCAGTCTTCCACGCTCTCACCAGCCAGTCGCCCATTGACCACTGGTCCCCCATTGGTTCCCCCTACATCTCGTTGAAATAGACGACCTGCACACCGAGGAACTTGGCCATGTGTCGGTGCTCCTCCTTCTGCTCGGGCGACACGGGGGCGCGGAACGGATCGACGACGCAGATCATCCAGGGCCAGGTCTCTCCTGTGGACCGATCAAGGATGGCCGGCCACACAAGGTGCTTGAGGTTCGCCGCCGTGCCAGCTACGAAGTGCCGCTCCTCGTCCTCCTTCCCGATCTCGCGGATTCTCGTACGCATCGGCTTCTGCTGGGTGGTCCCGGGAACAATTTCCCAGTCGGGTCCGAGGGTCGCCGCCACCATCTGTTCGAGCGTCGCGGCTGGCCGCGACACGTACTTGGCGTACTTGCCTTCCCCTCGCCGCGCCCGCTCGTACTCCTTCATAGGGCAGTCCTTCAGCCACGGGCGGATGTTCGCCTGCTGTCCCACGAAGTCGAGAAGGCGGCCGCCGATCTCCGGGTCCTCCGTCCATTCCCGGTAAAGGCGGGTGCGGTCCCCGTCCTGGAGGTGTGGCCACCGTGCCTCGTCGGCCTGGGTATAGATCCGTGTGACCACGGCCTTCTCGACGGCGGGCGGGATCTTGTAGTCGGTCACAGGATTCCTTTCGGCAGGGGGAATTGGAGGCGGACTTCGTCTGCGGCGGTCTCGAGGTCGGCGGCGTCCTGGATCCACATGTCCATCAGGGAGCCGACTGTCTCGTCCTGGAACTCGATCCGGGAGACATGCGGGAGTTCGAGGTGCTCGGTCTCCTCAGCCTCCAGCGTCCGCCGCAGGTTCAGTACCGCGGCGGCGCGACGAATGTCGGTCACGAAGTCGAGGACCTTCAGAGCCTTCTTGCCGGAGCTCAGGCGTAGCCCCCGTCCGAGCTGCTGCACGAAGATCCTTCGGCTGTGGGTGACGCGCAGGAAGGCGATCAGGTTCACGTCGGGCACGTCGACGCCTTCGTTGAAAACGTCAACGCAGGTGATTACTGGGACGCGGCCGAGACGGAACTCATTGAGTAGGACGTCACGGTGACGCTTCGACAGACCGCTGTGCAGGTGGGAGGCGTTGGCCCATGCCGGGTCCGCGACGGCGAAAAGGTCCGCCATGTGCTCGGCGTGCTCAATGGTCTGGCAGAAGACGATGGCGCGGGGCTCGGCGGTCTCCCGCCAGGCCGTCCGTAGGTGCTCGACGATCTCCTCGTCCCGTTGAGGAAGGAACAGACGCCTGTTCAGATCCTTGATGGAGTAGCCGTGGCGGCTGATGTCTTGGACAGCGTCCCAGTCGACACCGTCCGCGTACAGCTTGTAGTCGACTGCTGACAGATAGCCCGCTGCCATGCCCTCTGCGATACCCATCTTGAAGCTGGGGCTGCCGAAGCGGGCAGTGATGTCGAACTTGTCGCCACGCCAAGGGGTAGCGGTGACTCCGAATCGTCCCGCAGTCCCGCACAGATCGAGGAGTTCCGCAAACCTGCCGGTCTCGGCCACGTGATGAGTCTCATCGATCATGATGAGGTCGGGTTTGTAGCCAGCCTGCACGGCGGACAGCGCCGACTCGACGGTCGCGACGACGACGCCATCGAGGGCCCGGGGCTTGATCTCACCGGTGAGGAGGCGAGTGGGCACGTTCTTCGGGAGGTGCCGCCACAGAGCCTTCTCCAGCTGGCCAACCAGGTCGCGCATGTGCGCGACGACCAGGATGCGCGCGTCCGGACGCACGGCGAGGTGATTGCCGATGACCTCGCCGCCGACGACCGTCTTACCCAGCCCCGTCGCCAGCACCAGCAGCGCCGTCCCTTCGGCGTCGAGGTCCCGCTCGATCGCGGCGACGGCCTGCTCCTGGTACGGCCGCAGGGCGTAGGGGGTGGGCACGTGGTCCGGCATCCTCTGGCCGATAGCGTCCAGTGTGGCTCCGTGCCACAGGGCGATGTCGACACCGATCCCCGCCAACGCCCTGCGCCGTGCCTCTGCCGACGCGGTGATGTTCGTGTTGGTCACCAGGACAGCCTTGTCGGCGCGGTAGTGGGTGCGAGCGCGTTCGAGGTCGTCGACGCCCGCGTGGTCGGCCGTGCCGTGCGCCTTCCACTTGCTCTGGAACACCCACTGCTCGCGGTCGCGGACCGCGAGCAGGTCGGCGCCATGGTCGTGGGCGCCGTCTATGACGCGGACGTCGTGGAAACCCAGATGCCACAGAGTCCGTTCGAGTGCCTTGGTTAGTCCCTCCGGGCCGCCGTCACGCAGTTCGGCGGCCGTCAGGAACGCGGCACTCACTCCTCACCCGCCAGTTCGTCGCGCAGAAGGGCGATGCTCAGGCGGGCGCGCCGCAGCTGGGGCGCGGTGGCCTCCCCTGCGAAGGTGCCAAGTGTCGCGACGTCCGCGAGACAGCCCGTGACCCGGGCCAGGCTCAGGGCTTTCCCGGACGGCGAGGACACCCCGGTATACGGGCCACGGAAGACTGCTCCGTCCATGAATGAGGCCGGCATCGCCTCAACGAGCCGGACCAGGGCCAGCGCGGGGACGTGATGGACGAACCCGGAGTCCTGGCCGAGACGGCCGGCGAGGCCGACACGTCCGGCGGCGATCACCGCCTCCTCGGTCGCGATCTTTCCCTCGTCGGAGAGGTGATCGTAGGCGGTCGCGTAGTCGCCGCTCCGATTGAGGGCCTCGGCCACACGCTCGCGGATCTCCGCTAGGAGGTTGCGGGCCTCCGCGCCGACGGTGGTGCCGTCGAGCGCGCTGTCCTGAAGAGATTCGGCGCGGATCCCGGCGACTAGCTGGGAAGGGCTCCAGTCGGAGCGCGCCCGAACCTTTAGAACGGCGGCCAGTTCGACCAGGAGGAGGTCAGCGTAGTCCGCGCCGAACCGCTGGAACGCGGCGTGCTCGGGGTCGACGAGGGCGGTTAGCTCGTTGCCGGATCGCTGATCCAGGAGGACGGGGATGCGCAGGCCGTTGTCGTCGAGGAGCCGCTCGCTCGGCTTCAGCAGCAGGGTCCGCACCTTGACGTAACCGAGCTCGGGGTGGCCGAATGACCGACTCAGGTAGATGTGCGGTGACGCCGCCCTCTCGTACCGACCCAGGCGCTCGCTGCGGGTCTCCGTCTTCTCCTTGACCGCCACGGCGGTGTGGGCGGGCAGGGTGGAGACGGCCTTGGAGCCGGTCTCAGGTCGGACGGCGCCGGCGCCGGAAGCGGGGATGTCGGCGGGGAGGCCGAGAGCACCCAGGACGGCCTGTTCATCGGGCTGTGTTGGCACACTGGCCGTGGTCTTGGCTTCCTTGCCCCGCTTCTTGATCTCCTCGTGGCGCAGGACCGCCTGCCACCAGTGCTCGTCTGTCTGGAACTCGGAGAAGCCCGCTCGGAACTTTCGGCCCCAGTCTCGAGTGTCCGCGTGGATCGGCTTGTGGCCGTCGCCGGGGACGAGGCATCGCTGGCCCGCGTCGTTGCGGCGGAAGCCCTTGAATAGCAGGGCCAGCGGGCTCTCGTTTTCTGCGTAGCCGAGCTTGCTGGCGCGCTGGGGCTGGAGTGGTGCCACGCCGCGCAGCAGTTCCACGGCGGTGAGCCAGCTGCGGTCCCCGTACTCGAAGGCGTCCTTCTGGTACGTGACGGGAACGTGGTCGAGATGGATCTCACCGATGAGGCGGCCGCCTTGGTGGGCGAGCTCGACCGGGTACTCGGGCTCTTCGTTCCCCGCGACGCCGTCGGGGTTGTTCCAGGTGAAGAGCTGCTTGTCCCAGCGCAAAATCTTTCGGCCGTTGCGTAGGAAGTCGATCCCGTACTCGGTCTTGTCGAGGTAGCGCTGTACGCCAAGCCAGCCGTGGATCCGGCGCTCGCGCACGGCCAGGTTGCCGCTGCCGCAGACCGAGCAGACCTCACCCGAACCGATCTGCCATTCCCCACAGTCCCGGCAGGCGATCCCGTCCTGGAGTTTCTCGTTGATCGGGATATAGGCGGGGACCCGCTCCTTGCCGTTGTAGAGCACGCAACGGTTGTCGCCCCATCGGCAGTGGCGAACCGGCTTGACCTGGGTCCCACCGACGTAGAGCTCGAAGGGATGCTCAGTCAGGATCCACGAGTACACCGAGCCCAGGATGTTGCGGAGCGAGGCGCCGTTGCGGCGCAGCCACTCAGCGCGCGTCGGCTGCAGGCGGTCGACGATGATCCTCGTGCCATGGTGGGATGGGTTGTCCTTCGGCTCGGTGATGTCCTTCGCTTCGAAGTCGTCCTTGATCTGGTCGAGGTCGATCTCGACTCCGATCCACTCCGTGTCGCCGGCGCGGGTAGTCAGGACACGTGTGCGCCTGCCGAGGCGGGCGGTCGAGATGTTGAAACCCATGCCGAACAGGCCGAGCTTGTCGTGCATGTCGTTCCCGGACCAGCCGGCCCGCACTGCGCGCGCCAGCCGGTCGTACGACATGCCCCGTCCAGTGTCGCGGACTTCCAGGACTCCCTTCGGGGATGACGGCAGGGTCACGCTGACCGTGAAGCCGTCAGGCCACTCCACTCCCGAGCGGAGGACGTCGAGGAAGTCGTCGAAGGGGTTGTCGACGAGTTCGGCCACACACTGCCACTCGTCGAAATCGATCTCGCCCAGCATGCTGAGCACGCGGGCGGAAGGGGTGATCTTCACTCCGGCGGAACCCTCCTGACGGGGTGGGGGCGCTGTTATGACGGCCGCGGCGTGCGTGGGCACGGCGAAGCCGCCCGACTCTCATGAGTTGAGTATTCGAACCCGAGGGTAGAGGCGACCACTGACAATCCGGCCGGAGTTTGCGAACCTCGGCGAATCGTGTGGCTACCCGGGATGCCAGCGAAAGTGTGGAACCTTCGCGAACAGGGACGATCTGGTCAGAGATGGGTGAGGTAGCGGATGGCCGTCGCGGCCGCGATCTTCTCACACGCCAGGTTCGCGGCGCATTCCGCCGCGACTTCAGAGTCTTCGCGCCCCGTCCGTGCGATAGTGACGAGAAGGTCGTCCCTGGCGCTGGCCCTTGTCTTTGATGCCGTGCATTGAGGCCCTCGCCAAGGGCCATGACTCCCACGATCCGATCGACCGCGGTCGCTCCTTCACCAACCGCAGCGTCCGAGCCTCGGCCATCGGCACCCCGTCGACTCAGCCATACGGCGAGCTGTCTTACTCGCCGCAGTGCCGCATCGACCCGATCTCGCCTCTACCACGCATATAAGACTGGGGTGGTGATTCGACGCCCCTCCGAAGTCACCGTCGGCACCAACGGTACGGTTGCCCTGCCTATGAGCATCTTGGTCGAGGCTGGCATTAACCCTGGTGAGACATTGCTGGCTCACAGTGGTGAGGGTGGCAGGATCGTTCTGCGCCGTTTGGATACGCTAGCAGTGACCTGATCACTGGTCGCCCGCTGTAGCAGCGACGTGCGCTGATCCGCGCTTTCGTCGGACGGCGTTCTCGATTCGAGTCGCTGCCTGGGCGAGGTCATCGTGCTCCCAAACGCGGATGACTGTCCAGCCGGCCGTAGCCAGCGTGTCGTTGGTCTGCGCGTCCCTTGCCCTGTTGCCGTTGATCTTTTCCCGCCAGAAGTCCGCGTTCTTCATGGCGGGCCGGTAGTGGTCTGGGCAGCCATGCCAGAAGCAGCCGTCCACGAATACCGCGATGCGGTCGCCTGGGAAGACGACGTCGGCTCTCCGTCGGACGTCGGCGATTGGCCGTGTGTCGACTCTATAGCGAATGCCGCGGCGATAGAGTAAGCCACGGAGAAGCAGTTCCGGTTTAGTGTTCTTGCTGCGGTTTCCGCGCATCGAGGCCCGCACCTCCAGCGACGACGCGGTCGACTCGGGCGGTAGTGTTTCTTCCGCCAGAAGCCCCTTTGCTCGTGCTTGTTGCCATGCCTCAGCCAGGTTCTGTTTGCGCGAGCCAAACTCGACCTCGCAGACGTACCTCTCCTCGGTCTTGCCGTCCTGTGACCAGCGCAGATAGGCGCGAATGCGCCGTGTGCTCCGGTACAAGCGGAGCGTGATCGAGGCGCGTGCGAGGCGCCCGTCGCCCAGGTCGACGTTGCGTCGATTGCGGCCTCCGGAGGCGCGGTCTTGCTCAACTGCTGGCGCGGCCGCACCGGCTCGACGCTTATATGCGCGCTCCGGGGGCAGCCTGTCCTTCCAGTGCCCCCCGACCCTTGTCTGCGGCATGACTCTAGTGTCCCGCCGCAGACAAGGCATCAGCGACGGCCTTGGCGAAGAACTCACCGAGGACGACTGGAACAGCGTTGCCCAACTGCCTCATTTGCTCGCCTCGGGGGCCTGAGCCGTGCCATTCGTCCGGGAACGTCATTACCCGGGCGGTCTCGCGCACGGTCATGTAGCGGTGCAAGCCGTCGATGTCGGGCGCCCGCTCGTCCAGTCGCATCACTGACTCACCACCCGGCACGCCGTGAACGCCGGCTTTGACGGTCTTCGCGGGACGGTCGAGTTCGTTCGGGGTGTGCCCCTTGTAAATGCGGGCTCCAGGCCATCCGATGTGACCGACGGCGTCGATCTCCCGGCCGAAGTCGAACTTCTCGTGGAGTCGTTCCAGATCGACAGGGGGCAGCGCCGGGAGCTTCACGTCCGTGCCGTAGCCCTGGATAGCGTCGCGCAATGTGCGCCACGGCTTGCAGTCGTCTTCCTTGATCACCTTCGGAAGGTGCTTTCGTACTCGGTCGCGAACGTGGTCTTCTACGTCTGAGTGGCGCTTCCAGTAGGGTCCGTCCTCATCGCGCATGGAGCGGAACAAGGCATCCGCGGAGAACCTCTCCGTCTTGACATACTTTTCGAAGGCGTCGACGTCTACGCCGAGGTCAGCCCGGAAGGCCACGAGCACGACGCGGTTGCGCACCTGCGGGACTCCGTAGTTGGCGGCATTGACCCGCACCATCACGACTTTGTAGTGATCCGGGTCGCTGTCACCATCGGACAGTTGGTCGAGAATGCGGGTCAGGTGGGCGTTGTGGTCCTGCCACTTGATCTCATCGACGCGCTTCTCAAACGGGAGGCGCAGCTCGTTCTGGATGTATTGGAAATATTCGGCGAATGATGGCCGCAGTAGTCCGCGGACGTTCTCGCAGATAACCGCTTTCGGTCGCATCTCTCGCACGGCCTTGAACATGGCGGGGAACATGTTGCGCTTGTCTTCGTCGCCTTTGGCGGCCCCGCCGGCGCTGAACGGCTGGCATGGAGGGCCTCCGGCGAGGACATCGACCTCACCCTGGAGGGCGCTCAGGTCTAGATCGCGCACGTCCCCTGGGTATAGGGGGGCGGGCTGCCCTGGTCGGGGCGGCTTGGGCTCCTTCTCCTCGGTGCGCTCCAGGCCGTGGACTCCGAGGGTCTTCCGCGCACTCGCGATGAGCGTCTCGCAGGCCCGGTTGTTGAACTCGTTGAACAGGAGTGGGCGGAAGCCCGCTTGATGGACCGCCATGGCAAGGCCGCCCCCACCCGCGAACAGTTCAACGCTGGTCCGCGGCTTCTTTGCTTCTTCAGGCAGGTCAACCATGAGGAAACCATACCGCGGAGATGGTGATCATGGCGGGTTTTCACTCGAGCGAGTCGCCTATAAGTGAGCAAGGCCATAACGTCCGTGGTGATCAACGCGGCAGAAGGGGCCCAAGGGGATGACGCAGGCGGTTCAGGTCGGACGGCCGTGGCACCTACCGCGGCGACTTCCGGCTGAGCATCACCAAGGCCCTTGGCCATCAATTGGCGCAGGCGCTGACGCACCTCGGCCGCGCCCCGCTCGCCGAGCAGTACCTCGCCAGTCTTGATGAGCGGCCCGGCGTCTACCAGCTGTACCTTCACGGTGAGTTCGTTTACGTGGGCAAGGCTGATAAGTCGCTGCCCAGTCGACTGGCCAACCATCTGCGAAAGCTCTCGGGTCGGCACAACATCGACCTCCGCGACGTTTCGTTCTCCTGCCTGTACGTCGAAGAGGATTTCTCCGCCCTGGCTCCCGAGCAGCTGCTCATAAACCACCACAAGGAAATGGGAAACATACGGTGGATAACAATGGGTTTGGCAATAAGGGCCCGGGACGCCAGCGTGGCAGCACAGTCCTGAAGAAGAATCACTTCGACGTCGTCTACCCGATCGACCTGGATCGTCCCGTCAAGGGACTGGCGCCCGGCAAGATCCCGCTGAGCGTATTTCTCAAGGTTCTTGAGAACGGGCTGCCGTACAACTTCCGGCACATCGAGCCGCCGCGCTCGAAGGCGACCTTCTTGGCTGTGCCGCATGCTGGTCTGTCCGCCGACGCGGCGTTCTATTTGGTATCCGAGGCGCTTCCAGAGGCGTGGCAGATCGCTGCCCTTATGGGGTACGTGATCATGTACGCGGACTCCCCGAACGAGTACAAGAGTGCCTGGCGGTACTACCGGTCTGGCAAAGTGTTCGAGAGCGAGCCCGAGGCGTCGCCCGAGGAGATCACCCAGGACGATCTTTTCGACGCTGGCGAGTGACCATGAAGCACAGAAGTCGAACGTAACCGAGCCCGTTCCAGTGGACCTCCCCGCATACGCTGGATTACCGATCAGGAAGCCATGCCCGCCGAGTACACACCCGCGTGGTTCGACCCTCTGTCGACCATGCAGATCGCGACCACCATCTGCGAGACCTTCGAGCGGCAACCCCTGGTCTCTATGACGTACGAGATCCCGAGGTTCGAGGGCTCCGGGCTCTATGCCCTGTACTACCGCGGTGCGAGCGTAGACTTGTACTTTCCGCTCGCCAGCCTTCAAATCCCGGTATATGCGGGGCAGGCCCTTTCCAGTAACACCGCCACCGGGGAGAGGGTTCGGGAGCGCTATCCCCTCCATAGCAGGCTCAAGCAACATCGTCTGTCGATCATGGAAGGCGGCCTGCCGATCGCCGAGTTCCGGTTCCGGGCCCTCCTACTGCCTGATGTGCACGCCGACTTGGGCGAAAACGCGCTGCGCGTGGGATACACGCCGATCTGGAACAGCAAGCTGAAGGGCTTCGGCAGCAAAGAGCAGGGGGCGACGACCCGCCAGAGCAAGAAGAGCAAGTGGGACACAGTGCATGATGGGCGTCGGCGTACTCACGGCGGTGTCGTCCACGATGTTGAGAAGCTGGTTGTGGAGGCCAAGGCTCACATAGCGCGGCAGGTGTGCGACTATCACGAACTGCCGTGGCCTCACCCGACTACAGACGCTTATCTGGACCTTGACACACTGTGATCCAGGCGGCTGCCGGGCGTCATGATTTAGGTAGGCCGCGATTACGGGGCCGATTTTCCCAGGTCACGCGGCCAGGCGGGGTGCTGCCCAAAGGTTGGGCCGCTCGCACTCATTAGGATGCGGGATGTGCGGCGCCTTCTCGTTCTCTTCGACCTCGACGGCGTGGACGAGCTGCGTGTGGCCGGCTGGCGAGTGGGGTGGCGACCAACGGCGCGGTGGACATACAGCGCGCCAAGCTGCGGGCTGCCGGTGTCGCTGAGCATGTGGACGGTGTCTTCGTCTCTGGGGAGGCCGATGCACGCAAGCCGCAGACCCGGCACTTCCCCCTGGCTGCGTCCCGCTGCGGCACCGAGCTGGGCGACGGCGGCTGGATGGTCAGCGACAACCCCGTCAACGACATCGGCGGCGGACGCAGTGCGGGGCTGAGCATTATTTGGATGCGCAACAACCGCTCCTGGCCGCCGAACGATCTCGGACCGGCTCACACGGTGCCGCATGCCCGCGCCGCCATCGACCTGCTGCTTCTGCACTCCGTCGGCCACACGAGGACCACGTCATGACATAGACCATCGGGCTGTGCACCCCGGCAGCATGATCAGCCTTCGGCGCCCAGCTGCGTGCCCGCAGCCACATCGTGTTGTGGTGCCCCGACGGACGCAGCGACACGACCCGTCGCCGGGCCGAGCACGCGGGCCTCGAAGCCGAAGCACTACCTGAGTTCGTTTCCCGCTCCGACGTGATGCTCTCCCTGTGCCCTCCCGCCGCAGCGGAGGAGACCGCCGCCCAGGTTGCCGAGCCTTGTATGGCCGGCGGGGGCACGATCTACATTGAAGCGAACGCCGTCTCGCCATCGCGCGCGCAGCGCATCGCTGACCGCCTGGCCCCATTGGCATTCGTCGACGCCGCCGTGGTCGGATCGCCTCCGGGGGGGGGGGAGCGGCAAGTACCCGACGCTCTATCCGTCCGGCCCAGACAAGCAATCCGACCGGATCGCCGAACTCTTCGCCGGCACCGATGTGCGGCCTCACATCGTGGGCGACAGCATTGGGAAAGCCTCCGCACTCAAGCTCGCATACTCCAGCTACCAAAAGGTCTCCGCGTGCTGGCCGCCGTCGCGTACGGGGCGGCGGACTCGTACGGTGTCGCGGACGAGCTACTGGAGATCGCAGCCAAGCGCACCCGCAGCTACCTTGTGAAGACCGACGACCCGAGTTGAAGTTCACCGAGGGCGGCGCCGCGCTCGCGAAAGTTCACCATCGTCGTCACCCCGCGCCCCTTCGACCGCACCGCCAACACGTGGAAGGACGGCACCATCGCGTTCCACCGCTGCGCGGCCTGGCGCACTCTCGCGGAGCATGTGGCCGACAGCCTGAAGAAAGGCTCGCGCGTGGTCGCCTCGGGGCGAATGCGCCAGCACGACTGGACCAACGAGCAGGGCGAGAAGCGCTCCATGCTCGCCGTTGAAGTCGACGAGATCGGCGCCTCGATCCGCTTCACCACCGTGAACATCAACGCCAAGCCCGCCACCAACGGTGCGGCCGGCGGCGACCCGTGGGTCAAGACCAGTACCGGAGTCTCGGCGGACGCCGAGCCCCCTTTCTAGCCGTGCCAGGGGCGACCCCCCCCATGTCTCGCCAAAGAAGCGGGGTCGCTCTTGCCAGCCAGTCACCCATCAAGGAACTGGCGAGCATCCACCATGGCTCAACCCATCCCTGTTCGGCGAGTACTGGCGCCCACAGCGGGGGTGATCTACGCCTGGAGGCTGGCCGCCGGCAGGTTCGGGCGGTGCATGTCCCAGTGCTTGGCCAGCCACTTCACGTGATCAGCGGTCACGGGCACGGCGAGCGGGGCGCCATCGAGCTTGGCGTAGTCCGGGTAGACCTTGAGCGCGTCGTCCAAGTGCAGCGTCTGGGCCTGTGGGTGGACGGCGATCAGCCCGAGGTCGAACAGACGGCGCAAGTCGCGGCGCAGCAGCAGACCGCCGCCCTTGTGGTGCTTGCCGTTGGCCGCGTAGCTGTACAGGTGGGCGGCCTCCAACGCCTGTACAGGGGCCGGTCCGGTGAATGCGCACACCTCGCCGAACACCTCCAGCAGATGGTTGCGGAAGGCCGGCTGTCCCTTGCGGACCCGGATGGTGGCCGTGCCGTGCCCTTCGGCGATCACCTTCTGGGTGGTGTCTATGACCCGCAATGGCAACAGCACGCCACCGTGGGTGAGGGCGTGGTGAAAGTCGTCGAAACGCAACTCGCGCAGCGAGTTCTGCGAGGCCGGCTTCACGCACAGGGCGCGCAACTCCGGCGCGCTCAGGGTGCCGCGCGCGTCGATCCAGCCCGCCTCGTGCCGGCTGCGGTAGGTGGTGATCTGCCTGATCTTCCAGCCGGCCTTGTCGTTCTCGTGCTTGCACTCCTGGTTCCAGCACACGAACCGGGGGAGCTTCTGCTTGCGTTTGGCCACGTCCGCCTTCCCGCACTTTAGACAGTACGGGGTCTCCTTCTCACCCTCGCCGACCTCGATGTCCTCGATCACCGACAGGCCCAACAGCTCGGTGGCGTCCCACAACGCGATCACGTCACCGACCCGCAAGGTCGCGTGGTTGGGGACCGTGCTGTCCCAGCTGTAGTGGGTGGCCGGGTTGTCGTCGTATCCCACGCTGATCCGCTTACTGCCGTCCTTGGCCAGCACCAACCACGCCGTCATGACGCCCTCCCGTTAGGCACACCGAACCACACGCCAGCACGCGGGCACGTTCCCGCACGAGCGCCTGCGTTCAACGTAGCGGGCCCCCTGACAACGCCCCACGCGATTCTCCCGGCCCCACCCTCGCCGGTGGGGCCGCCTCACGCTCCCCGCCTGAGCGCTCCGCGTGTGGCCGGGGGTTTTCGCGGGCGGCCGCCCCTCACCGCAAGACGGCGGCGGCCCCTTTTTCTCCACCCGCCAACGGGACTGAACTGATGGAGGTCTCGAGCATGACCCACCCCATCCGCCTGCGCCCAACCGGCTCCGATCGCCGGCCTCGGGTGCTGGACCTGTACTGCCATCGCGGTGGCATGGCCATGGGCTTCCACCAAGCCGGCTTCGACGTCGTCGGCGTCGACCAGGACGCCACCTGCGCCGAGGAATACTCGTTCACGTTCGTCCACGGCGACGCCATCGACTACCTGCTCGCCCCCGGCCACGACTACGACCTGATCCACGCCTCCCCGCCCAGCCAGGCCGACTCCCCCGCTCAACGCCTACAACAAGAAGACCTATCCCCGCCTGATCGGCCCCACCCACACCGCCCTCCACAACGTCGGCAAGCCGTACGTGATGAAGAACGTCCCCGCCGCCGGCTGGCAGATGCGCCATCCCATCACCCTGTGCGGGCCCATGTTCGACCCACCCCTGTACCGCCACCGCCTGTTCGAGACCTCGTTCCCCCCTCACCGCCCCACCCCGCCCGGCGCATGTGGCGCGCTGCACCCGCAACGGTTACCTCCCCACCCCCGAACGGCCGTTCATGACCATCACCGGCGGCCGGCTCTCCAAGGCGTGGCAGCGCGCCGCCGCCCAGGCCCTGGGCACCCCATGGATCACCACCGTCAGTGGCGTGCGCGAGGCCATCCCACCCGTCTACGCCCACTGGATCGCCACTCAGTACTTCGCCCTCGAAGCAAGGAGCGCGGCATGAGCGCCACCGCCCGTCTCTCTGGAGACCCTGCACCTGCTCGCCGCAGCCCTGCTGTCGGCGGAGCGCGGCTGGCCCGTCATCCCTCTCGTGCCGAACACTAAGCGGCCCGCCGGACACCCCGAACGGGACTGCCCGCGTACAGGCCGCTGCACCGCAGGGCCACCGACCCCGAGTTGATCCAAACCGCGTGGGTGAACCGGCCGTACAACGTGGGGATCGCGACCGGACCGGCCGGCCTGCTCGTGGTCGATCTGGACGTGCCCAAACCGGAAGAGCCGGAAGGAGCGCCTGACGGCGCCACTTCCTTCAAGGCGCTCTGCGAGCGCGCCGGACAGCCTTACCCGTACACCCACCAGGTGCGGACTCCTAGCGGAGGGCGCCACCTGTACTTCAACGTCCCGCCCGGCGTGACGTTGAAGTGCAGCGTTAAACGGCTCGCCCCGCACATCGACACCCGCGCGTGGGGCGGCTACGTCGTCGCCGCCAACAGCACCACCGAGCAGGGCGCCTAGGAGGTGGCCGAGGCTGCCCCGGTCGCCACGTTGCCCGCCTGGCTCACCGCCCTGCTCACCAAGCCGGCCAAGTCGGCGGTTGTGCCCTCGCTGGCTCCGTTGCGAGACGGCACCAAGGCCGCCCGCACCGCGCTGGAGCGGGAGTGCGCGGTCATTCGAGCCACCACCGAGGGCGGGCCCGACCGGCTGCAACACCACGCTGTACCGCAGCGCGTGCAAGGTGGCCCGGTTCGTGGCCTGGGGACACATCCCCCGCCACACGGTCGAAGAAGCAATCCAGGCGGCGGGGGAGTCCACGGGACCGCCGGCTGCCGAGTGCCGAACGACGATCCGCAGCGCCATGCAGTGGATCCTCGCCAACGCCACACCGCGGGAGGCCGCATGACCACCGCGCCCGCCCGTTCCCCCCGCCTGGATTGCCTCATCCCCGCCCGACCGGCCGCAGCACGCCCCACCCGCCCGCGATGGGCGGGGAGTGGGCGCCCGAAAGAGGCCGCCCGCAAGGGCGTCCTTTCATCTCTTCCCCTGACCCACCGTACCTCGCGCTCGACACGTAACTCCGAAGGGAGGAACGCCGCATGACCGACATCATCGACGGGGCCGCGCTGCTGGATGAGGTGGAAGCCTTCCACCGTCGCTTCAATGTCTTCCCCACCGAACACGCCTACGCGGCTGTCGCGTTGTGGGACGCGCACGCGCACCTGATGGACGCACTGGACAGCACCGCCCGCATCGCGTTCCTCAGCCCCGAACGCGGCTCCGGGAAGTCACGGGCGCTGGAGATCATCGAAACCCTCACCCCGCGCGCGGCCACCACCGTCAACGCATCGGCGAACGCCCTGTTCCGGCTCGTCTCCGCAGACGAGGGCACCTCGACACTCCGCTTCGACGAGATCGACACCGTATTTGGGCCCAAAGCAGGCGGCAGCGAAGAGGTCTGCGGCTTCCTCAACTCCGGCTACCGGCGCGGCGCCAAGTGTGTTACAGCTTTGAGGTCTTCGCCCCGAATTAACTTGCGCCAGTGCGCCAGTCGCCTGGAAGGGGGAATTTCAGGGCGAAGTCGAAATGGTCATCTCTTTCGGCCAAACAGAGATAGCCGCATCAAGGAGCTCCTCCATGCGTTTATTCGCGACTGCATTACTCCATTTGCCCAGACGGATCTGCCCTTGAAGAATTAGGTCTTTATCGTTTACCCACTTTGCTAGCTTGGGTGCTTTACCCGAAAAAGTGGAAGGTAGGGCGCTATTAACCTCCATGGGTAGGAGCATGAGATTACCTAGCTTCCCCACCCAGAAGTTCTGGTTAGAATTGATAGATTTTCCTCCCTGAGGCTCAATATGCTCAAGGGTTATGCTTTGATTGCGTGAGAGTTTCGGCGAGCCCCAGAATTCATCGATCTTCTCTAGTGTATACCGAACACGATGAACGTCTTGCGGTCGTTGAGTAAAGTACGTTAGCTTCTTAAGTCCGTCTTTGAACTGTGTATCGGTGGGCATGAGAGAATTCGCGTCACGCTTGAATTGTTGAAGGGCTTTTACTATGTCGTTTGCTGAGGTTGAAGAATCCACTGAATAGGCCGCCCGTCGGTATGCTCGACGGATTGTTGAAGTGGAAGGGCGCTGGGAAATAGACCACCTGAACTGCAGGTTCTCGATTGCCTTCAGAAAATCGACCAACCGAGCGTTAGAAATCGTGCTACGAGGGCCATGAATGTAGTTCCGAAGCAAGGAGAAGAGAAGATTCAACGGCAGATTTGATCCCGGTACCAGGCAGCCATACAAGGAGCGGTCGACGGCTGCATACCGGTCGGCCCGCCAACGTGCTGCGGAAACCACCGTCTCCCAATGCCTTCCGTTGGGAGAAGCGAGGCATTCGTCGAACTCCGCGAAGATTTCTGCCGTCTCGCTGAAGAGGCGGATAAAATCACGCGCACCCTGCTCGACGTTTGCCTTACTGCGCATGAATGCATCAACAGATCGACGAATTCTGTTTATCGCGACAATTTCGTCGTCCGGTTGGTGCGAAGTTGAGTTCCAGAGATAACCGAAGAAATCCTCCACCTTCATCTTCGACCAAGAGATGGATTCAATTCTCTTCACGCTTTTTCCCCAGAGGTGCTCCTCTTCCTGGGCGGCCGTCGCCGCAATGGACGAGATTACCTGGTTCTTCACCAAGTCAACTTGATTGAGACTCTTTCCGCGATCATTAAGAGTCTCAAAGATTCTAAATGCATCCTGACGATCATCCACTCGTACGTAGACTACGGTTGAGCGAATGAAGCGATCGCGGATTGCGTCGATAGTTTCTGCGTTAGGATCTGTCGACTTGGCTACTTCCTCCTCGATGTTTTTCGCGAAAATTTTGTAGGCGGAATATTGTGCTTTTTCTGCACTGCTTTCCGGATTCGCCTGCCGGATTATTGATTCAGGATCTGAGAATAGACTTAGGTGTAGGAATCCGGATTCCGTTCGATATTTGAGACGGAAGGTGGGTTCGCCGGACAGGTCGACGCGCTGCAGATAATTGGACAGCCCTTGCGCCCGCCCCATCTCGCCGATTTTTTCGTACGCATCTTTAATTGCCCTGATCGCGATAAGGACAGTTGTGAGACGCTGTTGTCCATCAACGAGGTCCCAACTGTCGCTATCCGAGGGATGCACGACCATGTTTCCGAGGAAATGTCCTACCGAGTTGTCTCTGAGGTCATTCCAGAGGTCCAATACATTCTCGTCATCCCACGCGTACGGCCTTTGGTAGCGAGGGACAACATGTTCCCCAATGAGAACGATCTCCCCAATCGTGCGTTGAACCGCATCGAAAACCAATTCTGATCCCCTTTTGGTGACTATTGATGCTCAGCACTCTACGGACGGAACCCCAGGCTGTTGACCCCGGCGTCATACCCACAGCTTGCTGGCAAGGCGCCCTTGTTGGTGACCTACCCTGCCGCACTCAATGCCTCGCGCGAGGTTGTTGAGGAATCACGATACGGCCCGTCATCCACGCGAGTAACCGGTTACGCAAACTTCCGTCTCACCAGCGGTCGCTTGTCGCGATGGTGTAGCTGCGGAGGAGCGGCACTTTTGCGCAGCTGGCAGCAGTTTCGGGGTCAGTCGCGGGGTGATGTGCGGCTACGCGAACCGTGAGATCGAGCTGCTGGCCCGTCCAGGCGGAGAGGGACGGAGAGCAAGGGCGGCGGCCCAGGGCGCGGAGCGAGCCGCCCTTGATGGAGAGAAACTCGCAACAGCTCTCAGGCTGTAGGCGAGGTGCTCCCTGCCGCTCGGATGACGGAGCTCCCTGCCACTCCCCGGAGTGAGATCTCCATGATCCACTCCTCAGTCACTCCCCAGCTGCCCCCGGAGAACGAGTCAGGTCCGGTTTCCACTTCTGGAAACCGGACCTGACCTGGTGTTTCAGCTGTCGGGGTGGCGGGATTTGAACCCACGACCTCTTCGTCCCGAACGAAGCGCGCTGCCAAGCTGCGCTACACCCCGATGTCGCTGCTGTACTGCTCGTCGCGGCGACATCGCTACTTTAGCCCACGGGTGGCCCGAGACGAAATCCGGTTTTGGGGCGGTGGCGGATGAGGTTCGGGCGGATGTGGTCCAGGGCGACCAGCAGGATCGCGAGGGCGTAGAAGGCGAGGCCGAGGAGGAGGGCGTTGCCCAGGACGCTCTTGTAGCCGTGGAGGTCGACGTCCAGGAACGGGTAGAGGTAGCGCCCCCGCGTGCCCGGGACGATCAGCTCGCCGCGGCCGAGTGAGAAGGCCAGGTATGCCAGGGGGTACAGCAGCCACGCCGCCGCTTGCCGGAGGTGGAGGCGGCCGGGGGAGGTCAGCAGCAGCCAGTCCAGGGCCGCGGCTGCCGGCGTCACCGTGTGCAGGACGTGGTTGGTGATCGTCTGCCAGCCGGTCAGGGAGCCGCTCGTCACCGAGAACGGGGTCGCCGCGTCCACCAGGAGCAGGTGGTACACGAGGCCGGTGACGGCGACGTAGAGGAGGGTCGCGCCGGTCAGTGCCGAGGGGAGGGGGCGGCGGGCGGACCACGCTCGGCGGGCCGAGAGGACAAGGACCAGGGCGAGAAGGATGTTGCTCTGGATCGCGAAGTGGCTCAGGACGCGGACCGGGCTGCCGAGCAGCAGGTCCACGGTCACCGCCCCCGCCGCGACCAGCGCGACCAGGAGTCGGTAGACGGCGGTGAGGGG
Organism: Streptomyces sp. NPDC092369; assembly: GCF_044755245.1. Lineage (NCBI taxonomy): Bacteria > Bacillati > Actinomycetota > Actinomycetes > Kitasatosporales > Streptomycetaceae > Streptomyces > Streptomyces sp. NPDC092369. The sequence continues at coordinate 619,132 of NZ_JBIVQP010000005.1, forward strand.
GCGGCGTACAGGAGTCACCACCGCTGTGGCGGGGACGGGGGACGGGAGCAGCGCGGGTACACCCGGGATCGCGGGGAGGTTCGGGATGTCCCTGGGTATCGGGGCGGTCATGCCCTCACGCTAAGCAGGAGGGACGAAACGGGCGATACGGGCGGGCTGTGTGGGTTACCCCGGTCCGCACCGCGGTCGCAGCTCAGGTCGCGGTCATCGACGTAAGCGACCCGTCGTCCCTGCCTCAGCCCTCTTTTGCCCCGCTCCTTATCTCCGCTCCTTGTATCCGCCCCTTATTTCCGCCCCCGCCCCTCGTCCCGCCCCACCAACGTCAGCAACGTCACCTCCGGCGGGCACGCGAACCGTACCGGCGTGTAGCGGTTCTGCCCGCAGCCCGCGGACACGTGCAGGTAGGACGTGCGTCCCTCCGCGCGGTGCGTCGACAGGCCCTTCACCCGGTCCGCGTCCAGGTCGCAGTTGGTGACGAGGGCGCCGTAGAAGGGGACGCAGATCTGGCCGCCGTGGGTGTGGCCGGCGAGGATCAGGGGGTAGCCGTCGGCGGTGAAGGAGTCCAGTACGCGCAGATACGGCGCGTGGACGACGCCCATCGAGAAGTCCGCCGTCCCGGACGGGCCGCCGGTCACCTCGGTGTAGCGGTCGCGCTTGATGTGCGGGTCGTCCAGGCCGGTCAGCTCGACGGACACGCCCTCGACCTTCAGCAGCCCGCGGGTGTTGGTGAGGTTCTGCCAGCCCGCCGCGTCGAAACCGTCCCGCAGGTCCTCCCACGGGTTGTGGATCACGCCGACGACCGGTGGGTTGCCGTTGAGACCGTGCTTGCCGTTGACCTTCTCCAGCAAGTACCGGGCGGGGTTGCGGGGTTTGGGGCCGTAGTAGTCGTTGGAGCCGAAGACGTACGCGCCCGGGAACTCCATCAGCGGGCCCAGCGCGTCCAGGACCTCGGGGATGCCCTCCGGGTCGGACAGGTTGTCGCCCGTGTTGATGACGAAGTCGGGGCGCAGGCCCGCCAGCGAGCGCAGCCAGTTCTGCTTCTTGCGCTGGCCGCCGACCATGTGGATGTCGGAGACCTGCAGTACCCGCAGCGGGCGCATCCCGGCCGGCAGGACGGGGACCGTCACCCGTCGCAGTCGGTAGGAGCGGGCCTCGAAGCCCGCCGCGTAGGCGACACCGGCGGCACCGGCCGCCACGATTCCCAGGGGTACTCCGTAACGTGCGCGCATACCGCCATCGTGTCAGACCGCGCGGACACCTCGTGCCCACGGTCCCTCGTCCCGTGACTCGCCGACTCCGGCGATCCCGCTCAAGTCCGAAGCCCCTCCTGCCCTTTGGGTCCGTGCACCGCACCGCCCCTCCAAATCGACAGGCGACAGCCTCCCCGCACCTGCGACAATCGACCACATGACCACGTCGCTCAAGTCGAAGCTGCAGGAAGACCTCACCGCCGCCGTCAGGGAGCGAGACGAGCTGCGCTCCTCGACCCTCCGGCTGACGCTCGCCGCGATCACCAAGGAGGAGGTCGCGGGCAAGACGAAGCGCGAGCTCTCCGACGACGAGGTGCAGAAGGTGATCGCCAAGGAGGCGAAGAAGCGCCGTGAGGCGGCCGACGCCTTCGCGCAGGGCGGTCGGGCCGAGAGCGCCGAGCGGGAGAAGGCGGAGGGCGTGGTGCTCGCCGAGTACCTGCCCAAGCAGCTCGGCGACGAGGAGCTGGAGCAGATCGTCGCCCAGGCCGTCCAGGAGGCGAAGGCGGCCGGCGCCGAGGGACCGCGTGCCATGGGCGCCGTCATGAAGATCGTGAACCCGAAGGTGGCCGGCCTGGCCGAGGGCGGCCGGGTCGCCGCGGTGGTCAAGAAGCTGCTGGCGGGCTGAGTACCTGCTCGTCCGGCGGCGGTTCAGCCCTCCTCCCTGGCCCTGCGGCCGCGGGCTGGGTGCTTCTTCCGCCGGCTTCCTCCGGCAGCGGCTGAGCGCTTCTTCGTACGAGAGCGGCCCCGCATCTTCGTACGAGAGTGGCGGCGGCGCCCCGACCGGCGCCGCCACCGCCGCTCCACTCAGCCGACGCCCGCCGCCACCTGCGTACAGGATTCGTCCGCACCGTGGGCGAGGATGCGGACGTTGTCCCGGGTGGCCGCCGACGGGGGCAGGTCGACGGTGAAGCAGCGGTCGGCCGTGGCCTCGGCCGGTCCGAAGAGGTGCACCGAGCGCTGGTAGACACGGGCGAACTGCACGACGGCACGCGTCCGTCCGTCCACGGAACTCACCTTGTACAGCAGGCCGTCGCCCCGCCCCTTGCCGGTGGCCTGATCCAAGGTGTTCTCGACGTCCTGGCGGGAGAGCGGGCCGCCCCGGGCGATGAGGGCGTCGGCGAAGCGGCGGGCGTCGTCGCGGGTGTTCTCGAACGCCGTGTGCTCGCGTGCGGACTCCCGGGCGCCGGCGACGACCCAGGAGACCACGAGCGTCACCACCAGGGCGAGCAGGACCGCACCGAGGGCCTTCGCCCACGGTGCGGTCCTGCCTGGTCGCTCACCTGTCATGTCGCCCACCTGGCATGGCCGTTCAGGCGTCAGGCCGTGCTGCCCGGACCTTCCGGCCGTCCCGTCCTGCCCGAATCTTCCGGCCGTCCCGTCCGGAGCGGAAGTCTCCGTCGCCCTTGGCGCGAACGAGGCGCCCCCCCTCGAAAGGAAGGCGCCTCGTGGAGCCGTTGGTCAGTGTCCGGGGGCTCAGCTCTTACGGGAAATTCCCGCCGTTGCCGTTTCCACCGTTGTTACCGCCGTTGCCGTTCCCGCCGTTCTCGTTGCCCTGGATGAAGCCTTCCGGGAGGGAGAAGCTCGGCGTCGGGGTCGTGCCCCCGTCCGTGCCGCCGTTGTCGTTGCCCCGGTCGTCGCCGTTGTCACCGTCGTCGTTGCCGTTCCCGTCGCCCTTGTTCTTGGGCGGGTCCGGCGGGATGTAGCCGAGGCTGAGGTTCTCCACCGGCTTGCCCTCCAGCGCGCCGTTCATCATGTCGCGCCAGATCGGACCGGGCACCTGACCGCCGTACACCTTGCCGCGATCGACGCCGCCGATGGTGATGTTGATCATCCTGCGCTTGTGGGCCGGGTCGCCGACCCAGACCGCGGCCGCCATGTTCGGGGTGTAGCCGACGAACCAGGCCGCGTAGCGGTTGTCCGTGGTACCGGTCTTACCGGCGCTCGGCCGGCTGCCGAGGCCCGCCTCGGAACCCGTACCGTCCTCGACCACACCCTTCAGGAGCGTGCTGACGGTGTCCGCGGTGGTCTCCGACATCGCCCGCGAGCAGGTCGACTTGGGCACCTGGAGCGACTTCTTCTGGTTGCCGACGGTCTGCGTGATCGACTCGATGGCGACCGGCGTGCAGTACATGCCGCGCGCGGCGAAGGTCGCGTACGCGTTCGCCATCGTCAGCGGGGACATCTCCTGGGTGCCGAGCGCGATGGACGGCGCCTGGTCGATCTTGCCGCCGTTGGCCCGCTGCACGCCCATCTTCTTGGCCATGTCGATGACCGGGCAGATGCCGATGTCGCTGATCAGCTGGACGTAGTAGGTGTTGACCGACTTCGCGGTCGCCACCTTCATCGAGTACGGGCCGTGCTCCGACTCGTCCTCGTTGGTCAGCTTGGCCGGGCTGTTCGGGTCGGTCCTCCAGGTCTTGCCGTCACAGGCCGAGACCGGGCTCGGGTAGTTCATCTCATACGGCGACGAGTACTGCTGGTTCGCCGGGGTGCCGCCCTCCAGGGCGGCGGCGGCCACGATCGGCTTGAACGTCGAACCGGGCTGGTAGCCGGCGCCACCGCCCATGTCCTGGTTCACCGAGAGGTTGATCGTGGTCTGGTGGTCCTTGGTGTCGATGCCGTACGGCCGTGACTGGCCCATCGCCAGGATCTTGCCGGTGCCGGGCTGGACGATGGTGGCCGCGGTGGCCACCTCGTCGCTCTGGTAGACGTGCTCCTTGATGGACGCCTGGGCCGCTTCCTGCGACTGCGGGTCCATCGTCGTGCGGATCGTCAGACCGCCCTGGTTCCAGATCTTCGCGCGGGCCGCGCTGGTCTTGCCGAAGACCGGGTCGTTCAGGAAGACCTCGCGCACGTAGTCGCAGAAGAAGCCGGCGCCCTTCACGGCCGTGATGCAGCCGTTCTTGGGCTTGCTGACCTTCAGGCCCAGCGGCGCCTCCATGGCCTTGTCGGCCTCCGCCTTGGAGACGTCGCCGACCTCGGCCATGCGCGCCAGCACAGTGTTGCGGCGCTTGGTGGCCTCCGCCTCGTCGTTGACCGGGTCGTAGCGGGTGGGCGACTGCACGATGCCCGCGAGCAGCGCCGACTCCTGGAGGTTCAGGTCCTTGGCGTGCTTGGAGAAGTAGCGCTGGGCGGCGGCCTCGACGCCGTAGGCCTGCTCGCCGAAGAACGTGATGTTCAGGTAGTTCTCGAGGATCTTCTTCTTGCCCAGCTCCTCCTCGACCTGGATCGCGTACTTCAGCTCCTTGATCTTGCGGCCGAGGGTCTGCTGGGTGGCCTGCGCGACCTTCGTCGGGTCGTCGCCGGCCTCCTCCACGAAGACGTTCTTCACGTACTGCTGGGTGAGCGTGGAGGCGCCCTCGGCGACCCCGCTGCTCTGCACGTTCTTGTTGAGCGCGCGCAGCACGCCCTTCAGGTCGACGGCGCCGTGCTGGTAGAAGCGCGAGTCCTCGATCGCGACGATCGCCTTCTGCATGTACGGCGAGACGCTCTTGAGCTCGACCACGGTGCGGTTGCGGGAGTAGACGGCCGCGATCTGGCCGCCCTTGGCGTCGAGGATCGTCGTGCGCTGGCTCAGCGGCGGGGTCTTCAGATTGGCCGGGAGCTCGTCGAAGCTCTCCACCGAACCCTTCGCCGCGAGCCCGAGCGCGCCGAAGGCGGGCAGCGCGATGCCCGCCAGGACGGCTCCCGCGAGGACGCTGACACCTAGGAACTTGGCGGCCTGTTGTGTTGGGGACAGACCACCGCCCGAACGCTTCTTTGGCATGGGGGCAGCCTACGTTCTCATTCGCCGGACACACGTATATGCCTTGGCCTAAGCTGCTCACAACTGTCACAGCAGTAGGTCCACGTATCAATACGTCCGGCGACCCCGAATCGTTCCGGAGGTTCCCCGACTTTCTGGTGGGGGCGTGTCCGAATCCGCCTTGTGTGTCACCAGGTGCCCGTTGTGACTCGGCTGAACTGTCCCGGTTTTCCGGGAAAGTCACGTATGTCACCAGCTCACTCCCCCGGGTGATCTGCCGCTTACGCATAGTCCGTTCGGGCCATTCAAGATTGGGCCCGAAGGGGGTGTTGCGCTGTGCCCACCTTCCGTAACGTCCTCAACTGGCAGCGGTGAATATGCCGCTACCGCCGTGGGGGAGCCTCGATTCGGGAGAGGACGGCGCCGGTATGGGCTGGGTAACCGACTGGAGTGCGCAGGCCGCCTGCCGCACTACCGATCCGGATGAACTGTTCGTGCAGGGAGCAGCGCAGAACCGGGCCAAGGCGGTGTGCACCGGATGTCCGGTACGCACCGAGTGCCTGGCCGATGCGCTCGACAACCGCGTCGAGTTCGGCGTGTGGGGAGGCATGACGGAGCGGGAACGCCGCGCACTGCTGCGCCGGCGGCCGACCGTCACCTCGTGGCGCAGGCTGCTGGAGACGGCTCGTGTCGAGTACGAGCGCGGGGTGGGCATCCTGCCGCTCGACGACGACGAGATCTACGAGAACTACGCGGCGGTGAGCTGAGGCGACCCCTCGGCACCTCGCACCGACAGCACCACGCCTCAACAGCCGTCGCCGTCGGCTCAGTCGGCGTCGGCCTCGGGCAGCTCCGGCCGGTTGGCCGCGAGCCGGTCACCGATGTCCCGCAGACCCACGAGGTCGTGTACGTCACCGGGCAGCGCGGCCACTTCGGTCACCGCCACCTCGGGGTGGCGAGCCGTGAAGCGGTCACGCGTGCGCTGCTCGCGGGAGAGCACGTGCATACGGTCGGCGTGCAGCCTCAACAGGCCCGCGGTGAGCCGGTCGACGCTCTGGTCCTCCTGATCCGGACCGGGGGAGCCGGGCTCGGACGTGGTGAACCCGCCGGTCGCGTCGTCGGCGGTGTCGTGGGCCGTGGATGCGGGAGATTCTGAACTGCCGTACGTGTCGGGAGAGTTACGAAGAGCAGCTTTCCCGCCGTGCTGATCGACAATGCGGGGCTCCACAAGATTTTCCGCGGCGGCGAGCGCGCGCTCGGCCGACAGCCGGTCGGCGCCGCTGCCGTGGACCCGGTTGAGCACCAGTCCGGCCAGCGGCATGTCCTCGGCCGCCAGCCGCTCCACGAAGTACGCGGCCTCGCGCAGCGCGTCCCGCTCGGGCGCCGCGACCACCAGGAACGCCGTCCCGGGCGCCTGCAGCAGCTTGTACGTGGCGTCCGCGCGCGTGCGGAAGCCGCCGAACATCGAGTCCATCGCGGCCACGAACGTCTGCACGTCCTTGAGCAGTTGACCGCCGAGCAGCTTGCCCAGGGCGCCGGTCATCATCGACATCCCGACGTTCAGGAACTTCATCCCCGCGCGTCCGCCCACCTTGGCGGGCGCGAGCAGCAGCCGGATCAGCTTGCCGTCGAGGAAGGAGCCGAGCCGCTTGGGGGCGTCCAGGAAGTCGAGCGCCGAGCGGGAGGGCGGGGTGTCGACGACGATCAGGTCCCACTCCTCCTTCGCCCGCAGCTGCCCGAGCTTCTCCATCGCCATGTACTCCTGCGTGCCCGCGAAGCCAGCCGACAGCGACTGGTAGAAGGGGTTCGACAGGATCGCGGCGGCCCGCTCGGGATCCGCGTGCGCCTCGACGATCTCGTCGAAGGTGCGCTTCATGTCGAGCATCATCGCGTGCAGTTCGCCGCCGTTGCCGGAGTCCTCGATGCCCTTCACCCGGCGCGGGATGTTGTCCAGCGAGTCGATGCCCATGGACTGGGCGAGCCTGCGGGCCGGGTCGATGGTCAGGACGACCACCTTGCGCCCGCGCTCGGCGGCCCGCAGCCCCAGTGCCGCCGCGGTGGTGGTCTTGCCGACCCCGCCCGAGCCGCAGCACACCATGATCCGCGTCTTCGGGTCGTCGAGCAGCGGGTCGACGTCGAGCACGCGCGCGGGGGAGAGGCGGTGGCGCGCGTTCTCCTGGGCGTCGGTCTTGGCCGCCTCCGGGCTCATGACATCTCCTGCTTCCGCTGGTTGCGCCGCGTTCGACTCGTGCTCCGGTTCACGTACCGACTCCTGTCCCGGTCCGGGTGCCCACTCGTGCCCCGGCTCATGACAGGCCCTGCCGGCGCAGCTCCCTGGCCAGTCCGTACAGGCCGCCGAGGTCCATGCCCTCGGCGAGCAGCGGCAGTTCGTGCAGCGGCAGGCCCAACTCGGCCAGGACAGCGCGCTGTTCGCCTTCCAGCGCGTACCGCTCGGCGTACTCCCTCGCCTCAGCGAGCAGCGGGTCCACCAGCTTCTCCGCGTTCCCGCCGCGCCGCGCCCCGCCCAGGCCCGCGGCGGACAGGGACTTCGCGAGGGCCGTACGCGGTGTGCTGCCCACGAGTTCCAGGTCCGCGGCGTCCAACACCTCGGGCCGCACCATGTTCACCATGATCCGGCCCACCGGCAGCCGCGCCGCTCGCAGTTCGGCGATTCCGTCGGCGGTCTCCTGGACGGGCATCTCCTCCAGGAGCGTGACCAGGTGCACGGCCGTCTCCTTGGACTTCAGCACCCGCATCACGGCCTGGGCCTGATTGTGTATCGGGCCGATCTTCGCGAGGCCCGCGACCTCGTCGTTCACGTTCAGGAAGCGGGTGATGCGGCCGGTGGGGGGCGCGTCCATGACGACGTAGTCGTACGCGAAGCGGCCGCTCTTGTCCTTGCGGCGCACCGCCTCGCACGCCTTGCCGGTCAGCAGGACGTCCCTGAGGCCGGGCGCGATGGTGGTGGCGAAGTCGATCGCGCCGAGCTTCTTCAGGGCCCGTCCGGCGCCCCCGAGTTTGTAGAACATCTGGAGGTAGTCCAGAAGGGCCAGCTCGGGGTCGATGGCGAGGGCGAACACCTCCCCGCCCCCCGGAGCGACGGCGATCTTCCGCTCCTCATAGGGCAGCGCGTCCGTCTCGAAGAGCTGCGCGATGCCCTGGCGGCCCTCGACCTCGACGAGAAGCGTCCGCTTCCCCTCGGTCGCGAGGGCCAGCGCGAGTGCGGCGGCGACCGTCGTCTTGCCGGTCCCGCCCTTGCCGCTGACGACCTGGAGCCTGCTCACGTCTTCGAGCCTAACCAGTCTGTGCGCAAGCTACGCGGCAGCCTGTGGACAACGTGACGACAGTCGCCCCCTGAGGCGTCCGGACCAGCCGCTAAAGTCGGCCACATGACCAAGTGGGAATACGCAACCGTGCCGCTGCTCGTCCACGCCACGAAGCAGATCCTGGACACCTGGGGCGAGGACGGCTGGGAGCTCGTCCAGGTCGTGCCCGGGCCCAACAACCCCGAACAGCTGGTGGCCTACCTGAAGCGGGAGAAGGCATGAGCGCCGTCGAGGCGAAGCTGGCCGAACTCGGCCTGACCCTGCCGGAGGTCGTCCCGCCGCTGGCCGCCTACCAGCCCGCCGTGCTGTCGGGCGTCTACGTCTACACCGCGGGCCAGCTCCCGATGGTGGAGGGCAAGCTGCCCGTCACCGGCAAGGTCGGCGCCGAGGTCACGCCGGAGGAGGCCAAGGACCTGGCCCGCATCTGCGCGCTGAACGCGCTGGCCGCCGTCAAGTCCGTGGCCGGTGACCTGGACCGCATCGCGCGCGTGGTGAAGGTCGTGGGCTTCGTCGCCTCGGCGCCCGACTTCACCGGCCAGCCTGCCGTCATCAACGGCGCCAGCGAGCTGCTCGCCGCCGCCCTCGGCGACAAGGGCGTGCACGCGCGCAGCGCCGTCGGCGTGGCGGTGCTGCCGCTGGACGCTCCGGTGGAGGTCGAGATCCAGGTCGAGCTGGACCGGTAACCCGCTCTGACCTCGGGCACCTCTCGAACATTCGCGCACCAGGGGATAGCCTCCGCCCATGGCGAATGGGCAGTGGTTCCCCCAGGACTGGCCGGACCGCATCCGCGCGCTGGCGGACGGCACACTCACCCCGGTCACCCCGAAGCGCGCGGCCACCGTCATGCTCCTCAAGGACACCGACGGCGGCCCCGCCGTCCACATGCTGCGCAGACGCGCCTCCATGGCCTTCGCCGGAGGCGCGTACGCGTATCCGGGCGGCGGTGTCGACCCCCGCGACGACGAGCACCACATCCGCTGGGCGGGCCCCACGCGCGCGTGGTGGGCGAAGCGGTTCGGCGTCGACGAGACGGAGGCCCAGGCGATCGTCTGCGCGGCCGTCCGGGAGACGTACGAGGAGGCGGGCGTCCTGCTCGCCGGTGAGACCCCCGACTCCGTGGTCGGCGACACGACCGGCCCTCAGTGGGAGACGGACCGGGCGGCCCTGGTGGACCGCGAGCTGTCCTTCGCCGAGTTCCTGGACCGGCGCGGCCTGGTCCTGCGGTCCGACCTGCTGGGCGCCTGGACCCGCTGGATCACCCCGGAGTTCGAGACCCGCCGCTACGACACCTGGTTCTTCGTCGCCGCCCTCCCGCACGGCCAGCGCACCCGCAACGCCTCCACGGAGGCCGACCGCACGGTGTGGATCCGGCCCGAGGAGGCGGCGGTCGCCTACGACAAGGGCGAGTTGCTGATGATGCCGCCCACGATCGCGACCCTGCGCCAGCTGCTGCCGTACGCCACGGCGGCTCAGGCCCTCGCCGCGGCCCCCGACCGTGACCTCACCCCGGTCCTCGCCCGCGCCCGGTTGGCGGACGGCGAGATCGTGCTGTCCTGGCCGGGCCACGACGAGTTCACCAAGCACATCCCGACCGACCGTCCGAACGACCTCGCGACCGGTGGAGCCACGGCATGACGGATGCAGCAGCCCTTCCCGGTCAGCCCAGGGGCGGGGTCCTCTCGGGTCCCGCCACCGCCCGCGCGGTCAACGTCCTGGCGCCCAACGCCTCGGCGATGACCCTCGACGGCACCAACACCTGGATCCTCGCCGAGCCCGACTCGGAACTGGCCGTCGTCGTCGACCCGGGCCCCCTGGACGACGGGCACCTGCGCAATGTCGTCGACACCGCCGAGAAGGCCGGCAAGCGGATCGCGCTCACCCTGCTGACCCACGGTCACCCTGACCACGCCGAGGGAGCCGTCCGCTTCGCCGAGCTGACCGGCACGAAGGTGCGAGCGCTGGACCCGGCGCTGCGACTGGGTGACGAGGGGCTGGGCGCCGGGGACCTCGTCCGGGTCGGCGGCCTGGAGCTGCTGGTCGTCCCGACCCCCGGCCACACCTCGGACTCGCTGTGCTTCCATCTCCCGGCCGATCAGGCGGTCCTGACGGGAGACACGGTCCTGGGACGCGGTACGACGGTCGTGGCCCACCCCGACGGCCGCCTCGGCGACTACCTGGACTCCCTGCGCCGCCTCAGATCCCTCACGGTCGACGACGGCGTCCACACGGTGCTCCCGGGCCACGGTCCCGTCCTGGACGACGCCCAGGGAGTCGTCGAGTTCTACCTCGCCCACCGCGCCCACCGCCTCGCCCAGGTCGAGACGGCCGTCGAGAACGGTTACGGCACGTCGTCCGAGATCGTCGCCCATGTGTACGCGGATGTGGACCGTTCACTCTGGCCGGCGGCGGAGCTGTCGGTACGGGCGCAGCTGGACTATCTGCGGGAGCACGGCCTCATCTAGGCGCCTTGCGCACTCAGGCGCTCTGCGCACACGAAAACGGGGCCCACCTCTTAAGAAGGGCCCCGAAGTCGTACCGCCAAGACCAGCGTCAGCGCGACCGCTTGGCCAGCCGCTCGACGTCCAGCAGGATCACCGCACGCGCCTCCAGGCGGAGCCACCCGCGCTGGGCGAAGTCGGCGAGCGCCTTGTTCACGGTCTCGCGGGAGGCGCCGACCAGCTGGGCCAGCTCCTCCTGCGTGAGGTCGTGGACGACGTGGATGCCCTCTTCGGACTGCACGCCGAAGCGGCGGGAGAGGTCCAGAAGGGCGCGGGCTACGCGGCCGGGGACGTCGGAGAAGACGAGGTCCGACATCGCGTCGTTCGTCTTGCGCAGCCGGCGGGCGACGGCGCGCAGCAGGGCGCCGGCCACCTCGGGTCGGGCGCTCAGCCAGGGCTGGAGGTCGCCGTGGCCCAGGCCGAGCAGCTTGACCTCGGTGAGCGCGGTGGCGGTCGCGGTGCGCGGGCCCGGGTCGAACAGCGACAGCTCGCCGATCAACTCGCCGGGGCCGACGACGGCGAGCATGTTCTCGCGGCCGTCGGGGGAGGTGCGGTGCAGCTTGACCTTGCCCTCGGTGACCACGTACAGCCGGTCTCCGGGGTCGCCTTCGTGGAAGAGCGAGTCTCCGCGCGCGAGGGTCACCTCGCTCATGGAGGCGCGAAGCTCCGTGGCCTGCTCGTCGTCGAGCGCCGCGAAAAGCGGGTTCCGCCGCAGAACGTCGTCCACGAGTTCTCTCCTTGTCGACCTGCTCAGGGGATCTTCCCCTTGGTACCAGGGGACCGTGCTCCCCATCTTGCCGGACGGTCCAAACAGTGTGATCTGTCACAAGGATGCCGCACTGGTGTCCCGAGGTAAGCGGCAGGGGTCCAATTGGGGGCTGATCTCCTGGGTCCGGGGCGGATGTCAGTGTCGGGCTCTAGGCTGGCCGGGTGTCCAAATCGCCGGTGAGAGCACAGGCCAAGGGGGCTGAGCGGGTGGCTGTACGTCGTGATTCCGCTGTGGGCGAACAGGACTCTGGTGGCGGAAAGAAACCGGCAAAAGTGACAAAGAAGGCTGCGGTGAAGAAGGCGACTCCGGCGAAGAAGACGACGGCCACCGAGGCGGCGACGGCCGTGAAGAAGACGGCGGCTGTGAAGAAGGCCGCGGCCGTTAAGAAGACTGCGGCCGTGAATAGGACTGCGGCCGTGAAGAAGGCCGCGGTCGGCAAGAAGGCCGCGGCCGCGAAGACCGCCGTACCCGCGAAGAAGGCGGCGCCCGCGAAGAAGGCCGCGCCCGCGAAGAAGACGGCCGCCGTCGCCAAGCCGCCCAGCGCCGAGTCGCACACCGCCCTCGTCCGCCGTGCCCGCCGCATCGACCGCGAGCTCGCCGAGGTCTATCCGTACGCCCACCCCGAGCTGGACTTCGAGAACCCCTTCCAACTGGTGGTGGCCACGGTCCTGTCGGCCCAGACCACCGACCTCAGGGTGAACCAGACGACGCCCGCGCTGTTCGCCAAGTACCCCACCCCGGAGGACCTGGCCGCCGCCAATCCCGAGGAGGTCGAGGAGATCCTCCGCCCGACCGGTTTCTTCCGGGCCAAGACGAAGTCGGTCATAGGGCTGTCCAAGGGGCTCGTGGAGCAGTTCGGCGGCGAGGTCCCCGGCCGCCTCGAAGACCTCGTCAAGCTGCCCGGCGTCGGCCGCAAGACCGCCTTCGTGGTGCTGGGGAACGCTTTCGGGCGGCCCGGCATCACCGTGGACACCCACTTCCAGCGGCTGGTGCGGCGCTGGCAGTGGACCGACCAGACCGACCCGGACAAGATCGAGGCCGCCGTGGGAGCGCTCTTCCCCAAGGGCGACTGGACGGACCTCTCGCACCACGTGATCTGGCACGGCCGCCGCATCTGCCACGCCCGCAAGCCCGCCTGCGGCGCCTGCCCCATCGCCCCGCTCTGCCCGGCGTACGGCGAGGGCGAGACGGACCCGGAGAAGGCGAAGAAGCTCCTCAAGTACGAGAAGGGCGGCTTCCCGGGCCAGCGCCTCAACCCGCCGCAGGCCTACCTGGACGCGGGCGGCAAGGCGGCGCCGCCGCTGGGGGCGGCCGGATGACGGACCGCTCGCCGGGTTCACCGGGTTCTCTGGCGGCGGCGCACTGCGCGCCGGGGACCCGGACTCCGTCTCAGGGGTGTTCTCGGGGGCGATCTCAGGGTCGCCGACAGGAACGATCAACGGGGCGGCGGGCGTTGGAACCAGCAGGACTTCGGGGGTGGCGATGACGCGTGCGAGCAATACGCGGGGCGGTGCGGTGACGCTCAGCAAGGAAGGCCTGCCCGACTGGCTGGAGCCGGTGGTGCGGGCGGTGGAGACGGTGCAGCCGCCGCAGCTCAGCCGCTTCCTGCCGCCCGAGGACGGGGGCGGCCGGCAGTCGGCGGTCCTCGTCCTGTTCGGCGAAGGTGAGCGCGGTCCCGAGCTGCTGCTCATGGAGCGGGCGAGCTCGCTGCGCTCGCACGCCGGGCAGCCGTCCTTCCCGGGCGGCGCCCTCGACCCCGAGGACGGCGACCCGGGGACCGACGGGCCGCTGCGGGCCGCCCTGCGCGAGGCCGAGGAGGAGACCGGGCTCGACCCCTCCGGCGTCCAGCTCTTCGGCGTGCTGCCCCGGCTCTACATCCCGGTCAGCGGCTTCGTTGTGACCCCCGTGCTGGGCTGGTGGCGCGTGCCGACCCCGGTCGGAGTGGTCGATCCGAACGAGACGGCGCGGGTCTTCACGGTCCCCGTGGCGGATCTCACGGACCCGGCCAACCGCGCGACGGCCGTGCACCCCCAAGGTCACCGAGGTCCGGCATTCCTGGTCGAATCGGCCCTGGTGTGGGGCTTCACGGCCGGAATCATCGACCGACTGTTCCACTACGCCGGCTGGGAGCGCCCCTGGGACCAGGACAAGCAGGTCCCCCTCGACTGGAGGTCATGACAGGGTGTCTGCCGTGAACGTGCTGGACATCCTGTTGCTGGTCGCCGCCGTGTGGTTCGCGATCGTCGGTTATCGCCAGGGCTTCGTCGTCGGCATCCTGTCGGTGATCGGCTTCCTGGGCGGCGGTCTCGTGGCGGTGTATGTGCTGCCCGTCGTGTGGGACGCGCTGACCGACAACTCGGAGGTGAGCACGACCGCCGCCGTCGTCGCGGTCGTCGTCGTCATCGTCTGCGCCTCCGTGGGCCAGGCCCTGACCACCCACCTGGGCAACAAGCTGCGCCGGTACATCACCTGGTCCCCGGCCCGCGCCCTGGACGCGACCGGCGGCGCCCTCGTCAACGTCCTGGCGATGCTCCTGGTCGCCTGGCTGATCGGCTCCGCCCTCGCGCAGACCACGATGCCGACGGTCGGCAAGGAGGTCCGCAGCTCCAAGGTGCTCCTCGGAGTGTCCGAGGTGCTGCCCACCCAGGCCGACACCTGGTTCAAGGACTTCACCTCGGTCCTCGCGCAGAACGGCTTCCCGCAGGTCTTCAGCCCGTTCTCGAACGAGCCGATCAAGGAGGTCCAGCCGCCCGACCCCGCGCTCGCGAGCAGCCAGGTCGCCGCCGGCGCCAAGCGCTCCATCGTCAAGGTCATGGGCACCGCCCAGAGCTGCGGCAAGGTCCTGGAGGGCTCCGGCTTCGTCTTCGGCGACCGCCGCGTGATGACCAACGCGCACGTGGTCGGGGGCGTGGACGAGCCCACCGTCCAGATCGGCGGCGAGGGCAGGAAGTACGACGCGACGGTCGTCCTGTACGACTGGAAGCGCGACATCGCCGTGCTCGACGTACCCGATCTGAAGGCGCCCGTGCTGAAGTTCACGGCCACGGACGCGAAAAGCGGCGACGGCGCGATCGTCGCGGGCTTCCCGGAGAACGGGTCGTACGACGTCCGGGCCGCACGCGTGCGTGGGCGGCTGCCGGCCAGCGGCGCGGACATCTACCACCGCGGCACCGTCCGCCGTGACGTCTACTCGCTGTTCACGACCGTCCGTCAGGGCAACTCCGGCGGCCCGCTGCTCACGCCGGAAGGCAAGGTGTACGGCGTGGTGTTCGCCAAGTCGCTCGACGACGCCGACACCGGATACGCCCTCACCGCGGACGAGATCCAGGAGGACATCGTCAAGGGGCGCACCGCCAACCAGCAGGTGGACAGCGACAGCTGCGCGCTGTAGACCGCCGTACCGGTAAAGATCTTCGAAGCCCTGGGAGGGGCTCGAAAAAGAAGGCGCTCAGCCTCGGGGATGGCGCAGGCGCACCGAGACCCAGCGGGCCCGGCGACGCAGGATGCGCGGAATGCCCACGCGGAGATCCGTGCCCGCCAGCTGCGGGGCGCTGCCTCGCTGGTGGGGACTCAGGCCGCCCACCGAGCGGCGACTGCGTGCTGTGTCACTGTAGTCGTGCGTCCAGCCCATACCCCGACGTCTGCCCCTGCCCCATGGTCGATAACCGCCCCAGGGGCCCCCAATCGGCCTATGCGCCGGGCAAGTGGCTGTTCGTAGGACAGGTGTTCCGTTCCGGATACCGGGCGCATCGGAGCGGTCACCGATCGGGTTCGGGGTCCTTCAGCCAGTTGACCAGTTCTGTACTGAAAGCGACCGGATCCTCCTCGTGCGGGAAGTGCCCGAGGCCGTCGAACAGCCGCCAGCGGTAGGGCGCTTCGACGTACTCGCCGGAGCCGGCCGCGCTGCGGGTGCGCATCACGGGGTCCAGCGAGCCGTGGAGGTGGAGGGTCGGCACGCGCAGCGGGCGCTTCATACGCCGGTTGAACTGGATGCCGTCCGGGCGGGCGATCGAGCGGACCATCCACCGGTACGGCTCGATCGCGCAGTGCGCCGTCGAGGGGATGCTCATCGCGCGGCGGTAGGTGTCCACGGCCTTGTCGTCCGGTGCGTTCGGGCCGGACCACTCCCGGATCAGCTCGCCGACCAGCGCGCTGTCGTCGGCGGTCAGCTGCCGCTCCGGCAACCAGGGGCGCTGGAACCCCCAGATGTACGAACCGGCGCGCGTCTGCTTGACGTCGGAGAGCATCGCCGAGCGCCAGCGCCGGGGATGAGGCATCGAGGAGACCGCGAGCCGCCGCACCAGCTTGGGCCGCATCACGGCCGCCGTCCACGCGAGGTAGCCGCCCAGGTCGTGGCCGACGAGCGCGGCGTCCGGCTCGCCGAGGGAGCGGATCACACCGGTGATGTCGAGGGCGAGGTTGGCGGGGTCGTAGCCCCGCGGGGTGCGGTCGCTGCCGCCGACGCCCCGCAGGTCCATGGCGACGGCGCGGAAGCCGGCGTCGGCGAGGGCCGTCATCTGGTGCCGCCAGGTCCACCAGAACTGGGGGAAGCCGTGCACCATCATGACCAGCGGCCCGTCGCCGATCTCCGCGATGTGGAAGCGCGCGCCGTTGGCGGCGACGTCCCGGTGCGTCCAGGGGCCGTCGACTCGGACGACCGACGTGGGTTGCGCCGAAGGTGTGGCGGGGTCCGTCATGAGGACGAGCGTGCCACAGCCTCGAGGGCCGCGGGCGCACGGTCCTCCAGAGCCGGGATTTCCGGACGCGTGTGCGGCTTCGCGTTCTGCAGCACGCCCGCCGTCTCCTTCACCGACGCGGCCACCTTCTGCGGGCCCTTGCCCTTGGCGGCCTTCTTCGCGAAGAACACGCCGACCAGCACGAGGACGACCGCGACCAGCACGTTCGCCGCGAAGGACAGCAGGAAGCAGATCGCCAGGTTCCAGTCGCTCCAGGTGCGGATGCCGTACGCCAGCGCGAAGTTGAGCATCGGCAGGGAGAACACCAGTACGCCGGCGGCCACGGTGAACGCGCCGCCGCTCATCGCCCCGCGGATCACGTCCCGCTTGAGCTGCGCCTTGGCCAGCGCGATCTCGTCATGCACCAGCGCGGACATCTCGGTCGTCGCCGAGGCGAACAACTGACCGATGCTGCGTTCGGCGCCGACCGGGCTGCCGTCGGGTGCGCTCATCGCCGTCTCCCTCGTAAGTCTTTTGTACCGTCCCGTCAGATCATGCCGGACGGTGGTCCTCGACGCCTGCCCCGCCCACCACTTCGGCAAGCCCGCGTCGTGCGCCCTGTCTACCGGGCCTCGGCTTCCCCGCGCGCCTCGGCCTCCTTGAGCGCGGCGATCCGGCGGTGCTCGGCGGCCTTGCGGTCGAAGATCTCGGCCATCCGCAGGTGGTACGCCGGGTCGTCCTGCTCGTAGATGTCCGGGATCCCGTCGCGGTCCTCGTCGCGCTCCTCGTCCTCGCACATCCTGCGGTACTTGGCGTTGCGGACCTTCAGCAACACGGTCGCGAGGACGGCCGCGATCAGCGAGGCGGTCAGTACGGCGGCCTTGACTTCGTCCGTCAGTACGGCATCGCCGTCGAAAGCCAGTTCACCGATGAGCAGCGACACGGTGAAGCCGATGCCGGCCAGCGTCGCCACCGCGAACACGTCGGCCCAGGCGAGTTCCTCGCTGAGCGAGGCCCTGGTGAAACGGGCCGTCAGCCACGTACCGCCGAAGATGCCGACGGCCTTGCCGACGACCAGGCCGAGGACCACGCCCAGCGTCTCGGGCCTGGTGAACACATCGCCCAGCGCGCCGCCCGACACGGTGACGCCGGCGCTGAAGAGCGCGAACAGCGGGACGGCGAGGCCCGCCGACAGGGGGCGCACGAGGTGCTCGACGCGCTCGCCGGGCGCCCGCGCCTCGCCCTCGTGGCGGTGGCAGCGCAGCATCAGGCCCATGGCGACACCGGCGATGGTGGCGTGGACGCCACTGTTGTACATCAGCGCCCAGATGACGAGCGCGAGCGGGACGTACACGTACCAGCCGCGTACGCCCCCGCGCAGCAGCAGCCAGAAGACGGCGAGGCCCACGACGGCGCCGCCGAGCGCGGCGAGGTCGATGTCGCTGGTGAAGAAGATCGCGATGATCAGGATCGCGAAGAGGTCGTCGACGACGGCGAGCGTGAGCAGGAAGGCACGCAGGGCGCTCGGCAGCGAGGTGCCGATGACCGCGAGCACGGCGAGCGCGAAGGCGATGTCGGTGGCGGTGGGCACCGCCCAGCCGGCCAGGGAGCCGTCGCCGGTGAGGTTGGTGAGCGTGTAGACGAGTGCCGGTACGGCCATGCCGCACAGGGCCGCCACGACCGGGAGGGCGGCCGCCTTGGGGTCGCGCAGGTCACCGGCGACCAGTTCGCGCTTGAGCTCGATGCCGGCGACGAAGAAGAAGACCGCGAGGAGGCCGTCGGCCGCCCAGTGCGCGACGGACAGGTTCAGGCCGAGGGCGGAGGGGCCGAAGTGGAAGTGGCTGACGCTCTCGTAACTGCTGTGCAGTGCCGGGATGTTGGTCCAGATCAGCGCGGTGACCGCGGCCACGAGCAGCAGCACACCGCCGACCGTCTCGGCGCGCAGGGCGTCCGTGACGAAGGTCCGCTCGGGCAGGGACAGACGGCCGAGGACCTTGCGGGCGGGGGTGGTGCGGGGCGCGCTCACGGGGGGCCTCCGGGTGGTGGGCAGGGCTGAACCGTTCGCCGACCAGACTTCCCGGCACACCTTGAGGGTCACGCAGTTTTGCTTAGTTTACCTAAGAGGGGTGCCCGGCGCTCTTCGCACCGGACACCCCTCTTACGGTCGTACGACTGCTCAGTCCTCGCTGGGCGCGGCCGGCAGCTTGGCCTGGATGAGGTCCATGACCGTCGAGTCGGTCAGCGTGGTCACGTCGCCGAGCTGGCGGTTCTCGGCCACATCGCGCAGCAGGCGGCGCATGATCTTGCCGGAGCGGGTCTTCGGCAGCTCGGCCACCGGCAGCACCCGCTTGGGCTTGGCGATCGGGCCGAGGACGCTGCCGACGTGGTTGCGCAGATCGTTGACGAGGCTCTCGTCCTCGGCGTTCGCCGTGCCGCGCAGGATCACGAAGGCGACGATGGCCTGTCCGGTCGTCTCGTCGGCGGCCCCGACGACCGCCGCCTCGGCGACGGAGGGGTGCGAGACGAGCGCCGACTCGACCTCCGTGGTGGAGATGTTGTGGCCGGACACGAGCATCACGTCGTCGACCCGGCCCAGGAGCCAGATGTCGCCGTCGTCGTCCTTCTTCGCGCCGTCGCCGGCGAAGTACTTGCCCTCGAAGCGCGACCAGTACGTGTCGAGGAAGCGCTGGTCGTCGCCCCAGATGGTGCGCAGCATCGACGGCCACGGCTCGGTCAGGACCAGGTAACCGCCACCGCCGTTGGGCACCTCGTTGGCTTCGTCGTCCACGACCGTGGCGGAGATGCCGGGCAGCGGGGTCTGCGCCGAGCCGGGCTTGGTCGCCGTGACGCCGGGCAGCGGGGAGATCATCATCGCGCCGGTCTCGGTCTGCCACCAGGTGTCGACGATCGGGGCCTTGTCGCCGCCGATGTGCTTGCGGTACCAGATCCACGCCTCGGGGTTGATCGGCTCGCCCACCGAGCCCAGCACGCGCAGGCTGCTGAGGTCGAACTTCGCGGGGATGTCGTCGCCCCACTTCATGAACGTACGAATGGCGGTGGGCGCCGTGTACAGGATCGTCACCCCGTACTTCTGCACGATCTCCCAGAAGCGGCCCTGGTGCGGGGTGTCCGGGGTGCCTTCGTACATGACCTGGGTGGCGCCGTTGGCCAGCGGCCCGTAGACGATGTACGAGTGGCCGGTCACCCAGCCGACGTCGGCCGTGCACCAGTAGACGTCGGTCTCCGGCTTGAGGTCGAAGACGGCGTGGTGGGTGTACGAGGCCTGGGTGAGGTAGCCGCCGGAGGTGTGCAGGATGCCCTTGGGCTTACCCGTCGTACCGGACGTGTACAGGATGAAGAGCGGGTGCTCGGCGTCGAAGGCCTCGGGCGTGTGCTCGGCCGACTGGCGCTCGACGATCTCGTGCCACCACACGTCCCGCTCGCCGTCCCAGGCGACCTCCTGGCCGGTACGGCGGACCACGAGGACGTGCTCCACGTTGTCGACCTTGGTGACCGCCTCGTCGACGGCCGGCTTGAGCGCGGACGGCTTGCCGCGCCGGTAGCCGCCGTCGGTGGTGATGACGACCTTGGCGTCGGCGTCCTGGATGCGGGTCGCGAGCGCGTCGGCCGAGAAGCCGCCGAAGACCACCGAGTGGGCGGCGCCGATCCGGGCGCACGCGAGCATCGCGACCGCCGTCTCCGGGATCATCGGCATGTAGACGGCGACCCGGTCACCCTTGCGGACACCCAGCTCCAGCAGGGCGTTGGCCGCCTTGGAGACCTCGTCCTTGAGCTCGGCGTAGGTGATGGCGCGGCTGTCGCCCGGCTCGCCCTCGAAGTGGATGGCGACCCGGTCGCCGAGCCCGGCCTCCACATGGCGGTCCACGCAGTTGTACGCGACGTTGAGCGTGCCGTCCTTGAACCACTTGGCGAACGGCGGGTTCGACCAGTCCAGCGTCTCGGTCGGTTCCTTGGCCCAGGTCAGCCGACGGGCCTGCGCGGCCCAGAAGCCGAGCCGGTCAGCCTTGGCCTGTTCATACGCCTCCGCCGTGACGTTGGCGTTCGCCGCCAGGTCCGCGGGGGGTGCGAACCTGCGTTCTTCTTTGAGCAGGTTGGCCAGGCTTTCGTTGCTCACGGCATCTGCCTTTCCCAGGGTGTCCGTTGTGTCCCGGGCCAGCTCATCAGACCCGGGGGTCCGATGACAAGAGTCGACCTGGAATTGGTTTAGACCTGTCATCGGACTCGTGCGGCCAGGGGTTGTCCATAGCCACGGACCCCGGGTGAAGGGGGTTCAGGCGAGGTCTCGGGTCGGGAGGTCCGCCGCGCTCACGTGGTCGAACACCTCGTCCCGGTTCTCCCTGTTCTCCCCGTTCTCCGGACTCCCCTCGGTCAGTAGATACGCCTGCGCCTCGCCCACGTGGAAGTACATCCCGTGCAGCTCCAGCGCCCCGTCCCGCAGCGCCCGCGTCACCGACTCGTGCGCCCGCAGATGCTCCAACTGCTGGACCACATTGGTCAGCGAGAGCTGCTCGACGGCATCGGCGGGCGCCCGCCCGGCGAGCCGCGCCCACGGTCTGTTGTCGTCGGCCATCCGCTCCAGACTCGGCAGCCCGTGCCGAAGCCACCGCTTGAGCGGAGTCCGCGCGCCCCCCGGCTCCGAGGTGAGCAGCGCTTGCATGGCCCCGCACCCGGAGTGCCCGCACACCGTGATGGACCGCACCTTCAGCACGTCCACCGCGTACTCGATCGCGGCCGCCACCGAGTCGTCGCCGCCCTCCTCGCCGGGCAGCGGGACGAGGTTGCCGACGTTGCGCACCACGAACAGATCGCCCGGACCACTGGAGGTGATCATCGAGGTCACCAGCCGGGAGTCGGCACAGGTGAGAAAGAGCTGCGAGGGCCGCTGCCCTTCCCTGGCCAGCCGAGCCAGCTCACCGCGCACGAGCGGAGCGGTGTTGCGCTGGAACGCGCTGATGCCTTGGGCGAGTTGGCGTCCACCGCTGCCGACGCCGCTGCCGACGTCGGAGGTACTGGTGTTGGTGCTGTGGGCGGGGCTGGTGCTGGTGTCGCCTGGATCGGAGCTGTCGGACTGGGAGTTGCCGAGGGAGGCGCTGCCGCTTGGCTCACCCGGGTGGCCGCTCGGCGGCGCGGTCTCCAGGGGCTCGCATTGGTGGTTGCGCCAAGGCGTCCAGGGGCGGCAGCGGCAGCCGGGGGATGCCGTCCGCTCACCGGTCGGGGTCGCCTCGCCCCCGGTGTGGCCGGCACCGGCGACGCGCGTGCTCGTACGGCGGCCGGTCAGTTCGGCGGTGCCGCCCTGTGCGGTGTGCGTGCTCTGCCAGTCGTGCAGGGACTCGTACGCCGCGTGGTCCATGAACGAGCCGTCCAACTCCACGACGGCGTGCGCGCCTTGGGGTACGAGATGCAGGGCCCGGCTGAGGCGTGGCACGGCGAGGAACGTCAACTGGCCGCGGACCTGGATGTGATGGACTCCTTCCTTCTCCTCGTGGGTGATGCGGGTGCGGGCGAGGCGTTGCATGGCGACGGCCACGGCGACGGCGATCCCCAGCGTGACGCCCTCCAGGACGCCGAAGACGACCACGCCGAAGGTGGTGACGGCGTAGACCAGCACTTCTCGGTGGCGGGTCACCGTGCGGATGTGGTGCAGGGACACCATCTGGATGCCGACGGCCATCACCAGGGCGGCGAGTGAGGCGAGCGGGATGAGCTCAAGGATCGGGACCATCAGCAGCGCGGCGATCACTACGAGAACGCCGTGCAGCAGCGTGGAGTTCCGGCTCACGGCACCCGCGTTGACATTCGCCGCGCTGCGTACGGCCACCCCGGCGACCGGCAGTCCGCCGAGGGCGCCGGAGACGATGTTGGCGGCGCCCTGGCCGAGCAGTTCGCGGTCCAGGCGGGAGCGGCCGACGCGGGCGGTGAGGCCGGGCCGGGTGGCCATCATCTTGTCCACGGCGACCGCGCCGAGCAGCGACTGCACACTGCACACCAGCGTGGTGGTGAGCACGGCGGCGGTGATGCCGAGCACCGGGCCCTCGGGGAGTCCGGCCAGGGCGTGGCTGCTCCAGGACGGCAGGTCGACCTTGGGCAGGCTGAGGCCGATGAGGGAGGCGGCCGTGGTGGCGCCGGCGACCGCGATCAGCGCGGCGGGGATCTTGCGCAGCAGGTGTCCGACCCGGCCAGGGATCCGCGGCCAGAGCAGCAGCAGGGCCAGCGTCAGCACGCTCACCGACACGGCGGCCGGCTGCAGCCGCGCCAACTGGGCGGGCAGGGCGCGGAGGTTGGCGAGGACGGAGCTCTGCGGGGTGCCGCCGAGGACGATGTGCAGCTGGGCGACGGCGATGGTGACGCCGATACCGGCGAGCATGCCGTGCACGATGGCGGGGCTGACGGCGAGCGCGGTGCGGGCCACGCGCAGGCAGCCGAGGCCGAGTTGGGCGAGACCGGCGAGGACCGTGATGGCACAGGTCGTGCGCCAGCCGTAGCGCTGGATGAGGTCGGCGGTGACCACCGTGAGTCCGGCGGCGGGGCCGCTGACCTGGAGCGGGCAGCCGCCGAGCCGGCCGACGACGAGGCCGCCGACCGCGGCGGCGACCAGGCCCGCCTGGAGCGGGGCGCCGGTGGCGAGGGCGATGCCCAGGGAGAGCGGCAGGGCGATCAGGAAGACGGCGATGGAGGCCGACACGTCGGCGCCGGCGATCCGGAAGCGGCGGGAGGGGGCCGGCGGCGGGCTGTGGGGTCGGTGGGTGCGCTCGGTGCGGGTCGAGTGGGGGTCGGTGGCGTGAGTACGTACGCAGGCTGACATGGTTCCCGTCTCCTCCGGGGCAGCGCGGTCGCGGAACAGGGGTCCCCGTCGGTGGCGGGGTCGGGTCGCGGCCGTGGGTCACGGCGTGCAGCGGCGGGATGAATCAACGCTCGGTAAACGAATCGTAATGCAGAGTAAAGGCTAGGCATGGACTTTCCTGGCAAATAGCCCTATAAGTCACCCGGAAGAGCGAAGCAATTATTTGATCGGCTTGTCGTACTAATTCCTTCTCGGCCCCGTGTCACCTTGGCGGCGCTGTCGGGCCTTCCCGGCATATCACCAGAAAACGCCCTCAGCGGCGTTGGCCTGAGAGAAGGAAGAAGGTGGGCGGAACATGGCCGCCACCCAGAGGATCGCCGCGGGCGCCGTGATCGCCGCGGCCTGTGCCGCATCGCTCGCCGGCTGCGGGATCGGTTCCGACGGTTCCAAGGCAGGTGCTCCCGGTCCGCAGAAGGCCAAGCCGGCCCAGCCGCCCAAGAGCGTGGTCCGGCTGATCGGCGACGGCTCCACCTCGTACACCGGGGCCCAGCCGCATCTGCCGAGGCCGGAGCGGCTCAAGCCGGGTCAGAAGCCCCCGCAGTTCGTCGTCTTCTCCTGGGACGGCGCCGGCGAGGACAGCCAGCAGCTGTTCTCCCACTTCCGCAAGGTCGCCAAAGCCAACCACGCGACGATGACGTACTTCCTGAGCGGCGTGTACATGCTGCCGGAGGACAAGCGCGACGAGTACAAGCCGCCGCAGCACTCACCGGGCCGCTCCGACATCGGCTTCAACGACACCAAGGGCATCGCCGACACCGTCAAGCAGCTGCGCCTGGCGTGGCTGGAGGGCAACGAGATCGGCACGCACTTCAACGGCCACTTCTGCGGCAAGGGCGGTGGCGTCGGCGAGTGGTCGGTCGCGGACTGGAAGGACGAGATCGCCCAGGCGAAGCAGTTCGTCAAGTCCTGGAAGACCAACACCGGCATGAAGAAGGCGGCCGCGCTGCCCTTCGACTACGACAAGGAACTCGTCGGAGCCCGCACACCGTGTCTCGAAGGCCAGCGGAACTTCATGAAGGCCGCCCGCGAACTGGGCTTCCGCTACGACACCAGCGGCGTCAACGACCAGCTCTGGCCGAAGAAGAAGGAAGGCCTGTGGGACCTGTCGATGCAGCTCGTGCCCTTCCCCGGGCACTCCTACGAGCAGCTCACCATGGACTACAACTTCATGGTCAACCAGTCCGGCACGCAGACCCAGGGTGACCCCGACAAGTACCAGTTCTGGGGCGACCAGATGCGCGACGGCCTGCTCAAGGGCTTCCACCGCGCCTACGACGGCAACCGCGCGCCCCTGGTCATCGGCAACCACTTCGAGTCCTGGAACGGCGGCACCTACATGCGTGCCGTCGACGAGGTCGTCGAGAGCGTCTGCAACAAGCCCGACGTGCGCTGTGTGTCCTTCCGGCAGCTGGCCGACTGGCTGGACGCCCAGGACCCGAAGGTGCTGGAGAAGCTGCACGGCCTGACCGTCGGCGAGGCCCCGAAGCAGGGCTGGGCGTCCTTCCTGTCGGGCCGGCCGGCCCCGGCCCCCAAGGGCGTGCCCGGAGCGCCGGCGGCCAAGCGGTAGCCGTCATCGGCGGGCTCGGCCGTCGTGAGTGTCACACGGCGGTGGTGAGCCCCTCGCCGAGCACGAAACCGGGGTCGACCTGCGCCGCCAGGTCGACCCCGGTGCGCTCGTTGCCCCAGGAGGCCGCGTTCTTCAGATGGAAGTGCACCGTCTGGCGTGTGTAGCGCTCCCAGTCACGCAGGTCGTACGTCGCGTCGGCGGCGACCTGAAGGGTGCGCAGGGCGCGGCGGTTGACGTCCTCCAGGAGCGCGAACCGGGGCGGGCGGCCCTTCTCCATGGCGCGCACCCAGTCCGAGTGCCCGACGGTCACCAACAGGTCGTCCCCGACCTCGGCGCGGAGGAAGTCGAGGTCGTCCTGGCCCTGCACCTTGTTGCCGACGACTTTCAGTACGACGCCGAAGTCACGGGCGTACTCCTTGTACTGGCGATAGACGGAGACCCCCTTCCGGGTCGGCTCGGCGACGAGGAACGTGATGTCGAAGCGGGTGAACATGCCGGAGGCGAAGGAGTCCGAGCCCGCCGTCATGTCCACCACGACGTACTCGCCCTGCCCGTCCACCAGGTGGTTCAGGCACAGCTCCACCGCTCCCGTCTTGGAGTGGTAGCAGGCGACCCCCAGGTCGGCGTCCGTGAAGGGGCCGGTGACCATCAAACGGACGGCGCCGCCGTCGAGTTCCACCGGCCGCGCGCAGGCCTCGTAGACCGGGTTGTCCTCGTCGACGCGCAGCAGCCGGGAGCCTTCGCCGGGCGGAGTCGTCTTGATCATCGTCTCGGCGGAGGCGATGCGCGGGTTGGAGCCGCGCAGGTAGTCCTTGATCAGC
This sequence comes from Streptomyces sp. NPDC092369, assembly GCF_044755245.1. Classification (NCBI taxonomy): domain Bacteria; kingdom Bacillati; phylum Actinomycetota; class Actinomycetes; order Kitasatosporales; family Streptomycetaceae; genus Streptomyces; species Streptomyces sp. NPDC092369. The sequence goes on from NZ_JBIVQP010000005.1 coordinate 644,646, forward strand.
GGCAGCCGCTCACCCATCGCCGGCAGCCCGGCCGCCTCGGTCTCGTCCAGTCCCAGCGCGGCGCCCAGGTGCTGGTTGATGTCGGCGTCGACCGCGACGACCGGGGCGCCGGCCGCCGCGAGATGCCGGATGAACAGGGAGGACAGGGTCGTCTTGCCGCTGCCGCCCTTCCCGACGAAAGCAATTTTCATGTTCACGAAGGGTAGTCGGGCGATAGCTGTACGTGTCAGGCGTACGTGAAGAAGACCACTCCTTCGTGGGGTCCGCGCCCGGGGTGCGTAGGGTCGTACTCATGAGTACGACAGGCGCGACCGCTGATCCGCTCGCGGCCCTGGGCGCACTGCCCGGCGTGGCCGAGTCCGTGGAGTCCGTGCGCAAGTCCGTGGACCGGGTCTACGGGCACCGGATCATGCGGCGCCGCAGCAACGAGATCACCTCCGAGGCCGCGCTGCGCGGTGCGCGCGGTTCCGCTGCGCTGTCCGGCGCGGACTGGGCGCTCGAAGAGGTGCGCAGGCGGACCGACTTCAGCGGTGACGCGGACGCGCGCGTGGTGGGCGCCGCCCTGCGGCTGACCGCCGAGGCGGGCCAACTCCTGTCCATCTGGCGGCAGTCGCCGCTGCGCGTGCTGGCCCGGCTGCACCTGGTGGCCGCCGCGAGCTCCGACGACACCGTCGGACGACCGCGGCAGCAGGGGGAGCCGGTCGACGAGCCGCTCGTCGAACTGCCGCTGCCGGCCGCGGCCGAGGTGCACGGACGGCTGGAGGGCCTCTCCGAGCTGATCATCAAGGGCAGTTTGGCGCCCGCCCTGGTGACGGCCGCGATCGTGCACGGTGAACTGCTCGCGCTGCGCCCCTTCACCTCGCACAACGGCCTGATCGCGCGCACCGCCGAACGTATCGTCCTGGTGGGCAGCGGCCTCGACCCAAAGTCCGTGTGCCCTGCGGAGGTCGGCCACGCCGAACAGGGCCGCGCGGCCTACCTCGCGGCGCTCGACGGATACGTCTCCGGCACCCCGGAGGGGATGGGCGCGTGGATCGCCCACTGCGGCAGGTCGACCGAACTCGGCGCGCGCGAGTCGACGGCGGTGTGCGAGGCGTTGCAGCGCGGGGCGGCGTAAGGAGCGTGCGGGGCCTGGGAGTTCGTGGAACCCTCGGAGTCCTCGGCGTTCTTGGAGTTCCCGGACAAGAGTTGCGGCGGTACGAGGATTCGTACCGCCGCTGGCATGTTCACCGGGTTACCAAGCGTCCTCGAAATATTGCCCATCAGGTCGGGAACATAGCCCGTCACCTGGTGCGGCTGGCCCGTAATCGACGGGTCGACGTCGCGTGGGTGCCCTGTGTCCATGCGCGGTCCGTGGGGCCAAATGCGATTAGTAAAGGTGATCCTCTCGGACGTCCTTGGCTTCGCGGGCCGTAATCTCTTTGTACTCCAGGACCGAAGCAAGCGGAACCCCCGGCTGTGCTTCTTTACTTTTACTCTCAATCAGGTCCAAAAAGGGCGGTGTGATCAGGCAGTTGCCGCCCGACGCCGACTGGCGTACCAGACCAGGCCCGCGGTGGCCGCCGCGGCACCTATGGCCGCGGCCGCGACGAGTGCCGGACGGGGCGGTACGGAGAGCGTGGGGATGCGCTGCTTGAGCCGCACCGGGCGGTGGAAATCGAGAATGGGCCACCCGCGCGCGAGTGCCTCACGCCGCAGTGTCCGGTCCGGGTTGACGGCGTGCGGATGGCCGACCGTCTCCAGCATCGGCAGGTCGGTCGCCGAGTCGCTGTAGGCGTAGCAGCGCTCGAGGTCGTACCCCTCGGACTCGGCCAGTTCCTTGATGGCCTCGGCCTTCGTCGGGCCGTACGCGTAGTACGCCACCTCTCCGGTGAAGCAGCCGTCCTCGCCGACGACCATGCGGGTCGCCACCACCCGGTCCGCGCCGAGCAGTTCACCGATGGGCTCGACCACCTCGGCACCCGACGTCGACACGATGACGACATCCCGGCCGGCGGTGTGGTGCTCCTCGATGAGCGAGGCGGCCTCGTCGTAGATGATCGGGTCGATCAGGTCGTGCAGCGTCTCGGCGACGATCTGTTTGACCTGCTGGACGTTCCAGCCGCGAACCAGTGCGGACAAGTACTCGCGTGTGCGCTCCATCTGGTCGTGGTCCATACCGCCGACGAGGAAGACGAACTGGGCATAGGCGCTCCGCAGGGCGTCCCTGCGGTTGATCAGGCCGCCTTGGTAGAACGACTTGCTGAACGTGAGCGTGCTCGACTTCGCAATGACCGTCTTGTCCAGGTCAAAGAAGGCGGCTGTGCGGGGCAACGAGTGGTTTTCCACGACCCCGAGCATAGGCGCAGCCCATTCGGCGTAAGGTGTGGCGCGTGGGTTTGCCTGAGAGGGCCTTCGGGTACACCATGGAAGTCACGGATCGTTCGCGACCGTGCTAACGCGGTCCGGCTCCTCCCCCCCCGAGTCGGCCGTGAAGGCGACCCCCACTCTCCCCCCCCGGTGGGGGTCGTCGCATGTCCGGGTGGGTTTCTCCCTTGTTGCAAGCGGCCGTTCGGCCGTGTCGAGGCGGCTGCGGCCGCCTCTTTCGCATGTCCGCGATCCGTCACTGTACGTAGCCGTCGGGCTGCTCTGCGGAGGTTTTCCGGGCGGTCCCTGGGCGGCCTGGGCCGCGGTACAGCCATTGGTACAGGCCTCACCGGTATGGGTGACGGCGATATTCACAGGCTTCGAGTTGTCCACAGATTTCGACCAAGATCCACAAGATTTTCCGGATCGCTGCACCGTGATTCAAACGCGTCCCGCCGGCACCGAGTTCGTGACCGGAACCGTGGTTTGTCGGGCGGGTTTGGCCGGTTCCTATCGGCCGTTCATATGGAGGGCCGCTCACCGGTTCTTCATGCGTTTGGGAATCGCGTGGCCGCAGGGGCTGCGCGAGAGATGCAGCGAAGGGGGATGGAGATCGTGGCCGGAGCCGTCACACACGAACCACCGCCCGCCGCCTCGGGGCGGCAGGCCGGACCGTTGATCGTCACGGAGGACCCGGGTCTGCTGGACGACCTGCTGCGCCTGTGCGCCGCGGCCGGCGCGACGCCGGAGGTGCACCACTCGGTGCCGGAGCGCGCGGGCGGCTGGGAGGCCGCGCCGCTCGTGCTGGTCGGCGACGACGCCGCGCGGCGGGTGCGCGGGGCCGCCCGCAGACGTGGAGTGGTGCTGGTCGGGCGCGATCAGGACGACTCGGGGGTCTGGCGCCGGGCCGTGGAGATCGGCGCCGATCACGTCCTGATGCTTCCTGACGGGGAGCAGTGGCTGGTCGACCGCATCGCGGACGTGGCCGAGGGCGTCGGACGCCCCGCCCTCACCGTCGGCGTCATCGGTGGCCGAGGCGGCGCGGGAGCGTCCACGCTCGCGTGCGCCCTCGCCGTCACCTCCGCGCGTGAGGGGCTGCGCACCCTGCTCGTGGACGCCGATCCGCTGGGCGGCGGACTCGACGTACTCCTCGGCGGCGAGACCGCGGAAGGTTTGCGCTGGCCCGCCTTCGCCGCCTCGCGCGGGAGGGTCGGCGGCGGCGCCCTGGAGGAGTCGCTGCCCGAGCTCCACTCCCTGCGGGTCCTCAGCTGGGACCGCGGCGACTGCGTCGCCGTCCCGCCACAGGCCGTGCGGGCGGTCCTCGCCGCTGCCAGACGCCGGGGCGGCACGGTCGTCGTGGATCTGCCCCGCCGCGTCGACGACGGCGTCGCCGAGGTCCTCGCCCAGCTCGACCTCGGGCTCCTCGTGGTCCCCGGCGAACTGCGCGCCGTCGCGGCGGCCGGCCGGGTGGCCTCGGCGGTGGGGATGGTCCTGCGCGATCTGCGGATCGCGGTACGGGGGCCGTACGCGCCGGGGCTCGACGACCGCGCGGTGGCCCGACTGCTCGGCCTGCCCCTGGCGGGCGAAGTGCCCGTCGAGTCGGGACTGCTGCGCGCGGGCGAGGCGAAGGCGCCACCGGGTGGGGCGGGGCGCGGTCCGCTGGCGCGGTTCTGCAAGGAGTTCTGGGAGCGGGCGTTGCTGGAGGTGGGCAGCGCGTGAGGACGGATTCCGGGTCTGGGGTTGAGCGGATGGGCAGGGGCGGAGGCGCGGGCCGGGACGGGGGAGGTCGGGACGGGGGAGGTCGGGACGGCGGAGGTCGGGACGGCGGAGGTCGGGACGAGGGAGGTCGGGACGAGGGAGGTCGAGACGGCGGCCGAGACCGAGACGGAGTTGGGGGCCGAGGCCGAGGCCGAGGCGGGGGCGGGGGCGGGGGTGGTTCGGCGGTTGCTGCGGTGCGGGTATCTGCGGGAATGGCTGCGCGGGTGCCTTCGTGGGCGTCGGCGGGAGTGCCGCATGAGGCGTCTACGGGGGTGTCGTCCGGGGCGGCGTCGGCGGTGCCGTTCGGGACGGCGTCGGCGGTGCCGTTCGGGACGGCGTCGGCGGTGCCGTTCGGGACGGCGTCGGCGGTGCCGTTCGGGACGGCGTCGGCGGTGCCGTTGCGGACCGCGCCGGGGGTGTCGTTGCGGGAGTCGGAGTCGCCGGGATTGCCGTCCTGGGATGCTTCCGGGGTGGCCTCCCAGGCTTCTTCGGGGCTGCCGTGGGGGTCGAACGGCGGGTCGAACGGCGGGTCGGATGGCTGGTCGGCGACTTCGGTGGCGGCGCCTGAGATGCCGTCCGGGCTGCTCGACGGAGTGCGCCAGTGGCTGGTCGAGAGCGGGGCCGAGCCGACTCCCGCGCGCGTGGCGCAGGCGCTGCGGGAGCAGGGGCGGGTCCTCGGGGACGCCGAAGTCCTCGGGGCGGCCGAGCAGTTGCGGTCCGAGTTGGTCGGCAGCGGCCCGCTGGAACCGCTGCTCGCCGATCCGTCGGTGACCGACGTGCTGGTGTCCGCGCCGGACCGGGTCTGGGTGGACCGGGGCGGCGGCCTGGAGTTGACCTCCGTGGCCTTCGCGGACGCCGCGGCCGTACGCCGGCTCGCGCAGCGCCTGGCGGCGGTGGCCGGACGCCGACTCGACGACGCCCGGCCGTGGGTGGACGCGCGGTTGCCCGACGGGACGCGACTGCACGCGGTGCTGCCGCCGGTTGCCGTCGGCTGCACCTGCCTGGCCCTGCGGGTCGTACGGCCCCGGGCCTTCACGCTTGACGAACTGGTCGCGGCGGGTACGGTGCCGCCGGGCGGGGACCGGGTGCTGCGGGCGCTGCTCGACGCACGGCTGTCCTTCCTGATCAGCGGGGGTACCGGCACCGGAAAGACGACTCTCTTGAGCGCGCTGCTGGGGTTGATCGGGCCCGGCGAGCGGATCGTGCTCGCGGAGGACTCGGCGGAGTTGCGGCCGGACCATCCCCACGTCGTCCGCCTGGAGACCAGACCCGCCAACCAGGAGGGAGCGGGCCTCGTCACCCTCCAGGACCTGGTCCGGCAGGCGCTGCGGATGCGGCCCGACCGGTTGGTGGTCGGTGAGGTGCGCGGAAGTGAAGTGGTGGATCTCTTGGCCGCGTTGAACACCGGCCACGAGGGCGGCTGCGGCACCGTCCACGCCAACGCGGCGGCGGATGTACCGGCGCGGTTGGAGGCGCTCGGCGCGGCGGCCGGGCTCGATCGAGCGGCGCTGCACAGCCAGTTGGGGGCGGCGTTGGCGGTGGTCCTGCATCTCGTGCGCGACCGGACCGGACGGCGGCGGATCGCTGAGGTGCATGTGTTGGAGCGGGACCAGTCCGGCTTGGTGCGGACGGTGCCGGCGCTGCGGTGGGGGGAGACGGCGTTCGTGTACGAGCGGGGGTGGGAGCGGCTGCGGGGGTTGTTGGACGGCGGGTTCTTCGAGGGCGGGCGAGACGGATGTGGATGAGGCGGGCATCGCGTGCGGGACCTCGGGAGCGGGCGCAGGGGCTGCTGAACAGCGGGTTCGTCGAGGGAGGACGCGATGGGTGAGACGGCGACGGCTGCAATGACGGAGCGGTGGTGGAGGACGGGATGGGAGTGATCCGGATGGGAGAGATCGGGATGGCGGAGGCAGTGTTGGGTGCGGCCGTGCTGTGTGCCGGCGCGGTGGTGTGGCTCTTGAGCGGGCGGCAGGCCGGGGCTCGGCGGGCGCAGTTGCTGCTCGCCGGTGGCGGGGCGGTGGGGAGCGGGCCGCCGTTCTGGCGAGAGGCGGTCGGGGAGTTGCGGCGGCTTCGGGGGCGGCTGGGCGCCGAGTGGTGGGCGCCGGTTGCCGGGCTGGTGCTGGCCGTGCTGGGTGGTTCGGTGTTGCCGGTCGTCGCGGGGGCGGCCGGGGTGCCGTTGCTGCGCCGGGTGCGGGTGGCGAGCGAAGCTCGGCGTTGCCGGGAGCAGCGGGCGGATGCGGTGATCGCGCTGTGCGGGGCGGTCGCCGGGGAGGTGCGGGCGGGGCGGCAGCCGGGGGAGGCGTTGCTGTATGCCGCTCGGGATTCCGGCGGGCTCGGGGACGGGCAGGCCGCCGTGCTGGCGGCGGCGCGGTTCGGAGGCGATGTCCCCGCGGCGCTCGCTGTGGCGGCTCGACGACCGGGCGCAGAGGGTCTGTTGGGCCTGGCCGCGTGTTGGCGGGTGGCGGTCGGCCAGGGCGCGGGTCTGGCGGCCGGACTCGACCGGCTCGAAGGGGCGTTGCGCGCGGAGCGGGACCAACGTGCCGATCTGCGAGCTCAGTTGGCCGGCGCCCGGTCGACGGCCGTGATGCTCGCGGGCCTGCCGGTCCTGGGTCTCCTCCTCGGCGTGGCCCTGGGCGCCGACCCACTGCATGTCCTGTTGCACACCGGCGCGGGGTTGGGGTGCCTGGTGGTCGGAGGCGCGCTGGAGGGGGTCGGGATGTGGTGGGCGATGCGGATCGTGAAGGGGGCTGAGGCGGTGTGAGGGCGTGAGCCGGGCGGGGCCGACGAGAGGGTCCGGTGCGGGCCGGGGCGGAGAGGGCCGGGGGCTGCGCGGGCCCGAGTGAGGCCCTGGACGTGGGCGGGAGGCGCCGTGTGGGCGGACGTGGGCGTGTGATCGGGAGCGTGGCGCGCGGTCGGAGAAGGGGCGCGGGCGGGAGGTGGTGTGAGGACGAGAGCGGGTGCGACGGGTCAACGGTGTGAAGACGAAGCGGGGCACGGGCGGGAGGCCGTGGCGTGGTGTCGGGAGTGGATCGGGAGTGCGGAAGGGGCTGGGCGGTGTGAGTGCGGAAGTTGTCCACAGGGTGGGGGTGACCTTGGGGGTGTTGTGCGTCCTGGGGTGGCTGCTGCGGTGGGCCGAAGGGGTCCGGCGTGAACGGCGGGTGCGGCGGCGAGTGGCCGAGCTGCTGGCTGCCGCGGAACTGACGTCCGGGCGTCCGTGGGGCGAGATGCGGACGGGCGTGTGGCGGCAACTGCCCTTGGTGGCGGCGGGGTGCGCCGGGTGGGCACTGGTCGGGGGCTTTGCCGGTGTCGCCGTGGGGCTGGTCGTCGCGGCCGGCCTGTGGTGGTGGCGTGAGCGGCAGTCGGCAGCGGGTGGTGTGCGGGCGTACGACGAGGGCGAGGCGGCGCGCCAACTGCCTCTCTCGTCCGATCTGTTGGCCGCGTGTATCGCCGCGGGCGCCGGTCCCGTGGTCGCGGCACAGGCGGTGGGCGAGGCGCTCGGTGGCCCCGTCGGGGAAGCGCTCGCCCGGGGTGCGGCGGAAGTACGGCTCGGTGGGGAACCGGCCGAGGCCTGGCGGAGGTTGGCCGAACTGCCCGGTGCCGGGCCCCTGGCCCGGTTGCTGGAACGCGCCGATGTGTCCGGGCTCCCCGCCGCGGGGCCGGTGGCCCGGCTCGCGGCGGAGGCCCGAGCCGAGTGGACGCGCTCGGCCACGGCACGGGCGAGACGGGCGGCGGTGATGGTCACCGTGCCGGTGGGGCTGTGCTTCCTGCCCGCGTTCATCGCGGTCGGCGTACTGCCCGTGGTGATCGGGTTGGCGGGTGGGGTGCTGGGAGGGGGTGGTGGGTGATGGGGGTGCGTAGCCGTGGCCGGCGGGCGGGATCCGTAGGCGGGAGAGCGCCACCGGGAGAGCCGGCACCGGGAGAGCCGGCACCGAGAGAGTCGGCACCAAGAGGCGCGGCAGCGGGACGTGCGGCCGCGAGGTCCGCGGCACTGAGAAGTACGGCCGCCAGAAGCGCGGCGCTGAGAAGTACGGCAGTGAAGAACCACGGCAGTGAAAGGTGCGGCGTCGACCAGCGCGGCATCGCGAGACAGATCGTCAACGGGACTGATTTCTTACGGGGGTTGAGATGTACAAGGTGATGCGAGCGCGGCTGACTGCTCTGGTGTGCAGGGCGTGGGCGGCGCGACGGGATGCCGGGATGGTGACCTCGGAGTACGCGATGGGGATCGTGGCCGCGGTGGCCTTCGCGGTGGTCCTCTACAAGGTGGTGACCAGCGGGGAGGTGAGCGCTGAGCTGCAGGGCATCGTGAAGAGGGCGCTCGATGCGGGGGTGTGAGCGCGGCGGCGGGAGCGGACGTGTGGAGGGCGCGGACCGGGGGTTCGTGACGGCGGAGTCGGCCGTGGTGCTGCCCGTGCTGGTGCTCTTCGCGATGGGGCTGGTCTGGGGGCTGTTGGTGGTGGCCGCGCAGATCCAGTGCGTGGACGCGGCGCGTGCGGGAGCCCGTGCGGCTGCCCGCCAGGATCCGGCCGACGCCGTCGTGGAGGTGGCTCGCGGGACGGCCCCGGGCGGCGCGGACGTCACGGTCAGCCGGGAAGGGGATCAAGTCCGCGTGGTCGTGGTGGCGAAGCCGCCGGCTCTGAGCGGTCTGCCCTTCGAGGTGCGGGAGGAGGCCGTGGCGGACGCGGAGGAGATGGTGGGGGTCGGGGGATGAGGAGCAGGACCGTGACCTCTGCGGACGCCGATCGTGGCTCCGCCACCGTCTGGAGCCTCGGTGCCATCGCCGTGCTGTGCGTGGTGTTCGGGATCGTGCTCGCGATGGGGCACGCCGTCGTGACCCGGCATCGCGCGGCCGGTGGTGCCGATCTCGCGGCGCTCGCGGCGGCGGACCACTGGGCGCAGGGTGCCGCGGCGGCCTGCGCCCGGGCGGACGAGGTGGCTCGCGCGCAGGGCACCAGGCTCGTGCGGTGCGCTCTCGTCGGCGACACCTCGGACGTGACGGCGGCGTCGGGGCGGGGGCCGTTCGCGGCGGAGGTCAGGGCACGGGCGGGGCCTGCGGGCCCGGACCCGGCGTCGGCTCCTCCGTCGTGAGGTCTCGCGGGCCTGGTTCCGGCGCCGCCCCCTCCAGGGGTGGCTCCCCGGGCCGTACGTGAACCCCAGCGTCCCCCTCCCTGGGTGGCTCCCCGGGCCGCAGTCGAACCCCAGCCTCCCCCTCCAGGGGTGGCTCCCCAGGCCGTGGTCGAACCCCCGCCTCCCCCACCCCCTCCTCCCCGCTCTTCTTCTCCGGCGCCCCCCGCAACAGCACCGTGAGCAGCCGCACGGCCCCCCGCTTGTGCAGCGGATCGTTGCCGTTGCCGCACTTGGGGGACTGGATGCAGGACGGGCAACCGGCCTCGCACTCGCAGGAGGCGATGGCCTGGCGGGTGGCGGTGAGCCAGGCGGCGGCGGTGTGGAAGGCGCGCTCCGCGAAGCCCGCGCCGCCCGGGTGGCCGTCGTAGACGAAGACCGTGGGGAGCAGGGTGTCCGGGTGCAGGGGGACGGAGACTCCGCCGATGTCCCAGCGGTCGCAGGTCGCGAAGAGGGGGAGCATGCCGATCGAGGCGTGTTCGGCGGCGTGCAGGGCGCCGCCGAGGATCTCCGGGTTGATCCGGGCCTCGTCGAGCTGGTCCTCGGTGACCGTCCACCACACCGCGCGGGTGCGCAGCGTACGAGGAGGGAGGTCGAGTTTGGTCTCGCCCAGCACTTCACCGGTGATGAGGCGCCGGCGCAGGTAGGAGACGACCTGGTTGGTGACCTCGACGGAGCCGTAGCACAGGCGGCCGTCGCCCCAGGGGATCTCGGTGTCCGTGGACAGGACGGAGATGGCGGTGGTGTCGCGGGCGACCGTCGAGTAGGAGGGGCTGGCCTGCTCGACCAGGGCCACCGAGTCCTCCAGGTCCAGGGAGCGCACGAGGTAGGTGAGCCCTTGGTGGAGGTGGACCGCTCCCTCGTGGACGGTCGTGTGGGCGGAGCCCGCGTCGACCGTGCCCATGAGGCGGCCCGTGCCGGCTTCCACTATCTGGACCGGGCGACCGCCCTCGCCGCGGATGTCGGCCAGGTCGGCGGCCCGCTCCCGGCGCGTCCAGTGCCAGGCCTTCGATCGGCGGCGCAGGAGCTTCGCGGCTTCCAGCTGGGGGAGCAGTTCCTCGCAGGCGGGGCCGAAGAGGGGCAGGTCGTCGTCGGTGAGCGGGAGTTCGGCGGCGGCAGCGCACAGGTGCGGGGCGAGGACGTAGGGATTGTCGGGGTCGAGGACCGTGGACTCCACGGGCTGGTCGAACAGGGCCTCGGGGTGGTGGACGAGGTAGGTGTCCAGGGGGTCGTCGCGGGCGACCAGGACGGCGAGCGCGCCCTGCCCGGAGCGGCCCGCGCGGCCCGCCTGCTGCCACAGGGAGGCGCGGGTGCCTGGGTAACCGGCGATCACGACGGCGTCCAACCCGGAGACGTCGATGCCGAGTTCGAGGGCGGTGGTGGCGGCGAGGCCGAGGAGTTCGCCGGAGTGGAGGGCCTGTTCGAGGGCGCGGCGTTCCTCGGGGAGGTAGCCGCCGCGGTAGGCCGCGACACGCCGGGCGAGGGAGCGGTCGATCTCGGCGAGGCGCTCCTGGGCGATCACCGCGATCAGCTCGGCGCCGCGCCGGGAGCGGACGAAGGCGACCGAGCGCACGCCCTGGAGCGTGAGGTCGGTGAGCAGGTCGGCCGTCTCGGCGGTGGCCGTGCGGCGGACCGGGGCGCCTCTCTCGCCGTGCAACTCGGTGAGCGGGGGTTCCCAGAGGGCGAAGACCAGTTCACCGCGCGGTGAGGCGTCGTCGGCGATCTCGACGACCGGGAGGCCGGTCAGGCGGCGGGCGGCGACCGAGGGCTCGGCGGCGGTCGCGGAGGCCAGCAGGAAGACGGGAGAGGAGCCGTAGCGGGCGCAGAGGCGGCGCAGCCGGCGCAGTACCTGGGCGACGTGCGAGCCGAAGACGCCCCGATAGGTGTGGCACTCGTCGATGACGACGTACTTCAGCGACTTCAGGAAGGAGGACCAGCGGGGGTGGGACGGGAGGATGCCGCGGTGGAGCATGTCCGGGTTGGTCAGGACATAGTTCGCGTACTGGCGGATCCACTCGCGTTCCTCGAACGGGGTGTCACCGTCGTACACCGCGGGACGTACCGCATTTCCCAGAGGTTGTGAAAGTTCCTTCACGGATCGCCGCTGGTCCGCCGCGAGCGCCTTGGTCGGGGCCAGGTAGAGGGCGGTGGCGCCGCGGCCGTTCGGGGCCTCGGAACCGTCCAGGAGGGTCGAGAGCACCGGGACCAGGTACGCCAGCGACTTGCCGGAAGCAGTCCCTGTGGCGACGATCACGGATTCGCCGTCCAGGGCGTGCTCGGCGGCCCGTGCCTGGTGGGCCCAGGGGTGTTCGATACCGGCCGCCTGCACGGCGGCGATGACTTCCGAACGAATCCGGTCAGGCCAGACGGCATGACGGCCCGCACGTGGGGGCAAGTGCTCCGTATGAGTGATGCGCGAAGCCCGGCTCGGCCCGGAGGCGAGTCGGCCCAGGACCGTGCCCGGCGAGAGCTGGGAAACGGGGTCCGTCGGGGATCTGTCGGATCGATGATTCTTGGCCATCGGCACCGAGTGTGTCACTGGCGTGACGGACAATGGGACCAAGGCGTCGTGCACGCCTGCCGGTAAGTGATTGAATGCCATCGCGGCTGGCGATCCGTTCCGGGGGCTCTGCCGAGGTGTCCCGAGGGGCGACCGCTCGATAGCAAGGTGCTGGAGGATCCGTGGACCTGTCCCTGTCGACCCGTACCGTCGGCGATCGTACGGTCGTCGAGGTCGGTGGAGAAATCGACGTATATACCGCGCCAAAGCTGCGCGAGCAGTTGGTCGAGCTGGTGAACGACGGGAGTTTCCACCTCGTCGTCGACATGGAGGGCGTCGACTTCCTCGACTCCACCGGGCTCGGCGTGCTGGTCGGCGGCCTGAAGCGGGTGCGTGCCCATGAGGGCTCGCTGCGCCTGGTCTGCAACCAGGAGCGCATTCTCAAGATCTTCCGCATCACCGGCCTCACCAAGGTGTTCCCGATCCACACCTCGGTCGAGGAAGCGGTGGCGGCCACCGACTGACCACCGTCCCACCCGAGCGGGAAAGGACCGCTCCAGGGACGGCAGCAGTACCAACAGGGGGTCCGGGCTTTCGGCGGCCCGGTCCCCCGACAGCACGCCCGAAGTCTGAGGGGGATGCATGGCCACCGTTGAACTCCGCTTCAGCGCGCTGCCCGAGCACGTCAGGACCGCCCGACTGGTGGCGGCAGCGGTGGCGCGCAGGGCCGGAGTGGACGAGGCCGTCCTCGACGAGGTCAGACTCGCGGTCGGCGAGGCCTGTACCCGTGCCGTGGGGCTGCACCAGAGCGGTGGCATCACCGCCCCCGTGAAGGTGCTGCTGATCGAGGAGGAGAAGCAGTTCTCCATCGAGGTCGGCGACGAGGCGCCGCATGCGGCCCCCGGTGACAGCGCTTCGGGATCGGCGGGCGACGATGTGGACATCGAAGAGGACGAGATGGGTCTCGCGGTCATCAGCGGGCTCGTCGACGATGTCGAGGTGACCGCAGGAGAGCACGGCGGACTGATCCGCATGACTTGGCCGACCACGCCGCCGGCCGCGGTCCTCTCCTGAGCTCACCCCAGTTCAGCCACTGAACTAACTCGCGTACGATCTTCAAGGGCCCTGCTGAGCAGGGCCCTTGGTGTTTTTCAGTCGCATCCCGGGAATTCGTGAATCAATTCACGATCAATGGCCCGATAATTCGATCAAGCGCCGATGCAGGCGTCAATGCCTCCGGGGCATTACTCCATTCGGGTTCCGTGGCGTGTTGTCGATCATTTGCTGTAGGGCATGTGAATGCTGATTCCGTTTACCGCGCTCTGTTTTGATCAGGTGCGGGTACCTAGAATCCGTCCACATCTTGAGCTCAGCACAGGCGTCAAGGAGGACGAATGGCGGGGCTTTCTACCCCTCAGCAGTTGGACCACCCCACAACCCTCGCAGCCGCGGTACTGACCGACGACAACCGGATCATCGTGATCGTGATCGCGGTGGTCGCCCTGGCCGCGCTCGTGGTCGCGGGCGTCCTGGTACGCCAGGTGCTCGCGGCGGGCGAGGGCACCGACAAGATGAAGGAGATCGCGTCGGCGGTCCAGGAAGGCGCCAACGCCTATCTGGCCCGACAGATGCGCACACTGGGCGTATTCGCCGTCGTGGTCTTCTTCCTGCTCATGCTGCTGCCCGCGGACGACTGGAATCAGCGCGCCGGACGATCGGTGTTCTTCTTGATCGGCGCGGGGTTCTCGGCGGCCACCGGCTATATCGGCATGTGGCTCGCCGTGCGCAGTAATGTGCGGGTCGCCGCGGCGGCCCGGGAAGCGACCCCGGCGGAGGGAGAACCGGAAAAGGATCTCATCACCGTCTCGCACAAAGCCATGAAGATCGCTTTCCGCACGGGCGGCGTCGTCGGCATGTTCACAGTGGGGCTCGGTCTGCTGGGCGCCTCGTGTGTGGTGCTGGTGTACGCGGCCGACGCGCCGAAGGTGCTCGAAGGCTTCGGCCTCGGCGCCGCGCTGATCGCGATGTTCATGCGTGTCGGCGGTGGCATCTTCACCAAGGCCGCCGACGTCGGCGCCGACCTGGTCGGCAAGGTCGAGAAGGGTATTCCGGAGGACGACCCGCGCAATGCCGCGACCATCGCCGACAACGTGGGCGACAACGTCGGCGACTGCGCGGGCATGGCCGCCGACCTCTTCGAGTCGTACGCCGTGACCCTGGTGGCCGCGCTGATCCTCGGCAAGGCCGCCTTCGGCGACTCCGGACTCGCCTTCCCGCTGATCGTGCCCGCGATCGGCGTCGTCACCGCCATGATCGGCATCTTCGCGGTCGCCCCGCGCAGGACCGACCGCAGCGGCATGTCCGCGATCAACCGCGGCTTCTTCATCTCCGCGGTGATCTCGCTCGTACTGGTCGCGGTGGCCGTCTTCATCTATCTGCCCGGGAAGTACTCCGACCTGGATGGCGTCACCGATGCCGCGATCCGGGCCAAGGACGGCGATCCGCGGATCCTCGCGGTCGTCGCGGTGGCGATCGGCATCGTGCTGGCGGCCGTCATCCAGCAGCTGACCGGCTACTTCACCGAGACCACCCGCCGCCCGGTGCGCGACATCGGCAAGACCTCGCTCACGGGGCCCGCCACCGTCGTCCTCGCCGGGATCTCACTGGGGCTCGAATCGGCCGTCTACACCGCCTTGTTGATCGGCCTGGGCGTCTACGGCGCCTTCCTGCTCGGCGGTACGTCGATCATGCTCGCGCTGTTCGCGGTCGCGCTGGCCGGCACCGGCCTGCTCACCACGGTCGGCGTGATCGTCGCCATGGACACCTTCGGACCCGTCTCCGACAACGCGCAGGGCATCGCGGAGATGTCCGGCGACGTCGAGGGCGCGGGCGCGCAGGTGCTCACCAACCTGGACGCGGTCGGCAACACGACCAAGGCCATCACCAAGGGCATCGCCATCGCCACCGCCGTCCTGGCCGCGTCGGCGCTCTTCGGGTCGTACCGGGACGCGATCACCACGAATGTGGCGGACGTGGGCGAGAAACTCACCGGGGCGGGTGCGCCGCTGACCCTCTCCATGGACATCTCGCAGCCCAACAACCTCGTCGGGCTCATCGCGGGCGCCGCGGTCGTCTTCCTCTTCTCGGGGCTGGCCATCAGCGCGGTGTCGCGGTCGGCGGGGTCGGTGGTCTACGAGGTGCGGCGGCAGTTCCGCGAGCACCCCGGGATCATGGACTACACCGAGAAGCCGGAGTACGGACGAGTCGTCGACATCTGTACGAAGGACGCGTTGCGGGAGTTGGCCACGCCAGGTCTGCTCGCTGTCATGGCGCCCATCTTCATCGGGTTCACGCTCGGTGTCGGCGCCCTCGGGTCGTATCTCGCCGGCGCGATCGGCGCGGGCACGCTGATGGCGGTGTTCCTCGCCAACTCCGGTGGGGCGTGGGACAACGCCAAGAAACTCGTCGAGGACGGCAACCACGGCGGCAAGGGCAGTGAGGCCCACGCCGCCACCGTGATCGGCGACACGGTCGGTGACCCCTTCAAGGACACCGCCGGACCCGCGATCAACCCGCTGCTGAAGGTGATGAACCTGGTGTCGCTGCTCATCGCGCCCGCGGTCATCAAGTTCAGTTACGGCGCCGACAAGAACCTCGGCGTCCGGATCACGATCGCGGTCCTGGCGTTCCTGGTCATCGTCGGGTCGGTCTACATCTCCAAGCGGCGCGGGATCACCATGGGCGACGAGGAGGAGGACGGGGAGCAGAAGACCAAGTCGCCGGATCCCGCGGTGGTTTCGTAGGCGGTCCCACGACACGGTCCGACCGGGCCGGCCCAAGGGGCGGGCGGGAGGCGCGCGTTGACGCGTCGACCGCCCGCCGTCGTGTGGGCGCGCCCTTTTCGTGAGCCTTCTCTCGCCTGGTGCAAATGGCTCTAAAAGCGTCTGTAGGGGACGCCCGACATACGGCTGACGTCCGCACGGCGTGTATGTTCCGGGGCCGAGAGCCATGGAAGGGACCAATCCGGTGAACAAGAAGCTCACGGCCGCACTGTCCGGCGGTGCGGTACTGGTACTGGCGCTGTCGGGATGCAGCAGCGACGACAGCAACGAGAAGCTGGACGCCTGGGCCAAGCAGGTGTGCGACGCGGTGCAGCCGCAGGCCAAGAAGATCGAGGCCGCCAACGCCGCGATCCAGCAGCAGACCTCGGACAACAGCACTCCGGAGGACGTCCAGAAGACGGATGCACAGGCTTTCCAGGACATGTCCGACGCCTACAAGGCGATCGGGGACGCCGTGGAGAAGGCCGGGGCCCCGGATGTCGACGACGGTGCGAAGAAGCAGACGAACGCGGTGAAGGAGCTCGACGGGATCGCCACGTCGTACGCCTCCTTGAAGACGCAGGTCGACAAGCTCGACACCAAGGACCAGGCGAAGTTCGCCGACGGCCTCAAGGACATCGCGACCTCGCTCGACAAACTGGGGCAGAGCGGGAACGACGCGCTGAAGACGCTGGAGGAGGGTGACGTGGGGAAGGCGATGGCCAAGCAGGCCACCTGCAAGAGCGCGTCGGCTTCTTCCTCGTCCACGGCCAGCTGACGCTGCAGGGGGTGCGGGCAGGGGCGCTCGGCGTCCGGACTGGGCGGGTACGGCTGTCGTAGGCGCACCGCTACGCGCTTAGCCGTGCGCCCGGACACAATGGGTGTGTGAGTAACTCAGGCCTGCCCGCCCTGCCCGCTTCCGACCGCTCCGACGTCGCCGCCCTGCTGCGGGACGCCCTTCTTGCCGCGTCCTTCACCGCCGACGGGCTGCTCGATCTGCTCGGGGCCCCCGCTTATGCGGCGCTGGCCCGTAGTGAGACCGTGCCCGCGCTGAGGGCGACCAGAGGGGACACCCCGCTCGCGGTGCTCGTGCGGCTGTTCCTGTTGCAGCAGCCCGTGCCGCACGCGCGCGTGGAGGGCGTTCTGCCCGTCGCCGCGTGTCTGGAGGCAGGATGGCTCGTCGCCGTCGGGGCGGACGAGGTCGCCGCGACCGTGGACGTGCGGCCGTACGGCGGACCCGGTGGCGAGGACTGGTTCATCGTGTCGGACCTGGGGTGCGCGGTCGGCGGGGCCGGCGGGATCGGCAGCCGCGAGGAGGGCGTCGTCCTGGGTGTCGGTGGCGCGTCCACCACCCTCGCGGGCATCACCGTGCGTACGCCCGTCCCGGCCGCCCTCGACCTCGGTACCGGCTCCGGCATCCAGGCACTGCACGCCTCCCGGCACGCCACGCGCGTGACGGCGACCGACGTGAACCCGCGCGCGTTGCACATCACCGCGCTCACGCTGGCGCTCTCCGGCGCGCCGGCCGCCGAACTGCGCGAGGGCTCGCTGTTCGAGCCGGTCAAGGACGGGGAGACGTACGACCTGATCGTGTCGAACCCGCCGTTCGTGATCTCGCCGGGCGCGCGGCTGACGTACCGGGACGGCGGGATGGGCGGGGACGATCTGTGCCGCACGCTCGTTCAGCAGGCGGGGGAGCGGCTGGCCGAGGGCGGGTTCGCGCAGTTCCTCGCCAACTGGCAGCACGTGGAGGGGGAGGACTGGCAGGACCGGCTGCGGTCGTGGGTGCCGCGCGGCTGCGACGCGTGGATCGTGCAGCGAGAGGTGCAGGACGTCACGCAGTACGCCGAGCTGTGGCTGCGGGACGCCGGCGACCACCGTGAGGACCCGGCCGAGTACCAGGCGCGGTACGACGCGTGGCTGGACGAGTTCGAGGCGCGCAAGGTGCGGGCCGTGGGCTTCGGCTGGATCACCCTGCGCAGGACGGACGCCGCCGAGCCCTCGATCCTCGCGGAGGAGTGGCCGCACCCGGTCGAACAGCCGCTCGGAGAGACCGTACGGGCGCACTTCGACCGCCTCGACTACCTGCGGGCGCACGACGACGCGGCCCTGCTCGAAGAACACTTCAGGCTGGCCGGAGAGGTCATCCAGGAGCAGGTCGGGCTGCCCGGCGCCGAGGACCCCGAGCACGTCGTGCTGCGCCAGCATCGCGGGATGCGCCGGGCCACCAAGGTCGACACGGTCGGCGCGGGGTTCGCGGGCGTGTGCGACGGCTCGCTGAGCGCCGGTCGCATCCTGGACGCGATCGCCCAACTGGTCGGCGAGGACCCGGTCCTGCTGCGCGACCGCACACCGGCCCAGATCCGCCTCCTGGTGGAGCAGGGCTTCCTCGAACCGGCCTGATTCCCCTCGGATCCGGGCCGGGATCCCGGCCCGGTCCGGGTCCGGGTGTGACGGGTGCGCGTCACGGCTGGGGCGCGCCCGCACCCCTGATACCCCTGTGTCCGACCTGATGGGATTGGCCCCGAAAAGGGCTGCTGTCAGTGGCGGGTGCGAAGCTCTCTTCGAGAGACAGGCCGCACGCGTTCTCGGGGGAGGCGCGCTGTCTCGGGGGAGGCGCGATGGCGGGGGAGACGCCGGATCAGGGCGAGGACAGGATCATCAACGGCCGGTACCGGCTGACGCGGACGCTCGGCGCGGGCGGCATGGGCCGTGTCTGGCTCGCGTACGACGAGGAACTGGCCTGCGAGGTCGCGATCAAGGAGATCGCGCTCGCGGACGTGCCGATGGACCCGAGCGCGCCGTCCCAGCGCATCGCGCGCGCCCGCAGCGAGGCCCGGCACGCGGCCCGTCTGCGCGGCCACCCGCACGTGGCGACGGTGCATGACGTGGTGATGCACGAGGGGCTGCCGTGGATCGTCATGGAGTACGTGCCGGACGCGGTCGACCTCCAGGCGGCCGTACGGCGGACGGGGCCGCTGTCGCCCGTCCAGACGGCCCGCATCGGGCTCGCCGTGCTCGACGCGCTGACCGCCGGGCACCGTATCGGCATCCTCCACAGGGACGTGAAACCGGCCAACATCCTTCTGGCGTCGGACGCTTCGGGCGACCCCTACGCGCGCGTGCTGCTCACCGACTACGGCATCGCGCTCCAGCCCGAGTCCCGCGAGCCGCGCCTGACCGCCACCGCCGGCATCCTCGGCACGCCCGGATATCTCGCGCCGGAGCGCGCGCGGGGCGAGCCGCCGACACCGGCCGCGGACCTGTTCTCCCTGGGCGCCACGCTGTACGCGGCCGTCGAGGGCCGCGGCCCCTTCGACCGCCACGGCGACTACGCGACCCTGACGGCCCTGCTCGGCGAGGAACCGACCCCGGCGGAGGGGGCCGGCGAACTGACCCCGGTGCTCCAGGGGTTGCTGGTCAAGGACCCCGTCCGCAGGTCGTCGCCCGAGACGGCCGCGCGGGGGCTGGAGCGGGTGGTGCGGGGAGCTCCGCACGGGGCGGCCGACGGGGGCGGGGGGTTCGGGCCACCGGTCGGGTACGTCCCGAGTGCGCCGCCCGGGTACGTCCCGAGTGTGCCGCCCGGGTACGTCGGAAGCCCGACTCCGGGTTACGTCGCCGGCCCCGAGCCGGGTTACGTCAGCAGTCAGCCGCCGGAGTACGCCGGTGGCTGGAGCGGTGGCCCTGGGGCGGGGACGCCGCAGACTCCGGGTGCGCCCCAGGGCCCGAACTCCCCGCAGACACCGCACACTCCGGCGAGCGGTCCCGCCGGTCCGGTCACGCCCGGCGCCACGCCGGGGTCGTCACCCGGGCCGTCGGCCTACGACAGGTGGACTCCGCCCACCCAGCAGCGCGCGGTGGATCCGGCCAACCCGTACGCGCAGCCGACGCCAGGCACTCCGTACGTGGGCGGGTCCACGCCGGCGGCGCCGCCCGAGGGCGCGGGCGGGGCTCCGTACGCCGGGAGCGACAACTCGGCGCGCGCTCCAGGGAGTGCGGTTGCGGGGCCGTACGGCGGAGGTGGCGCCCCGCCGGCGTACCCGCAGGGTGGCGTGGGCGCCGCACCGCCGTACCAAGGCGCCGGTGGTCCGCCGCTCCACCAAGGCGGCAGCGCGACACCGCCGTATCCAGGTGCCGGCGCGACACCGACCAACGCCGGCGCCGGCCCCGGTGGTTACTGGAGCGCGGCTGCTCCCACGGCATACGGAACCGGTGGCCCGGGCGTGCCCGGTGGTGGGCGGTCGGCGTCGCCCCGGGGTCGCCTGGAAAGCGGCGGTCGGCGCTTGTCGCGCTCGTCGTGGGGGTCGTGCTCGTCATCGTCGGTGGCGCGTGGGGCGTTGCCTCCCTGATCGGCGGGGACGGTGATGACGGCAAGAACAGCGCGGCCACCAAGAAGTCCGCGTCGCCGAGCGGGTCGCGGAGTTCGGCGGCGCCGACCGGGCCGGTGCTGCCGTACGGCGATGTGGTGGGGCTCGGCCGGCCCCTGGAGACCGGGGACTGCGTGAAGGCGGTCTGGTCGGGGACGCCGTTCGAGTCCGCGCCGAACCTGGGAGTGGTGGACTGCGCGAACGACTGGCCCGACGGCCAGGTCGTGGCGGTCGACACGGCCACCGACTACGCCGACGCCCGCGCTCGGGGTGCGCGGCGCTGCGAGAGCCAGAGCAGGGCGGTCGTGGACGCGCTGCCGGATGCGGCCGGGTACGCCGTCGTACCGACGAGGGAGGGGTTCGCGGCGGCCGACAGCGGTACGGCGTGTCTCGTACTGGGGCGGCATGCGGCGATCGGCGGTGAGGTGGGCAGTTTCAGGGACGCGGGCTCGAACCTGTGGGTCGGTCAGATGAGCGTCGGAGACTGCTGGGAGTACGTGGAGGTGGAGAACGGGTACAAGGCGCCGCTCACCGACTGCGCCAAGCCGCACACCGACCAGGTCATAGGGGTCGTGCAGGCTCCGGGGACGATGAGTTTCAAGAAGGCGTCCGAGAACGCGACCAAGCTCTGCGGCAACAAGTTCGAGTCGACCTGGGCGCCCGGGTCGGAGCGGGTCGTCTACGGCTGGGTGGCCGATCAGGACGACTGGGACCGCGGCTTCAGCAGGGTGGTGTGCACGGTGAGTCGCTCGGACAACACGAAGACGACCGGAAAGATACCTGTGCCCGGCTCCGTATGAGGCGGGTGCGGGACGGCCGCCGGGGTGTGCCGACAGGCGCGTCGGCCCCGCGTTCACCTGGGGTTCGTCTGTGCGCCGCCCGCCCGTGTCAGCCTCCACGGGCCGGGCACGCGCGGACGGGAGATAAGGGGCGACGGAGCCATGGAGAGCGGACCTGCGGTCTTCGCGGGGGTGGTGTTCGCCCTGTTCGGAGGCGGGCTGCTGGTGTGGACGGTGAGCCGGGCGCGGCAGGGGGAACCGGTCGCGCAGGGTGTGAGTCCGGTCGCATCGGTGACGATCGCGACTCTCGCGTCCGTGATCGCGCTGATTCTCGGGGTCTGGTGCTTCACAAGGGTCTGAAAGCGGGCCCGGAGCTGGGACTCCGACAACTGGGAGGTGATCCTCCGGTCAGGCGCGAAAGAGCCGGTGGGTACTCCGGGCGGCAGGAATGGCGGTAGTCGGGTTACCGTTCGAGTGGCCGTTGCGGGCTTTTCCCGTTTGACACGGGGGCGGGATGTACCGTCACACTCCGCAGCGTCACCATGACCCGACCCCGGCCAAGCGACCCCGGGGAGATGCAGGCACGTCCCCACGCCGCCCGGCACGCACTCTCGCCGCACCGGCCGAAGGCCCTGGTAGCTCCGCTACGAGGACCTCCCGCCGGCACGCTGAGAGCACGCACCGCACGACGCGGAAACGCACCTGCATCTCCCGGAGCCGCTTACGCCTGGGGAGGCCCCAGCGTCGACCGGAGAGAAGAGCGAAGTTGTCCCCGACCAGCGAGACCGCACACGGCGGCCGCCGACTCGTCATTGTCGAGTCGCCCGCCAAGGCGAAGACGATCAAGGGCTACCTTGGCCCCGGATATGTCGTCGAGGCGAGTGTCGGGCACATCCGCGACCTTCCCAACGGCGCCGCGGAGGTGCCCGAGAAGTACACGGGCGAGGTCCGACGCCTCGGCGTGGACGTCGAGCACGACTTCGAGCCGATCTATGTGGTCAACGCCGACAAGCGGGCCCAGGTCAAGAAGCTCAAGGACCTGCTCAAGGACTCCGACGAACTCTTCCTGGCCACCGATGAGGACCGCGAGGGCGAGGCCATCGCGTGGCACCTCCTGGAGGTCCTGAAGCCCAAGGTCCCGGTCAAGCGCATGGTGTTCCACGAGATCACCAAGGACGCGATCCGCGCCGCCGTGGCCAACCCGCGCGACCTCAACCAGCTGATGGTCGACGCCCAGGAGACCCGCCGCATCCTCGACCGCCTCTACGGCTACGAGGTCTCGCCGGTCCTGTGGAAGAAGGTCATGCCGCGCCTGTCGGCCGGCCGTGTCCAGTCCGTCGCCACCCGGCTCGTGGTGGAGCGGGAGCGCGAGCGCATCGCGTTCCGTTCCGCCGAGTACTGGGACCTGACGGGCACCTTCGGGACCGGCCGTGCCGGTGACGCGAGCGATCCGTCGTCCCTCGTCGCCCGCCTCCAGGCCGTCGACGGCAAGCGGGTCGCCCAGGGCCGTGACTTCGACTCCCTGGGACAGATCAAGAGCGCGAACACCCTCCACCTGGACGAGGCCAACGCCCGCGCGCTGGCCGCCGCCCTGGAGAACACGCGGTTCGCCGTCCGCTCCGTCGAGTCGAAGCCGTACCGCCGCTCGCCGTACGCCCCGTTCCGTACGACGACGCTCCAGCAGGAGGCCAGCCGCAAGCTCGGTTTCGGCGCGAAGGCCACGATGCAGGTCGCGCAGAAGCTGTACGAGAACGGCTACATCACCTATATGCGTACGGACTCCACGACCCTGAGCGAGACGGCCGTCACCGCCGCCCGCGCCCAGGTGACGCAGCTGTACGGCGCCGACTACCTGCCGGCCCAGCCGCGCGTGTACGCCGGGAAGGTCAAGAACGCGCAGGAGGCGCACGAGGCGATCCGCCCCTCGGGTGATCGTTTCCGCACGCCCGCCGAGACCGGCCTGACCGGTGACCAGTTCCGGCTCTACGAGCTGATCTGGAAGCGGACCGTCGCCTCCCAGATGAAGGACGCGGTCGGCAACTCCGTCACCGTGAAGATCGCGGGCACCTCGTCCGACGGCCGGGACGTCGAGTTCAGCGCCTCCGGCAAGACGATCACCTTCCACGGCTTCCTCAAGGCCTACGTCGAAGGCGCGGACGACCCGAACGCCGAGCTGGACGACCGCGAGCGCCGGCTGCCCCAGGTCGCCGAGGGCGACGCGCTGACCGCCGAGGAGCTCACGGTCGACGGGCACGCCACCAAGCCCCCGGCCCGCTACACCGAGGCCAGCCTCGTCAAGGAGCTCGAAGAGCGCGAGATCGGCCGCCCGTCGACGTACGCGTCGATCATCGGCACGATCCTCGACCGCGGCTACGTCTTCAAGAAGGGCACGGCCCTGGTGCCGTCCTTCCTGTCCTTCGCCGTGGTCAACCTCCTGGAGAAGCACTTCGGGCGGCTCGTCGACTACGACTTCACCGCCAAGATGGAGGACGACCTCGACCGCATCGCCAGCGGCGAGGCGCAGGCCGTGCCGTGGCTGCGGCGCTTCTACTTCGGCGAGGGCGAGGCGCGCGGCGCCGCCGAGGCAGGCAACGGCGACGGCGACCACCTGGGCGGCCTCAAGGAGCTCGTCACCGACCTGGGCGCGATCGACGCCCGCGAGGTGTCCTCCTTCCCCGTCGGCAACGACATCGTGCTGCGCGTCGGCCGCTACGGCCCGTACGTGGAGCGCGGCGAGAAGGACTCCGAGAACCACCAGCGCGCCGACGTGCCCGAGGACCTGGCACCGGACGAGCTGAGCGTCGAGCACGCGGAGGAGCTGCTCGCCAAGCCGAGCGGCGACTTCGAGCTGGGCGCCGACCCCGAGTCGGGCCACCAGATCATCGCCCGCGACGGCCGCTACGGCCCGTACGTGACCGAGGTGCTGCCCGAGGGCACCCCGAAGACCGGGAAGAACGCCGTCAAGCCGCGTACGGCCTCGCTGTTCAAGTCGATGACCCTCGACACGGTGACGCTGGCCGACGCGCTCAAGCTGATGTCGCTGCCGCGCGTCGTCGGCACGGACGCGGACGGCGTGGAGATCACCGCGCAGAACGGCCGCTACGGCCCGTACCTGAAGAAGGGCACGGACTCGCGGTCGCTGACGGCCGAGGACCAGCTCTTCACGATCACGCTGGAAGAGGCGCAGGCGATCTACGCCCAGCCCAAGCAGCGGGGCCGCGCGGCCGCCAAGCCGCCGCTGAAGGAACTGGGCGTCGACCCGGTCAGCGAGAAGCCGGTCGTGGTGAAGGACGGCCGCTTCGGGGCGTACGTCACCGACGGGGAGACCAACGCGACCCTGCGCTCCGGCGACAGCGTCGAGGAGATCACCCCGGAGCGCGGCTACGAGCTGCTCGCCGAGAAGCGCGCCAAGTCGCCCGCCAAGAAGACCGCGAAGAAGGCGCCCGCCAAGAAGGCACCGGCCAAGAAGGCGACGGCGGCCAAGAAGACCGCGGCGAAGAAGACGACGACGGCCGCCAAGAAGACGACCGCGAAGAAGGCCGCCACGAAGACGGTCGCCAAGAAGGCGACGGCCTCGAACTCGGCGGACGACTGAGAGACGTTCAGGGCGGGGCCCGGAATGGGCTCCGACCTTCACGTTCTGTTCGCGAAACGAACGCCTCGGCATCAGTTTGGTGTCGGGGCGTGCGCACGTTCGGGTGGGCGCCGTGTCCTGTCAGTCCGTCCCGATAGGCTGAAAGCATGACGCGAGCCGAGCAGCCAACGGCCCACCACCCGGCCCCCGACGACGAGCTTGTCGCGGACTCCCGCGAGCGCGCCGTCCGCGCCCTGTTGCGCCAACCGCAGTTGAAGCGATTGTGGAGCGCGCAGTTCGTGGGGTCGGTCGGCGACACCCTCGCCCTGCTGGCGCTGGTGCTCCTCGCCCTGCAGGCGGCGATCGCCGAGGGCTCGTTCGGCGGCGGGTACCGAGGCGTGGCGTTCGCAGTGGCGACCGTCTTCGCGGTGCGCGTCCTCGCGACGGTGCTCTTCGGCGCCGTGCTCCTGGGCCCGCTCACCTCGCTGACCTCGCATGAAGGCCCGCTGGACCGCCGCTGGACCATGGTCGGCGCCGACGGACTGCGCGCCCTGGTGCTCATCGTCGCGCCCCTGTGGATCGACTGGACGCCGGACGACGCACTGGCCGTCCTCCTGGTGACCGCCTTCGTGACCGGTGTCGCCGAGCGCTTCTGGACGGTGTGCCGCGAGAGCGCGGCGCCCGCGCTGCTGCCGGGGCCGCCGCTGGAGGGCGCGACGGTACGGCCGCTGCCGGACCACATGGACGCGCTGCGCCGCCTCTCGCTGCGCACGACCTTCGTGGCGATTCCCGCCGCCGCCGTCGTACTCGTCGTGGCGGGGCTCCTCAACAACCTGCTGGGCACCGGGATCGAGTGGTTCGCGCAGCACCAGGCGGCCCTGGCGTCGTACGTCGCGGCCGGACTGTTCGCCGCGTCCCTGTCGGTGGTGACCTTCCTGGAGCTGCCCGACGCGCGTACGCCACGCGCGCGTTCACCGCTGGAAGGCCTGCGCCGCCCCAAGACGGGCACGGGCGTCGACAAGGGCCGCACGGGAGCCATCCCGCTGCTGGTGCCGGCCACCGCCGCCGTCGCCGGCGCGATCGCCGCGGCCGTCTCCGTGTCCGTGCTGCACGCCAAGGACCTGGGCGGCGGGCCGGTGACGTACGGGCTGCTGGTGTTCGGGCTGACCGGCGGTGTCGTCGTCGGCATCCGCACGGCCCCCCGGATGCTGGTGTCCCTCTCACGGCGCCGGCTCCTCGCGCTGGCGATCGCCTTCACCGGCGTCGCCCTGCTGGCCGCCGGTCTCGTCCCGGACGTCACCACGGTGCTGCTGATCGTCGCGCTGGCCGGCATCGGCGCGGGTGTGGCCGCCAACACCGGGCACACCCTGCTCGACCAGGAGGCCGAGGACTACCGGCGCGCGCGCACCACCGAGCATCTGCACGCGGTGGTACGGGTGTTCGTGGCGCTCGGCGCGGTGATCGCCCCGCTGGTCGCCGCCGGAATCGGTCCGCACCGGCTGGAGAACGGCAAGTTCGTGTTCGCGCACGGCGGCGCGGCCTTCACCCTGATGCTGGTCGGCGCGCTGCTCCTGCCGCTGGCCGCGATGGTGCTGGCCAAGGCCGACGACCGCGCCGGGGTGCCGCTGCGGCACGACCTGCGCGACGCGCTGCTCGGCGGCGACGACCCGGTGACGGTCCCCGCGACGAGCGGTTTCTTCATCGCTCTCGAGGGCGGCGACGGCGCCGGGAAGTCCACTCAGGCCGAGGCGCTCGCCGAGTGGATAAGGGCCAAGGGCCACGAGGTCGTGGTGACGCGCGAGCCCGGGGCGACGCCGGTGGGCAAGCGCCTGAGGTCGATCCTGCTGGACGTGTCCAGCGCGGGGCTCTCGCACCGGGCGGAGGCGCTGCTGTACGCGGCCGACCGCGCGGAGCACGTGGACACCGTGGTCAGGCCCGCGCTTGAGCGCGGCGCGGTGGTCGTCTCGGACCGCTACATCGACTCCTCGGTGGCCTACCAGGGGGCGGGGCGCGACCTGTCCCCGACGGAGATCGCCCGCATCAACCGCTGGGCGACCGACGGCCTCGTACCGCATCTGACCGTCCTGCTGGACGTGTCCCCGGAGGTCGCCCGCGAGCGCTTCACCGAGGCGCCCGACCGGCTCGAATCGGAGCCGGCCGAGTTCCACGCGCGTGTGCGCTCCGGTTTTCTCACGCTGGCCGCGGCCGACCCCGGGCGCTACCTCGTCGTGGACGCGGGCCAGGGGCCCGAGGCCGTCACGACCGTCGTACGTCACCGGCTCGACCAGATGCTGCCGCTGTCCGAGGCCGAGGTGAAGGCCCAGGAGGAGGCGCGCAAGAAGGCCGAGGAGGACGCCCGGCGCAGGGCGGAGGAAGAGGCCGCGCGCAAGGCGGAGGAAGAGCGGCTGGAGCGCGAGCGCCAGGAGCAGTTGGAGCGGCTGCGCGCCGAGGAAGAAGAGCGCAAGCGGCGCGAGCTGGAGGAGGCGCAGCGCCGCGAGGCCGAGCGGCAGGCGGAGGAGGCCCGGCTGCGCGCCGAGGAGGCCCGCCGTCGCGCCGAGGAGGAGCGCGTCCGGCTCCTCGCGGAGGAGAAGGCCCGCGCCGAGGAGGAGGCCCGCCGCAAGGCCGAGGAGGACCGGCGCCGCAAGCAGGCCGAGGAGGAGGCCCGACTGCAGGCCGAGGCCGAGGCCCGACGCCTGGAGAAGCAGCGCAGGGCGGAGGAGGCGCTGCTGCGGGCCGAGGAGGCACGGCGCCTGGCGGAGCGGGCCGCGGCCGCCGCGGAGGCGGGGCCGGGGACTGTGACAGGGCCGGCGACGGGGTCGGGGCCCGCAGGTGGCGGGGGTTCGGCCGGTGCGGCGGCTTCGGGGGCTGCTGGAGCGGCTGCCGCGGCTGCGGGTGCGCGGCCGGAGGCGACGACCGTGCCGACGCCGGTGGTGTCGCCGACGGAGGCCGCGGACGGGGCGAAGGCCTCTGGCGGGTCGGCCGAGTCCGGTGGGGCGGCGGACGATACGACCGTGCTGCGGCCGGTGCGTGAGGACGCGCGGGGCGAGCGGGGTCAGCAGAGTCAGCAGGGCGATGAGCGGGGCGCGGGTGGTTCTGGTTCCGGGCGAGCCGGTAAGGAGTCCGCGTCCGAGGTGACGGCACAGTTGCCGCAGCCGCCGGCTCCCGCGGGGGCCGCCGATGAGACGGCCGTGCTGCCGCCGGTGCCGCCGGGTGCGGCTGATGAGACGGCTGTGTTGCCTTCGGTCGGGTCGGGGGCGGCGGACGAGACGGCTGTGCCGCCGCCCGTGCCGCCGGGTGCGGCCGACGAGACCGCCGTACTGCCTCCCGTTCGGGGCGACGGGCCCGCGGATCGGGTTCCGCCGGGGTTCTTCCGGGAGGAGCAGGCAGAGGCGCCGTCCGAGCGGGGCGAGGACCGTACGCGGGAGATGCCCCAGGTCGACGCCGAGGGCACGCCCAAGCGGCGGCCGCGGTCGGATTGGGCCGAGGAGACGCCGTTGGACGATCTGCCGTCGCTGGCGGACGAGTTGCTCGGTCCGCGGGACGACGACGAGATCGACGAGGGGCGTGGACGGCGTTGGGGGCGGCGGGGCTGAGACCGCCGTCCGCGGGGGCCGCGGTTGACGTCGGTTGTTCGGTCGGCTGCGTCACAGCCGGCCGCTGCCTTCGCTGACTCAGGCGCTGGCCCCTGGGGCGGGGGCCGAGGTGGGCCGAGGGCTGGGGTGATCGTTCGGCCGGCTGTTCGGTCGGCGGCCTCGCTCGGGACCGCTCGGAGCCCAGCCGGCAGGTGGCCATGAGCCCCGTTCGGACCGGCGCAGCGCCCCGCTCGGACCCCGTTGTCAGTGGTGGCCCGCACAATGGAAGCCGCATCGCGAAACGTGACGAAAGGGCGGGGTGAGGCATGACCGTCTGGGACGACCTCGTCGGCCAGGAGAAGGTGGCCGAGCAGCTCGCCGCCGCTGCCCGGGACGCCGACGCGCTGGTCACGGCGGCCGGCACGAACACCCCGCCGCCCGAGGCGTCGAAGATGACACACGCGTGGCTCTTCACCGGACCGCCGGGCGCCGGGCGTACGCAGACGGCACGGGCGTTCGCCGCCGCCCTGCAGTGCGTGTCCCCGGACCGGGCGCTCGGCGGATCCCCGGGCTGCGGGTTCTGCGAGGGCTGTCATACGGCGCTCATCGGCACGCACGCCGACGTCACCACCGTCGCCGCCGTGGGCACGCAGATCCTCGCCGACGACATGCGGGACACCGTCCGCAAGTCGTTCACCTCCCCGGCGACCGGCCGCTGGCAGATCATCCTCGTCCAGGACGCCGAGCGGTTGAACGAGAAGTCGGCCAACGCCGTCCTCAAGGCCGTCGAGGAACCCGCTCCCCGCACGGTCTGGCTGCTCTGCGCGCCCTCGTTGGAGGACGTGCTGCCCACCATCCGCTCCCGCTGCCGCCACCTCAACCTGCTGACGCCCTCGGTCGACGCCGTGGCCGACATGCTCGTACGGCGGGAAGGGATCGAACCGGCCGTCGCCGCCGCCGCGGCCCGCGCCACGCAGGGGCACGTCGACCGGGCCCGCCGCCTCGCCACCGACCCGGCCGCCCGGGAGCGACGCACGGCAGTACTGAAGCTGCCGCTGCGGGTCGAGGAGGTCGGCAGTGCACTCAAGGCCGCCCAGGAGCTCGTCGACGCGGCCGCCGAGGACGCCAAGCAGCTCGCCGAGGAGGTGGACGGCAAGGAGACCGAGGAGCTGAAGGCGGCGATGGGCGGGGGCCAGGGCAGCCGGATGCCGCGTGGCACGGCGGGGGTGATGAAGGACCTGGAGGACAAGCAGAAGCGGCGCCGTACGCGGACGCAGCGCGACAGCCTCGACCTCGCCCTGAGCGACCTCACGTCCTTCTACCGCGATGTCCTCGCCCTCCAGTTCGGCTCCCGCGTGGCCATCGCGAACGCGGACGCCGGCGACACCCTGGACCGCCTCGCACGTGCCGGCTCCCCGGAGTCGACCCTCCGCCGCATCGAGGCGATCGCCGCGTGCCGGGACGCCCTCGACCGGAACGTGGCTCCGCTGCTGGCGGTGGAGGCGATGGCGATGGCGCTCAGAGCGGGTTGAGCCGAGCGGAGAGCGGCTGGGGCGAGCGGAGAACGGCTGGGCCGACCTGGGAGTGGGCTGGGCCGGGGTCACGGGCGGAGCTGGGACTGGGACGGGGACTGGGGCGGGTCGCTCTCGGGCGCTGCTCCGCTCAGCCGGACCTGGCGATCCAGGGGAGCGATCCAGGGAAACGATCAACGGGAGGTTGACCACGTAACTCGTACGAGGTTCATCGCACACGGAGAGCGTTCATCGCATCGCGCAGCGTTACGCTCGCGTGATGCACTTCAGGCGCCGCAGCATCCGCCCCGGTCGATCACGTACCGCCGCCGTTCTCCTTGCCACCACCGCCCTGCTCGCCTCCGCCTGCTCGACCTCGGGCTCGGCGAACTCCGTGGACGGTGCCGCGTCCGTGGCGTTGGCCGCGCTGCCGCGGGCCACGCCGGCGACGCTCGCGCCGTACTACGCGCAGAAGTTGAGCTGGCGCAGCTGTGGGGTCCCCGGCTTCGAGTGCGCCACGATGAAGGCGCCGCTCGACTACGCCGAGCCGGACGCCGGTGACGTCAGGCTGGCCGTCGCGCGCAAGAAGGCGACGGGCAAGGGCAAGCCGCTCGGGTCGCTGCTGGTGAACCCGGGTGGTCCGGGCGGCTCGGCGATCGGCTACCTGCAGCAGTACGCGGGGATCGGCTACCCGGCAGAGGTGCGGGCCCGTTACGACATGGTCGCCGTCGACCCGCGCGGGGTCGCCCGCAGCGAGCCCGTGGAGTGTCTCGACGGACGGGACATGGACACGTACACGCAGACGGACACCACACCGGACGATAAGAAGGAGGCCGGTGAACTCGTCGACGCGTACAAGGAGTTCGCGGAGGGCTGCGGGGAGCGCTCGGCGGAGCTGCTGAGGCATGTCTCCACGGTCGAGGCGGCGCGGGACATGGACATCCTGCGGGCTGCGCTGGGGGACCGGAAGCTGACGTATGTGGGGGCGTCGTACGGGACGTTCCTCGGGGCTACGTACGCCGGGCTCTTTCCGGACCGGGTGGGGCGGCTGGTGCTGGACGGGGCGATGGACCCGTCGCTGCCCGCGCGGCGGCTGAACCTCGACCAGACGGCGGGGTTCGAGACGGCGTTCCAGTCCTTCGCGAAGGACTGCGTGCAGCAGCCGGACTGCCCGCTCGGTCGCAAGGGCACCACGCCCGCCCAGGTCGGCAAGAACCTGAAGGCCTTCTTCCGCAAGCTGGACCAGCACCCGATCCCGGCCGGTGACGCCGACGGCCGCAAGCTCGGCGAGGCGCTCGCCACCACCGGTGTGATCGCGGCGATGTACGACGAGGGCGCGTGGGCGCAGTTGCGCGAGGCGCTGACGATGGCGATGAAGGAGAAGGACGGGGCGGGTCTGCTGGTGCTGTCGGACAGCTACTACGAGCGGGACGCGAAGGGCGACTACTCGAACCTGATGTTCGCCAATGCGGCCGTCAACTGCCTCGACCTTCCGGCGGCGTTCTCGACCCCGGACCAGGTGGAGGAGTCGCTCCCCGCGTTCGAGAAGGCCTCCCCGGTCTTCGGCGAGGGCCTGGCCTGGGCCTCCCTGAGCTGCGCGTACTGGCCGGTCAAGCCCACGGGCGAGCCGCACCGGATCGTCGCGAAGGGCGCGGCCCCCATCGTCGTGGTCGGCACGACGCGGGACCCGGCGACCCCGTACGGCTGGGCCCGCGCCTTGTCCCGCCAGCTCTCCTCGGCGCGCCTGCTCACCTACGAGGGCGACGGCCACACCGCGTACGGCCGCGGCAGCGACTGCATCGACTCCACGATCGACACCTACCTGCTCCACGGGACGCCTCCGGCGGCGGGAAAGCGCTGCTCATAGGGGGTGCGGTCGGCTTCTGACCGGCCTCGGGGGGCGCTGCTCCGGGGCCGGTACGGAGCACCCCTCGAAACTGTGTAGACTTTCCGACGTTGCTGATCGCACCATGGTGTGGCCAGCGCGCCGCCTTAGCTCAGATGGCCAGAGCAACGCACTCGTAATGCGTAGGTCTCGGGTTCGAATCCCGAAGGCGGCTCTGCCGAAGCCTCAGGGATCACTCGCCGTGACCTGGGGCTTTTGCTTTTACCGGATACGGCGGCGGGCACGGGAGCGGGCTGCGCGGCGGTCCCCAGTCTCAGTTCTAGTCTCAGTTGCGGCTGTGGGGGCAGGTTCCGGGGCGGGCAGGAACGTGTCTCCCATGCGGCGCATGGCGTCCTTCGAGAGGTGCGAGCGGCCTTTGACATAGCGGCGGGTCTGACTGATCTGGGTGTGCCGCAGGATCTCCATGATCGTGGGCATGTCGACCCCGAGTTCGTTCAGGATCGTGCCGGCCGTGTGGCGGCTCCCGTCGTAGAGACGCCGGTCTGAGATGCCCGCCTCTTCGAGCAGTTCCTTGAATTCCTCCCAGTCGGCACGGGGATCGATGGGGCGCCCATCGGGTCGGGTGAACACGGCCTGGTGTTCCTGCCAGAGTTCGCCGGCTGCCTCGCGTAGTTCGTCCTGCTGTGCCTTGTGCGCGATCAGGTAGGGGACGAAGGCGGGCGGGACCGGCACGGGGTTAGTGCTCTTCTTGGTCTTGGGGCGAGTGAAGGCCAGTCCTCCGCCCTTGCGGTCGGGGCAGATACTCGCGTGCTTGACGCACGTCGACGTGCATGGCTTGGGACAGCCTCGCTTGTAGTTCCTGTGCGTCGCGCAGTCGGGAGGGCAGGGTTCGAAGCGGTGCAGACGTGCCCCGCAGGCGTGCGCGTCGACACAGCCGTGCCGCCATGTGAGGCGCTGTAGCTGCCACTTGGGGTGAAACAGTTCGGCCGTGAGGTCGACGTACGGCCACCGCAGTCCCAGGGTCTCGCCTTGCCGGAACCCCATGCCGACACCGACGATCCACCGCATGAACGTGGGCCGCTTGGCCGCCGCTTCCAGGAACGCCTTCGCCTCTTCCTGCGTGAACGGGTTCGCCTCGGTCTCATCGATCGAGGGCGGGTCGACCAGCGTGGCGACGTTCTCGCCGATCATTCGGCGGCGGTGGGCAATCTTCAGGGCCCGCGACAGGATGCGGTGCACCTTGACCACGTGGGACGGGGCACGGCCGGCATCGAGCATGGCTCGGTACATCTGCTCCAAGTGCTCCGGGGCGAGCTTGTCGATGCGGTGCCTCCCGACCCCGGGGACGATGTCGTTGCGGGTCTTGGACCAGTAGTCGTCCAGGGAGCGTGGCTTGAGCTTCAGGCTCGCGATGTCGGTCAGATAGATCTCCATCCACTGTCCAACCGTGGGCTTACGACCAGCCTTGGTCGCGCGCCCCTCATCACGCAGCTTCTCCAACTCGCGGACCTTGCGACGCACCGCAGGTTCGGTGCGGGCCATGCGGTGGCGTCGGTCGGGGCTTCCGTCGGGCAGTACACCCATGGTCACGCGACCGTGCCACCAGCCGTCATCGCCGAAGTAGATGGACGATTCCAGATTCGACTTCCGGGGGCTCATATGTGTTCCTCCATGCGGGAGGCGCCCCGAGCGGAGTGCTCGGGGCGCCTCAAGGTGCTCTCAGATCAGTTGGGCAGCAGTTCGAGGCTGTTGGCGTAGGCCTCAAGGACGTCCCAGCGGATCCGGCGGGAGCGTCCGCGCTTGACGTACTTGAGGTCGCCGGCGGCCATGAGTTCGTACACAGTGGAGCGTCCGAACCGGAGAACCTTGGCGGCTTCCTCGGGGGTATAGAGCAACTGACTGTGTGCCAGTACGGGGGTACTCATCGGGGCGTACTCCTCGATGCTCGGTCGGGGGCGGACTGTTCGCGAGGCTGTGTGTCCGAGGTTCGGATTTCTGCGTCACCCACGCCATCTGCGTCATTGGGGGGTCTGACCTGGGGTTTTGGGAGACGCGGTGGATCGGGGCTGCGTCACCCGTGCGTCATTGGCTGCGTCATCGGGTGACGCAGGTGACGCAGGATGACGCAGAATCAGCCGTTTGCGTCACCACTGTTCGCGCAGGTCAGCGGCCGTTTTCAGGCTCAGGTGACGCAGGTGACGCAGCGTCTTCCTACTTAGGACAAAGAAGGGGCTGCCTGTAGTACGTGGGTGCGCCCTTACAGAGCGAAAGAGGAGCCGCTTCGCGGCGCGACCTGGGGGCGGCTGCGCCGAACAGCAAGAAGAGCACCCGCGCGATGGTGCTCTTCTTGCTGTTCGCGTGAGCGTGCAGTTCGCGGTCAGAACGCCCGTGCCTGCTCGTGCGGCACTGGGGGGAGCGTGCGGGTCATTTCGAGGTAGCGGCCCGCCTTGGTGCGGCCCGCGTCGACCAGCACGCCCCGGGCGGCCAGGGTGGGTTGGAGGCGCTTGAGCCGGTCGGAGAGGACCTTGCCGGTGGTCGGCCACCCCTTGGGCAGAGGACGGCAGTCGTCGCCGCTGTAGAGGCGGCTGAGGCAGGCAAGCCACTCCGTGGACGTCATCTGCTGCGAGGCGCCCGGTTCGATGCTCTCGGCATGCAGGAGAACGGTCTGTGCCAACAGGTCGCCCTCGATGACGTCGTCGTTCAGGTCGTCCAGGCTGGCCCGGTAGGCGGGGAGTGCTCCGAGACCGGTCGCGGCGTCGAACTGCGCGCACAGGTGCGCGAAGTCCGCCATGCGCAGGTCGGTGGGGGTCTCCGCGTCCATGGCGCGCACCCTGACCGTGAGGTCCAGGAGCGAGCCGAGAACGACGGGCAGGACTTCCGCGTAGTCCGCCCACAGTTCGGCCTCGGTCCGCCGGACTTTGGGTCGCTCCAACCGCAGCGGCAGGAGCCGGTCTGCGAGGTCGGGGCGGATGACGCCGACGTCGATACCGGTCAGGAGCAGGGGTCGGCGGTAGCCGACGCGGAAGACGTCCCCGTCGGTGAACAGGGCGCGCTTGACGCTCTCGGCACCGGTGACGATGCAGCACATCGCGTCGGACAGATCCGGCGTCACGTGCGAGAGGTTGTCCAGCGCGGTGACCCATCCCGCAGCCACGGCCGCGATCAGGCTCTCTTCATCCTTGGGCGCCCTGCGCAGGTCGCCGCTCATCCCTTCGATGATCCTGGTGAGCATCCGTCCACCGGTGGACTTGCCCGCTCCCTGCGGGCCGGTGAGGAACGGCGCGGGCACCGGTACGGACGGACCGAGGCAGCCAATCAGCCAGGCGATGGCCAGGCACTCGGTCTCGGCGGTGGCGAAGTTGCACAGCCTCATCAGCAGATCGATGCCCTTGCCGTCGGTGTTCTTGGCAGGCAGGGGCAGTTCCCCGGTGAGCTGGGTACGGCGCCAGCACACCTCGCGCGGGTCGGGAACGGCGATGTCCCACCCGGTGGGGTGGATGCGGACGGACTGTCCGTCATCGCGTCCCAGGTCCAGCCAGGTAGCCCCATCGAAGCCGGGCGCGACGCGGATGTGTACGGGCTGGACGTTCTCGGTCAGGGCGAGTGCTTCGATCAGGTCCAATGCCTCTTTGATCGCGGACCCGTTGAACGCGCCGCGTCCGTCCCGGTACAGGCCGACCATGAGTTCTTGGCGGTGGCTGCCGGTGGTCCCCTGTGAGCGGATCGGGCGGGCGACGGGGTGGCCGTTCTTCTGGGCGTAGACGGTTCCGTCGGCGGTGCGGAAGTAGCGGAAGTGGGATTGGGCGTAGTCGGCGATGACTTCGCGGGCGGGGGTCTTGTCGTCGTCGGACATGGTCACAGTCCCAACGTGGTCAGGGCGTTGGTCCACGCGTCGGTGCAGTGCCGGACGCTTTCGCCTTTGGCCTGCGCGGCGTTGAACAGCCGCGCGGTGTGGGCGTCGGTGAGGCAGCCGCACCGGCCGTGCGTGGACAGCACCGCGAGGAACGTCCGGTAGACGGTGGCGTGCACCGTTTCCCGGGCGCCGGTGATGCGCTGCTCCGCCATGGCGATGCCACGATCCAGGTAGGTGGGGGTGCGGTGGGGGCACTTCCCGCCCCGAGCCGGTGCGGGCACGGTGACTCTCGCCGGCCGGACGGGGGCGGGCGCCTTCATGATCAGCGCACGTACGACGTCCGGGAGCGCCGTGATGGTGCCGGTGCCAGGTCCAAGCCAACGGGCGTACTGCATAAGGGACTTGATGTCGACGCCGGGCCGAACTGCGTTCGAGGAGGGCATGGCGCCCCGGTAGATCCAGTGCTCACCCCGCGTCGTCGGTACGATCCGCGTCGCGGGCAGGCTCGCGCGGGCCCACGCGATCGCCGCCGCGTTGTCGAGGTCAACGGCGGTGAGACCGGCGCCCCCGGGGTGGTAGGCCACGCCCGCCGCTTCCCGCCACGACCGCGCCCAGGTGGGCGAGTTGACGACGTTGGGGTTGGTGGTGGCGGCGGCCCAGCCGTGGCACGGGTACGGGCAGGCACACGGACCGGGAACCTTCATGTTCGGCCGGCCACCGCACGCGTTCTTCGCACAGGCAGGGCAGTTGCCGAACGGCACCTTCCCTGCTCGCAGCGGCAGCGGCGGCACGCCGGATGCGGCCAGGGCGAGAGCGGTAGCAAGGTGCTCTCGCCGAATGTCGGTCGGTTGGGTCATGCTGGAGGTCTCCAGTTCCTTGGCGGTGCTGGATTGGCGGCGGCCCCGGTTCTTGGTCGGATGGGGCCGCCGTTGACGTTCGCTCCCGCGGGAGCGCTCAGGCCGCTTGCTGGCCGGGCAGGAGCATGCCGTCGGCGGTCCGGTGCAGGCTGCCGCTCGCGGTCAGGGTCTTGATCTCCCGGGAGACGGTCCCCTTGTTGAGGCCCGTTCGGTCGGCCACGTCCCGCGCGGTGCGGGCACCGGCCTGCACAGCGGCCAACACCTTGTCCCGGTTGGTCGACGACCCCGACAGCGCGGCGGGCTCCTTGACCAGGTGCAGCGGTCGCGGCTGCCCGCCGGTCGACTGCGCGGGGGACCAGATCGATTTGGGCAGTGCGCGCACGCCGGCGTCGTCCAGGGTCCAAGTCCGGAGCATGCGCGGCCCGTAGCCCTTGAGATAGCCGTGCCCCCGGTACTCGCGCCCGTCCGGGATCTGGTGGGGGGCGTAGTGCGCGCAGTCGTCCAGCGCCACCTGTGCCTGTGTCGTGCCGGCCACCCGCAGCGAGAACCGCGTCAGGAGGTTCGGTGCGATCAGCTTGTGCACGCCGGGCGCCCCGCCGTCGGTGAGCGGGTACTGCGTCGCCCACCAGAGCACGACCCCGCGCGAGCGACCGAGTGAGGACAGTTCGATCAGGCGTTGCAGCCGGTCTTTGTCCTTGGTGATCAGGGCAAGGATCACCTGTCCCTCATCCACCACGACGGTGAGCTGAGGCCCGTCCCAGACTGAGATGCCGCGTGCCTTCATGTCGACCTTGCGGCGGGTCATCTCCGCGTGCGCCGCATCCACCGCGTCCGTGATCTCGCCTTGTTCCACGGCGACGCGGCAGACCGGCTCCCAGATGTTGGCCTCTTCGCCCTTGCCGTCGATCAGGAGTAGGTCGCCGCGCAGGTGCGCGGTGGCCATGAGCGGGCGGAACGACCAGGATTTGCCGGTGCCGGACGCGCCGGACACCAACAGTCGTTCGTCGAACGGGATCAGGACCTCATCACCGGTCTCGGTGTCCAGACCGAGACTCATGGCCAGCAGATCGGACGGGATGCGGTCCGGGGTCCACAACGAGGACACCCCCGCCGCTGCCGAACGGGTGGCCAGCGTGAGGACTGCCCAGCCGCCGCGCGAGGCGGACGTGATCCGCACGCGCAGCGCGGTGCGGGCACCGAGCAGGGCACGGACAGAGTCGACCTTGTCCGCGAGTGTCTTGACCGTCCACGTGCCGTCCAGGCGGATCTCACAGCGGATTCCGCCCGGCTCCATGGCCGGGGGCGTGGTGACCGTGCCGGACAGACCACGGTCGGGGGCGTGCTCGACCCAGTACGAGGGGTCGAGCCGTTCCATGAGCTGACGCTCTTCCACCGACACCGACTCATCCACGACGACGCGCAGCTTGCGCCGTCCGAGCGCGAGCGCGGTCACGTTCGCACCGATCAGCACAGCCGACGTAGCGGCCGGCCACAGGGTGAGGTGCGCGGTGGACAGGAGCGCGGACGCGATCGCACCGGGCACGGCGTGCACCGAATGCGCCTGCACCGCACGGGCCTTGAGCGTGCTGGGGTAGTTCACCCGCGCGGCCTTGAGCTTGGCGCGAGTGTCCCGCTCATGGCTCAAGGCCGCCTTGGCCGCCACCCGCGCCGCAAGCCGGCCGGCTGCGAACGGATTGTTCGACGCGGCCCGCGCGGCGAGTTGCTGCGACTTGGCGGTCGCGTGCGTGGACCGTGCGGCGTTGTGTTCCTTCTGCGCGGCCATGAGCGCCTTCAAGTGCTCGGGGGTGCGCAGCTTGTTGCGCCGGTCGGCTTCAAGGTCCCAGCGGGCCGCGAACGGAGCACACACCGGGGCCATGGAGTCGAGCGCCGTAGTGGTGGTGTTGGCGGTGGTCGACCATGCTTGTTTCCAGTCCACGAAAGGGTCCTCCAAGACCGTGGATGAGGGCCGGTGCGCCGTTGCGTGGCGTCACCGGCCCGCCGGGTTGCAGGGGGCAGGACTGTCGGTTGCGTCGACAGCACCGGTTGCAGCCCCGCAACCGCCTCTGACCTGCGAAGTTGCAGAGTTGAGCGAGGGGGAGGGTAGGGGCTCTACGCGCACGCGCGCGTAGAGCGGCAGAAAACAGGGCCCTGCAACCCCCTCGCGTGCCCGTCAACGGCCGTACGCGGCACGGGGGTTCTCACCCCACACGCGCGGGGGTTCGGGCGGCCTGCGGGCCGCGTACGGGCTTGGGCCGTTCAGTCCTTGGAGCGGGTGAGTCGGAGGGTGATCCCGCCGACGCTGACCGGGCCGGCCACGCTGCCGATGGCGATCGCGGTGTGCACGGCGAAGTCGAGGAGCGCCAGGAGCGCGGCGATGGTGGTGAAGACGCCGATGGCGCCCGCGCTCGCGACCGCGATCGGGTACAGGTACTCGCGCAGCGGCCGGCCGGTCTGGTCGGTGGTGTGGACGACGATGACGACCGGCTGACCGGTGGCTTCCGCGCGCCGGTAGGCGTCGGCGGGAATGTGCGGGGCGATGATCCCCGGCGGGTCACGATGTGCCATCAGGGCTTCCCCTCAAGTCAGTTGGCATCCGCGCACGGCACACAGGCACCGAGCGAGGTAGGGATGACGTATCCGGCATCACGCCGGCACGCCGGGCAGATCCGGCGGGCACGGTTGGCCTTGGCGAGCGCGGCCCACCGCCCCGGCGTCATCGGCCGGACCGGCTTGGCGCGGTCGACGTGGTAGAGGTAGGCGACCAGCGGCCCGCGCCGGCGGCGGGGGCGCTGGAGTTCGGCGACCACGTCCTGACCACCCGGACGCAGCTCCATCGAACGGAGCTGTCGGCGGGTGGCCAGTCCGTCAGGGGCGAGCCGCCACCGGTACACCGGCAGCGACCCGCTCACGGGCGCGGTGGTCATCAGCGGCCCGTGCCGGCGAGATCAACCGGAACGCCGTTGACCGGACCACGGAGTTCGGCGTACCGGGTCGAGACCCAGCCCACCGACCAGCCGCACAACTCCGCAGCCGTGCGCACCGACATGCCCTCCGCGTGAGCGGCGGCCACGATCGCACGCGCGTCGTCCTCGGACAGCTTCTGCGCGGCCGGGCCGGCGGACAGCAACGCCGCGCGTTCACGACGCTCCTGCTCGGCACGCTCCTGACGCTCACGCTCAGCCTGCTCGGCAGCCGCACGTTCACGGCGTTCACGGTCCCGCTCACGCTGTTCACGCTCGCGCTGAACGCGTTCATGCTCAGCCTGCTCGGCACGCTCCCGCGCCTGCTCGCGCTCTCGTTCCTCGCGCCGTACCGACGCCTCCCGCTCGGCCTGTTCACGGCTCATGCGGGCTTCGTGCTCACGCTGTTCACGCGCCAAGATCGCCGCGTGCTCGCGCTCCTCACGCACCCGGCGGGTGGCCTCTTCGCGTCGCTCGATCGCGGCGCGTTCACGCGCTTCCCGCTCCGCTTGCTGCTTGGCTTCTAGCGCCACCACGGCGGCGGTGATCGCGCGCCGGTAGGCCAGGCCGGTCTCTGCCGTGACGATCAGCAGGAGCGGCGCGACCGCATGCACAGCCACGCCCACCAGGTCGTTTTTCAGTGCGGAGTCGGCGACGTTGAGCGCGAGGGTCATGCAGCCGGTCATCCACCGCAGTGCGATGGGCCACCGTCCGCCGTTGCCCCCGAGCCGGGCGAGCACCGCGTCGAGTCGGACCACGATGACCACGGCCGCATCCACCACCAGGGGCAGGATGGGTGCGGTCCAGTGCCACCGGTCGGGGGTGTGCGCGGCGGCCAGGGGGGTGACGGTGAGGATCGAGTAGAGCATCGCGCCCGCCACGATCAGCCACGTGCCGACCGACAACGCCCGCTCCGCTGAACGGATCTGAACGCCGTTCATACACTCGCCCCCGACCATGAACGGACCCGGATCGCGGCGATCAGCACGACCGGCGAGGCGGGGTCATCGGGGGTCTCGCTGTCCTCGGTCCACTCCCATACGGCACCCGGTACCGGCTCGAAGCCGAGCACGCTGAGCGCGTCCGTACGGTCCGTGAACGTCGGTACCGAGCGGCCGAACCGGTGCTCGGGCCACCGCTCGGTGGTGTTGAACAGCACCACGTACAGGCGCCAACGGCCCGCACGCATGGACATCTGCGCGGTGAAACGGCGGTTCACCGGAACCACCCCCGCTTCTTGGGCGTGGCGTCGGCCTCGGCACTGTTGGCCGTGGCCCGCAGCTTCCGGCCCTTCTCCCGCAGCCGGTCGGCCTCCTGCTGTGCCTTGCTCGCCTTGGCCGAGTCGGAGTAGCCACGGCCACGGCGCCCGTACACGTCGGCCGTCATCTGCTGCCGCTCCGCCTCCTGCTCTGCGGAGTAGGCCATCTGACGCAGCGCCGGCGCCTGCCGGGCCGCGTACTGCTGCTCGGCCGTCTGCATGTCCTTGAAGCGGCGTCCCATCACGCCACCTCGCCAGAGCCGTTGGCCAGCGCACGCCGCGCGGCCAGCACCCGACGGGCGGCCCGGCGGATCCGGCGGGTATCCAGCTCGGTCGGGATGCGGTCCAGGGTGATGATCTGCGCGTCCAACAGGTCGACGTCCGCCAGGATCACGGGGATTTCCTGCTCGATCGCGTCCAGCTCAGCGTTGGTCGGCTCCATGAAGTCGGCGAACGCGGTAACAGCGTCCTGAACAGTAACGATGTGGTCCATTGGGTCGTGTGTCCTTCCACAGGTGAACGGCCCGAACAGCGGTCCCGGTGTTCGAGCACCGGGGCCGCGCGCCGTTGAAGTCGGGTGATGCGGCTCCCCGCGCCCCGGCCGTACGGACTCCGCAATGTGCGGGACTGCACGGTCGGGGGAGGCAACCGGCGCAGCGCGAGCCGCTGCGAGGGTTGAAGAGAGTGGACCGAGTTACTGCACAGGCGAGGTCGGCCGGTCCATCACAGCGACGCCCAAAACTGTCGTTGGCGCATCGGGACTCCTCAGTCGAAGGGGTACGGAACATCACTGCAAGGGGGATCACGTCCCCACACGCCGGCCGTTGCTCGCGGTCGCCGGGCCACCTCGCCAGTACGGGCCGAAACCCTGTTCCACCTGGCCTTTAGCGGGATTGCAGCGTCCCCGCCCTCTGCGTTGGAGCAGCCCAAAGAGAGCCACTTCCGCTCGCTGTCCTAGGACTGCGAGCGACCTGAGAAGAGAATGCATCGCAGTCCTAGGACTGTCAACAGTCCTAGGACTGTGCTTCACTGGGACTCGTCGAAGGGAGGTCTGCGTGGCACCGAAGTGGCGCGAGCTGGCCGACAGGTTCGCGGAA
The DNA here is from genome assembly GCF_044755245.1 of Streptomyces sp. NPDC092369. Lineage (NCBI taxonomy): Bacteria > Bacillati > Actinomycetota > Actinomycetes > Kitasatosporales > Streptomycetaceae > Streptomyces > Streptomyces sp. NPDC092369. The sequence goes on from NZ_JBIVQP010000005.1 coordinate 685,869, forward strand.
CAGATCAGAAGCGGCGAGATCAAGCCGGGCGCCCAGTTGCCCCAGATCAGAGACCTGGTCGCGGCCGGCGAGGGATCAAAGGACACCGTTCACAAGGCGTACAAGGAACTCGAAGCCCAAGGGCTGGTGACTTCCTCGCGTGGCCACGGCACCGTGGTGCGCCAGCACCAGCCACTCAAGCGGCTCGGCATCACGCGGTACGACAAGGCGAAGTGGCGGGACGGCGACGAAGTCGCGTTCATCGCGGACCGCGTGGCATCCGGTCGCTCGTACCGCCGGAACGAGCAGACGCAGACGGTCAGCCGCGTCGCAGCGTCGGCAGCCGTGGCAGCAGCCCACGGCTTGCCCGAGGGGGCCGACGTGTATGCGCGGGCCCGCGTGGTGAAAGAGGGCACGCAGCCGACCCACACCCTGACCAGCTACTACCGACCCGAACACGTCGAAGGAACCCGCATCGTCGACCCAACCCCGGGTCCCGCCGGACGGGGCGGCGGGTTCCGTGTCCTCTATGACGCGGGATACGAGATCGACCACATGACCGAGGAACTCTTCGCGCGTGTGCCCACGACGGAAGAGGCTCAGCTACTCCAACTCACGCCGGGTGAATGGGTGGTGGAACTGCACCGCACCACGTACACGGCGGATGGAACCGTTGTTGAGTTCGCCATCGGGGTACATGCAGCAACGCGGTTCGCATGGTCGTACGACTTCAAAGTGCCCGACTCAGCGAAGGCAGAGGGAGAGAGCAAGTGATCCCTGCACAGGCATGGGCGGATGCCCGACTTCTGTGGGACTACCACCGCATGCACCACACCCCACGACCCTGCTCCGTGGCTGTCGGGCTGGGCAGTCACGACCTAGGTGTGGCTGACGTGACTGCGGAGCTGTATCACCAGGGCATGGCGCCGGTGATTGTGTTCACGGGGGCTACCAGCCCAACGACCCGAGCGCGGATGCCGCGCGGGGAAGCTGTCCATTACCGAGAGCGGGCGTTGCAGCTCGGGGTGCCGGAGTCCGCCGTACTCCTGGAACCCCGCGCCACGAACACAGGCGAGAACATCGAGTTCAGCAAGGCGGTGCTGGCAGAGGCCGGCGTCCAGGTCTCCTCTGTCCTGCTCGTGAGCAAGCCGTATGAAGAACGGCGCTCGTACGCCATGATGCGGAAGCTCTGGCCTGACGTTGAGGTCGTATCCGCGTCCACGCCGATGGGCTTGGAGGAGTACGCCGACTCCATCGGAGACGTCCGCATGGTGATCGACATGATCGTCGGCGCCCTGCAACGAGTGCTCCTCTTCCCCAACTGGGGTCTGGCCATCGAGCAGGCTGTGCCGGATACCGTCGTGGCCGCGTATGAGCGTCTACGCGACCAGGGATTCACGAGTCGACTCATCCCGGATGCGGCGCAACGTACCTGATGGGATCCTGTTCGCCCCGTTTCAGTTTCGTCTCATGCGCTCCCGTCCGGAGTCGTCCACAACGGTTCACGCCCCGGGCGGGAGTGCGGGAATGAACGAGATAGAGCGGCCCCGGATCATGCTCGACCAGCACAAACAGACCTCCGCAGCGAAAATCGATCCGTCGCTGAAGTCGATGTCACGGTTGTGAATCGGGCGGTCTAACGAGGAGCCATGGCTCAACTACGCCCATGCCTCGCACTGGGCGCTGCCACATTTCCTGGGCTGCATATTTTCCCTCATTTTCCCCGTAAATATAAAGGGCTGACTCTTCGCGAAGCTGATCAATGAAGGATGAGTCAGCTAGAACCCCATCTCTGGGTGCGATACTGGTCATCCTTTCTGCCATGATTACAGTCGGGCCCAACATGATTCCCCCTGTTGCGTAGACCTGGCCATAGCATAGACCGATTCTGACTTCGGCCAGTATATCGTTTAGCGCCGCCGTATTCCCAGATTCGGACAATAGTAGGGCTGCCTCAGCTCCTGCGGCTGCAGTGGGGGTAACGAACGAAACGTCACTGTTACGGGTATGGAAAAATCTTGCGCCAGTGATAGTCGAGACCTGGGTGCATAGCACCCTGACATCTTCGACCAGAGAGACAAGCTCTGTTTCGTCGAGCCTCCTGGATATGCGGGCGAATCCAACCATTTCGAGCATCCCAATAGCCATATCGCCCGGAGTGAAGTCCTCTACTTCTTCCGGCCCTTCGATAGCGGCGAGCCTTGTTTCTAGTGATGAGCATTCGACCTCAAGCTCATTGGCTCGTGCTCTCACTCGCTCTAGTTCGTCTCTAAGCGTTGTTACTTCGCCATGGAGTTGTTCTTTTTGTCGCAGCAGCTCGTCGCGTTCCTCGGCGACTCTTTCAACCCGTAGTTCAGTGATTGCGTCCCGATGTTGAATTTCGCGCAACTGTCGTTCGACGTCCTCCAATATCCTATGACGGTCATGCAAAGCTTGAGTTAGAACCTCGATCTGCGTTGCGCTCTGTCGAGATTTTCGGTCTGCTTCTGCGAGTTGGAGTTGTGTCATCCTGAGGAGGCTTGCGGGGTTTCCTTGTGTTTCTACTGCCGCGTGATGTTGATCGCGTAATAGCTGTAGAGTTTCCTCTTTGATTGACTCGCCCCGGTAGGCGGCTACATCTCGCGCCAGATCTAAGATGAATTCCCAGGGTGGGAGTCGCGATCCATTTAGGTATCGAGATATAGCTCCTGCGTCACGCGAACGGCGTGCCGCATATCGGCGAACGGATATTTCCAGTCCATTGAACAATACTCGCAGGCTGGTTGCCAGATTCCGCGCCTCAATAGGTAGTTGACCATCGAGTGGTCTGAGAAGAGCGGGTAGGTTCTCGTCGGTCATTCGTCCCCCAACTGCGTTGCCAACTTCCTGGCAACGTGTGCCACGTGGCGCAACGGTGCACCAGCTCAGGATTCTAAGGAGTCGACGCCCCAGCCTGCACATGAAAGGTGTAGCTCGTTGATCCCAATCCCAGCTCGCTACGTGGCGGCAGTTCAGCGTGTGGCTATCGTGCTGATCTTGCTGCCGCCTCTACTGATCGTCACCCTTGCGTGGGTGCCGGCACTGCTGGTCCTGCCTTTTAGCCGAGCAGGGAGCCACCGAGTAGCGACGCTCGTAGGGCGCCTCGTCTCGTGGACGCGTGTTCTCCTTCAGGGCATCGGCCGGATTGCCTGACATGCAGAAGTGCAGGCCATCGAGGGGGGCAGGGCCCGCTGTAAATCTGCCGCCTGTTCTTCTGACCGCAAGGGAGCCGTACGGTTGGGCCAGTCTCAGTTTTAGTCTCGATTGCTGCCCAATCCGGCACGGTATGCCCCCGTCCATGGACGTCCGACACGGCGTCTGACCTGCAACGCGCGCCCCTTGGCGGACGCCCATGGACCACTGCGGACCAAGATCGGACAGCTCGTAATGCGTAGGTCTCGGGTTCGAATCCCGAAGGCGGCTCTGTGGAAGCCTCAGGACTCACTCGCCGTGACCTGGGGCTTTTGCTTTTCTCGGGGTCGGTGGGGCGGTCGCCTGCTCACCCCTGTGTCGCGCTTGGGTGGGGGAACGGCCGGACGGGCCGTTGGCGCGGGTGCTGGAGACGCCGTTCATGCTCTCCCGTGCCGTGTCGTTGGACGGTTCGCTGCCCCGGGCCGCGGCTGCTTCCCCTCCTCCTCTTTCCCGTCTCGCCGTACCGGGCCGGAGCGGGGATTCGTGGTCTTGGCTCTGAGCTGGGGCGTTACGGGTACCGGAGGGGTACGTGGGGGACGGTGAACGGGACCCGCCTCTAGATTCAGCGGCCTCGGTACGGCGCAGGTGGCAGCGCCGGCCCGCCCCGGCCCTTCGGCCGCGCCCTCAGGGAGGCATCATGCGAAGAAGCAGGTCCGTGATCGGCGTACTCATGATCGTGGTGGGCGGCGCGTTCGCCCTGCTGAGTCTGCTGACGTACGCGGACAAGGACGAACTGCATCAGGCCGAACACCGTGTCTACGACCTTCAGTTGGCGCCCGAGGAGGAGGTGCGGGCGCGGGCGACGCTGGCGGACGTCCAGGACCGTGAGGCGACCAACATCCAGGTCGCGATCGGTGGGGTGGTCGTGGCCGGGGCGGGCGTTCTGGTCGTCAGGAGTGTTCGTCGGGGGCGGTCGGGGGTGCCTTCTTCGGTGCGGTGAGGGTGTCTGCGGTGGAGTCCGGTGCGGTGAGGTTCGCCGCGTTGAGGTTTGCCGCGTTGAGGTCCGGCGGGTTCGTGGTGGTGGCGGTCCGTTCCCGTGACCAGAGGGCCAGTAGCTCGTCGGCCTCGCGGGTGCGCGGATGGTTGGCGCCCTGAACTCGGACCATGTCCGTCAGCAAGGTGGTGAGTTGGTCCGCGGCGGTGGCGTGATCGCCGCGGCGGTACAGGAGTTCGGCCTGCTGTTGGCGGGTCCGCAGGGTGCGGGGGTGGTTGGCGCCGAGGACCCGTTCGAGGGGCTGCTGGAGCCGCTCCAGTTGGTCGAGCGCGGTGGCGGTGTCTCCGGCGACACCGCGCCAGAAGGCCAGGTTGACCCGGTAGGTCAGGGTGGTGGGGTGCTCGGCGCCGAGCGCGCGTTCGGAGTCGTCGGCGGCGCCCACGAACTGCCCTATGGCCTCGTCGAGTTCGCCGGCGATTCCGTGCCAGTAGGCGAGGTTGTGCCGGGCCACGAGGGTGTCGGGGTGCAGTCGTCCGAAGACCGAGACCAGGCCTTCCACCGCCTGCTGGTACGTGGTCACCGCCAGCCGCACGTCACCTGTCTCGCCGATCCAACGGCTCAGACCGGTGAGGGTCTTCAACGTCGTCGGATGCCGAGGCCCGAGGTCCCGCTCCAGTTCCCGGGCGAGCACGGCGTACCCCTCGCGCGCGCCGTCGGCATCCCCGGACAGCCCGCGGCACAAGGCGACATGGTCATCGGCGGAGACCACCAGCGGGTCACCCGCGGCGAGCGTCGTACGCGCCTCGGCTGCCAGAACGACGAACTCGGCCAGCGCCGCGTCGATTTGACCCGCCTCCATTCGGAAGCGCGCCGCCTGCAGCCGGATGGACAGCGTGTCGGGGTCGGTGGGACCGAGGCCGTCCTCGGCCTCGCGCCGGATCTCCGCCAGGGAGTGGAGGGCGGTCGTGGTGTCCCCGAGGTCGCCGGCCGCCTGGGCCGCCTGAGCTCGCAGGATCAGCACGTCCCGATGGCCGTCGCCCAGCCGGCGGCGGGCTCGGTCGGCCAGACCCTGAGCCATGTCGCGGGCCGCACCGGGCCGGCCGAGTGCGGTGAGGTGGGGGCCGAAACGGCGGAGGAGGGGGTGCAGGCGGAGTGGGGGGTGTGAGGGGAGTGAGAGGTGTGGAGGTGGCGAGGGGAGTGGGAGGTGTGGAGGGCGCGGGTGGGGCAAAGGCAAGAGATGTGGGTCGGGCAGAGACAAGGGATGCGGGCCGGGCCGGGGACTCGGCTCACCCCCCTGCCAGAGCTGGCCGTCGGCATGCGCCAGCAGTACTTCCGCGCTTCGATAGAGGGCGGTCTCCGTCTCCGGATCGCAGTCCGGCGCGGGCCAGACCTCTTCCAACGCGTCGGCCGCGGCGGTGGCGAGCCGTTCACGGTGATCGGCCGGTACGCCGTCGCGGATCGCACGCTGGACGAGGGAGTGCACATCTACGACGGACAGGGCGCCGTCGGCGGGGGCGGATCCGTGGTGGGTGACCAGGCTCAGCCGGTGCAGTGCCCGGAGCGCCAACAGGTTTCCCCGTTCCGGTACTTCGTCCCCGCCGAGGCCGCCGCCCAGCCATTCGCGCGCCGCCGAACCGAGCAGTACCGCGTCGGGAATGCCGTCGGGCGCGAACATCGAGATCAGTTCGAGCATCGCGCGGGCGGTACCGGGCGGGGCGAGTGACTCCGCGCGGCCCAGGGCGAGTTGAAGGGTACTCGTGACCGTGCCGCCGTGTTCGTCGGCGGGGGAGGAAGGCGGAAGCAGACCGGCGACGCTCTCCCGGCGATCCGCGAGCAGGCTCACATACGTGGCCAGGTCCATGCCGGTGTCGATGAGGAAGGCGGCGGCCTGGGAGAGGGCGAGGGGGAAGTTGCCCAGGAGGGTGGCGAGGGTTGCGAGGTCTTTTGGGTCGTCGCTGGGGTGGTCCGGGTAGTTCAGTTCGCCAACCTCACCCAGGGCGTCTGCATCGGCCGACTTGCCCAAGGCATCTGCATCGCCCAACTCACCCAACCCGCCCAAGTCGCCTACGTTGCCCAGGTCGAGCCGCAGCCGGTCGGTCAGGTAAGCGGTCGCCTCGGCGCGGGTGAACACCCCGACGGGTATGACCCGGACCCCGGGACGCAATAGCGCGGCATCCCGTCGACGGCTGACCAGGACGGTCCGACCGGCGTCACCGGCGGGCCAGAGTCCGGCGAGTTCGCCCGGGTCGTCGATGTCGTCGAGGACCACGAGCCAGGGGGTGGCGGTCGATCTCAACCAGGTCAGGAAGAGGTCGGCCTGGGTCTCGTCGTCGCCGCCGGGGGCGGAGCCGGGGGAGGGGGAAGGGGTGCTGAGTACGGGCGCGAGGGCCGTGGGGTTGCCGGGGTTGCTCGGGTCGCGGGTGCCGGACGCGACGGCGTCCCCCGTGACGCCCGCAAGACCCGGGAGACCTGCAAGGCCCGTAAGACTCGGGAGACTTGGAGGGCCTACATTCCCCGTACTGCCCCCACTCCCAGTGCTGCTACCCGCGACGCCCGAAACACCCGCCCCGGACAGCGCCCGCCACGCCCGCGCATAACTCCCCAGCACCGACGCCCGATTGCCCGCGGGCACCCACAGCAGCACCTCGGCCCGCCGCTTGGCCCGGTGAAACGCGGCCGAGGCCAACTGCGACTTGCCGACACCTCCCGCACCAGTGAGCAGCACCTGCCGTACAGAAGGATCCGACAGCCCCGTATTGATCCGCTCGGCCAACTCCGCACGCGGACGGAGCGCGGCGGCGTCACCCGGAGGCCGCCCGATCACGATCCGAGCCGGCGCCAGTGCCGACGTGCCGACCTGCCCATGCGTCAGCGACGGCGACGGCGAGTAAGAGTGAGAGGAAGACGCAGAGGGCGAGGGCATGTGCAAGGCAGCCGCCGAAGCCCGCCGCCCCGGACCGGCGCTGTTCCGATGCTCCCGAGCCGCACGCCACAACCGCTGCCACTGCGCCATGCCGACGCGCGTACCCCCGTGCTGCGGCTGCGCACCGGGCGAGCCCGCTGCCGCGCTCTCCACGGCCTGCACCAGCACCACCACAGCCTCGAACTGACGAGGAACGGACTGCCCGTTGAGCCACTCACCAAGCCTGCGCGCGTTGACGGCGACCCGCCGACCGGACGGCAACGCCACCGCACTGGCCCGCCGAGCGAGAGCCTCGTCCGACACATCCGGCAGTCGCCGCCGCAAGCGGGTCAACGCCGCCGCGAACACCAGCCTGGGATCGTCGGTTCCGCGCTCATCCACCCGCGTTCCCCCTCGGCCACCCGCCCGCCACGCCAGTTGCCCGAGTCTATGCGACGCCCCGTCCCCCGGTCCGGCCCGCAACGGGGACGGATATCCGCGCCACCCACCTCCGCTGAACTGCCCATGCGCGTCAGGCAGGTTGACGGCCAAGAGCGCAGGCCGCAGTGCCGCCCGTACGGTGCGGTATGCCCGAAGAACACATACACCCCGAGATGATCCGCGACGAAAACCCCTGGCAACCCACCGACCCCCACTCCTGGCAGGGCAACGCGCATGTACGGGTATGGCGGACCCAGCCGGATCAGGTGATCGTCGTGCTCAGCGGCCGCAGCGCCGAGTACGACCTGGAGACGGTGATCCCCCTGCTCCGCGCCAAATACCCGGACGACAAGGCCGACTTCTACTTCCACCGCCCGACGGACTGGGCAAGCCTCGGCTGCTACGCCCAACTGACCCAAACCGCCGACGGAACGGTGACTCGGACAGACATCGCCGGCAACACGTTGGCGGCCCGCCTGGGCCCCACCTTCTACGCAACCGAGGACCCGGACGACGACTCGACGGGCTGGGGCGGCCCCTGACCTACGCTGCCCTCGCCATCCACCGCCGGTACCCCCATCGAGCAAGGCCGCCTACGGCGAGCGACACGAGAATCGCCCCCCAGTCAATGACATGCGGCAGCCCGGGAAAGAAGGCGAAGAAGGCGAGCGCGGCGATAAGGCCCACGAGGAACGCGACGATCCCCGCTCGGCGCTGCCGAGTCTGCCGCGCCTGGTCCGAATCGGGGCCCTGCTGCTCGATCATGAACAACTCACTTCGTGATGTGGTGGCACTGACTCACACGCCGCACCCCGTTGACCAAGAGGTGGGCGCATGCCTTGCCATAACGAGGCAGCGTCTGTGGAGAGTTGTTCCGCATCGGGTCGATCTTGCACTCGTTGTGCGTCCTGCCGCGCGATGCGCGGTAGAGCCGGTTGCTGGTGTCGGCGTAGGTGAAGTCGATGCGCCAGTCGCAGAAGCCGCTGCTCAGCGATCCGACGAAAGCACGGGCCGTCGCCCGCGTTCACTGAATTGGTCGAGTCACTCCGGATCCGCGCCCGCATCGACTCACCCGGGAGGCTTTGATGGTGTCCAACTGATCCCCGGCCCACCCAAGGAACCGCCACATGACCGGTCACAGTGACAACGCGACGGCCAGCGGCTACTCCGGCACCCCGCTGGCCAAGAAGATCGGCATCAAACCCGGCCACCGGGTACTCCTGCTGCACGCCCCGGACTCCTTCGACATCCCCGATCTTCCCGAGGGCGTGGACCTCACCGCGACCACATCCACCCCCCTCTCCACATCCATCCCCGCCCACGCGCACGCCGATCCCCGTCCCGCCGACATCACCCTCGCCTTCCACCGCACCCACGCCACCCTCGCCGCCGAAGCACCCGACCTCGTCGCCGCCCTCGCCGACAGCGCCATGCTCTGGATCGCCTGGCCTCGTAAGGCCGCAGGCCACGTCAGTGACATCGCCGAGAACGACCTGCGGGACCTCTTCCTCCCGCTGGGCATCGTCGACGTGAAGGTCGCCGCGCTGGGGGAGGACTGGTCGGGGCTGAAGTTCGTACGACGGAAGGAGAACCGCGCGGGTGCCACGGCGCATCGGTAGGGCACCAAGTCACACCCTCGTAGCGCCAACACGAACCGTCGGGATACGGAGCCGAATCCCGGGTATTGAGGGAAATCAACGGGGTGCTTAAGAAGTCCTTACCGTGAACGGCTAGCATCGCGCGTCATGCTGCCGGTCGGGATGGGGTGAGGGCATGGAGGACCTGGCTGGCCCGGAGGCGTCGTCGAGGATCGCCGTCGCCGTGGTGACGATGGGGAACCGTCCCGCCGAGGTCGACGAGCTGCTGGAGTCGGTCGCCAAACAGGACCTCGCACCCGCGCGCATCGTGATCGTCGGCAACGGCTGCCCGCTCCCCGACTACGCGGCCCGCCTCGCCCTCCCCGGCGAAGTCACCCAACTCGAACTCGACGAGAACCTCGGCTGCCCCGGCGGCCGCAACGTCGCGCTCCGCGAGCTGCGCGCCTTCGGCGACATCGACTACGTCGTCGAACTGGACGACGACGGACTGCTCGTCGAGGTGGACGTACTGCGCCGGGTGCGCGACCTGTTCGAGGCCGAACCGCGGCTCGGCATCATCGGCTTCCGGATCGCCGACGAACACGGCGTGACCCAGCGCCGCCACGTGCCCAGGGTCGGCAACGCCGATCCGATGCGCGGCGGATACGTCACCGGTTTCCTCGGCGGCGGTCACGCCCTCCGTACGGCCATGCTCGACGAGATCGGCGACTGGCCCGCCGCGTTCTTCTTCGCGCACGAGGAGACCGACCTGGCCTGGCGCGCCGCCGACGCGGGCTGGCGGATCCGCTACGCCCCCGAACTCCTGCTCCGCCACCCGAGGACCTCGCCGGCCCGCCACGCCATCTACCACCGCGTCACCGCCCGCAACCGCGTCTGGCTCGTCCGCCGCCGGCTGCCCCTGCCCCTGATACCCGTTCACCTGGGCATATGGACCCTGCTCACCCTCGTACGAACCCGTTCGGGACCCGGCCTGCAGGCCTGGTTCGGCGGCTTCGTGGAGGGGCTTCGGGAGCCGGCCGGCGAACGCCGCCCGATGCGCTGGCGCACGGTATGGCAGCTCTCCCGCCTCGGCCGCCCGCCCGTCATCTGACGGCATGCGGATCCGACGGCATCCGGATCTGACGGCATCCGGATCCGACAGCGTGAGGCGGCACGGATTGCGCTTCGGACCGAGGAAACGGCGTACGGCCGTTACGCCCCCACGAACTCGTCCGCCCGCCGGGCCGCCGGCAGCTCGGAAGCCGACCTGCCGTGAACTGCCGTCCCCCGCCGGTCGCGCCGGCCGCGCCGGTCACTTCGCGTCCGCATAGCACTCCACCACCGCCGTCGTGAACGGAAACCGTACGGGCGTCCGGCCGAACGTCAGCCGCCCCGCCAGGTCGGACGCCTCCCGGATCGCCGCCACGATCGTCTCCGCCTCCTCCTCGGGACAGTGCACGATCACCTCGTCGTGCTGGAAGAAGACCAGTTCCGCCGCCATGTCCGCGCAGGTCCGCCGCAGTGCGGCGAGCAGCAGCAGGGCCCAGTCGGCGGCGCTGCCCTGGACGACGAAGTTGCGGGCGAAGCGGCCTCGGGCGCGGGCGTCCGTGGAGGCGTAGCCCGGCGTCCACTGGCGGGCGTCGGAGTCGTCGTCCCCGACCGGGATGCCCGCCTCCTCCGCGTCCTCGTCGGCCCCCGCCGCCGGGGGGCAGGTCCGCCCGAGCCAGGTCCGCACCAGCCGGCCCTCCTCGCCCGCCCGCGCGGCGTCGTCGACGTAGGCGACCGCCTTGGGGAAGCGGCGTCTGAGCGCTGCGAGGTTCTTGAGACCGTCGCCGGAGGTCTGGCCGTAGACCGCGCCGAGCACCGCGAGCTTGGCCTGGGCGCGGTCGCCGGAGAAGGCGCGGTCGGAGACGGACTGGTAGAGGTCGGTCTCCCGGCCGGCCACCTCCATGAGACCGGGGTCGCGGGAGATGGCCGCGAGCACGCGCGGCTCCATCTGGTCGGCGTCGGCGACGACGAGCCGCCAGCCGGGGTCGGCGACCACCGCGCGCCGGATCACCTTGGGGATCTGCAGCGCGCCGCCGCCGTTGGTGACCCAGCGTCCGGTGACCGTGCCGCCCGCGTGGAACTCGGGCCGGAACCTCCCGTCACGCACCCAGTCCTGCAACCAGGACCAGCCGTGCGCGACCCAGATCCGGTACAGCTTCTTGTACTCGATCAGCGGCTTCACGGCCGGGTGGTCGACGGACTCGATCTCCCAGCGGCGCGTGGACCTGACCTTGATGCCGGCCTGCGCGAACGCCTTTATGACATCGGCGGGCAGATCCGGCCGCACCCGGCGCCCGAAGGCGGCGGACACCTCGTCCGCGAGCTCGGCCAGGCGCCGGGGCTCGCCACCGCCCACGTACCGCTCGCCCAACAGCTCGTGCAGCATCTGCCGGTGCACCTCGGCGCTCCATGGCAGCCCCGAGCGGTTCATCTCGGCGGCCACCAGCATCCCCGCCGACTCGGCCGCCGTCAGCAACCGCATCCGGTCCGGGTGCGCGGTCGCGTCGTGCCGGCGCTGCTGCTCGGCGTAGACCGCGGCGAGGTCGGGCAGCGGCAGGTGGATGCTCTGCGGCTCGAAGAGCGGGGACTGGGCGTTGGGTTCGGCGGAGCGGGTCGGCGGATCGGCGGGTACGGGGCCGCCGCGCAGGCGGGCCAGGGCGGCGGCGGCCGAGCGGGGTTCCCCGTACCGCCCCTCGTGGCCGAGCAGCAGGGTCTCCGCGTCCTCGACGTCGTAGCACCGCTCGATCCGTACGCCGGCGGCGAGCAGCCGTGGATACATCTCGGCGGTGGACCGCCACACCCACCGGGTGACCTCCGGCAGTCCGCGCACGAGGGCACCGGGCTCCGCCGCCCACCGCACCGCCCCCGCGAGCACACCGTCAGGACCGAGGGGCGCGGCCTCCACACCACCACCCTCGGCCGGAGCGAGCGCCCAGCGATCGGTCATGGTTGCGAGTGTCGCAGCCGCCTCTGACAACGCCCTCGCGATCGGGCGCCGCCGAGCCCCCTGCCCCTGCGTTCAGCCCCCGTCGGCCCTCTGCCGCCCCTTTCAGTCCTGCTCGCTCACGCCGCCCGGCGCCTGCAGGTACCCCGCGAGTGCCTTGCTGAGCTCGGCCTCCACCGGGGTCTTCTCGATGCCGAGGTCCGCGAGGACGCCCGTGCCGTTCTCGAACTCCAGCAGGGCCAGCAGGATGTGCTCGGTGCCGATGTAGTTGTGGCCGAGGCGGAGGGCCTCGCGGAAGGTCAGTTCCAGGACCTTCTTGGCGTCGGAGGCGTAGGGGACGAGTTCCGGGGCGGACTCGACGCCGGCCGGCAGCGCCGCGGTCGCGGCCTCGACGAGCGCGTCGAGGGTGACGCCCTGGGCCACGACCGCCTTGGCGGCCAGGCCGTCCGGTTCGGCGGCGAGGCCGAGGACCAGGTGGGCCGGGACGACCTCGGAGTTGCGCGCGGACTTGGCCGCGTTGTGGGAGGCCATCACGACGTTGCGTGCGCGCGGGGTGTACCGGCCGAACCCCTGGTTCGGGTCGAGGTCGGTCGACTCCTTGGGCACGAACCGCTTCTGCGCGGCCTGCCGCGTGACCCCCATGCTCCGGCCGATGTCCGTCCAGGACGCGCCCGAACGCCGGGCCTGGTCCACGAAGTGGCCGATCAGGTGGTCGGCCACCTCGCCGAGGTGGTCGGCCGCGATGACCGCGTCCTGGAGCTGGTCCAGGGGTTCGACGTGCACCCTCTTGATCGCGTCGATGATGTCGTCGAGACGTACGGGAGACGTGATGGTCGGTTTCGTCGTCATGTGTCAACCTTAGGTTGACAGTCTGTAGGTGTCAACCTCGGGTTGACATAAAGGAGGCCTCTCTTCGGGAGGGTGAAGGGGGAGTGGGACCAGTCCGGGGAAACTTCGTGTGAGGCCCGGGCCAACGGTGGTTGACTCGGCTGCCATGAGCACGCTGACGACGAACACCGCACCGGCCGCCGCTCCCGCCACCCACCCCGCCCCCGCTCCCCTCACCGACGCTCCCGGGATCGTCGACGAGACGGCCCGGCTGCTCACCGAGCACTACGTGTTCCCGGACGTCGCCGAGCAGGTGGTCGCGCTGCTGCGCCGGCGACTGGCGGAGGGCGCCTACGACGTCGCGAGCGCGGCGGAGCTCGGCGACCTGGTCACCGCCGACCTGCAGTCGGTCAACGGCGATCCGCACCTGAGCCTCAAGTACCACCCCGAGCGGGTGCCGCAGGGCCGGGGCGAGGCCGCGCTGGCCGACATGCGCCGCCGGTTCGACGCGTCCCTGGGCGGCGTCCCGCGCGTGGAGCTCCTGGACGGCAACACCGCCCTCCTCGAACTCGCCCCCATCCTCTTCCCGTTGCCCTGGGCCGCCGAACCGCTGTCCGCCGCGCTCACCCTGGTCGCCCGGGCCGACGCGCTGATCTTGGACCTGCGGGACAACCGCGGCGGCGACCCGGACACCGTCGCCTTCGTCTGCAGCTACCTCCTGGAGGAGCGCACCCACCTCAACACCATGTACGCGCGCGTGGGCGACCGATACGACCAGTCCTGGACCCTCCCGCACGTCCCCGGCACCCGCTTCGGCGCGACCAAGCCGGTCCATGTCCTCACCAGCCCCCACACCTTCTCCGCCGCCGAGGAACTCGCCTACGACCTCCAGCAGCTGGGCCGCGCGGTCGTCGTGGGAGAGCCCACCCGAGGCGGCGCCCACCCTCGCGAGGGCTGGACCCTCCACCCCAACCTGGAAGCCACCATCCCGGTGGGCCGGGCGATCAACCCGGTCTCCGGCACCAACTGGGAAGGCACCGGCGTCATCCCGGACGTCCCCTGCGCGTCCCCGGACGCCCTCGCGCAGACCCTGACCCTGCTCCACCCCTGACCCTCCTCCACCCCTGACTCTGCTCCACCCCTGCCACTTCTCCCCCTGCCCCTTCTCCCCCTGACCCACCGCACCTCGGCCGGCCCGGGGCCCCGCACCCTCGCCCGGTGCCGCTCTGTCAGTGCCTCGTGTCACGATCGAAGCGTGACCAGTACGACGACCAGCACCGTCGAGCGGGCCTTCCGGACCGCTCTCTACGCCGCCGACGCCGACGCGGCCCTCGACACGGGCGCGTCCGTGCTGGCCGCGGACCCGGCGGCTGACGGCGAACTCGCCCGGCAGGGGCGGGAGTTCGTGGCGGCGGCCTGGCGGCGCGGCTGGCAGCCCGCCGACGTCGTGCGGATCGTGCGCCGGGAGCTGGACGACGTACACGTACATCTCGTGGCCGCGCTGATCCGCGAGCAGGCGCCGGACGACCGCGCGCGCGGACCCCGCTGGACCGCGCAGTTGGAGTCGCTCCCGGGCCCCGACGGCGCACCGCCCCGTGCCGACCGCTTCTCGCACGCCACCGCGGTCCTGGAGCTGTACCGCCTGCTGCTGCGCCTGCCGAGCCTCGAACCCCTCGACGACCGGCCCGACCGGCCCGGCCGACCCGATCAGCGGGCCGGTGGCCGGCCCCGGCCCGAGTCCCGCATGCTCACCCGTATCCGGGCGCTGCTGGCCAAGGCCGAGGCGACCGGGTTCCCCGAGGAGGCGGAGGCACTCACCGCCAAGGCGCAGGAGCTGACCGCCCGGCACAGCATCGAGGAGGCGCTGCTCGCCGCGCAGGGGCCCGCGAAGGACGCGCCCGGCGCCTGCCGGATCGGTGTCGAGCCGCCGTACGAGCAGGCCAAGGCGGTGCTGCTGGACGCGGTCGCCGACGCGAACCACTGCCGGGCCGTGTGGAACGAACCGCTGGCGTTCTCCACGGTCGTCGGCTTCGAGTCCGATCTGGAGGTGGTCGAGCTGCTCTACGCGTCCTTGCTGGTCCAGGCCCAGACGGCCATGACGAAGGCGGAGGCGGCGCAGCGCGCGGGCGGCCGGCGGCGTACGAAGAGCTTCCGGCAGTCCTTCCTCGCGGCCTACGCGCACCGGATAGGCACCCGCCTCGCGGCTGCCGCCGAGACCCAGGTGACCGACGACCTGCTCCCGGTGCTGGCCACCCGCGAGGTCGCGGTCACGGCCGAGGCCGACCGCATGTTCCCCGAGACGACCACGACCCGGCTGCGGGGCGTCACCGACGCGGCGGGCTGGACCGAGGGCGCCGAAGCGGCCGACCGGGCCCAGGTAGCCGCCAGACCCCGCCTGCCCTGACTCCCGTAAAGCGTCAGCCCGTCCGACCGCCTCAGCCCGTCCGAGCGCCTCATCCCGGCCGACCGCCTCAGCCCGTCATAACCCCTCAGTCGCCCGCCTGCGTGAACGCCGTCACCGAGGCGTCCGGTGTGCCGGCGTCGCCCTTGAGGGCGACCTCGCCGTACGACCACGCGAAGCTGTGGTCGGCATCGGCGCCGGGCAGGCTGAACTTGCCCGTTTTCACCGCCAGGCTCTTGGCGCCGCCTGCCTCGCCCCGCACGTAGCTGATCGTGAAGGAGGCCGTCGCGTCCTTGGCCAGCGTCAGTTTCTCGGCGGCGGAGGCCTTGTCCTCGGGGACCTTGGTGGAGGTCTTGCCGGCAGTGAGGTCGACGCCCGGGTAGCCGTCGAGGGTGCACTGGGAGCCGCGGTTGGTGATCGTCACGGTGACGTTGCCGCTGTCCCCGGCGGCCGGGGCCGGGCTCGCGTCGACCTGCACCCCGACGGAGTCGAGCGTGCAGCCGCCACCGGCGGCCTTGCTCGTGCCGCCGCCGCTCCCGCCGTCACCGCCGCTGTCGTCGCAGGCGGTCAGAAGGAGGGCCGCGGCGAAGGCGGCGACGGTGATCCGGGTGGCGCGCATGAGGGTCCTCGGGTGCTTCGGGGGAGTGACGTCGGTGAGACGCGTGCATGGATCATCACGCACGAACGTGCGAGTCGGTTGCCCGCCCCCGGCTCAGCCGTCCCCGCCCGTACCGCAGCTGTCCCCGCCCGGAGCAGCCGCCCTCGCCCTGACCGCAGCTGTCCTCGCCCGGAGCAGCCGCCCCCGCCCAGACCGCAGCTGTCCCCGCCCGGACCGCGGCCGGCCGGACCACCGCGCCGGCCCTACTGCCCCAGACTCGCCGTCGGCAGCCCGGACGGCAGTTGCCCGCCCTCCGCCTTGGCGTACGTCTCCTTGCCGAGGCTGCCCGACCAGGTGACCGCGAGCGCGGACTTGTTCACGGAGTCGACCATCCCGGTCGCCCGCTGCTTGCTGCCGTCGGTGCAGGTGAGGTGGATCATCTGCATGCCCGCCTCCTCGCCCGCGGTCCCGCTGCACACGGTCCCGCCGGTCGAGAAGAGCCCCGCCTGCTTGCCGTTGACCACCAGCGCCACGGCCTTGCCGTCGGTGGTGGCGAGCCAACTGCCCTGGAGCCCGTCGGACGCGGTCGTCCCGTCGGCATCGCCGGAGGCACTGGAGTCGCCGGAGCCGCCGCCCGTGTCCGCGGTGGCCGTGGAGGTCGCGGACGCGCTGGGGTTCGACGAGGTGCCGTCGTCCGAACCGCCGTCGTCGCTGCACCCGGTGAGCGCGAGCACGCCCGCCAGGCCTGCGGCCGCGGCCGCGATCCGCACCTTCGTAGTCGCCGAAGTCACTGGTAGCTCCCAAGCTCTAGGACCGGTCTGTCGGATCAGCTCGGCGTCGCGGGGTCCGGCCCGCACGGCTCGGCCGGGCGGCGGCCCCGTCCCCGGAGCCGATCCGGACCGCGGACCGGCACCGGCACCGGCACGCGCAGCCGTCGTACCGGACCCCGTTCGACCCGGCCCGGACGCACCCCGCGGCACAGCCGGCCGACCCGAAACGGGCCCGAACGCGCAGGCCCCGGCAAGCCGTGACCGGCCGGCCGCAACGCCCGCAGCAAGCTACCAGCCCTCGCCCTCCCTGCCATGGGGAGCAGCTGTGAGGCTTACCAGGAGGACTTGCGCACCCCCGGCAGGTACCCGGCATGCGCCTGCCCACGCAGCGAGACCCGGGACAGCCCGAAGGCGCGGAAGTAGCCGCGGGGGCGCCCGTCGATCTGGTCGCGGTTGCGCACCCGTGTCGCGCTGGCGTCGCGCGGCTGCCGGCGCAACTCCCGCTGCGCGGCGAGCCGTTCCGCCTCCGTAGAGGATGGCCGGCGGACGATCTCCTTCAGCTCGGCGCGGCGCGCGGCGTACCGGGCGACGATCTCCTGGCGCCGCTCGTTCTTCGCGATCTTGCTCTTCTTCGCCATCAGACCCGCACCCCCCGCGCCCTGATCCGGGCCACGGCCGCCTCGACGCCGATCAGGTCGACGGTCTTGATCCCGCGCGCGCTCAGCCGCAGCCGTACGTGCCGGCCCTCGCTCGGCAGCCAGTAGCGCTTGGTCTGGATGTTGGGGTCGAAGCGGCGGGAGGTCCGCCGGTGGGAGTGCGAGATGCGGTTGCCGAAGCCGGGCCGGGCGCCGGTCAGCATGCAGTGCGCGGACATGGGTGACGTACCTCTCCTCGATCGTTGTCACCACGAGTGGTGTTAATGGAATTCATTTTCAGTAAGGTAGCACCATGGCACGCAACGAACTCCGCCCGGTCATCAAGCTGCGGTCCACCGCGGGGACCGGCTTCACCTATGTGACGCGCAAGAACCGGCGCAACGACCCCGACCGCATGACCCTGCGCAAGTACGACCCCGTCGCAGGGCGCCACGTCGACTTCCGAGAGGAGCGCTGAACCCCCGCCATGCGCAACGGAATCCACCCCTCCTACGGCCCCGTCGTCTTCCGCGACCGGGCCGCAGGCCACGCCTTCCTCACCCGCTCGACCATGGCGGACGAGGCGACGGCGAGCGGGAGGAGCATCGAGTGGGAGGACGGCCGCACCTACCCGGTCGTCGACGTCGAGATCTCGAACGTCAGCCACCCCTTCTACACCGGCACCGCGCGCGTGCTGGACACCGCCGGGCGCGTGGAGCGCTTCGAGCGACGGTTCGGGAAGCGGGGTAAGGCGTCGTGAGTCTGTCCGTCGTCATCGTCGGCGGGCTGCACGCCGAGGCCCGCAGGGCGACCGTCGCGCGGCTGCTGGCCGACGTGCCGGGCAGTGTCGTACTCCACCACGACCTCGCAACGGCCGCGGCGGGCACGGTGGTTCGCACGATCAGCGACGCCACCGGGCTGCTCTCGGCGGGCGAGGCGCCCCTCGTCAACGACTGCGCGTGCTGCGCCCTGCGCGAGGACCTGGTCCCCGAATTGCGCCGCCTCGCCGACGCGGGGCTGACCCAGCTGGCCGTCGTCGAGCTGTGGGACTCCGTCGAGCCCAAGGCGATGGCCGAGGTGGTGGCGGCCAGCGGGCTGACCGTCACCGGCGTGATCACCGCCGTGGACCCGGCGCTGCTGCTGCCCTACCTAGGCAACGGCGACGACCTCGCCGAACGCGGCCTCGCCGCGGCCGCCACCGACCAGCGCACGGTCGCCGACACCTTCGCCCGCCAGCTGGAGTACGCCCCCGTCCTCGCCGTCCTCGACTCCCCGGAGGCCGACGACGAGGACCGTGAGCTGCTGGCCCAGTTGCATCCGACAGCCCGTCAAGTTCCCGTCCAGGGCGGCCGATCCGGGGAAGTGACGGACGTTTTCCGGCCAACCGCCGGGCCCGAGTCCCGGCCCTCCGATGCACCTGCACCTGCACCGGAAGACGCACGATCTTCCCCGCTGGCCCGTGCCGCCCTGGCCGGCTTCGACGTGGAGGCCGCGGCCGCCGCCCAGCACCCCGCCTGCGCCCTGCTGCCCGCCGAGGCCGACGCGCACGGGGTGTCGACCCTGGTGTGGCACCGGCGTCGGCCCTTCCACCCGGAGCGGCTCTTCGCGGCCCTGGAGGATCTGACCTGCGCGGCCGCCCGCAGCCGGGGCCGGTTCTGGCTGGCCGACAAGCCCGATGTGCTGTTGCACTGGGACGCCGCCGGCGGTGCGCTGTGCGTGGAGAGCGCGGGACCGTGGCTGGCCTCGCTGCCCGACGCGGCCTGGGACATGGTCCCGCCGGTGCGCCGCGCCGCCGCCGCGCTGGACTGGCACGCCGAACACGGCGACTGCTGCCAGCACTTGGTCTTCACCTCTCCGGGCCTCGACCGCGACGGCCTCGAACAGCTGCTGGAGTCCTGCCTGTTGACCGACACCGAGTACGCCGCGGGCCGCACCGCCTGGAAGCGGCTGCCGCCCGCCTTCGACGCCTTTCTGGAGGTCTGATGCCCCGCACCACCGACCGCAGGTCCGACCGCAAGTCGGCGGCCGGCCGCCCCAATCCGCTGGACCTGGCGAGGATCACGTACATCGACTACAAGGACACCGACCTGTTGCGGAAGTTCATCTCCGACCGCGGCAAGATCCGCAGTCGGCGGGTGACCCGGGTCACGGCTCAGCAGCAGCGGCAGCTGGCGCGGGCCGTCAAGAACGCGAGGGAGATGGCGCTGCTGCCCTATACCAGCAGGTGAGTTACGGTTCAGGTCGCTGAACGACCTTCCCGGTCACCGCCCCCGCCCGAACCTCCACGCCTCGCCCACTGGATCGATTCACGGACCCTGGAACAGGAACGGCCCGGGCTGCGTCTCTTCCTAGTGCACGAGGGATTCGATTCCGGTGACCGCCCGATGGAACGGCATCGCATGGTCCGGGGACCCCGGGGCAGACGCCGGAGCAACTCCGGCAAAGGGGTCGTCAAAGCTGTAACCGAGAGAACACCCCGCGTGCACGTGCATCTGCTCATGCATTTGCACGTGAACAGGGTTATGATCCGGATCAGTTGACCACTGCATCAATGGCCCCAGGGGCCACCGCACCACCGGGGAGCGACCTGTGGACCGGGACGTGTACAACGGCATGGCAGCCACGGAGCTGAACGGGGTGGCCTGGCAGAAGAGCATGCACAGCAACTCGCAGGGTTCCTGCGTGGAGTTCGCCCGGCTGCCCGGCGGTGAGGTCGCGGTGCGCAACTCGCGCTTCCCCGACGGGCCGGCCCTCGTCTACACCCGCGCCGAGATCGAGGCCATGCTGGCGGGCGTCAAGGACGGCGAGTTCGACCACCTGGTCGCGGGCTGACGCACCATCCGCCCCGGGACGATCCGGGGCGACCGGGGACTCCCGGCGCTTTGACGCGCGTAGAAACTCGGCGCGAAAAAGCGCCGCGGTGCCTCACTCGGCCGCAGGCGCGGGCGTGGCCGGCAGCTGGAACAGCGCCCAGACCACCTTGCCGCCGAGCGTGCCCGCCAGCGGGTGCCAGCCCCAGCTGTCGCTGAAGGAGTCGACGAGGAACAGGCCGCGGCCCGACTCGGCCGAGAAGTCGTCCGTCTCGCGGGCCACGGGGGAGTCCTGGCTGGGGTCGCGCACCGCGCACACCAGCCGCTCGGTCCAGCGCATCAGGTGCAGCCGCACGGGCGCCGCGTGGTCCACCCGGACGCAGGTGCCCGGCAGGGCGTGCCGAAGGGCGTTGGTGACGAGCTCGGAGACCACCAGACAGACGTCGTCGAACCGCTCACCGGTGTCCCACTGATCCAGTGTCCGGCGCGTGAAGCGTCTCGCCTCGCCCACTGCTTCGTAGCGGGCTGGCAGCGAACACGACGCGGCGTCGGACACGGCCGCGGGATCAAGCGGCGGAAGGCCCTGCCGTAACGGCTCGAGCATGGTCGATCCATTCGTCCCCATGCGAGGCACTCCCGGGAATTCGCGGTCGTTGCGATGCAGCGGTGGCGCGAGACCATGGTTTCGGATGCGTAGGGCAGATGCAAGGGCAGATGCACGTGCACGCGACCGAATTGGACCCTCCCGTACCGCTTGTTGGCCATTTTTTCCGCCATCTTCAGGCGACCTACTTGCCAACACCTCCCCCTAACCTGTGCAGAATCTTTGACTTATTGCCGTCTCTGTAATCGGACGAGTACTGCTCGGAGTGTTTTAGTGGCAGACTGCGGCCTCTGAAGACGGTTGGGGAGGCTGGCGAACGTGAGCGCGGGAGAGCCAGGATCGGTGGTGCGGCGCATGCTGCTCGGCTCGCAACTCAGGCGACTGCGTGAGGCGAAGGGCATCACGCGAGAGCAGGCGGGGTACTCCATCCGCGCCTCGGAGTCGAAGATCAGCCGGATGGAGTTGGGCCGGGTGAGCTTCAAGACACGCGATGTCGAGGACCTGTTGACGCTGTACGGCATCACGGACGAGGCCGAGCGCATGTCGCTGCTGTCCCTCGCCCGCGAGGCCAACGTCGCGGGCTGGTGGCACAGTTACTCGGACGTCCTGCCGAGCTGGTTCCCCACCTATGTGGGCCTGGAGGGCGCCGCGTCGCTGATCCGCGCCTACGAGGTGCAGTTCGTGCACGGTCTGCTGCAGACCGAGGAGTACGCGCGCGCGGTCGTGCGGCGCGGCATGAAGGGCGCGAGCCCGGCCGACATCGAGAAGCGCGTGGCACTGCGTCTGGAGCGGCAGAAGTACCTGTCCGCGGACAACGCCCCCGAGTTCCACATCGTCCTGGACGAGGCCGCCCTGCGCCGCCCCTACGGCGACCGCGAGGTGATGCGCGGCCAGCTCCAGCACCTCATCGAGATCTCGACGCGGCCCAACGTGCGGCTGCAGATCATGCCGTTCGGCTTCGGCGGGCACTCGGGCGAGAGCGGCGCGTTCACGGTCCTGTCGTTCCCCGAGTCCGACCTGTCGGACGTCGTGTACCTGGAGCAGCTCACCAGCGCCCTGTACCTGGACAAACAGGAGGACGTGGCCCAGTACGAGAAGGCCCTCAAGGAGCTCCAGCAGGACAGTCCCGGCCCCGACGAGAGCCGCGACCTTCTGAGGGGTCTGCTC
The DNA here is from genome assembly GCF_044755245.1 of Streptomyces sp. NPDC092369. NCBI lineage: Bacteria > Bacillati > Actinomycetota > Actinomycetes > Kitasatosporales > Streptomycetaceae > Streptomyces > Streptomyces sp. NPDC092369. The sequence continues at coordinate 707,717 of NZ_JBIVQP010000005.1, forward strand.
CAACTCTCCTAGGGATCTCCCCAAACTCTCCCAGGGTTATCCCCAGAAGATTGCTCTCCGTCCCCAACTCGCTTGGCGCGCACGTACGATGACACGTGATCAGACCGTGACGTGGTGCAGGTGTCTGCTAGCGATTGAGGGATCACATGTCGTCCTACTTCACCGACCTGGCTCAGCAGTACATCGACGGTGAGTGGCGCCCGGGTACCGGCTCCTGGGACATCATCGACTTCAACCCGTACGACGGCGAGAAGCTCGCCTCGATCACCATAGCCACGGTCGACGAGGTCGACGAGGCGTACAAGTCGGCGGCCGCGGCCCAGAAGCAGTGGGCGCGCACCAACCCCTACGCCCGCCGTGCCGTCTTCGAGCAGGCGCTGCGCGTCATCGAGGAGCGCGAGCAGGAGATCACCGAGGTGATCATCGCCGAGCTCGGCGGCACGTACCTCAAGGCCGGCTTCGAACTGCACCTCGTCAAGGAGTTCCTGCGCGAGTCGGTCCACCTCGCACTGCGTCCCGAGGGCCGGATCCTCCCGTCGCCGATCGACGGCAAGGAGAACCGCGTCTACCGCGAGCCGGTCGGTGTCGTCGGTGTGATCAGCCCCTTCAACTTCCCCTTCCTGCTGTCGATCAAGTCGGTCGCCCCGGCCCTCGCGCTCGGCAACGCGGTCGTCCTCAAGCCGCACCAGAACACCCCGATCTCCGGCGGCACCCTGGTCGGCAGGATCTTCGAGGAGGCCGGCCTGCCCGGCGGCCTGCTGAACGTCGTCGTCACCGACATCGCCGAGATAGGCGACGCCTTCATCGAGCACCCGATCCCGAAGGTCATCTCCTTCACCGGCTCCGACAAGGTCGGCCGCCACGTCGCCACCGTCTGCGCCGCCCAGTTCAAGCGCTCGATCCTCGAACTCGGCGGCAACAGCGCGATCGTGGTCCTCGACGACGCCGACATCGACTACGCGGTCGACGCGGCGGTCTTCAGCCGGTACGTCCACCAGGGCCAGGTCTGCATGGCCGCCAACCGCGTGCTGGTGGACCGCTCGATCGCCGAGCAGTTCACCGAGAAGTTCGTCGCCAAGGTGAAGACCCTCAAGGTCGGCGACCCGCGCGACCCCCAGACCGTCATCGGCCCGGTCATCAACTCCTCGCAGGCGGAGGCCATTTCGGGCGTCGTCGAGCAGGCGATCGCCGAGGGCGCGACGGCGCTGCTGCACGGCACGACCACCGACAACCTGGTCACGCCGTCCGTCCTGGCCGACGTCCCGGCCGACTCGGCCCTGCTCCAGCAAGAGGTCTTCGGCCCGGTCGCCTTCCTCCTCACCTTCGACGGCGAGGAGGAGGCCGTCCGCCTCGTCAACGACACGCCGTACGGCCTGAGCGGCGCCGTCCACACCGGTGACATCGAGCGGGGCGTCTCCTTCGCCAAGCAGATCGACACCGGCATGTTCCACGTGAACGACGGCACCGTCCACGACGAGCCCCTCGTCCCCTTCGGCGGCGAGAAGAGCTCCGGCCTCGGCCGCCTGAACGGCGAGACGACCCTGGACGCCTTCACCACCCTGAAGTGGATCTCGGTGCAGCACGGCCGCAGCGGCTTCCCGTTCTAGTTCTTCAGGTGCGGGCCATTGAGGACAGAAGCTGACCTCAATGGCCCGTAGCGTCGTCGGTGTCAGGGGGAGACCCCGAACAGACCCGACGAAAGGCGGCCGGTCATGGTCACTCATGTTCCCGCGGAGGCACAGGGCGACGAGCGCGGCGCGCTGCTCGCGTTCATCGAGGAGCAGCGCGGCGGCATCCGCAGGGCGCTGCTCGGGCTGACCGACGAGCAGGCCGCGAGCAAGCCCAGCGCGAGCGACCTCTCCCTCTCCGGCCTGCTCAAGCATGTCGCCGAGGTCGAGCAGGGCTGGATCGCCCGGGCCAAGCAGGAGCCGCCGGCCGTGCAGCGGGACGAGACCAACTGGCACGAGAACTTCCGGCTCGTCGACGGCGAGACCGTCGAGTCCCAGCTCGCCTACTGGGAGAAGGTCGCCGCCGAGACCGAGGCGTACGTCCGCTCGGTGCCGAGCCTGGACGACACCTTCCCGCTCCCGAACGACCCCTGGTTCCCGCCGGAGGGCCGCGTCTCGGTGCGCTGGCTCTGCCTGCACCTCATCCGCGAACTCGCCCGGCACGCCGGCCACGCCGACATCGTCCGCGAGTCCCTGGACGGCAAGACCGCCTTCGAACTCGTGGCTCAGGAGCAGGGCGCAAGCTGGGGCTGACCTCCCTGGTCCTACGCTGGCCCCATGTCAGCGATCCGTCTCCTCGTGCTCGGCGCGGTCCGTCAGCACGGGCGGGCCCACGGCTACCAGGTGCGCAACGACCTGGAGTACTGGGGCGCGCACGAGTGGTCCAACGCCAAGCCCGGCTCGATCTACCACGCCCTGAAGCAGATGGCGAAGCAGGGCTTGCTGCACGCGCACGAGTTCGCGCCGTCCACGGCGGGCGGGCCGCCGCGCACGGAGTACGAGATCACCGACTGGGGCACCGAGGAGTTCTTCCGGCTGCTGCGAGAGTCCCTGGTCTCCTACGACCAGAAGATGGACATCCAGTCCGCGGCCATCGGCTTCCTGGTCGAGCTGACCCGGGACGAGGCGGTGACCCTCCTCAAGGAGCGCATCCGCCGCATCGGGGCCTGGCGGGGCGCCGTCACCGAGCACTACATCCCCGAGGACGGCCCCGAACAGCTCGGCCACATCGGCGAGATCATGAACCTCTGGGTCCACACGGCCGACTCCGACTCCGCCTGGACCCAGGGGCTCATCGACCGCATCGAGAGCGGCGCCTACACCTTCGTCGGCGAGGGCGAACCGTTCGTCGGCGTCCTCGCCGAGGGCCAGGAGAACCCGTATGCGACCGGGGACCGGCACCCGGGGGACGACGGCTAATCAAGTTTGACCAATCGGGTCGACGGCGTTACCTTCGGTGAAGTAGTCAAGTTTGATTACCCGTCGAAGTCCGGCTGAGCGCGGCCGGGCGGGGGCGGTTGGGGGAGAGGGAGTGGCAGTGGCCGACACCGCAATCACCGTCGACGGAGCCCGCAAGGCCTACGGCGGCAAACCCGCGCTGGACGGGCTCGACCTCACGGTCGCCCGGGGCGCGGTGCACGGAGTCCTGGGCCCCAACGGCGCGGGCAAGACGACCCTGGTCCGGATCCTGTCCACGCTGCTGCGGCCCGACGCCGGCCGCATCGAGGTGGCCGGGCACGACGTCGTGACCGAGGCCCGTGCGGTCCGTTCCCGCATCGGCCTGCTCGGCCAGCACGCGGCCCTCGACGAGGAGCTGGGCGGCCGGCAGAACCTGGAGATGTTCGGCCGCCTGCACCACCTGGGCGCCCGCCACGCACGCGCGCGTGCAGACGAACTCCTGGAGCGCTTCGGCCTCACCGACACCGGCCGCAAGCAGGTCCGCGCCTACAGCGGTGGCATGCGGCGCCGCCTGGACCTGGCCGCGTCCCTGATCACCGAACCGGAGGTGCTGTTCCTGGACGAACCGACGACCGGACTCGACCCGCGCGGGCGCGCCGAGGTGTGGGCGTCGGTCCGCTCCCTGACCGGCGGCGGCACGACGGTCCTGCTCACCACCCAGTACCTGGAGGAGGCCGATCAGCTCGCCGACCGCGTCTGTGTCGTCGACGACGGCCGGGTGATCGCCGACGGCACGCCGGACGAGCTGAAGGCGGCCCTCGGCGGCGACCGCATCGACGTCGTCCTGCGCGACGCCGGTCAACTGGGCGCCGCCGTCGCCCTGTTGCCGGTCCCGAAGGACGACGTCTCCGTCGACCCCGACCGCCGCCTGCTCAGCGCCCGGGTCACCGACCGCATGGCCGCGCTCTCCGGAGTCGTACGCGCTCTGGAGGACGCGGGCATCGAGGCCGAGGACGTGGCCCTGCGCCGGCCCACTCTGGACGAGGTGTTCCTGCGACTGACGGCACAGGACGACGACGGTTCGCGGACCGGCACGCAGACGAAGTCAGGCACGAAGACCGCGTCCGCCACGAAGACCGCGTCCGCCACGAAGAAGGAGTCCGTCGCGAAGGGGGCCGCCGCATGACCGCGTACGCGCTGACCGACTGCTGGACCATGACCCGCCGTGAACTCGCCCACTGGGCACGGCAACCCGTGCAGGTGCTGGTCGGCCTGGTCTTCCCGGTGATGCTGCTGCTGATGTTCGGCTACCTGGTCGGTGGCGGACGCGGGATCGAGGGCGACTACCTGGACTTCCTCGTCCCGGGCATGCTCGCGCTCACCATGGCCTTCGGCCTGGAGGGCACGATGCTCAGCGTCACCCAGGACCTCGACCGGGGCGTGATCGACCGCTTCCGCTCGCTGCCGATGGTCAACGGCGCGGTCCTGGTGGGCCGTTCGGCCGCGGACATGCTCCAGTCGGCGCTGGGCCTGACGATCCTCGTCGGCGTCGGGTTCGCGCTGGGCTGGCGCGTGCACTGCTCCCCGGCCCAATTCCTGGGCGCCATGGGCCTGTTGCTGCTCTTCCGGTTCGCCATGCTCTGGATCGGCATCCAACTGGCCCTGGTCGCGGGCAAACCGGAGATGGTCCAGGCCGTGCAGATCCTGGTCTGGCCGGTCGGCTTCCTGTCCAACGCGTTCGCCGACCCCGCCTCGATGCCCGGCTGGCTCGGCACGGTCGTCGAGTGGAACCCGATGTCCCAGACCGCGACGGCGGTTCGGGACCTGCTGGGCGGCCCCGGTGGGGAGCCGGGGCACATCTGGGCGGCTGTCGTCTGGCCGCTGGGCCTGCTCGCGGTGTTCTTCCCGCTGGCGGTGAGGAGGTTCACGCGCCTCAGCCGTTAGGCGCGGGGCGCGGCACGACCGGGAGCGGAGGCGGGGGCGAGAACCGGCCGGCCACCGGTTCGGCCCTAGTGGTGGAAACCGGTCGCCGCGGTCTTGTCCCTGGTCAGCGGATGCGGCTGGCGGCGCAGCTCCGGCAGCAGCCGGGTCAGGTCCTCCACGAACATGTCGGCGAGGTCGACCGAGAACCCGTTGCGGCACACCACCCGCAGTACGGACAGGTCCTCCCGGTGGGGCGGGAAGGTGTACGCGGGTACCAGCCAGCCGCTCTCGCGCAGCCGCCGGGACACGTCGAAGACGTCGTACGCCGTCACGTCAGGGCCCGTCGTGAAGGCGAAGACGGGCAGCTCGTCGCCCTGGGTGAGCAGCCGGAAATCGCCCAGCGCCGCGATCCGGTCGGCAAGGCCGCGCGCCACGTCCCGGGAGGCCTGCTGCACCGCCCGGAAGCCGTCCCGGCCCAGGCGCAGGAACGTGTAGTACTGCGCGACCACCTGGGCGCCCGGGCGGGAGAAGTTGAGCGCGAAGGTGGGCATGTCGCCGCCCAGATAGTTGACGCGGAAGACCAGCTCCTCCGGGAGCGCCTCCTTGTCGCGCCACAGCGCCCAGCCGACGCCCGGGTAGACCAGCCCGTATTTGTGCCCGGAGGTGTTGATCGACGTCACGCGCGGGAGACGGAAGTCCCAGACCAGGTCCTCGTCGAGGAAGGGCGCGACCATGCCGCCGGACGCGCCGTCGACGTGCACCGGGATGTCGAGTCCGGTGCGCTCCTGGAGGGCGTCCAGGGCCGCGCACAGCTCCGCGATCGGCTCGTAGGACCCGTCGAAGGTGGAGCCGAGGATGCCGACGACCCCGATGGTGTTCTCGTCGCACAGCTCGGCGGCGGCCTGGGGATCGAGGTGGTAGCGGTCGCCCTCCATGGGCACCTGGCGGGCCTCCACCTCCCAGAAGGTGCAGAACTTCTCCCAGCAGACCTGCACGTTGACGCCCATGACCAGGTTGGGGCGGGCGTCCCGGGACGGGTAGCGGTCGGCGTTGCGCCGCATCCAGCGGCGCTTGAGGGCCATCCCGGCGAGCATGCACGCCTCGCTGGAACCGGTCGTCGAACAGCCCACGGCGGCGGCCGGATCCGGCGCGTTCCACAGCGCCGCCAGCATCGCCACACAGCGCTTCTCCAGCTCGGCGGTGCGCGGGTACTCGTCCTTGTCGATCATATTCTTGTCCCGGCACTCCGCCATCAGGATCCCCGCCTGGGGCTCCATCCAGGTGGTGACGAACGTGGCCAGATTCAGCCGGGAGTTGCCGTCCAGCATCAGCTCGTCGTGCACGAGCTGGTACGCCGACGACGGAGACATCGGGGAGTCCGGCAGCCGGTGCTTGGGCGGTGCCTCGGTCATGCCGCCGACCGGATTCGCCTCCCCGAAGAAGGGGTTGACGGACAACGGGCGCTCGTCGGGCTGCTCGGGACCTTTGTGCAACGCCATGGGCCTGCCTCCTGGGACGATCAACGGATATCGAACGGCTGTCAGCGCACCGGAGTTCCGTCCTCGCGCAACTGCATCTGCGGACGCCCCGTCACCAGCAGCCAGGCCGGCAGCGAGGCGATGCACAGCAGGGCGAGCATCGCCCCCGAGGACGCGAGCACGGCGGCGGTGAACAGGCTCACCCAGCCCTGCCGGGTGACGGCCAGGAGCATGCCGAGGACACCCGCGCAGACGCCGACGGCCGGATGGACCCCGGAGACCAGGGCGTGCGCGCACAGCCCGAAGGCGGTGCCGACGAACACCGCCGGGAAGATCCGCCCGCCCCGGAACCCGCTCGACGCGGCGACGAGCAGTGCCGCCAGCTTCACCACCGCCATCACCGCGAACTCGCCCGCCGACCAGCCCTCCGGATCGCGCGCCAGCTCCCCGATCTCGTCCAGCCCCTTGAAGAGCGTCAGATGCCCGCCCAGGGCCGCCAGCAGGCCCAGCACGAGCCCGCCCGCCGGAATGACCAGCATGGGGTGCCCGAGGCGCTGGAAGGCCCCGTGGACGTACGGGAAGGCGCGGACCGCGCACATGCCGAGCAGTGCGGCCAGTGAGGCGATCACGAGGGCGGACAGCAGGTCGCCCCAGCCGGGCCGGCCGAGCTCCGGCAGGTGCAGGTCGAAGGTCGGATGGGCCACCAGGGTGGTCGTCAGGGCGCCGGCCGCCGCCGCGACCAGGGGCGGGAAGACGTTGTCCCACAGCGGCCCCTTGAGCGCCCGCCCGGCCAGCGCCTCGGAGATCACCAGCGCCGCCGCGACCGGCGTCCCGAACAGCGCGCCGATCGTCGCCGCCTCGGCGAGCGCCGGCCACATCGCGCCCGGCATCCGCGGCACGAACCGGGTGCCCAGCCAGAACGCGAGTCCCACGTTGACGGCGATGATCGGGTTCTCGGGACCCAGACTCGGCCCGCCCGCGAGCATCAGCGCGGTCGCCAGGAGCAGCCCCGGGAGCACCACGGGCGGCAGCACGCGCGCGTCGAGCCCGGTGGTCGCCGGGTCGGGGCCCGCGTGCCCGGGCACCTTCCACACCACCAGGCCGACCGCGAGGCCGGTCGCGGTGAGCATGACCAGCATCCACAGCACCGAGTACCGGCCCACGCCCAGCGCGTCCGGCAGGTTCCGCCACAGGACGTGCTGGAACCGCTCGGCCAGCGCGCTCACCCCGATGAACAGCAGGCTCGCGACCACCCCCACGACCAGGGCGGGCAGGATCGACGGCAGCAGCACGCGCGCGGGGGTCGCCGGTTTCGCCCGGCCGGCGGGCGCCTCGATCGCGGGGTCCTGGGCCACGCGCTCACGATAAGCGGACAAAACGGGCGCGACACCTGGAGGGGACCGGCAGGCAGAGAGCCGGGGAGAAACGGACTTGCACCTCACGTGACGTGAGGATCCACCGTGGAGCGCGTACCCAGAAGGGAGCGGACGAAGTGAGCTACTCCGTAGGACAGGTCGCGGGCTTCGCCGGCGTCACGGTGCGCACCCTGCACCACTACGACGACATCGGCCTGCTCGCCCCGAGCGAGCGCAGCGACGCGGGCCACCGGCGCTACAGCGACGCCGACCTCGACCGGCTGCAGCGGATCCTGTTCTACCGGGAGCTCGGCTTCCCGCTCGACGAGGTCGCGGCCCTGCTCGACGACCCGGATGCGGACCCGCGCGCGCATCTGCGCAGACAGCACGAGCTGCTGACCGCCCGGATCGAGAAGCTGCAGAAGATGGCCGAGGCCGTGGAGCACGCCATGGAGGCACGCAGAATGGGCATCAACCTCACGCCCGAGGAACGCTTCGAGGTCTTCGGCGACAAGGACCCCGACCAGTACGCCGAGGAGGCGGAAGCACGCTGGGGCGGCACCGAGGCCTACGCCGAGTCGCAGCGCCGGGCCGCCCGTTACACCAAGGACGACTGGAAACGCATGCAGGCCGAGGTCGACGCCTGGGGCGAGCGCTACGCCGCCCTGGTGACCGCCGGCGCACCCGCCACCGGCGAGGCCGCCATGGACCTCGCCGAGGAACACCGGCGGCACATCACCGCATGGTTCTACGACTGCCCGTACGAGATGCACGTCTCGCTGGCCGGGATGTACATCTCCGACGAGCGCTTCAAGGCGTTCTACGACTCCATGGGGCCGGGTCTGGCCGAGCACCTCAGGGACGCGATCACGGCGAACGCGGCCCGGCACACCTCCTGAGGAGCCCGACCAGGGTCCTGGTGGCCTGGTCCGGGCCCGCTACTCCCGGACCAGGACCACCGCCGTCCCGTAAGCGCACACCTCCGTCCCGACGTCCGCCGCCTCCGTCACGTCGAAGCGGAACGCCAGCACTCCGTTGGCACCACGCGCGCGTGCCTGCTCGATGAGCCGGTCCATGGCCTGGTTGCGGGTCTCCACGAGCGTCTTGGTGAGCCCCTTGAGCTCGCCGCCGATCATCGACTTCAGCCCGGCGCCGATCTGGCTGCCGAGATGCCGTGAGCGCACGGTCAGCCCGAAGACCTCCCCGATGACCTCCTGGACCCGGTGACCGGGTACGTCGTTCGTCGTCACGACCAGTACGTCGGCCTGCGGACCCTGGCCGCCGCCGTATTCTTCGATGCCCATAGCCTCACAGCTTCGCCCCAGCGGGCGCACAGTGCACCCTGGAGTCACCCATGGAACCTGGGGCGGACACCTTGCGTTGATAGCTTTGGGCGCCCGCAGCAGGACGCCGTACCTCCCTCCACCCCTCAGGAGCACCGGAACCGTGACGACGATCGCCCTCGGCCCGAGCTGGCTCGATCCGAACCAACTGCTCGACACGTTCGGCATCTGGGGCCTGCTCCTGATCGTCTTCGCGGAGTCGGGCCTGCTCATCGGGTTCTTCCTGCCGGGCGACTCGCTCCTGTTCACGGCCGGCCTGCTGATCACGTCGAACCAGCTGGACTTCCCCCTGTGGGGCGCCATCGCCCTGATCTGCGTCGCCGCGATCCTCGGCGACCAGGCGGGCTACATGTTCGGCAAGAAGGTCGGCCCCTCGCTCTTCAGCCGCCCCGACTCCCGCCTGTTCAAGCAGGAGAACGTGGTCAAGGCGCACGAGTTCTTCGAGAAGTACGGCCCCAAGTCGCTGGTCCTGGCCCGCTTCGTGCCCATCGTGCGCACCTTCACGCCGATCATCGCCGGCGTCAGCGGCATGAAGTACCGCTCGTTCGTGATCTTCAACGTGATCGGCGGTGTCCTGTGGGGCGCCGGCGTCACCCTGCTCGGCTCCTGGCTCGGCAAGATCGACGTCGTCAAGGACAACATCGAGGCGATGCTGATCCTGATCGTCCTCATCTCGGTGGTCCCGATCATCATCGAGTTCATGCGGGCCCGCTCCAAGGCGAAGAAGAACCCCGCGCAGCCCCTGCCGGGACAGCAGCAGCCCCCGGTGATCGACGACGCGACCACCCAGCTGCGCCGCATCCCCTCGGCCGACCAGCCCTACCAGCAGCAGGCGCCCCAGCAGCAGCCGCACAACCCGTCCCAGGACTACGGCTACACCCCGCAGCACCCGCAGCAGCAGTACCCCCAGCAGACGTATCCGCAGCAGACCTACCCGCCCCAGCAGCAGTACGGCGGCCGGCCCAACGAGCAGTACCCGTACGGCAATCAGGGGCAAGGCCAAGGCCAAGGCCAGGGCCGGAACCAGGGCTACTAGGCGCCCCGAGGGGCTAGAAGCCCCTCGTCCGCTTGGCGGCCCGGCGCTTCTCCGGGGACCCGATCCGCAGGAACATCCGGGAGATCTCCGAGCCGAGGTTGACCCCGATGGCGATGGCCATGGCCAGTGACGCGGCCGTGGCCAGGGACACCAGCCCCTTGTCCACGTCGTTCTGGGCGATCGCCAGCAGCCCGAAGTAGGTGGCCGAACCGGGCAGCAGGGGCCCGATCGCGGCCGTCGTGTACGGCAGCGCCGAGGCGAACCGGTAGCGCGCCAGCAACTGCCCGAACAGGCCCACCAGTCCGGCCGCCACCGCCGTGGACGCGACCGGCGACAGCTCGCCCGGGTAGCGCAGCGCGCCGTACACCGACCAGGCCACCCCGCCGTTCAGGGTCACCCACAGCACGGTGGACCGTTCCTGCTGGAGCAGCACCGCGAACGTCAGCGACAGCAGCATCGACGCGCCGATCTGCCACCAGGGCCGCTCGGCGATCTGCAGGGCCGCGTCCGGGTTGAGCTTGGCGCCCAGGTTGACGCCGAAGTACAGGACGACCAGCACCCCGGTGACGATCCCCACGAAGAGGTACATCACCTCCAGGAGCCGCGCCGAGGCGGTGATGTAGAACCCCGTCAGCCCGTCCTGCACGCCCGCCACAAGGGCCCGCCCCGGCAGCAGCGCGAACAGCCCACCGGTGATGACCGCGGACGCCTTCACGTCGACGTGAGCCACCGTCAGCGCGACCCCTATGGCCGCCGGAGGCATCGCGGCGATCGTGAACTGGTAGAACTCCGGCAGCCCGCGCCCCGCGCACAGCCACGCCAGCCGGTCGCCGAGCATCGCGCCCAGCGCGGCCGCCACGAACACGAGCACGTCACCGCCGACGAGCACCGAGGCGGCCCCGGCGAGCAGCCCGCTGGCCGTGGTCAACGTCCAGGTGGTGTACGGGTGCCGGTTGCGGCGCATCTCCGCCAGGCGCCGGTAGGCGTCCTCCAGGGAGATCTCGGTCTCCGGGTCGCTGAGGTCGTCCACCAGCCGGAACACGGCCGCGAGGCGGGTGTAGTCGGTGACCCGGCGGCGTACCGTGCGCGAGGCCGTCACCGGGTCGTCCACCAGGGACGGCTGGTAGGAGATGGACAGCAGCGTGAAGGTGACGTTCGGCTCGCAGCGGTCCAGGCCGTAGGACCGGCAGACCGCGAACATCGCGGCCTCCACGTCCTCGGCGCCCTCACCGCCCGCGAGCAGCAACTCGCCGATACGCAGGGTCAGATCGAGCACGCGGGGGACGGCAGGGCCGCTCTCGTCCGGCTTCTGGGCCGGCTCCGGCGCGGGCCGCTCGGTCACCGGCAGCCGCAGGATCGTGCGCATCCGGTCCTGCCAGGGCGCGTCCTTGGTCAGGCTGACCACCGGGATGCCGGTCGCCGGGGTGAACGCGGCCGGGGCGTCCTTGGCGCTGTAGGTACGCGGGCTGTCGAACGCCGAGCCCTCCGCCTCCGGCACGGGCGCGTGCGTCACGTCGAGCCCCGCCGGGACGGCGAACTCCGAGGTGGTCTCCGACTCGCTGTCCGCCACCTCGACCCCGGCCGGCGGCGCGAACGCCATCCTGACCTCGTCCGACTGCGGCTTGCGGTCCTCCGCGTCCGTCACGTGCGAAACACTCCCTGTACGACACCTCCTGCGGCCCTCAGTATGAGCACAGGCACACGAAAGGGCCGCACGCGCACGCGTACGGCCCGATCACGGGGCTTGCCGGGGTCAGTGACCGCCGGACTCCTTGAAGCGCTTGTAGGACCGCTCGATCTCGATCTCGGCGTCCACGCGGCCCACCCAGTTGGCGCCCTCGACGGACTTGCCGGGCTCCAGGTCCTTGTAGACCTCGAAGAAGTGCTGGATCTCCAGGCGGTCGAACTCGGAGACGTGGTGGATGTCCCGCAGGTGCTCCACGCGCGGGTCCGTCGCCGGCACGCACAGCAGCTTGTCGTCGCCGCCGGCCTCGTCGGTCATCCGGAACATTCCGATCGCGCGGCACTTGATGAGGCAGCCCGGGAAGGTCGGCTCGTCCAGGATGACGAGTGCGTCCAGCGGGTCGCCGTCCTCGCCGAGGGTGTTCTCGACGAATCCGTAGTCGGTCGGGTAGGCGGTCGAGGTGAAGAGGCGACGGTCCAGGCGGATCCGACCGGTCTCGTGGTCCACCTCGTACTTGTTCCGCGAACCCTTCGGGATCTCGATCGTGACGTCGAACTCCACCGGTGGCTCCTCCATGATCAACACATAGTTCTGGTGGTTAAGTGTCCCTCACGCACGGGAGTGATCGCGAAAGGGGCTGGTGTTCGTGCCTGAGCTGAGGCCGTGGCGGGCCGCGAGACCGCATGCGGTGCGGGTCGTGAACGCCGTACGACCAGGTCTGGCACGGGCCGCGGGCGCCGTACGACCGCATCTCACGCGGGCCGTGGACGCCGTGCGACCGTGGCTCGTTCGAGCCGTGGCCGCTGCGAAACCGCAGTTCGCGCGGATCACGAGGCCGAAGCCCGGCGGGCTGCGGCGCTACACCGCGGGCGCCACCGGCGCCGGTGTGGCACTGGCCGTCCTGGTGGTGGTCACCGCAGGTCCCTGGGACTCCACCGGTCAGCGTACGGCCGAGCGGGACCGGGCAGCCGCCCTGGACGGCACGGGTGGCGCAGATCACGGTGGTCATTCTGGTGCATCCGGTACGGCCGATTCGGCGCCGGATCCCGCCCCGAGCGCCGCGTCCGTCCTGAGAGGCCTCGGCGGCGCCGCGAACACCGTGAAGTCGGACCCGGCCGGAAAGGCGTTCGCCGACGTCCTGGGGCCCCTCCTGACCGACCCGGCGCTCGGCGCCCGGCGCACCGCAGCGGTCGTCGACGTGACCGACGGCAAGCGCCTCTACGGCACCGGCGCCGACGAAGCCCTCACCCCCGCCTCCACCACCAAGATCGCCACCGCCGTCGCCGCACTGTCCGCCATGGGCGCCGACCACCGCCTCACCACCCGCACCGCCCTGGAGCCCGACACCGGCGAACTCGTCCTGGTCGGCGGCGGCGACCCCACCCTGACCGCCCGCAAGGACGCCGAGGGCTGGGCGAGCCTGCGCACCCTGGCCGACCGGACGGCCACCGCCCTGAAGAAGCGCGGCATCCACGAGGTCACGCTCTCCTACGACACCACCCTGTTCGCCGGTTCCGAACTTCACCCCATCGGGGTCGACGGCAACCTCGCCCTCGTCACCTCCCTGATGGCCGACGAGGGCCGCCCGAACGACTCGACGAGCGGTCCCGTCACCCGGGACACGGACCCGGCGGGGGACGCGGCCGAGAAGTTCGCCGCCTTCCTGGCGGAGCACGGCATCAGGACGACGTCCCCCGGCCCCTCGAAAGCGACCTCCCGCGCGAAAGCCCTCGCCGCCGTCTCCTCGCCGCCTCTGTCGTCGATCGTCGAGCGGATGCTGACCAACAGCGACAACGACATCGCGGAGGCCCTGGCCCGCCAGACGGCCGTCGCGACCGGCAAGCGCGCCGACTTCGACGGCGGCGCCGCGGCGATCGCGAGCGTCCTGAAGAAACTCGGACTCCCCCTCAAGGGCGCCCGGTTCAACGACGGCAGCGGCCTCGACCGCGACGACCGCCTCACCGCCGACCTCCTGACCGCCCTCCTCGTCAAGGCCGGCGACCCCGCCCACCCCGAACTCCGCGCCGTCCTCACCGGGCTCCCCGTGGCGGGCTTCACCGGCACGCTGAGCACCCGCTACGCCGACGGCGCCGCGGGAGTCGTACGAGCCAAGACAGGCACCCTCACCGGCGTGAACACCTTGGCGGGCACGGTCGTCGACAGGGACGGCCACCTCTTGGCCTTCGCCTTCCTCACCTCCGACACCCCGAGCACCTCGGCGGCCCAATCGGCCCTGGACCGAACGGCGACGGCACTGGCGGGGTGCGGCTGCCATTGACCGCCCGGTGAACGTTGTGCCGGTGCGGCCCGGATCCACCTGAAGCTCACCAACCCCCACGGCCTGCCCCAAGAGGGAACGCTCACGTACCGTTGACGCATGACGAGCATCGGTGGTGCAGAGATGGTCGACTGGAATCTCGCGGTGGCGACCGCGACGCGGCTCGCGCGGCCGGGCCCCGAGGTGAGCCGTGACGAGGCCCGGGATGTCGTGGCCGAGCTGCGCCGGCACGCGAAGGCCTCCGAGGAACACGTCCGCGGATTCACCCGGATGGGCTCGGAGGACATCCACGACACCCCCATCCTCGTCGTCGACCGACCGGGCTGGGTGCGGGCGAACGTCGCCGGCTTCCGGGAGATCCTCAAGCCCCTCCTCGACAAGATGCAGGAACGGCGCGGCAACACCCCCGGCGGCGCGGTCCTCGGAGCCGTCGGCGGCAAGGTCACCGGCGTCGAACTGGGCATGCTGCTGTCCTTCATGTCCTCCCGGGTGCTGGGCCAGTACGAGACCTTCGCCCCGGCGACCCGCGAACTCCCCGCCGGCGAGCACGGCGGTGGCCGACTGCTCCTGGTCGCCCCGAACATCGTCCACGTGGAGCGCGAACTCGACGTACAGCCCCACGACTTCCGCCTCTGGGTCTGCCTGCACGAGGAGACGCACCGCACCCAGTTCAGCGCGGTGCCCTGGCTGCGCGACCATCTGGAGGGCGAGATCCAGTCGTTCCTGGGGGAGACCGATGTCGACCCCATGACCGTCCTGGAGCGCATCCGGGAAGCCGCCCAGTCCCTCGCGGGCGGACGCCCCGAGGCCGAGGAGGACGACGGCGGACGCTCCTTCGTCGAGATCGTGCAGACCCCGGCGCAGCGGGAGATCCTCGCGCGCCTGACCGCCGTGATGTCCCTCCTGGAGGGGCACGCCGACTTCGTGATGGACGGCGTCGGGCCGGCCGTCGTGCCGTCGGTCGCCGAGATCCGCGAGAAGTTCCAGCAGCGCCGCGCCAAGGGCGCCTCGCGGCTGGACATGGCGCTGCGCAAGCTGCTCGGCCTGGACGCCAAGCTCAGGCAGTACCGGGACGGCGAACGGTTCGTACGGGCCGTCGTCGACGAGGTCGGCATGGACGGCTTCAACCGTGTGTGGACCTCCCCGAACACCCTGCCGACCCGGACGGAGATCGCCAAACCGGCGGACTGGGTCGCGCGGGTGCATCGCAAGAGCGAGTCGTGACGGACGGAGAAGGGTCGTGAAACGAATCCGGCCGTCGGCAGGCGAACGCCCCTTCAATCACCCGTCCGAGGGACCGTGAGCGGTGGGTAGGCGTGCAATGCTCGGGGAACGGCCCGGTTCTGTCACCATCTACACACTCTGAGTGACCGAACCCGGGCTCACTCCCCGAAAACTTCATGAAGGGAACCGGACATGGGTCCCCATCCTGCGGTCGCGGCGATACGCCTGGCGGTCCGCCGCGCCCTCCACGACATCCTCAACGAACACCAGGCCTCCGGGCCCACCCCGCACGAGCGCCCGCCGTCCCCGCTCGTGCTCGTCGCATGCTCCGGCGGCGCCGACTCCATGGCCCTCGCCTCCGCCCTCGCCTTCGAGGCCCCCAAGCTCGGCATCCGCGCCGGCGGGGTCACCGTCGACCACGGCCTGCAGGACGGATCCGACCTGCGCGCCGACGAAGTCGTCCTGCGCCTGCGCGAGTTGGGCCTGGACCCGGCCGAGTCCATCGCCGTCATCGTCGGACGCGAGGGCGGCCCGGAAGCCGCCGCCCGCGACGCCCGCTACGCCGCCCTGGACGCCTGCGCCGCCCGCCACGGCGCCACCGCCGTCCTCCTCGGCCACACCCGCGACGACCAGGCCGAAACCGTCCTGCTCGGCCTCGCCCGCGGCTCCGGCACCCGCTCCCTGTCCGGAATGGCCGCGGTCTCGGGGGCCGACGGCCGTTACCGGCGCCCCTTTCTCCAGCTCGACCGGCAGACCGCCCGCAAGGCCTGCATGGTCCAGTCCCTGCCCGTCTGGGACGACCCGCACAACGCCGACCCGGCGTACACGAGGTCCCGGCTGCGCCACGAGGGCCTGCCCGCCCTGGAGAAGGCGCTCGGCAAAGGAGTCGTCGAGGCGCTCGCCCGCACGGCCCAGCTCTCCCGCGACGACGCCGACGCCCTCGACTCCTGGGCCAGCCAGGCCGAAACCGCCGTACGCGACGCCACGGGCCTCCTGGAGTGCGCCAAGCTCTACGCGCTGCCGCCCGCCGTACGCCGCCGCATCCTGCGCCGGGCCGCCATCGAGGCGGGCGCGCCCGCCGGTTCGCTGTTCGCCCGCCACATCGAGGAACTCGACCGCCTGATCACCGGCTGGCGCGGCCAGGGAGCCATCAATCTCCCGGGCAAGGTGGTCGCCCAGCGCCAGGGTGGCAGACTGGTGATTCGGCAAGGCTGAATCTCACCTCTTCCGGGGGCACCCCGAACTCACCGAGTTCACCGGGTACTCCCGGGGAGGCATCGAGCGGCCGGTAGGACGACCGAAAGTGATGCGGGTGGACGCGAACGACATGGGTGCCGACCTCGAGAAGGTACTCATCACCAAAGAAGAGATCGACGCGAAACTGGTCGAACTGGCCGCGAAGATCGACGCGGAGTACGCGGGCAAGGACCTGCTGATCGTCGGCGTCCTCAAGGGCGCGGTGATGGTCATGGCCGATCTCGCCCGGGCGCTGTCCACCCCCGTCACCATGGACTGGATGGCCGTGTCGTCGTACGGCGCGGGCACCCAGTCCTCCGGCGTGGTGCGGATCCTCAAGGACCTCGACACCGACATCAAGGGCAAGCACGTCCTGATCGTCGAGGACATCATCGACTCCGGACTGACCCTGTCCTGGCTGCTGTCCAACCTCGGCTCGCGCGAGCCGGAGTCCCTCAAGGTGTGCACCCTGCTGCGCAAGCCGGACGCCGCCAAGGTCGCCATCGAGGTCGAATGGGTCGGCTTCGACATCCCGAACGAGTTCGTGGTGGGCTACGGCCTCGACTACGCCGAGAAGTACCGCAACCTCCCGTTCGTCGGTACGCTCGCGCCCCACGTCTACGGCGGCTGACAGCGCGCCCGATGCGGCGGCTGAGCCGTACGGGCCAGTCCTGCGGGACGATCGGGAACCCCGGCGGGTCGCGCGCCGTTGGAGCATGCAGACGGGTTCGTCAGACCTCCCGTGCAGTTGCGGGCGACAATGCTGGGGTACCGTCAGAAGAACTGTCTTATCAAACTCACTATGGCAGGAGGGACGGGGCGACACCGCTCCGTATGGATGGACGTGAAGCGATACTTCCGTGGGCCGGTCATGTGGATCGTGCTGGCCGTCCTTGCCGTGGTCGTGTTGATGCAGGTCGTCGGCTCGTCCGGCGGCTACAAGACGGTGGACACCGGCCAGGTCGTCCAGGCGATCAATGACAACAAGGTCGAACAAGCCAAGCTGACCACCGGCGACGAGCAGACCATCAAGGTCCAGCTCAAGGACGGCGAAAAGGTCGACGGCAGCTCGAAGATCCAGGCGAGCTACATCGGCGACCAGGGCGTGAACCTCGCCAACACGCTGCAGACCAAGTACCAGGACAAGCAGATCCCGGACGGCTACACCGTTTCGCCGTCCAAGCAGAACCCCTTCCTCGGGATCCTGCTCTCCCTGCTCCCCTTCGTCCTCATCGTGGTCGTCTTCCTGTTCCTGATGAATCAGATGCAGGGTGGCGGCTCCAGGGTCATGAACTTCGGCAAGTCCAAGGCGAAGCTCATCACCAAGGACACCCCGAAGACGACCTTCTCGGACGTCGCGGGCTGTGACGAGGCCGTCGAGGAGCTCCAGGAGATCAAGGAGTTCCTCCAGGAGCCGGCGAAGTTCCAGGCCGTCGGCGCCAAGATCCCCAAGGGCGTACTCCTCTACGGCCGCCCCGGTACCGGCAAGACGCTCCTCGCGCGTGCCGTCGCCGGCGAGGCCGGGGTCCCCTTCTACTCGATCTCCGGTTCCGACTTCGTCGAGATGTTCGTCGGTGTCGGTGCCTCCCGGGTCCGTGACCTCTTCGAGCAGGCCAAGGCGAACGCTCCGGCGATCGTCTTCGTCGACGAGATCGACGCGGTCGGCCGCCATCGCGGCGCCGGCCTCGGCGGCGGTCACGACGAGCGCGAGCAGACGCTGAACCAGCTGCTCGTGGAGATGGACGGCTTCGACGTCAAGGGCGGCGTGATCCTCATCGCCGCGACGAACCGGCCCGACATCCTCGACCCGGCGCTGCTGCGTCCCGGTCGCTTCGACCGCCAGATCGCGGTCGACCCGCCGGACCTGCTGGGCCGTCTGGAGATCCTCAAGGTCCACCAGAAGGGCAAGCCGGTCGCCCCGGACGTCGACCTCTCGGCCGTCGCCCGTCGCACCCCCGGCTTCACCGGCGCGGACCTGAGCAACGTCCTCAACGAGGCCGCGCTGCTCACCGCCCGCAGCGACAAGAAGCTGATCGACAACGCCGCACTGGACGAGGCGATCGACCGTGTGGTGGCGGGCCCGCAGAAGCGGACCCGGATCATGTCGGACAAGGAGAAGAAGATCACCGCGTACCACGAGGGCGGACACGCCCTGGTCGCGGCGGCTTCCCCCAACTCCGACCCGGTGCACAAGATCACCATCCTGTCGCGTGGACGGGCCCTCGGTTACACGATGGTCCTGCCGGACGAGGACAAGTACTCCACGACCCGCAACGAGATGCTGGACCAGCTGGCCTACATGCTGGGCGGCCGTGCGGCCGAGGAGCTCGTCTTCCACGACCCGACCACGGGTGCCGCGAACGACATCGAGAAGGCCACGGCCACCGCCCGCGCGATGGTCACCCAGTACGGCATGACCGAGCGTCTGGGTGCGATCAAGTTCGGCGGCGACAACACCGAGCCCTTCCTCGGACGTGAGATGGCTCACCAGCGCGACTACTCGGAAGAGGTCGCCGCACTGGTGGACGAGGAGGTCAAGAAGCTCATCGAGAACGCGCACAACGAGGCCTGGGAGATCCTGGTCGAGAACCGCGACGTCCTCGACAACCTCGTTCTGCAGCTCCTCGAGCGCGAGACGCTGGGCAAGGAGGAGATCGCCGAGGTCTTCGCCACCATCGTCAAGCGCCCGCCGCGGCCTGCCTGGACGGGCTCCTCGCGCCGTACGCCGTCCACCCGTCCGCCCGTGCTCTCCCCCAAGGAGCTCGCACTGACGAACGGCGCCAACGGCTCGACGCCGGCGATCACCACCGCCAAGGCGACGGCCACGGAGCACGCTCCGGTGACCGAGACGGCTCCGGAGGAACGCCCCGAGAGCTGACCTGGCTCCCAGGGGCCCCACCGGCCCGGAATGGATGCCGTGCCCCTCAGGTTCTAGCCTGAGGGGCACGGCATTTTTCGCATGTCCGTACAGAGACGCGTAACCCACACGCGTGACCCGCACAGGAACGAGGCACAGGATGACCGACCCCGTGACGCTGGACGGCGAGGGCACGATCGGCGAGTTCGACGAGAAGCGCGCCGAAGCCGCCGTCCGTGAACTGCTGATCGCGGTCGGCGAGGATCCTGACCGGGAGGGGCTCAGGGAGACGCCGGGGCGGGTCGCCCGGGCCTATCGGGAGCTGCTGGCGGGGCTGTGGCAGGAGCCCGAGGACGTGCTGACGACCACGTTCGATCTGGGGCACGACGAGATGGTCCTGGTGAAGGACATCGAGATCGTCAGCTTCTGTGAGCATCACTTGTTGCCGTTCCACGGCGTGGCTCACGTGGGCTACATCCCGGCGGAGACCGGCAAGATCACGGGCCTTTCGAAGCTGGCTCGCCTGGTCGAGGTGTTCGCCCGCCGCCCGCAGGTGCAGGAACGACTCACCACGCAGATCGCGGACTCACTCATGCGCATTCTCGAGGCCCGAGGCGCGATCGTCGTCATCGAGGCCGAGCACATGTGCATGTCGGTGCGGGGCGTCCGCAAGCCGGGCGCCAAGACCACGACGTCGGCGGTGCGTGGTCAGCTGCGGGACGCTACGACCCGTGCCGAGGCGATGAGCCTGATACTGGCGCGCTGACCCGCTGCCGCCGACCCGGAGCAGACGTCAAGCCGTCGACGTAGCCCCGTTGTTGTGTTCGTCGTCATCCGGGAGCTTGCAGATGTGTTCCAGGAAGAGGGCTGCCGCTATGACGGCGATGCCGGCGAGGACCGAGAAGCCGGCGTAGAAGGCCTGGTCCCGGCGGGCGGGGGTGTCGAGCAGTTCCAGGAGGAACGCGCCCGTGCCGCCGTACATACCGGAGACCAGGGCGGCCACCAGGGCGCTGGCCTGGCCGAAGACGACCGCGCGGGCCGCCATCAGGGGGTCGACTCCCTTGGCCTCGGGGCGGCGCTCGCGCTGGGCCTTGAGGCGGCCGCGGATCGAGAGCGCCGTGGCCATCAGGACGACGGCGATCAGGGCGAGGACGATGGGGGCGGCCAGGGGGACGCTGGGCAGGGTCCCGATCGAGTTCCAGAGGCGGGCGCCCGCCCAGGACAGGACGCCCGCGACGACGAACACGCCCGCCAGCAACCTGATGCGCAGCTCTCTCACGGTGTCCCTTCAGCTCCCCCGGACCGATCCCGGACTGTGGTCGTCTTGACCTTAACGACTACTCGGGCAGGTGAAGTTCCAGGTCCTTGCGGGCGGCCACGCCGTCGAGGGTGACGGCCTCCAGGAGGGCCGCGACCGCGCCGTGGCCGGGCAACTGGGCTTCGGGGTCGACGTCGTGCCAGGGGGCGAGGACGAAGGCCCGCTCGTGGGCGCGCGGGTGCGGGAGCGTGAGCTGCGGGTCGTCGGCCACGACATCGGCGTAGGCGACGATGTCGACGTCGAGGGTGCGGGCGCCCCAGTGCTCGTCCCGGACGCGGTGGAAGGCCTCCTCGACGGCGTGCGCGCGCTCCAGGAGCGAGGACGGCGGCAGGGTCGTCTTCAGCAGCACGACCGCGTTGAAGTAGGCGGGCTGGCTGCCGGGCTCGACGCCCCAGGGCTCGGTCTCGTAGACGGGGGAGACGGCCTTGATACGGACGCCGGGGGTGTCCTCCAGGGCGTCGATGGCGCCCTGGAGGGTCTCCAGGCGGTTGCCGAGGTTGGCGCCCAGGGAGATCACGGCGCGTTGGGGATTGCTCAGGGTGACGTCGGCTGCGTCCACCTGCTGGACCACGGCGGCGGGCACCGGCTGGACGGTCGGGTCGCTGTGCCCCTGGGTGAAGGACGCGGTCATACTCGGCTCCGGGTGATGGTGACGGTGACGTCGTCGAAGGGGACCGTGATCGGCGCGTCCGGCTTGTGGACGCAGACTTCGACCTCCTGGACCCCGTCGTGCTTCAGACAGGTCCGGGCGATGCGTTCGGCGAGTGTCTCGACGAGGTTGACCGGTTCGCCTTGGACGTCGGCCACGACCTCTTCCGCCACGATGCCGTAGTGCACGGTCTTCGCCAGGTCGTCGTCGGCCGCGGCCGGTCGGGTGTCCAGGCCCAGGACGATGTCCACGATGAAGGTCTGGCCCTCCTCGCGCTCCTTGGGGAACACCCCGTGGTGCCCGCGGGCCTTGAGGCCGCGCAGCGCGACACGATCCACGCGAATCACTCCTGCAGTCGTCGGTAACGGCCGGTCCGTGCCGTGTGCGGGCGGCACACCGGCCTCGGACGAATCTACCCGCGGGCACTGACAGCGCCGGTCCGCCGGGGTGCGGGCCGGTGCCGGGGCCAGGAGGTTTCATCGCTCGTTTCCCCTGGGGGACCCGGCGGCTCACGGGTTGGTAGCCGCCCCTACCCATGGGTTCGTGATTCCAACCACTTGTTGGTCCCTGCGGGGCGCCTACCCACTCAGGAGGGTGTCTCCTCGTCCTCTTCCTCGTCGTTTTCGGTCAGAACGGGAGAGGCGTGGTGGGACCACATCTTCCAGCCCTCGGGGGTGCGCCGGAACACGTTCGTGGCGACCACGAGCTGGCCGACGAGCGGTCCGAGTTCCTCGCTGCCCTCGGGCGCCGGGCCGCCGCTGAGGATGTTCTCGGTGCAGGTGACCAGGGCGGTGTCGCCGGTCACGGAGACGTGCACGTCGGTGAGGAAGAACTGGATGTAGTCGGTGTTCGCCATGATCAGGGCGTACGACCGCAGGACCTCGCCGCGGCCGGTGAGCACGGGCCAGCCGGGGTGCACGCAGGAGACCACTCCGGCGTCTGCGGGGTCGTGGTACTCCTCGTCGATGCCCAGGTCGGCCGGCGTGAGCCAGAGCGCGGACAGGTCGTCGAAGTCGCCGCGCTCCAGTGCCTCGTAGAAGGCGGTGTTGGCGGCTTCCACCTGTTCCACGTCGGTGTGGGGGGCGCTCACAGGGCTCCTTCCACGCCGTTTCGCGCGGCGCGCGCTCCTTCCACGGCGCGTGCCACCCGTACCGCGTCCGCCGTCGCGCGCACCTCGTGCACGCGCACCGCCCAGGCGCCGGTGTGCGCGGCGATCGCGGAGACGGCGGCCGTGGCGGCGTCGCGCTCGCGCGCGGGTGGCGGTGCCCCCTCCGGTCCGGCCAGGACGCGGCCCAGGAACCGCTTGCGGGAGGCGGCGACCAGCACGGGGTGGCCGAGACCGAGCAGACGGTCGAGGTGGGCGAGGAGGACGAGGTCGTGTTCGGCGTCCTTGGAGAAGCCGAGGCCTGGGTCGACGACGATGCGGTCGGCGGCGACACCGCCGGCCAGGACGGCCTCCACGCGTGCGTGCAGTTCGTCGACGACCTCGGTGACGACGTCGGCGTAGACGCCCTTGACGTTCTCGCCGGCCAGGAAGCCGCGCCAGTGCATGACGACGAAGGGGGCGTCGGCGGCGGCGACCACGGGGATCATCGCGGGGTCGGCGAGGCCGCCGCTGACGTCGTTGACGAGGACGGCGCCGGCGGCGAGGGCCTGCTCGGCGACGGAGGCGCGCATGGTGTCGACGGAGATGGTGACGCCCTCGGAGGCCAGGCCCCGCACGACGGGGATGATGCGCTTGAGTTCCTCGGCCTCGTCGACGCGGACGGCGTGCGGGCGGGTGGACTCCCCGCCGACGTCGACCAGGTCGGCGCCCTCGGTGACGAGTTCGAGGCCGTGCTTGACGGCGGCCGTGGTGTCGAAGAAGCGGCCGCCGTCCGAGAAGGAGTCGGGGGTCACGTTCACGACTCCCATGACCGCGCAGCGGTCCCATTCCGGTAGGCCCGCGACGCGCCCGCGTCCGCTCTGCTTGCTCATGCGTTCAGCCTAGGCCCCGGGCAGGTCGCACAGGACGCCGCGGCCCGGGCGCAAGCCCTCCGGGCTGGAGGGGGGCTTGCGCCCGGGCCTGTCCCGGGGTGTCACGTCGGGGCCTCGGGCACGTCAGGTCAGGCCGCTCTGACGTCTCTTTCGGCCACCGCGTGGGCACACGCGCGTGCGGGGGTCCGACGGCGGCGCAGGAAGCGCGGCAGCGGCAGTGCGAGGTTGACGAAGCCCTCCGCCTGCATGGCGGCGAAGCCGATCCGGGGCAGGTCCGCGGAGGCGCGGTAGACGACGAAGCGCGGCTCCCAGCGCGGCCGGAACTTGGCGTTGAACTTGTAGAGGGACTCGATCTGGAACCAGCGGGAGAGGAAGACCAGCAGTCCGCGCCAGGCGCGCAGCACCGGACCCGCGCCGATCTTCTCGCCGCGCGCGAGCGCCGCGCGGAACATGGCGAAGTTGAGGGACACGCGCGTGATGCCGAGTTTCGGTGCCGCCTCCAGGGACGCGACGATGAGCAGTTCGTTCATGCCGGGGTCGGCCGTGCGGTCGCGGCGCATCAGGTCGAGGGAGACGCCGTCGGTGCCCCAGGGGACGAAGTGCAGGATCGCCTTCAAGTCGCCGTAGGGGCCCGGGTGTTCGTCGCTCTTGTGGGCGGTGGCGATCAGGCAGTCGCCGTCGGAGGGGTCGCCGACGCGGCCAAGGGCCATGGAGAAGCCGCGCTCGGTGTCGGTGCCGCGCCAGTCCTCGGCGGCCTGCCGGATCCGCTCCAGCTCGGCCTCGCCGACGTCACGGACGCGGCGTACCCGGGTCTCGTACCCGGCGCGCTCGATGCGTTTGACCATCTGGCGCACGTTGCGCATCGCGCGGCCGGCCAGGGAGAAATCCGCGACGTCCACCACCGCCTCGTCGCCCAGTTCGAGGGCGTCCAGGCCGGTCTCGCGGGTCCAGACCTCGCCGCCGGTCTCCGAGCAGCCCATGACGGCGGGGGTCCAGGAGTGCGCCCTGGCCTCGTCCATGAACCGTTCGATGGCGCCGGGCCAGGCCTCGACGTCTCCGATGGGGTCGCCGCTGGCGAGCATCACGCCGGACACCACGCGGTAGGTCACCGCGGCCTTGCCGCTGGGCGAGAAGACGACGGCCTTGTCGCGGCGGAGCGCGAAGTGGCCGAGGGAGTCCCGGCCGCCGTGCCGGTCCAGCAGGACCCGCAGCTGCGCCTCGTCCGCCTCGGTCAGCTGCGCGGCCGGGTGTTCGGGCCGGAAGGCGAGGTAGATGGTCGTCACGGCGGTGAGCAGGCCGAGGGCGCCCAGCGAGAAGGCGACGGTCCAGGAGGTGCTGCCCTCGTAGTCGACCGGTCCCTCGAAGCCGAACAGGCCGTACAGGACGTGCGTGATGCGATCGGCCAGGCTCGGGTCGCCGACCATGCGCCGGGGGTGGACGCTGACGATGACCAGTCCGAGGACGAGGGAACCGGCGCCCATGAGGACGAAGTTGGCCAGCGCGCGCCAGCGGCTGCGCGGGTCGGGCAGGGCCGCGAACTGGTCGCGGTGGCGCAGCAGCGGTGCGAGCAGCGCGAGCGAGATGACCACACCGATCAGGGAGTGGCGGTACGTGAACTGCGCCACCGCGCCGGCCGGCAGCAGGGCCACCGCGGCCCGCCAGGCCCGGCGCTTGCGGCGCCTGAGGCCGTGCGCGAGCAGCAGCAACAGCACGCCGGTGCTGAGCGCGAGGGCCGCCGCGAAGGGTCCGAGCGCGCCGGGCAGCACCTCGGCGATGGTGTGCATACGGCTGTGCCTGAAGCGTGGGAAGACGCCCGCCGCGATGTCCAGAAGTCCTACGAGAGCGCAGGCTCTGGCGACCAGGACGGGGACGGCTTCGGGGCGCGGGCCGTTCAGTACGCGCCGCGCGCCGCGTGTCCGGGTCGGAACCCCACCCGACATTTCCTCATCTGTCCTGACAGACATCGCATCCCATAGTTCCGCGAGAGAGCTTGGATCCGGGCCCGATTCGGGCATCCGGCGACATTGCGCCCTCTAGGACGGTGTCTCAGGGGGAGAGGTTCACTCTGCTCCCCAAAGCCGGTTCAAAGGCCCGGGAAAGTCCCGGACAACCCCTCGCGAAGGAGTGGGGGACCAGGGAGAAAGCGCAGGCGGGAAGCATTTCATGGGACTGACGAGCAATCAGGTGCTGGTAGGGGCGATCGTGTTCGCCGTACTGCTGTTCGGTGGCACGGTGTGGCTGTGGCCGCGGCTGGCCCGGCGGAACTGGCGGGCCGTCAGCGGACGCGTGGGGCTGCTGCTCGCCACCCAGCTGGCCCTCTTCGTGTGCGTCGCCCTCGCCGCCAACCAGGCCTTCGGGTTCTACGCCAGCTGGGCGGACCTGATGGGCCGTGAGAAGGGTCAGGGCGTGGTCGTCGACCACCCGGCGCTCGGCTCGGGCGGCCCCCTGGAGGTGGTCGACACGGCACGCGTGCGTGGCGCGGTCGGTTCGCGGCCGGAGGTGGCCGGACAGATCCAGCAGGTCGACATCGTCGGACGTACGACACACATCGCCACACCCGCGTACGTGTATCTCCCGCCGGAGTACTTCCAGGCCCGCTATCGCGCGCGTACCTTTCCCGCCGCCGTCGTCCTGACCGGATATCCGGGCACCGCCAAGGCACTCGTCGACAAGCTGCACTACCCGCGCACGGCCCAGGAACTCGCGAAGGACGGCCGTATGCAGCCGATGATCCTGGTGATGATGCGGCCGACGGTCGCGCCGCCCCGGGACACCGAGTGCGTGGACGTCCCCGGCGGGCCGCAGACCGAGACGTTCTTCGCGAAAGACCTTCCCGAGGCCGTGCTCGCGCACTACAGGGTGGGCGCGAAACCGGGCTCCTGGGGAATCATCGGTGACTCCACGGGCGGTTACTGCGCGCTCAAGCTCGCGATGCACCACCCCGGTTCCTATGCGGCGGGGGCGGGCCTGTCGCCGTACTACAAGGCGCCGGTCGACCCGACCACGGGCGATCTCTTCCAAGGCGACAAGCGGCTGCGCGACCGCGCGAACCTGTGGTGGTTCCTCAAGCACGCGCCCGCGCCGGACACTTCACTGCTCGTCACCAGCAGCCGGATCGGGGAATCCAACTACCGGGACACACTGAAGTTCATAGAGCGCGTACGGGAGACCAAGCGGACCCGGATCTCGTCGATCATCCTCGAAAGCGGCGGACACAACTTCAACACCTGGCGACGGGAGATTCCGGCGACGCTCCAGTGGATCAGCGGGCGGCTGAGCGACCGCTGACAAGGGCGCCCGAGAGGGGCCGGAGCGGCCCCGGAGCGGGGCTGGAGCGCTGCCGGAGATGGAGGCCGAGAGGGGGCCGAGAGGGGGCCGAGAGGCGGCTCGACAAGGGCGTCTGGCATTGTCGATCTTGGTGAATTCGGTGCATTGCAATTCCTGATGCCCTGTGAACGTTTCGGTATGGCTGTGTTTTTACGGGGCGGGGCACCAACGTTCGCCTACGCGCGGTAAGTTTCTGGCCATGCCACGTGGACGTCATCGCCATTCACCGCCCTTGCACAGGCTGCTGCCCCCGTCGGCGATAGCGGGCGTCTCGCTCGTCTGCGCCTTCGGGCCGTGGGTGTTCACACAATCGTCCGTCCTCCGCGTCATAGCCGCGTTCGCCGCGGCCACCGCGGTCGTCGGCGCGGCCGTCATGCGGCGCTGGGACGCCCAGGCGGGCAAACAGGTCGCCGACCTCACGCGCGCGCGTGCGAGCGACGACTGGCGGCACGAGGAGCGGATCGCCGAGCTGGAGACCGACCTCGACGAGTCGCGCGAGCTGCGCGCCAAGCTGGAGCAGCGGCTGCGGGGCAAGCGTGCGGAACTGGCGGGCCTGCGCAACGAGCACGCGGCCCTGCTGCGCCGGTACGCGACGGCCGAGACCGAGCGCGCGAGCGCCCTGGAGGGCCGCCGCCTGCTGGAGATAGAGGCCGCGGATCCGGCGTCAGAAGCGGTGGACGCGTCGGACGAGGATGCCGACTTCGAGGCGGAGACCGAGGCTGTGGCTGCCTCGGTGGACGCGGACGAGGCGGCGGACGCGGACCTCGCCGAGGGTCTCGATGACGACGATGACGACTTCGATGACGATGACGACGAGAGGCCGGCGGCCACACCGGTGTTCTCGCCGGAGGGCTCGCACCTGTTCCTGCGGGCGAAGGCGGCGCTGAAGAAGTTCGACGGGGACGGCGACGGTTCTCCGAAGGACGACGCCTCGAAGGACGACGCTTCTGAGGACGACGACGCGGCAGCCGAGGGCGAGACCGACATCGAGGCCGGGGACGAGACCGAAGAGGTCGCCGAGGCCGAGGCGGGCGCGGAGGTCACGGAAGCCGAGGACGGCTCCCGGGACGACAGCGCTCCCCAGGGCGACGCGGTGGCCGACGAGGACGGCGACGGGACCCCGAAGGGCGACGGCTCCCCGAAGGACGACGGCCCCACGAAGGGGCGGCGCTCCGCGAAGCCCGAGCCGGTGAAGGCGAAGGCCGGTGCCGCCACCGCGGCGGCCGCCGCGCCCGAGGCCGCCGGTTCCGGTACGGAGGCCGCGGCGCAGGAGGACGAGGCGCAGGGGAAGCCCGAGGCGGTCGACGGGCACGAGCGCGCGGCCGCCACCCCTTCGGCCGGGCCCGTCCGGTCCGCGCCCGTGCAGCAGCCGTCGGGTCACTTCGTCGCGCCGACCGCGGTGGCCGTGGTGCCCGCCGCGCCGGTGCGGCGGCCGTCCGTCGAGGGCGGGTTCGACTTCTTCGGTACGAAGAGCGAGATGGCGCACGGCGCCCTGGACGTCGTGCAGAACGAGGACCTCGCCGACGTGGTCGGTCAGGAGGCGCTCGCGCTGCACAAGGCCGAGGCGGAGGCGGATTTCAAGCCCGCCGACGAGCAGTCGCGCGGTGTCGGCCAGGTGATCGACCTGACGGCGCACGACGAGACGGAACACATCGACCTGCAGGGTCTGCGGACCATTCGGAGCGCGGTTTCCTGACGGTCTCCGACCCGGTCTCCGACCCGGCCCCCGGCACGGTCCTCGTCACGAGGGCGGTGCCGGGGGCCGTTCGGTCTACGACGCCATCCAGCGGTCCGGCAGCGCGTCCCGGCGTCCCGTGCGTGACCTCTCCGCCTGCCCCCGCAGCAGCTCCGCGGCCTCCTCGACGTCCCGCAGCCGGGCCGTGACGGTCTTGTTGGCCCCCGTGTCCACGTGGACGTCGGCAAGGCCCCACAGCCGCTTCCAGGGCCCCTGAGCCAGCCGCACGCTCTGGACCTTGGCGTGCGGAACCAGCGCCAGGCTCCGCCTGAGCAGGCCGTGCCGGGTGGCGAACACGGTGTCGGTGACGGCGATCCCGTAGCCGCGCCACCACAGCGGCATGCACCGCCCGGCCCGGCGCGGCGGGCGGGACAGCGCCGCGGCCTCCGCCACGCGCACCCCGGGCAGCACGCGCGCGATGACCGACTCGGCGACCTCGCGCGGGGCCACCGGCACGAGCACGGAGTTGGACGAGCCGGCCACGTCCAGCTCCACCCGCACCCAGCCGCGCCGCCGCCACAGCAGCGGCTCCACGATCCGCACGGTCTGCACGCGCCCGGGCGGCACGGTCTCGTGCGTACGGTCAAGGAGCCCGTGGTCGATGCGCAGCCCGTCCGGCGACTCGCCGACCGTCCAGTCGTACTCCCCGACGAAGCGCCCCACGCTGCTCGCGCCCGCCGCGCCCAGCAGCGGCAGACCGGTCGCGAGGACCGACCACACGCTGTGGGTGGCGAACCAGAGGAGAGGCGGGACGACGAGGGCGGCGGCCAGGGAGCCCCAGGTGGCGCCCGTCAGCACGACGGAGATCGCGAGGTCCAGCGGGGGCGTGTGCATCAACTGGCGCGCCGGCGCCTCACCGACCTCGTGCGCGGTCTCGGGGGCGAAACCGGCGGCGCGCGCCAGCAGTTCCGCGCGCAGCGCACGCGCCTCGTCCGCCCCCAGGAAGGCCAGCTCGTCCTTCTTGTCGGTGCCTATGACGTCGAGCTTCAGCTTGGCGACGCCCGCCACGCGCGCGAGGAGCGGCTGGGTGATGTCGACGGCCTGGATGCGTTCGAGCCGGATGTGCGCGGTGCGCCGGAACAACAGGCCGGTCCGTATGCGCAGTTCGGAGTCCGTCACCGCGAAGTGCGTGAACCACCAGGTGAGGAAGCCGTACAGGGCGGCGGCCGGGACCAGCACGGCGAGCGCGATCAGCAGCGTGGTGGACGTCAGCCGGGTCAACTGACGCTGCGCCTGGTCCGGGTCGTGCACGGCCCACCCGATGAGCACGGCCACCGGCGCCCACGCGCGCCTGAGCGGCGTCACGGGGTGCAGCCGGTGCTCGATGAGCGGCGGCTTCTCCCGTACGGCGTCGTCGACGCCCGGCGTCGTCACAGCCCCGCCGATCGGGCCTCGCCGAGTTCGGTGAGCCGGTCGCGCAGCCGTTCCGCCTCGGCCGGGTCGAGCCCCGGGATGGTCGCGTCGGTCGCCGCGGCGGCCGTGTGCAGCTGCACGCTGGCCAGCCCGAAGTGCCGCTCGACGGGTCCGGAGGTCACCTCGACCAACTGCATCCGCCCGTACGGCACGACCGTCTCCTCGCGCCACAGCACGCCCCGGCTGAGCAGCAGGTCGTCGGCGCGCTCGGCGTAGCGCCAGGAGCGCCAGTTGCGGCCGAGCAGCACCCAGCCCCAGGCCATGAGGGCCAGCGGCAGCAGCGCGAACGCGGCCCAGACGGGGCCGGCGAACAGGCCGAGCAGCAGTCCGACGGCCAGGGCGATCAGCCCCAGCCACACCACCAGCAACAGCCGTCGCATCCGCAGCAGGCCCGGCGGCAGCCCGCGCCACTCGGGCCCCGCCGTGTCGTCCCCCGCCGTGCCCGCCTCGCGCGCGCTCCCCGTCTCCATACGGCCAGCGTACGTAGGACAGACTGTGTCCATGACTCCTACGACGGGGACGACGGAGACCACGGTCGGTGTCGGCGGTGCCGCGGAGAGCACGGACATGGTGCTCAACATCGGGCCCCAGCACCCGTCCACGCACGGTGTGCTCAGGCTGCGGCTGGTCCTCGACGGCGAGCGCATCACGCGCGCGGAGCCGGTGATCGGCTACATGCACCGGGGTGCCGAGAAGCTCTTCGAGGCGCGCGACTACCGGCAGATCATCATGCTCGCCAACCGGCACGACTGGCTCTCGGCCTTCTCGAACGAGCTCGGTGTGGTCCTCGCCGTGGAGCGCATGCTCGGCATGGAGGTCCCCCCGCGCGCGGTGTGGACGCGGACGCTGCTCGCCGAGCTGAACCGGGTGCTCAACCACCTGATGTTCCTCGGCTCGTACCCGCTGGAGCTGGGCGGCATCACCCCGGTCTTCTACGCGTTCCGGGAGCGAGAGGTCCTCCAGAACGTCATGGAGGAGATCTCCGGCGGGCGCATGCACTACATGTTCAACCGCGTCGGCGGTCTCAAGGAGGACCTGCCTGCGGGCTGGGCGGCACGCGCGCGTGGGGCCGTGGCTGGTGTGCGCTCGCGGATGGACCGCTTCGACGACCTGGTGCTCGGCAACGAGATCTTCCGGGGGCGCACGCGGGACGTGGGCGCGCTCTCGCCGCAGGCCGTGCACGCGTACGGCGTGAGCGGGCCCGTCGCGCGCGCCTCGGGCGTCGACTTCGACCTGCGCCGCGACGAGCCGTACCTCGCGTACGGCGAGCTGCAGGACACCCTGAAGGTCGTCACGAGGCAGGAGGGCGACTGCCTCGCCCGCTTCGAGGTGCTGCTGGAGCAGACCCACAACGCGCTCGACCTCGCCGACGCCTGTCTCGACCGGCTCGCCGAGCTGGCGCCCGGGCCGATCAACCAGCGGCTCCCGAAGGTCCTCAAGGCGCCCGAGGGGCACACGTACGCGTGGACCGAGAACCCCCTCGGCATCAACGGCTACTACCTCGTCAGCAAGGGCGAGAAGACCCCGTACCGGCTGAAGCTGCGCTCGGCCTCGTACAACAACATCCAGGCACTCGCGGAACTGCTGCCGGGCACGCTGGTCGCGGACATGGTGGCGATTCTGGGGTCGCTGTTCTTCGTGGTCGGGGACATCGACAAGTAGCGGGACGGGTGGTGCGGCCTGTCGGGGGCGGGGCGGGTTCGGGGTTTCGAACGTCAGTCGGAGCGGGCGTCCTCGAAAAGCGCGTTGTCCAGGAGCGCGTCCGGGAGGCCGACCGGTTGCAGCAGCCAGCCGAAGTCGCCGAGGCCGCCCGGTGCGGTGAGTTCGGTGGCTTCGCCGGCGCTGGCGAGAGCGCGTACGTAGGCGGCGGGGTGGGTGGACGCCATCGTGAGTGGGGGGCGTGCGCTGGCGATGCCCAGGGCGCGCAGGGCGGCGCGCTGGGTGAGGAGGCGTGCCGGGGGGAGTGAGCGCGCTGTCTCGTGCGCCGCGCAGGCGTCCAGCGCGACGTGCGCCGTGATGTCGCACGAGCCGTCCGGCACGGGCGTCGTCGCACGCCCTTCGCGGAAGCCGGTGAGCGTCCCGAACGGGGGGCGCGTGTCCACGGTGTGCGCGTAGTCGACGGCGACCGCGAGCCCCCGGTCGAGTGCCGCGACCGCTCCGGCCCAGGCCTCGTCCCGGGGCAGGCCTATCTCGGCGCGCACGCCCTCCTCGGCCGGCAGCGGCCACCACCGTGCGAGCCAGCGAGCCTCCGCGCCCCACACCGGTTCCCCGAGGCGCTCGGCGCCGTCCCGGCGTACGAGCACCCGGCGTGGCGTGCCGGCGGCGTCCACCTCGGCGACCTCCGCGGGGACGTTGTCCAGCCACTCGTTGGCGAACAGCAGGCCGGTGATCCGGCGCGGCGGCTCGGGCAGCCACTCGATCCGGGTGCCGAGGCCGGGCGGGCGGTCGGCGATCTCGACGGCGTAGACACGCGTGCGTGCCGCGACCTCGGCGGGCAGCGCGGCCAGTACGCCCACGGCCAACTCGCCGCGCCCCGCGGCCATGTCGACGAAGTCCAGCGGGTCGGGACGCTCCAGCGCCCGGTCGACCCAGCACAGCAGCCGGGCCACCGCCTCCGCGAACAGCGGCGAGGCGTGCACCGACGTACGGAAGTGCCCTCCGGGACCCTCGGGCCGCCGGTAGAAACCGCCCGGCCCGTAAAGGGCGTCCTGCGTCGCCGTACGCCAGCCGTGCCACTCGCCGGTCTCGCCCGCAATGTCTTCCGTCACCGGGTCAGGCTAGGGCCTGTCCTTGGGATCACGTCGGCTATGGGGGAGTGCGCCTCCTGGTGGACCCCGCGCCGACCCGAAACCTGTGTCCTGCCCGAACGGAAGAGCGGAGCCTCCACCTTGCGGAGTATGCGCGGCGGATACGGATCGGTCCTCCGGTTGACCCCTGCACGCATCACGCATCCCTACGCTGGGTTACGTGCAGCGTCTCTATGACTTCCTCCGCAGACACCCGACCGGGGTCGACACCTTCTGGGCCGTCGTCCTGTTCGGGGTCTCCGTGGCGAGCGCAACGGCTCGTACGGAGGATCCCGGCACCGACGCGCAGGTGCTGATCGTGCCGATCGCGTTCCTGTTGTCCCTGGTGATCGCGCTGCGCCGGCGGATGCCGGAGAAGATGCTGGTGCTGACGCTGGTGCTGGGCGTCGCGCAGCTGGTGGTGGACGTCGCGGTGACACCGGCCGACTTCGCGATGCTGGTGATCGTCTACACGGTGGCCGCCACGGGTGCCCGCTGGGCCTCCCGACTGGCGCTGGTGGCCAGCCTGAGCGCGGCCACGGTGGCGCATGTGCGCTGGCCCAACGAGCACACCAGCGTCCTGGGCAATCTGGCGGTGGTGGTCTTCCAGACGGTGCCGTTCGCGCTCGCCTGGGTGCTGGGCGATTCGATACGCACGCGGCGTGCGTACTTCGAGCAGTTGGAGGAGCGCAACGCCCGCCTGGAGAAGGAGCGCGAGGCGCAGGCGAAGGTCGCGGTGGCCGCCGAACGCGCCCGGATCGCGCGCGAGCTGCACGACGTGGTCGCGCACAACGTGTCGGTGATGGTGGTGCAGGCCGACGGCGCCGCCTACGTCCTGGATTCGGCGCCCGACCAGGCCAAGAAGGCGCTGGAGACCATCTCCTCCACCGGCCGCCAGGCCCTCGCCGAGATGCGCCGCCTGCTGGGTGTGCTGCGCACCGGCGAGCACAAGGAGGCCGGCGAGTACGTGCCGCAGCCCGACGTCGAGCAGATCGACGACCTGATCGCGCAGTGCCGCACCTCCGGCCTGCCCGTCGACTTCAAGGTCGAGGGCACGCCGCGCCCGCTGCCCAGCGGCGTCGAGCTGACCGCGTACCGCATCGTTCAGGAGGCGCTGACCAACACCCGCAAGCACGGCGGACCCAACACGGGCGCCAGCGTGCGGCTGGTCTACTTCGACGACGGTCTGGGGCTGCTCGTCGAGGACGACGGCAAGGGCGCGCCGCACGAGTTGTACGAGGAGGGCGGCGCCGACGGGCAGGGGCACGGCCTGATCGGCATGCGCGAGCGGGTCGGCATGGTGGGCGGCACCCTGGACGCGGGCCCGCGCCCGGGCGGCGGATTCCGGATCAGTGCGCTGCTGCCGCTGAAACCCGCACACTGACGTGGACGCACGCCCCCGCTGACACCTGTGACGACCCGCCGAAGCAGTGACCAACGACCTTGTCGACCCGAACGTGAAGAGAACGGAAGAGGCCCCGATGACGATCCGCGTGATGCTCGTGGACGACCAGGTGTTGCTGCGCACCGGATTCCGGATGGTGCTCGCGGCGCAGCCGGACATGGAGGTCGTCGCGGAGGCGGGGGACGGTGTCGAGGCCCTTGAGGTGCTGCGCGCGACGACCGTCGACGTGGTGCTGATGGACGTCCGCATGCCCAAGCTCGACGGCGTGGAGACGACCCGCCGCATCTGCCAGGACGACGACCCGCCCAAGGTGCTGATCCTGACCACGTTCGACCTCGACGAGTACGCCTTCTCCGGGCTGAAGGCCGGTGCCTCCGGCTTCATGCTCAAGGACGTGCCGCCCGGCGAGCTCCTCGCGGCGATCCGCGCCGTGCACAGCGGCGACGCGGTGGTGGCCCCCTCGACCACGCGCCGACTGCTCGACCGGTTCGCACCGATGCTGCCCAGTGCCGGCAAGCAGCCCCAGCACAAGGAACTGGAACGGCTCACCGACCGCGAGCGCGAGGTCATGGTCCTGGTCGCACAGGGTCTCTCGAACGGCGAGATCGCGGCCCGCCTGGTCCTCTCCGAGGCCACGGTGAAGACCCACGTGGGCCGCATACTGACGAAACTGGGCCTCCGGGACCGGGTACAGGTGGTCGTCCTGGCGTACGAGACGGGGTTGGTACGGGCGGGCGGCCACGGCTGACGGATCCCGTGCCGGGTGCTGAGCGCGGGGGGTTCTGTGCCGGGGCGGGGATCGGGGAGCGCTCGTGTGGCCGGGGGCTCGTTGCTGGATGTCCTGTGAGGTGGCGCTCGGTGGCCGGGCGTTCCGTGCCGGACACTCCGGCTCGGGTCGGACGGTCCATCGCGGGACATCCCGCGTCGGACAGTCAGCCCGTGACGCCCCGCGCCAAGTCGCGGACCGCAGGCCGCCCTGCCGGACGGCTCAGCGCAGGACTCCCTCCAGGAAGTCGCTGCCCAGGCGGGCCACCACCGTCACGTCCAGTTGGTGGAGGACGTAGCGGCCGCGGCGGCGGGT
Organism: Streptomyces sp. NPDC092369; assembly: GCF_044755245.1. Classification (NCBI taxonomy): domain Bacteria; kingdom Bacillati; phylum Actinomycetota; class Actinomycetes; order Kitasatosporales; family Streptomycetaceae; genus Streptomyces; species Streptomyces sp. NPDC092369. The sequence goes on from NZ_JBIVQP010000005.1 coordinate 742,728, forward strand.
GGTGATCAGGCCTGCCTTTTTGAGGACACTCAGGTGGCGGGATATCTCGGGGGCCGTCATGCCGTGCACCTGGGCCAACTCGCTCGTCGTGTACGCGCTGCGGGCGAGATGCCGGCAGATGCGCATGCGGACGGGGTGGGAGAGCGCGGTCATGCGCAGGGTCAGCTGCTCCACGGAGGCGGGTGAGGTCAGCTCGGGGGTGGCCACCGGGTAGTGCACGACCGGCTGCCAGTGCGGGCGGTACAGGACGGACAGGTGCGGCCAGCCCAGGCTCGTCGGTACGAGGAGGAGGCCGCCGTCCGCCGTGGCCGTGCGGCCGACGCTCAGCTTGTCGACCGTGATGCGGCCGGCATCCTCGTCGAGCGTGACCACCGGGGAGACCGCGGTCAGCATCTCGGCCAGGCCCTTGTGGCGCAGCAGGTCCGTCTTGAGCCGGGCGTCGGCGGCGAGCTGGTGGCGCAGCCGGGACCACGTGTCCGCGAAGAACGCCTCGTCGCAGTCGGCCAGGAACTGCCGCAGCCAGGCGCGGATCCGGGGCGGGTCGGACAGCAGCCGCTCGCTGAAGCGCACCTGCTGCGGCCCGCGCGAGGCGGCCAGCTCCAGGGCCCGCCGGCGCAGTCCGGCGTCGACCAGGGGGCTCGGGCCGGTGCCGTAGGGCATGGCGCAGGTGAACTCCAGGGCAGCGTCCACGAACTGCTCGTCCGTCAGCTTGTCGAGCTGGTCCAGCTCCTCGGCGAGCGTGGCCCCCGGGAGCGTGGTCCGGCCGGGGATGCCCGCGCAGGGCATGAAGAGGTCCGAGAACGTCGTCCGCCACAGGAAGTCCGCCTCGCACATCCGGTCGGCCAGCTGCGGGTCCATCCGGGCGGTCACGCCGGTCACCCAGCCCTGCAGGCCAGGGTGGTGCCCCGGCTCGGACAGCGCGTGCAGCGCCATGCCGAGCTCGGCCAGGGGCGAGGGGACGACGGCGACCCTCTCCGGCCGCAGCCCCGCGATGTCGATGCGCACGCTCATGACCTCATGGTGCACCCCGCCACTGACAACGCCCCGCCCGATTGACGGCGGCCGTCAATCGGCGCGACGCGTCCGACGCACCGGCGCACTGTGGACACCCCGGGGCAGCCGCGGAGCCCACGGATCTGTGACGTCAGGTCCTCCTGACGTCATGTCCTTCACCGTCTCCACGTCCCGAGAAGGCGATCCGTCATGAGCATCACGCAGCAGTACCTCCTCGACACCTACCGCGCCCGCAGGCTGGGCGAGCCGGCGCCGCCCGCGCCCGGCGCCGACGACTGGCAGGTCGTCCGGGAACTGCGCGACCAGTGGCAGCTCCGCGCCGCCGCCGGGCGTCCGGCCCACGAGCGGACAGGGCGGCTACGGCGATCCCTGGGCCGGTGGCTGCACCTGCGGCCGCGCTCTACGTGCTGACCGCGCCCTCCGCTGCCGACCCGCCGGTCTCCTCCGTCACGCGGGACACGAACTCCGCGACCGCCGCTTTCACGTCCGCCGCCGTCCACTCCAGGGCGTCGGCGCGGACGTAGACCTCGGTCGCCGACAGACCCGGGCCCCGCTCGTCCCAGGGGTTGCCGAACAGGGAGATGCCCGTTTCCTCGGCCTGCCGGATCGCCGCCTCCGAGAGCTCGTCGACGCCGTACGGCAGCCAGACCTGGAAGTCGAAGGTGTGCGGCACCTCGGGGTGGACCCGTGCCCACGGCACCCCGGCCGCCGCGAAGCCCTCGCGCAGGGCGGCGGCCACCACGCGTGCGTGGGTGACGTACTCGGGCAGCCGGGGCAGATCCCGTTCCAGCCCGGCGAGGGCCGACAGGACGGTCGGGAACTGCTGGAAGACCGCACCCCCGTACCGGTGCCGCCAGGCCTTCGCCTCCTCGATCAGGGTCTTGGGGCCGGCGAGCGCGGCGCCGCCGAACGCGTCGAAGGACTTGTAGAACGACACGTAGACGCTGTCCGCGAGGTCCGCGATCTCGGCCAGGGGGCGGCCGAAGTGGACGGTGGTCTCCCACAGGCGTGCGCCGTCGAAGTGGACCACCGCGTCGCGCTCGTGCGCCGCGTCCACGAGCGCGGTCAGCTCCTCCCAGGTGGGCAGCACGAAACCGGCGTCCCTGAGGGGCAGTTCGAGCATCAGGGCGCCGAAGGGCTCCTCGAAGTCACGCACCTCGTCGGCGCTCGGGAGTCGGGGCTCGCTCGCCAGTCGGACCGGTCGCAGGCCGCTGACCTGGCTGAACGCATTCCGTTCGTGCACCTCGGGGTGGGCGAGGGCGTGCAGGGCGACCGTCGGGCTGCCGGTACGGCCCGCCCAGCTGCGCAGCGCGACCTGCTGGGCCATCGTGCCCGTGGGGAAGAACGCGGCGGCCTCCTTGCCGAGCAGCCCCGCGACCTTCTCCTCAAGGGCCTCGACGATCCCGTTGCCGTAGGTGTCCGCCGTCTCGTCCAGGTCGTACACCTCGTGCGCGTCGGCCAGCAACGCCAGGCGCTCGCGCAGGGGGTTCAGGAAACCCATGCGGGCCAGTGTGTGATGCGCGTTCCGGTTCGCGTCGATGCGCCGCTGACGGCGCTGCTTGAGCCGCTCTCCCTCGGAGGCCGCCTGCTCGTCCTGTTCCGCCGCTTCTCTCATGGCCCGGATCATGCCCAACGCCCTTCCGCATGGGCACCAGGTTTTCCACAGGCTTTCCGGTGCGGGGGCAACGTGCCGTCGCCCACAGCCTGTGGACAACCGGACGCCCCTCGAACCAATCGCGTTAACATGACGAGAAATCGTCCGGTACCCAGAGCGGACTGGAACGGGAAGGCCTCGGTCGCGTGAGCACAGTCCAACAGCCAGACCCCAGGGACCGCCCCGCGCGGCTCACCGTCGGCGTCGTCGGAGCCGGTCGGGTGGGCCCCGCGCTGGCCGCGTCGCTCCAGCTCGCCGGGCACCGGCCGGTGGCCGTCTCGGGGGTCTCCGACGCCTCCAGGCGCCGCGCCGCGCTCCTGCTGCCGGACGTGCCCGTCGTGCCGCCCGCAGAGGTGCTGGCCCGCGCCGAGCTGGTCCTGCTGACCGTCCCCGACGACACCCTGCCCGGGCTGGTCGAGGGCCTCGCCGAGACCGGGGCCGTGCGGCCGGGACAGCTTCTCGTGCACACCTCCGGGCGGTACGGCTCCAAGGTCCTGGACCCGGCCCTGCGAGTGGGCGGGCTGCCGCTGGCCCTGCACCCGGCGATGACCTTCACCGGCACCCCTGTGGACGTCCAGCGCCTGGCCGGCTGCTCGTTCGGCGTCACGGCACCGCACGAGCTGCGGCTGGCCGCCGAGGCCCTGGTGATCGAGATGGGCGGCGAGCCCGAGTGGATCGAGGAGGAGCGCCGCCCGCTCTACCACGCGGCGCTCGCGCTGGGCGCCAACCACCTGGTCACGCTGGTCGCCCAGTCCATGGAGCTGCTGCGCGAGGCCGGCGTCGAGGCCCCCGACCGGATGCTCGGCCCGCTCCTTGGCGCCGCGCTCGACAACGCGCTGCGTTCCGGTGACGCGGCGCTGACCGGTCCGGTCGCGCGCGGAGACGCGGGCACCGTGGCCGCGCACGTCGCGGAGCTGCGCAAGCACGCCCCGCAGACCGTCGCCGGCTATCTGGCGATGGCCCGCGCGACCGCCGACCGGGCCCTCGCCCACGGCCTGCTCAAGCCCGAATACGCCGAGGACCTGCTCGGCGTGCTCGCGAACGGGACGACCGGGACGACGGGCACCACCGGGCCCGACGGCGCCGAGGGAGACGGCCGATGACCACCACCCTGCTGCGCACCGCCGACGAACTGCACGCACGCACGCGTACCGGCCGTCGTGCCGTCGTGATGACGATGGGCGCCCTGCACGAGGGCCACGCCACCCTGATCCGCACCGCGCGTGAGATCGCGGGTCCGGAGGGCGAGGTCGTCGTCACCGTCTTCGTGAACCCCCTCCAGTTCGGCCAGGGCGAGGACCTCGACCGCTACCCGCGCACCCTCGACGCCGACCTCAAGCTCGCCGAACTGTCCGGCGCCGACGCCGTGTTCGCACCCTCCGTGGACGAGGTCTACCCGGGCGGACAGCCCCAGGTCCGCATCACCGCGGGCCCCATGGGGGAGCGCCTGGAGGGCGCCTCCCGCCCCGGGCACTTCGACGGCGTGCTCACCGTCGTCGCCAAACTGCTCCACCTCACGCGCCCCGACGTGGCCCTGTTCGGCCAGAAGGACGCCCAGCAGCTCGCCGTGATCCGCCGCATGGTGCGGGACCTGAACTTCGGCGTGGAGATCGTCGGCGTACCCACCGTCCGCGAGGACGACGGGCTCGCCCTCTCCAGCCGCAACCGCTACCTCTCGCCCCAGGAGCGGCGCACGGCGCTCGCGCTCTCCCGCGCGCTGTTCGCGGGCCGTGACCGGCACGCGGCGCAGGAGGCACTGCGGGCGCGGGCGCGTGAGGTGCCCGCCACGCACGCGCGTGCCGAGGCGCTCAGCGCCATCGGGGAGTCCCGCGCCGCCGCCGACACGCACGCCGTCGCCAAGGCGCTCCCGGGCGCCCCCTCCGCCGTCCGCGCGGCCGCCCGCCTGGCCCTCGACGAGGGCGCGCGCCTGTCGCCGCCGCTCGAACTGGACTACCTGGCACTCGTCGACCCGTCCGACTTCACCGAGATCGAGGACGGATTCACCGGCGAGGCCGTCCTCGCCGTCGCCGCCCGGGTCGGGACGACCCGGCTGATCGACAACCTCCCCCTCACCTTCGGAGCCGCCTCGTGACCAGCACAGGCATACGCCCGCCCGTCGCCCACCACCACCCTGGGTCGAGGGCGCTTCGCGCTCGCCCCTGCCTTCATGCCCCTGCCCCGGGTTGGAGCATCGCCGCGGACGTGGTGGTCGTCGGCTCCGGAGTGGCCGGCCTGACCGCGGCCCTGCGCTGCGAGGCCGCGGGCCTGCGCACGGTCGTCGTCACCAAGGCCCGCCTCGACGACGGCTCCACGCGCTGGGCGCAGGGCGGCATCGCCGCGGCCCTCGGCGAGGGCGACACCCCCGAACAGCACCTCGACGACACGCTCGTGGCGGGCGCGGGCCTGTGCGACGAGGACGCCGTACGGATCCTGGTCACCGAAGGACCCGACGCCGTACGCCGGCTCATCGAGACCGGCGCGCACTTCGACGAGTCCTCCGAAGGCCTGCTCGAACTCACCCGGGAAGGCGGCCACCACCGCCGCCGCATCGCGCACGCGGGCGGTGACGCGACCGGCGCGGAGATCTCCCGGGCGCTCGTCGAGGCGGTACGCGCGCGCGGGCTGCGCACGATCGAGAACGCGCTCGTGCTCGACCTGCTGACCGACGCCGACGGCCGCACCGCGGGCGTCTCCCTGCACGTCATGGGCGAGGGCCAGCACGACGGCGTGGGCGCCGTGCACGCGCCGGCGGTCGTCCTCGCGACCGGCGGCATGGGCCAGGTGTTCTCGGCGACCACCAACCCCTCGGTGTCGACCGGCGACGGCGTGGCGCTCGCGCTGCGCGGCGGGGCCGAGGTGAGTGACCTGGAGTTCGTGCAGTTCCACCCCACCGTGCTCTTCCTGGGCGCCGACGCGGAGGGCCAGCAGCCGCTGGTCTCCGAGGCCGTGCGCGGCGAGGGTGCCCACCTGGTCGACGCCGACGGCGTGCGCTTCATGGTCGGACAGCACGAACTGGCCGAGCTCGCGCCCCGGGACATCGTCGCCAAGGGCATCATGCGGCGCATGCAGGAGCAGGACGCCGAGCACATGTTCCTGGACGCCCGGCACTTCGGCGCCGACATGTGGGAGCACCGCTTCCCGACGATCCTCGCCGCCTGCCGCGCGCACGGCATCGACCCGGTCACCGACCCCATCCCGATCGCGCCGGCCGCCCACTACGCCTCCGGCGGCGTGCGCACCGACTCCCGGGGCCGCACGACCGTCCCGGGCCTGTACGCGTGCGGCGAGGTCGCCTGCACCGGCGTGCACGGCGCCAACCGGCTCGCCTCCAACTCCCTCCTGGAGGGTCTCGTCTACGCCGAGCGCATCGCTGCCGACATCGGGGCGACGAGGGCGCGGGACGGCCTCCACGCGCGCGTGCCCGAGCCCGTCGAGCACCCGAAGACGCCCGCGCACCCGCTGCTCGCCCCCGAGCACCGGTTCGCTATCCAGCGGATCATGACCGACGGCGCGGGCGTCCTGCGCTCCGCCGCGTCCCTCGCCCAGGCCGCCGACCAGCTTGAGCGGCTGGACACCGAGGCCCGCGACGACCTCGCCGAGAACGGCAAGACGTCCGAGCCCGGCGTCGACACCTGGGAGGCCACCAACCTCCTGTACGTGGCCCGCGTCCTGGTCGCCGCCGCCCGGCAGCGCGAGGAGACCCGGGGCTGCCACTGGCGCGAGGACCACGCCGAGCGCGACGACACGGCATGGCGGCGCCACATCGTCGTACGGCTTGATCCGGACCGCGCACTCGCCCTGCACACCACCGATACCGCAGACTTCCCCCCGACCCGGCAGCCCCCTCAGGAGCAGTGACAGACGTGAGCACCCCCGACCTCCCCCTCGCCCCGTCCGGAGGCTGCGGCGACGGCTGCGCCTGCGGTGCCGAGGGCGACGCCAATGACCTGGCCGAGTACATGGAGTGCGGGCTCGACCCCGCGCTCGCGCAGCTCCTGGCCGACGCCGGGCTCGACCCCCTGGAGGTCGAGGACATCGCCAACGTGGCCATCCAGGAGGACCTCGACCACGGCGTGGACGTGACCACGGTCGCCACCATCCCCGAGGACGCCGTCGCCACTGCCGACTTCACCGCGCGCGAGGCGGGTGTCGTGGCGGGTCTCAGGGTCGCCGAGGCGGTGCTGTCCGTGGTGTGCACGGACGAGTTCGAGGTCGAGCGGCACGTGGAGGACGGCGACCGGGTGGAGGCCGGGCAGCGGCTGCTGTCGGTCACCACGCGCACGCGTGACCTGCTCACCGCCGAGCGCAGCGCACTGAATCTGCTGTGCCGCATGTCGGGTGTCGCGACCCACACGCGCGCGTGGGCGGACGCGCTGGAGGGCACCAAGGCGCGGGTGCGCGACACCCGCAAGACGACGCCGGGGCTGCGGGCCCTGGAGAAGTACGCGGTGCGCTGCGGCGGGGGCGTCAACCACCGGATGTCACTGTCCGACGCGGCGCTTGTCAAGGACAACCACGTGGTCGCCGCGGGCGGGGTCGCGCAGGCCTTCGAGGCGGTGCGCGAGGCGTTCCCCGAGGTGCCGATCGAGGTCGAGGTCGACACGCTGCACCAGCTGCGCGAGGTCGTCGACGCGGGCGCGGACCTGATCCTGCTGGACAACTTCACGCCCGGCGAATGCGATGAGGCGGTGGGCATCGTGAACGGCCGCGCCGCGCTGGAGGCGTCGGGCCGGCTCACCCTGGAGAACGCGAAGGCGTACGCGGACACCGGCGTGGACTACCTGGCCGTGGGGGCCCTGACCCACTCCTCGCCGATCCTGGACATCGGCCTGGACCTGCGAGCGGCGGAGTAGGAACCGGCCATGCTGCTGACCATCGACGTAGGGAACACGCACACGGTCCTCGGCCTGTTCGACGGTGAGGACATCGTCGAGCACTGGCGGATCTCCACGGACGCGCGCCGCACGGCCGACGAACTGGCGGTCCTGCTGCAGGGCCTGATGGGCATGCACCCGCTGCTCGGCGACGAGCTCGGCGACGGCATCGACGGCATCGCCATCTGCGCGACCGTCCCCTCCGTCCTGCACGAACTGCGCGAGGTGACGCGGCGCTATTACGGCGACGTGCCCGCGGTCCTCGTCGAGCCGGGCGTGAAGACGGGCGTCCCGATCCTCACCGACAACCCCAAGGAAGTCGGCGCGGACCGGATCATCAACTCCGTCGCGGCGGTCGAGCTCTACGGCGGTCCGGCGATCGTGGTCGACTTCGGTACGGCGACGACGTTCGACGCGGTCAGCGCGCGCGGGGAGTACGTCGGCGGCGTCATCGCCCCCGGCATCGAGATCTCCGTCGAGGCACTCGGCGTCCGCGGCGCCCAGCTCCGCAAGATCGAGGTCGCCCGGCCGCGCAGCGTCATCGGCAAGAACACCGTCGAGGCCATGCAGTCCGGGATCATCTACGGCTTCGCCGGCCAGGTCGACGGCGTCGTCACCCGCATGGCCCGCGAACTCGCGACCGACCCCGACGACGTCACGGTCATCGCCACCGGCGGCCTCGCCCCGATGGTCCTCGGCGAGGCCTCGGTGATCGACGAACACGAACCCTGGCTGACGCTGGTAGGACTCCGCTTGGTGTACGAGCGAAACGTCTCCCGGATGTGACGACAGCACCGCCGGTCCCTTGCCGGGGGCTCGGCGGCCGGGTCGCAGTGCGCGCGGGCGTCCCGTGCGCGCGGCGCGTCGAGGCGGCGGGGGTCCCGTGCGTGTCGCGCGGCCGTTCCCGGGGTGGTGGCCGTAGGCGCGGGCGGTCGCCGTCGGGGTCGGCAACGGGCGGGCCTGGCGGGCCGGAGGCTTGCAGGTGTCTCGCGCACGCGGCGCGTCGAGCCGGCGGGTGTCCCGTGCGTGCCGTCCGGGCTCTGGTCCTGGGAGGCGCCCGGGCTTCCGTTCAGGCAGGGTGTGCGCCGGCAGCGGGCGGCCAGAGTCGGCGTGTGGTTCGGCTGAGCAACCGGGTGGCTCCCTCGCGCCACACCGTTCCGCTATGTCGAGTTTGTCTGATTAGCGCGTACCGTCGGCGTATGCCCACGCCATACGGATCCCGCGGCGGCATGGCGTTCGGCGTGGAGGAGCTGCGTGTGCTCCGCCGCGCTCTCGCCCTCGCCCTTCGCCCCAGCCCCGCCTCGGCCGAGGACGTCCAAGACTGCCTCCGCCTGGCCGAGTCCCTCGACGAGGCGTTGTGCGAGGGGGCCAGGCTGCGCGCCTTCCTGGTGGCCGACCTGGCTCGCTACCGTGCCGCGCTGCCCGGCACCGTCGCCGGATATCTCGCGCTCCTGGAGGAGGCGCTGGGATCCGGGTACCGCCCGGAACCCGACGACCTCGCGGCCCTGCGCGCCCTGCGGGGCAATCCGGTCGCCGCCGCGCTCCTGGACCGCTGCCAGACGCTCGCGGAGCAGGACGTACGCGCCCGTCTGGCGCGTCGGGCGATCCGTCCGGTCGCTCCGGTCGTCCCCGTCTCCCGTACGCGCCTCACGGCCCTGCCCGGCGGTCTCTCGGGGGCGGGCAACGTGGTCGAGGCGGCGGAGGGAGACCCCGCGAAGCGGCCCGCGGAGAAGCCCGCCGCCCCCAAGCCGGCGCCCGCTCCGGCCGCCCCGAAGCCGGGCCGGCCCATCCCCACCCCGGGCGAGGTCTTCCCGCGCCGCAAACCGACCCCGCCGAGCACGGCGACCCCGGCCCGGGAACTCGCCGCGGGCTGACCGCACCCCGCACCCGCACCCCGCACCCCCCGCCCGGCCGCCGCACCCCCGTGGCTACCCTGGAGCCATGGACTACGTCTCCGCGCTCGTGCCGCCCATCGTCATGGCCGTGTTCTTCATCGGCGTGATCAGGGTGATCGTGAAGACCCAGGGCGGGGCCAACAAGGCCAAGGAGGACGCCGCCGTGGACGCCGTCCTCGCCCGCGCGGAGGGTGCCCAGCAGGCCTCCGCGAAGGGCGACGGCTGAGCGGTTGCCCCAAGGGCGCCCTCATCGGCGTACGACTCGCTTGTTCTTCGAGTCGTACGCCCTTTTTGTTGCCGTTTGCCGGTGAAGCGCACGTCCGGCACGCCAATGCGGTGATCTCCCACTATTGTGCGAGCTGTGCCTCGCCCATTGGGAGAACTCGAAGACTCGGTCATGACGCGGGTGTGGAAGTGGAACCGCCCGGTGACCGTTCGAGAAGTCCTGGAAGACCTTCAGCAGGAACGGTCCATCGCGTACACCACGGTGATGACCGTTTTGGACAATCTCCATCAGAAGGGTTGGGTGCGGCGTGAGGCCGAAGGCCGGGCCTATCGATATGAGGCGGTCTCCACGCGGGCCGCGTACGCCGCTGCCCTGATGAACGACGCGTGGTCGCAGAGTGACAACCCCGCCGCCGCTCTCGTCGCGTTCTTCGGCATGATGAGCGACGAACAGCGACATGCTCTGCGGGACGCCGTACGCATCGTCCAGGGACCGGAAACCCGGGAACAGGAAGAGGCGAACCCCGGCGCCGCGCCGGGTGACGGCGGGCGATAGCGTCCGCTCATGTCAGCAGTGAGCCCCGAAGGCCCCGAAGTCAGCGCTAAAGCCATCACCGTCCGGCGGGCCCGTACCAGCGATGTCCCGACCGTGCGCCAGCTGCTTGACGCGTACGTCCGTGACCGCATCCTGCTCGACAAAGCGACGGTGACGCTTTACGAGGACATCCAGGAGTTCTGGGTCGCCGAACGCGACGACAACGCCGAGGTGGTCGGCTGCGGCGCACTGCACGTGATGTGGGAAGACCTCGCGGAAGTTCGCACTCTCGCGGTGAAGGACGGCCTCAAGGGCGCCGGTGTCGGGCATCAGTTGCTGGAGAAGTTGCTGCAGACCGCGCGCTGGCTCGGTGTTCGTCGCGTTTTCTGCCTGACCTTCGAAGTGGACTTCTTCGGCAAGCACGGCTTCGTCGAGATCGGGGAGACGCCGGTCGACACCGATGTCTACGCGGAGCTGATGCGTTCCTATGACGAGGGCGTCGCGGAGTTCCTCGGACTCGAACGAGTGAAACCGAACACCTTGGGCAACAGCCGGATGCTTCTGCATCTGTGAGGATCTGTGATCGCCGATCACCAGGCTGTATTCCGCGCGACCCCTGCCCAGGTTCCCTATGTCCGAAACGCGCATGTTTCCGGACCGGACCGGGTCGGCCGGTCTCTCCCGGGGGTTTGTGTTTTTCCAGCAAAAGCGGTTTGCTTTCCGACGTACTGCAGTACTGCATATAACAAGGGACGGCGAAACGGCGGACGCCGCAGACCTCCGGCCCTCAAGTTATGGATGAAAGGAAATCCGGTGGCACAGAAGGTTCAGGTCCTTCTTGTCGACGACCTCGACGGCGGCGAGGCGGACGAGACCGTCACGTTCGCGCTGGACGGCAAGACGTACGAGATCGATCTCACGACTGCCAATGCGGACAAGCTTCGCGGCCTTCTCGACCCTTACGTGAAGGGCGGTCGGCGTACCGGAGGCCGCGCTTCGGGCGGGCGTGGAAAGGCGCGTGCCGCGACGGGCGGCAGCCAGGACACCGCACAGATCCGCGCGTGGGCGAAGGAGAACGGCTTCGAGGTCAACGACCGTGGCCGCGTCCCGGCGTCCATCCGTGAGGCCTACGAGAAGGCCAACGCCTGATCACAGGCATTACCGTCCCGAAAGCCCGCTCGCGGGCCTAAGGAAAGGACGGCGGTTGTGCGCACGCGCGCCGCAGCCGCAACCGGTGGCATTGCGTTGCCAGCGTGTCCACCAGTCGTGCGAGATCGGGGGCGCCCCCAAGGCCCCCAACGGCCGACAGTGTCGGCAGCGAGGTCTCGACCTCGCACCCCGGCTCGGGGGGCCGCAACCACATGGCGGCCCCCTGCAGGGCGTCCGCGCGGACCGGAACCCGTGCGGGCGGCAGCGGTGCTTCCATCCGGCCGCCCTCGCCGATCGCGGTCAGATCGAGCGCCAGCGCGCGCCACTCCAGCCAGTCCAGCAGCCCCGGCAGCTCCTCCGCGCCGCCCGCGGCCACCAGCAGCCGCATCCGGTCGCCCTGGACGGCCACCGGGGAGCCCGGCACGAGATGCCGCAGTGCCGCCCGGCCCGCCTCGGCCGGCACGTCCAGGACGTCGAAACGCACGCCCACGCTCAGACGTAACGGGGAGTCGGGGCATGCGGCCTCCGTCGGCCAGCCCAGCTCGTCCTCGTACCACCGGCGGAGCCGGTCGAGCGGATTGCGTGGATCGTCGGGACCGCCCTGATCCACTGGGCGGCGCGGGGGCGGGACCGTCGTGCGGACGGCGGTGAGCGGGCGGGTGAGCGGGGCGTCGCTGCCAACCATGACAAGTGCAACCGCCCGAAGAGGCCGCGAGTTACGCTGGGTGTTCCGTTGGATGCGCTGAGTGTCGAAAAAGGGGGCGTGCGGGGGTGCGGCGAGGTGCAAGGTTGTTCGCCCATAGCGGAGGGAACCGGTGCGCGCGGCATGGAGTGTCCGTTCGCGCGGGTAAGACATCCCTAGTGAGAGGGGGCGACACGCAGGACGGGGCGTCTCACGTTCGCCATCGGCGTACTGATGGTGGGGGTAACTGTCTGGCCTGCGGGAACATCGTCTCGCACCATCGAGTTGGAGCAGATGTCGGCGTTCGGGGTCAGGAGGCAGTGCTGGTTCTCGGTCCGGTGTCGGCAGTTGGAATGAGCGGTCCCCGCTTGCGGGACTAAGCTGCGGAAGGACAGGGAGGGGAAGTTCCCCCCACTGCCTGACCGCTCTGAGGAGCGATTAACGATGTTCGAGAGGTTCACCGACCGCGCGCGGCGGGTTGTCGTCCTGGCTCAGGAAGAAGCCCGGATGCTCAACCACAACTACATCGGCACCGAGCACATCCTCCTGGGTCTGATCCACGAGGGTGAGGGTGTCGCCGCCAAGGCCCTTGAGAGCCTCGGGATTTCGCTCGAGGCGGTCCGCCAGCAGGTGGAGGAGATCATCGGCCAGGGCCAGCAGGCCCCGTCCGGGCACATCCCCTTCACCCCTCGTGCCAAGAAGGTCCTGGAGCTGTCGCTCCGCGAGGCCCTTCAACTGGGCCACAACTACATCGGCACGGAGCACATCCTGCTCGGCCTGATCCGTGAGGGCGAGGGCGTCGCCGCCCAGGTCCTGGTCAAGCTGGGTGCCGACCTCAACCGGGTGCGGCAGCAGGTCATCCAGCTGCTCTCCGGCTACCAGGGCAAGGAGACCGCCGGCGCCAGTGGCGGTCCTGCCGAGGGCACGCCCTCCACGTCCCTGGTCCTCGACCAGTTCGGCCGGAACCTCACCCAGGCCGCTCGTGAGTCCAAGCTCGACCCGGTCATCGGGCGCGAGAAGGAGATCGAGCGGGTCATGCAGGTGCTGTCCCGCCGTACGAAGAACAACCCGGTCCTGATCGGTGAGCCCGGTGTCGGCAAGACCGCCGTCGTCGAGGGCCTCGCCCAGGCCATCGTCAAGGGCGAGGTGCCCGAGACCCTCAAGGACAAGCACCTCTACACCCTCGACCTCGGCGCGCTGGTCGCCGGCTCCCGCTACCGCGGTGACTTCGAGGAGCGCCTGAAGAAGGTGCTCAAGGAGATCCGCACCCGCGGCGACATCATCCTGTTCATCGACGAGCTGCACACGCTGGTCGGTGCGGGTGCCGCCGAGGGCGCCATCGACGCGGCTTCGATCCTGAAGCCGATGCTGGCCCGCGGTGAGCTGCAGACCATCGGCGCCACCACGCTCGACGAGTACCGCAAGCACCTGGAGAAGGACGCCGCTCTCGAGCGCCGCTTCCAGCCCATCCAGGTCGCCGAGCCCTCGCTGCCGCACACGATCGAGATCCTCAAGGGTCTGCGTGACCGGTACGAGGCCCACCACCGCGTCTCCATCACGGACGAGGCGCTGGTCCAGGCCGCCACCCTGGCCGACCGGTACATCTCGGACCGCTTCCTGCCGGACAAGGCGATCGACCTGATCGACGAAGCCGGTTCCCGGATGCGCATCCGCCGGATGACCGCGCCGCCGGACCTGCGCGAGTTCGACGAGAAGATCGCGGGCGTGCGCCGCGACAAGGAGTCCGCGATCGATTCGCAGGACTTCGAGAAGGCCGCCTCCCTCCGCGACAAGGAGAAGCAGCTCCTGGCCGCCAAGGCCAAGCGGGAGAAGGAGTGGAAGGCCGGCGACATGGACGTCGTCGCCGAGGTCGACGGCGAGCTGATCGCCGAGGTCCTCGCGACCGCCACCGGCATCCCGGTCTTCAAGCTGACCGAGGAGGAGTCCTCGCGTCTGCTGCGCATGGAGGACGAGCTCCACAAGCGGGTCATCGGCCAGAAGGACGCCGTCAAGGCGCTCTCGAAGGCGATCCGTCGTACGCGTGCCGGTCTGAAGGACCCGAAGCGTCCCGGTGGTTCGTTCATCTTCGCCGGCCCGTCCGGTGTCGGTAAGACCGAGCTGTCCAAGGCGCTGGCGGAGTTCCTCTTCGGTGACGAGGACGCGCTGATCTCCCTCGACATGTCGGAGTTCAGCGAGAAGCACACGGTCTCGCGGCTCTTCGGTTCGCCCCCCGGTTACGTGGGCTACGAAGAGGGCGGCCAGCTGACGGAGAAGGTGCGGCGCAAGCCGTTCTCGGTGGTCCTCTTCGACGAGGTCGAGAAGGCCCACCCGGACATCTTCAACTCGCTGCTGCAGATCCTGGAGGACGGTCGCCTGACCGACTCCCAGGGCCGGGTCGTGGACTTCAAGAACACGGTCATCATCATGACGACCAACCTCGGCACCCGTGACATCTCCAAGGGCTTCAACCTGGGCTTCGCGGCCACGGGCGACACGAAGTCGAACTACGAGCGCATGAAGAACAAGGTCTCGGACGAGCTCAAGCAGCACTTCCGGCCCGAGTTCCTCAACCGCGTCGACGACGTCGTCGTCTTCCCGCAGCTCACCCAGGCCGACATCCTCGCGATCGTCGACCTGATGGTGGCCAAGGTGGACGAGCGCCTCAAGGACCGGGACATGGGCATCGAGCTCTCCCAGTCCGCCAAGGAGCTGCTGTCGACCAAGGGCTACGACCAGGTGCTGGGCGCGCGTCCGCTGCGTCGCACGATCCAGCGCGAGATCGAGGACACGCTCTCCGAGAAGATCCTCTTCGGCGAGCTGCGCCCCGGTCACATCGTGGTCGTGGACACCGAGGGCGAGGGCGAGGCCAAGACCTTCACCTTCCGGGGTGAGGAGAAGTCGGCACTTCCGGACGTTCCGCCGATCGAGCAGGCGGCGGGCGGGGCTGGGCCCAACCTGAGCAAGGAGGCGTAGCCCTTCCGGGGGTTCGCCGAATGAGGGGCCGGTGCCTTTGGGCGCCGGCCCCTTTCTCATAGGCCAGGGTGCGCAGGCTGGTTGTTGATTTCGATGGTCAGGTCGGCGTGGTCCTGCAGTGGGGAGAGGTCCAGTGCCGTGCCCGGGGCGCACTCGATGCGGAGCCTAGTGAGCGAGGGGAACAGCTGGGCCAGGTCCGTCGCGGAACTCGCGCGGTCGATGCCTCTGAGGGTGAGATCGCGGATCCCTGGCAGAGGACCCAGATCCCAGGATCTGCGCGGCAGTGTCGCGAAATTCAAGTCGACCCTGAAGTCGAGACTGCCGAGCGAAGGGGCCTTGGCGGCTGCCAGTAGCAGCGCGGGCACATTGCAGTCGCCTTGCACGACGAGTTCGCGCAGCGCCGGCCACTGGGACAGGTCGTTGATCATCATCTCTGTCTGGCCGGCCACCGTGAGAAGTTCGACCGTCGGATGTCCCGAGGGAAGGGGGATGTCGCTGTCGAGCAGAGGTCCCTTCAGCGACAGCTCGGTCAGCCGGTCCAGCCGTTCCACAGAAACCAGCTCGGACTTGGTCATCCCGTAGAGCTCGACGGCGAGCCGGGTGAGGGGCAGGCCCTCCAGCGCGGAGAGCTTTCTGATCCCGGGGCACCCGATCAGCGACAGTGAGGTCACCTCGGACAGGCCGCGCACGAATGCGAGGTCGTCCAGCAGGGAGTTGTTGAGGATTTCGAGCCGCCGGATACCCGTACGCGGCAACAGTTCGGCGAGGTCCGCACCGCTGACGGCCGCGCCGAGGGTGACCGTGCCGACGGGACCGCAGTGACGCAGTGCCGCGGCCATGGCCGGATCGATCACGTAGACGTCGTGGTCCTCCAAGGGCATGTGGGCGAGGACCTCACGGGCGTACTCCTCGGCGGGATAGCGCGGCCACGCGGTCGTGAGCAGGTCCCGGACATCGGCGGAGGGGTACGTGGCGAACTGCCGAAGCAGCGGCAGGGACGAGGGGCTGCCGACTTCATGGATGAGGTCGACGAGCAATTCGGCCTGGGCACTGTCCAGTTCCTCGGGGCCTGGCATCAGCGGAAGCACGTACGAACCGAGCGACGCCAGCGCGGCGATGCTGGTGGTCTCCAGCGGCCGTAGCAACCCCCGCACCCGCTCAGCCACCTCCTCCCGCACCTCCTCCTCCAGCACCACCGCGCTGAGCGCGCAACGAGCCGCCAGCACATGGACGTTGGCGCGCAGCCCCCGGTCCTCGATGCCGTCGCCCTTCTCGATCAGTTGCTCTATCAGGCGGCGGACCTCGCCTCGGTGGCAGTGGCCGACGGCCAGGAGGATGATGTCCTGCCATTCCTCCTCGCCCGCGTGTTGGAGCAACTCGCCCAGGCCGTCGCTCTCCTGGAGTTCCTTCGCCGCCAGGTAGTCCTGGAAGGTGCGGTGGATGAACTGGATGGCCGTCTCGTTGCGTTCCTGGAGCAGGCCGCTGCGGTTGAGGAGGTGGGTCAGGACGGCTTCGGCCGAGCCCTGTCCCTGCACCTGGGGCATGCTCCGCATGGCGAGGCTGATCTGGTGTTCCGCCTGGGCGTGGTTGAACTCGGTGTTCCCGCTGCGGGCGAGCCAGGCCGCGATCCGCTGGAGGAGTTGCTGGTGCTCCTCGACACCCAGGACTATGCCCTCGGGCGCGCCGACCCGGCGCAGGGTGTCGCGGCCGCCCAGCAGCATGGTGAGCGAGGCGTTGTAGAGGGACCAGCGGGTCTCCGGCAGGAATCCCCTGCGGCGGCGGTGGAGGGCGCAGACCACGGCGGCCAGGAGTGGGGTGCGGGAGAGGTGGAGGAGGGTGGGGTTGCGCTCCAACTCCTGTTCCAGCGCGCGTTCCAGGGTGTGGAGGTGCTGCTCCTCGGCGGCCGCCCGGTGGGTGTCGCGGAGGCCGGCGCATTCGAGGCGGGCGGCCGCGTGCCAGGCCCGGGAGAAGGCCAGGACGTCCTCGTCGCGCATGGGAAGCAGGCGGAGTTCCTCGAAGTCCTCCGAGCCGAGCCAGTCGGTGGCCACGGCCAGGGGCCGGACGGTGACCAGGCACCGGTTGTGCGGATACGCCGTCAGGAGATCGGACAGGCGGCGCCGGGCCTCCTCCCGGTCGGCGGGCGGCACTTCGTCCATGCCGTCGACCAGGAGGAGCGCGCGACCCGCCTCCAGGACGCGGCCGGTCCAGCCGTCGGGGAGTTCGTCGATCTGGAGCTCGGCGACGGTGGCCAGTTCGGGGAGCCGGGGAAAGGCCCTGCCCCGGGCCAGCAGGCTGCGCATGGGGATCACGAAGGGCACCAGGTCGTTCAGGTCGGCGAGTTCGTGATCGAGGGCGCCACAGGCGGCATGGGAGGCGAGCCACCACACCAGCGTGGTCTTGCCGGCGCCGGCCTCGCCGCGCAGGACGGTCCGCGGGCGGTCGGCGAGCAGGTCGTTGATCCGGCGCGGTACCGGAACGGTCTGGGGCAGCGGGGCGCTCTCCCGTGTCTCGGCGGCGGAGATGGCCTCCAGGCTCAGATACGCCGTGTCCAGATCCCAGTTGGTCTCCGTCGTGCCCAGTTCGTCGAGCCCGAAGATCTCGATCTTTCGGTACCGCGTCTTGAGGGCGCGCGCGTACCGGCGCTCGAACCGCTCGTCCTCCATGTGGAAGCCGGGCCCCACTGTCTCCAACACCGGTGGGACATGGCCCGGTTCACTTCCCATCACCTGACGGGGGAAGTTCGGCGCCCGGAGGATGCGTTCCACGGGGGTCGCCTCGATGCGGCGGTGGTCGCGCTTGTCCGGGACCTGGGTCACTACGCCGATCAGGACCGCGCCGGCGAACAGGGGCGCCCCGGACAGTCCGGCGAACGGCGATTCGCCCGGCTTCGGCGCGGCCACCGGTGCCCGGTCGAACTCGCACACCAGCGTCGATCGGATCCGGCCCGCCATGGGCAGTACGGTTCCGGTGAGCTGGTCGTACTCCAACTGGTCGTCAGGGCCGAAGCGTTGGACCGAGGGGAAGCCGACGACCTGGCAGCCGGGGAGCGGATCGGAGGCACCGACGGCGCCCCAGCGCAGCCTCGCCAGCGCCCAGCGGTCCGGCGCCACCAGTTCCTCGCCGGTGAGCAGCAGGGCGACGTCGGTCTCCTCGTCGCGCCACACCACCCTGCTGGGCAGGGGCTGTTCGCTCTCCGGGTGGACCGTGCGGATCCACTCCTTGTTGCGCAGCACGTGCGCGCTGGTCAGCACGAGGCGCGGGGTGAGCATGACGCCGCTGCCCTGCGATCCGGCCAGGACGACCACGGACCGCTCGACGGCAGAACGCAGCATCACGGTGTGGTGCGCGCACCGCGGCCGAACGCGTCGACGCTGCCCTCCGTCTCGTTGCGCACCTTCCAGGGCGCGCCCGTTCGCGCGTCCCGCGCCCGCAGGGTGAACGACACCTTGTGCGTACGGCTGTCGGCGCGCGTGGTGTCCGCGCCCGCGTCGACGACCCAGGCCAGCACCTTCGCGTGGGCCTTGTTCTCCTTGCGGAACTCGACGGTGAACTCCATCTGGATGTCGCCCACTTCGAAGACGACGTCCTGTCCCGTCGAGCGCCGGGCCGCGGTGAGCAGCTCGTCGCGGATGGTCTGCACGGCGTCCGCGAGTTCGACGCGCGGCGGCTGTGTGGCGCTCATGGAATCCCCCTCGGCCCGTCGACTGGGTGGGGGCCGGTACCCGAAAGTACCGGCCCCACGGGGGACATGCCCGGCGATCAGCCCAACTGGGGTTCCGGGGCGGGAGTCAGGACAACTGGCCGTCGTAGTCCGGGAGTTTGTACGTCTTCTCGGCGTGGCCGCCCGAGAGGTCGGTGGCGCTGTTGCCGACGTTCGCGATGATCGTGTAGCCCTTGTTCTCGATGTCGACGCGCTGGGCGGTCTTGTAGGCGGCGACGTCCTTGAAGAGGTCGAAGAGACCGCGGACGTAGAGGCCGGAGACCTCGTAGCCGTCGTGTTCGAGGTTGTACTCGGTGGGCAGGTAGATGATGCCCGGGCGGGCCGTGACGAAGAACAGTGAGACGCCGTGGTCCTGGGCGTACTCCGCGACGTCCAGGACCGGCTTGTTGGCGGGCTGCGGCCAGCTGAAGCCGAAGTCGGTCTCCAGGGTGGTGTTGTCGATGTCGAAGACGATCGCCTGCTTCTCGCCCGGCTTCGCGGCGGCGATGCGCTGCTTCAGATAGGGCAGGGCCTGGTCCATGACCGCCTGGCAGTCCGTCTGCCAGGTCGCGTAGTCGACGTCCTCGGCGGCGGTGGCGCTGTTCGTGGTGGTCGTCGTCGCCGCGTCCGCGGGGGCCGCCAGTGCCACGAGGGCCGAGACGGAGACGGCGGCGGTGGCCAGGCGGCGCGCCCAGGGGCGTCCTGTTGTCATGGGGGGTCCTCTTCACATCCGTATGCCCGTTGTCCGGAGCATGGTGAGGTGCGCAGGTGGCGTGAGGGGAACCGTAGGGTTACTGGGGGGTAGGTTTCTAGGGGTGTGCGTCACATTTCCCTGAGCGTCGATCTTGTGGTCCGGTGACATGCCGCACAGGCGATTTGTCCGTTACTAAGACGGATAGTCGTGGGCCCGATATGGGCAAAAAGGACTTTTGTCCTGGGATCTCGTGGTTGTTTCGTCCGTCGTGGGTGGATTCATTCCCTGTGGGTGTTGTGTCAAGGAGCGTTAAGTTTTGAGATGAAGTACTAGCTTCCGTCGTAGATCTTGGGTTTTGGGGTCTGTGGGGGTCGGGGTTACCAAGGGACGGTCCATCCGGCGGCTGTCCGTGTGCCGGGTGGTTTTTCTGTCCCCGTCCCTGTCGCCGTCCCCCTGAGGTCTCGATGTCTTCGCGCGTCCCGTTCCGCTCCGCCCGTACGTCCACGCTCCGCACCCGCGCGGCCGTCCTGACCGCCGGTCTCGGTGTGTCGGTCGCGCTGGGGGCCGGGGTCGCGGTCGCCGCCGACGCCACCACCGTGGTCAGCACCTCCGCCGCCGCGAGCGGTGTCCAGGCGCAGGCCGCCGCGCAGGCGAAGGCCGCCAAGGCCGCCGCGAGCGCCAAGGCGACCGCCGCGAAGAAGGCGGCCGCCAAGAAGGCCGCGGTGAAGAAGGCCGCCGCAAAGAAGGCCGTCTCCTGGGTCGCGCCGGTGAAGAGCTACACGCTCTCCGCGACCTTCGCGCAGGCCGGCGGCATGTGGCAGTCCACGCACAGCGGCCAGGACTTCGCCGTCGCCAGCGGTACCGACGTCCGCGCCGCGCACGGCGGCACGGTCGTCAAGGCCGGCTCGAACGGTGCCGGTGACGGACCCGCGTACGGCAACGCCATCGTCATCAAGCACGCCAACGGGACGTACTCGCAGTACGCCCACCTGTCGCGGATCGACGTGAGGGTCGGCCAGGTCGTCGCCACCGGGCAGCACATAGCCAGGTCCGGCAACACCGGCAACTCCAGTGGTCCGCACCTGCACTTCGAGATCCGTACGACCGCGAACTACGGGTCGGCGATCGACCCCGTCGCGTTCCTGCGGGCCAAGGGCCTGACCGTCTAGGACGGTTCCGTCAGGACTGTTCCGCTGAGGCCGTCATGCCCTGGTGGGCCTGGGTCACCATGTCCGTCGCGACCTCCAGGACGGCCTTGCGCTTCTCCTCGGGGGTCGCGTCCAGGTCCTGGATGAAGAACATCCCTGCGTGCAGGGTGAAGATTGCGCTGACGCTGCGGATCTGGTCGACCAGGGCCGCGTCCGGGTCCACGATGATCTCGCGCAGGCCCTGCATGC
Source organism: Streptomyces sp. NPDC092369 (assembly GCF_044755245.1). Lineage (NCBI taxonomy): Bacteria > Bacillati > Actinomycetota > Actinomycetes > Kitasatosporales > Streptomycetaceae > Streptomyces > Streptomyces sp. NPDC092369. Next base: position 763,520 of record NZ_JBIVQP010000005.1, read on the forward strand.
GGTTCTTGAAGGTCTCGCCGACCCGCAGTTCGCGGACGGCCGCCTGGTTCTCCTGCATGAAGCGGAACAGCGGTGCCGCGCCGGCCAGGATCTCGCTGTAACGCCGTACGATCTCCTGCTTCGTCTCCAGCGTGTGCGGCTGCTCCCTGCCCCACTCGGTCAGGTCGAGGATCGGCTGCGTCAGGTCGTCGAAGATGCTGACGAGGATCTCTTCCTTGGTCTTGAAGTGGTAGTACAAGGCCGCCTTGGTGACGTCGAGGCTCTCGGCGATCTCGCGGAGCGAGGTCTTCTCGTACCCCTGCTCGGCGAAGAGATCGAGCGCGACGTCCTGGATGCGCTGGCGGGTGTTGCCGCGGCGCTGCTGCTTGGTGCCGTCCATGGTGCCAACCATCCTCGCGGTCATCGGAGTCCCTGAAAACTTACGTGTCGGCCTGGTACCTAACTTACTTGCCGCCCGACTAGAAAACTTACTTGACGCCCGGCTAGTTCCGGGTCTACCTTCCTGCAGTGTAGTCAACTAGCCGGGCGGCAAGTAAGTAGCCGGCCGGGGGGATGTACAGGGAAGTACAGGGGAGTGACGACAATGGCGGACACACAGACGGTGGACGTGGACACGGGCAAACAGCCCCGCAGCGTACGGGTCGTGCTGCTGGCGCTCATGATCACCATGATGCTGGCGATGCTCGACAACATGATCGTGGGCACCGCGATGCCGACGATCGTGGGCGAACTCGGCGGCCTTGAACATCTGTCCTGGGTGGTGACGGCGTACACGCTCGCGACCGCCGCCTCGACCCCGGTCTGGGGCAAGCTCGGCGACATGTACGGCCGCAAGGCCACCTTCATGACCTCGATCGTGATCTTCCTGATCGGCTCCGCGCTCAGCGGAATGGCCCAGAACATGGGCGAGCTGATCGGCTTCCGGGCCATCCAGGGTCTGGGCGCAGGCGGTCTGATGGTCGGCGTCATGGCGATCATCGGTGACCTGATCCCCCCGCGGGAGCGCGGCAAGTACCAGGGCATGATGGCCGGCGTCATGGCGCTCGCGATGATCGGCGGACCGCTGGTCGGCGGCACCATCACCGACAACTGGGGCTGGCGCTGGTCCTTCTACATCAACCTGCCGCTCGGCGTGGTCTCGCTCGCTCTGATCAGCGTCGTGCTGCACCTGCCGAAGAAGCGGTCCAAGGCGGGCATCGACTACCTCGGTGTCATCCTGCTGACGGTCGGCATCACCTCCACCGTCCTCGTCACCACCTGGGGCGGCTCCGAGTACGCCTGGTCCTCCGCGCGGATCATGGAGCTCATCGGGATCGGCGTGGTCTCGCTGGTCGGGTTCGTGTACTGGCAGACCAAGGCCGCCGAGCCGGTCGTGCCGCTGCACATCTTCCGCAGCCGCAACTTCACCCTGATGTCGATCATCGGCTTCATCACCGGCTTCGTGATGTTCGGCGCGACGCTCTTCCTGCCGCTGTACCAGCAGTCCGTGCAGGGCGCGTCCGCGACCAACTCCGGGCTGCTGCTCCTGCCGATGCTCGGCGCGATGCTGGTCACCTCGATGGTGGCAGGGCGCGTGACCACCAACACCGGCAAGTACAAGGTGTTCCCGGTCGTCGGCAGCACCTCGATGATCATCGGGCTCTACCTGCTGTCGACCATGGACACCGACACCTCGCGCCTCATGTCCGGCGTCTTCATGGCCGTCGTCGGACTCGGCATGGGCTGCCTGATGCAGATCACCATGCTGGTCGCGCAGAACAGCGTCGAGATGAAGGACATGGGCGTCGCGTCCTCCACGAGCACGCTGTCCCGCACCCTCGGCTCCTCCTTCGGTGTCGCGATCATGGGCGCCCTGTTCAACAACCGGGTCCAGGACGTCATGACCGAGCGGGCCGGCGCGCTGGGCTCCAAGGTCACCGAGCAGTCGGCGCAGCTGGACGCGGCGAGCCTGGCGAAGCTGCCGGCCGCCGCACGGGAGGCCTACCAGCACGCGGTCTCCGCGGGTGTCCACTCCGCGTTCCTGCTGGGCGCGATCGTGGCCGTGGCCGCGCTGGTGGCGGCGGTGTTCGTCAAGGAGGTCACGCTGCGTGGGGCGGGGCCGGCTGCGCCCAAGCCCGGCGAGGAAGGGTCGGCCCCGGCGCCGCTTGTCGAGGCCGTCTGAACGTCACAGTGAGCCGAAGGTCCCCCGGTTGGTGTCCGCCCCGGGGGGCCTTCTTCTTGTTCGGGGCTGTGCCCCCGGGCCCCCCTTCGGCCCGGAGGGCCTCGTCCTCAAACGCCGGACGGGCTGACAGTCCCAGGCCTGCTTGTCAGTGCTGCGTGCCACCATCACCGTATGGACAAAATGCGGCAGTTGCGGCTGGCCAAGGACGCGATGGACCGTGACTGGGCCGACGCGGAGCTGGACCTGGTCGCGGTGGCCGCGCATGCCGGGTACTCGCGGTACCACTTCATCCGCGCCTTCAAGGAGGCGTACGGGGAGACGCCCGGGCAGTACCTCACGCACCGGCGGATCGAGCGGGCCGAGGATCTGCTGCGCACCGCCAACCTGTCGGTGACCGAGATCTGCAACCTCGTCGGCTTCAGCAGCCTGGGCACGTTCTCGACGCGGTTCAAGGCGTGGACCGGGCTGACTCCCACGGAGTACCGCGCGAAGCACGTGGGCCGCGGGGCCGCGCTCATACCCGGGTGCTACGCCATGCTCTGGGCCGGCGGCTTCAGAAGCGGCCCCGGCGGCGAGCGGCGCAATTCCGGAGAAGCGGACTGACGGCGCCGCTGCCTACCGTGACGGAGCAGGAAGACAGTCACCGTCGGCAGGAGCACACCGTGATCAAGGGACTCAAGATCTCGACCGTCTGGGTTCTCGACCAGGACCGGGCCAAGGAGTTCTACACCGGGAAGCTGGGCCTCGAGGTTCGCTCGGACATGACGTTGGGCGAGGGCGGCATGCGCTGGCTCACCGTCGGCGCCGAGGACCAGCCGGACGTCGATCTCACCCTGATGGTGCCGGGACCGCCCGCGATGGACCCCGAGTCCGCCGAGATGGTCCGCAAGCTCGTCGCCAAGGGGGTACTGGGCGCGGGCGCGCTGACGACGGACGACATCCACGGGGACTACAAGAGGCTCAAGGACCGGGGCGTGGAGTTCCTCCAGGAGCCGCAGGAGCGTCCGTACGGCATCGAAGCGGTCTTCCGCGACGACTCCGGCAACTGGTTCTCCTTCACCCAGCCCCGCGAGGGTGACCTCGACCTGTCGAAGGACTGGGCGTGAGCGACACCGCCGAGCAGGGTGCCGAGCACACCGCCGTGCGCACGGCGCTGTGGCGGGCCCTGCACGTCCGCGTCGACGCGCCACCGTACGTGCTGGACGACGAACTCGGGCTGCGCCTCGCGGATCCCGGTGACGACTGGCGGGACCGTCCCGACATGGACGAGCGGGCCACCCGCCGGGTCAGGGCGTCGATCGTGGCGCGGGCCCGGTTCGTCGAGGACCTGGTCGTGGAGCGGGTGGGGGAGGGCGTGGACCAGTACGTCGTCCTCGGGGCGGGGCTGGACACCTTCGCCCAGCGGCGGCCCGAAGTCGCCGCCCGGATGCGGGTGTTCGAGGTCGATCAGCCCGGGCCCCAGGCCTTCAAGCGACGGCGACTGGAGGCGCTCGGCCTCGGCGTGCCCGAGTGGCTGCGGCTCGTGCCGGTCGACTTCGAGGGCGACTGGTGGGGGCGGCTGCTCGCGGCCGGGCTCGACCCCGGCCGCCCCGCGGTGGTGGCCTCCGCCGGCGTCACGATGTACCTCACGCCGGAGGCCAGCAAGGCGACCTTCGCCCTTGTCGCCGGCCTGGCGCCCGGATCGACGCTGGTCTCGACCTTCCTGCGCCCCATCGAGGACATCGAGCCGGAGGAGCAGCCGCAGCTCAGGGCCGCGATGAAGGGCGCGCGGGCCGCGGGCACGCCCTTCCGGACCTTCTTCCGACCGCCGCAGATCCTCGCCCTGGCCCGCGAGACCGGCTTCCGCACGGCCCGCCACGTGTCGGCGGAGGAGCTGGCCGAGCGGTATTTCACGGGGCGGACGGACGGGGTGCGGCCTTCTCGGGGGGAGGAGCTGGTGGTGGCGGGGGTGTGAAGACGCGGCGCACGGTCCCCGTGAGGGCCGATCGCCAAACCCTCGGAGAGCGCCGCTACGGGAGCATCGGGTAGCTGCCCGTATTGGTCGGCGCGTGTTCCGGGAGCCACAGGACCGCCACCGCGCCCTCGGACGGGACGTGTTCCGGGGCGCCGGGTGGGCGGATGTTGCGGAAGGTGAGGCGGGCGCCCATGACGCGGGCCTGGCCGGCGGCGATGGTGAGGCCGAGGCCGTGGCCGTGGCCCGCGCGGTCCGTGCTGCCGGTGCGGAAGCGGCTGGGGCCGTCCGCGAGGAGGTCGGCCGGGAAGCCGGGCCCGTGGTCGCGGACGCGGATGACGCGGCCCTCGACGGTGACCTCGATGGGCGGCTTGCCGTGCCGCGCGGCGTTGGCCAGCAGGTTGAACAGGACGCGCTCCAGGCGGCGCGGGTCGGTGGTGACCAGCGACTCGTGCACGACCCGCACCTCGATGTCCGGGTCCTTCGCCGCCACCCGCCGGGCCACGAACTCGCCCAGCACGATGTCCTGCAGTTCGGCCCGCTCGGAGGCCCCGTCGAGGCGGGCCACCTCCAGGACGTCCTCGACCAGCGTGCGCATCGCCTTCGCGCGGTCCAGGACCAGCTCCGTGGGGCGGCCCGGAGGCAGCAGCTCCGCCGCGGTCAGCAGTCCCGTCACCGGCGTACGCAACTCGTGCGCGATGTCCGCCGTCACCCGGCGCTCCGCCTCAAGGCGCTGCTGGAGCGTGTCCGCCATGGCGTCCACCGCGCGCGCGAGGTCGTCGGTCTCGTCCCGCACCACCCCGCCGATGGCGTCCCGCACCCGTACGTCCGTCTCGCCCCTGGCCACCTGGTTCGCCGCGGCGGCCGCCTTGCGCAGCCGGCGCGACAACTGCCCGCCGATCAGCACGCCGAGCGCGCTGCCGCCCAGGACCACCGCGATGGAGCCGATGACGAGGGCCTGGTCGAGGTCCTTGAGGATGTCGGTGCTGCGGTCGGTGAACCCGGTGTGCAGGGACAGCACATGCCCGTCGTTGACCGGCACCGCGGCCCAGATGTCCGGGACGCCGTTGGCCACGTCCGTCACGTACGTCGCCCGCCGGCCCTCCGCGACCTTCTCGCGCAGCGCGGACGGCAGATCAGGGTCGTCGATCCGGACGTTGGGGAAGTTCACCCGGTTGGACAGCTCGTAGCTGCGCTGCGCGATCCGCACCCGCTCGGCGGCGAGGTCGCGCGCGTTGTCCAGCATCGACACCCGGGCCGCGTTGTGCACGACCAGGCTCAGCGCGATCGCCACCAGCGCGCCGACCAGCGCGATCGCCGCGCTCAGTTTCCAGCGCAGGCCGGTGCGGATGCCGCCCGCGCCACCGCCCGTGCCGTCGCTCGCGGCGCTGCCCGTCCCCGGGTTCCGGAAGATCCCCCGCATGTCCGTGACGTCCCCGCTCAGGCCTTCAACTTGTAGCCGAAGCCGCGGACCGTCTCGATCCGGTCCTGGCCGATCTTCGTACGCAGCCGCTGCACATGGACGTCCACGACCCGGGTGTCCCCGCCCCAGCCGTAGTCCCACACGCGCTCAAGGAGCTTGTCGCGGGACAGGACCGTGCCGGGCGCCGAGGAGAACTCCAGCAGCAGCCGCATCTCGGTCGGTGTCAGCGCCACCGGCTGCCCGGCGCGGCGCACCTCCATGCCCTCGGTGTCGATCTCCAGCTCGCCGAAGGTCAGCGTCCCGCCGGCCACCTCGGCGGGCGCCTCCTCGGCCTTGTCGCCGCTCGCGTGCCCGAACCTGCGCAGCACCGCCCGGATCCGCGCGACCAGTACGGCGCCGTCGAACGGCTTGGTCACGTAGTCGTCCGCGCCCGCCTCCAGGCCCAGCACCACGTCGATCGAGTCCGCCCGCGCCGACAGCATGATCACCGGCACGGTCGACTCGTCGCGGATGCGGCGGCACAGGCTCACGCCGTCCAGACCCGGCACCATGACGTCCAGCAGCGCGATGTCGGGGCGCTTGGCCCGGAACGCCTCCAGGCCCGACAGCCCGTCGGGCATGGCGGTGACCTCGAAGCCGTCCCGCTCCAGGGCGAGCTGGGTGGCCTCACGGATGACGTCGTCGTCCTCCACGAACAGGACGTGGGTCTGGTCTGCCATCCCGGTCTTCTCAGCTCTCGTTTCGTCTGTGGGGGAGTGCGCGGTCCTCGCGGGAAGTACGTGTCCGGCGTGCGCTTTCGTCAACTGATCGGTCGGAGGGGCCCGAACGGTTCACGGAGCCGGTGCCGGCGTCGCGTCTCCGCCGACCGCGTTGCTGTAGTCGTTGTGCGTGCGGAACTCCTCGGTGAAGCGGCCCGAGCCCCAGCGGTACGTGATCACGTTCTCGCCGGACGGACTCGACACCGGATCGCCCTTCTCGTAGACCTGCTTGGTCACCACCAGGTCGCCGCGGTCTATCTCGGCGTAGACCGGCGGCTCCTCGACCTTGAACACATTCTCGTACCGCCCGCTCACCTCGCGATAGACGTACGAGCCGATCCCGACCGCGTCGCCGCAGGTCAGTACGTTCACCACGACATCGTCCGCGCGTCCCCCGGTGAGGTCGCCGTACGACACGTCGACCGGGTACTCGTCGGCCACGCACGGCTTCAGCTCGCGCTTGACCTCCGTGGCGACCTCGGGGTCGTCCTCGACCAGCTTGACCGCGTCCACGCGCGCGTTCGTCGAGGACGGGCTGGGCGAGGAGGGGGCGACCGCGGCGCCCGCCACCGAGTCCGAGGCACCCTCGTGGGCCGGGCCCTCGTCGCGGGCGCCGGTGCCGCCGGTCGCGCAGGCGGAGACGAAAAGGGCGAGGGCGGCGAGCACGACCACCGCCGTGAACGCCGCCTGCAAGGTCCCTCGGCCGGTCAGACCGCGCACCGCTCCCGCTCCTCACGCTCCAGCGCGCGTGCGTCCAGATCGCGGCTCTCCAGCTCCTCTCGGAGCCGGGCGAGCGCCCGGTGCAGCGTGCTCTTGACCGTTCCCGCCGACATACCGAGGGCGGCGGCGGTCTCCTCCGTGGACATCTGCTCCCAGTGTCGCAGGACGACCACACTGCGCTGCTTCGGTGCGAGAACTTTCATGATGTCCATGAGGAGGGCACGGTCCGCGTGCTGCTCGGTGGAGTCGTCGACGCTCGCGTCCGGGAGCTGCTCGGTCGGCACCTCTTCGAGCTTGCGGGCCCGCCACCACTCGGTGCGGGTGTTGATCATGACCCGGCGCAGGTAGGCGTCCGCCAGCCGCTTGTCCTCGATGGTCTCCCAGCGGCCGTACGTCCGCACCAGCGCCGTCTGGAGCAGGTCCTGGGCGTCCACCGGGTCCGGGACCAGCCGGCGGGCACTGCGCAGCAGCGCGTCCTGCCGGGTGCGGACGTACTCCTCGAACTCGAGCACCTCGCCCTGCGCCATGTCGAACCGCCTTCCGAATCCCCGTTTCCGCCGACGTTCGCCGGCGGTCAGTCCGTAGTCGCCCCGGACCTGCCGGGTACGTAGATGAAGCTACGGAGGGGTTGTCACGGGCCTGTCCGAAGCAGCGCGCGGCCAGCAATCGGCTGTCCGTCGGTTGTGTAACAGCCGTAGGGACGGGGTAAGCGCGTGCGGTGCTTGATGCGGTTATGGGGCGATTTACTGGCGGGCGAGGTCGTGACGGGCGGCTCTCTATGTCAACGGGAGCCGATACAAACCCCCGGGAAGGGGTTCCACCAGACCGTCCGACACCAGACCGTCCAGTGCCCGCGCCCGCTGCACCGGCTCGTGCCACATCCGGTCCAGCGCCGACTGCGGCACGGGCGCGTGCGCCTCGCGCAGAACGGCCAGCAGCCGGCCGCGCACCTGACGGTCCGTGCCCGCGTACGTCTGTCCGCGGCGCGGTGGCCCCGCGTGATCGGGCTTGCCCGCGAGCCGCCACGCGCACTGCGCGGCGATCGGGCAACGCTGACACGTCTCGTTCTTCGCGGTGCAGATCAGCGCGCCCAGCTCCATGGACGCCGCGGCCCAGCGCGACGCCGTGCGCTCGTCGTCGGGCAACAGCGCGCGGGCCAACCTGCGTTCGGCCGCCGTGGTGGCGTTGGGCGGGTACTGGACGCCGGTGACCGCGCGCGCGAAGACCCTGCGCACATTCGTGTCCAGCACCGCGTGCCGCTGACCGTAGGCGAAGGACGCCACCGCCGCCGCCGTGTACTCCCCGATACCGGGCAGGGCGAGCAGCTGGGCGTGATCAGTGGGTACGTCGCCGTCGTGCCGTTCCGTTATCGCCTGCGCGGCGCCGTGCAGGCGCAGGGCGCGGCGGGGGTAGCCGAGGCGGCCCCAGGCGCGGACCGCTTCACCGGGGGCGTCCGCGGCGAGGTCGGCGGGGCGGGGCCAGCGGGCCAGCCACTGTTCGTAGACGGGCAGGACGCGGTTGACGGGCGTCTGCTGCAGCATGAACTCGCTGACCATCACGCCCCAGGGGCCGGCTTCGGGGCGGCGCCACGGGAGATCCCGGGCGTGCTCCTCGAACCAGTCGATCACAGGGGCGTGGAGGTCGCCTGCGGTCTCTCCGAGGGACGCGACGGAGGGAGAGTCCGCGGGGACGTCGGCGGGGTTGTCGTGTGGGGGCTTCGTGGGCGCAGTCATGGCGCTTCCGATCCTGCCATGGCGTCCGGCGGTTGGGCCGCCGTTGCGTGCGCGGTGCGTGGGTGCGTCGGGGGCGTGGCGACGCGTCGGCCGACTCGCGTGCGCGGGCGTGCCGGGATGATGATCCGGAAAAGTTGAGGTACTGGCGGCGGGTGGGGCGAGGGAACCTTCCGATCTCTCGTACAGTTTGCGCCGTGGGATCTCTGCGCAATCCGGTCGGGCCGCTTCCCTCCACCATCTACTGGCGTCGGAGGGCCGTACTGCTGTCCGTACTCGCCCTGTTGGCGCTGCTCGTCACGTGGATCGTGACCTCGGACGGCGGGGGCGGGAAGAAGGACGACGACGGGGCCAACGGCAAGACTCCCGCGCCCACGATCACCGCGGGGCCCTCCGGTTCGGGGCCCGCGATCAGTCAAGCCCCGGGCGGGCGGGACGAGTCGAGCGGCGGCGGCTCCGGCGGGAGCGCGGGCAGCGACTCCGGTGGGGGTTCCGGGGACTCCAACGGCGCCGGTTCCGGCGGCAGTTCGGGTGACGCGGGGTCGGCCTCCGGTGCGGACGGCGGCAGCGGCTCCGGTGGCGGTGTCGGTACGGGTGACACCGTGCCCGTCGACTCCCCCCTGCCCAACTGCACCGCCGGCAACGTGACGTTGAGTCTGCGCAGTCTGCACAACAACTACGCGCCCGATGACACGCCCGCGTTGCTCATCACCGCGAAGAGTTCCGCCGGCAGCGACTGCAAGGTCGATCTCGGACCCAAGAGCGCGGTGGTGACCATCCTCAAGGGCGGGAGCGCCTACTGGTCCTCCGCCGACTGCCCCAAGACCTCGGGGAGTCTGCTGTACCGGGTGCCGGCCGGGAGCAGCGTCACCTACACGGTGAAGTGGGACCGCAGGCCGAGCGCGCCCGAGTGCGCCACGCCTCCGGCCGGGTCCGCGGGCGCCGGCACCTATCTGGTGGAGGTCCAGGCGGCGGGGTACCCCAAGCTCCAGACCTCGTTCGTGCTCGACAACGACTGACGGCAACTGGTGGTGGCCGGGCGGTCGGTCAGACGTAGCGCTCCAGGATCGAGGACTCCGCCAGGCGGGAGAGGCCCTCGCGGACGCTGCGGGCCCGGGCCTCGCCCACGCCGTCCACCGTCTGGAGGTCGTCCACGCTCGCGGCGAGCAGCTTCTGCAGGCCGCCGAAGTGCTCGACCAGGCGGTCGATGATGGCTCCGGGCAGGCGCGGGACCTTGGCCAGGAGGCGGAAGCCCCGGGGGGAGACCGCCGAGTCGAGGGCTTCGGGGGAGCCGGTGTAGCCCAAGGCCCGGGCCACGGTGGGCAGTTCGAGGAGTTCCGCGTGGGTGAGGGCGTCCAGCTCGTAGAGCGCCTCGTCCACCGTGCGGGAGCGCTTGGCGGTGGGCTCGGGGACGTAGTCCCGGACCACCAGTTCACGCTCGGGCTCCACGCCCGCGATCAGTTCGTCGAGCTGGAGGGCCAGCAGGCGGCCGTCGGTGCCCAGTTCGACCACGTACTCGGCGATCTCGGTGGCGATGCGGCGGACCATCTCCAGGCGCTGGGCCACTGCGGAGACGTCCCGGACCGTCACCAGGTCCTCGATCTCCAGGGCGGAGAGCGTGCCCGCGACCTCGTCCAGCCGGAGCTTGTAGCGCTCCAAGGTGGCGAGGGCCTGGTTGGCGCGGGAGAGGATCGCGGCCGAGTCCTCCAGGACGCGGCGCTGGCCGTCGACGTAGAGGGCGATCAGGCGCATGGACTGGGAGACGGAGACCACCGGGAAGCCGACCTGTTTGGAGACGCGGTCGGCGGTGCGGTGCCGGGTGCCCGTCTCCTCGGTCGGGATCGTCGCGTCGGGCACGAACTGCACGCCCGCGCGCAGGATCTTCGACTGGTCCGAGGAGATCACGATGCCGCCGTCGAGCTTGCACAGCTCGCGCAGACGGGTGGCCGTGAACTCGACGTCCAGGACGAATCCGCCCGAGCACATCGCCTCGACCGTCCGGTCGAAGCCGAGCACGATGAGACCGCCGGTGTTGCCGCGGAGCACTCGCTCCAGGCCGTCGCGCATCGCCGTGCCGGGTGCCACGGCGCTCAGGGAGGCGCGCATCAGGCCATCGGCACCGGAACTCCCACCGGGCTTCCCGGGAGCTGCTGCCCGGTCGTTGGCTGCCACTGCACTCCTCCGGTCGCAGGTTGCTGGGGCACCGCCGTTCGCACTTCACGTTCGTACGGACGGGCGAGACCAGGGCAAAGTCTACCGGCGGTCCTCCGCGTCCCGTGGGGCCTCTCTCCTACGGGAGCTCGGAAGGACCCTCAGAGCGTCCCCTATGTCCGCGACTTCCAGCACCTTCATGCCGCTGGGGATCTTGCCCGGGTCGCCCGGGACGAGGGCGTGGGTGAAGCCCAGGCGGTGTGCTTCGGAGAGCCTGCGCTGCACGCCCGTGACCCGTCTGACCTCGCCCGCGAGGCCGACTTCGCCGATCGCGACGAGGTTCTTCGGGAGCGGGGTGTCGCTCGCCGCGGAGGCCAGGGCGAGGGCGATCGCCAGGTCCGCGGCCGGTTCCGAGAGTTTTACTCCGCCGACCGTCGCGGAGTAGATGTCCCGCTTGCCCAGGGCGCTGATCCGGCCGCGCTGCTCCAGGACGGCGAGCATCATCGAGACGCGGGAGGTCTCCAGGCCCGAGGTGGTGCGCCTGGGGGAGGGGATCTGGGAGTCGACCGTGAGCGCCTGGACCTCGGCCACCAGGGGGCGGCGGCCTTCCAGGGTGACGGTCAGACAGGTGCCGGGGACGGGCTCCGCGCGGCGCGTGAGGAACAGGCCGCTCGGGTCGGCGAGGCCCGTGATGCCCTCGTCGTGCAGCTCGAAGCAGCCGACCTCGTCCGTCGTGCCGTAGCGGTTCTTGACGCCCCGTACGAGACGCAGGCGCGCGTGCCGGTCGCCCTCGAAGGAGAGCACCACGTCCACGAGGTGCTCCAGGAGGCGGGGGCCGGCGATCGCGCCGTCCTTGGTGACGTGACCGACGAGGAGGGTGGACATGCCGCGCTCCTTGGAGGCGCGGATCAGGGCGCCGGCCACCTCGCGGACCTGGGCCATGCCGCCGGGGGCGCCGTCGATCTCCGGGGACGCCACCGTCTGCACCGAGTCCAGGATCAGCAGCGAGGGCTTCACCGCGTCCAAGTGACCGAGGATGGTGGCCAGATCGGTCTCGGCGGCGAGATACAGATGGTCGGCGATGGCCTTGATGCGGTCGGCGCGCAGCCGGACCTGGCTCGCCGACTCCTCGCCGGTGACATAGAGGGTGCGGTGCTCGTCGCTCGACGCCTTGGCCGCCACGTCGAGCAGCAGCGTCGACTTTCCTACGCCGGGTTCGCCCGCGACGAGGACGACCGCGCCGGGGACCAGACCGCCGCCGAGCACCCGGTCCAGCTCGGGTACGCCGGTCGAGCGGGCGGTGGCCTGGCGGCCGTCGACCTGGCCGATGGGCAGCGCGGAGGTGGTGACGCGGCCCGGTGCCGTCGTACGGACGGCGGGCGCGCCGTACTCCTCGATCGTCCCCCACGCCTGGCACTCGGAGCAGCGGCCGAGCCACTTGGCCGTCTGCCAGCCGCACTCGGTGCAGCGGTAGGACGGACGGTCCTTGGTGGTCTTCGTACGGGCAGCCATGACGGAACCGTAACCGGCGGGACTGACATTGCCGTCGCCGACCGGTCCGGGCGGGCCGGCGCGCGGTGCGCGCCCCCGGGATCCGGCCACCTCCTGTCAGGAACAGGCCACGGAATTCGGGGTTCCTGTACCCGATTGAGGGATCGTTTCACCCGTACGGATTAAAAGTGCTCAAGGTGCCGGAAGGGGCCGTCGCGGGCCGCCTACGGTCCACGGATGATGAGCAGCAGTCCGGAGACCTCGCCCCGCACCACCGGCGCGCACCGGGCGCGTCGGGAGGCGCGTGACCGTGCCGCGGCGCGCACGCTGGCGCAGCGGCCGCCCGCACGCTACGAGCCGTACCTCGACGGTCTGTTCACCTACTGTCTGTCCGTCCTGTGCGACCACGACACGGCCACCGAGGCCCTCGGTGACGTCCTCGCGCTCGCCGAGCGGCGGCGCGGCCCCGAAGCGGACGGCGACCGCCGTGCCTGGCTGTACGCGCTGGCCCGCTGGGCCTGTCTGCGCAAGCTGGCCGAGGCCAAGCAGAAACGTCAGGGCACCCACGCGGCGGGCCGGCACGAGGGCCACCGGCAGCCCACCGCCGCGCCCGTCCCCGTCGAGGTCCAGGAGGAGCGGCGGCGTGAACTCGCCCAGCTCGCCTGGCCGGAGGCCGCCGGCACCACCCCGGAGCAGCGCGAGGCGCTCGAACTCGCCGTGCGCCACCACCTCGCCGCCCACGAGGTCGCCGCCGTCCTCGGCCTGGACCTCGCCGCCGCCCGCGAACTGCTCGCCTCCGCCGCCTGCGAGGTCGAGCGCACCCGCGCGGCCCTCGCCGTCGTCGAGACCGGCACCTGTCCGAGCGTCGCCCGGCTCACCGGCGACCACCAACTCGTCCTCTCCACGGCCCTGCGCAAGGAACTCGTCCGGCACGTCGACGACTGCCCGCACTGCCGCCGCAGCGCCGAGCGCGCGAATCCCGGCCCGTGGCCCGGCACGACGGTCGCCCCCGCCGAACTCGCCGTCCTGGAAGCACCCCGCGCGGACCTGCACGTGGCGCTGGCGCATCACCCACGCGCGCGTGGCGCCGCCGCACCCCGCTTCGACCGGCGCGGCTTCCCGATGGACCCCAAGGACCGCGCCGCCCGCCGCGACCGCCTGCGCGCGCGTGCCGTCACCACGACCGTCGTCGCCACCGTCGTGGCCGCCCCCGTGCTCGCCCTGTGGGCGGCCTACCGGGGCGATCCCGTCGGCGAGGGCCCCGGCGGGCACAACGCCACCGCCAGCGAGGCACACGGCCCGGGCCTGCTCGACGGCGAGGCGGCCGGCACCGGCTACGAGAACGCCGGCAACGCCAGCACCAGGCCGGGCCCCCGCTTCGGCAAGGGCGACAGACCCGACGTGTCAGTGGAGGTCATCAGCGTCACCGGCGCCGGCCGCAAGGGCGCCGGACACCTCGACGTCTCGGCCGGCAACAGCGGCGACACCACGCTCGTCACCCTCACCGCGACCGGCTCGGCCCCCGTGCGCTGGTCCGCCACCACGGGCGCCTCCTGGCTCTACCTCAGCCAGTCCTCGGGAACGCTCGCACCGGGCGAGTCGTTGACGATCAAGGTGTACGTCGACCATCTGCGCGAGCCGTCCGGCCACTGGAGCGCACGGGTGGCGATCTCACCGGCCGGCGCCGTCGTCTCCATCGACGGCTACGGCACCGCGCCCAGCCCGTCCGACCCGGGTTCCGATCCCGGCACGCCCAGCGATCCCCCGCCCTCGTCCCACGATCCCGACCCGACTCCGACGGAGTCCTCGGATCCCAGCCCGAGCGATCCGCCGTCCTCGTCGCCCGACCCGACCCCGACGCCCACGGACACGGCCCCGTCCGACCCGGGCGGCTCGTCGCCCCCGCCCGGTGACGGCGGCGACCCGAGCCCGTCGACGTCGTAGCCCCCCGAACCACGGCTCCCCACCGGGCTGGTGCAGCTCGGGTATGCCGGTCCGGACAGCTTCCGTCCGCCGGGCCGGAGCACTCACGCCCGCGAAGCCGGGCGGCCCCTTCAGGCCGCCGGGCGGCCCCCGGAAGCCGCGTCCACTGGCGTCCGTCCGGTCAAGCCGCCCGCGCCCCGCTACCCCTCCGTCGGCCCTGGACTCCTCAGCCCACGGGGTTTCGCCTCAGCCCACCGGGTCCGCGGGATGCGGGGCCAGCAGCGGCAGCTGCGAGGCCAGCCGCTGCTCGCACAGCTCGACCAGGCGGTCGTAGCCGGCCTTGCCCATCAGCTCGGTCAGCTCGGGCCGGTAGGAGACGTACACCGGGTCGCCCGCGCCGTGCGCCGAGGTCGCCGACGTGCACCACCAGTGCAGGTCGTGGCCGCCCGGACCCCAGCCCCGGCGGTCGTACTCACCGATGGAGACCTGGAGCACGCGCGTGTCGTCGGGCCGGTCGATCCAGTCGTAGGTCCGCCGCACCGGCAGCTGCCAGCACACGTCCGGCTTGGTCTCCAGCGGTTCCAGGCCCTCCTTGACCGCCAGGATGTGCAGCGAGCAGCCCGCGCCGCCGGCGAATCCCGGCCGGTTCTGGAAGATGCAGGAGCCCTGGAAGGGACGGGTCTGGCGCTCGCCGTCCTCGTCCTCGGAGACCCAGCCGCTCTCGCGGCCCACGTCGTGGTGCTGCCAGATGTCAGGGGTGAGCCGCTCCACGAAGCCGGCGACGCGTTTCTCGTCGTCCTCGTCGGAGAAATGGGCGCCCAGCGTGCAGCACCCGTCGTCCGCGCGGCCTGCCTGGATGCCCTGGCAGCCACTGCCGAAGATGCAGTTCCAGCGGGAGGTCAGCCAGGTCAGGTCACACCGGAAGATCTGCTCGTCGTCCGCCGGGTCGGGGAACTCGACCCACGCGCGCGCGAAGTCGATCCCCTTCTCGTCGGCGGCCAGCGCTTTCATCGCCGCCTTCGACATTTTTCCCGTCGACTTGTCGGCCTTTGCCTTTTTCGTCTTTGGCACGAGACCAGCGTAAGGCGCGGAGGACGGCATCGAGGACGGAGGACCGTTCAGCTGGCAGTAGCGTTCTGTACATGAGACTCGGTGTCCTCGACGTGGGATCGAACACGGTGCATCTGCTGGTCGTGGATGCGCACCCGGGCGCGCGACCGCTGCCCGCGCACTCGCACAAGGCGGAGCTTCGCCTTGCCCAACTCCTGGACGGGGACGGGGCGATCGACCCGGAGGGCGTGGACAAGCTGATCTCGGTAGTCCGGGAGGCCGTGCAGGCCGCCGAGGACAAGGGCGTCGAGGAAATGCTCCCCTTCGCGACCTCTGCCGTGCGCGAGGCCAGCAACGCCGACGACGTCCTCGCGCGCGTGCAGGCCGAGACCGGCGTCGAGCTCCAGGTCCTCAGCGGCGCGGAGGAGGCCCGGCTGACCTTCCTCGCGGCCCGCCGCTGGTTCGGCTGGTCCGCGGGCAAGCTCCTCGTCCTCGACATCGGCGGCGGCTCCCTGGAGATCGCCTACGGCATCGACGAGGCACCCGACGCGGCCGTCTCCCTCCCGCTCGGCGCCGGCCGCCTCACCGCAGGCTGGCTCCCCGGCGATCCCCCGGACCCGGACTCCATAAGGGCACTGCGCCGTCACGTACGCGCCCAGATCGCCCGCACGGTGGGCGAGTTCACCCGCTTCGGGGCCCCCGACCACGTGGTCGCGACATCCAAGACCTTCCGCCAGCTGGCCCGCATCGCCGGCGCGGCCCGCTCCACGGAAGGCCTGTACGTCCAACGCGAACTGAAGCGCGAGTCCCTCGAAGCCTGGGTCCCCCAACTCACCGGCATGACCACCGCCCAACGCGCCGACCTCCCCGGAGTCTCCGAGGGCCGAGCCGGCCAACTCCTCGCAGGCGCGCTGGTGGCCGAGGGCGCGATGGATCTGTTCGGAGTGGAGACGGTGGAAATCTGCCCGTGGGCCCTGCGGGAAGGCGTGATCCTGCGACGACTTGACCGGATGCGCCCGGTATAGGTGCTTCGCGGGAGACGCGGGATGGTGTGAATGCGCGTCCGCTGCATGCCCCCAAGGGGCGCGGGGCAGCGCCGATGTGCGGCTCCGCCGCGCGGACGCGACCGGCTCCGGTGTCTGGCCGATGTGCGCCGCCTGTATGCCCCCAAGGGGGCGCGGGGTTGTGTCGATGTGCGGCTCCGCGGCGTGGACGCGACCGGCTCCGGTGCGTGGCCGATGTGCGCCGCCTGTATGTCCCCAAGGGGGCGCGGGGCAGCGCCGGTCTGCGGCTCCGCCGCGTGGGCGCGACCAACCACCGGAGCCCTGCCGGCGTGCGTCCCGTATACGCACCTCAGGGGCGCGGGGCTGTGTCGATGTGCGGCTCCGCCGCGTGGGCGCGACCAACCTCGGCGCCCTGCCGGCGTGCGTCCCGCATACGCACCTCAGGGGCGCGGGGAACTGCGCGACAAGCCACAGCGCACCGCCACCCGCCCACGGCGATTTCCCCAACGGCGATGACGCGCACCGCCCACAAATCCCGCACACGCGTATGGCGAACCCCACAACGGCCAATAGGCGCCCCGCCCCACCCAACCGCACGACGTAATCTGTCCCCCATGGCGGAGCCAGTCGTGAGGATCCCGGATGCGAAGGTCGCCCTGTCAACGGCCTCGGTGTACCCGGAGTCGACAGCGACCGCCTTCGAGATCGCCGCGCGCCTCGGCTACGACGGCGTGGAGGTCATGGTGTGGACCGACCCGGTCAGCCAGGACATCGAGGCACTGCGCAGACTCAGCGACTACCACCAGGTCCCGATCCTCGCGGTGCACGCCCCCTGCCTGCTCATCACCCAGCGCGTCTGGTCCACCGACCCCTGGATCAAGCTCCAGCGAGCCCGCGCCGCAGCGGAGAAACTGGGCGCGACCACAGTGGTCGTACACCCCCCGTTCCGCTGGCAGCGCCAATACGCGCGGGACTTCGTGAGCGGGATATGGCGCATGGCCGACGAGACGGATGTGCGGTTCGCCGTCGAGAACATGTACCCCTGGCGCTACCGCGACCGCGAGATGCTCGCGTACGCCCCCGACTGGGACGTCACCAAGGACGACTACCGGCACTTCACGATCGACCTCAGCCACAGCGCGACCTCCCGCGTCGACGCGATGCACATGGCCGACCGCATGGGCGACCGCCTCGGCCACGTCCACCTCGCGGACGGCAAGGGCTCGGCCAAGGACGAGCACCTCGTCCCCGGCCGCGGCACGCAACCCTGCGCCGAACTGCTGGAACGTCTCGCCCTGACCGGATTCGACGGCCATGTCGTCATCGAGGTCAACACCCGGCGCGCGATGTCCAGCGCCGAACGCGAGGCCGATCTCGCGGAGGCCCTCGCCTTCACGCGTCTGCACCTGGCCTCCGCGCTGAAGGTGCCCCGACGGTGACCGAGGCCACCTCCCGGCGCCGCGGCCGGCGTCCGAACACGGAGTCCGCCGACACCCGCGACCGCATCCTGACCGTGGCGCGCGAGGAGTTCTCCGCGCGCGGGTACGACAAGACGTCCGTACGGGCCATCGCCAAGGCGGCCGGCGTGGACTCCGCGCTGGTGCACCACTACTTCGGCACCAAGGAACAGGTTTTCGAGGCGGCCATCGCCGTCGCCCTCGCCCCGGCGGCCAACGCGCCAGAGGCGGTGGCCGACGGCCCCCTCGATGACGTGGGCGAGCGCCTGACCCGCTTCATCTTCGGCGTCTGGGAGAACCCCGTCACCCGTACGCCCCTGCTGGCGATCGTCCGCTCGGCCGTCAACAACGAGGCGGCGGCCACCGTCTTCCGGCGGCTGGTCGTCGCCCAGGTGCTGGGCCGGGTCGCCGCTCAGCTGGAGGTTCCGGACGCGGAGCTGCGGGCCGAACTCGCGGGGGCGCAGCTGGTGGGGATCGCGATGCTGCGGTACGTGATCAAGGTCGAGCCGCTGGCGTCGGCGGACGTGGAGCAGGTCATCGCGCGGGTGGCGCCGGTGGTGCAGGGGCATCTGACGGGGCCCTGACCGGCCCCGGCCTCCGTCGGCCTCTCGTCGGCTACCCGTCGACGCCCTCGGCAACCGAGACAGCTGTCCCGCATTCCGGACACCGCGTCCCGACCCCTGGATGACGGGCGTACGCTCGAATGCAGTCAGAAGTCTCTTACGACCGTCTCTGAAGTCTCTGACGACCGTCTCTGAAGGAGCGAGCGACGATGCCCGAGCTGAGGTCCCGCACAGTCACCCACGGCCGCAACATGGCGGGCGCACGCGCCCTAATGCGCGCCTCCGGTGTACCCGGCGCGGACATCGGCCGCAAGCCGATCATCGCGGTCGCCAACAGCTTCACCGAGTTCGTCCCCGGGCACACGCACCTCCAGCCGGTCGGCCGCATCGTCAGCGAGGCGATCACCGCCGCCGGAGGCATCCCGCGCGAGTTCAACACCATCGCCGTCGACGACGGCATCGCGATGGGCCACGGCGGCATGCTCTACTCCCTGCCCTCCCGCGACCTGATCGCGGACAGCGTGGAGTACATGGTCGAAGCACACTGCGCGGACGCCCTGATCTGCATCTCCAACTGCGACAAGATCACCCCCGGCATGCTCATGGCCGCGCTGCGCCTGAACATCCCCACGGTCTTCGTCTCCGGCGGCCCCATGGAGGCCGGTCGCGCGACCCTCGTGGACGGCACGGTCCGCACCCTCGACCTGATCGACGCGATGGTCGACGCGGCGAACGAGAACGTGTCCGACGCGGACGTCCTCCGTATCGAGGAGAACGCCTGTCCGACCTGCGGCTCCTGCTCAGGCATGTTCACCGCCAACTCGATGAACTGCCTGACCGAGGCGATCGGCCTGTCGCTGCCGGGCAACGGCTCGGTCCTCGCCACGCACACCGCCCGCAAGGGCCTGTACCAGGACGCGGCCCGCACGGTGATGGACATCACCCGCCGCTACTACGAGCAGGACGACGAGACGGTCCTGCCCCGCAACGTCGCCACCTTCGCGGCCTTCGAGAACGCCATGGCCCTCGACATCGCGATGGGCGGCTCCACCAACACGATCCTGCACCTGCTGGCCGCGGCGCAGGAGGCGGGCGTCGCGTTCGGCCTGGAGGAGATCAACGAGGTCTCGCGCCGGGTCCCGTGCCTGGCGAAGGTCGCCCCGAACGTCGCCAAGAGCCGCACGTACTACATGGAGGACGTGCACCGCGCCGGCGGCATCCCCGCCCTCCTTGGCGAGCTGCACCGCGCGGGCCTGCTGAACGAGGACGTCCACTCCGTCCACAGCCCCTCCCTCGCGGACTGGCTCAAGACGTGGGACGTGCGCGGCGGTTCGCCCTCCCCGGAGGCGATCGAGCTGTGGCACGCCGCCCCCGGCTGCGTCCGCAGCGCCGAGGCCTTCTCCCAGTCGGAGCGCTGGGAGGAGCTGGACGAGGACGCGGCGGAGGGCTGCATCCGCAGCGCCGAGCACGCGTACTCCAAGGACGGCGGCCTCGCGGTCCTCAAGGGCAACCTCGCCGTCGACGGCTGCGTGGTGAAGACGGCCGGCGTCGACGAGTCCATCTGGACCTTCGAGGGTCCCGCGGTCGTCTGCGAGTCGCAGGAGGAGGCCGTCGAGAAGATCCTGAACAAGCAGGTCACCGACGGCGACGTGGTGGTCATCCGCTACGAGGGCCCCAAGGGCGGCCCCGGTATGCAGGAGATGCTCTACCCGACCTCCTTCCTCAAGGGCCGCGGCCTCGGCAAGACCTGCGCCCTGATCACCGACGGCCGCTTCTCCGGCGGCACTTCGGGCCTGTCGATCGGCCACGCGTCCCCCGAGGCGGCCTCCGGCGGCACGATCGCGCTCGTCGAGGACGGCGACCGCATCCGCATCGACATCCCCAACCGCACGATCGAGCTCCTCGTCGACGACTCCGAACTCGCCCGGCGCGAGCAGGAGTTGGGCGGGGTGTACGCCCCGAAGAACCGTGAGCGCAAGGTGTCGGCGGCGCTGCGGGCGTACGCGGCGATGGCCACCAGCGCGGACCGCGGCGCGGTGCGGGACGTGTCGAAGCTGGGCTGAGGTTCTCTGTTCGTAGGGGCCGTCACTTCGGTGGCGGCCCCCACGTTTGTCCGTACGGGCTACCAGTCCGCCGGCTCGCGGGAGTCGACCGCGAAGACGGTGCCGTCGGGAGCGGTCGCGTAGACCCGCGTGCCGCTGAGGACCGGCCGCGGAACCGTGCCGGCGACCTGCCCCGAGTTCGCGCCCGGCCGCGCCGGGGTCTGCCCGACGAGCCGTCCCGTACCGGCGTCGACCGCGAGCAACCGCCCGTCGCCCGCCGCGAGATACACGTGCTCGTCGTCGGCGACCGGCTCCGAGCCCCGGCTCACCGAGGTCTCCAGATGCCACAGCCGCTTGCCCGCGTCCATGCCGACGGCGTCCAACGCCCCGTCGGCGGCCAGGAGATACACGACGTTCCCGTGCACGGTCGCCCGGGCGTCGGGGCGCGCGACCGGGAGTGCCACCCGGCGCGTTGACTTGTCCGCCGGGTCGTACCGGACGACGGCGTCCGTGTCGCCGTAGACCGGGTCGGAGGAGAGGAGGAAGACCGAGCCGTCGTGCGCACCGACGGCCTCCAGGTTCCCCTTCAGGCTCGCGTCCCAGCGCACGGCTCCGGTGGCCGGGTCGACGGCGGTGACCCGCGTGCTCGACCCGTCGGCGGACGGGCTGGTCGCGTACGCCAGCGGGTCCCCGGTGAACGAGCCGAAGTACGGCCGGCTCTGGCCCGCGATCCGGCGCTCCCACTTCGTCTCGCCCGTCGCGCCGTCCACGCCGGTGACCGTGCCGTCGGCGTGGGTGAGCAGGAGCATCCCGCCGACGGCCCGCAGGGAGGTGTGCGCGGGCATCTTCCGCTGCCAACTCGGCTTGCCCGAAGTCGGGTTGAGCCCTTCGAGCCGCGGGCCCTGGTCCAGCAGCGGCTGAACGAGCCCGCCCGCGAGGACCGGTGGCCCGCTCCGCTGCGACGCGGCCACGGAGCGCCGCCACAGCAGACGGCCGTCGGCGGGGTCGAGGGCGAAGACCGAACCGGACCGCGCACAGATCAACTGCGCGGTTCCGTACGAGCATTGCGCCGTCCCCGACCTACCGGCCGCCGCGTTCGAGACCCAGGCCCGGAACCCGGCCGCCGAAGTGTGCCCCGACGCCGACGACTTGGACGGCGGGCTCTCCTCGGCGGTCGCGCCATGGTTTCCGAGCAGCTGTACGGCGGCCAGCGCGCCGCACACGACGAGGGCGAGGCCGACCGCACCGGCCGCGAGGACGGCCTTACGCCGCCGGCGTCCTCCGGGCGGCCCCGCCGGCTCCGGGGTCGACTCGGGCGCGGGTTCGCGCTTCGTCCGCTGCGACGGTATGAAGGCCTGCGTGTCGTAGGAGGCCGCCACCGACCGCAGCTCCCGCATCAACTCGTCGGGCGTGGGCCGGTCTTCGGGCTCCTTGGCCAGACACCGCAGCACGAGCGGCGCGAGATTCTCCGGTACGCCGCTCAGATCCGGCTCGTCGTGCACGACCTGGTAGGCGACGACGTAGGGACTGTCCGAGTCGAACGGACCGCGCCCGGTCGCCGCGTGCACCAGGACCGACCCGAGCGCGAAGACGTCGGCGGCGGGGCCGACTTCGCGTGGACGCCGGAACTGCTCGGGCGCCATGAACGGCGGGGTGCCGATCAACTTCCCCGTCTCGGTGCGTAGTTCGCTGTCCTTTGGCCGAGAAATGCCGAAGTCGATGACCTTCGGCCCGTCCTCGGCGAGCAGCACATTGCTCGGCTTGAGATCGCGGTGCACGACACCCACACGGTGGATGTCGCGCAGCGCCTCGGCCAGTCCGGCCATCAGCCTGCGCAACTCGGCAGGGGGCATCGGGCCGTTCCGCTTCACCTGCTCGGCGAGGGTCGGACCGGGGATGAACAGCGTGGCCATCCAAGGCCGTTCGGCCTCGGGGTCGGCGTCCACGACGGATGCGGTGAACGCGCCGCTCACCCGCCGCGCGGCCGCCACCTCCTGCCGGAAACGGCCTCTGAACTCGGGGTCCTTGGCGAAGTCGACGTGCACGACCTTCACCGCGAGCTTCATCCCGGAGGTGCTGCGGGCCAGGTGCACGACCCCCATGCCGCCCGAGCCGAGGCATGACTCCAGACGGTAGTGACCGGCGTACTCGGGAAGTTCCGCTTCCGCGCCCGCTCCGGTGTTGCCCTGTGGCGCCATGGGGACCACTCCCGTGCTGTTCGTCCGCGCGCGACGCTCGGAGCCTAGTCGATGAGGCGTTCGGGACAGAGGCGGCTTGCTGGCGCGCATGTGCGAGTTGTGTACATGTGTTTCATGGCGTGTTTTAGGGGAATCAATGGGGCCTCATGGCAGTCATGGGGTCCAACGGGGGAGGTTTTTCATGTCCATTGACCGCACGGAGGAGGCCGGGAGCGTCGAGGGCGCCCAGGCTCTGGCGGCCGCCGCGACCGTCCGCTACTACTCGGTCGCGCCGGGTGTCCGCCTCAACGTCCGCAGCGGCCCCGGCACGAGCTACAGCATCGTCCGGGTCCTGGCCGAGGGCGCCAGGGTGCCGATCTACTGCCAGACGCCGGGCACGCGGGTGACGGGCCCGTACGGCACGAGCAACATCTGGGACAACATCAGCAACGGCGAGTACGTCTCCGACGCCTACGTCCTGACCGGCAGCGACGGCTACGTCGCCGACCGCTGCGGCTGATCCCGGCCGGGAGCCCGCCCCGCCTCGGCGCCATAATCGTCCCGTGAGCGACGAAAACGGCACCCAGGACACGGCGGGCTCCCCCACGGGACCTCGCCCCGAACCCCTCCGCCTCTTCGGCACCACCTGGGTGGACCACGACAACGGCTACACCCTTCGCCGCGTCGGCGCCGCCGTCGGCTCTCTCGCCGCCGCGGTCGCCTCCTGCCTCGTCCTCCGCTTCGCCTACGAGGGCCTCCAGCTCGCGGACACCGGCTCCTTCGTCACCGTCCTGGTCGTCGCGATGTTCGCCATCTGCAGCGCGCTCGCCTTCCGGCACACCTGGGAGTCCTTCGGCAAGCGCCCCGACCCCGACCGCCAGGCCTCCCTCCGCGGCCTCCTGGCCATCGGCTTCGTCGGCTCCCTCGCCGCGTACTTCTTCCGCTCCCTGGCCGAGGCCCCCGGCGAGAGACTCCACCGCGAGGAGTACGAGACGGCCCGCAAGGAGTACGAGAAGCGCACCACCCGCCGCACGGGCAACCCGTCGAAGAAGCGCCGCCGCAAGTAGCGGGGGCCCGCCGGAAGCAACTGTGTCCGGCGGCCACTGCCGCACAGCAGGGGGATCGCGGCTGCTCCTTCCCCCGGCAGAACTCACGCTCCTCTTTACCCAACAGGTCCACCATGGCCGTATGACCGCCTCCTTCCACGCCACCCGCGCCCACTCCTTCAACGCC
This sequence comes from Streptomyces sp. NPDC092369, assembly GCF_044755245.1. Taxonomy (NCBI): domain Bacteria; kingdom Bacillati; phylum Actinomycetota; class Actinomycetes; order Kitasatosporales; family Streptomycetaceae; genus Streptomyces; species Streptomyces sp. NPDC092369. The sequence goes on from NZ_JBIVQP010000005.1 coordinate 787,354, forward strand.
GCCGCGGCCCAGTACGCCGCGAACCGCCCCTCCTATCCGCCCGCCCTCTTCGACGCGATCGAAGAGCTCGCCGGCCGCCCCCTCGAAGGCGCCCGCGTGGTGGACGTAGGGGCCGGGACGGGGATCGCGACCGCGCTGCTGCACGGGCGGGGCGCCGAGGTGGTCGCGGTGGAGCCCGGGGAGGGCATGGCGGCACAGTTCCGGCACACCAACCCCGGTATCCCCATCGTGCGGGGCAACGGCAACCAACTGCCCCTCGCCGACGCCAGTGCCGACTTCATCACCTACGCACAGGCCTGGCACTGGACCGAACCCGTCCGCTCGGTCCCGGAGGCGCTGCGAGTGCTGCGGCGGGGCGGGGCGCTGACGCTTTGGTGGAACACCAGTGCCCTCGACGTCCCCTGGATCGACGCGCAGTCCGAACGCATCCGGCGCCACTTCAGTGTCGACGGCGTCGTCGACCGCAACGGCAGCGGCATGCACTCCGCGCTCGCCGACCCCACCGGCCGGCTCCACTTCGCGCACCGCCGCGTGCGCTGGAGCCGGCACGTGCCCGTCGACACCCACCTCGCCAACATCAGCAGCCACTCGATCTTCCTGGTGGCCGGCGAGGAGAGCACGGAGGCCTTCCTCGCCGAGGAGCGCGACCAACTGCTCACGGTCTTCCCGGGCGGGGTCGTCGAGGAGATCTACGTCGTCGAACTGCTCGTGGCCAGCGGTTCCTGACCCCGCGCGGCGGCCCACCCCTCCAGGGCCGCCGCGCAGGCGCGGTCCAGGTGCCGCAGCCCGCCCAGTTCGAGCCGCACCTCCCGGTCGACCGGCAGCGCGTCGAGCGCGTCCAGCAACGTCGGCAGCCGCAGGAACGTGGCGTGCCCGAGCACCCGCACGACGACCCCCGCGTCCCCTCGATCCTCCATCTCGATGTGCACATGGCTGACGTCCCACGCCGTCTTCGCCACCGCCGGCGCCAGCCCCACCAACACCCCCTCGAACAGATTCCCGCCGACGATCACCCCGCCGTCACCACCCCAGCACGAGCACCTCCCGCACCTCCCGTGCCGAACGGGAGATGCGTGGGCGCCGAGCCGGGGGAGGGCACGGCGAACCTGCGTGCGTGGCATATGACCTCGCACTGAAATCCATTGTCGGCAAAGGGAGTTGGCCGCGCACCCGCTTCGTGTTGCCGACCTGTGAACGCGGAAGCGCGGATACCGGAACACCTACTTCCGATCACGCCACCGCGCGCCTGCGCTGTCGTACATACCCGCCTGCACCCGCGTGCGTCCGCTTGACGGCACCGCCCCGCGAGAGCATTATTCATCACATGATGAATTATGTTGCCGAGCCACCCGGTACAGCCGGCGCAGGACGTGAACCCGCCGTCCACGCCGAGAACCTCACCGTCGTCCGCGGCCCCCGCACCGTCCTGCACAGCCTCGACTTCACCGTCCCGCGCGGCCAGATCACCGGCCTGCTCGGCCCCTCCGGCTGCGGCAAGTCGACCCTCATGCGCTCGATCGTCGGCACCCAGGCCAAGGTCACCGGCACCCTCGACGTCCTCGGCCGCCCGGCGGGCCACCCCACCCTGCGCACCCGCATCGGTTACGTCACCCAAGCCCCCTCCGTCTACGACGACCTGAGCATCCGTCAGAACCTCGACTACTTCGCCGCGATCCTCGACCCCGGCCGCACCACCGCCGACCGCCACCACGACGTCGAACGCGTCCTCGCCGACGTCGACCTCACCAGCCACGCCGACTCCCTCGCCGGCAACCTCTCCGGCGGCCAGCGCAGCCGCGTCTCCCTCGCCGTCGCCCTCCTCGGCACCCCCGAACTCCTCGTCCTGGACGAACCCACCGTCGGCCTCGACCCCGTCCTGCGCCGCGACCTGTGGACCCTCTTCCACGCCATCGCCGCGGACCGCGGCGCCACCCTCCTCATCTCCTCGCACGTCATGGACGAGGCCGAGCGCTGCCACCGCCTCCTGCTCATGCGGGCCGGCGAGATCCTCGCCGACGACACCCCCGACGCCCTGCGCACCGCAACCGGCGCCGAGACCGTCGAAGCGGCCTTCCTCCACCTGGTCGACAAGGCCACCGCCGCCGCCCGCGAAGGCTCGGGTCAGGACTCCGACGGCGGCTCCGGCAACGGCTCCCGTGACAAGTCCCGCGCGAAGGAGAACACCCGATGAGCACGACGACCACGGCCGCCACCGGCACGGCAGCCCCGAAGCCCGCCCCCACCGGCGTCTTCAACGCCTCGCGCACCCTCGCCACCGCGACCCGCGTCCTGCGCCAGCTCCGCCACGACCCGCGCACCATCGCGCTGCTGATCCTGATCCCCTGCGTGATGCTGTTCCTGTTGCGCTACGTCTTCGACGGCAGCCCGCGCACCTTCGACAGCATCGGCGCCTCGCTCCTCGGCATCTTCCCGCTGATCACGATGTTCCTGGTCACCTCGATCGCCACCCTGCGCGAACGCACCTCCGGCACCCTCGAACGCCTCCTCTCCATGCCGCTGGGCAAGGCAGACCTCATCGCCGGCTACGCCCTCGCCTTCGGTGCCCTCGCGATCGTCCAGTCCGCCCTGGCCACTGGCCTCGCCGTGTGGTTCCTCGGTCTCGACGTCACCGGCAGCCCCTGGCTGCTGCTCCTGGTCGCGCTCCTCGACGCCCTGCTCGGCACCGCGCTCGGCCTCTTCGTCTCGGCGTTCGCGTCCTCCGAGTACCAGGCCGTCCAGTTCATGCCGGCCGTGATCTTCCCCCAACTCCTCCTGTGCGGCCTGTTCACTCCCCGCTCCAACATGCACCCCGCCCTGGAAGCCGTCTCCGACGTCCTGCCCATGTCCTACGCCGTCGACGGCATGAACGAAGTCCTCAAACACACCGACATGACCGCCACCTTCGTCCGCGACGCACTCGTCGTCGCCGGCTGCGCCGTACTGGTCCTGGCCCTGGGCGCTGCGACCCTCAGGCGCCGCACGGCATGACGGCGTTCCGCCAGCCGGACAGCCACCTCCCCCGCCCACCGCCGGTGCGAGGATGAACCCATGACCCAGAAAGTCGCAGTCCTCGGCACCGGCAAGATCGGCGAAGCCCTGCTCAGCGGAATGATCCGCGGCGGCTGGACGCCGGCCGACCTCCTGGTCACCGCACGTCGCCCGGAGCGCGCCGAGGAACTGCGCGCCCGGCACAGCGTCACCGCGGTCACCAACCAGGAAGCCGCCAAGACCGCCGACACCCTGATCCTCACGGTCAAGCCGCAGGACATGGGCAACCTCCTCGACGAACTCGCCCCGCACGTCCCCGCCGACCGCCTGATCATCAGCGGCGCGGCGGGCATCCCCACCTCCTTCTTCGAGGAGCGCCTCGCTACGGGCACCCCCGTCGTCCGCGTCATGACGAACACCCCCGCTCTCGTCGACGAGGCCATGTCCGTCATCTCCGCCGGCAGTCACGCCACCGAGGCCCACCTCGCGCACGCCGAGGAGATCTTCGGCGCCGTCGGCAAGACCCTGCGCGTCCCCGAGTCCCAGCAGGACGCCTGCACCGCACTCTCCGGCTCCGGCCCGGCCTACTTCTTCTACCTGGTCGAAGCCATGACGGACGCCGGCATCCTGCTCGGCCTGCCCCGCGACAAGGCCCACGACCTCATCGTCCAGTCCGCGATCGGCGCCGCCGTCATGCTCCGCGACAGCGGAGAACACCCGGTCAAGCTCCGCGAGAACGTCACCTCGCCCGCCGGCACCACCATCAACGCCATCCGCGAACTCGAGAACCACGGCGTCCGAGCCGCCCTCATCGCCGCCCTCGAAGCCGCCCGCGACCGCAGCCGCGAACTGGCCTCCGGCAAGAAGGACTGACCCCCACCGGGCCGACGCCGTACGCGATCACGCCCAGCGCCACACCCACGAACCGTCAGCCGGCCCGCGCGCTCACAGGGCCGCGTTCAGCACTGGCGCCGACATGGGCTCCAGGAGTCCGATCGCCCGGTAAGCCGTATCCACCGTCGGCCGCGCCATGGCCCGAGCCTTCTCCGCACCATCCCGCAGCACCCCTTCCACATAGCCCGGATCCGCGCACAACTCCTTGTGCCTGTCCTGTACGGGCTTGAGGATCTCGACCACGGCCTCTGCGGTGTCCTTCTTCAAGGACCCGTACGACTCATATACACCGCTCAAGGCCTCGGGGTTCCCACCCGTGCAAGCCGCGAGGATCTCCAGCAGATTGGCGATCCCCGGCTGCTCCTCCCGGTCGTAGACGACGTCCTGCCCGCTGTCGGTCACGGCCCGCATGACCTTCTTGCGCACCACGTCCGGCTCGTCGAGCAGATAGACGATCCCCGCCCCGGAGTCCTCCGACTTCCCCATCTTCGAAGCCGGCTCCTGGAGGTTCATCACCCGGGCAGCGATCTGCGGAGTGGTCGCCTTCGGCACCACGAACGTGTGCCCGTACCGCTGGTTGAACCGCAACGCCAGATCCCGCGTCAGCTCCACGTGCTGCGTCTGGTCGTCCCCCACCGGCACCTCGTCGGCCCCGTACGCCAGGATGTCCGCCGCCATCAGCACGGGATAGGTGAGAAGCGACAACCGCACACTCCCACCGCGCTCACGCTCCCGCGCGGCCTTCTCCTTGTACTGGATCATCCGACGCATCTCACCGTCGGTCGCCACACACTCCAGCACGTACGACAGCCGCGCGTGCTCGTCCACATGACTCTGTACGAACACGGTGCACAGGTGCGGATCGAGCCCCGCTGCCAGCAACAAGGTCGCCGCCTGTCGACTGAGCCTGCGGACTCTCGCGGGATCGTGGTCCACGGTCAGCGCGTGCAGATCGACGACGCAGAACAGCGCGTCGGACCGGTGCTGGTCCACATCGACCCACTGCCGCATGGCTCCCAGGTAGTTCCCCAGGGTCAGGTGTCCGGTCGGCTTGATCCCGCTGAAGACCCGAGTCATTTCCACTCCACCTCCTGATCGAGACCGCCGTCCCGGCGGCCGACCCTCAGGAGCTCTGGAGGGAGAAACGAGAACGGCCGCCGAGGCGGCGGCCGTTGAGTGCATACGTGCGCACGGCCGCCGTCAGGCGGCCCACCAGAGCTGGGTGCACGTACGCGTAGGCATGGGCTCACCGTACGCCTTGGGGCCCCCGTACGACCGCAAGTTGACACACCCAGATCCGGTACGTAGTGTTCTCCGAGTTGTTCGACGTGAGCGCCGACTCCGGTCGGTCCCCGGACAGCCATTCCGCAGTACCAACCACTAGTCGACTAACAGTCGGTCTGACTGTTGTCGTGTTATTGGCGTGCGTATTCGCGAAATGAGGAATCCGCGTTCGAAAGGGCGCAGCACCCGATTAGCGTCGGGGGCGGGAGTCCGCTAAAGTCTCACTCGTCGGAACGGCCCAACAGCCGGAAAGACAACCCCTTCTGACGGGGAATCGGACGCCGAAAGGGTCTGATAGAGTCGGAAACGCAAGACCGAAGGGAAGCGCCCGGAGGAAAGCCCGAGAGGGTGAGTACAAAGGAAGCGGCCGTTCCTTGAGAACTCAACAGCGTGCCAAAAGTCAACGCCAGATATGTTGATACCCCGTCTCCAGTCATCACG
>NZ_JBIVQP010000006.1:0-472214 GCF_044755245.1 Streptomyces sp. NPDC092369
ATCTGGCGTTGACTTTTGGCACGCTGTTGAGTTCTCAAGGAACGGCCGCTTCCTTTGTACTCACCCTCTCGGGCTTTCCTCCGGGCGCTTCCCTTTGGTCTTGCGTTTCCGACTCTATCAGATCATTTTCCGATCCGATTTCCTCGGTGCTTTCCAGGTTTCCGCTTCCGCGTTTCCCTTTCCTGCGACTCCGACTTTATCAGAAGTTCCGAGCCGGACTGACCGGCCACTCGTTTCCGATTTATCGGGAGAACTTCTTCGTAATCGACGTTCTATCGCCGTTCTGAAGAAGTAGACAGACACTCACCACTGCCGACCGGATCAGATCCAGTTCTAGGCAACTGTTCGAATCTACCTCCCCACCGGCTCCGCGTCAACGGCTCCTGTGGGGCGAAGGAGAGACTAACAGCTCAACAGACGTGTCTGCACATCAGGCAGCCGTGGGGACCGTGGCGCTGCGTTCCGCCTCCTCCACGTCGCCCGTCTCGCCGGTGCGAGCCGCTCGGCCGCCCAGGATGAACACGTAGGCCAGGAAGGCCGATTCGGCGCCCACTCCGATGGCGATCCGGGCCCAGGTGGGCAGGCCGGACGGGGTGACGAAGCCTTCGATGGCGCCGGAGACGAAGAGGACCAGCGCGAGGCCGATCGCCATGCCCACGGCGGCGCGGCCCTCCTCGGCGAGAGCTGTGCGTCGGGAGCGTGGGCCGGGGTCGATCACGGTCCAGCCGAGTCGGAGTCCTGTGCCCGCCGCCACGAAGACGGCCGTCAGCTCCAGGAGTCCGTGCGGGAGGACGAGGCCGAGGAAGGTGTCGAGCCGGCCGGCCGACGACATGAGGCCGAAGCCGACACCCAGGTTGAGCATGTTCTGGAACAGGATCCAGAGGACGGGCAGGCCGAGGAAGACACCCAGGATCAGGCACTGAGCGGCGGCCCAGGCGTTGTTCGTCCAGACCTGAGCGGCGAAAGAGGCTGCCGGGTGGCTGGAGTAGTACGTCTCGTACTCGCCCCCGGGGCGAGTGAGCTCGCGCAGTTCGTTGGGGGCCGCGATGCTGGCCTGCACCTCGGGGTGTGTGGCTATCCACCAACCCAGGAGCGCGCCCACAAGCGTGGACAGGAGTGCGGTGGGGACCCACCAGTACCGCGATCTGTAGACCGCCGCGGGGAATCCGTACGTGAGGAAGCGTGTGACGTCTCGCCAAGAGGCTCGCCGGGTGCCTGTCACGGCACTACGCGCGCGTGCCACCAGTTGGCTGAGACGTCCGGTCAGTTGCGGGTCTGGGGCGCTGGACTGGATCAGGGAGAGATGGGTCGCCGTGCGCTGATAGAGGGTGACGAGTTCGTCCGCCTCGGCGCCGGTGAGGCGGCGCTGACGTCCGAGGAGGGCTTCGAGGCGGTCCCACTCGGCTCGGTGGGCGGTGACGAAGACGTCGAGGTCCATCGTTGTGCCTGCTCCTCGGCTGTCGTCGGCGGCTCGTCGTTGAGGTCAGCTTGTCTTACTGCGGCGCAATGTGCCCTCAGCTTGGCAGACTGGCCGTTCACGGGGCAGGCCAGGGAAGGACGACGGGCGTGAGTGAGCTGGTGACGGGCGAGGCTGTGGCGTTGGAGCTGCGCCCTGCGAGGCTGCCCAGCAGGGCGCTTGCGGTATTGCTCGATCTGACCGCGGCCGTGTTCGTCTACACCGCCCTGACCATTGCTCTCGTCGCCGCGACCGCTTCGCTGGACGACGCCGCGCAGATCGCGGTGACGATCGCGAGCTTCGTACTGGTTCTGGTGGGTGCGCCGATCGCGGTCGAGACGCTCAGCCACGGACGGTCGCTCGGGAAGCTGGCCTGCGGACTGCGTGTGGTCCGGGACGACGGCGGGCCGATCCGGTTCCGGCATGCGCTGGTCCGCGGTGGGATCGGGGTGATCGAGATCCTGATGACGTTCGGGGTCGTCGCCGTCATCTCGTCCCTGGTCTCCGCTCGCGGCCGACGTCTCGGCGACGTCTTCGCCGGGACTCTTGTCGTACGGGAAAGGGTGCCGCTCGCTCGTTCCGGCTTCCTGCCTCCACCGCCGCCCTGGCTGGCGGGTCGGTTCACGGAACTGGATCTGTCCGCGGTCCCTGATGGACTGTGGCTCGCCATCCGCCAGTACCTGACGCGCATGCAGCAACTCGACCCGCAGGTCGGCTGGACCATGGCGGAGCGGCTCGCCGCCGACCTCGCGGCTCGTACGGGAGCTCCGGCTCCGCAGGGTGTTCCGCCGGCCGCGTATCTGGCAGCCGTCGTTCAGGAACGGCAGGCCCGGGAGGTACGACGGTCCTTCGCGAGCGGATCGGCACTGCGCGGCCCTGCCGTGGCCGGCCCGCCTGCGGCCGGAGCACCGGTAGCCGGGGCCGTCGGAGCGTCGCCTCCAGCCTTCCCCGCCTACCCGAGCGCCCCAGCAACCCCAGCAACCCCAGCAACCCCAGCAACCCCAGCAACCCCAGGAACCCCAGCAACCCCAGCAACCCCAGCAACCCCAGCAACCCCAGCAACCCCAGCAACCCGGACCAACGAATCCGCCGAGCCCACCGGCCCCTCCGGAAGCACGGGTTTCGCACCCCCGGCTTAGCCTCTCCCTGCACCGCCTCGCCCCGCCTCACGCGAACACGGACGGTGGTGACTCAAGGTCCTCCAGCTCGATCCCGGGCGCCACGAGGACCACGTCCCCGGCGATGTGCACGGTGTGCTGCTCGCCCGTGTCCAGGGCTGTGACCTGGTATTCGTCCACGGGCAGAGGGCCGTTGTCAGTGGCGTGTGCTTCGCTTTTCAGCAAGGCCCAGGACTGGTCCACGGTGCGCGGGGCGAGGACGGGGTCGGTGAAGGTGACGAGGCGTACGCGGGTCGCGGAGGCGGAAGGGGTGAGGCGCAGGAGACGGGCGGTGGCGATGAGGAATGCGGGGGATGTGGCGGCGAAGGCGTGTGCGGGGACGTTGCCTTCGGCGGCCTCGGCTCCGGTGGGGTCCGTGCGGACCCAGGTGACTCCGTCGAGGGCGGCCCCGCGCACCTGCCAACCCGCGGCATGGAGTTCGAGACGGATGGGGCGGCCCAGTTCGTCGAGGGTGAGGTCGACGGAGCCGCTGTGGTCGCCCGAGGGGGAGGTCACCTGGGAGACGTAGCGCCAGCCCGAGGGGCCGGGGGCGCAGTGGAAGTGTTCTTCGGCGAGGGGGGTGTGATCGTGCGGATCGTGGAGCGAATAACGGCCGCGGGGCATGTGGGTCCTGGATCTTGACGGGCCGGTCCGGCGCCGGGCCGCAGGGCCAAAGGGGCAGGCCCCCGACACGGGGGTGCGGGGGCCTGCCTCGGAGGACCTGCTGCTGGTGAGGTGAGCGTGTCAGCGCACCGACGCGCTCAACTCATCAGGGCGTGCGCCGAGTCGTGCGGCGGCGTCAGTAGCGGTAGTGGTCCGACTTGTACGGGCCCTCGACCTCGACGCCGATGTACGCGGCCTGCTCGGGGCGGAGCGTGGTCAGCTTCACGCCGAGCGCGTCCAGGTGGAGGCGGGCGACCTTCTCGTCGAGGTGCTTGGGCAGCACGTAGACGTCGGTCGGGTACTCCTCGGGCTTGGTGTACAGCTCGATCTGGGCCAGGGTCTGGTCCGCGAAGGAGTTGGACATCACGAACGAGGGGTGGCCGGTGGCGTTGCCCAGGTTCAGCAGGCGGCCCTCGGACAGCACGATGAGGACCTTGCCGTCGGGGAACGTCCAGGTGTGGACCTGCGGCTTGACCTCGTCCTTGACGATGCCCGGGATCTGCGCGAGGCCGGCCATGTCGATCTCGTTGTCGAAGTGGCCGATGTTGCCGACGATGGCCTGGTGCTTCATCTTGGCCATGTCCGCGGCCATGATGATGTCCTTGTTGCCGGTCGTGGTGACGAAGATGTCGGCCTTGTCGATGACCTCGTCCAGCGTCGTGACCTGGTAGCCGTCCATCGCCGCCTGCAGCGCGCAGATCGGGTCGATCTCGGTGATGATCACGCGGGCGCCCTGGCCGCGCAGGGACTCCGCACAGCCCTTGCCGACGTCGCCGTAGCCGCAGACGACCGCGGTCTTGCCGCCGATGAGGACGTCGGTGGCGCGGTTGATGCCGTCGATCAGGGAGTGGCGGCAGCCGTACTTGTTGTCGAACTTCGACTTGGTGACGGCGTCGTTCACGTTGATCGCCGGGAACAGGAGGGTGCCGTCGCGGTGCATCTCGTAGAGACGGTGCACGCCGGTCGTGGTCTCCTCGGTCACGCCGCGGATCTCCGAGGCGAGCTGGGTCCACTTCTGCGAGCCCTCGCTGATGGTGCGCTGCAGGACCTGGAGGACGACGCGGTGCTCATCGGACTCGGCGGTGTCGAGGGAGGGGACCTTGCCGGCCTTCTCGTACTCGACGCCCTTGTGGACGAGCATGGTGGCGTCGCCGCCGTCGTCCAGGATCATGTTCGGGCCGCCGGTGGGGGTGTTCGGCCAGGTCAGCGCCTGCTCCGTGCACCACCAGTACTCCTCCAGGGTCTCGCCCTTCCAGGCGAAGACCGGGATGCCCTGGGGGTTCTCGGGCGTGCCGTTCGGGCCGACGGCGACGGCGGCGGCCGCGTGGTCCTGGGTGGAGAAGATGTTGCAGGACACCCAGCGGACCTCGGCGCCGAGGGCGACCAGGGTCTCGATGAGGACGGCGGTCTGCACGGTCATGTGCAGCGAGCCCATGATGCGGGCGCCGGCCAGCGGCTGCGCCTCGGCGAACTCGCGGCGGATCGACATCAGGCCGGGCATCTCGTGCTCGGCGAGGGTGATCTCCTTGCGGCCGAACTCGGCCAGGGAGAGATCGGCGACCTTGAAGTCCTGTCGGTTGTCGACAGTGGTCATTAGGAGCTGCTCCTCGGGGTTGGGGCTACGGCTGATCTGCGCGGCGGCGGACACAGGGGTGCCCCGAAGGAGGACACAGGCATGCCCGCGTACGCGCAGCGCAGTTCGTCGGAGGCCCTCTCTCCCTCGGTCGGTCCGCGGTGGGACCGCCCGACCGCCATCAGCAGCGACGTCTGGCTCTGTTTCCAAGCTACACCGGCCGACCCGGCCGTCCCCAGTCCACCTACGAACAGATCGAGCCGATCACGGTGTGCGCCAGGGGGCGGCGACGGGATGCCGGTGGCGACGACCAGACACGTATCTCTCAGTGCTCGGGCGCCGGGTGCTGGGCCGGGCCACCTGGGGTCGCCTCGCGGTCCGGGCCCTTGGCGGCCTCGGTCTCGCTGTAGATGTCCGGTTCGAGGTAGATGACGCGGGCGATCGGGACGGCTTCGCGGATGCGGGCCTCGGCGGCGTTGATGGCGGTGGCGACCTGGCCGGCCGTGTCGTCGTGGTCGACGGCGATCTTGGCGGCGACCAGGAGTTCCTCGGGGCCGAGGTGGAGCGTGCGCATGTGGATGATGCCGGTGACCGTGTCGCCGTCGACGACCGCGGCCTCGATCTTCTTGACGTCCTCGATGCCCGCGGCCTCGCCCAGCAGGAGTGACTTGGTCTCGGCGGCGAGGACGAGCGCGATCAGGATGAGCAGGATGCCGATGCAGAGCGTGCCGACGCCGTCCCAGACGCCGTCGTCGGTGAGCAGCGCGAGACCGACGCCGCCCAGGGCGAGGACCAGGCCGATCAGCGCGCCGAAGTCCTCCAGGAGGACGACCGGCAGCTCGGGCGCCTTGGCGCGGCGGATGAACTGCGACCAGGAATGCGTGCCGCGCAGTTCGTTGGACTCCTTGATGGCCGTGCGGAAGGAGAAGCTCTCGGCGATGATCGCGAACGCCAGGACGCCCACCGGCCAGTACCAGTGCTCGATCTCATGCGGGTGCTTGATCTTCTCGTAGCCCTCGTACAGGGCGAACATGCCGCCGACCGAGAAGAGGACGATCGACACGAGGAAGGCGTAGATGTACCGCTCGCGGCCGTAGCCGAAGGGGTGTTGCGGGGTGGCTTCGCGCTGGGCCTTCTTGCCGCCGATCAGGAGCAGTGCCTGGTTGCCGGAGTCGGCGAGCGAGTGGACGCCCTCGGCGAGCATCGACGACGAGCCGCTGAACGCGAACGCGACGAACTTGGATGCCGCGATCGCGAGGTTGGCTCCGAGTGCTGCCACGATCGCCCTGGTGCCGCCTGACGCGCTCATGTGTCCGCGTTGTCCCTTCGCCTTCGTGCGTCTACGTCGGCCGGGCTCCGCGATCCCCGCAGTCGCCGCTGCCGTCGCTTTGCCCGGCCTTTGCCGGTGGGCCATTCTTGCAGCCCCGTCCACGAACGGCGCGTCAGGTATCCACAGCCCCGGTCATACGATCACAGTGGCGCGGAAGATCGTGCCTGCCCCGGACACCTCGACCTTCTCGGCGGCCGGCACGAAGACGGACTGACCGGGGGTCAGCTGCTGGTCGCCCGCGCGCACCGAGCCCGCCGTGCAGAGCAGGATCTGCGGGGCCTCGCGGGTGAGGTCGGGCGCGGTGCCGCCCTCGGGCAGGACGTACCTCGACAGCCGGAACTCGTCGATCGGCGTCTCGTAGACCTCCTCGCCGTCCAGGGACGCCTCGGGGCGCAGTACGCCCGCGTCGCCGGCCTCGAAGCGGACGATGCGCAGGAGTTCGGGCACGTCGACGTGCTTGGGGGTGAGGCCGCAGCGCAGGACGTTGTCGGAGTTGGCCATGATCTCGACGCCCAGGCCGGTGAGGTACGCGTGCGGGATGCCGGCGCCGAGGAAGAGGGCTTCGCCGGGCTGGAGGCGGACGTGGTTGAGGAGCATCGCCGCGATGACGCCCGGGTCGCCCGGGTAGTGGTGGGCGATGTCGGCGTAGGCCGTGTACGCGCCGCCCAGGCGCGTGCAGGCGGCCGCGGCCTCGGCGACCGTATGGCGCATCTGTTCGGGGTCGGCGGTGAGGATCGCCGTGAGGACCTCGCGCAGGGCGGCTTCCTCGGGGTGGGCGTGCAGGAGATCGACGTACGCCTTGAGGGAGTCGACACCGAGGCCGTCGAGGAGGTCGGCCGCCTGGAGCGGGTCGCGAAAGCCGCACAGGCCGTCGAACTCGGTGAGCGCGCAGATCAGTTCGGGCTTGTGGTTGGCGTCCTTGTAGTTCCGGAACGGGGCGTCGATCGGGATGCCGCGGCGCTCCTCGTCCTCGTAACCCTCCTTCGCCTGTTGGAGGTTGGGGTGCACCTGGAGGGAGAGGGGGGCGCCGGCGGCGAGGATCTTGAGGAGGAAGGGCAGGCGGGGGCCGAACTTGGCCACGGCCGCCGGGCCGAGTTCGCGCTCCGGGTCGGCGTCGATCACCTCGACGAGCGTGCCGCGTCCGGTGCGCGAGGGTGCTCCCGGGTGGGCGCCCATCCACATCTCCGCCTGGGGTTCACCGCTCGGCTCGACGCCGAGCAGGCCGGGGATGGCGGTGGTGGAACCCCAGGCGTAGGGGCGGACGGTGTTGTCGAGGCGGTCCATGCGGTTCTCTCTGCCGGGTCTCGGTACGTGCGGTGCGCTTGATGCGGGTGGGTGCCTACGGGCGGGACACCTGCGACGGAACAGTCACGCGCGCGTGCGTCCACGGCTGTTCGGTGCGCAGGCGTCCAGATCAGGCCCCCGAGGCGAGCGCCAGGTAGACGGCGGCGAAATCCGTCATGGCGATCAGTTCGGCGAGGGTCTCCAACTCGCCGCCCGCCTCCGGCTCCAGCTCGCTGATCGGGGTGTCATGGCCCAGGGCCAGGTCACGGGCGGCCGGGGCGGCGCTGAGGCCGCCGATCGGGCGGTCGCGGAGCAGCACCACGCGTGCGTGCAGCGCGGGCGCCTCCTCGACGCGGTCGCGGAAGAAGTCGTCGGGATCCGCGCTGGCGGCGAGACGACCCGAGAGCAGGACGCTGTGCGCGATGAGCGCCTCGGGGAGTTCGGCCACCACCGCGGGTGTGCCGGACAGCTCGGCGAGGGCGGCGGCGAAACGGCGACCCGCGGGTCCGGCCGAGACGCCCTCGGTCCATACGACGGGCAGTGACTCGGCGAGTTCGGCCGCGAGCGTCTTGGCGGGGTTGCTGTAGGTCGCGATGGCCGGTCCGCAGCGCTCGGCAACGTGGTCGAGGCGGTCGGCGACCTTCTCCAGGTCCTCCGGCGGGGCGGACAGCAGCCCGGTGCGGTCGAGGAGCGCGAGGAGGGGGGTGAGCAGCGCCCACAGGACTCCGGGGGCGGACGCGGTGAGCGGGCCCTCCTGCTCGTACGGGGCCGTCGCCATCGGCACGAACAGGCCGTGCGCGCCGTCCACCGCCTCGCTGAGCGGGGTGCGGGCGGGGGCCACGGCGACGACCGAGCAGCCGCGGCGATAGGCCGAGTCCGCGAGCAGGGACAGGCCGGGTTCGGTGCCGTCCGGGGTGGCGATCAGGAGCAGGTCGACCGAGCCGGCCCAGCCCGGGAGGTCCCAGCGCAGGGCGCCGGCCGCCGGGGCGACGCCGGTGGGGGCGAGGCGGGTGACGGGGCTGCCGGCGCCTGCCAGGGTGCCCAGGAGGTCGGCGACGCAGGTCGCGGCGGCGCCGGGGCCCGCGATGAGGACCGCGCGGGGGCGGCCGTCGGGCTTGAGTTCCGGGATGCCGGCCTCCACCGCGTGGCGGGCCGCGGTGCGGACGCGGGCGCCGGCTTCGGCGGCGCCGCGCAGGAGGCCGCGGTGGTCTGCCTCCGAGAGTGCCTCGGGGGTGTCGAGCAGCGACTCGTCGAGCATGTGCGGCAGCCTCCGATAGCCGTGCCGGGTCCTGGTGCGCGGGTCTGTCGTTACGCGGGCCGTGCCGTGGGGTGTTACGCGGGGCGGCGGGCCTCGTCGACCAAGAGGACGGGGATGCCGTCGCGGACGGGGTAGGCCAGGCCGCAGTCCTGACCTGTGCAGATCAGCTCGGTGTCCTGCTCCTTGAGGGGGGAGTGGCAGGCCGGGCAGGCGAGGATCTCCAGGAGGCCGGCTTCGAGCGGCATGGGGTGTCCCTTCGGGCGGGTGCACGTGCGTTGGGTTTGCGTGTGCGGGGTGGTGTGGGGATGTGCCTGGTCAGGGTACCGCCGTGGGGGTGGGGCCGGGGGTTTCTCGCCCCCGCCGCCCCTACCCGTCCCATCCCCAGGGGCTCCGCCCCTTCGACCCCGCTGGGGGCTGCGCCCCCAGACCCCCGCTTCGGCCTGAACGGCCTCGTCCTCAAACGCCGGACGGGCTGAAAGATGCGGACCGGCGTCCGAGAGGCGCAGGCCCGTGAGGTGGGGGTTGGGGTCACAGAGCCTTTGCCCCGAACGCCGGACCGGCTGAAAGGGACGGCTCGGCATCCACGAGCCTCGGCCTTGGAGGCAGGATCGGCTGGACGACAGAGATGCGGACCGCCGCCTAAAGGCGAAGGACCCTGTCCTCCCCCCATCCCCTCCGCCTCAGCCCCTGATCAACGCCAGTACCTCGTCCCGGACCTTCGTCATCGTCGCCTCGTCCCTCGCCTCCGCGTTGAGCCGCAGCAGCGGTTCCGTGTTGGAGGGGCGGACGTTGAACCACCAGTCGGTGGAGGTGATGGTGAGACCGTCGAGGGTGTCGACGGTGATGCCGTCCAGGGATTCGTACGTGGACTTGATCGCCGCCAGGCGGTCCTGCTGGTCGGCGACCGTGGAGTTGATCTCGCCGGAACCGACGTAACGGTCGTACTGGGCCACCAGGGCGGAGAGGGTGCCCTCCTGGCCGCCCAGGGCCGCGAGGACGTGGAGCGCGGCCAGCATGCCCGTGTCGGCGTTCCAGAAGTCCTTGAAGTAGTAGTGGGCCGAGTGTTCGCCGCCGAAGATCGCGCCCGCGCGGGCCATCTCGGCCTTGATGAAGGAGTGGCCGACGCGGGTGCGGACCGGTGTGCCGCCGTTCTCGCGGACCACCTCGGGGACGGACCAGGACGTGATCAGGTTGTGGATGACGATGCCCTCGCCGCCGTTGCGGGCGAGTTCGCGCGCGGCGACCAGGGCCGTGATCGCCGACGGGGAGACCGGCTCGCCGCGCTCGTCGACGACGAAGCAGCGGTCGGCGTCGCCGTCGAAGGCGATGCCGAGGTCGGCCTGCTCCTCGCGGACCCGCAGTTGGAGGTCGACGATGTTCGCCGGGTCCAGGGGGTTCGCCTCGTGGTTGGGGAAGGTGCCGTCCAGCTCGAAGTACATCGGGACGAGGGTCAGGGGCAGGCCCTCGAAGACCGTCGGGACCGTGTGGCCCCCCATGCCGTTGCCCGCGTCGACGACGACCTTGAGGGGGCGGATCGAGGTCAGGTCGACGAGGGAGCGGAGGTGGGCCGCGTAGTCCGACAACGTCTCTCGTCGAGTGATCGTTCCCGACTTCTCCGTGGGTTCCGGCGCGCCCGACTCCAGCCAGGCCTCGGCCAGTTCGCGGATCTCGACCAGGCCCGTGTCCTGGCCCACCGGTGCCGCGCCCGCCCGGCACATCTTGATGCCGTTGTACTGCGCCGGGTTGTGCGAGGCCGTGAACATCGCGCCCGGCAGGTTCAGCGCGCCCGACGCGTAGTACAGCTGGTCCGTGGAGCACAGGCCGATCTCGGTGACGTCGGCGCCCTGGGCGGCCGCCCCGCGCGCGAAGGCACGCGAGAGGCCGGGCGAGGAGGGGCGCATGTCGTGGCCGGTCACGATCGCGTCGGCGCCGGTCACCCGGACGAAGGCGGCTCCGAAGAGTTCGGCCAGCGGCTCGTCCCACTGGTCCGGGACCACTCCGCGCACGTCGTACGCCTTCACGATCTGTGACAGATCAGCAGCCACGGTCAAACCCCTCTGAAAGTCCTGTCGGTCGCCTCAAACTACCCGCCCTCACTGACAGTGCGCCGTGTGGACGCTGAGCCGACTTCCAGACGTAACCTCAGGTCAGGCAGGGGTGGGTGGGGAGGCGAGGAAGCGGGATGCGGAGACGGTCACGGCAGCATCCAGCCCAGGACCGGTGAGCTCTGGCCCATCACGATCAGGCACATCACCAGCAGCAGGCCCAGGCTCCACGGCAGCACCTTGCGCAGCAGATCCCCCTCGCGGCCGGCGAGGCCGACGGCCGCGCACGCGATGGTGAGGTTCTGCGGGGAGATCATCTTGCCGAGGACACCGCCCGAACTGTTGGCGGCGGCCAACAGCGCGGGCGACAGGCCCGATTCGCGGGCGGCGGTCACCTGCAGGCCTCCGAACAGCGCGTTGGCGGAGGTGTCCGAGCCGGAGACGGCCACGCCGAACCAGCCCAGGACGGGTGACAGGAAGGCCAGCCCGGCCCCGGCCGCCGCCACGAAGTGGCCGATGGTGGCGGCCTGTCCGGAGAGGTTCATGACGTAGGCGAGCGCCAGTACGGACGTCACGGTCAGGATCGCGAACCTCAACTCGCGCACTGTGGCGGCCCATTCCTCGACCGCCACGCGTGCGTGCACACCGAGCACGACGGCCGTGCACACCCCGGCGAGCAGCACGAGGGTGCCGCCCGTGGAGACGATCGGCCAGGTGAAGACGTTCGCGCCGACCGGCTTCCCGTCCGCGCCGACGACGTTCAGGAACGGCCAGTCGTACATGCGGGTCGCCCGGGCCAGCCAGTCCTTGACGGCAGGGATCTGCGCGATCGAGAAGATCACGACGATCAACGCGTACGGAGCGTACGCGCGCAGGACTTCACGCGGCGGGTCCTCCTCGTCCAACTCCTCGCTGCGCGCGCCGGTCAGCACGGACGCGCGTACGGACTCGGTGGCGGGCACACGCGCGTGCGGTACGGCGACCAGGGCACCCGCGCCCGCCAAGGCGGCGGCGATGTCGGCGAGTTGCGCGGAGACGTAGTTGGAGACGGCGAACTGGGCGATGGCGAAGGCGACTCCGCAGGCCAGCGCGGGGATCCAGGTCTCGCGCAGGCCGCGCCGCCCGTCCACCAGACCGACCAGCACGAGCGGCACCACCAGGGCCAGCAGAGGCGTCTGGCGGCCCACGACGGAGGCCACCGTGTCCAGCGGAAGTCCCGTCACCTGCGCGAGAGTCACGACCGGCGTGCCCATCGCGCCGAAGGCGACGGGCGCGGTGTTGGCCACCAGGGACACCACGGCCGCCCGGACCGGGTCGAAGCCGAGGGCGACGAGCATGACCGAGCAGATCGCGACCGGCGCCCCGAAGCCGGCGAGGGCCTCAAGGAGCGCGCCGAAGCAGAAGGCGACGACGAGTGCCTGGATGCGCGGGTCGTCGGAGAGCCGTCCGAAGGAGCGGCGCAGGATGTCGAAGTGGTGGGTGCGGACGGTCATCCGGTACACCCACAGGGCGTTGACGACGATCCACAAGATGGGGAAGAGCCCGAAGACGGCTCCCTGGGCGGCGCTGGAGAGCGTCTGGCCCAGTGGCATGCGGTAGGCGAGCCAGGCGACCAGAACGGCCGCCAGAAGGCCGATGAGGCCCGCGAGATGGGCTTTCAGGCGGACGCCGCCGAGCAGGATCAGGACGATCACCAGGGGCAGTGCGGCGACGAGGGCGGACAGGCCCAGTGAGCCGGCGACGGGTTCCAGTTCCTGGACGTACACGGGCGCCTCCCCGATGCGATCCGATGACGGCTCCGCACGCGATTCCGGCATGCGGAAAGCGATTTCTCGTTTCGGCCTACGGAATGGTCGTGTCCGCGACAAGCGCGCGTCAATGGGCGTGCACCGATGGCCGGAACGTGCACGGAACGCACACGAACGGGGTCGTCAGTAAGAGAGTCGATCGGCGGACCGGAACGGTCAGTTGTCCGGCGACCGCAGTACGCGCAGGTGGCCGCGGCGCGCGACCTCCATCGGGTCCGCCCCGCGGCTTCCGCCGCCGGCGCCGGCCGCGCGCTCCTGCGGACGGGCCGCCTCGCGCACGGCGTTGGCAAGCGCTTCCAGGTCGTCGCCGCTCGGACGGGCCGGAGCGGAACTGTCGAGAAGCCGGACGACCTCCCAGCCACGCGGCGCGGTGAGGCGCTCGGAGTGCTCGGCGCACAGGTCGTAGCAGTGGGGTTCGGCGTAGGTGGCGAGCGGGCCGAGGACCGCGGTCGAGTCGGCGTAGACGTACGTCAGCGTCGCGACGGCGGGGCGGCCGCAAGCGGTGCGCGAACAGCGACGTACAGGGCTCACGACGTTGGACGGTACCGCACTCTTGAGCGGGCCGCGACGACTCTCCCTCAGGTCACTCCACCGTGTCGTGGTGTGAATCACCCCACACACCCCTCCCGCCACACGGTGTTGACCTGCACGAACGGCCGTTCACAGGTCCGCACCCACCTCCAGAACCGATCAACTACCCGTACAAACACAGTCATTTGCCTCGTCGTCGGCGGTCTCGGAGAGATACGGAATCGAGCCCAACCTTGGCTGGAATGGTCATCCGGCGACATGCCCTCCGAGGGGGCCCGACGGTGTCCGTGACGGCGCGTGGGGTCGGGCACGCGGTCCCGTCGGGGACTACGCTTCACCAGTGATGGACAACCCTGTACCGCCCCGTGCCGCCGCCCCCGGGCCCCGCCGTCGTGATCGCCACGGCCGGGGCATGCGCGGCCCGATCGCGCCGCCCCAGGTGCCGCTCGCCGCGAGCCGCGCCGAGGCCTTCGCGGATCTGGTGCAGGACTCCGTGGAGCGCCTGGAGCGACGCTGGCCGCAGCTCGCCGACATCGATTTCCTCGTCCTGGAGGTGCCGCGACTGGACGGCCCGGGTCAGGCGTGGAACGACGAGGCCGTCCCCCTGGGGGGCACGATTCCCTCGCGCGAGGGACGCCCGGCCCGCGTGGTCGTCTACCGGCGCCCGGTGGAGATCCGTACCAAGGGGCGCGACGAACGCGCCGCCCTGGTGCACGAGGTCGTCGTCGAGCAGGTCGCCGAACTCCTGGGGCTGACCCCGGAGACGGTGGACCCGCGCTACGGCGAGGACTGAGCCCCGCCGCCTACGCGCGCGTGCCGTCCTACTTCTGCAGCACCGACAGATCCTGGTCCGCCTCCGGTACCGCCACCGTCCCCCGGTCGTCCGGGAGGGTCTGGATCGTGAAGCCCGGCACGCCGTCCTCCGTGGCGGCCAGCGTGCGGGCGCCGTAGACCGGGCCGCCGGACAGCGTCTCGACCGTCAGGGCGTACGTGCCCTTCAGACCGGCCGGGGTCGGGGCCTCGACGTTCTCGGTGGTGCCGGCCTTGATCGTGAACGTCTTGGAGACCGCCGTACCGCCGCCGCTGCCCGCCGACGCGGTGACCTTGACCTGGGCGGTCGCGGTCGGGGCGGTGAGGGACAGCGTGGAGCCCTTGGCGCTGTTGTCGGCCGACGTCGCGCGCGTGCCGACCGGTCCCGCGGCCGGGATGAACGCCGACTCCTGCTTGGCACCCTTTCCGCGTACGACCTGGAGGGCGGCGATGACCGGGACGGACTGGTCGGTGGGCGTGAGCACCAGGGAGCCCGCCTCGCCGCGCGTGACGTCGCCCAGATCGGTGGCGGTCGTCATGCCCGCCTTCACGTGCAGCGTCTCGTTGCCCGCGGGCGTGATCAGCCCGGACGGGGAGGCGAGGCGCACCTTGAGGTCGGCGTCCGCGTCACCGGGCGTGAAGGCGATCAGGCGTACGGCCGTGGCGTCCTTCGGGATGCCGGGCAGCACCAGGCTGCCGGCCGGGTCCGTGGTCGCGGCCAGCCAGTCGCCCCCGATCTTCTCGTCCAGGGCCTGCATGACGGCGCCCACGCGCCCGCTGCGCACGTTCACGTGCACGGAGAGGTCGGTCTGCTTCTCGTCGGTGAGCGTGGACAGCAGGATCGGGTCGCTGGAGTGCGGCGCGATCGTGATGCCCTCCCCCACCGTGGAGTCCAGGGCGCCGTCCTTGCCGTAGAGCTCGATGTCGACGACGGCCGCCGAGTCGTCGGGGTTGGTGAGGTGGACGTAGTCCGTGCGGTCGGCGGACGTGCTGGCGCCGGTGAACCAGAACTCCGTGTCCGGCGCGGTGCAGTTGACGCCCAGGAGGCCGCGTCCCGAGCCCGCGGCGACCTCGGTGGTCTCCTGAACGGCCCACCCGGGCGCGAACTTGCCCTCGGCCGTGCCCACCAGCGCGGGGGTCTCGCCGCCCGAGGTGTCGCCGGTGACCGGCGTACCGGGGTCCTTGGGGGTGAGGACCGGCTTGGCGGCCTTCTTCTTGCCGGTCTTCTTGCCCGAGCCGGCGCTTCCGTCGTCCGACTGCTCGTCGGCTGCGGCCAGTTCGGCCTTGCCGGTGGCCGCCGTGCCCTTCGTGACGGGCGTGAAGGACGTGTACGAGGTGTCGGCGAGGTCGGAGGTGCTGGGCTGCGGGCACAGCAGGCTGGTGCGCTCCACGGGCAGCACGGCGGCCGCCTCGGCGGTGTCCCGACCGGAGTCGCTCGGTGACTTGAGCGAGGCGAATCCGGTGACCGCGGCGAGCGCCGCCGTGCCGGCGATCAGGGACAGGGTGGTGCGGTTCACTGCTGGCTCCCGTCGGGGCGCTCGTTCGGGTGCGGGTGCTGTTGCTGCTGCTGCGGGTCGTACGCGGGGTCGTAGCCCTGCTGTGGGTACGAGGGGTCGTAGCCCTGGTCGTAGCCGCCCTGCCCGCCGTACGCGTACGGGTCGTACTGGCCGCCCTGGTAGGGATCGGCCTGGTACGTCTGGTCGTACGCGCCCGCCGGGTACTGCTGGGCGTCCTGGTACTGCTCGTCGTAGGTGCCGTACTCCGCGTTCGTGTACTGCGCCGGGGCCCACTCGTCGTAGGACTGCTGCGGGACCGCGACCGGGATGTCCTGGTCGGGCTGGACCGGGAACTCCTCGCTCTGGTCCGGCTCTTCGGACTCGGCCTGGGCGCGCAGGCGACGGGCGCGGCGGCCCTCGCCCGCGACGGGCTGGGCGGGGATGGCGGCCGGCTCGTCCGGCAGGTCGTCGTCGACGACCCGGCGCCGCCCGGGCAGGGCGAGCACGACGAGGACCAGCGCGAGGAAGCCCTGGGCCCACAACCACGCGGTGTGCGTGATCGGGTCGTCGTAGGTGACGGCCAACGTGCCGCCGGAGGCGGGCAGTTGGAAGCCCTGGGCCCAGCCGTCGACCGTGGTGCGGGTGAGCGGCTTGCCGTCCAGGGTGGCCGTCCAGTCCTCGGACGCGGTGTCGGCGAGGCGCAGGACGCGGCCGTCGGCGCCGGCCGGGACCGTGGTGCGGATGTCGACGGGGCCCGCGGCGACGGGCTGCGGGGTGCCGGTGCCGTCGGCGGACACGATCGTGGCGCGCGCGACCTCCTGGTCGACCCGCCACAGGGCGCCGCCGTCCTGCTGGCTGAGCCTGCTCAGACCGGGGGTGGCGTCCAGCACGCGCGTGACCTCGCGGGGCGCGCCCTTGTGGATGAGGACGTAGCGCACCGCGAACTTGCCGAGCTGGTCGGCCTGATCGGCGCCGGAACCGGCGACCAGGTTGGCGACGACCTTGTCGAGCTGGCTGTTCTCGCCGTCGGCGGCGGCGAGTTCGGCGTCACCGAGGCGGGCGCCGGAGCCGCGTACGAGGGTGTAGCCCACGCGCGCGGCGGAGTCGCTGTCGAGCACCAGCGTGCGGGCCTGGTCGCGCGTGCCGCTCTCCTCGGCGACGAACGCGGGCACCTGCACCGGATCGCGCCGCTCGACCGGTCCGTCGGCGCCGCCGATCATCCAGCCGCCGGCGACCAGCAGCGGGCCCGCCAGCGAGGCGAAGGCGATCAGCACGGCCACCGGCTGGCGCCAGCCGAAGCTCTGCTCGGCGACACGCGCGCGTGCGCCGTCGGCGCCGAGGACCGCGGCGGCCAGCAGGGCGATGCCGTAGACGAGAGTGGCGGGGCCGGCCCAGGTGGAGCTGTTGGACAGGACCGCGAAGACGAGGCCCACCAGGGCGACCAGCCAGGCCGCCCAGATGCCGAACTGCCGCTCGGAGCGCAGCAGGGCGGCCAGCGCGGCCAGGACGATGCCGATGAGCATCAGCCCGCTGACCGTGCCCGGGCCACCCGGGCTCGCGCCGAGCAGGTCGAGGGCGGAGGCGGCCGAGGAGCCGTACTCCAGACCGGCCTCCTGGAAGAAGCCGAACGGGAGCAGCGACAGCGACCAGGGCGCCAGGACTAGCAGCGGTGTGCCGAGCTGGGCCAGGAAGCGCAGGCCGTACGCGGTGATGTCGCCCCGGCGCACGGCCAGGACCGCGACGCCGAGGACCAGCGCGAGGGGCCACACGATCGGCGTGAACGCCGTGGTGATCGTCAACAGCAGGGCGTACGCCCAGGTGGCGCGCCAGCTGCCACGCGCGCCGGACGCGTGCGTGAGTCCGCTGGCGGCGATGCCCGCGCGGGCCAGCAGCGGCAGCAGGACGGCCAGGACGGCGGTGCCCAGGCGGCCGCCGGCGAGCGCGCCGGTGGCGGCGGGCAGGAAGGCGTAGACGACGGCCGCCCACGCGCGCAGCAGCCGGGACTCGACGAGCGGGCGGGAGGCGAAGTACGCGGTGAAGCCCGCGAGCGGCACCGAGCAGACCAGCAGCAGGGTGATCGCCAGGCCGGTCGAGCCGAACAGCGCGGAGGAGAGCATCGCGACGAGGGCGAGGTAGGGCGGCGCGGACGGGCTGCCGCCGGCGCCGACCGGGTGCCAGGAGTCGAGGTAGCGCGACCACAGCTCGCTGGAGTCGGCCGGGGCGGGCAGCAGGGCGCCGCCCGAGAGCGCGCCGCTGCCGAGCAGGTCGCGGCAGGCGACCAGCGAGAAGAACAGCAGCACCAGGAAGAGCATCGGGCCCGGCTTGCGGGCGATGCGCTTGAGGCGGGCGAACTGCTCGATCTCCAGGAAGTCGGCGTCGTCGCCGCCGGGTCCGGACTCGACCGCGCCGCCGTGCCGCCCCGCGCCGGAGACCGCCTCGGGGTCGGAGCTGCCGAACAGGTCGCCGGCGACCTGCTCGACCGTGGCCCGCACGGTCGCGCCGGGCGGCGGGAACAGCGCGCGCAGCTCGCCCTTGTCGATCTGCGGGGTGCCGCGCTTGCGGCGGCCCGCGATGATCCGCTCGGGCCGCAGGAGCGTGCCCAGCAGGCCGCGGATCTCGTCGAGGGCCTGCCCGGGGACCTTGCCGACCAGGTAGGCGACGGTCCTCAGGAGGGTGCCCAGCACCAGACGGAACAGCACCCACGGCAGCGCTGCCGTACGGGTGTTGACGAGGAGGGTGTAGGCGGCGCCCGCCTTGTCGACCTTGTGCGGAGAGGTGGCGGCGCGGCCCACGCAGTCGACGGTGCGGCGCTCGCGCGAGGACGCCTCCGCGTGGCGTACGACCGCCTCGGGGGCGATGAGGACGCGGTGGCCCGCGGCCGTGGCGCGCCAGCCCAGGTCGACGTCGTCGCGCATGAGCGGCAGCCGCTTGTCGAAGCCGCCGAGCTGCTCGAAGACGTCGCGCCGGATCAGCATGCCCGCGGTGGACACCGACAGCACGGTCCGTACGTGGTCGTGCTGGCCCTGGTCCTGTTCGCGGCGGTCCAGGCCCGTCCAGCGGCGGCCGGAGTTGGCGACGCTGACGCCGACCTCCAGGAGCTGGCGCCGGTCGTACCAGCCGCGCAGCTTGGGGCCCACAATCGCCACGTCGTCGCGGCCCAGCTCCAGTTCGGTGTCCACGACGCGCAGCAGCTGGGCCAGGGCGTCGGGCTCCGGGGCGCTGTCGTCGTGCAGCAGCCACAGCCACTGGATCGGTTCGCCGTACGGAAGCTCGGGCATGTCGTACGCGTCGTCGCGCCACGAGCGCGTGACGGGGTCCCAGCCGCTGGGCCGCTTCAGGTAGGTCAGCTCGTCCGGGGTCAGCACGGGCGCCGTCCGGTTGGCCTCCTCGACGGCCTGGCCGAAGCCGGTGCGCCGGGCCAGGTGCAGCACGTGGTCGGCGCCCAGGGCGTCGGTGACGAGCTGGGCGGAGGCGTCCGCGCTGCCGGTGTCGGCCGCCATGACGCTCTGAACGGGGCGTTCCTGGCCGAGCAGCCCGGCGAGCGCGTCGGGCAGCCAGCGGGCGCCGTCGTGGGAGACGATCACCGCCGTCACCACGTGACGCGGGAACTCAGGAGTGGCAGCGTCTGCTTGGGCTGCCGTATGGCTGTGCACGGACATCGAGGTACGGGCCCCGGTTCGATGGACTGCGGTGGACTCCCGCGCCCGCTGGTGGCGGCGAGGCGTCTCGGACGAGCAGCCACACTATCGGCTGGGCATGATTGCGGCCCGCCGCCTGTGGATAACCCACCTGCGACGGGCCGTTGAACACGTACCCGGATGCCGTTCGGACGGACGGCTCGGCAGCTTCGACTCCGGAAGCCTCGACTGTCGGTCCGCTCAGACCGCGGCTTTCTTCAGCCGGCGGCGCTCGCGCTCGGACAGACCGCCCCAGATACCGAAGCGTTCGTCATTGGCGAGGGCGTATTCGAGGCACTCGGAGCGGACCTCACAGGCGAGACAGACCTTCTTGGCCTCACGGGTCGAGCCGCCCTTCTCGGGGAAGAAGGACTCGGGATCGGTCTGGGCGCACAGTGCGCGCTCCTGCCAGCCGAGTTCCTCGTCCGCGTCGTCGACCAGCAGTTGCTGCACCGTCTCGGTCATGTGCGCCCCTCGTCTGTCTTTCGCGTCCCCGTGATGTAGCCGTTACCGATTTCGGCTGAACGACACGAGTGAAATTACAAGTGTGCTGCTCCGGGCGAGTCAAGCCGAGATCTGCTATTGGGCCCCTTATTCACTCTGCGGAACCAAGGCCATGCGGAAAGTGTTCAAATCGGCATAAACCTTGACATGCAGACGAGGCCCGGAAGGA
Organism: Streptomyces sp. NPDC092369; assembly: GCF_044755245.1. Classification (NCBI taxonomy): domain Bacteria; kingdom Bacillati; phylum Actinomycetota; class Actinomycetes; order Kitasatosporales; family Streptomycetaceae; genus Streptomyces; species Streptomyces sp. NPDC092369. The sequence goes on from NZ_JBIVQP010000006.1 coordinate 19,762, forward strand.
CCTCCGGCCCCGCGCAGAGCCTGTACGGGGAAGGACGCCCAGAGATCCGATCTCGTTCCACGCGCACCTCGGGGCGAACCGGATCACAGTCGGATCACAGGAACGCAACCAGGTTTGTGCGCCCGGTTGTGCGCCATGTGTCCCGGTGGGCGCATGGACAAACCTTTCGCCTCGGACATGAACCGGATGGGGTGAACCGTGTCCCACGATCCGGGCGTCGAGTTGACACTGAAGGTGTGAACCGATGTCCTTGTGGGCATGCTCGCGAACTTGGCACTCACCTCGACCCGCACCGCCGGGTCCCACGGTGCTGCCCGCGCTCGCTGTAGCTGTTGCTGTTCCAGCTGTTGAGCCAACCCCGCTCCAGCTGGAAACCGAGTCGACCACGATTCGTTCTCCGTTCCCTCTGACCTTCTTTCACTGAGGAACCAGCGCACCGAATGAACAGCGACAACGACCTCCAGATCGCCGGCGACATCCTCGAAGTCCCGCATCTGCTGCAGCCGCCGAGCGAGCACCCGGCCACCGTGGCCGAGTTCGTCGGCATGGCCCGCTCCATCGCCGCCGACCGCACACAGTGGGAACACCTCGTCCGCTACGACGCCACCGCGCGCTGGTACCACCGGCTGCGCACCGGGCCCGGTTACGAGGTGTGGCTGCTGTCCTGGGTGCCCGGTCAGGGCAGCGGGCCGCACGACCACGGCCCCTCCTCCGGCGTGCTGACCGTCCTGGAGGGCACGCTGACCGAGCGCACCGAGCGGGCCACGCGCGCGTTGGCGGCGGGCGCGCAGCGGGTGTTCGCGCCGGGGTACGTGCACGAGGTCGTGAACGACGCGCTGGAGCCGGCGGTGAGCCTGCACGTCTACTACCCGGGCCTGACCGAGATGCCGATGCACACCTCCCCGCACTGCGAGGCCCGGACCGAGCCGCGTGCAGTGACTGCCTGACGCGTTGTCGTACCCGCCTGCAAGACTTGGCCCATGCGCATTGTGGTTCTGGCAGGCGGCATCGGCGGTGCCCGGTTCCTGCGCGGTCTGAAGCAGGCCGTGCCGGACGCGGACATCACCGTCATCGGCAACACCGGTGACGACATCCACCTCTTCGGGCTGAAGGTCTGCCCGGACCTCGACACGGTGATGTACACGCTCGGTGGCGGTATCAACGAGGAGCAGGGCTGGGGGCGGGCCGACGAGACCTTCCATCTCAAGGAGGAGCTCGCGGCGTACGGCGTGGGGCCCGAGTGGTTCGGGCTCGGCGACCGGGACTTCGCCACGCACATCGTGCGGACCCAGATGCTCGGGGCCGGCTTCGCGCTGAGCGCCGTGACGGAGGCGCTGTGCGACCGGTGGCAACCGGGCGTACGGCTGATCCCGATGACCGACGACCGGGTCGAGACGCATGTGGCCGTGGAGGTCGACGGCGAGCGCAAGGCCGTGCACTTCCAGGAGTACTGGGTGCGGCTGCGGGCCTCCGTCCCGGCCGAGGCGGTCGTGGCCGTCGGCGCCGAACTGTCGAAGCCGGCGCCGGGTGTCCTGGAGGCGATCGCCGACGCGGACGTCATCCTCTTCCCGCCGTCCAACCCGATCGTCTCCGTCGGCACGATCCTCGCCGTGCCCGGCATCCGCGAGGCGATCGCCGACGCGGGCGTGCCGGTGGTCGGCCTCTCCCCCATCGTCGGCAACGCGCCCGTGCGCGGCATGGCCGACAAGGTCCTCGCGGCGGTCGGCGTGGAGTCCACGGCCGCGGCGGTCGCCGAGCACTACGGCTCGGGACTGCTCGACGGCTGGCTCGTCGACACGGTGGACGCGGACGCGGTGGACCGGGTCGAGTCGGCCGGGATCCGGTGCCGGGCGGTGCCGTTGATGATGACCGACCTGGACACGACGGCGGAGATGGCCCGGGAGGCGCTGGCACTGGCGGAGGAGGTGCGGGGGGCGTGAGCGGGGCGGACGGTGCGGGCAGCGGGGCGGAACCTGCGCGGGGTGCGGATTCGCGGAGTGCCGTGGGCGCGGGCGCTGTGGCCGGCGCGGGCTCGGGACCCGGCGCGGGTGCCACGGGCAGTACGCGCCCGGTGGGCGGCGAGGGCTCAGGGAGCGGCACGGATGGTGTGGCCGGCGGCGGCTCGGGAGGCGGCGCGGATGGTGTGGCCGGTGGCGGCTCGGGAAGCGGCTCGGACGGTGGGGACGGTGGCGGCTCGGGAAGCGGCTCGGAACCTGTGAGGGGCGCGGGCGCGAGCAGTGGTGCGGGGGGATTTCGGGTCTGGGCCGTGGGTGGGTTGCCTGAGGTTCAGCGGGGTGATGATCTCGGGAAGTTGATCGCCGAGGCCGAGCCCGGGCTGGTTGACGGGGATGTGTTGCTGGTTACCTCCAAGGTGGTGTCCAAGGCGGAGGGGCGGGTCGTCGAGGCGGACGACCGGGAGGCCGCTATCGATGCCGAGACCGTGCGGGTCGTGGCCCGGCGCGGGGCGCTCAGGATCGTGGAGAACCGGCAGGGGCTCGTCATGGCCGCGGCCGGGGTCGACGCCTCCAACACCCCTGCCGGGACGGTGCTGTTGCTGCCCGAGGACCCGGACGCGTCCGCGCGGGCCATCCGGGACGGTCTGCGGGACGCCCTCGGCGTCAACGTGGGGGTCCTGGTCACCGACACCTTCGGGCGACCATGGCGCTCCGGGCTGACGGACGTCGCGATCGGCGCCGCCGGAGTGCGCGTCCTGGACGATCTGCGCGGCGGCACGGACACGCACGGCAATCCGCTCAGCGCGACGGTCGTGGCGACGGCGGACGAGCTCGCGGCGGCCGGTGACCTGGTCAAGGGCAAGGCCGCCGGGCTGCCCGTCGCCGTCGTACGCGGGCTGGCGCACGTGGTGACCGACCGGCACGAGCACGGGGAGGGGGCGCGGGCGATGGTGCGCGATGCGCACGACGACATGTTCCGGCTGGGCACGTCCGAGGCGGTGCGGGAGGCGGTGACCCGGCGTCGTACCGTACGGGCCTTCACCGACGAGGCCGTCGACCCCGGGGCGGTACGGCGGGCGGTGGCCGCGGCGGTGACCGCGCCGGCGCCGCATCACACGACGCCGTGGCGGTTCGTGCTGCTGGAGTCCGCGGAGTCGCGGACGCGGTTGCTCGACGCGATGCGGGATGCCTGGATCGGCGATCTGCGGCGGGACGGGAAGTCGGAGGAGTCCATCGCCAAGCGGGTGCGGCGGGGTGATGTGCTGCGGAACGCGCCGTATCTGGTGGTGCCGTGTCTGGTCATGGACGGGTCGCACGACTACGGGGACCCGCGGCGGGACGGGGCCGAGCGGGAGATGTTCGTGGTCGCGGTGGGGGCGGGGGTGCAGAACTTCCTGGTCGCGTTGGCCGGGGAGCGGCTGGGGTCCGCGTGGGTTTCCTCGACGATGTTCTGTCGGGACGTGGTGCGTGAGGTGTTGGGGCTGCCGGAGGAGTGGGATCCGATGGGGGCGGTGGCGGTCGGGCATGCGGCGGAGGAGCCGCGGGCTCGGGCGGAGCGGGATGTGGGGGCGTTCGTTGAGGTGCGGTGAGTTGTTTCTTTTGCCGCTGGTTCGTCGTACGAGCGCCTAGGCTCTGGCTTTCCGACCTCCCTTCCGCCTTCCGACCTCCCTTCCGCTTCCCAGGACTTCCTTCGTGGCAGGACGATTCGCTCCGCGACCCACCCGTACGACCGTGCGCGGTGGGCATGTCGTCATGCCGTCCGGCGGGTCCGGCGTGCCTCGGCAGGCCGAGGAGTCGGGGCTGGTGCGGACCTGGGTGCCGGGGTGGCCCGTGGATCTCGGGCTTGTGCTCGGGCCGTTGCGGCGGGGGCCGGGGGATCCGACGTTTCGGGCGATGCCGGACGGGTCCGTGTGGCGGGCCAGTCTCACGCCGTGTGGGCCGGGGACCCTGCGGGTCTCCGTGCGGGGCGAAGAGGTGCGTGGGGAGGCTTGGGGGTCGGGGGGTGCGTGGCTGCTCGATCGGCTGCCCGAATTGCTTGGCGCCGCGGACGAGCCCGAGGCGTTCGTGCCGCGGCATCGGGTGGTGGCGGTCGCTCGGCACCGGCGGCCGGGGTTGCGGTTGACGCGGACCGGGTTGGTGCTGGAGTCGTTGATTCCGTCGGTGTTGGAGCAGAAGGTCACGACCGATGAGGCGTATCGGGCGTGGCGGTTGTTGGTGCGGAAGTTCGGGGAGCCGGCGCCGGGGCCCGCGGCGGTGGTGCGGGGGCGGATGTGGGTGATGCCGGGGGCTCGGGCGTGGGCGTTGATTCCGTCGTGGGAGTGGCATCGGGCCGGGGTGGACGACAAGCGGGCGTCGACGATTCTGCGGGCGGTTCGGGTGGCTCGGCGGTTGGAGGAGGCGGTGGTGATGTCTCCGGAGGTGGCTCGGGCGCGGTTGGAGGTGGTGCCGGGGGTGGGGCCGTGGACCTCGGCGGAGGTGGTGCAGCGGAGTCATGGGGCGGCGGATGCGGTGACTGTGGGGGATCTGCATCTGCCGGGGATCGTGGGGTGGGTGTTGGCGGGGGATCGGGATGCGGATGACTCCGTCATGTTGGAGCTGTTGGAGCCGTATGCGGGGCAGCGGCATCGGGCGGCTCGGTTGATTTTGTTGAGTGGGCGGGGGCCGGCTCGGCGGGCGCCGCGGATGCCTGTCGGCGACATTGGGCGGCTTTGAGGCGTACGGCTGTGTACTGACGGGCGTTTTTCGCCCCCGCCGCCCCTACCCGTCCCATCACCAGGGGCGTTGCCCCTTCGACCCCACTGGGGGCTGCGCCCCCAGACCCCGCTTCGGCCTGAACGGCCTCGTCCTCAAACGCCGGACAGGCTGAAAGATGCGGACCGGCGTCCGAGAGGCGAAGCCCCCTGGGGGTGGGTGGGGGATCGGGACGGCACAGCCACGGCCCCGGACGCCCGACAGGCTCACGGACGCGGACCGGAGTTCAAGAGGCGCAGCCTCGGCCCCGGACACCGGACGGCTCAAAGGCCCGGACCGGCATCCAGTCAGCGCCGCGTGCAGCGTGCTGGATGCCGGTCCGGGAAGTAATCGCCCTCCCCCGGAGGGAGCCCCGTTTACTGGTCCGACGAAAATCTCACCGATCCTGCCGGGATGCGGGCGTCGCACCACACCCTGACGCCGTCACGGAGTTCGTTGTCGGCGCCGATGATCGCGCCGTCGCCGATGACCGTGCCGGTGAGGACGGAGCGTTCGCCCACGCGAGCCCGGGTGCCGATGAGGGAGTCGGTGATGACGGCGCCTGGTTCGATCACCGCGCCTGGGAGGATCGTCGAGCCGAAGACCCTCGCGCCCTCGGCCACGAAGGCTCCTTCTCCCACCACCGTGCCGCCCGTCAGTTTCGCGTCCGGGGCCACCCTTGCCGTGGGGAGGACCAGTCGGTCGCCGCAGCGGCCGGGGATCGCGGGGGACGGCGCGTGGCCCAGGACCAGGTCGGCCGAGCCGCGCACGAAGGCCGCGGGGGTGCCCAGGTCCAGCCAGTACGTGGAGTCGACCATGCCCTGGAGGTGCGCGCCCGCCGACAGGAGGTCGGGGAACGTTTCGCGCTCCACTGACACCGGGCGGCCTGCCGGGATCGTGTCGATGATCGAGCGGCGGAACACGTACGCCCCCGCGTTGATCTGATCGGTGACGATCTCCTCGGGAGTCTGGGGTTTCTCCAGGAACGCCAGGACTCGGCCCGTCTCGTCCGTCGGGACCAGGCCGTACGCCCGCGGGTCCGTCACCTTCGTGAGGTGGAGGGACACGTCCGCGCCCGTCTCCTCGTGGGTGCGGACCAGGCGCCGGATGTCCAGGCCCGTCAGGATGTCGCCGTTGAAGATCAGGACCGGGTCGTCGGGGCCCGAGTGGAGGCGCGAGGCCACGTTGCGGATCGCGCCGCCCGTGCCCAGCGGTTCCTCCTCCGTGACGTACTCGATGTGCAGGCCCAAGGACGAGCCGTCGCCGAAGTACGGTTCGAAGACCTCCGCGAGGTAGGACGTGGCCAGGACGATGTGTTCGACCCCCGCCGCTCTCGCTCTCGCCAACTGATGCGTGAGGAAGGGGACACCCGCCGCCCGGACCATGGGCTTCGGCGTGTGCACCGTGAGGGGGCGGAGCCGCGTGCCCTTGCCGCCGACCAGGAGAATCGCTTCTGTCACCTGTCGTCTCTGCTTCCTGCCGGGACCGGCCGAACTGACTTTCGGCCGGCCAGTGTATGCAGAACGTTGTTCGGCGCCTTCGACGGTCGTGCGGCATCCCGCGAGTCCACCCATGCCCCCGACGGCGGTGAATGCGACCCCCGAAGTCCCGCCCGCCGGTCAGCGGCCCTGGAAGCGGGCGGCAGTCGTGCGGGTCGTGCCGAGCTTGCGGTAGAGCTGCAGGCCCGGGCAGTCCGTGGCGAAGCCGTCACGGTGACCGGAGATCACATTCAGTCGTACGTTCTTTCCTTTTCGGTAGAGATTGCCACCTCCGGACTTCAAATATGTCTTTCCCTTCGGATTGCCGCCCCAGATCCCGAGTTTCCAGGCCGTGAGGCGGGCGATCGCCTTCACCGCGGCGGTGGGCGGCTTGGCCGAGCCGAAGCTGCCGAGGACCGCGATCCCCATGCTCTTGGTGTTGAACCCGAGGGTGTGGGCGCCCAGCACCGGCTTCGCCACTCCCCCGGCCCGGCCCTCGTAGATGGTTCCGCACTTGTCGACCAGGAAGTTGTAGCCGATGTCGCGCCAGCCCATGCTCGTGACGTGGTAGCGGTAGATACCGCGGATGACGGAGGCCGCCTGCGAACACTTGTACCCGTTGCCGGTGTCCGTGTGGTGGACGAAGGCCGCCTTGACGTTCCTCGTGTAGACGAACTTCTTCTCGCGCAGCTTCTCGTCCGCGCCCCAGCCGCGCCGGGTGACGATGCGCGGACGGGGGCCGATGTACGGCTTCACGCGCTGACTCCGCGTCAGCTCGCTGCCGTAGAGCGCTTGTACTTCCTGTTCGGTGGCCCGCAGGTCCAGCGCCGGGATCTCGGTGGCCTCGGGCGGGGTCCCTGCTCGCGTCACCGGCTCCGGCCCGGCCGGCTCCGCCTCTCCCGGGTCCACCAGTTCGAGGCGCAGGCCCGTCGGGAGCGCGGTCGCGGACGTCAGCGTGCGGGTGCCGCGGGCCGTGTCCTCCGTACGGCTCACGCCCTCGGCGCGTACGCGGACCTCCACGCCGTCCGAGTCACCCACCCACAGCGGCGGGGTGGAGCCGCGGACGCGGCCCGAGGTGCGCTCGGCGGAGTCGGGGTCGGGCGCGTCGTCGTTGTGGGTCCCGATGTCCTGCCAGTCCGACCAGGTGCCGGAGCCGGTGGCCCGGGTGCGGACCTGGACGCTGCCGTGCAGGGCGGTGTCCGGGTCGTCCCAGATGACGCCGACCATTGAGAAGTGGCGTACGTCCCGGCGGGCCAGGCCCTGTTCGGGGGCGGCGGAGCCGAGGACGCGGGCGCGGGTGAGCGGGGCGAGGGGCAGGGACTGGGTGCCGCCGGACAAGCCGGCCGGGCGGGCCGCCGGCATGGACGCCGTGCGGCTCGACGCCGGACTCGCCACGGCGGACGCCGGCTGGGTCAGCGGAAGGGCGAGGGCGGTCGCACAGGCGACGCCGACCGAGGAAGCAAGGAATCCACGCATGCATCCGATGTTGGACATAGTCATATATATCTGTCCATCCGGGAACTGACGGACCGTCGGCTGCCGCTGCGCCGAACCGGTGGCCCCGCACCCGGCCGCGCACCGTTCCTCCCGCGTACCCTTGCGCGGGTGAACGCCACCGACCGCACCCCTGCCGACCTGCTGCGTTCCGCGCTCTCCGCGGACCCGGGACGCCCCCTGGTGACCTTCTACGACGACGCCACGGGCGAGCGCGTGGAATTGTCCGTGGCCACCTTCGCCAATTGGGTGGCCAAGACCGCGAACTTCCTCCAGAACGACCTCGCCGCGACCCCCGGCGACCGGGTCGCGCTGCTGCTGCCCGCGCACTGGCAGACGGCGGTGTGGCTGCTGGCGTGCGCGTCGGTGGGCGTGGTCGCGGACGTGGGCGGGGACGCGGGGACGGCCGACGTGGTCGTGAGCGGGCCCGACTCGCTGGACGCGGCGCGGGCGTGCCGGGGCGAGCGGGTCGCTCTCGCCCTGCGGCCGCTGGGCGGGCGCTTCCCGCAGGCCCCGGAGGGCTTCGCGGACTACGCCGTCGAAGTGCCGAGCCAAGGGGACCGGTTCGCGCCGTTCTCCCCGGTGGACCCGGAGGAGCCCGCGCTGATCGTGGCCGGGCGGGGCTTCAGCGGGGCCGAGGTCGTCGAGCGGGCGCGGGAGGAGGCGGGGGCGCTCGGGCTGACCGGGCCGGGATCCCGGATCCTGTCGGGGCTCTCGTACGACACCTGGGAAGGCCTCAACGCCGGGTTGTACGGGCCGCTCGCCACCGGCGGTTCCGTGGTGCTGTGTCGGAATCTGGATCAATTGGGCGAGGACGCCCTGGCCAAGCGGATCGAGAGCGAGCGCGTTACCGCTTCGCGCCACTGAGGGATCGGACGCGGCTGGTTCGGCGAGTGCGGGCCCGTCGCGGCCGGTCGCGCAGTTCCCCGCGCCCCTGGGGCATGCAGTCACCCGATCGGATCAGCACCGGCCGCCCCCGGCGGCCGCCACGGGTCATGGTCGTAGGAGCAGACCGCACCGCATGCTCGTACGCCATGAGGGGGATCCGCCGTGACCGACAGCGCAGGCACCCTCGGGCCCGGCGCCGGGTCGTCGGCGAGCGGCAAGGGGCTCATACGGCGGCGTCGGCGGAAGTGGGTCACGTACGGGGGGCTCGGGGTCGCCGTCCTGGTGGTCGTGGCCGCCGGGGGCGGGTGGGTCCTCTACGCGAAGCTCGACGGGAACATCACGCCCGACAACGCGGCGGCGGCCGAGCTGGCGCGGTACGAGAAGGAGCGGCCGACCTCGCTCGTCAAGGACGCGCAGAACATTCTGCTGATCGGGTCGGACTCGCGGTCGGGGGACGGGAACGCGCGCTACGGGCGGGACTCGGGAACCGAGCGGTCGGACACGACGATCCTGCTGCACCTGGCCGCCGGGCGGCGCGCGGCCACCGCCGTCTCGTTGCCGCGGGACCTGATGGTGGACGTGCCGGCCTGTCTGCGGCCGGACGGGACCCGGACCGAGCCGATGTTCGCGATGTTCAACTACGCGTTCCAGACGGGCGGTTCGGCCTGCACCATCCGGACCGTGGAGAAGCTGACGGACGTGCGGATCGACCATCACATGGTCGTCGACTTCCATGGCTTCAAGGAGATGGTCGACGCGGTGGACGGGGTGGAGATCTGTCTGCGCCGGTCCATCCACGACAAGGCCGCGAAGTTGAACCTGCCGGCCGGGAACGTGACGCTCGACGGGGAGCAGGCGCTCGGGTACGTGCGGGCCCGCAAGTCGCTGGGCAACGGCAGTGACACCGACCGGATGGACCGTCAGCAGCGGTTTCTCGGGGCGCTGGTCAACAAGGTGCGCGGCAATGACGTACTGCTGAATCCGGTGAAGCTCTATCCCGTGCTGGACGCGGCGACTTCGTCGCTGACGACCGACCCGGATCTGGCGAGCCTGCGCGGGTTGTACGAACTCGTGCGCGGGGTACGCGACATCCCCACGGAACGTGTGCAATTCCTTACCGTGCCGCGGGAGTCGTACGTCTACAACGCCAATCGTGACCAGCTCGTGGAACCCGAGGCCGAGAAACTGTTCGAACGGCTGCGCACCGACGCGCCACTCGCGGTGGCCAAGGAAATTCCGCGGGATTCCGCCGCAAAGGGCCGCAATTCGACGTCTCGCGACGAGGAGAACTCGTACGGGGACGGAGAGGAGTCTTCGTACGAGGGGTCGTACGAAGACGCGTATGACTACGGCGAGTACGGAGACGACGACTCAAAGGCAGGCGGAAAGCGGCCCGACGAGCCCGTGGCCGGTGTTTCTCCCCGGCCGACGTTCCGCGGCAACACCGCCGCCGAAGACTTGTGCGGGTAAAGCGCTCACCAAATCGGCGCACTAATGTCCGAGAAAATGGGCGAATTGACCAGTTGCCCGGACGTGCAATTCGTCACCGCGGTCCCCCGGCACTGAACAGGGCGGATAGTGTGAGCGATCCGGTGCGTTCGGCCGCGAGGTGCTTCCTGGCGTCGTGCACTGTGTGACCAGACAAGCGCCTTGTAGGGGGGAAGGCGCTTGCGTGGCCCCGACGGAGGATTCGGACAACCGTGGACGCGCAAAGCCGTGGGCGGGCGGACGACATCGACCCCGCAGACCAGTGGGTACTCAACCCGAACACCGGTGAATACGAACTGCGACTGACCCCTTCCGCACCGCAATCGGGTGTGCCGGGCCCGCGCAGATCCGCCTCACAGGGCGCGGTCCGGACGGCGGCGCCCGGGCGGGCGGCGGGACGGGCGGCACCGCAGGCTCCCGAGCGCGAGACGCAGCCTTCGCGTCGGCGGCGCGGGGCGCCCGAGGAACCGTTGCCGGGGCGGCGCGGCCGGCGGCCGGTGAAGAAGAAGTCGAAGACCAAGAAGGTCCTGTTGTGGACCGGCGGCATCATGGCGTTCGTGCTCGTGGGCACGGCGAGTGCCGGCTATCTCTACATCAAGCACCTCAACGACAACATCACGGCCGTCTCCGACGACGGCGCGAGCACCGGTGGCTTCAACAAGGACAAGGCGATCAACATCCTGTTGATCGGCACCGACAAGCGCACGGGCGCGGGCAACACGAAGTACGGCGACGCCGGCAGCGTCGGCCACGCCGACACCACGATCCTGCTGCACGTCTCCAAGGACCGCTCCAACGCGACCGCGTTGAGCATCCCGCGCGACCTGATCACCGACATCCCGGACTGCCCGACCAGCCAGGACGACGGCTCCTCCAAGGTCATCCCGGGCTCGACCGGCGTCCGCTTCAACACCAGCCTGGGCCAGGACGCACGGACGCCCAGCTGCACCATGCGGACCGTCACCGAACTGACCGGGATCACACCGGACAACTTCATGGTGGCCGACTTCAACGCGGTGAAGACGCTGACGGACGCGGTCGGCGGGGTCGAGGTCTGCCTGGCCAAGGACATCGACGACCCGGACTCGCATCTGAAGCTGTCCAAGGGCACGCACAACATCTCCGGCGAGCAGGCGCTGGCCTTCGTGCGCACCCGGCACTCGGTGGGCTTCGGCGGTGACCTGAGCCGGATCACGCTCCAACAGCAGTTCCTGAGCGCGCTGATGAGGAAGCTGAAGTCCAACTCCACGCTCACCAACCCGACGAAGATGCTGAAGCTGGCGGAGACCGGCACCAAGGCGCTGACCGTAGACTCCAAGCTCGACAGCATCGGCAAGCTGAAGGACCTGGGTCTTGAGCTGGGCAAGCTCAACCCGAAGAACCTGACCTTCACCACGGTTCCGGTGGTCGACAACCCGGCCGAGAAGGTCGCGGCGACCGTCGTCCTCAACGACACGACGGCACCGCAGGTCTTCGACATGATCAAGAACGATGTGTCGTTCACCGCGGTCAAGCAGCAGCAGAAGAAGGAAGCCGCCGCCGTGGCCGCCCGGCTCAAGGGCACCAAGTCCGCCGCCGCGGACGTGCGGGTCCGGATCCTCAACGGCGGTGCCGCGCCCGGCAGTGCGCAGGCCGAGCTGAACTACCTGCAGAACGACGAGGGCGTGCTGAAGTCCGAGAACGCCGGCAACGCGGACGCGGCGCTCGCGAAGACCACCCTCGAATACGCCCCCGACCAGGCCGACCAGGCCCGCCGCCTGGCCGCCATCATGGGCCTGTCCGGCTCGGCGCTGAAGCCGGGCAAGAGCGTGACCAACTCCCAGGGCCTGCCGACCATGACCCTCACCCTCGGCAAGGACTTCAAGGGCGCCGGAGTCAAGATCAACGCCTCCTCCGGGTCGACCCCCGCAGGGGTCCAGAAGTCCACCGCGGACAAGGTCGAGTGCGCCAAGTGATCCTGAAGGGCCTGCCGTACGTCTTACAGGACGCACGGCAGGCTCTTTTCTTTTCGGATGCTTTCGGCGCAGGGGTGGGGAGACAGCGGAATGACGCAGAGCAGTGTGCAGGGGGAAGGGACGTCCGAGGACGTCCGGCACGCTCCTGATCTGGGCAGGGGCGGCTCCGACGGCCCCGCCGAGCCGGCGGGTGGTCCCCGCGGGCCGGAGGGATCCGGCCGCCGCAGACAGCCGCCCAAACGCGGGCACCGGGTGCTGCGCTGGTCGGCGCTGACCCTGTCGGTGCTGATACTCGGGACGGCCGGCGCCGGATACCTCTACTACGAGCACCTGAACAGCAACATCGAGAAGGGCCGGCGCAGCAGCGGCGACTCGAAGGCGCGGAAGACCGGTCCGAACGCGGACGGGCAGACGCCGATGAACATCCTGCTGATCGGCTCCGACAGCCGCAACTCCGCGGAGAACCTCAAGCTGGGCGGCTCCAGGAACGACGTCGGCAGCCCGCCGCGCGGCGATGTGCAGATGCTCATCCACCTCTCCGCGGACCGCAAGAGCGCCGCGATGGTCAGCATCCCGAGGGACACCCGGGTCGACATCCCCAAGTGCGAGGACCCCGACACCGGCACGGTGTACCCGGCGACCAACACCATCATCAACGAGTCACTGGCCCGCGGCGGCGCCGGCTGCACGCTGGCCACCTGGGAGAACCTCACCGGGGTCTACATCGACCACTGGATGACGATCGACTTCGCCGGCGTGGTGCGGATGGCGGACGCCATCGGCGGTGTCGACGTCTGTGTGCGGCAGAACGTGTGGGACCACCCGACGGCCGCCGTACCCGGCGGTTCGGGGCTGAAGCTGACGGCCGGCACACACAAGGTCAAGGGCAAGAAGGCGCTGCAGTGGCTGCGCACCCGGCACGCCTGGGGCAGCGACCTGATGCGGGCCAGGGCCCAGCACATGTACCTCAACTCGATGATGCGCACGCTGACCAAGCAGAACGTCTTCACCGACACCGGGCGCCTGACCGGCCTCGCCGAGGCGGCCACCAAGTCGCTGACGGTCTCCGAGGAGATCGGCACCGTCAAGAAGCTGTACGACCTGGGCATGCAGCTCAAGGCGGTGCCGTCCGACCGGATCACGTCGCTGACGATGCCGAATGTCGAGGACGCCGAGAACAGCGACCACGTGGTGCCGGACGCCACCAACGCCGACAAGCTGTGGCGGATGCTCCGCGACGACGTGCCGCTCGACAAGAACGGCAAGGCGTCCGACGACAAGGCGTCCGACGACAAGAAGAGCAAGGGCACGGGTACGGCCACCGAGGCGCCCTCGGTCGACCCGGCCGCGCTGGGCGTGCTGGTGCAGAACGCCACCCGCACCCCCGACCGGGCACCGGTCTCCGGCCGGGCGGGCGCGCTCACCCAGGTGCTCGCGGGCAAGGGCTTCACCAGGGCGGCGGCGGACACCACGGCGACGCTCTCCGAGGAGAAGACGGTGGTGCGCTACCCGAGCGCGGACCTGAAGGGTGACGCCCAGGCGGTCGCCAAGTCCCTCGGGATCCCGCTGAGTTCGGTGAAGAAGTCGACCGATGTGTCGGGAGTCACGGTCGTGGTGGGCGCCGACTGGCGGGAGGGCACGGCGTATCCGAAGCAGTCCGCGCCGCAGGCCGGTGACCTGCCGGACAACGCCGACGCCATCAACGGCTCGGACAAGGGCCAGTGCATGGATGTGTACGCGCCCTATCGCTGGTAGCGGATCCGTGTTCGAGATTGAGAGGGAATGACCACTTGTAGGGGGGCGCGTTTGCCCAGCGGCGACACCTGAGGCGGAACTGTGCGGTTAGTGTGGGCGATCCAGCGCCGCGCCTGACGGAGGACTCATACACCGTGGACGTGCAAGGCCGTGGCCGTGCGGACGGCATCGACCCCGCAGACCAGTGGGTCCTCAACCCGAACACGGGCGAGTACGAACTGCGTCTGACGCCGTCCGCGCCCGACTCGGCGGTCCCGGGCCCGCGCAGACCGGCCCCCCGGGACCCCGCACCCCGTGCCAACGCCCCCCGGGGAACCGGCCGTACGCCGTCCTCGGCGGCGAGCGCGGGCCGGCGCGGCCGTCGTCCGGTGCCGAAGAAGCCGAAGGCGTCGCGGGCCAAGAAGGTCCTGCTGTGGACCGGCGGCACCATGGCGTTCGTGCTGGTCGCCACCGCCGGCGGTGCCTACTTCTATCTGAAGCACCTCGAAGGCAACGTGGCGACGACCGACATCGGCGACGCGGGCAAGAGCGGCTTCAGCAAGGACGAGGCCTTCAACATCCTGATCATCGGCACCGACAAGCGCACCGGTGACGGCAACGAGGGCTACGGCGACCAGGGCAGCGTCGGCCACGCCGACACCAACATCCTGCTGCACGTCTCCAAGGACCGTACGAACGCGACCGCGTTGAGCATCCCGCGCGACCTGATCGTGGACATCCCCGACTGCCCGACCAAGCAGGCCGACGGCACCGAGAGCGTCGTCCCGGGGCAGCAGGGCGTGCGCTTCAACCGGAGCCTGGGCGAGAGCGGCCGGGACCCCGGCTGCACCATGCGCACGGTCAAGGAGACCACCGGCATCTCCGTCGACCACTTCATGATGGCCGACTTCAACGCGGTCAAGACGCTGACGACGGCGGTGGACGGCGTCACGGTCTGCCTCGAACACGCCGTCAAGGACAAGCAGTCCAAGCTCGACCTGCCCGCGGGCGAGTCCAAGGTGGAGGGCGAGCAGGCCCTCGCCTTCGTGCGCACCCGGCACAGCTTCGGCAACGAGGGCGACCTCGACCGCATCAAGGTGCAGCAGCAGTTCCTCGGTTCGCTGATGCGCAAGATGTCCTCCGGCGACACCCTCACCAGCCCCACCAAGCTGCTGAAGCTGGCCGAGGCCGCCACCAAGGCGCTCACCGTGGACAGCGCCATCGGCAAGGTCGGCACGCTCAAGGACATGGCCCTGGAGCTGAAGAAGGTGCCGACGAAGAACATCTCCTTCACCACGGTGCCGGTGCTGGACAACCCGGCCGAGACGATCAAGGCGACGGTCGTCGTCAACGAGGCGAAGGGCCCCCAGCTCTTCGACCTGATCAAGAACGACGTCTCGCTCACCGCGGTCAAGCAGCAGAAGAAGAAGGAAGCCGCCGCCGTGGCCGCCCGGTTGAAGGGCACCAAGTCCGCCGCCGCGGACGTGCGGGTCCGGATCCTCAACGGCGGTGCGGCCGGCGGGAGTGCGCAGGCGGAGCTGAGCTATCTGCAGAACGACGAGGGCGTGCTGAAGTCCGAGAACGCCGGCAACGCGGACGCGGCGCTCGCGAAGACCACCCTCGAGTACGCCCCCGACCAGGCCGACCAGGCCCGCCGCCTGGCCGCCATCATGGGCCTGTCCGGATCGGCGCTGAAGCCGGGCAAGAGTGTCACCAACTCCCAGGGCCTGCCCGCCATGACCCTCACCCTCGGCAAGGACTTCAAGGGCGCCGGGATCAAGCTCAACTCCTCCGCCGCGGCGAACGTCGACGTCGACAAGTCCACGGCCGACAAGGTCCAGTGCGCCGGTTAGAGGGTCCGCGCGCGGGTTAACCGTGCGGTAACGCGGATCAGGGCAACCTCACGGGCCCGTCGCATGTCTCCAGAACGTACGGGGGACAGGTGGGAGGACGGGTAAGTGACGCAGGGGACTGTGCGGGAGGCCGAGTCCGCCGCCGCGGGGGACGGCGCCGGTGACGACACCGGCGCGGCCGAGGGTTACGGGCGGCACGGCGGAGGCGGCCGGTCGCCGCGGCGATTCCGGCTGCTGAGATGGTTGGCGCTCACGCTCGCCGTGCTCATGATCGGCGCGGCCGGGGCCGGATACCTCTACTACGAGCACCTGAACGGCAACCTCAAGAAGGACGACCTCAACCTCGGCGACAACAAGGTCGCCGCGCCCACGCCGAACGCTGCCGGGCAGACCCCGCTGAACATCCTGATCATCGGCTCGGACGCGCGGGACACCAAGGAGAACCAGGAACTCGGCGGCGCCCGGGAGACCTTCGGCTCCACCCCGCTCGCCGATGTCCAGATGCTGGTCCATCTGTCCGCCGACCGGTCCAACATGTCGGTCGTCAGCATGCCCCGCGACACCCTCGTGGACATCCCGAAGTGCACCGACCCCGACGACGGCGAGGTGTACCGGGCGAGCGACGGGCGGGTGATGACCAACCAGAGCCTCGGGCGCGGTGGTCCGGGCTGCACGGTGGCCACCTGGGAGAAGCTGACCGGGGTGCACATCGACCACTTCATGATGGTCGACTTCTCGGGCGTGGTGTCCATGGCGGACGCGATAGGCGGTGTCCCGGTCTGCGTCGACGCCAACATCCACTCCCGCGACAGCGCGGGTCACGGGTCCGGGCTGAAGCTGAAGAAGGGCACCACGTCCATCAAGGGCGAGCAGGCCCTGCAGTGGCTGCGCACGCGGTACGGGTTCGAGGACGGCAGCGACCTCGCCCGCGCCAAGGCCCAGCACATGTACATGAACTCGATGGTCCGCCAGCTGCGCGAGAACGCCACGCTCAGCAACCCGGGCAAGCTGCGCACCCTCGCCGAGAAGGCCACCGCGGCCCTCACGGTCGACCCGGGCCTGGACACCGTGAAGAAGCTCTACGACCTCAGCAACGAGCTGCGCAAGCCCGCGCCGAAACGAATCACCATGACGACCATGCCGAATCGATACGTCGGCGCGCGCGTCGAGCCCACCGAGGACGCCGACCAGTTGTTCCGGCTGGTGCGCGAGGACATCGCGCTGGACGGCAAGGACAAGAAGAAGACCACGGCGGAGGAGACCTCGGACGACCCCGCAGCCGCTCCCGGCGCGATCGACGTCCAGGTGCGGAACGGCACCCGCACCGACACCCTCGGCGCGGCCTCCGGACGGGCGGGCGCGGTCGCCGGGCTGCTGGCGGAGAAGGGCTTCACGAAGGCCGCCGTCGACCGGGGCACGATCCTCAGCGAGGCCCGGACGGTGGTCCGCTACCCGAGCGCCGACCTGGAGGGCGACGCCCAGGCGGTCGCCAAGTCCCTCGGGATTCCGCTGAGTTCGGTCAAGAAGTCGACGGACGTCTCCGGGGTCACGCTCGTCGTGGGCGCGGACTGGCGCGAGGGCAGCGCGTACAAGGCACCCAAGAAGAACGACCGCACGCCGAAGACGGCCGAGGCGCTCAACGGGGCGGACGAGAAGGCGTGCATGCACGTCAGCCCCGGGTTCACGTGGTCCTGAGCCTCGGGGCCGCGGGGTCCTGAGCCGACGGCCGGCGCTTCCTCGTCAGGAACCCACAGCGAACTCCTAGCTCTCTCCCGAATGATGAGCCCGGCTCGGTCGGTCGCCGTCAGGCGCAGGGGTGGGAGGGCACTGAGTTGACGCAGAACAGCGTGCGCGCCGAGGTTCCGGCGGTCGAGGACACCATGTCCCTCACACCGCAGGCCGGCGGCCGGCGCGGACGTGGCCCGGGCGGTGGCCGAAGGCGTCGTGGACGGCGGATCCTGCGCTGGACGGCGATCGTCACCACGTTGGTCACCGTGAGCACGGCCGGCGCCGGCTACCTCTACTACCGGCACCTCAACGCCAACATCGAGAAGGACGCCCTCAACATCGGCGACTCCAAGGACCGGGCCGCCGAGTCGAAGGCGAACGCGGCCGGGCAGAAGCCGCTGAACATCCTGCTGATCGGCTCGGACGCGCGGGACTCGGCGGAGAACCAGAAGCTGGGCGGCGCCGAGGACACGTACGACACCCCACCGCGCGCCGACGTCCAGATGCTGCTGCACGTCTCCGCCGACCGCACCAACATGTCGGTCGTCAGCATGCCCCGCGACACCCTGGTCGACATCCCCGAGTGCACCGACCCCGACACCGGCAAGGTCTACCCGGCGAGCACCTCGGCGATGACGAACACCACGCTGGAACGCGGTGGTCCGGGCTGCACGGTGGCCACCTGGGAGAAGCTGACCGACATCCACATCGACCACTTCATGATGGTCGACTTCGCCGGCGTGGTCTCCATGGCGGACGCCATCGGCGGAGTCCCGGTCTGTGTGGACGCCAACATCTACTCCCACACCTCCTCCGGCCACGGCTCGGGCCTGAAGCTGGAGAAGGGCACGACGTCCGTCAAGGGCGAGCAGGCGCTGCAGTGGCTGCGGACGCGCTACGGGTTCGAGGACGGCAGCGACATCGCGCGCACCGAGGCCCAGCACATGTACATGAACTCGATGGTCCGCCAGCTGCGCGCCAACGCGACTCTCAACAACCCGGGCAAGCTGCGGAAGTTGGCCGAGACGGCCACGAAGGCGCTGACCGTGGACGACGGGCTCGGCACCGTGGCGAAGCTCTACGACGTGTCGACGGAGCTGAAGAAGGTGCCCACCGCGCGCATCACGATGACGACGATGCCGTGGGTGTACTCGGCCGACGGCAACCGTGTGCTGCCCAAGGCCACCGACGCGGAGAAGCTGTGGCGGCTGGTCCGCGAGGACATCGCGCTGGACGGCAAGGACAAGAAGAAGACCGACACGGCGGCCGTGACGACCGACAAGGCCGCGGCGGACGACGAGATCGCCGTCCAGGTGCAGAACGGTACGGAGTCCGACGCGGAGCCGGCGGTGACGGGCCGGGCCGGCGCGGTCGCCGAACTCCTCGTCTCCAAGGGCATCGACAAGGCGGTCGCGGACTCCTCGGCACCGCTCAGCCAGGCCGAGACGGTCGTCCGCTATCCGTCGGCGGACCTCCAGGCCGACGCCCAGCGGGTCGCCAAGTCGCTGGGGATTCCGGTGAGTTCGGTGCAGAAGTCGACCGCCGTTTCCGGTGTCACACTGGTGGTCGGCGCGGACTGGCGCTCGGGGGCGAAGTACACCGCCGAGGACGACACCACACCGGCCTCGGCGAGCGCTCTCAACGGCGCGGACAGCAAGGCCTGTATGCATGTCGACCCGGACTACACCTGGTAATTCGACAGCAGCTCGACGGGAGAGCCGTGATCCGTTGGTCCACCGCCCTGACTCAGGCGGGAATCACCGATCCGCGTCTGCGCAGAACCTATGACGCCCAGCGCACGCAGGTACGAAGATTCGCGCTGCACGAGTACGTCGCGGCCCGGCTCCTGCTGCCGGCGCGCCTTCATCCGCCCGTGGTCGCCGCGGTGGCGTACATGCACGCGACGGACGAGCTGATCGACACCGGTGCCGTGCGCGACCGCCACGCGGCCCTGCGCGTCTGGGAGGCCGACACCGTGGCGGCCCTCGACGGCGACGAACCACCCGCGAACGGCACCCTGTCGGCCCTCCGGGACGCCGTGGACCGCCACCCGCACCTGGCCGCCCGGGTACGCGCCTTCCTCGACGGCGCGCCCGTGGAGGCCAGTTGGACCGGTTTCGGGACGGAGGCCGACTTCCAGGCCTACGTGGACGGGTACGCGCTGCCCGCCCTGATGCTCACCGCGTCCCTGATCGCGCCCGACCCCGACGCGGGAGACGACGACCCGTTCGTCATGGGCTGCCGGGCCCTGATCGAGGGAATGCAGCGCACGGATTTCCTGGCCGACCTCTCGGAGGACGCCGGCTGGGGCCGGATCGGCATACCGAAGGACGAGCTGGCCCTGCACGGACTGAAGTTCGGGGATCTGCTGAGCAAGTCGGAGGAGTGCGTACCCGCGTTGGAGGACCTGGTCCAGGCCCAGGCCGACCGCGCCGAGTCCGCCCTCGCGGAGGGCCGTGGACTGCCCGGTCTGGTCGCGCCCGAGTACCGCCCGTTCCTCGACGCCCTGATCACCGTCCAGGACCTCCGCCTCGCCGCGGTACGGCGCGCGGGAGGCGGCCTGCTGCACCGCGCGGCGAACCCGTCGGCGACCGCCTCGCTGCGGGTCCTGGGCCGCCAGTACCGCCACGCGCGGGCCGCGCGGCGGTAGCTCACGGGCGAGCGGTGGGCCCCCACCCGGTGGCGCTCAGCCCGCCGTCAGTACCGCCGGACGGCGGGACGCGATGACCTTCTTCGCCAGGGACTTGGGGCTGGTCAGGAAGCCCCAGCCCCAGCTCATGTGCATGGTGGCCAGGGCCACGGGGATCTGGAGGCGTGCCTTGAGGGGGAGGCCCCTGCCCGCCGGGAGGGAGCCCAGCACGATCGCCGCGAGATAGCCCCCGGGGATCACCAGACCCCAGGGCGTCAGGGCCGCGCCGACCACGAGGCCGGCCGCGATGGCGAGCACGGCCGTCGGCGGGGCGAGGTAGCGCAGGTTGATGGAGCCCTCGTGGTAGCGGGCGACGACGTGCCGCCAGCGGCCGTAGTCCTTGTACTGCTTGGCGAGGGCTCTCACCGACGGACGGGGGCGGTACGACACCCTCAGCTCCGGCGAGAACCAGATCAGGCCGCCCGCCTCGCGGATGCGGAAGTTCAGCTCCCAGTCCTGGGCGCGGATGAACTCCTCGTTGTAGCCGCCCTGTTGCTCCAGCGCCTCGCGCCGGAACACCCCGAGGTAGACCGTCTCGGCCTCCCCCGCGGCGCCGCCCGTGTGGAAGACGGCGTTGCCCACGCCGATCTTCGACGTCATCGCGGCGGCGACGGCGTGCTCCCAGTCGTTCTCGCCCTCGGCGTGCATGATGCCGCCGACGTTCTGCGCGCCGGTCTCCTCCAGGAGCCGTACGGCGGTGGCGATGTAGTTCGGCGAGAGCATGCCGTGGCCGTCGACGCGGACGACGATCGGATGGCGGGAGGCCTTGATCGCGGCGTTGAGGGCGGCGGGCGTGCGGCCGACCGGGTTGGGGACGGTGTGCACGCGCTTGTTCTCGAAGGATGCGGTTTCGCGTACGAGCTCGGCCGCGATCTCGTCCGTGCGGTCCTTCGAGGGACCGAGGGCGAGCACGACCTCCATCTCGCCGTCGTACTCCTGCGCGAGGATCGCTTGGACGGCTCCGCGCAGATGCCGCTCCTCGTCGAGGACGGGCATGATCACAGATACGGCGGGGAGGCGCACGTCGGAATTGGCGTTCATCGGTGCTCACGTTACCGCGAACGGGGGACACGTTCGCGCCCGGCCGGGGCGGCGGACCGGGCCACAGATCGTATGGACCTACGGTGCTCACGGATCCCACATACGGCCGTCGCCCGGAGGTGTCCCCCTTGCCCACGCCGCCACGGTCCGCCGCCACCGCCCGCCCCCAGCCGCCCCGCGCGCCACAGGGGCGCGCGCCCAGGCCCCCCGTCCGGCGCAAGAAGCCGCGCTGGGCCATGCGGGCGGTGACGACACTGTCCGTCGTCGTCCTCGCCTCGGCCGGGATCGGGCACGCGGTGGTCACCAGCCTGGACGCGGACATCGCCCGCGTCGACCCCTTCAAGGACATGAAGAACCGCCCGCGTGCGGGCCACGGCATGAACGTCCTGCTGGTCGGCACGGACGGCCGCGACAGGATCACCGAGAAGGAGCGGCGCCGCTACCGCCTGGGCGGCGCGCCCTGCCACTGCACCGACACGATCATGATCGTGCACATCTCCGAGGACCGGGAGCGGGCCAGCGTGGTCAGCCTGCCGCGCGACTCGTACGCCATGACGCCCCCGCACGTCGACGAGACCACCGGGCACCGCCACAAGGGCCACCCCATCAAGCTCAACGCGGCCTACGCGGAGGGCGGTCCGAACCTCACCGTGCGGACCGTCGAGGACATGACCCATGTGAAGGTCGACCACTATCTGGAGGTCGACTTCACCAGCTTCATGAAAACGGTGGACGTGCTCGGCGGGGTGAAGGTCTGCACGGCCGCCCCCCTCAAGGACACCTACACCGGCCTGAACCTCCCGGCCGGCTCCCACACCCTGATGGGCGGCCAGGCCCTCCAGTACGTCCGTGCCCGGCACGTCGACGGCGCCTCCGACCTCAGCCGGATGAAGCGTCAGCAGCGCTTCCTGGCGGCCCTCATCGAGCGGGCCACGTCCTCGGGGATCCTGCTGAACCCGATGAAGTTCCGTGACGTGACCCGGGCCGTGCTCGGCTCGGTCCGCGCCGACAAGGGCTTCGGCACCGACGAACTGCTCGACCTCGGCCGGGCGATGCGCGACTTCTCCCCCTCCTCCTCGGAGTTCACGACGGTCCCCATCGGCCGGATGGGATACGCCGTCAAGGGCGTCGGCTCGACCCTGAAGTGGGACACCGCCAAGGCCAACCGGCTCTTCCGCGCCCTGAACGACGACAAGCCGCTCACCGCGCACCGGCCGGTCAGCAGGGCGGTAAGGGTGGACGTGGCCCCGCAGCAGATCCGCGTGCAGGTCGAGAACGGGACTCCGACCGTCGGCCTCGGCAGGCGCGTGGACGCGCAACTGGCCGGCACCGGCTTCCGTACCACCCGTGCCCCGTCGAACGCGGCCGACCGGACCGTGAAGCGCACGGTCGTGGCCTACGACCCCCGCTGGGACCGTTCCGCCAAGTCCCTGGCCGCCGCGCTGCCCGGCAGCGAGCTACGGGCGGTCAAGGGCCTGGGGCCGACCCTGAAGGTGATCGCGGGCGCGGACTTCCGCCAGGTGCGCACGGTGCGGGCGGACGACCCGTACCAGGGCGAGTTCGGGGTGGTGACGGGCGACCAGGTGGTGTGCCCGTAGTCCTTCGGACGCGTCGCTCAGCGGAACAGCGGCTCCAACGCCCGCTCCAGGTCCGCCGGTTCGCGGAAGTGGACGGTGTGCATGCCGAGGGCGGCGGCCGCGGTCACGTTCTCCTCGCTGTCGTCGATGAAGAGACAGCGGTCGGTGCTGACGCCGACCAGGTCCGCGGCGAGACGGTAGATGCGCGGGTCGGGCTTGGCCAGGCCGACCCGCGCGCTGTTGACCACGTGGTCGGCGAGGTCGCTCAGGCCCATCGAGTCCAGGTCGGACTCCAGCTCGAGGGCCGCGTTGGAGACCAGCACCAGCGGCACCCGGACGCGAGCCCGGCGCAGCAGGCCCACCACCTCGTCGTCCGCGTGGAAGGGCGTCTCCAGCAGGGCGCGGGCCAGGTCGAACGCCGTCTGCGGCTCGGGCACCAGATCGGCGAGGTCCGCCGCGATCGCCTCCGCCCACTCCTGGGAGGTGATCTCGCCCAGCAGCAGCGGCAGATCCGCGTCCGGCGCGAACGCCAGCTTCCTGGTGGTGCCCTCGGCTATCCCGGCCACCCGCTCCAGCGCCTCCAGGCGCCCGGAGTCGAAGGACCGGATCACGTTGTCCACATCGCACAGAACCGCCCCGAAGGGCGGTCTGGCATCGCCGGTGTCAGTCACTCGACACCGTGACCTTCTGGTCGTTGTTCAACTCGTTCACCAGCGTCTTGACCTTCGCCTTGTCCCAGAGGAGGTTGCCGCCGCTGGAGCCGGAGATCGGCATGTTCATGGAGGTGCCGTCACCGCCGCTGACGCCCTTCATCGCGAAGAACATCGACGCCAGGTCCCACAGGCTCATGTCCTTGTCCACGCTCAGCGAGTCGAGGCCCGCACCGAGCGTCGGGTAGAGCTTGAAGGGGTTGAGGATGGTCGACGGGGTCGCCACCTGGTGGGCCAGCGCGGACAGGAACTTCTGCTGGTTCTTGGTGCGCTGCAGGTCCGAGGCGGCGAACGCGTGCCGGGTGCGGACGAAGGCGAGGGCCTGCTCGCCGTTCAGCTTCTGCTTGCCGGCCTTGAAGTCGGCGCCCGAGTACTTGTCCTTGAAGGCCTGGTCGATGTCGATGGTGACTCCGCCGACCGAGTCCACGATGTTCGCGAAGCCGGCGAAGCCGATCTCGACGTAGTGGTCGATGCGCAGACCCGTGTTGAACTCGACGGCGCGCACCAGCAGGGTCGGGCCGTCCTCGGCGTAGGCCGCGTTCAGCTTGGTGTGCCGGCCGGTGCTCGGGTAGGTCTTGCCGGAGGTCGAGCCCTTGTACGACGGGATCTCCACGTCCGAGTCGCGGGGCAGCGAGATCAGGGTGTCGCCGCTGTCACCGACGTGCAGGATCATCATCGAGTCGGTGCGCTTGCCCTCGGCGGAGCCGGTGTGCAGGTCCTTCTTCTGCTCGTCGGACAGGCCCGCGCGGCTGTCGGAGCCGACGATCAGGTAGTTCGTGCCGTCGCCCCCCGAGGGGCGGTCGATGACCTTGGAGAGGTCGACGTCACGGTTGAGCTTGGAGTCGGCCCAGAAGTAGGTCGCGACCGATGTCACCACCAGCACGGTGACCAGCGTGATCGCCGTCCACTTGATGCGGCGGCGCCAGTTCGGCCGGGGCCGCTCGCCCTGGTAGCCACCGCCGCCGGCGCCCCCGCCGCCGGGCGAGCCGTAGACCTGGCCGGTGTTGTAGCCGTCACCGGCGGAGCCCTGGCCGTAGCCGCCGTACCCCTGGCCGTCGTCGTACCCCTGGTCGCCGTATCCCGGCTGCTGCGGCACGGAGCCGCCGTAGGGCGGTGCGGACGGGCCGGAGGCGCCATAGGCGCCCGAGGCGGGTCGACGAACCTGGCGCATGACGCGTGCAGGGTCGGGCTGTGCGCTGGCGCTGCCTCGTCCGTACCCGCCGCCGCGGTTGTTGTCGGACCATTCCTCGGGCCAATCGTTCATGGGGCCCAGTGTGCCGTCCGCGGCCATGTCCTTCACAAGGGTCGTCGGAAAATCAGGGCACTGCTGTTGCCAACCCGACACAAAGTCCCCGGAAGTCGCCTCGGCATAAAGTGGCGGTCATGACAGATCAGGCCCTCGCACCGGAGTCGGGCACCCCGGGCACCCCGGACAGCCCGGGTACGCCGGACATCCCCGGCAAGCCCACCTCGGCGTCCCGGACCACGCTGAGCCACATCATGACCAACGCCGACACCAACCTGCTGGGGACCGTGCACGGCGGCGTGATCATGAAGCTGGTCGACGACGCGGCCGGGGCGGTGGCGGGCCGGCACAGCGGCGGTCCCGCCGTCACCGCGTCCATGGACGAGATGGCGTTCCTTGAGCCGGTCCGCGTCGGCGACCTGGTCCACGTGAAGGCGCAGGTCAACTGGACCGGACGGACCTCCATGGAGGTGGGCGTACGGGTCCTGGCCGAGCGCTGGAACGAGTCGACGCCGGCCACGCAGGTCGGGTCGGCCTACCTGGTGTTCGCGGCCGTGGACGCGGACGGCAAGCCCCGGCCGGTGCCCCAGGTGATCCCGGAGACCGAGCGCGACGAGCGGCGCAACCAGGAGGCCCAGATCCGCCGCACGCACCGCCTCGCGCGGCGCCGGGCGATCATGGAGCTGCGGGAGAAGCGGGCGGCGGAGGGCCTGGACGACTGACGAACGACGAACGTCGACCGGCCCCCGAAGCGACTTCGGGGGCCGGTCGGCCTGTTACAGAACGGTCAGTTGTGGACTTTTCTGTTACAGAAAGGTGCGTTACGGAAGGTTTCGCGCCATGACGATGCGCTGGACCTGGTTCGTGCCCTCGTAGATCTGCGTGATCTTCGCGTCGCGCATCATGCGCTCCACCGGGTAGTCCCGCGTGTAGCCGTACCCGCCGAGCAGCTGGACCGCGTCCGTGGTGACCTCCATCGCCGCGTCGGAGGCGAAGCACTTCGCGGCGGCACCGAGGTAGGTGAGGTCGGCGTCGCCGCGCTGGGAGGCGGCGGCGGCCTGGTAGGTGAGGGCGCGGGCCGCCGAGATCTTCATGGACATGTCGGCGAGCATGAACTGGATGCCCTGGAAGTCCGCGATCGGCTTGCCGAACTGCTTGCGCTCCTGGACATAGCCCTTGGCGTAGTCGAGGGCGCCCTGCGCGATGCCGAGGGCCTGGGCGGCGATGGTGATGCGGGTGTGGTCCAGCGTCTTCATCGCCGTCGCGAAGCCCGTGCCCTCCTCGCCGATCATGCGGTCGGCGGGGATGCGGACGTTGTCGAGATAGACCTCGCGGGTCGGGGAGCCCTTGATGCCGAGCTTCTTCTCAGGGGCGCCGAAGGAGACGCCCTCGTCCGCCTTCTCGACGACGAACGCGCTGATGCCCTTGGAGCGCTTGGTGGGGTCGGTGACCGCCATCACCGTGTAGTACTCGCTGACGCCCGCATTCGTGATCCAGCGCTTGACGCCGTTGAGGACGTAGTGGTCGCCGTCGCGGACCGCCTTCGTCTTCATGCCGGCCGCGTCGGAACCGGCGTCCGGCTCGGACAGGGCGTAGGAGAACATGCCGTCGCCCTTGGCGAGCGGGGTCATGTACTTCTTCTTCAGGTCCTCGGAGCCGGAGAGGATCACGGGGAGCGAGCCCAGCTTGTTCACCGCGGGGATGAGGGAGGAGCTGGCGCAGACGCGGGCCACCTCCTCGATCACGATGACCGTGGCGAGCGCGTCGGCGCCCCCGCCGCCGTACTCCTCGGGGACGTGCACGGCGTGCAGGTCGTTGGCCACGAGGGCGTCGTGGGCCTCCTGCGGGAAGCGGGCCTCCTCGTCCACCGCGGCGGCGTACGGCGCGATCTTCGCCTCGGCCAGTGAGCGGATCGCGTCGCGGAGCATGTCGTGCTCCTCGGACGGGCGGTACAGGTCGAAGTCAGCCGATCCGGCCAAGGTCTCTCACGCTCCAAGGACGCTTGTGACGCACTGCGGTGAAGGTGCTAATTACCGTTAAGTAACTCAAATTTTAGGGGCCCGCCCACGGGAGTGATACGTGAGCTTGGCGACAGAGGGAAAGGTGCCCGTCGAAGGCCCTTTCCACGCCCCGGATATGCTCGGGCACCGCACCAGCAGCCGTACCTCTCGGGAGCCCCCATGAGCCTCAAGATCACCGTGATCGGCACCGGCTATCTCGGCGCCACGCACGCCGCGGCCATGGCCGAGCTCGGGTTCGAGGTGCTCGGGCTCGACGTCGTGCCCGAGAAGATCGAGATGCTCCAGCGGGGCGAGGTCCCGATGTACGAGCCCGGTCTGGAGGAGCTGCTGCGCAAGCACGTCGCCGGCATCGAGGGATCGAGCGGGCGGCTCCGCTTCACCATGGACTTCGCGGAGGTCGCGGCCTTCGGAGACGTGCACTTCGTGTGCGTGAACACCCCGCAGCGGCACGGCGAGTACGCCGCCGACATGTCCTACGTCGACTCCGCGATCGCCTCTCTCGCGCCGCACCTGACCGGGCCCGCCCTGGTCGTCGGCAAGTCCACCGTGCCCGTCGGCTCGGCCGACCGGCTCGCCGCCTACCTCGCCGCGAACGCCCCGGCGGGCGCGGACGCCGAGCTGGCCTGGAACCCGGAGTTCCTGCGCGAGGGATACGCCGTCCAGGACACCCTGCACCCCGACCGGATCGTGGTCGGCGTGCGCAGCGAGCGGGCGGAGAAGCTGCTGCGCGAGGTCTACGCGACGCCCCTCGCCGACGCGACACCGTTCGTGGTCACCGACTTCCCCACCG
This sequence comes from Streptomyces sp. NPDC092369, assembly GCF_044755245.1. Taxonomy (NCBI): domain Bacteria; kingdom Bacillati; phylum Actinomycetota; class Actinomycetes; order Kitasatosporales; family Streptomycetaceae; genus Streptomyces; species Streptomyces sp. NPDC092369. The sequence continues at coordinate 47,139 of NZ_JBIVQP010000006.1, forward strand.
CCGAACTGGTGAAGACCTCCGCCAACTCCTTCCTCGCCACCAAGATCTCCTTCATCAACGCGATGGCGGAGGTGTGCGAGGCCGCCGACGGCGATGTGGCCAAGCTCGCCGAGGCGATCGGCTACGACGACCGGATCGGGAAGAAGTTCCTGCGGGCCGGCATCGGCTTCGGCGGCGGCTGTCTGCCCAAGGACATCCGGGCGTTCATGGCCCGCGCCGGTGAGCTGGGCGCGGACCAGGCGCTGACCTTCCTGCGCGAGATCGACTCGATCAACATGCGCCAGCGCGGCCGCATGGTGGAGCTGACCCGGGAGGCGCTCGGGGGCGGTTCCTTCCTCGGCAAGCGGGTCGGGGTCCTCGGCGCCGCCTTCAAGCCGGACTCGGACGACGTCCGGGACTCCCCCGCGCTGAACGTCGCGGGCCAGATCCACCTCCAGGGCGGCCAGGTCACGGTGTACGACCCCAAGGGCATGGCCAACGCCCGCCGCCTCTTCCCGACCCTGGGCTACGCCGACACGGCCCTGGAAGCCGTCCGCGGCGCCGACGTCGTCCTGCACCTGACCGAGTGGCAGGAGTTCCGCGACCTCGACCCGGCGGCCCTCGGCACGGTCGCCTCCCACCGCCTGATCCTCGACGGCCGCAACGCCCTGGACGCGGAACTGTGGCGCAAGGCGGGCTGGACGTACCGGGCGATGGGCCGCCCGACGGCGTAGGACCGCGCAGCGGCACAGCGCTCGACGGCCGGACAGGCGACGCCGGTTCGGCCGAGGCTCAGTCGGCCGAACCGGCGTCTGGCTGCATTCTGCACCACCGCAACCACCCGCAGGCGGGGAACCGCTCCGCCTTGGGAGCTACTTGGCCCGGTACCGCCGCATCTTCGCCCGGGCCCCGCACACCTGCATCGAGCACCAGCGGCCGCGGCCCGCCGGGCTGCGGTCGTAGTAGGCCCAATGGCACGTCGGGGCCTCGCAGGCCTTGAGGCGGGTCCAGGTGCCGGTCGTGAGGGAGTCGGCGATCGCCGCCGCGACGCGGGAGAGCAGGGGTTCGCCGTCGGCGGGCGTGAGGCGCGCGGAGCCGTCGTCGGTGTCGATCGTGACGAGGAGCGGGGCCCTGGCCAGCAGGACGCCGAGCGGGGTGACCTCGCGGTGCGGCGGGTGGCCCGCGTGGGCGAGCAGGGTGACGCGGAGCGACTCGCGCAGTTCACGGGCCGCGGGCACCTCGTCCGCCGTGAGTCCGTAGCGCGCCCGGCCGTCCGCCGTGTCGAGTCCGTCGACGCCGTCCTCCATGTCCAGCGTGTTCACCAGGCCCTGGACCAGGACCAGGCCGCCGGGCGCCGGAACTCTCTCACTCATGCCTGCGACCTCATGCTTGCGACGTTACCTCCCATACGGGAGCATGCAGTAACCGTTACCGCATCCATCCATCTACAGGTAACTCGAAGGAGTAGTCATGGCCATCGCCAAGCTGGGTGCCGTCGTCCTGGACTGTCCCGACCCCCGCGCACTCGCCGCCTTCTACGCCGGGATCCTGGGCGGGACCGTCGAGGGCGAGGGAGAGTGGGTGGACCTCAAGGTGCCCGACGGGCAGTCGCTGGCGTTCCAGGAAGCACCGGGGTTCGTACCGCCGAAGTGGCCCGCGCCGGACCACTCCCAGCAGTTCCACATCGACCTCACCGTCGAGGACCTGGACGCGGCCGAGGCGGACGTGCTGGCGCTCGGCGCGAAGGCGCTGGACGCGGACGACCGCTCACGGACGTTCCGTGTGTACGCCGACCCCGCGGGGCACCCGTTCTGTCTCTGCGCCTGCTGAGAGGCGACGCCGGCGCCCGCTGAACCGACCGTCGACCAGGAAGGACCCGTCATGCCCGTGGCCCGTTTCCGATCCGTCGTGCTCGACTGCCCCGACCCCCGCGCGCTCGCCGAGTTCTACTCGGCGATCCTCGGCGGCACGCCGCGCGTGGAGGACGAGGACTGGGTCGTCCTGGAGGCACCCGGCGTACCGCGCCTCGCCTTCCAGGGCGCGCCCGACTTCGTACCGCCCAAGTGGCCGAGCACCGACCGCGACGCGCAGCAGTTCCACCTCGACCTCGACGCCGGCCCCACCTGGGCGGAGTTCGACGCGGCGCACGAGCGGGTGATGGCGCTGGGTGCCCGGCCGCTGGACCTGGAGGACCGCGAGGAGAAGGACTTCCAGGTGTACGCCGATCCGGCCGGGCATCCTTTCTGCCTCTGCCGGATCGAGCACCCGCGCGCGGCGGAGAGCCTCTAGCCGTCCAGCTCGGCGATCTTCGCCGTCGAAGGATCCCGGCGCTGCTGGGCCGCGCGGGCGGTGAAGTCGGCGCCGCGCAGGACGCGTTGGACGTTGCCCCAGGTCAGCAGGGCGATGTCGGGCTCGGTCCAGCCGCGGTGCAGGAGCTCGGCGATGAGGTGCGGGTAGCAGGAGGCGTCGCCCAGGTCCTGCGGGTGCGCGGTGCCGGCGTCGTAGGTCCCGGACAGGGCGACGCACTCCGGCCCCGCGACCTCGCGCACGTGGTCGAGGTGGTCGGCCACATCGCGGACCGACGGCCCGGTCTGCTCGGCGGTGAGCGGCACCATGCACAGCCCCTTGGCCGCGCCCAGCGCGGCGAGCAGGCCGTCGGGGAGGTTGGCGGGGTGCGGGCGCAGCGCGCGGGCGGCGGAGCGCGTGCACACGACCGGCGCCTTGGAGACGGCGAAGGCGCGACGGGCGGTCTCCTCGGAGGCGCCGGAGACGTCCGCGAGCACGCCGAGCCGGTTCATCTCCCGTACCACCTCCTCGCCGAACCGGGTCAGCCCCGCCTCGCTCGCCCAGGACGCGCCGGACAGGGTGAGGACGCGCAGGCCCAGGGCGTGCAGGGCGCGCAGGATGCCGAGGGAATCACCGAGGGCCGAGGCTCCGGCGGGCCCCAGCAGCACGGCGACCCGGCCGCAGTGCCGGGCGTCGGTGGTCTCCCCCGCGGTGCGGGCCAGCCGCAGGCCCTCGGGGTGGCCGTGGACGACGGTCTTCACCAGGTCCAGCTGCTCCAGGGTGGCGCCGACCGCCCGGTCCCCGGCCAGCCCCTCGGGCAGGTGCAGGGACCAGAACAGCGCGCCCACGTGCCCCTCGCGCAGCCGCGGCACATCCGTGTCGACCGCGCTCTCGCCGAGCTCCAGGTCGAACCAGGGCAGGTGACGAAGGGCCCACGGCAGTCCGCTGTAGCCGTCGGCGACGGGGTGGGCGGCGAGGATGGCGTGGGCGCGCTCCAGGGGCGCGGTGTCCGGATCGGAGACGGGGGTGTACGGCTCGCCGGGCTCGAAGGGGTCCGGCAGGTCGTCGAGCGCGCCCACCTCGGTGGTGGGGTGCAGTTCGTCCTGGAGGTCTGCCATGGCGGGCTCCGTACGTCGTGAAAGTCCCGGTGGGGGTACGGTCACCGTCGCACGGGGGCCGGAGGCCTTCCTGGTGGATGGGGCGTTCGGGGGTCGGCCGGTTCAGCGACCTGCCTTCCCCCGGGCCGTCTCAGCCGTCCAGTGACTCGATCGTGGCATTGGACGGCCCCCGCGTCGCGCGCAGCTCCCGCGCCACGTCCTCCGCCGCGCCCAGCACCCGTACCGAGTTCTGCCAGGTCACCTTGGCCAGGTCCGACTTGGACCAGCCGCGGTCCAGCAGTTCCGCGATGAGGTTGGGGTAGCCGGAGACGTCGTTCAGGCCGTCGGGGGTGAAGGCCGTGCCGTCGTAGTCACCGCCGATGCCGAGGTGGTCGACGCCCGCGACCTCGCGCATGTGGTCGAGGTGGTCGGCGACGGTGGAGACCGTCGCGACCGGACGGGGGGTGCGCTCCTCGAAGGCGCGGTGGAGCTTCATCGCCTCGGGACTCGTGTCGAGGTGGTGCAGTCCGTGGGCGCGCAGGTTCTCGTCGGCGGCGGCCGTCCAGTCCACGGCCGCCTGGAGCACGAACTTCGGCACGAACGTCACCATCGCCACACCGCCGTTGGCGGGCAGCCGCTCCAGGACGTCGTCCGGGATGTTGCGGGGATGGTCGCAGACGGCCCGCGAGGAGGAGTGGGAGAAGATCACCGGCGCCGCCGACGTGTCGAGCGCGTCCCGCATGGTCGTCGCCGCCACGTGCGAGAGGTCGACGAGCATGCCCTCGCGGTTCATCTCCCGCACCACCGCACGGCCGAACTCCGACAGCCCGCCCACACCCGGCTCGTCCGTCGCCGAGTCCGCCCACGGCACGTTGTCGTTGTGGGTGAGCGTCATGTACCGCACGCCGAGCGCGGACAACCCCCGCAGCGTGCCGAGGGAACTGGCGATGGAATGCCCGCCCTCCGCACCCATCAGCGAGGCGATACGGCCGTCCCGACGCGCCGCCTCCATGTCCGCCGCGGTCAGCGCGGGCGCCAGGTCCGCCGGATAGCGGGCCAGCAACTGCCGTACGCAGTCGATCTGTTCCAGCGTCGCGGCGACCGGCTCGGGCTGGTCGGCGGGCACGTACACCGACCAGTACTGCGCCCCGACCCCGCCCTCGCGCAGCCGCGGGATGTCGGTGTGCAGATGGGCGTTCTGGTGCGCGGCGATGTCCCGGGAGTCCAGGTCGTAGCCGACCTGCTTGCGCAGCGCCCAGGGCAGGTCGTTGTGGCCGTCGACGACGGGGAACTCGACGAGCAGCGCGCGGGCCTCTTCGAGGGACGTCATCGCCGTCACTTCCCGAAGCCGAAGCCGCCGTTGCCGCCCTCGACCTTGGCACGCAGGCGCTTGCCCTTCTCGGTGGCCTGGTCGTTCAGTTCCTGCTGGAAGTCCCGCATGCGGCCCAGGAGTTCCTCGTCGTGGGTGGCGAGGATGCGGGCGGCGAGGAGGCCGGCGTTGCGGGCGCCGGCGACCGAGACGGTCGCGACGGGGACGCCGGCCGGCATCTGCACGATGGAGAGCAGAGAGTCCATGCCGTCGAGGTACTTCAGCGGGACGGGGACGCCGATCACCGGCAGCGGGGTCACCGAGGCGAGCATGCCCGGGAGGTGGGCGGCGCCGCCCGCGCCGGCGACGATCACCTTGAGGCCGCGGCCGTCGGCCCGCTCGCCGTACGTGATCATCTCGCGGGGCATGCGGTGCGCGGAGACGACGTCGACCTCGTACCCGATCTCGAACTCGTCGAGGGCCTTGGCGGCGGCCTCCATGACGGGCCAGTCGGAGTCCGACCCCATGACGATGCCTACGACGGGTCCTGCAGCGGGGCTCATTCGGTGATCGTGCCTCTCAGATAGCCGGCGGCGTGACGGGCGCGCTCCAGCACCTCGTCCAGGTCGTCGCCGTAGGTGTTGACATGGCCGACCTTGCGGCCGGGCTTCACGTCCTTGCCGTACATGTGGATCTTGAGCTTGGGGTCGCGGGCCATGCAGTGCAGGTACGCGGAGTACATGTCCGGGTAGTCGCCGCCCAGGACGTTGACCATGACGGTCCACCCGGCGCGGGGGCGCGGGTCGCCGAGCGGGAGGTCGAGGACCGCGCGGACGTGGTTGGCGAACTGGCTGGTGATCGCGCCGTCCTGGGTCCAGTGGCCCGAGTTGTGCGGGCGCATGGCCAGTTCGTTGACGAGGATGCGGCCGTCGTGGGTCTGGAAGAGCTCGACGGCGAGGTGGCCGACGACGTCCAGTTCCTTGGCGATGCGCAGGGCCAGTTCCTCGGCCGCGAGGGCGAGGGACTCATCCAGGTCGGGGGCGGGCGCGATGACCGTGTCGCAGACGCCGTCCACCTGCTGGGACTCGACGACCGGGTAGGCGACGGCCTGGCCGTGCGGGGAGCGGACGACGTTGGCGGCGAGCTCGCGGACGTAGTCGACCTTCTCCTCGGCGAGGACGGGGACGCCGGCGCGGAAGGGGGCCTCGGCCTCCGCCACGGACCCGACGACCCACACGCCCTTGCCGTCGTAGCCGCCGCGGACGGTCTTGAGGACGACCGGGAACCCGTCGCCCTCAGCCGCGAAGGCGGCGACGTCGGCCGGGTCGGCCACGATCCGGTGCCGCGGGCACGGCACCCCGATCGCGTCGAGCCGGGCCCGCATCACGCCCTTGTCCTGGGCGTGCACGAGCGCGTCGGGGCCGGGGCGCACGGGGATGCCGTCCGCCTCCAGCGCCCGTAGATGCTCGATGGGTACATGTTCGTGATCGAAGGTGATCACATCGCAGCCCCGCGCGAAGTCACGCAGCGTGTCGAGGTCGCGGTAGTCGCCGATGACGACATCGCCGACGACCTGCGCCGCGGAATCCTGAGGGGTGTCACTGAGGAGCTTGAACCTGATGCCGAGCGGGATGCCTGCTTCGTGTGTCATACGCGCGAGCTGGCCCCCGCCGACCATGCCGACTACCGGGAACGTCACGCTCCTAGGGTATCGGCCGGACCGGCGCCGCCGATTTCCGGCCGTTCTCTCCACCGTTCCCGGGGCTCTTACCCGCCTTTTCCCTTGCATTTCCGCAGCTCTTCCCAAGCTGTTCCCCAGCTGTGAGCTCGTACACAGGAGATTACGAAGAGGGGGTGGTTAGCATGGCTGGGTTGACGAAACCGACCGGACGGGGGCCTGCACGACCATGGGACGTGGTTCCTCCGGGCTGCGAAGGCTCGTACACGAGGCCGCCAAGTTCGGCGCGGTGGGCGGCGCGGGGCTTCTCGTCAACCTCGGCGTGTTCAACCTCATGCGGCACTCCACCGACCTCCAGGTGGTCCGCGCGAGCGTCATAGCGACGGTCGTGGCGATCGTCTTCAACTACGTCGGCTTCCGCTACTTCACCTACCGTGACCGCGACAAGGGCGGGCGGACGAAGGAACTGACACTGTTCCTGCTGTTCAGCGCGGTCGGCCTGGTGATCGAGAACGGCGTGCTGTACGCGGCGACCTACGGCTTCGGCTGGGACAGCCCGCTGCAGAGCAACATCTTCAAGTTCCTCGGCATCGGCATCGCCACCCTCTTCCGCTTCTGGTCCTACCGCTCCTGGGTCTTCCGCGCCCTGCCGGCCCGCGAGACCGTCGCGAGCGCGGAATCGTTCCTGGAGGAGGCGGAGACCGCGGTACGGCCCGCTGTGGGGCGGCGCGCCGGCTGAGAAGCACCTCCGGCGGACGCTGAAACACCTCTAACGGACTGTCGTCGGTTCGTCGTCGTCCGGGTCCAGGGGGCGCTTGAGGGGGTTGCGGGAGAGGAAGAGGCCGAAGACCGGGGGCTTGGTCTGGAGCATCTCCAGGCGGCCTCCGTCGGCCTCGGCGAGGTCACGGGCGACCGCGAGGCCGATACCCGTGGAGTTGCGGCCGCTGATGGTCCGCTCGAAGATCCGCGCCCCCAGGTCGGCGGGCACCCCCGGTCCCTCGTCCGTCACCTCGACGACGGCCTGGTTGCCCACCACGCGGGTGCGCAGCGCGACCGTGCCGCCGCCGTGCATGAGCGAGTTCTCGATCAGCGCCGCCAGCACCTGCGCCACCGCGCCGGGTGTGCCCACGGCCTGCAGATGCCGCTTGCCGGAGCTGACGATCGCGCGGCCCGAGCTGCGGTAGGCGGGGCGCCACTCGGCGAGCTGCTGCTGGATGACCTCGTCGAGGTCGAAGGAGACGGCGTTGCCGGTGCGCGGGTCGCGGGAGTTGGTCAGCAGCCGCTCCACCACGTCCGTGAGCCGCTCCACCTGCGTGAGAGCGACGTTCGCCTCCTCCTTCACCGTGTCCGGGTCGTCGGTGAGGGTGATCTCCTCCAGCCGCATCGACAGCGCCGTCAGCGGCGTACGCAACTGGTGCGAGGCGTCGGCGGCGAGCCGGCGTTCGGCGGTCAGCATGCGGGCGATGCGCTCGGCGGAGGCGTCCAGGACGTCGGCGACCCGGTCCAGCTCGGGGACGCTGTAGCGCTTGTGGCGGGGGCGCGGGTCGCCGGAGCCGAGGCGTTCGGCGGTCTCGGCGAGGTCGGTGAGCGGGGAGGCGAGCCGGTTGGCCTGGCGGATCGCCAGCAGGACGGCGGCGATCACCGCGAGCAGTGCGACCAGGCCGATGATCAGCAGCGTCCGGCCGACCTCGCGGGTGACGGTCGACCGTGGCTCCTCGACGACGACGGTCTCGCCCTCTTCCCCCTTGGCATGCCCGCGGATGACCTCACCGTCGGGCCGCGTGCCGACCTCGATGACCGGCTCACCCGGGATCCGGATCACGGCGAACCGATCCTGCGTGACCTGGCTCCGCAGCACCTCGGCGTTCACGGTCCCGGCCCCGATGAGCCGGCTGTCCACGATGCTCGCCAGCCGCTGCGCCTCGGAACTCACCCGTTCCTGCGCGCTGTTGCTGATGGTCCGCGTCTCGACGATGACGAGGGACACCCCGAAAACGGCGATCACGACGAGCACGACGGCCAGGGTGGACTGAATCAGACGACGGCGCACGAACTTCCTCCGGGCGGTGACTTCAAGGGGCGCCGGCGGGGCGACGCCCCCGTCTTTGTCTTTTGGGGGCGCGGGGAACTGCGCGACCAGCCACACACAACCCGCACCCGCCGAGACCACATCAGCGCCTACGGCGAGAGCGCACTCAACTCTTCTCGAACCGGAATCCCACACCACGCACCGTGGCGATGTACCGAGGGTTCGCCGCGTCATCGCCCAGCTTCTTCCGCAGCCAGGAGATGTGCATGTCGAGCGTCTTGGTCGACGACCACCACGTCGTGTCCCAAACTTCCCGCATCAACTGGTCACGAGTCACCACGCGCCCGGCGTCCCGCACGAGAACCCGAAGCAGGTCGAACTCCTTGGCAGTGAGCTGGAGTTCCTCGTCCCCCATCCACGCACGGTGCGACTCGACGTCGATGCGCACGCCGTGCGTGGCAGGCGGCTGCGCCGGCTCCGCCGCCCCGCGCCGAAGCAGCGCCCGCACCCGGGCCAGCAGCTCGGCCAGCCGGAAGGGCTTGGTGACGTAGTCGTCCGCGCCCGCGTCGAGGCCGACGACGGTGTCCACCTCGTCGGCGCGCGCGGTCAGGATGAGGATGGGCACGGCGTGCCCCTCGGCGCGCAGGCGGCGGGCGACCTCCAGGCCGTCCATGCCGGGCAGACCGAGGTCGAGCACGACCAGGTCGATGCCGCCCTGGATCCCGGCGTCGAGCGCGGTGGGGCCGTCCTCACGCACCTCGACCTCATAGCCTTCCCGGCGCAGGGCGCGGGCCAGCGGCTCCGAGATGGACGCGTCGTCCTCGGCGAGCAGTACACGGGTCATGAGGTGATGGTAGACCGCTCTTTACCTGAGCTGGGGTGTGATCGGCCCCCATGATTCTTACCTTTGGGCGTTCTGGTGCGAACCTCTGTCTGTGGGATGCGATCGTGGGAGAGACCTTGGAAACAGGCTTGCGGTTCCGCCGCCACCTGTGATCCGTGTCTCAAGTCCTTCCATATCCGGCAGTGTCCTGCCGTATGGTGATGCGAATGCCTGTAGCGACACCGGGGACCTTTAGCGAGCTTTGCGGCTGAAGGTCTCTTTTGTGTGCGGGCTGTCCCCCATCAGCAAGGATCGACCCATGGCGTCCAGCCTGACGAAGGACTCGGTGACTCCGGGCACCCCCGGTTCCGAGCAGACCTTCTTCGGCCACCCCCGCGGACTGGCCACCCTCTTCATGACCGAGATGTGGGAGCGCTTCTCCTACTACGGCATGAAAGCCCTGCTCCCGCTGTACCTGGTCGCCCCGGGCGGCCTGCACCTGAGCGCGGCCACCGCTACCGCGATCTATTCGGTGTACCTCTCGCTCGTGTACCTGCTCGCCCTGCCGGGCGGCTGGTTCGCGGACCGGGTCCTGGGCCCCCGCAGGACCGTCGCCGTCGCGGGCGTGATCATCATGCTCGGCCACCTCACCCTGGCCCTGCCGAGCGCGGGCACGTTCTACGGCGGTCTCGGCCTGGTCGCGATCGGCTCGGGACTGCTGAAGGCCAACATCTCCACGATGGTCGGCCACCTCTACGACGGCCCGGACGACCCGCGCCGCGACGGTGGCTTCACGGTCTTCTACATCGGCATCAACGTGGGCGCGTTCGCCGCGCCGCTGGTGATCGGCACCGTCGGGGAGAACGTCAACTGGCACCTGGGCTTCGCGCTCGCCGCGCTCGGCATGGCGCTGGGGCTGGCCCAGTTCCTGCTCGGCACCCGTCACCTCAGCTCGCGCTCGGACATCGTCCCCACGCCGATGTCCGCCGAGGAGAAGGCGGCCACGCTGCGCAAGGCGGGCTTCTGGGCGGCCGTCGCGATCGTCTTCTACGCGGTCGTCGGCTTCTCCGGCCACTACACCCTGAACTGGCTGCTGGTCCCGATCACCGTGGCAGGACTGGTCATCCCGGTGCTGGTCATCGCCCGGATCAAGCGGGACAAGGACCTCGACCGCGCCGAGCAGTCGAAGATGTCCGCGTACATCTGGTTCTTCGTGGCCGCGGCCGTGTTCTGGATGATCTACGACCAGGGCGGCTCGACCGTGTCCCTGTTCGCGGACTCCTCCGCCGACAACACGGTCTTCGGCTGGGAGTTCCCGGTCTCCTGGTACCAGTCGGTCAACCCGGTCATGATCATGGCGCTCGCGCCGGTCTTCGCCTGGGCGTGGCTGGCGCTGGCCCGGCGCGGCAAGGAGCCGAGCACGGCGACGAAGTTCGCGATGGGCCTGGTCCTGATCGGCGCGTCCTTCTTCCTCTTCCTGGCCCCCCTCGGCATCGCCGACGGCGGTCACAAGGCGGCGGCGCTGTGGCTGGTCGGCATCTACTTCGTCCAGACCGTCGGCGAACTGACCCTCTCCCCGGTCGGCCTCTCGGTCACCACGAAGATGGCACCGGCGAAGTACGCCTCCCAGATGATGGGCGTCTGGTTCCTCGCGGTCACCGCGGGCGACGCGACGACGGGTCTGCTCTCCATCGCCGGCGTCGACCTCAACAAGACAGGGATCGTGGCCCTGGAGGCGGTGCTCGCGGTGATCGCGGGCGCGGCGGTGTGGATGTACCGGAGGAAGGTGCGGGAGCTCATGGGGGACGTGCACTGACGTACGTTCCCGGCTCGGCGGTCTGAGCAGGAGGGCCCTGGCGCACTTCGGGTGCGGTGGGGCCCTTCTGCCTTGTCACGCCTTGATCACTCGATGTGATGACGTTCCACGGATTCCACGGCTACCGTGGTGGCGAGGGCCCGAGGATCCCGTCCATGGGAGGAACCATGACCGCCGAGCGTGTCGAGACCGCGCACCGCTGGCCGATGCCGCCTCAGGACGGCTACACCGTGGACGACTTGTTCACACTGCCCGATCTCCCGCCGCACACTGAGCTCATCGACGGGAGCCTTGTTTTCGTGAGTCCGCAACGCCTCTTCCACAGTCAGATGATCGATCTTCTGGTGAATGGGCTGCGCAGTACCGCACCCTCGAAGTTGAAGATCACTCGGGAGATGACCGTGATCCTCGACGACCGCAACGGCCCGGAACCGGACATCTCGGTAGTACGCGCGGACGCCGTCACCGGCCTCGACCAGACACGGTTCCAGGCGGCCGACGTGCAACTCGCCGTCGAGGTGATCTCCCCCGACTCCGAGGCCCGCGACCGCGACACCAAACCGCGCAAGTACGCGGCTGCCGGCATCCCGAACTTCTGGCTCGTCGAGATGACGGGCGCCGACCAGCACCCGGTCGTACGCGTCTACGAGATCGACCCGCTGTCCAAGACGTACATCCTGACCGGCATCCACCACACGGCTCTCAAGCTGCCGGTCCCCTTCAACGTCGACGTGGACATCACGCTGGAGGCGCTGCGGAATCTGTGACGGTTCGTCACGGCACACAGCGCCTCCGCCCCGGGCCGGCCAGGCCTACCGCAGCCGTCGCCGTCCCGGCATGAACGTGAACACCCCCACGCCCAGCAGGATCGCCGTGCCGGACACCAGTCCCAGCGCCTTCAGGCCGCCGTGGCTGTCGGAACCCGTCGCCGCCAGTCCCCCGCTCGTCGTCGACGACGTGCCGGACGACGTGCCGCCGCCCGAGGTCGACGAACCGCCCGAGACCCCGCTCGCCTGTTCCGTCGTGTCCAGGGTCAGCGAGACCTCTGTCTCGTCCGGTGTGCAGGTGGTGGTCGTGCCGAGGGCCTCGATGGTGAGGATGCCCGGGGAGAGGGTGGAGGAGCCGCTCGCGCCCGGCTTGTAGGTGCCGGTGAGGTCGGGGATCGCGATGGGGTCGCCGGTCTTGATGGCGTCCGCGTTCAGGGGGCCCTCCACGTGCACCGAGCCCGAGTCGGCGCCGGCCACGATCACGTCCATCGACGGCTTGACCGAGCCCGCCGGGATGTCGGCCGGGCTGTCCATCACCGACTTCTTGAACTGGACCGTGAGGTCGAAGTCGCCGCCGTCCTTCTTGGCATTGATCTGGATCGGCGAGGTCGCCTTCTTCTCACCGAGGGGCGACTGGCAGGTGTACGGGATGTCGACCTCCTTGCCGGTGAAGTCGGTCTGCCCGCCGGTGCCGTCGCTCTCGCTCGGGGTGGCCGTGGGTGTGTCCGAAGCGGTCGGCGTGGCCGTGGGCGTCTTGGTCGGAGTGTCCGTCGGCGTAGGAGTGCCCGTGCCGCCGCCGCCCGCCGTCACCGTGATCGTCGCCGCCTTCGGCACCGTCTGGGTCGGCGAACAGGCCGTGTCCGTCCCGAACGCGTTGACCTTGTAGGCGTCCGGGGTGAGCGTGACCTCCCCGGCCGTCGTCAGTTTCAGCGAACCCTTCATGTCGGACAGCACCATGGTGGCGCCCTTGGGAATGGCCGGGTTCTCGCGCGGACCCTGCATCGCGACGGCCGCGGTCTGTGCGCCGGCCGCCTTGAGCGTGCCCGAGGGCTGCACCGAGTTCGCGGGCAGGTCGATGATGTCAGGGTTCTTGGACGCGGCCTGCGTGAACTTCCAGACGATGTCGACGGTGTCGCCGACCTTCGCGGTGGCCGGCGCGGTGATCTCGACCTTCGTGGTGCCGTCGACCGGGTCGATACCGGCGGGCGGTACGCAGTGGGTGGCGTACGACACCTCGGCGGCCTGCGCGGGCGCGGCGGCCATGCCCAGCAGGACGCCGGCCGAACACAGGGCCAGGGCGGCGCCCGCCGCCCCCGCTCTCCGGGCCGGTGTGACTCTCCTCGGCTGTCTCACGTGGATCCCTTCCTGGTGGGAGTCGTCGGACCCGTGGGAGCCGACGGACTCGGCTGACTGTCGTCGTGCGGTGCGGAGAGCCGACCGGCCGTGCCCGGATCGGAGTCCGGGGTGAACCACGGCAGGGTCGAAGCGGCGGTGGGCGCCTCGGCGGGCGTCCGGCTGATCGTGAACTTCGGCCGGTGGAGGCTGAGTTCGGGCAGGCGCAGGCCCCGGTGGCGCAGGCCGCCCGCGCGGCGCGGGCGGACCCGGTCGACGACCGCCATGCCGATACGGAACAGCGCGGCCGGCACGACTACGCAGACCAGGACCCAGAACAGGGTCACGCCCCACGGCCGGCCCACGCCCCAGGGCTGTTCGGCGAGCACCTTCCCGCTGTACTTGAGGGAGACGGTGTAGTCGCCGTGCGCGCCCGCGGCCAGGTCGACGGGGAGTTCGATCCGCGCCTTCCGGCCCGGCTCGATCGTCCCGCGCCACTCCTGTTCCTCCCACTGCGGGGCGAACACGCCGTGGGAGGTACCGACTTGGAAGACGGGGTTCTTCACGGCGGAGGTGCCGACGTTGCCGACGGTGAAGTCGAGGGTCCGCGAGGGCGGGGCGCCGAACCAGGTGAGCAGTCCGCCAGAACCGTCGAGGCGGGTGTCGGTGAGGACCGAGAGCCGGCCGCCGGCGGTCTCGGCGGGCAGCGGTTCGACCGCGTGGCCGGCGACCTGGAGGACCGCGTCCGCCTGTGACTTCGCGCCGGTCACGGTCGCCACGTGCACCACGCACGGGCACGGCACGGGCGGTTCGGAGACGGGGAGTTTCTTGCCGAAGGAGCCCTTGGCGTCGGTGGTGACGGCCCGACCGTCGCTGTTGGCGCAGGAGTTGGTGCCGCCGACGACACCCCGGGCGGGCGTGGCCTGGCCGCAGATCAGCATCATCAGCAGCGCGTTCGCCCGCCATCCGCTGCCGCTGACGGTGATCGAACCACCGGTCCCCGCCTGGGACTTGGACAACTTCACGACCGGCCCGTCCGCCGCCGCGGCCGTGGCCGCCAAGGCCAGCAGAAGCAGCGCGAGCACCGCGACCAGCGCGGGTATCCGACCCTTCGGCCCAGATGTCCGAACCTTGCCGCTCACAGCACCGCTCCCGTCAACTCGACTTCCGTACGCGAGGGTTGAGCCGCCCCGTCGTCCGCCCGCGCCCGCCGCCTTCGATGTCGTACGACCAACAGGGCACCCCCGGCCGCCACCGCGCCCGCGACCCCCGCCACCGCCCCCCACGGCACGAACCGTGCCGAGGCGTGCGCGCTGTCGTGGGCTCCGCCCGCCGCCGTCGCCGTGAGGCGGACGTCGACCGCGTCCAGGGCGGGGTGGCCGGGCCAGGGTTCGGTGAGGTCGAGGCGCTCGCCGGGGCGGAGGTGGACGGGCAGGGTGCGCGGGGCGCGGTCCAGGACCGCGCCGAGGAGGCCGTCCGCGTGTACGGCCAGGCGTGGAACCAGCACGGTCGTACCGCGGTTGACCAGCTCGTACGCGATGTGGTCGAGGTGCACGGTGACGTGTTCGACGGTCAGCGCGGACAGGGTCGGGGCGGCCGCGCGCAGGCGGAGCGGGACACTGGCGCGTCGGCCGTCCTGGTCGCGGGCGACGAGCTCGCCGGTGCGGTCGCCGGTGGCGGTCACCGTGAAGGGGATGTCGGCGCGGGTGCGGGCGGGCACCCGTACCCGGCTCTCGGCGAAGGCGATCCGGACGCCGGTGCCCGACAGCCGTACGGTGAGGGGCCGTTGGCCTCGGTTGGTCACCGACACCGTGTCCCGCAGGGGCGTGCCGGGCTCGCCCTCCGCGTAGAAGGACGGGCGGGAGCCGCCGGCGGGCGCGAGGGACCAGCCCTCGGCGGCGCTCGCCGTCGGGGCGGCGGCCAGCAGCAGCAAAGCGGACAGGAACAGGACACGCATCCGGCGGCTCCAGCGGTCGTACGGACGGTGTTCGTCAGCGGCGTACCGCCTGGCCCCGCCTGGTCAGCCACAGCGCGCCCGCCGCGCCCGCGAGCAGCACGGTGCCGCCGAGGGTGCCGAGCGCGATGGCGGAGTCGTCCGGGCCGGTCTGCGGGAGGGAGCCGCCCGAGTCGGTGCCGCTCTGGGAGGTGCCGCCGGAGGACGAGCCGCCGGAGGAGCCGCCCGCGGCGGTCACGTCGAGGGTCAGCGCCGCGCCCGGGCTGTTGGACGGCGTGCACGTGGTGGTGGTGCCGAGCGCCTTGATGGTGAGGATCGCCGGGGTGAAGGTGACCTTCCCGGTGGCCTTCGGGGTGTACGTACCCGTCAAGTCGTTGATCTTTATGGGGGTGTTGGCGGGAATGGCGGCCTGGTTGGCGGGTCCGGTCACGTTCATCGTCCCGCTGTCGGCGCCGCCCAGTTTGATGGTGGCGCTCGGGTTCATCGCACCCTTGCCCAGCTCGACCGGGCTGGAGGAGACGCCCTTCTGCCAGGACATGGTGATCTTGTAGCCGCTGCCGCTCTTGACGCCCTGGATGTCGATGGGCGAGACGGCGCTCTTGTCACCGATCGGCGTCTTGCACTGGTAGTTGACGCTCACGACCTCGGCGTTGGCTGCGGGGGCGGTCATCAGCACCGCCGAGCCGGCCAGGGCCGCGACGGACGCGAGCACGGCGGTTCGTTTGTGGTACGACACGATCCCCTCATTCCTGACGGCACATCAGATCGGCCGTCAAGGTACGCCCGGGGTCGTGAGGAAGGAAGACACGAAGCGCGCCGGAGTTGTGGGGATCCGGCGCGCACGCAAGGAGGTTCGAGTGGAGGCCGTGCCTCCGGGGGCGGGAGCGTCAGGCCGGGGCGCCCAGCTCCGCCCACACCTTCTTGCCGGGTACGCCCGGGGTCCGTACGACTCCCCAGTCCAGGCACAGGCGCTGCACGATGAACATGCCGTGGCCGCCGGGGCGGCCCGCGCGGTGCGGGGTGCGGGGGGCCGGCTCGCCCGCGCCGCGGTCGGAGACCTCCACCCGGATCACCTTGTTGTCGCCGCTGATCCAGAGCTCGTCGGGACCCTCCGCGTGCAGACAGGCGTTGGTGACCAGCTCGGAGACCACGAGCAGCACGTCCTCCGCGGTGGCCCGCCGGTCGGCCGACTCGGCGGGCAGCCAGCCCCACGCGTACAGCGCCTGGCGGGCGAAGTCACGCGCGAGCGGTACGACCCCGCTGGCGCCGTCGAAGTTCAGCGTGCGGACCTGCCGGCCCACCGGGGCCGCCGCAGCCTCCGTCGGCGGCACGGCCGCGTCCCCATCTCCCCCGGTCGCCGCCACGCCCCCGTCGGACGCCCCGGAAGCGCCGCTGGGCTCCGGGCCGCGGTCGCCCGGCGGGTAAGGCCGGGTGGTGCTCATCAGCGCTTCACCTCACCGATTCACCAGTTCACGTTTCAGAAGTCAGTACGTACATCGACGGCCGATCCGTCACTGTGCCCACAGACCATGTTCAGGATGTCTCCTGCCCGACGGAACCGGCGGAACACCCCCGGATGTGACGCGGAACGCGTAACACCCGGAATGCCCCCTGGGGACAGGGGTGACCGAGGCAGACCGCCGGTGTTCCGCACGCGCCTCAGCCCGCCTCGGCGGCCAGGGCCGCTTCGAGGGTGTCGTGGACGGTGAAGACCGCGTCCGCCCCGGTGATCTCGAAGACGCGCGCCACCACCGGCAGCATCGCGGCGAGATGCACCCCGCCCCCGGCGGCCTCGGCCTTCAGCCGGGCGCCGAGCAGCACATTGAGACCGGTGGAGTCGCAGAACTCCAGTCGTGAACAGTCCACGACGAGCCGGTTGAATCCCTTGTCGAGGCAGTCGTCGAGCGGTTCGCGCAACAGGTCGGCGGTGTGGTGATCCAACTCACCCGCCGCGGTCACGACGGCGCTGTGGCCCTCTTCCCGCACCTCGACCAATAGCCGACCAGACTGTGCGCTGCCGACCGTCCCGCGGTCCATGCCGTCTTCTCTCCCGACGTGGTGGCTGCTGACTGATGCTCCCGAACACTACGCCTTCCTCACACTCTCCGACACCCGAACAACCGCCGGAAAGCGGACATATGGCCATAGAAAGCACTTGCGGGAGGCGTGGGAAACCGGATAGGGCTAGAGGTACGTAACCGACACGGCCGGCTTTGGAGGCGCCGCACACCGCAGTGCACGCACTGGCTTCGGCAGCCATATGCCGAGAACGATGGAGGACATCATGTCACCCCGGCTCGACGCACCGCACGCCCCACAGGCGACGTCGACACCCCATCCGGAACAGGAACATCTGGATCCCATCGAGAGCACCGACACGGATGTACTCGCCGGACTTCCACAGATCCCCCCGTTCGCCGAGGTGGGGCCGGTCGACGCGCGAGCCCTGTCCAAGACGCTCTTCGCACGCCTGGAGTCCCTCGAAGAGGGCACCCACGAGTACTCCTACGTCCGCAACACCCTCGTCGAGCTCAACCTCGCGCTGGTCAAGTTCGCCGCCTCCCGCTTCCGCTCCCGCAGCGAGCCGATGGAGGACATCATCCAGGTCGGCACCATCGGCCTGATCAAGGCGATCGACCGCTTCGAGCTCTCCCGGGGCGTGGAGTTCCCGACCTTCGCCATGCCGACCATCGTCGGCGAGATCAAGCGTTTCTTCCGTGACACCTCATGGTCCGTACGCGTACCGCGCAGGCTGCAGGAACTCCGGCTCGACCTGGCCAAGGCCGGCGACGAGCTGGCCCAGAAGCTCGACCGGTCCCCCACCGTCGGCGAACTCGCGGAGCGGCTCGGCCTCTCCAAGGACGAGATCGTCGAGGGCATGGCCGCGTCGAACGCGTACACCGCCTCCTCGCTGGACGCCCAGCCCGAGGAGGACGACGCCGAGGGCGCCCTCTCGGACCGCATCGGCTACGAGGACCACGGCATCGAGGGCATCGAGTACGTCGAGTCGCTCAAGCCCCTGATCGCCGAGCTTCCGTCCCGGGACCGGCAGATCCTCTCGCTGCGCTTCGTGGCGGGCATGACCCAGTCCGAGATCGGCGACGAACTCGGCATCTCGCAGATGCACGTATCGCGACTGCTGACGCGAACCCTGGTGCGCCTGCGCAAGGGGCTGACGGTCGAGGAGTGACCTCCCGCCCTGCCCGAGACACCGTGGGGCGGTGAGCTTCCGAGTGCGGTGTGCCCGTCCGGCACACCGCACTCGGCATGTCCGGGCCCCTCCCCCGCACCGGTCTCCCGGGCCCTGCCAGGCGGTTCCCCGGTTACCCGCAGAAACCCCTTCTCCCACCGAGTCACTTGCCTCACTATGGTCCCCACAAACTGGCCGGTACGTCAGGAGCCCGGCGGGAGAAGAGGTTTCTGTGGAGACCGGGCTGCACACGGGCGCGTCCGACGCCCGCCTGACCGAACTGCTGCGCACCAGCACCGCCACCGCCTACCCGGCCCTGCGCGAACTCCGCGCCCGTCACCAGCAGTCGGTGCTCGCCTACGCCCGTCTGTGCGCCGGCGGCGACACCTCCGCCCGCCAACTCGCCGCCCAGGCGTTCACGTCGGCGGCCCGTGAGACGGCCCGCGGCATCGAACCGAGCGGCCCCTGGCGCCACCACCTCCTCCTGCTCACCGCCCGCACCGCCGCGTCCTGGGCCACCGACGACCGCGCCGCCGCCCTGGACCCCGGACTGCTCCTGGTCCTCAACACGACGGGCCCCGGCGGCCTCGTACCCCCGATGACGGCCGCCTTCCAGACCCTCCCGTCCCGGGCCCAGGGCCTGATCTGGTACGGCCCGGTCGAGCGCCAACCCGCCCCCGCGACAGCCCAGTTCCTCGGCATCACCCCCGAAGACGTGGCGTACGAGACCGACGCGGCCCTCCACCTCCTCGGCCAGGCCTGCCTCCGCACCCGGCTCGCGGCCTCCGACGATCCGCAGTGCGGCGACTTCCGCCGGCTCATCGAGGAGTCGGTACGGCCCGACCACCCCCGCGACAGTGCCGACCTGCACGCCCACATGGCGCACTGCCCGCACTGCACGGCCGCCCACGAGGAGTTGAGCGCCCTGCGCGACACCCCGCGCACCGCGCTCGCCGAGGGCCTGCTGCCGTGGGCGGGCACGGCGTACACCGGCAGCGAGCCGCCGCAGCGCCCCAAGTCCCTTGCGAAGCCGTCCTCCTGGCCACCGTCCAAGCGACTCGTCCTCACCTCGGCCGCCCTCGGGGTGGCGCTGGCACCGCTGTTGGTCCTGCTGCTCACCCAGGGCGGTACGGCGCCGTCCTCGACGTCCGGGCGGGCGGCGGGCGCGGGCGGTACACCGAGCAGCGCGCCGCAGGTCACGGTGACGGCGACCGTGTCGGCTACGCCGTCGCCATCGGCCACCAGCGGCAAGCCGTCGAACTCCCCGTCCCCGACGCCGAGTTCGACCCCCACCAAATCGAAGAGCCCGTCCCCCGCGACCCCTCCGGCGCACGCCCCCAACGGCACTTACGCGCAGGTCGTGAACGTCTCCTCGGGCCGCTGCCTGGACATCCGCGACGGCGACCTGTCCAAGGGCACGGACGTGATCACGGCCCCCTGCTCCGGGTCCCGTACGCAGCGCTGGCGGGTCGATGCCGGGCGCGGGGTCGTGCAGTCGGCCGCCGACCCCGACTTCTGCCTCGACAACCGCGGTGACGTGGACAAGGGCGTGGGCATCTGGGAGTGCGACTCGGTGGACGGCGACAACGGCGACAACCTGACCTTCACCGTGGACTCCGACGGCGTGATCCGCCCGGCGGTCGCCATCCTGACCGGGGTGACGCCGGAGGGCGGCGACGGGGTGGGGATGGAGCCGCTCAGCGGGGGCGCGGAGCAGCGGTGGCGGGCGGGGGCTGCCTGAGAGGGGGCCGGCCGCTTTTCGGGGCGGGGGCTGTCCGGGACCGACCCCTGCCGGCCTCCCCGGCACGGGCTCAGACCTGGCGGACGCCTCGGCGCCAGACTCCGGTGACGAGGGGGACGCCCGGGCGGTAGGCCAGGTGGACGTGGCTCGGGGCGTCGAGGAGGGTGAGGTCGGCGTAGGCGCCCGCGGTGAGGCGGCCGACGTCCTCGCGGCGCAGGGCGCGGGCGCCGCCGGCCGTGGCGGACCAGACGGCCTCGTCGGGGGTCATGCCCATGTCCCGTACGGCGAGGGCGATGCAGAACGGCACGGACGAGGTGAAGGACGAGCCCGGGTTGCAGTCCGTGGACAGGGCGACGGTCACGCCCGCGTCCAACAGCCGCCGGGCGTCCGGCCATGGGGCCCGCGTCGAGAACTCGGCGCCGGGCAGCAGCGTGGCCACCGTGTCGCCGCCGGCGAGGGCGTCGACGTCCGCGTCGGTGAGGTGGGTGCAGTGGTCCGCGCTGGCCGCGTCGAGTTCGACGGCCAACTGCACACCGGGACCGTAGGAGAGCTGGTTGGCGTGGATGCGCGGGTGCAGGCCCCTGGCCTTGCCCGCGGTGAGGATCGCGCGGGCCTGGTCGCCGTCGAAGGCGCCCTTCTCGCAGAACACGTCGATCCAACGGGCGTACGGCGCACAGGCGTCGAGCATCTCGCCGGTGACGAGGGCGACGTAACCGGCGGGGTCGTCGGCGTAGTCGGGCGACACGATGTGCGCGCCGAGATACGTCACCTCGTCGGTGTGGGCGGCGGCGATGCGCAGGGCGCGGGCCTCGTCGGCGACGGTCAGGCCGTAGCCGGACTTGGTCTCGAAGGTCGTGGTGCCCTGGCGCAGGGCCTCGGCGAGGTAGCGGGTGAGGTTGGCCGCCAGGGCCTCGTCGCTCGCGGCTCGGGTGGCCGCGACCGTCGTGCGGATGCCGCCCGCGGTGTAGGAGCGGCCGGACATGCGGGCGTTGAACTCCTGCGTCCGGTCGCCCGCGAAGACGAGGTGCGAGTGCGAGTCGACGAAACCAGGGAGCACCGCCCGCCCGCCTGCGTCGACCCGATTGTCAGTGGCGGGTGCTTTGCTGGATTCACCGGTCCACACGACCCGGTCGCCGTCGATGACGAGCGCCGCGTCCTGGATCAGTCCGAGGGGGGATCTGTCACCGAGGGAGGGGTCGTTGGTGACCAGCGTGGCGATGTTGGTGATGGCAGTGCTGCTCATGGCGTCCTCGTGGGTGGTGGTCAGGCCCGCAGGGCTTCGACGGCCCGCGCGAGCGCCCCGGGCACATCCGGTACGAGGGTGTGGGCCCCGTCGCGCACGACGTGCCGGCCGCTCACGATCGTGTGCCGTACGTCCGCTGCCGTCGCCGCGAATACGGCGGTCTCGGCGCCGAGCCTGGGCAGCGGCCCGGCCGTCCTGACCGAGTCGAGGGCGATCGTCGTGAGGTCGGCGAGCGCGCCGGCCTCGATGGTGCCCGCCTCGTCCCAGCCGAGCGCCGCGTGGCCGTCGGCGGAGGCGGCGCGCAGCAGGGAGGCGGCGGTCCAGTGACCCCGGGTGCGGGTGCGCAGGCGCTCGTTCAGCTCCATCGCGCGGGCCTCTTCGAGCAGGTCGATGACGGCGTGGCTGTCGGAGCCGAGGGAGAGCGGGGAGCCGGCGCGCTGGAGGGCGACGGCGGGTCCGATGCCGTCGGCGAGGTCCCGTTCGGTGGTCGGGCACATGCAGGTGCCGGTGCCGCTGCCGCCGATCAGGGCGATGTCCTCGTCGGTGAGGTGGGTGTTGTGGACGCCGGTGGTGCGCGGTCCCAGGACACCGTGGTCGGCGAGGAGCCGGGTCGGTGTGCGCCCGTGCGCGGCCAGGCAGGCGTCGTTCTCGGCGGTCTGCTCGGACAGGTGGACGTGGAGCGGGGCCCGCCGCTCCTCGGCCCACCGGGCGATGGTCGCGAGCTGTCCGGCGGGCACGGCCCGCACCGAGTGGACGGCCGCTCCGATCCGCGCGTGATCCCGTTCCTTGAGAAGTGAACAGCGTTCGGCCCAGGCCTCCGCGCTGCCGTCGGAGAAGCGCAGCTGGTGGGCGTTGGGCGGCTCACCGCGGTGCTCGCTCACGATGCCGGCGGCGAGGTAGGCGGTGTCGAGGAGGGTGATGCGGATGCCGGCGTCGGCGGCGGCCGCGACGAGGGCCTCGCCCATGGCGTTGGGGTCGGCGTAGGGGGTGCCGCCGCGCTGGTGGTGGACGTAGTGGAACTCGCCCACCGCCGTGATCCCGGCCAGCGCCATCTCGGCGTACACCGCGCGGGCGAGGGCGTGGTAGGTCTCCGGGGTCAGCTGGTCGGCGACGGAGTACATGACCTCGCGCCAGGTCCAGAAGGTGCCGGAGCCGACCTGGACGGTGGAGCGCAGGGCCCGGTGGAAGGCGTGCGAGTGGGCGTTCGCCAGACCGGGGAGGGTGAGGCCGCGCAGCACCTCGGCGCCGGGCGGCGGCGCGGTCACGTCGGTGCGGACGGCGGTGATCCTGCCGCCCTCGGTGTCGAGGGCGACGCCCGGCTCGACGTGGGTGTCGAGCCAGGCGTGCTCCAGCCAGTACGTGCGGGTCCCGGTCACCTGCAGGCCAGCCCTTCCAATACGTCGGCGAGTGCGGTCACCCCGGCCACGCAGTCGTCCTCGGCGGCGAACTCGGCCGGGGAGTGCGAGACGCCCGTGGGGTTGCGCACGAACAGCATGGCGGTCGGGATGCTCCCGGAGAGGATTCCGGCGTCGTGTCCCGCGCCGGTGCCCAGGACGGGGACGGTCAGTTCCGTTCCGGTGCCCAGGATGCGGGCGAGTTCGTCGCGCAGGGCGTGGTCGAACTCGACGACGGGGGTGAAGGACTCCCTGACGATGTCGAGGTCGATGCCGTGCGCCTCCGCGTACTGGCGGGCCGCCTTCTCGATACCGCCGACCACCTGGTCGAGGCTCTCCTGGTCCTCGGCGCGGGAGTCGAGCCAGCCGCGCACCAGGGAGGGGATGGCGTTGACGCCGTTCGGCTCGACGGCGATCTTGCCGAACGTCGCGACGGCGCCGGCGAGTTCGGCCTCGCGGCGGGCGGCGAGCACGGTCTCGGCGTACGAGAGCATTGGGTCCCGCCGGTCCACCAGCCTCGTCGTACCGGCGTGGTTGGCCTCGCCCCGGAAGTCGAACCGCCACCGCCCGTGCGGCCAGATGGCACTGGCGATGCCGACGCGGTCACCGGAGAGGTCCAGGGCGCGGCCCTGTTCAACATGGAGTTCGACGAACGCGCCGATACGGGCGAGCCGTTCGGGATCGGGGCCGATGGCGTCAGGGTCGTAGCCGGCGGCCTCCATGGCCCGAGGCAGCGTGACCCCGTCTCCGTCCGTCAGCCGGTGCGCCTGCTCGACGGTGAGCTGCCCACCGGTCAGTCGCGACCCGACACAGGCGAGCCCGAACCGGGCCCCTTCCTCGTCCCCGAAGTTGACGATCGCGAGGGGCTTGCCGAACTGCGCTCCCCTGCGGCGCAGTTCATCGAGTGCGGCAAAGGACGACACGACTCCGAGGGGCCCGTCGAAGGCCCCGCCATCGGGCACGGAGTCGAGATGGGACCCGGTGACGACGGCGTCCCCGGCGCCCGGGTCGCCGAGCCAGGCCCACTGATTCCCGTTCCGGTCGAGCTCGTAGGTCAGAGCGCGGCTCTCGGCCTGCGCCCTGAACCAGTCCCGACATTCGGCATCGGCCCCGGTCCAGGCGAAGCGCCGGTATCCGCGGGAGTCGGGGTGGCGCCCGATGGGCAGCAACTCGCGCCACATCTCGTGAAAGGAGGGCGCGCTGTGGCTCACGGCCTGACTGCGACCTCCAGTCCGTTCAGGCTGTGGGCCGCCGACGGGCGCACCGGCCGTACCGGCCACAGGCTGTGGGCAGTCGTTCCGACCGTCGCCGTGCTCGACGTCACGCCGGGTCACTCGCCCCCACCCTCACGCATCGGCACCCGCACGCCCCGCTCGTCGGCGACCCGTTCCGCGATGTCGTACCCGGCGTCCACGTGCCGAATGACGCCCATGCCGGGGTCGTTCGTCAGCACACGCCGGATCTTCTCGCCGGCGAGAGCCGTACCGTCCGCCACCGAGACCTGGCCCGCGTGGATGGAGCGGCCCATGCCGACCCCACCGCCGTGGTGGATGGACACCCAGGACGCGCCGGAGGCGACGTTCACCATCGCGTTCAGCAGCGGCCAGTCGGCGATCGCGTCGGAGCCGTCGAGCATGGCCTCGGTCTCGCGGTACGGGGAGGCCACGGACCCGCAGTCGAGGTGGTCGCGGCCGATGGCCAGGGGCGCTGCCAGCTCGCCGGAAGCCACCATGTCGTTGAAGCGCTCGCCGGCCTTGTCGCGCTCGCCGTAGCCGAGCCAGCAGATGCGGGCCGGGAGGCCCTGGAAGTGGACGCGCTCGCCGGCCAGCTTGATCCAGCGGTGGAGGGACTCGTTCTCCGGGAAGAGGTCGAGGATCGCCTTGTCCGTCTTGTGGATGTCGGACGCCTCGCCGGACAGCGCCGCCCAGCGGAAGGGGCCCTTGCCCTCGGAGAAGAGGGGGCGGATGTAGGCGGGGACGAAGCCGGGGAAGGCGAACGCCCGCTCGTACCCGGCGAGTTGGGCCTCGCCACGGATCGAGTTGCCGTAGTCGAAGACCTCCGCGCCAGCGTCCATGAACCCGACCATCGCCTCGACGTGCCGAGCCATGGATTCCCGGGCTCGGACGGTGAACCCCGCCGGGTCCTTCGCGGCGGCGTCGGCCATGTCCTCGAAGGCGATGCCCACCGGCAAGTAGGCCAGCGGGTCGTGCGCCGAGGTCTGGTCGGTCACGATGTCGATCGGCGCGCCCTCGGCCAGCATCTGCGGCAGCAGCTCCGCCGCGTTGCCCAGGAGGCCGATGGAGAGCGGGCGACGGGCGTCGCGGGCCTCGACGGCGAGCTGGAGGGCGTGCGCGAGGGAGTCGGCCTTCACGTCGAGGTAGCGGTGCTCGATGCGGCGCTCGATGGCGCGCGGGTCGACGTCGATACAGATCGCGACGCCGTCGTTCATCGTCACCGCGAGCGGCTGGGCGCCGCCCATGCCGCCGAGGCCCGCGGTGAGGGTGATCGTCCCGGCGAGCGTGCCGCCGAACTTCTTCGCGGCGACCGCGGCGAACGTCTCGTACGTGCCCTGGAGGATCCCCTGCGTGCCGATGTAGATCCAGGAACCGGCCGTCATCTGGCCGTACATGGTGAGGCCGAGGGCCTCAAGGCGCCGGAACTCCTCCCAGTTGGCCCAGTCGCCGACCAGGTTGGAGTTGGCGATGAGGACGCGCGGGGCCCACTCGTGGGTCTGCATCACGCCGACCGGGCGGCCGGACTGGACGAGCATCGTCTCGTCCTGCTTCAGGGTGCGCAGCGTGCGGACCATGGCGTCGAAGGAGCGCCAGTCACGGGCCGCCTTGCCCGTGCCGCCGTAGACGACGAGCTTGTCGGGGTGCTCGGCGACCTCGGGGTCCAGGTTGTTCTGCAGCATCCGCAGGGCGGCTTCCTGCTGCCATCCCAGGGCGCTCAGTTCCGTACCGCGCGGCGCTCGTACGGGGCGGGGTCCTGACATGGTCTGCCTCCTAGCGGATTGCTCCCGGTGGACTCTTACAGCGGTTATTCACATCCTGGCGTCCTGAATAGAACTAGTCAACACCTCCCGGCGTCTCTACCGGTGCGCTGTGGATGTTTGGCTGGACGCATGGGCGCAGGTGAAGACAACAGGACGGGGGACGGCGTGGACAGGGCGACAGGCGGGGCGACGGGCAGGGAAGCCGACGACGAGCCGACCATCCGGATCGACGGCCGGCCCGATGACCGGACCGATGACCGGACCGCTGACCAGGGCGGACGGGCCGCGCGCCGGGACGAGGCCGTGCGGGCCGCCGTGGAGCAGGGGCTGCTGGGACCGGACATCCCCATCGTGGGCCTGCTGGACGTCGCCGGCATCCGGGAGTCGGCGGCGGCCCTGCGGGCGGCGTTCGACGCGGTCACCGCGCCCGGCACGCCCGTGCTGCACGCCTTCGCGGTGAAGGCGACCCCGCTGGTGCCGGTGCTGCGGCTGCTGCGCGAGGAGGGCATCGGCGCGGAGGTCGCGAGCCCGGGCGAGCTGGCGCTGGCGCGCGCGGCGGGGGTGCCGCCGAACCGTACGGTCCTGGACTCGCCCGCGAAGACGCCGGCCGAGCTGCGCGAGGCGCTGGCGCTGGGGATCGCCGTCAACGCGGACAACCCGCAGGAACTGCACCGCATCGACGGTCTGATGCGGTCGGCGACCAGCCGCTCGCCGCTCGGGATCCGGGTCAATCCGCAGGTCGGCGGCGGGTCGATCGGGGCGACCTCGACCGCGACGGAGACCTCGAAGTTCGGGGTGGCGCTGCGCGACGAGGGGGCGCGCGAGTGGGTGGTGCGGGCGTACGCGGAGCGCCCGTGGCTGACCCGGCTGCACGCGCACACCGGCTCCCAGGGCATCCCGCTCTCGCTGCTGGCGCAGGGCGTGGCGCAGACGTACGCGCTCGCCGAGGAGATCAACCGGCGCATCGGGCGCCCGCAGATCGACACGCTGGACATCGGCGGCGGGCTGCCGGTGAACTTCGGCTCGGACACGGAGACGCCGACCTACGCGCAGTACGCGCGGCTGCTCGGCGAGGCCGTGCCGGGGCTGTTCTCGGGGCGGTACGGGCTGGTGACCGAGTTCGGGCGGTCGCTGCTGGCCAAGCACGGGACCGTGGTGGCGCGGGTGGAGTACACCAAGAGCGCGGGCGGACGGCCGATCGCGGTCACGCACGCGGGCGTGCAGGTGGCGACGCGGACGGTGTACGTGCCGGGGTCGTGGCCCCTCAGGATCGCCGCGTACGACGGGAAGGGGCGCCCCAGGACGGGGGCGCCGGTGGTGCAGGACGTCGCAGGACCGGCCTGCTTCGCGGGCGACCTGCTCGCCGAGGGGCGCTCGCTGCCGCTCCTGGAGCAGGGGGACTACGCGGCGGCGCTGGACACGGGCGCGTACTACTTCGCGCACCACTACGCCTACAACTCCCTGGCCCGGCCGGGTATTTACGGCTTCACGCAGGACGGGCCCGGCGGGGGCGTCTCCTTCGCGACGGTCCGCCGGGCGCAGAGTCTCGACGAGATCGTGGCCGAATCCGGCGGGGCGTACGCGGATGCGCTCACCACCCGGCGCGCACCCGGGCGCGGTTGACGTGTCCCGCGGGACACGATGTTCAACTGGGGAGAAAACAGGCACAGTTGACCCACCCTAATCCCCCGCCGCATGTTCCGCCGGAAAATGCCAGATCCCTCACCCCTCACGCACACGGTGCGTAGTTTCGGCGTCACTCAGCCGAAACCAAGGCAGGAGGGGAGCCACGGTGCCCGGAATCGACGAGTGTCTGCTGGAAGCCATGCGACTGCCCGGTGCTCGGGGCGCCGCACTGGTCGACTGGACCAGTGGGCTCGCCCTGGGCACCGTGGGCGAGTCGCCCGGCGGCGACCACGAGGCCGCCGCCGTGGAGGCCGCCGAGTTCGCCCGGCTCGCCGCCGAGCAGCACGCCTTCGCACCCGACGACGACCCCGAGGCCGGTCCGGCGGCCGACGCGGACCCGCCGGTCGAGGATCTGATCATCAGCAACCGGGACAGCTACCACGTGCTCCGGTTCGTGGGGGCGTCCTTCGACGGCAGCGTGTTCCTGCACCTGTGGCTGGCCCGCGCCGAGGGCAATCTGGCGCTGGCCCGCATCCGGCTCGCCGAGATGGCGGAACGGCTGGTGCTGGCGTGAGCGCCGTGCGCACGACCGAGCCGCCGCGCCTGCCGGTGCGGGACAAGGCGGCCGCGAGCGACCGCGGGTGGGGCGGTGTCTCACCGATGCTGACCCGGCTCGCGGCCGAGCGGGCCACCGGCGTCCTGGTCCGCGAGCGCGGCTCGCTCTACCTCGCCGAGGGCCTGGTGGTGCACGCCGAGAGCGCGTCCGCCCCCGGTCTGGACGTCCTGCTGACGGCGCGAGGGACGCTCAGTCCCGAGGCCTGGCAGCAGGCGCTGGCCGAGGCGGGCGACCGGTACCACGTGGGCCGCAGGCTGGTCGACAGCGGACAACTCGCCGTCGGCGCGCTGGAGTTGTGCCATCTGGCGGCGGTGTACGACGCGGCGTACTTCACGCTGGGGCCCAGCAGCGCGCCGGGCCGGTTCCGCTACGGCTCCGCGCACGAGCCGAGCCCCGTCCATCCGGTGCCGGTGGCCGACCTGGAGCGCGAGACGCTGCGCCGGCGCGACCTGCTGCACCGGCTCTGGCCGGACCCGGGCCCCGACGAGGCCCCGCTGACCCGCGCCGAGCGCACCGAGGTGCCCGCGCTCACCCGCCGCCAGCGTTCGGTGCTGGCGCTGGTGGACGGGGTCCGCACGGCGACGGACATCGCCCGGGCGCTGGGCCGGCCCGCCTTCCACACGCTGGTGGACGTACGGCGGCTGACGGCGGCCGGCGCGGTCGGCATCCGCCGGCCGGGCCAGGCGCCCGAATCCGCCCACTCGGACGCCGACGAGGACCCAGCCGCCGGACAGCTTCCACCCGATCCCCACGTCACGCTGCTGAAGAGGCTCAGGGATGCGCTGGAGGCCCTTTGAGAGGAGACACCGGATGGCCGCCGAGCCCGAAATCCTGGACGAGCTGCGCCGGTTGAGGGCCCGCGTCCCGCAGCTCACCGGCGCCCTTGCGACCGGCGCCGACGGGGCGGTCCTCGCCCAGGACACCCCGGGCGTCGACCCGGAGAGCATGGCCGCGCTCGCGGCGACCGCGCACACGGCCGCCGCGAGGCTGGCGGACGCGACCGGTCAGGGCGAGGTCCGCGAGGTGCTCGTACGCGGTGTGTACGGCTATGTGGCGACGTACGCGGCGGGCGGCGGGGCCGTGCTGACGCTGCTCGCCCAGGACCGGGTGAACGTCGGGCGGCTGCTGCTGGAGGGACGCCGGGCCGGGGCCCGCGTCGGCGAACTCGTCGACGCGCGGGCCGCCGCGCTCGCCAAGGCGGTCCCCAAGCCCACGAAGCCGGCCCTCAAGCCGGCCACCCCCGCACGGACCAGAACGGCGCGCGCTCCACGCACCACGAACACCAGCGCGCGCACCACCACGGAAAGTTGACAGGAACCCAAGGAGCAGAGTCATGGCCAACACCGAAACCTCGCTGAAAGAGGCACTGGCCTCCATCGAGGGCGCGACCGGGGTCGCGCTCGTCGACTACACCAGCGGGATGGCGCTGGGCACGCTGGGCGGCAGCAAGAGCTTCGACCTGGGCGTGGCCGCCGCCGGTAACACCGACGTCGTACGCGCCAAGATGCGCACGATGGAGCACCTCGGGCTCAAGGGCCAGATCGAGGACATCCTGATCACGCTGTCCGACCAGTACCACCTGCTGCGCCTGATGAGCGGGCGCGGCGGCAACGGTCTCTTCCTCTACCTGGTGCTGGACGCCAAGCGGGCCAACCTGGCGATGGCCCGCCACCAGTTGAAGAAGATCGAGGAGGACCTGGAGGTGTGACGGGCGGCGGCTCGGCCCACGACCTCTAGACGAGCGCCGCGGTGCGGCGGCGGGTCCCGCCCGGGGCCGCGTCGCCCGCCGCGATGCCCGTGCTGCGGTAGGCCTTGACGGACTTGCCGGCCGGACGGCCGCCGTTGTCGGCGAGCCAGTCGACGCGGACCCACAGCAGGGCGTCCTCGGCCCGTTCGCGCCGGCCCAGCCAGGCGGCCTTCAGACGCAGTCCGACACCGGCGCCGGCCAGCAGCATGCCGCCCGCCGCGGGCACGGCGAAGGAGGAGCCCACCGCGAGCAGGAACGCCAGCAGCAGCCACCAGCGGTGCCCGCGACGCCAGTTGCGCACGCCGACCGCACGGTCCTGGAGGACGTCGTGCTTGCCGGCCCGGGTCGCTCCGCGGGCGAGGGCGAGGTAGCGCTTGCGGCGCGCGTACGACACCACGAGCGCCGCGATGATGAACAGCGCGGCCCCCGCCATCACTCCGATCCGGCGCCCGGTGATGCCCGGCGGCAGCACGCCGACACCGGCCGCGAACACCCCGGACCACCACAGCGGGGCGGCTCCGGCCCGAACGACGACAGCCACCCGGGTCAGACCCTGGGCTCTGCGATCTCCACTTCCGCGCGCCACGTCGCGCCTCCTCATCCTCACGACACAGTCCCGTCCGGCCGGGAGACTAGTGAGCGAACGTGAGACGAAGCTGAGAACGCACCGCCCGGGACGGCACGTCTCACTCCACGAACAGCCCCCGCGCCGCCGCCCCCGCGTCGAACTCCTCCAGGCGGGCCTGGGCGTCCGGCAGGTCGTCGCACATGGCCTCCAGGAGGACCCGGCCGAGCAGCATCGGGGCGCACGCGGTGTCGAAGGCGAGGCCGGTGCCGACGGCGGCGGGCAGCAGCAGGTCGGAGGCCTTGGCGACCGGCGCGAAGGCGGAGTCGGCGACGGTCACCACGGTCAGGCCCGCGCCCTTGGCGAAGGTCAGGGTGTCCACGACCTCGCGGGGGTGCCGGGGCAGCGCGAAGCACAGCAGGGCGGTCGCCCCGGCGCGCACGGCGGCCTCGATGCGGTCGTGGATCATCGTGCCGCCCTCGTTCAGCAGCCGTACGTCCGGATGGACCTTGGCGGCGAAGTAGGCGAAGCCGTAGGCCTGGGAGGCGGCGGCGCGCAGGCCGAGGACGGGCAGCGGGCGGGAGCTCGCGAGCAGGCGGCCTGCCTTCTGCAACGGGCGCGGGTCCGCGAGCAGTTCGGCGAGATGCCTGAGGTTCTCGATCTCGGCCTCGACGGCCTGCTGGTACTCGTTGTAGGAGCCCGCGTCGGCCGACTGCTCGGTGGGCGCGACCTCGCGCAGGTGCTTGCGCAGCGCGGGGTAGCCGTCGAAGCCGAGGGCGACCGCGAAGCGGGTCACCGAGGGCTGGCTGACACCGGCGAGTTCGGCCAGCTCGACGCTGGACAGGAACGGCACGTCGGCCGCCCGCCGCACCATGCTGTGCGCGATGCGCCGCTGGGTCGGCGTCAGCCGGTGCCCCTCGAAGAGCGTCTGCAGCCGCCCCGCCGCAGTGTCCGCCACGGTCGTGCCCCTCTCCGCGTTCGTCACGCGTTCCCCCTCCAGATGTCCGTGAACCGGTCCAGCAGCGCGGCCGCCGCCGTCACGTCGTCGGTGAGCGGCCGGTCGGCCTGGTCCTGCGCCAGCACCGACTCGGCGAGCTCCAGCGCACGGCCCACCGGAAGCTCCGGCTCGGGCCGCAGCCCGCGCTGGCGCAGCGCCCGCACCGCGGCGACGAGTTCGCAGCCGACCACGAGACGGTACGCGCGACAGGCGCGCAGCGTCTGGCGTGCGGCGAGCGAGGCGAAGCTGGCCTGTTCCTCGACGCCCCGGGAGAGTACAGCGTGCCCGAGCGAGGCGGGAGCGGAGAAGGCCCGCAGGTCGCCGAGGGCCGCGGCGGCGGCGTACTCCAGGATCATCACGCCGGAGGAGGCGGGCTCCTGGTCGGCGAGGAAGGGCTTGAGGCGGGTGAACGCGGGCTCGTTGAGCGAGGAGAGCCGCGAGGTCGACAGCCGGGCCACCTGGGTGAGCGCGAGCCTGAAGTGGTCCAGGGCGAGGGCGAGTTGGGCCTGGTAGAAGCCGCCGTGGTGGTAGGCGGCCATGTCCTCGGGGGAGATGAGCGGGTTCTCGGCGGCCGCGTTGATCTCGATCGCGAGGACCGCCTCCAGGGCGTCGGCCGCGTCGTGGGCCGGACCGTGGATCTGCGGCAGACAGCGGAAGCCGTACGGGTCCTGGATCCGGCCGAGCGGCGGGGTGGGCCGG
Source organism: Streptomyces sp. NPDC092369 (assembly GCF_044755245.1). Classification (NCBI taxonomy): domain Bacteria; kingdom Bacillati; phylum Actinomycetota; class Actinomycetes; order Kitasatosporales; family Streptomycetaceae; genus Streptomyces; species Streptomyces sp. NPDC092369. The sequence continues at coordinate 79,022 of NZ_JBIVQP010000006.1, forward strand.
TCGGCGGCACCGATCAACTCCCGCATGCGCCGGGCGACTTCGCTGCTCCCCCGGTGCGGCCGGGCCGCGTGCACGGGAGCGGCGTACGGTTCGTGCGACCCGTCGACGGCCAGCATCGACAACGCACCGACCACCTGCGTGGCCTCCACCAGCCCGCGCAGCTCGTGCAGGGCGAGGGCGGCCTGGCCGAGCGTGAGGGCGTTGCTGCTGATGATGGCGAGCGCGTCGTTGTTGTCGAGCGGCTGCGCCTCGGGGACGCCGACGACGGCGCCCGCCGCGGGACCGGGACCGTTCCCGACGGAGTCACCCTCCCCACCGCCCCGCCAGGGATGCTCCCCCGCCAGCGCGAGCCCCATCTGCGCCAGCGCCGCGATGTCGCCCGTGCCCACCGAGCCGAACTCGTTGACCAGCGGGTAGACGCCGTTCTCCAGCGCCTCGCACAGGGCCGTGACGACGGTGGGGCGCAGGCCCGCGCCGCCCGCGAGGATCTGGTTGGCGCGGACGGCGAGCATGGCGCGGACCTGTCGGGCGGGCAGTTCGTCGCCGATGGCGCCGGCGTGGCTGCGCAGCAGGCGCAGGCCGTGCTCGGCTGCGGCCTCGGTGGGCACGTCCTCGTTCCGGTTGGCGCCGACGCCGGTCGAGCGGCCGTAGACGCGTCCGGTGGCCGCGATCTGCCGGGCGGCGTCCCAGGACTCCCCCGCCCGCTTCATCGCGTCGGTGCCGGGCACCGGCCGGGCGGCTCCGTCGGCGAGGCGGACGACGTCCTCGATGCCGAGCCCGACGCCGTCGAGGACCACCAGGCCGGTGTGGCCGGCCGATGAGCCGACCGACGCTCCCAGCGGCGTGTCCACGATCCGAGACGACATAAAGCTCAAACTCCCCTCAATCGGGACACCTGATCTTGCCTTTCGGTCATCTGTTACCTCGGATTAACACCAACCCGTTGACAACCTATTCAGACACCAAGAACTCTGCATGACGTTATACAGCCGGGCAAGGGACAACTCATGATCCAGTTCGATGCGGTCCACAAGCGCTTCCCCAACGGCACGACAGCAGTCCACGATCTCTCCCTGGAGATCCCGGAAGGCGGCGTGACCGTCCTCGTCGGATCCTCCGGTTGCGGCAAGACGACCACCCTGCGGATGGTCAACCGGATGGTAGAGCCGACGTCGGGCACGATCCGGGTCGGGGGCAAGGACGTCACCCGACAGGACGCGGCCGAACTGCGCCGCTCCATCGGGTACGTCATCCAGCAGGCCGGCCTCTTCCCGCACCGCACGGTGCTGGACAACGTCGCCACCGTGCCGCTGCTGCTGGGCCACGGCCGCCGCAGGGCCAGGGCCCGCGCCGCCGAACTGCTGGAGACCGTCGGCCTCACCGCCGAGTCCGGCCGGCGCTACCCGCACCAGCTCTCCGGCGGCCAGCAGCAGCGCGTCGGCGTCGCCCGCGCGCTCGCCGCCGACCCGCCGGTACTCCTGATGGACGAGCCCTTCGGCGCCGTCGACCCGGTGGTGCGCACCCAGCTCCAGGACGAACTCCTGCGCCTGCAGAAGGAGTTGAACAAGACCATCGTCTTCGTCACGCACGACGTCGACGAGGCCGTCCGCCTGGGCGACCGCATCGCGATCTTCCGCACCGGCGGCCATCTCGTGCAGTGTGCGGCGCCCGCCGAACTCCTCGCCCGCCCGGCCGACGACTTCGTGGCCGACTTCCTCGGCGCCGAGCGCGGCCTGAAGCTGCTCTCGCTGCAGACCCTCGCCGACGTCCCGCAGGGCCCGGCACCGGAAGGCGGCGCCTGGACCCTCGTACTCGACGAGGCACGCAAACCGCTGCACTGGGCGCCGAAGAACACGCGGGACGCCGAGATCCCCGTCCGACCGCTGCGCGACGGCGATTCGCTGCTCGCGGCGCTCGACGAGTCGATCGCCTCCCCCACCGGCCTGATAGCCCGCGTCGACGCGGCGGGCGTCCTCACCGGCGTCTCCGCCCGCGACAACATCCACGAGCACGCGGGCCGGGCGCACACGGCGGCCCGGACCCGCACCGAGGCCGCGCCCGAGACGGAGGCCGCCGCATGACCATCGACTGGTCGTGGATAGGCGACCACACCGACGACCTCACCAGCCTCACGGTCTCCCACCTCCAGGCCGCGCTGTCCGCCGTCTTCCTCGGCCTGCTGATCTCGCTCCCGCTCGCGGTCGTCGCCCATCGGGTCCGCCCCCTGCGCGGCTTCCTGCTCGGCCTGTCGAACGTGCTGTTCACGATCCCCTCGATCGCGATCTTCGTACTGCTGCTCCCGATCAGCGGCCTGACCCGCACCACCACGGTCATCGGCCTGACGGTCTACACGCTGGTCGTGCTGCTGCGGAACACGGTCGAGGGCCTCGACTCGGTCCCCACCAGGACCAAGGAGGCGGCGAAGGCGATGGGCACGCGCCCGCTGCGCACGCTGCTGACGGTCGAGTTCCCGCTGGCCCTGCCCGTGATCATGGCGGGCGTCCGAATCGCGACCGTGATGTCGATCTCCCTCGTCTCCGTCGCGACCTACATCGGCGACGGCGGCCTCGGCCAGCTCTTCACCGACGGCTTCCAGCGCGACTTCCCGACGCCGGTGATCGTGGGAGTGGTCCTCACCCTCCTGCTCGCCGTGGTCGCGGACGCGCTGCTGGTCGCCCTCCAGTACGTCCTGACCCCGTGGAAGAGGCGGCGAGCCTGATGTACGAACTCTTCAGGAACCTCGGCAAGTGGCTGACCAGCGGCGCCCAGTGGACCGGTTCGGACGGCATCGCGCACCGCCTCGCCGAGCACCTCCAGTACTCGCTGCTCGCGACCCTCATCGCGGCCCTGATCGGCCTCCCGCTGGGCCTGCTGATCGGGCACACCGGCAAGGGCGCGTTCCTCGCGATCAACCTCGCCTCCTTCGGCCGCGCCCTGCCGACCGTGGGCCTGGTGGTCCTCGTCTTCCTGGCCAGCGGCCTGTCCATGTGGCCGGTGTACATCGCGCTGGTCGCCCTCGCGGTCCCCTCGATCGTCACGAACACCTACGCCGGCATGACCGCCGTCGACCCGGACATCAAGGACGCGGCCCGCGGCCAGGGCATGCGCGGCCACCAGGTGCTGTTCCAGGTCGAGTTGCCGCTCGCGCTCCCCCTGATCATGACGGGCCTGCGCCTCGCGCTGATCCAGGTGGTCGCCACGGCCACGATCGCCGCGTACGTCTCCTTCGGCGGCCTCGGCCGGTACGTCTTCGACGGGCTCGCCCAGCGCGACCTCGTGCAGGTGCTCGGCGGGGCGGTGCTTGTGGCTGTCGTCGCCATCGTGCTGGACCTGGGCCTGTCGGCCCTCCAGCGATTCCTTTTCCGACACCGCACGGCGTGAGCCCTCGGGTGGATTGCCGTCTTTCATCTGCGGCGCTGCCGTGGCTGGTCGCGCTCACGTGGCGGTAGCCGCACATCGGCACGGTCCCGCGCCCCTTTGGGGCGCGCCGAACCTGAAGGAACGTGAAATGAACCGTCGTAAACTCCTCGGCGCCCTCGCCGGAACGGCCGTCGCCGTCCCCGTCCTGTCCGCCTGCTCCAGCGGTGTCACCTCCCTGGACGGCGGTGGCTCGGCCGGCGGTGGCAACGCCTCCAGCAAGAACGGCGTCACCATCGGCACCGCCAACTTCACCGAGAACCAGGTCCTCGGCTACCTCTACGCGGCCGCCCTCGAAGCGGCCGGCGTGAAGACCAAGGTCCGCCCCAACCTCGGCACCCGCGAGATCGTCTTCCCCGCCCTCAAGAGCGGCGACATCGACCTGCTGCCCGAGTACCAGGGCGCCCTGCTCACCTACCTCGACCCCAAGTCCAAGGTCTCCCAGGAGGGCGAGATGCAGAACGCCCTCACCGTCGCCCTCCCTTCCGGCCTGCAGGTCCTGCCGTACGGCACGGCCGAGGACTCCGACGCCTTCGCCGTCACCCGCGAGACCGCCAGGAAGTACGGGCTGACCTCCCTGGCCGACCTGAAGAAGCAGAACGGCAAGCTGGTCATCGGCGCCGCCGCCGAGGTGAAGACGCGTCAGGTGGGCGTCGTAGGACTGAAGGACGTGTACGGCGTGGAGTTCAAGGAGTTCAAGTCCCTTGATTCCGACGGGCCGTTGGTGAAGGGCGCGCTGAAGAAGGGGAACGTCGACGTGGCGAACCTCTTCACCACCGACACCGACATCGAGGCCAACGGCTGGGTGGTGCTGACCGATCCCCTGAACCTGATCCCCAGTCAGCACATCGTCCCCCTCATCGCCGACCGCGTGGCCGACCCGACCGTCCGCAAGGCCCTGGCCCGGCTCGGCAACCTCCTCACCACCGCCCAGCTCACCGAGCTCAATCGCCAGGTGGACAAGGACAAGAAGGACCCGGAGGACGTGGCGAACGCGTACGCGAAGCAGCACGGCATCACGAAGTAATGGGTGGTCATCGCGGGGTGCTGGAGTCCCTGGGGGCCCTGGGCGCGAACCCGAATTCCAACAGGGGGGCTATCCCCAGTGCGGCGAGCGCCCCGGCTCCTTAACGTGGTTTCCCATGACGGGAATGGAGACCATGATGGACGCGCGGGACGCCGAGCTCAAAAAGGAACTCAACGCCACTCTGCAGGCCCGCCGGGAGCTGGGCGAGGACTACGAGTCGGCGCTGGTCGACTCCTTCCTGGAGAAGGTCGACCAGCGCATCGACGGTGCGGTGGAGCGCCGGGTGCGCCGGCAGCTCGCCGAGCAGCAGATGGTGGTCGCCCGGGGTTCTAGGGCCTCGAAGTCGACGGACTCCTTCGGCGAGCGTTTCGGCTTCGGCATCGTTTCCCTCGTCCTCGCGATTCCCCTCTCGGGGATCGGCGGCGGAGTGGCCCACCTCCCCGGCCTCCTCGTCACCTGGGCCGGCATCGTGGGCGTCAACGCCTTCCAGGCCCTGCGCATGAACCCGAACCTGTTCGGCAGCAGGCGACGCCATAAGAACGCGGACGACTGGGAGGACTGAGGGGCGTGCCCGCTGGATGCCGGTCTGTATCACTCAGCCCGTCCGGCGCTTGAGGACGAGGCCGTCCAGGCCGACAGTGGGGGTCTGGGGGCGGCAGCCCCCAGCAGACGCCAGCACGAACGCCGGGTGCGCAATAAGGCGAGGACCACTCGACACCCCGCCGAAAAGATTGTCGCGGGGACCGCCGCACCCCCGTTGCCGGGGGGCGGGACGACGGCGGTCCCCGCGAGGGACGTGGACCGGGTCAGGCCCGGGGCCACATCCAGCGTCCATGGAGGTCCGGGAGCCGCTCCGGAGGTCCTTGGACGTTTTGGTGTCGGCCGAGGCGGGGAGCCGCTCCCGCCCTGCCGACACCCACCAATGTGCCGGACCCGTGTTAAGCGTGTGCTGCGCGGACGTGACGCCCTCGTACCACTTCCGAGAAGTCGGCTCCGGAGTCCGGCACGAGGAACGCCCCGGGGCCGGCCGCCGCAAGTTCGCCGCCGTCACGCCCCGTTCACCGGACGTTCGCGCTACTTCCCGCCCTTGGCGAGGAAGGCCAGCAGGTCCTGCCGGCTGATCACCCCGGTGGGCCGCCCGTCGAAGAGGACCATCGCCGCGTCGGCGTCACCGAGAACGGACATCAGGTCGCCGACCGGTTCACCGGAGCCGACCTGCGGCAGCGGGGCGGACATGTGCTTCTCCAGCGGGTCCTCAAGCGAGGCCCGCTTGCTGAACAGCGCGTCCAGCAGCTCCCGTTCGACCACGGACCCGACGACCTCGGCGGCCATGACGTCCGGGTGACCGGCGCCGGGCTTGACGACCGGCATCTGCGAGACGCCGTACTCGCGCAGCACCTCGATGGCCTGACCGACGGTCTCCTCGGGGTGCATGTGCACGAGGGAGGGGATCGCGCCGTGCTCCTTGTCGCTGAGGACGTCGGCGACGCGGGCGCTGGGGCCCTCGTCCTCCAGGAAGCCGTAGTCGGCCATCCACTCGTCGTTGAAGATCTTGCTGAGGTAGCCGCGACCGCTGTCCGGCAGCAGGACGACCACGACGTCGTCGGGGCCGAGCCGCTCGGCGACCCGCAGTGCCGCCACGACGGCCATGCCGCAGGAGCCGCCGACCAGCAGCCCCTCCTCCTTCGCGAGGCGGCGGGTCATCTGGAAGGAGTCCTTGTCGGACACGGCGACGATCTCGTCGGCGACCGTGCGGTCGTAGGCGGTCGGCCAGAAGTCCTCGCCCACGCCCTCGACGAGGTACGGGCGCCCGGAGCCGCCGGAGTACACGGAGCCCTCCGGGTCGGCGCCCACGACCTGCACGCGGCCCTCGCTGGCGTCCTTGAGATAGCGGCCGGTGCCGGAGATGGTGCCGCCGGTGCCGACGCCCGCGACGAAGTGGGTGATCCGCCCGTCCGTCTGCTCCCACAGCTCAGGGCCGGTCGAGTGGTAGTGGGAGAGCGGGTTGTTGGGGTTGGAGTACTGGTCCGGCTTCCAGGCGCCCGGCGTCTCGCGGACCAGCCGGTCGGAGACGTTGTAGTAGGAGTCGGGGTGCTCGGGGTCCACGGCCGTGGGGCAGACGACGACCTCGGCGCCGTACGCGCGCAGGACGTTGATCTTGTCGGTGCTCACCTTGTCGGGGCACACGAAGATGCAGTGGTACCCCTTCTGCTGGGCCACGATGGCGAGCCCGACGCCGGTGTTGCCGCTGGTGGGCTCGACGATGGTGCCGCCGGGCTGCAGCTCCCCGCTCTTCTCCGCGGCCTCGATCATGCGCAGGGCGATGCGGTCCTTCACGGAGCCGCCCGGGTTGAAGTACTCGACCTTGGCCAGAACGGTCGCCTGGATGCCCTTGGTCACGCTGTTGAGCCTCAGCAGCGGGGTGTTGCCGACGAGGCTGATCATCGAGTCGTGGAAATGCACCGTTGTCTCCGGTTGCTTGCATAAGGACTGGTCTTCGTTGGTTCCGCCAGCCTAAGGCCCGCAGCTGACGCAGGACGGTCGTTCACCCCCCGTTGAGATTGGCGGACCGTCTGTACGGGGCAAGGAGTGGGTGTACGACCAAGAGGAGGTGGCGGCGACGCATGACGAGAATGTCGAGGGCCCGGGTGGCCCGGCGGATCGCGGCCGGCGCGGCCTACGGCGGTGGCGGGATCGGGCTGGCCGGCGCGGCCGCCGTCGGTCTGCTGCTGGCCGAGGTGCAGATGGCCAAGCGGCAGGTGGGCAACGGCACCAGCGGGCGCGTCCCGGTGGCGGACGGCCGGTACGGCACGGCGTACACGGTCCCCGACGAACCGCCGCTGCGGCTGACGATGCTCGGTGACTCCACGGCCGCGGGCCAGGGGGTGCACCGGGCCGGGCAGACCCCGGGCGCGCTGCTCGCCTCGGGCCTCGCGGCGGTGGCCGAACGCCAGGTGACCCTGCACAACGTGGCCCTGCCCGGCGCGACCTCCGACGACCTGGACCGCCAGGTGGCGCTGGTCCTGGCGGACCCGACCCGGGTGCCGGACGTCTGCGTGATCATGATCGGCGCGAACGACGTCACGCATCACCTGCCGGCCACCCGCTCGGTTCGCCATCTCTCGGCCGCGGTCCGCCGGCTGCGCACGGCCGGCGCCGAGGTGGTCGTGGGCACCTGTCCCGACCTCGGGACGGTGGAGCAGGTCCAGCAGCCCCTGCGCTGGCTGGCCCGCCGCGCCTCCCGCCAGCTGGCGGCGGCGCAGACCATCGGCACGGTCGAGCAGGGCGGCCGCACGGTGTCCCTCGGTGACCTGCTGGGCCCCGAGTTCGAGGCGAACCCGCGCGAACTGTTCGGCCCCGACCACTACCACCCCTCCACCGAGGGCTACGCCACCGCCGCGATGGCCGTCCTCCCGACCGTCTGCGCGGCCCTGGGTCTGTGGCCGGCCGACGAGGAACGCCCGGACGTCTCCCGCCGCGAGGGCTTCCTGCCGGTGGCCCGGGCAGCCGCGGAGGCCGCGTCGGAGCCGGGTACGGAGGTCACGGCGGCGATGCCGACGGGTCCGCGGGGTCCATGGGCCCTGCTGAAGCGGCGCAAGCGGCGCAGGGTGCACGAACCGGCACCGGAGCCGAGGTCCGCACCTTCCGCTCGGGCCACTCCGTGACCTTCTCCGTGGCTGTTGCCTGAATCCGGGCTCCGGGAGAGCTCACGGAAAAGCAAGCGCTTGGAAACTGCGGTCAGGGTCACACCGCGCCACCCGTGACCCTGACCGTACGTACGGGTAACTTCCCAAGAAGCCCTGCCCGCCTTCCTTACGCCAATGGAGCCGTGATGCCCGAAGCAGTCATCGTCTCGACCGCCCGATCCCCCATCGGCCGCGCTTTCAAGGGCTCCCTCAAGGACCTGCGGCCCGACGACCTCACCGCCACGATCATCCAGGCCGCCCTCGCCAAGGTCCCCGAGCTGGACCCGAAGGACATCGAGGACCTGATGCTCGGCTGCGGTCTCCCCGGTGGCGAGCAGGGCTTCAACCTCGGCCGGATCGTCGCCGTGCAGATGGGCATGGACCACCTGCCGGGCTGCACGATCACCCGTTACTGTTCCTCGTCGCTGCAGACCAGCCGCATGGCCCTGCACGCCATCAAGGCCGGCGAGGGCGACGTCTTCATCTCGGCCGGTGTCGAGATGGTCTCCCGCTTCGTCAAGGGCAACTCCGACAGCCTCCCGGACACGCACAACCCGCTGTTCGCCGACGCCGAGGCCCGCACCGCCGAGGTCGCCGAGCAGGGCGCCGACAGCTGGCACGACCCGCGCGAGGACGGCCTGGTCCCCGACCCGTACATCGCGATGGGCCAGACCGCCGAGAACCTCGCCCGCCTCAAGGGCGTCACCCGCCAGGACATGGACGAGTTCGGGGTCCGTTCGCAGAACCTCGCCGAGGAAGCCATCAAGAACGGCTTCTGGGAGCGCGAGATCACCCCGGTCACCACCCCCGACGGCACGGTCGTCAGCAAGGACGACGGCCCGCGCGCCGGCGTCACCCTCGAAGCCGTCCAGGGCCTGAAGCCGGTCTTCCGCCCCGACGGCTTCGTCACCGCCGGCAACTGCTGCCCGCTCAACGACGGCGCCGCCGCCGTCGTGATCATGTCGGACACCAAGGCCCGCGAGCTCGGTCTGACCCCGCTCGCCCGCATCGTCTCCACCGGCGTCTCGGGCCTGTCCCCCGAGATCATGGGTCTCGGTCCCGTCGAGGCGTCCAACCAGGCGCTGCGCCGCGCCGGTCTCACCATCGACGACATCGACCTGGTCGAGATCAACGAGGCGTTCGCCGCCCAGGTGATCCCCTCCTACCGCGACCTGAACATCCCGCTGGAGAAGCTGAACGTGAACGGCGGCGCGATCGCCGTGGGCCACCCCTTCGGCATGACCGGCGCCCGCATCACCGGCACGCTGATCAACTCCCTTCAGTTCCACGACAAGCAGTTCGGTCTGGAGACGATGTGCGTCGGCGGCGGCCAGGGCATGGCGATGGTCATCGAGCGCCTGAGCTGAACCGCTCCGTAACCGCCGAGGCACCAACGGTGAGCCTCTGGCCCGGAGTCCGGGAATCCGCCGGGCTCCGGGCCGTTTTGTGATCCAATCTCCCCCAGGATGTGACCTATCTCCCAAGTGGAGGGTTTTCCGCAGGTCAGAGCCGTTACAGCACCAAACCCCGGGCCCAAAGTCCTGTCCGTTTCGTGACGTTACGCACTGACAGCTGGTTAGTCCGCCCTTCAAGCTGATGTAGGAAGTCGGGGGTCGACTTTGAACCGGGAGTACGTCAGTGAGCGCTATGCCGATCGCTTTGCTGCTCACCACGGTCGCCACCGGCGCCGTGGGCGTCGCCGTGCTGCGCACCCTCTTGGTGCTGCGCCGTGAGGTCGCGGCCTTGCACACCCAGCTCGCGGAGCACAGCACCGCGCGCGGACTCGTGCCAGCCGCCCGCCTCTCGGCCGAGGCCGACGAGATACGCGCCGCCGTCGCGGAGGCGCTCGCCGAGGAACGTGAGCGTGAACTGGCCGAGGCGCGTGCCTTCTGGGCCGCCCAGGAGGCCCGTGACGGCGATGCGCCGACCCTGCTGGGGCTGCCGGACAGCGAGCTGTTCCTGCCCCGCCAGAGCGACTTCGTGGGCCTTGAGCCGATGGAGGCGGTGACCGAGGCCGGCGCCGACGCGGACGGGTTCGCGGGCGGCACCTCGATGGACGGTTTCGTGGGCGACTCCCCCGAACTGGCCGCCGCCCGCCGCCGCCACCCCTCCCACCCGGACTTCGTACCGGTCCAGTCACCGGTGGTGAACGACCACGAACGCACGGTCGCCACCCTGGAGGAACTGGCCGCGTCCCAGGTCGAACTGGCCGACGTCCGCCCGGGTCCGCTCGGCACCCTCGACGTCTACGTCTTCGCCGACGGCACCACCCTCTGCATGACCCCGGGCCACCGCGAGACGGCGGAGCGCCTCTCCGCGGCCCTCCGCGCCGGCGAAACCCCGATCCTGCTGGGCGGTTCGGGAGTCTCGGGCGCGTACACACTGACGTTCGCGTGCGGCGAGGAGAACGTCTACATCCTGGCGGACCGGGTCATAGCGTCGCTCTAGCGATCACACGCCGGCGCGTTTTTGCGCCTCGGTCACCAACTTCACCGCGTCCTCCACCTGGCCCTCGTCCGACAGCACGAGGGCCAAATCATGCACGGCAACGGTGATTTGATCGGCCGCGGCGAACATCCCCGCATCCGGCATCTCCCGAGGAACGCAGGACGGGTCCTCGATCCGCTGGGCACGCAGTGCCAACTCCCTGGCCAGCGCCAGCGCCTCCGCCGCACCACTTCTCTGCAGCCGGCTCTGCGGAGCCGCCCGCAGACGGTCGGCGAAGTGATCCACGGCTCGCGTCAAAGGCGTCGTATCAACCACGGGACCGAGCGTACGCGGCGCCGCACTGTTGCCAACACGCCAACGCTCAGGCACGGTGACGTGAAGGACCGGCTTACATCCCCTTTGCGTCCGGAGGCGCCGATGTCCCAAGTGTTCTCCCAGGAGACCCACCGCAACATGCTCGCCCGCATCCCGCACTGCACCGGTCGTGAAGTGTCCGACTGGCTCCGCACCGTCGACGAAGGCCCCGCCCTCTTCCGCTTCGAGGAAAAGGTCAGCTGGCTCCGCCACGAACACAACCTCGCGTACGGCCACGCGAAGGCGCTCATCCACGAGTACGACCTGAGGAGGGCGGCGCGCAAATTCCTCTAGGCGCGCACCTGGACCACGCCAAAGGGCCCCGGGAGCGAACCCGGGGCCCTTTGCTGCGAACTGTGGCGTGACTACCGCACGACCGTCGGCGACTAATCGTTGCTGTTGAGGATCGCGATCAGGCGCAGGAACTCGAGGTAGATCCACACCAGCGTCAGCGTGAGACCGAACGCGGCGAGCCAGGCCTCTTCCTTCGGGGCGCCGTAGGCGATGCCGTCCTCGACCTGCTTGAAGTCCAGCGCGAGGAAGCACGCGCCTAGCAGGATGCCGATGACACCGAAGACGATGCCGAGCGGGCCGCTGCGGAAGCCGAGGCCGTCACCGCCGCCGAAGACGGCAAACAGCAGGTTCACCATCATCAGCAGGACGAAGCCGAGCGCGGCCGCCATCACGAAGCCGTAGAAGCGGCGGTTGACCCGGATCCAGCCCGCCCGGTAGGCGATCAGGACACCGGCGAACACCGCCATCGTGCCGATCACGGCCTGCATGGCCGCGCCGCTCGCGATGCGGTTGTCGACGACGCTGGAGACGACTCCGAGGAACACGCCCTCGAACGCCGCGTACGACAGGATCAGCGCGGGCGAGGCCTTGCGCTTGAAGGACTGGACGAACGCCAGCACCATGCCGATCAGCGCGGCGCCGACGCCGATCCCGTAGGAGCGGTTGATGTTGGCGTCGTCGACCGGGAGCAGCGCCCACGCGAGCGCGGCCGTCACGATCAGGGTGCCGAGCGTGGACGCCGTGCGCAGGACGACATCGTCCATGGTCATCCGGCCGGTGGTGGCCGGTGCCTGCGGCGGCGCGCCGTTCTGCAGGTCAGTCTGGGCGTACGGGTTGTTCGCGTAGGGGTTCCCCTGCGCGTACGGGTTGGCCTGCGTGCCGACGGCGGGACCCCCGGCCTGCGGCGAGGCGTTGAAGCCCGCGTAGCCGTTGTCGCGGCTGAACCCCCGTCGCGAGAAGACCGGGTTTCTGCTCCTCATTTCACTCCTCCATGGCCACCTTCGTGGGCCTTGGCTCAAGAGTAATAGGTAGGCAAAGGATTGACCCTACTGCTTGGGGAGGATCTTTCCCTCGTCGTGCTGCGCAACACGCTACGTGGCCGGGTGATTCCCGCCACCACGGGAGGCCTGATCATGACAGACCTGGGACACAGAAGTTATAGGGCGAACCCCGTGTATCCCTCGGCCAGGTCGGTCTCGGCGGCACGGGATGACACGATCCGCTCCAGCCGCGCCAGCTGCAGCCGGTCCTCGAAGTCGGTGGCGTCGGGGGCGCGGTGCAGCATGGTCGTCATGTCGTACGAGAACCGCTCGGCCTGCCACACACGGCGCAGGCAGGTCTGCGAGTACCCGTCGAGGAGCTCGTCCGAACCGGTCTCCTTCTTGTACGTCAGTGCGCGCGCGAAGGTCACCACGTCACCGACGGCCAGGTTGAGCCCCTTGGCGCCGGTCGGCGGCACGATGTGCGCCGCGTCACCGGCGAGGAAGAGCCGGCCGTGCCGCATCGGCTCGTGGACGTGGGACCGCATGGGGGTGACGGACTTCTGGGTGATGGGGCCGCGCTCCAGGCGCCAGTCGTCGTCGGTCTCGAAGCGGCGCTCCAGCTCCGCCCAGATCTCGTCGTCGCTCCACGCTTCGGCGTCCGTGCCGTCGGGGACCTGGAGGTAGAGGCGGGAGACGGACGGGGAGCGCATGGACAGCAGGGCGAAGCCGCGGTCGTGGCGGGCGTAGACGAGTTCGTCGTGCGAGGGCGGTACGTCGGCGAGGATGCCGAGCCAGCCGAAGGGGTACGTCCGCTCGAACACCCGGGTCAGTTCGGCGGGGATCGCCTTCCGGGCCACGCCCCAGGAGCCGTCGCAGCCGACGACGTAGTCGCAGTCGAGGACGTCCTCGCGCCCCTCGTACCGGAACACGACGAGCGGCCGCTCGCCCTCGGCCCCCTCGACACTCAGCGCCTCGGCCCCGAACAGGAGCGGGCCGCCCTCCTTGAGCTGGAGGGCGATCAGGTCCTTGCAGACCTCGGTCTGGGCGTAGACCGTCACGGACCGGCCACCGGTGAGACCGGGGAAATCGACGCGGTGGCGCTGTCTCGCGTACCGCAGCTCGATGCCGTCGTGGCGCAGGCCCTCGCGGTCCATGCGCTCGCCCGCGCCGGCCGCGCGCAGCACGTCCACCGTGCCCTGCTCCAGGATTCCGGCGCGCTGGCGCTGCTCGACGTAGGCGCGGTCGCGGCTTTCGAGGACGACGGAGTCGATGCCGGCGCGGTGCAGCAGCCGGGCGAGGAGGAGACCGGCGGGGCCGGCTCCGATGATGCCGACGGTGGTACGCATCGGGCGTTCCCTTCGGGCGGGGCTCTGTGCGGCCGACGAATGCACGGATGTTCGTACAGTGAAGTTTTATTCACTTGATCGATCCGAGTCTGCGCCGAGGCCTTCCCGATGTCAACGGTCCGCGCCACCGCCGGCGGACCCGACCGTCGCCGGTCGTCCTGTCCGCGAAGGGGCGGTCACGGGCAGGGCGACCGGCTCGGCCGGACGGTGGCGGCGGGTCAGCGACCCGGCCAGCCGTCCAGATGGCGGTGCATGGTGACGTCGGGCTTCTCCTCGCCCTTCGGGGCGTGCGCGACGGCATTCTGGAGGACGCCGGTGACCTCGGCGGCCAGGGCGTCGGCCTGGGTCTTGAGGTCGGCGGCCGGCAGCTTGGACCGGGTCAGCGTGTCCAACCGGCGGTGAATGTCGGCGAGTTGGCGCTTGGCGCCGCCGTCGAGGGTGAACGCCTTGGGCGTGGAGACCACGAACTGGTAGGCGCCGGCCAGGGTTTGGCAGCCGGTGCATTCCTTGTTGGCGGCGTCGCTGAGGTTCACGGCGTTCAGGTGCGTCTGCTCACCGGCGACGGTGACGATCTGGAAGGACAGCGCCACCGAGCGGCAGTGGTCGTCGACGGAACAGCCCACGGAGGCCGCGTTGGCCTGGTTGCGCACGGCGGTGGCCTTGGTCGTGCCGAACTGCCGGACGGTGAAGGAGTCCTTCGCCTGGGTGTGGTGGGCCCGGTTGGCCTGCGTGAACACATGGTCCTCGGCGAACGCGACGTGCGTCGTCCCGGTCGCGGCCTGCGCCGGCACCGCGGTCGCCGCCCCGGCGACCCCGGCGGCGAACAGCCCGAAACGGACGGCACGCCGGGTGAGTGGACTTGGGGTACGGGTTTTTCGATGGCTGCTCAAGGGTTCTCCTCGATGGATGAACGGTCCCGGACGGGAAGCCCCCGCCCGGGAGGCCACGACCTGCCGAGCGGCGCTCCCGACTCCCTCTCAGGTCGCCGCCGGCGTCTCGCTGGCCGGTGGGGTCGAGGGGAGGTCGGACGGGGAGGCCGGGGCGCTCTCCGAGGGGGTCGGGGTGGTGGGATCGGGGGCGGACGGGTCGCCCCCCGTGCCGGGCGACGACGGTTCCGGGTCGCCCCCGCTCGGGTCCTGGCTGGGAGCCACCGGGTTCTGGGAAGCCTGGTCGGACGGCCGGGCCGACGCCGGCGCGGACGGGGAGCCGGACGCCGAGGCGGCCGTACTCCCGGACGCGCCCGGCGACGCGCCGCCGCCGGGACCCGCGCTCGCGCCCGGGGTCGCCGGTGATGCCGAACCGGCGCTGTCCGAGGGGCCGTTCGAAGCGCTTCCGTCGGAGGTCGAGGCGTTGCGGGGCTCGGGCTCCTGCGTCGAGACCCCGGGTTGCAGGATCGGCGCGATGGGCGGGCGCTTCGGCAGCGGCTGGGGTGCGATCCCCGAGGTCCACGCGTAGCTGAGGCCCGCGAGACCGGCCAGCGCCAGTGCGCAGACGGCGATCCGCAGGCCCGGCCGGCCGGCCGTGGACTTCTTCGCGGCGCGGACCAGGCGGCCGCCCATCTTCACGGACAGATAGACGATTCCGGCCATCGGGCACAGCAGCATGACGCAGCCGATCGTCCCGACGAGCCCCTCCACGATCTTCCCGTCGGCGAACGCCGAACCGGTGCCCACGAGTTGCTCGGTCAGCGACCGCGTCATCGTGGCGAGGATCCGCGGCAGGTTCCACAGCGCGTAGCCCAACTCGCCGATGAGCAGCGGCACCATGGTCAGCACCCAGGTGGAGACGATGCGCCGCGTCGACTTCTTCAGCCCGGCGACCTCCTTGCGGGCCGCCCTCCCCTTCGTCCCCGGCAGCAGGCTCAGCAGGATCGGCTTGATCTTGCCGAAGAGATCCGGCACCCCGGCGAGGTCGCCCAGGATGTAGTAGCCGTCCAGCCGGACGGCCGGCATCAGCTGCTCCAGGATCTCGAAGTGGCCCAAGTACACGGCCGCGAGAAAGAACGGCTGCCCGGTGGCGAAGTACGCCCCCGCCATGGCGAGCATGAAGACGACGTTGAAGTACACCCCGCCCAGGTCGGTGCGGAGCCGCCCGGCCCGGCCGATCCGGTAGACGTCGGTGACGTCGGTGTACATCGACGGCCAGATCAGGAACAGCCCGCAGCCGATGCACCCGGGCCGGGCACCGCCGTATCTGCACGCGGAGGCGTGGCCGAACTCGTGGAAGACGAGCGAGGCCACGGTGAGCACGAAGACGACCAGGATCAGGACCGGCTGGTCGAGAACTTCCAGGACCGGCTCGATCGCCCCGAAGAAGCCGAACAGCCATACGTCCATGGCGACGGCCGCCAGCAGCACGACCGCGACGACCGGCGGCCGGTGCAGCCAGGTGAAGACGCTCGCGATGGCCGCCGTACGCCGCTCGTTGAAGATCACCCGGTGGCCCTTGAGGGCGAGCAGCAGGTCGGAGCGCGGGGCGTCGACCTCGTCGTCCTCCTGGCCCTCGGGGACCGTCACGCCCAGCGGTTGAAGCTTCTTCTCCACCAGGTAGCGGATGTTCTCGCCGCTGACCTCGCGGCCGAAGCGCGCGCTGACCCGGTAGGCGATCGTCTCGATGTCGCGGACGCCGTCCACGCTCGACGCCACCAGGTACAGCAGCCGGGACAGCTGCACGACCTGCCCGTCCCCCCGACGGGCGATGTACTTGGGCTCGGTGAAACCCGAGCCCTGGTACTCGCCGTGCAGCTGCAGCCCCGCGCTCAGCCGCGGTACCAACGGCTGTCCGACGACCGGCACGCTGCCCGTGGCGACCTGTTCGTAGGTCACCGGGCGGCCGCCCGGACCGGGTACGGGCCCGGTGCCGTACAGCGCCGTGGGCCCGTCTCCGAGCACCGTCATTGTGGTTCTCCCCCCAAGTCCGCGCCGCCTCCCCCCGGATGCGGCGGGTTCCCCCCGGTAAAGACGCCACGGGGGCGGACCGCCTCGCAGGCAACGTGCGGTCCGCCCCCGTGGCCGTACCGCTACTGAGTGACGGTGATGTTCTGCGCGGCCGAGGACGACGCGACCGAGTACGCGGAGTGGTCGTTGAGGGTCAGGGACTCGTTGGACGCCGAGATGTTGGCGACGTGCTTGGTGACGTTGGTGGTGCGGTTGAAGCTGAACTTCAGCTTGCCCAGCGCCTCACGGCCCGGCAGCAGCTCCGCGGACTCGGTGTCGAGCTCGTGCATGTCCATGCTCATGATGGATGTCCTCTCGGGATGTCGGTGGATGTCGGGTTCTGTTCGAGGTGGAGCGCGAGCGCTACTGCTTGACCGTGATGTTCTGCGCGGCGCCGGAGTCGGCCGCCGACCACGAGGAGTGGTCGTTGACGGCGGCGGACTGGTTGGCCGCCTCGATGTTGGCGACGTGCTTGGTGACGTTCGTGGTCCGGTTGAAGCTGAACTTCAGCTTTCCGAGGGCCTCGCGGCCCGGCAGCAGCTCGGCGGACTCGGCATCGAGCTCGTGGGCGTCCATCATGATCAGTTCCCCCTCAGGGACGGGCAGTTCCGATCGGACGGAGTCAGGTTCCCCCCAGACTCTGTCCAATCTGGTCGGACGTGCTGTCCAACGAGATTGGACACTAGGCCCTCGGGGACACGCTCCGCAACCCGTTCGGGGAATCACTCTTTCGGCGGCCCCCGCAGCCGCCCGTAGAATCGCCTCCGACATGCACGGATCCAGCGAGCGGCAAGCAGGAAGTGACGCACCAGTGGCCAACGCACTGCAGCAGTTGATCCGCGAGCGCCTCGACCGAAGAGGCTGGTCCTACGGCGACGTGGCGCGCCGCGGCGGGGTCCCGCGCTCCACCGTCCACCACCTGGCCACCACCGAACGCGTCTCCCGCATGCCCCAGTCGACCACCCTGGAAGGCCTGTCCAAGGGCCTGGAACTGCCGTTGGACACCGTGCGCCGCGCCGCCGCCGAGGCCTGCGGCATCCACGTGTACGGCCCGCCGGCCGGCTCGGATCCCACCGCCGCGGCCGGCGACCCCGCCGACCCCGAGGTCGACCTGCTCATCGCCAGCGTCCAGCAGCTGTCGGCCGACGACCGCCGCCATGTGGCCGCCCTCGTCGAGTCCCTGCTGGACCGCTCCACCCCTCGCGCACCGGAGAAGTGACCGCTCCCGGAGCCTGCGGCGCCGTCCGACGACCGAGGTGGGTGCCACTTCCGTCAAGTCGGAAAAAGAATTCAACTGCGCCCGAAACCACCGAGATCCCCCGCTAGTCTCTCGTCCTGCCCGAGGAGCGAGAGCCGCACGACCCCGGGCGCAAGCGCCTGTCCGGGGGGAAATGTGTTGTTCGTGCACGGCGGACCGGCCACGGCCGTGGTCCGCGGTCCCGCGGGCGAGTCGGTCGTCCTGCTCTCCGGCGAACTGCCCGATGAGCTCACCGAGGAGTCGGTCGCCGAACTCGTGGACCTCGCCGCCGCCGTCCTGGACACGGACGAGCTGGCCCTCTTCCACACCTGCCTGCGCACGCTGCGGCGGGACGGGATGCGGGCGGGGCGCCGGGTGGAGATGGGCGGCGCGGTACTGACCGTCTACCAGGGCTGACGTCGGCGTTAGCAGGCGTTCTGCGGGCCGGTCAACCTCTGTTGTCCAGGATGGCCGCGCCCCGCTCCCCCGGTCGAGACTTCCGTCATCGACCGCATGAGCCTCAGGGCTCGCAAGGGGGAACAGAAGAGAATGCGTGTGAACAAGAAGGTCGCGGCCACGGTCTCGGCGCTGGCGATGACCACCGGACTGCTCGCCATGTCCGGCGTCGGCACTACCGCCAGTGCCGCCGACGGCTGCAACACCAACGTGGTGACCGGTACCGCCCGCTCGGCGACCGGCGCCAGGGGCCAGCTCTTCGAGCTGAGGTACAACGGCTCCGGGACCAACACCTGCGCCTGGGGCCGGGTCACCAACGGCGCCGTCGGCATGCACGTCTGGGTGGACCGCAGCAGCGACGGCGGCCGCACCTGGGAGCCGCAGCTGGGCATCCGCCGGGTCGACGCCGGAACCAGCGTGCACACCGAGGCCTGGCGCGACTCGAACGGCAAGCTGATGCGGGCCTGCGGCGACTCCGGCGACGGCACGGCGATCGTCTGCACCGGCTGGTACTAGGGCCGACCGACCGTCTTCAAGGGTTGACACCAACGTCAATAAGGATTGACGCTGAAAATACCCCCGAAAGGGTGAGCGCCCACGCGTCGGATGTCGTCGCGTGGGCATGGAGGTGCCCGGAGCCGGACTTGAACCGGCACGCCCGCGAAGGGGCAGCGAGGTTTAAGCTCGCCGTGTCTGCATTCCACCATCCGGGCAGGCCATGGGCTCCGCGTCGAGGTTCCGAGCCTATCGGGATGCTTCCCTCGAACAGCGGCCCGGTGTACCGATGTTGTCTTATTTTATTGATGCCTGAGGGTGCATCAGCCACTGGAACGGGCCATCCGCACATGCCAATAGCCTTGCGTGCGGGATCCGGGGGCGTATGCGGAATGACGGAATTTCACCGCCCGAACGAGGGTGCTCCACCGGTTCTTGACGCAAGCGCTTCCGCGCGCCGGTCGAGGAGTCCCTTCGACGGACCCCCTCAGGGGTGACCGTCATCCCCAGGTATGACTCGACCACCCCGGGTCCCTCCGGAGTCTGCCTTCGGAACCGGAACAGCGGCTGACTACACGGGCACATCCGGCAACCACGATGGGAGACGTCCCCTTCACACGTCGTCCTTTCGAGGAGAGCCTCCCGTGACCACCACACCCGTCGCCGGCCGGACCACCACCGTGGCCGCGCGCGCCACGGATCTGTCGAAGATCTACGGACAGGGCGAGACCCAGGTGGTCGCCCTCGACCGCGTCTCCGTCGAGTTCCGGCAGGCCGAGTTCACCGCGATCATGGGCCCCTCCGGCTCGGGCAAGTCCACGCTGATGCACTGCGTGGCCGGCCTCGACTCCTTCTCCTCCGGATCCGTGCGCATCGGCGACACCGAACTGGGCTCGCTGAAGGACAAGGCGCTGACCAAGCTGCGCCGCGACAAGATCGGCTTCATCTTCCAGGCGTTCAACCTGCTGCCGACGCTGACCGCCATCGAGAACATCACGCTCCCGATGGACATCGCGGGCCGCAAGCCCGACAAGCAGTGGCTGGACACCGTCATCAAGATGGTGGGCCTCGCGGACCGGCTCAGCCACCGCCCCTCGCAGCTCTCCGGCGGCCAGCAGCAACGCGTCGCGGTGGCCCGCGCGTTGGCCTCCCGCCCCGACATCATCTTCGGCGACGAGCCGACCGGAAACCTCGACTCCCGCTCCGGCGCGGAGGTGCTCGGCTTCCTGCGCAACTCCGTACGGGAGCTGGGCCAGACCGTCGTCATGGTCACCCACGACCCGGTGGCCGCGGCCTACGCGGACCGCGTGGTCTTCCTGGCCGACGGCCGGCTGGTCGACGAGCTCTACCAGCCGTCGTCCGAGGCAGTCCTTGATTTCATGAAGCAGTTCGACGCGAAGGGCCGTACGAGCTGATGTTCCGCACCGCCCTGCGCAACGTCCTCGCGCACAAGGCCCGCCTCCTGATGACCGTCCTCGCCGTCATGCTCGGCGTCGCGTTCGTGTCCGGGACCCTGGTCTTCACCAACACCATCTCCGACGCCTTCCAGAACAGCTCGGCCAAGGGCTTCGACCAGGTCGACGTCGCCGTGACGCCCAAGTCCCAGCGGGACACGGGCAATACGATCAACAAGACGCCCGAGCTGACGAAGGCTCAGCTCGACACCGCGGCCAAGGTGCCGGGCGCCTCGAACGCCATCGGTGTCGTCACCGGCTTCACCGCCATCGCCGACAAGGACGGCAAGCTCATCGGCGGCGGCTTCCAGTCGCAGGGCGGCAACTACTGGGGCGACAAGGACCCCCGCTACCCGCTGACCTCCGGCACCGCCCCGCACGGCAAGGACCAGGTCGCCATCGACGCGGAGACCGCGAAGCGGGCCGGCTACAAGGTCGGCGACACCATCCGCATCTCCGTCGACGGCCCGGTCCTCACCCCGAGGATCACCGGCATCTTCACCACCGACGACGGCAACGTCGCGGCCGGCGGCAGCCTCGCGCTCTACGACACCGCCACCGCGCAGACCCTGTTCGGCAAGCCCGGCACGTTCGACGAGATCGACGTGAAGGCGGCCTCCGGCACCTCCCAGGCGGCGCTGAAGTCCGCGCTGGACAAGGCGCTGCCCGCCAAGCTCGTGGAGACCGAGACCGGCAAGAAGCTCGCCGACGACCAGGCCGAGCAGATCGCCTCCTCGATGAGCGGCCTCAAGCAGGGCCTGCTGGTCTTCGCCGGCATCGCGCTGTTCGTCGGCACGTTCATCATCGCCAACACCTTCACCATGCTGGTCGCCCAGCGCACCAAGGAACTGGCGCTGCTGCGCGCGGTCGGCGCCTCCCGCCGGCAGGTCACGCGCTCGGTGCTGATCGAGGCGTTCGTGGTCGGCGTGGTGGCCGGGGTGACCGGACTGGTCGCGGGCATCGGCATCGGAGCCGGCCTGCGCTCGCTGATGAACTCCTTCGGCGCGACCGTCCCCGACGGCCCGCTGGTCATCTCCCCCGGCACGGTCGTGGCCGCCCTCCTGGTCGGCGTCGTCATCACCATGCTGGCGGCCTGGCTGCCCGGCCGCCGGGCGGCGAAGATCCCGCCGGTGGCCGCGATGAGCAGCGTGCACGCGAAGGCGACGACCAAGTCGCTGGTGCTGCGCAACACGTTGGGCGCGCTGTTCAGCGGCGCGGGCATCGCGACCGTGCTGGCCGCCACGACGATGGACGGCTCGACCGGCCAGGCCCCCATGGGGCTCGGCGCCGTACTGCTGATCATCGGCGTGTTCATCCTGACCCCGCTGCTGTCCCGCCCGCTGATCGCGGCGACGGCACCGGTCCTGCGGATCTTCGGCATCTCGGGCAAGCTGGCCCGCCAGAACTCGGTGCGCAACCCGCGCCGTACGGCCGCCACCGCCTCCGCGCTGATGATCGGGCTCACCCTGATCACCGGTATGACGGTGGTCGCCGGCAGCCTGCAGAAGTCGATCGACAAGATGGCCTCGGCCGCGATCAGCGCCGACTACATCATCTCCATGGCCAACGGCAACGAACTGTCCACGGACGTCGACAGGAAGCTGGAGTCCACCGCGGGCGTCGCCGCCACCAGCCCGCTGCGCAACTCCCCCTCGCGCATCGACGGCACGACCGAGTACCTGACCGGCGTGAACGGTGCCGCGATCGGCGAGCTGACCGACCTGAAGGTCGACAGCGGCTCTTTCAAGGTCGGCGGCGACCAGGTCGTCGTCGACGACGACACCGCCAAGTCCTACGGCTGGAAGGCCGGTTCGGACTTCACGGTGCACTACGAGGACGGCAAGGCGCAGCGGCTGACGGTGGCCGGTGTCTACGAGGGCAACGAGCTGATCCGGGGCATCATGCTCGACAACAAGGTCCTCACCCCGCACCTGACCGACCCGGGCGACATGCAGATCCTGGTCAAGACCGCCGACGGCGCCTCCAGCGCGACGAAGGACAAGCTGGAGAAGGCCCTGGGCACCAACCCGGCCATCAAGGTGCAGAGCAAGCAGGACCTGTCCGACGACATCGCGCAGATCTTCACGCTGATGTTGAACATGCTCTACGGGCTGCTCGCCATGGCGGTCATCGTGGCCGTCCTCGGTGTCATCAACACCCTGGCGATGTCGGTCTTCGAGCGCTCGCAGGAGATCGGCATGCTGCGCGCGATCGGCCTGGACCGCAAGTCCATCAAGCGCATGGTGCGCCTGGAGTCCCTGGTCATCTCCCTGTTCGGCGGCGTTCTCGGCATCGGCCTGGGCGTGTTCTTCGGCTGGGCGGCCGGCGAACTGCTGGGCGCGAAGATGGCGACGTACGAACTGGTCCTGCCCTGGACCAGGATGGCGATCTTCCTGCTGCTGGCGGCGACGGTCGGCATCCTGGCCGCGCTGTGGCCGGCCCGCCGGGCGGCGAAGATGAACATGCTGGCGGCGATCAAGTCGGAGTAGCGGGAGGGATGTTGACTGCGGAGGGGCTCCGCTGCCGGGTGGCGGCGGAGCCCCTCCGCAGTCAAGTGCCGTGCGGACGTGGTCGGTTCAGTTCCAGGTGCGCGCCCGCAACGGCAGCCCGGAGCGGCCCGACTCGGGTGTGCGTACCGCCAGCACCTGGTTGACACCGATGCGGTTGCGCTCGAAGGCGAGGGCGCTGGCGGCCATGTAGAGGCGCCAGACGCGGGCGCGGCCGGCGCTGGTCAGCTTCACCGCCCGCCCCCACTCCGCCTCCAGGTTGGCCACCCAGCGGCGCAGCGTGAGCGCGTAGTGCTCGCGGATCGACTCGACGTCCCGCACCTCGAACCCGGCCCGCTCCAACTGCGTGACGGTGGAGCCGAGCGGGGCGAGTTCGCCGTCCGGGAAGACGTACGCGTCGATGAACTCGTCGATGTCGTACGCCGACTCGTCGCTCTGCGGCCGGCGCGCGATCTGGTGGTTGAGCAGCCGGCCGCCGGGCCTGAGCAGCCGGTACAGATCCCGGGCGTACTCCAAGTACCGTTCCGCGCCGACGTGTTCGGCCATGCCGATGGAGGAGATGGCGTCGTAGGGACCGTCGGCGACGTCCCGGTAGTCCTGCACCCGGATCTCCACCCGGTCGGTGAGCCCCTCGTCCGCGACACGCTTGCGGGCGTAGGCGGCCTGTTCCTGGGAGAGGGTGATGCCGACGACGCTCACGCCGTGCTCGCGGGCGGCGTGCACGGCCATGGAGCCCCAGCCGCAGCCGACGTCGAGCAGTCGCTGACCGGGCGTCAGATCCAGCTTGCGGCAGACGAGTTCGAGTTTGTCGCGCTGCGCGTCCTCAAGCGTGGCGTCATCCGTGGAGGCCTCCCAGTAGGCGCACGAGTACACCATGGAGGGGCCGAGGACGATCTCGTAGAAGTCGTTGCCGACGTCGTAGTGGTGGCTGATGGCGCGTCTGTCACTGCGTTTGGTGTGCAGGTGGGAGCGGGTCCTGCGGACCTCCTCGCGGGGCGGGGCGGGCGGCAGCGGGAGCCCGGCGAGCTTCACGAGTCCGCGGGCGGCGGCCCGTACCTCCGGCTCGCGCACCATCTGCGCGAGGGACCTGGCGTCCTCCCCGCGCTCCCACACCAGCCCGGCGATCAGGTCGAGGGCGGTGTAGAGGTCCCCTTCGATGTCCAGGTCCCCCGAGACCCAGGCACGGGCGAGCCCCAGCTCGCCCGGTCTCCACAGCAGCCGGCGCACCGCGCGCCGGTTGCGTACGACCAGCGTGGGCGCGCCCGGCGGCCCCGCCTGCGACCCGTCCCAGGCGCGGATGCGCACGGGGAGGGGAGTGCCCAGCAGTTGTTCCAAGAGGGTCTTGAGCCGCAGCGCGGCGTCAGCCATGACGCACACCTCCGTGACGAGGTTCCCTTAATTGTCCAGTCACTACGTAAACACCGGTAGGGGCGCAGCGCAGTCCCTCGTGAGCGTTACGAGTGGGCAAAATGCCTGTAGCTACCATGCATGCGGGTGCCGGAGCACGCCGAAGGGGCCGCCCGCACCACGGATGGCGAGCGGCCCCTTCGGGCGTACGACGGAGGTGACCCGAGGTCAGGAGGCCTTGGCCTTCTCCTCGGTCTTGGCCGCGGCGGCGGGCGCCGGGGCCGGCTTGGCGGCCTCGTAGAACTCCTCGCGGGGGTTCTCCATGGCGCCGAGGGCGACGACCTCGCGCTTGAGGAACATGCCGAGGGTCCAGTCGGCGAAGACGCGGATCTTGCGGTTCCAGGTCGGCATGGCCAGACCGTGGTAGCCACGGTGCATGTACCAGGCGAGGCGGCCCTTGACCTTGATCTTCATCTTGCCCATGACGATCATCGCGACGCCCTTGTGGAGGCCGAGACCGGCCACCGCACCCTTGTTGGCGTGCGAGTAGTCCTTCTGCGGGAAGCCCCGCAGGCCGGACATCACGTTGTCACCGAGGACCTTGGCCTGACGCAGCGCGTGCTGGGCGTTCGGCGGGCACCAGGCGTTCTCGACACCGGCCTTGCGGGCGGCGATGTCGGGGACCTGGGCGTTGTCGCCGGCGGCCCAGATGTAGTCGGTGCCCTGGACCTGGAGGGTCGGGGCGCAGTCGACGTGACCGCGGGGGCCGAGCGGCAGGCCGTAGCGGGACAGCGCCGGGTTCGGCTTCACACCGGCGGTCCACACGATGGTGCTGGAGTCGACCTCAAGACCGTTCTTGAGCACGACGTGCCCGTCGACACAGGAGTCCATGGAGGTGGAGAGGTAGATCTCCACACCGCGGCTCTCCAGGTGCTCCTTGCCGTACTGGCCGAGCTTGGGGCCGACCTCGGGCAGGATCTTGTCCGCGGCGTCGACGAGGATGAAGCGCATGTCCTCACGGGACACGTTCTTGTAGTACTTGGCCGCGTCGCGGGCCAGGTCCTCGACCTCACCGATGGTCTCCGCACCGGCGAAACCGCCGCCGATGAAGACGAAGGTGAGCGCCTTGCGGCGGATGTCCTCGTCGGTGGTGGAGTCGGCCTTGTCCAGCTGCTCAAGCACGTGGTTGCGCAGGCCGATGGCCTCCTCGATGCCCTTCATGCCGATGCCCTGCTCGGCGAGGCCGGGGATCGGGAAGGTCCGGGAGACCGCGCCGAGCGCGATCACCAGGTAGTCGAAGGGCAGCTCGTACGCCTCACCGACGAGGGGGGCGATCGAGGCGACCTTGCGGTCCTGGTCGATGCTGGTGACCCGGCCGGTGAGAACCTCCGCCTTCGGCAGCACGCGTCGCAGCGGGACGACGACGTGGCGCGGGGAGATGTTGCCGGCGGCGGTTTCGGGGAGGAAGGGCTGGTAGGTCATGTACGACCGGGGGTCGACGACCGTGACGGTCGCCTCGCCGTAGCGCATCTTCTTGAGAATGCGCCGAGCTGCGTACAGGCCTACGTACCCACCGCCTACTACGAGGATCCTGGGACGCTCCGTGGTGCTCATGCCATCGAGTATCCACCTGCCCCAGGGGGGTAGCTCGTGCGCCCCTTCACAAGCTTGTGGAGGGGGTGTGCTATTCTCCGCGGCCGCCATGATCCATGTCACCTCGCGAGGACGGAACCCTCGCCCGGTACGACCCGTTGTCAATGCCGCGTGAGCTGCCGCTCTGACGCTCCGACGGCCCCGCCGACCCCTCCCCGGCCGCCCCGCCGACACACCCCCGACACCCCCTCGACACACACTCCTGAACGCGTTCAACACCCTACCTGGCCCCCGGAAGGGCCAACCGGGGCCTTTTCCTGCTCCGACAGGGCCGAATTCCTTGTGAAGAACTTCACGAACTTTGTCGGCGGGGTGTTCGCGAAGGGGGCTCCGAGGCCTCCCTGGGCTGCTCATCGGGGGTGCGGAGTGCTCAGTGGAGTGCGGATCCGCCCCACCGCCGGACCCCCTGGCCGCGGTCCATGGACGCCTAGCACTGCACGACCAGCCGGGCCCGGTCGAAGCGCAGAGCGGCGAGGTCCTCGTGGCGGATCAGCCAGTAGAGGGTGCCCGCGTCCCCCCACTCCATCTCCGCGTCGATGTCGCTGTCGAACTGGGCGAGCGAAACCCAGCGGGCCGCTTCCTCGTCCAGGAGCGGGTCGCCCCAGGTGCGGTGACCCGGGCCGAGGTGCGCGTCCGCGATCTCGTACTCCACCGGGCCCTGCACGGGGACGGCGTGACCGCCTACCTGGTGGCCCATGTCGCCGCGCAGGCGTTCGAACGCGCGGCGGAACGAGCGGAGTTCGGTGGGGGTCTCGCGCAACTGCTCCGGCCACTGTCCACCGTCGCCGAGCAGGGCCTGCCGGGCCTGGGGCAGCCAGAGGTCGGGGGCGCTCAGCTCCGTCTCCGCGGCGAGGGGCGTGCGCGGGTACGGGGTCAGCTCCCCCGGTACGTCCGCCGGGCGGACCGGTGTGCCTTCCGGGACGTACAGGACCTGGGCCCCGGCCCAGGTCCCGGGGTCGTCGACGGAGACGAACGAACCCTCGTCGCCGTCGGCCTCACCGTCGTACTCGAAGTAGAAGAAGAGCAGGGTGCCGTCCTGGGGGAAGCCCGTCGTCAGGGCCTCGCGCGGTAGCGCCGCGCAGCGCACCGACGCGACGAAGGACAGCGGGCCGTGGCCCGGCCACTCGGGCCAGGCCGTCCCGAGCGGCAGCTCCGGCGTCCCGCCGAGGGCGGCGACGGGCCGCTCGTCGCCGGCGGCTGGATGCAGGCGTGCGCACGGGCGCAGCAGGGCCGTCCATCGGTCGGCAAGGTCGGCGGAGAGATGATCGGCCGCCAGTCGCGCGTATCGCTCGTCGGTCATGACGGCCATGGTCCCGGTCGGCACTGACATCCGTACCGCCGGGACCCGTCGTCGGTGCTGCGGCGGTCCGGCTCAGTCCCCCTGCTCGCCGGCCCCGGACTCCCTCGCCGCCAGGAACGCGATCCCGTCGAGGATGTCGTGCTCGCTCACCACGACCTCCGCCGCGCCGGTCCGCTCCATGATCGACAGCAGTACGAGGGCGCCCGCCCCGATGACGTCGACGCGGCCCGGGTGCATGGAGGGGATGGTCGCGCGTTCGGCGTGTGTGGAGGTCAGCAGGGACTCCGTGATCTCGCGGACGCGGTCGTAGGAGACGCGGGAGTGGTGGATGGCCCGGGAGTCGTACTCGGGGAGGTTCTGCGCGATGGCCGAGACGGTCGTGACCGAGCCGGCCAGGCCGACCAGGGTGCGGGCCTCGCGAAGGGGGACCGTCCGTTCGGCGAGGTCGAGGGCGGCCTCGATGTCCGCGCGCATCGCCGTGACCTGACCCGGAGTGGGCGGGTCGGACACCACGCCGTCCTCGACCAGGTGCCGTTCGGTCAGGCGCACGCACCCGACGTCGACCGAGCGGGCCGCGCGGACCCGGTCGTCGCCGACCACGAACTCCGTCGAGCCGCCGCCGATGTCCACGACCAGGTAGGGCTTGGCGAGGTCGTCGCGGCCGGCGAGTTCCGCGGTCGCGCCCGTGAAGGAGAGGGCGGCCTCCTGGTCGCCGGAGACGACCTCGGGCTCGACCCCGAGGATGTCGAGGACCCCGCGCACGAAGTCGTCACGGTTGGCGGCGTCCCGGGTGGCCGACGTGGCCACGAACCGCACTCGGTCGGCGCCGTGTTCCTTGATGATCGCCGCGTAGTCACGGCAGGCCGCGAAGGTCCGCTCCAGCGCCTCGGGGGCGAGCCGTCCGGTGCGGTCGACGCCCTGGCCGAGCCGCACGATGGTCATGCGCCGGTCCAGGTCGACGAGTTCGCCGCTCGCCGGGTCCACGTCCGCGACGAGGAGGCGGATGGAGTTCGTACCGCAGTCGACGGCGGCGACGCGGGTCACCGGCCATCCTCCTCTACGGGCTTGAACGCACCGTGTCCTTTACCGTCCTCGGTCGTCTCCGTCTGCCGGCCCTCGCCCGTCGGCGGCCCGGGCACGGTCACACACGCACCCTTCCGCCACCACTCCGGCAGCATCGCGATCGCCTCGTCGCCCAGCGGGTTCACACCGGGTCCCGCGGCCAGGGAGTGCCCCACCAGTACGTGCAGGCACTTCACCCGGTCCGGCATGCCGCCCGCGCTCGGGAAGCCCTCCAGGACCTCGATGGCGTCGCGGCGGGCGAGGTAGTCCTCGTGCGCGGCGCGGTAGGACGCGGCGAGTTCCGGGTCCGTCTCCAGACGGGCCGTCATCTCCTTCATGACGCCGTTCGCCTCCAGCGTGCCGATCGCCGAGGCGGCGCGCGGGCACGTGAGGTAGTACGTCGTCGGGAAGGGCGTGCCGTCGGGGAGGCGCGGGGCCGTCTCCACCACATCGGGCTGGCCGCACGGACAACGGTGGGCGATGGCGCGCAGCCCGCGCGGCGGACGGCCGAGCTGCTGCTTGAAGGCCTCGACGTCCGCGTCGGTGGGCTCGGTGCGCGGGGTGGTCGGCGGAGGGGTTTCCACTGCGGAGTGTCTCTCTGGTCAGGTCACTGGTCGGAGGCGTCGGACTTGTCGACCCCGTCCCAGACGTTCGAGTACCAGGGGCGGTCGGCCGCCCCCAGGTCGGCGCGCGACTGCTTGGTCAGGTCCGGGTCGATCACGATGTAACCGGTCTCCCCGGGCATGACGTAGTGCAGCCGCTGCCGGATCTGCTGCTCGGCGTACGCGTCGTCCTGCCAGCGCGCCTTGAGGTCGCGCAGCTGCTCGACCCGCTCCTTGGCCTGCTGCTTCTGCCGCTGCAGGTCGGCGACCTCGGCGCGCTGGGAGACGTACTGCCTTATCGGGTAGGCGAGCGCCACCACCAGTGTGCAGACGACGAGCGCGAGCAGGGCCGCGCGGCCGGTGAGCCGGGAGCGGCGGGCCTGGCGCTTGGTCTGCGAGCGGTAGACCCGGGCGGCGGTCTGCTCGCCGAGCAGCCGGATCCGGGTGGCGGTGGAGAAACGGTCCCGGTCCTTGACGGCCATGTCTCCGCCTCCCCTTTCACACGCGCGTACGTCCCCGCACACGGTACGGGACCGAGTACGGGGACGTACGTACGACTGGCTCGGGCTTGACCCTGTACGGCTCAGCCCTTGTTCAGGTCAGCCCTTGTTCAGGTCAGCCCTTGAAGCGCGGGAAGGCGCTGCGGCCCGCGTACACCGCCGCGTCGTCGAGGATCTCCTCGATGCGCAGCAGCTGGTTGTACTTGGCGACGCGCTCGGAGCGGGCCGGGGCGCCGGTCTTGATCTGGCCGCAGTTGGTGGCCACGGCGAGGTCGGCGATGGTGACGTCCTCGGTCTCGCCGGAGCGGTGGGACATCATGCACTTGAAACCGTTGCGCTGGGCCAGCTCGACCGCGTCCAGGGTCTCGGTGAGCGAGCCGATCTGGTTCACCTTGACGAGCAGCGCGTTGGCCGCGCCGTCCTCGATGCCACGGGCCAGGCGCTCCGGGTTGGTGACGAACAGGTCGTCGCCGACGATCTGCACCTTGTCGCCGAGGCGGTCGGTGAGGACCTTCCAGCCGGCCCAGTCGTCCTCGTACAGCGGGTCCTCGACGGAGACGAGCGGGTAGGCCGCCACGAGCTCCTCGTAGTACTCGGTCATCTCGGCGGCCGAGCGGGACTTGCCCTCGAACTCGTACTTGCCGTCCTTGTAGAACTCGGAGGCGGCGACGTCGAGCGCGAGCGCGATCTGCTCGCCGGGGATGTAGCCGGCCTGCTTGATCGCCTCAAGGATGAGGTCGAGCGCGGCGCGGTTGGAGTCCAGGTTCGGGGCGAAGCCGCCCTCGTCGCCGAGGCCGGTGGACAGGCCCTTGCTCTTCAGGACCTTCTTGAGGGTGTGGTAGACCTCGGCGCCCCAGCGCAGGGCCTCGGAGAAGGACTCCGCGCCGATCGGGGCGATCATGAACTCCTGGATGTCCACGTTGGAGTCGGCGTGCGAGCCGCCGTTCAGGATGTTCATCATCGGCACCGGCAGCAGGTGCGCGTTCGGGCCGCCCAGGTAGCGGAAGAGCGGGAGGTCGCTGGCCTCGGAGGCGGCGTGGGCGACGGCGAGGGAGACGCCGAGGATGGCGTTGGCGCCGAGCGAGCCCTTGTTGTCGGTGGCGTCCAGGTCGAACATCGCCTGGTCGATCAGGCGCTGCTCGGTGGCGTCGTAGCCGACCAGCTCCGGGCCGATCTGTTCGATCACGGCGAGGACGGCCTTCTCGACGCCCTTGCCCTGGTAGCGGTTGGGGTCACCGTCACGCAGCTCGATGGCTTCGAAGGCACCCGTGGAGGCGCCGGAGGGGACGGCGGCACGACCCGTGCTGCCGTCGTCGAGGCCGACCTCGACCTCGACCGTGGGGTTGCCTCGGGAGTCCAGGATTTCCCGGGCTACGACGACGTCGATGGACGGCACGAGCATCTCCTTCTTCAATGTGACGCGGCTACGCGGGCCGCGATGGCTCTGCGGGACCGAGCCTAACCGTCCCGGGGCGAACAGCCAGCCGATGGGCCGCCCCTTGGACAGAACCGAGAGTAAATTGTTTCCGAACGGAACAAAGCAGACGGGCAAAAAGAACCCCGCCCCGGTGCGTACGGGGGAACACGCACCGAGACGGGGAGTCCGTGGGGACGGGGGAGGCCCTCACGTGCCGTCCATGATGGACGACACACCTGTCGGACCGCTGTGGCTCAGCTACCGGATCCCTGTCACCAGGGGTCCGGCGTGGGGCGCCGCTGTCACTTGAGGTGCAGCTGCTGACCCGGGTAGATGAGGTCCGCGTCCTCGACGATGTCCTTGTTCAGCCGGAACAGCTTCTCCCAGCCGCCCTTGACCTTGTGCTTCTCGGCGATCGTGCTGAGGGTGTCGCCCTTGACGACCTTGTACTCGCCGTCGCCCTTCTTGACCTTCTTGCCGGTCGGGGTGGTGACGGTCTTCTTCGCGGCCGGACGGTCGGCCGAGCGGGAGGTGCTGGTCGAGTCGTTCGAGCGGGTGCTGGTGCCGCTGCTCGAAGAGCTGTTGTTCGAGGAGCTGGAGGAGCTCGACGAGCCGCCGCCGTTGTACGCGGCACCGGACAGGCCCGTGCCGCAGACCGGCCAGGCACCCTTGCCCTGGGAGGCGAGCACCTTCTCGGCGACGGCTATCTGCTGCGACTTGCTGGCCTGGTTGGCCTGCGCGGCGTACTGGGTACCGCCGTAGGCGGCCCACGTCGAGGCGGAGAACTGCAGACCGCCGTAGTAGCCGTTGCCGGTGTTGATCGACCAGTTGCCGCCGGACTCGCAGCTGGCGACCGTGTCCCACTCGGAGGCGGTGGCGGCGGAGGCGTTGCCGGCCGCCATGAGCGGGGCGGCGATGGCGACACCGGTCACGCCGGCGAGCGTGGCGACGCGGGTGGCCTTGGACGGACGACGGTGCTTGCCCTTGCTGGAAAACAGCATGCGGAGATCCCCTCACCGACGCCTGCGAGGTGAGCTGTCGGGTTCGGGCCGTGTGAGTTGCCCGGCCGCGCACCTCTCGGCGCACGACTTCACCCCAAGCCGGTCCGGCACTGTCTGCCGGGCCCGGCACTTACCTGGGTCCCCCGCTCCTGCCTACGGCGCTGTGAAGCGACGACTGTTCCCTACGGCCGCTGGCAGGATTCGGCGTTGCGGCATTCGGGGTTCGTGTTGACGAACGGTGATGACCGTAGACACGGATTCCGCGGAAACTCAAAGACGATCAGGGCTTCTGAGAGTCATCCCACACTTTCACCAAACCGGACATTCAGTCCGAAGACCGTCGTTAACTCCCGTCGCTTTTCGCCCCGTTCAGCCCTTGTCCGCCCCTATTCGCCGGGAAGCCTCAGGGTCTGACCGGCCGCGACGTCGTTCGGGTCGGCGCCGATGGCCTGCCTGTTCTCCGTGTAGAGCGCGCGCCACCCGCCGTCCAGGCCAAGGGAGTCGGCGATGGAGGCGAGAGTGTCACCGCCGCGGACGGTGTACGACCCCTGCGGAGACCCTCCCGCGTCGTCGCCGGCCGCGTCCTCGTCGGCGCTGGCACCGCGGTGCTTGCCGGAGCCGATCGCACCGGTGTCGACCAGGCTCCAAGAGCCCACGGCCTGCTCGGACTTGTCCGAGTTCTCACCCTTCGCCCGATCTGTCGACGGGCTGTCGCTCTCCCGTGAACCGCTCGCCGTCGACTCGGACGGGGAGTCGGAGGGCGAGAGGTACTCGTCCGTTTCGTCAGGGTTGGTCGAGGAATCGGATGAAGAGTCAGGTGAGGCCGACGGTGACGTGGACGAGTCCGTCGAGGACGAGTCGTCGGACGTACCGCCGGGCGTGTTGGACAGGCCGGTGGAGCCCGAACCGTCCGAGGAGGAGGAAGAGGAGGAATCGGAGGAGTCGTCCAGGATCCCGGTGTCGATGTCGGTCGACCCGTCGTCCGCCGACAGCCCCGTGGTCAGCCCGCAGGTGTGGAACGCGCCGACGCCCTGGTCGTCCAGGAGCTTCTCGGCGACGGCTATCTGCTGGTTGCGGCTGGCCAGGTCGGGGCGCGAGGCGTAGTCGAGACCGCCGTACCGCTCCCAGTCGTCCTGCGAGAGCTTGAGCCCGCCGTAGAAACCGGTCCCGTCGTTCTGGCTCCAGGAGCCGCCGGTCTCGCAGTTCGCCACCTTGTCCCAGGTGGTGCCGTCGGCCGCGCTGGCGCTCACCGCACCGAGGAGCGGGATCGCGATGGCGGAGCCTGTCACGCCGGCGGCGACGAGGAGGGCCGGAGCCTGGCGGGGGCGACGGTGACGACCGTTCCCGGAGAGCATGCGGGGGCCTTTCAGGAGACAGCGGTGACGAGTGCGACGCGTGGTGCTGGGCACCGCACTTGAACGGTGAACGTATAGGCACTCCATTGCTTGTCACAAGTTAATGCCGCGTAGATCACGTGAAGATCACATAGTTGAATGTGCGTCATGTTTGCGCAGGTGGACACGTGCTCCTGCGCGGTGACGATCCGGTCACCCGGGTGGCGTGAACTCGACCGGCAGCGTGCGCAGTCCACGCATGATGAGTCCCCCACGCCATCTCAACTCGGCCGGATCCACGGCGACTCGGAGGTCCGGCAGCCGGGTCAGCAGCGTGCGGAGCGCGGTCTGTCCCTCCAGCCGGGCGAGCGGGGCGCCGAGGCAGTAGTGGATGCCGTGGCCGTATCCGAGGTGCTGGTTGTCCCGGCGGGAGAGGTCGAGGGTGTCCGGCTCGGCGAACCGCGCCGGATCCCGGTCCGCCGCCGCGAGGACGACGAGAACGGGGTCGCCGGCCGCGATGTCCTGCCCGCCGACGGTGAGCGGTTGGGTCGCGAACCGCCAGGTCGCCAGCTCCACCGGCCCGTCGTAGCGCAGGAGTTCCTCCACGCCGGTCTCCAACAGGCCGCGTTCGCCGGCGGCCAGGGAGTCCTGGAGGCGGGTGCGCTGCTCGGGGTGGGTGAGCAGGGCGTACGTGCCGTTGCCGATGAGGTTGACGGTGGTCTCGAAGCCGGCGAAGAGCAGGATGAACGCCATCGCCGCGGCCTCGTTCTCGGTGAGGTGCTCGCCCTCGTCCGAGGCGCGGATGAGGCCGGAGATGAGGTCCTCCCCGGGCACGGGCTCGGCCGGCAGGGATGCGCGCTTCTTGTGAATGAGTTCCAGGAGATACCCGCGCATCTTCTTCACCGAGCGCGCGACCCCGCCTCTCGGCCCGCCTCCGTGCCGGATCATCATCCCCGCCCAGTCCCGGAAGTCGTCCTGGTCCTCGCGCGGGACACCGAGCAGGTCGCAGATCGCGTAGATGGGGAGCGGGAAGGCGAACTCGTGGATGAGGTCCGCGGACCCCCTCTCGGCGAACCGGTCGATGAGGTCGTCGGCGAGCTCCTGGACGCGAGGGGTGAACTCGGCGACCCGGCGAGGCGTGAACGCCTTGCTGACCAGCCGACGCAGCCGGGTGTGGTCCGGCGGGTCGATGTTGAGCAGATGGGTCATCAACTCGGCATTGCGCTCACCGGGGATACCGGTCTTGCCCTTGGCGTGCGCCGGCTCGTCGTGATGTGCCGGGTTCTTGGAGAGCCGCGGCTCGGCGAGGGCCTGCTTGGCATCGCCGTAACGCGTGACCAGCCATGCCTCCACCCCGCTCGGCAGCCGCGTGCGATGCACGGGCGCGTGCTCCCGGAGCCAGGCGTAGGCGGGGTAGGGGTCGGTGGCGAACTCCCAGGTGAAGAGGTCGGGGGCGGAGGCGGTGGAGTCGGGGGCGGTGGAGTCGGGCACGGGGGCGGGGGTGGCGGTGGCAGAAGCGGGCGCAGGGGTGGGCGTGGCGGGGGCGGGCGCGGTGGCGGGCGTGTCAGGGGCGGGCGAGGTGATGGGCGTGGCAGGGGCGGGCGAGAGATGGGGGCGGTCCGGCTGATCGGTCACTCCTCGTCGTCCCCCTTGTCAGCTTCCGCCTTGTCCGCATCGGCCTGGTCCGCATCCGCGATCCCGGCGCCCTCGCTGTCCGCACCCGAGACCCGA
Source organism: Streptomyces sp. NPDC092369 (assembly GCF_044755245.1). Lineage (NCBI taxonomy): Bacteria > Bacillati > Actinomycetota > Actinomycetes > Kitasatosporales > Streptomycetaceae > Streptomyces > Streptomyces sp. NPDC092369. Next base: position 113,609 of record NZ_JBIVQP010000006.1, read on the forward strand.
ACGCCCTCGCCGCCTGTCCCCGACGCCTCTGCCTCCCGTACCGCGTCCCGATACGCACGCGCCGCCGCTCGCAGCGCCGCCTCCGGGTCGATGCCGTCCGCCTCGGCGCGTACCGCCAGCGTGAGCAGCTCGTAGCCGATGCCGTCCTTGGAAGGCAGGGGGACCTCCAGGCCCGCCGTGCGGACGCGGGACGCCAGTTTCGAGGCGAGGGCGAGGCTCGGCTGGCCGAGGGGGATGCCCTCGGTCACCGAGGTGCGCCGCTTCTCCGTCGCCTTCGTGCGCAGCCAGTGCTCCGCGACCTCCTCGGGCGTGGCCGCCGTCTCGTCGCCGAAGACGTGCGGGTGGCGGTGGATGAGCTTGGCGACGATGCCGGCGGCCACGTCGTCGACGGAGAAGGGGGCGTCCGGGTCCTCCTCGGCGATCCGGGCGTGGAAGACGACCTGGAGCAGGACGTCGCCGAGCTCCTCGCGCAACTCGTCCCGGTCGCCCTCCTCGATCGCCTCGACGAGTTCGTAGGCCTCCTCGATGGCGTACTTCGCCAGGCCCTTGTGCGTCTGCCGGGAGGTCCAGGGGCACTCGGCGCGGACGCGGTCCATGACCTGGACGAGGTCGAGGAGACGGGCGCCCGGCAGGTCGTAGGAGGCGGGGAGCAGCTCCAGCTCGGGCATGTGGACGCGGCCGGAGCCGGCGAGCCGGGCGAGGCCGTCGGTGAGGGCCGGTTCGCCCTCACCGGTGGCGACGACGACCACCGTCCGCCCACCGGCACACGCGTCGACCAGTTCCTCGGCGCTCGGGGACACCTCGTCGACCGCTGTGCCCGCTTCCCGCAGATACGGCAGCTGCGGGTGGGCGCCGTCCGCGCACAGCACCCGGTCGGCGGCGTGCAGGGCCTGCCAGGCGGGCCAGGACAGGAGGCCGGGCGCGACGCGGTGGCTGGTGGTGAGGAGGACGATGCGGCCGGGGGCGGGGGGCGCGCCCGGGGCCTGGTCGGAGGCGGCGTCGAAGCTGGTTGCGTTCACAGTTCGAAGCTAACGCACGGCGACGACGGTCCCCGCGGGATATCCACAGGGCAGCGAGGTTCGCCCGATCATCAGACCGCAAGCCCCGGCTGAATCCTTTATGCCGTCCCCTGCGTCGCCGGTGCCGTCACCTCGCGTACCCACGGAGTCTTCGCGTCGACGCGGCTGCTCTTCTGGACGTCCCAGGTGCCGTAGCGCGGGTTGAGGTCGACGTGGAGTTCCTTGGACGCCTTGGACAGGGCGTTCCAGAAGGCCGGCTTGCTGGTGTCGGTGCCAAGAGCCTGGGCGAGTTTCTGGGCCTCCAGCTGGAGGCGGAGGTTGTCGTCGAGGCGGGCCGGGGCGACGCCGTACTGCTGCAGCCAGGCCGTCTCCAGCGCCTTGGAGCCGCCGACCTGCTGTTCCAGGCCGGTGCGCATCTGCTGGATCTCGTGGCGGGAGACGGTGACGTCCTCGTCCTGGGCGGCGCGGTGCAGCACCCGGTCCAGGACCATGCCGTGCAGGGTGTCGCGGGTGAGGCTGCCGGTCTGTGCGACCGCCTGCTTGTACTGGGCGTCGTCCGACACGGCCGCGCGCTGCGCGGAGCGCACCTCGCCCACCCGGTTCTCCAACTGCGCGACGGTGATCCGCTGGCCGCCGACGACGGCGGCGGCGCCGGGATGCGCGTCGCTCCCGCAGGCGGAAAGGAGCGGGGCCGCGGCGATCACGGCGGTGAACAGGAGCGCGGTGCGACGGCGGCGGTGCAAGGAAGCCTCCCGAGGAGATTGTGCGACGGTGCACAAAGTCTTGCGGTGATCGATGGTAGGCAGTGGGTCGGCTGGGGCCAACCCATTCGACCAACGATTCACCAGGACTTCGGGCACCGCCGCGCCCTCGCGGGCTCCACGGGCTCCGTGAGTTCAGCCGGTGATGGCCACCGGGGCGTCCCAGGCGTCGCGGTCCACGGTGATCGTGTAACCGCCGCGGGTCTCCTTGCTGTTGACCATGTACTGGTGGGCCCGGCTGTGGTTGGTGAACTGGGTGGAGCCCCACGGCCAGTCCGAGGTCGTGGTGTTCTTCTTGTCCCACAGCGCGTACCAGAGGTTGCCGGGCAGGTCCGTCTTGTCGGTCGCGGTCGCGATCGCCTTGGCGCTGGAGCTGCTGAAGCCGTAGTAGCCGGTGCGGTACGTCTTGGCGTGCAGTTCCTTGTCGAAGGCGCGGACGTAGGTCAGGACGGCCTTGTTGCAGGACGTGTTCGTGATGTCGTACGACTCCATGTCCAGGTAGATCGGGCTGCCGGCCTTCATGCCGAGCGCCGAGGCCTTCGCCACCGCGTCGTCCGCCTCGCTCTTGCCGACGGACGCGGCGGTGGTGGCGCTGATCTTCACCGAGCCGCCGGAGCCGCAGGACGGCTGGGAACCGACGTACAGGGGGATGAGTTTCCAGCCGACCGCGCTGACCGACTTCACCCAGGAGGCGGTGAGGTTGGCCTGCGCGCAGCCGCGGTTCTTGCCGCCGATGTAGACGGCGGCGGCGCCGTAGAGGCCGCCCTTCCACGCCTTCATCGCGGAGAGGGAGGGCGCGGCGCAGGTGTCGAACGCGCGGCCCGTGTACGTCTTCTGGGCGGGCCAGGCCGTGGCTGCCATGGAGCTCTGCGCGGCGAGTCCGGCCCCCGCGACGACGGCTGTGCCGGCGACGGCCCACGTGATGTATCTGCGCTTCTTGGACTGCCGATGGCCGGCCATGAATACCCCACCCCTGGTTGTGCGTTGGCGCCCTCTTTAAAGAGGAGGGCGCATTGACTGGCGATCTGACTGGCGATCCGACGGGCGAAAAACGAACCGCAACCTATCCCGCGGCGCCCAAGTGTTCGGGAAACCCCGCCCCTTGAGGAACACAAGTTTCTCTCCGTGCACGGCAAAAACTAGCCGCGCACCTGCCCCAGCCACTCCAGCGTCCGCCGGATGTCCACCGCGAGCGGGTGGCCCGGGCCGCGCAGCCGCTCCACGTCGTGCAGCAGGCGCGCGAGCGTGTCGTGGGCGGCGCCGCGGTCGCCGAGGGCGAGCAGGAGGTGGCCGATGCGCCGGCGCACGTCGTGGGCGAGCTCGGGGTCACCGGCCACGTACTGGTTCTCGTAGTACGGCAGCAGGGCGCGGTACTCCGCGAGGGCCGCCGCCGGTTCGCCGAGCGACTCCAGGCACTGGGCGGCCTCGTAGCGGAACCGGAGCGACTGGGGGTCGGCCTGGCCCGCCTCGGTGGCGCGTTCGTCGGCGAGGCGGCGCAGTTCGGGCAGCGCGCGCCGGTACTGGCCGTCGTCCATGAGGGTGGCCGCGTACTGCTTGCGCAGGGTGCGGACGACCGGGGAGTGCTGGCCGTGCTGTTCGGCCGCCGCGGGCAGGATCGCGCCCAGGATGTCGACGGCCTGGGTGATGCGGCCCTCGCCCAGCAGGCGCTTGACCTCGTCGACGGCGCGCGCGACATCGGGCTTCTCGGCGGCGGGCGGGGTGACCGCGGCGGGCTGGGACGCGGGCGTGCGCGCGCGGTCCGGCCAGGGGGCGTGCGGGCGCAGGAACGGACGCGTGGGGTCCAGCGGCGCCCCCGAGGGCATCCCGCGCGCGGGCAGCAGCGGCGCCAACTGCTCGTAGACCTCCTGCGCGGACGCGGGCCGGTGCTGCGGGTCCTTGGCGAGCAGGCGCAGGACGAGCGCTTCGAGCGGCTCCGGCACCTCGGGGCGGACCCGGCGCACGGGCAGCGGGGGCTCGTACAGGTGCCGGTGCAGCACGCCGAGGGCCGTGGAGCCCGCGAACGGGACGTCGCCGCTGAGGAGTTCGTGCAGGACCACACCGAGCGCGTACAGGTCGGTGTACGGGCCGACCGCGCCGCCCATCGCCTGCTCGGGCGCCATGTAGGCGGGCGAGCCGATGGGCGTGCCGGTGTGGGTGAGGCGGGTGGTGTCGGCGTCCATGACGGAGGCGACGCCGAGGTCGAGCACGGTGACCGTGCCGTCCTGCTTCACCATCACGTTGCGCGGCTTGAGGTCGCGGTGGACGATCGGCACGGCGTGCACGGCACTGAGCACGGCGCACAGTTGCGCGGCGACGGTGACCGCCCACGGCCACGGGTACGGGTCGTGCTCGGCGAGGTGGTCGGAGAGGTCGGCGCCGTCGATGTACTGCATGACGAGGAACAGCTCCTCGCCCTCGCTGCCCGCGTCGTGCACCGTGACCAGGCCGGGGTGGTCGACCTGGGCGGTCACCCGGCACTCGCGCACGAACCGGCGGCGCAGTTCGTCGGCGTCCTGCCCCGCCACCTTGTCGGGGCGCAGCAGCTTCACCGCCACGCGCCGGTCGAGCCGTTGGTCGTAGGCCGTCCAGACCTGGCCCATGCCGCCCTGTCCGATGAGCGTGGACAGGGCGTAGCGGGAGGCGACGACCCGGCCTTCCGCCGCGGTCACCTGCCGCCCTCGTGGTTCCCGTCCTGGTGGCCGTCGTGCCTGCGCAGGTAGTCGCTGAGTTCGTCGAGTTCGGCGCGCACCTGGTCGATGCGGGCGGGCGCGGGGCGCTGGGGCGGGGGCGGCGGCACCGGGGTGTGCAGCGGGTTCTGGGGCGGGGTGTGGTGCTGGGGCGGCTGCGGCAGCTGGGTCTGGTGCAGGGGCGGCTGGGGCACGGGCGGCTGGGGCACGGGCGTGGCGCCGAACGGCGTCGCGGCCTGCGGATAGCCGTACCCGGACTGCACGGTGGGACCCTGCGGCGGGTAGCCGGCGAACTGCTGCTGCTGCCGGTGGATCCGGATGTCCACCACCAGGAAGTAGATGCTGCTGAACACGCCCAGGAGGATCACCACCGCCATGGCGATGTCGGTCCTGGAGTCGCTCTCCGGCAGCGAGCCGACCACGGCGAAACAGCCGATGGCCACCGGCAGGCTCACCCAGGCCAGCGCCCAGTCGGTCTTCCGCCCGCGGAGGAAGGCCACCCGGAACAGCGGCACACAGGCGAGGAACCCGCAGCAGAGGGTGCCGATCACGGCGAACATCACGCGCAAGGTGACGACGTTGCTCTCGCTGCGGGCGGGCGGCACCGCGCCGTGGCCGTACATGACTGCTCCCGGGCCCGTAATCGATGTGGGGTTCGAGCGTATAGGCCCACACCGACATGCGGTCCGGGTTGTACCGAACCGTTGTCGTGCTGATCAATTCATGCGACCACGCCCCGGCCCGGCGGCTCAGTCCGGCGCCACCGTCCCGTCCGTCAGCCCGTCGTACATCCCGCGCACCAGTTGCTCCCCCAGCCGGCCCGCGTTCCTGAGCGCCCGCTCGAAGTCGTCGAGGGCGCGGAACCGCGCGCCGTAGCGCCGCTGTTCGTCCAGCGGGAGCCGGGGCAGCTGGAGCCGGCGCACGTCCAGCCGCGTGGCCGTGGACGCGTAACTGCTGGCCTGGCGGTTGTTGGCGGTGCCGCGCAGGAAGCCGGCGAGGAACCACGCGTCCAGCGCCGCGGGATCGGGGCGCAGGAGCACGAGGTTGCGCCCCAGGGCGGCGCCCGTCGTCGCGTCGTCGATCACGCGCGCCACCGAGCCCCCGCCGAGCACCGGCAGCACCACATCGCCCGGCTCCGTCAGCACCGCCTCCTCGTCGCTCTCGGGCAGCGTCCCGGAGGGCGCCGTACCGGCGAGGACGTCCTGGTCGGTGAGCACGGGCACGCGCGCGTGGCCACCGTTTCCGCCGCTGCGCATCACCACCGCTCCCCCGCGCGCGAGTTCACCGACGGTGGTCAGCGGCCAGCGCCCGAGCCGCGCCGACTCCGCGGGCGGCGGGGTGAGGTCGGCGGTCAACCGGAGGGTCTCGCCGAGGCGTTCGCGTACGACGGTGAGCGCGTCGGCGCCGTCCGCCGCGGTCGGCGGCGGGAGGTGGCGGGCCGGGGCGAGGTCGACGTCGTCGTCGAGGAGTTCGATGACCGGCAACGCGCGGGCCACGCCCGGACGTTCCTGGAGGGTGCCGGCCAGGTCGAAGGCCCGCCACGCGTCCAGGACGGCCCCGCGCACCTCCCGCCAGTCGGGACCGCCGCGCCCCTCGCCGGCGTACTGCCCGGTGTCGACGAGCAACACCTCAGGCTGCACGGGCGCCTTCTCGGGCCGCCGCAGCACCCACAGGTGGAGCGGGATGTTGTACGGGGGTGCCGCGCCGATCGGCAGGGCGATCACGGCACGCAGTGCGCCGCGGCGCAGCAGGTCGGCGCGGATGCGGCGCCCTGAGCGGCGGGAGGCGGTGGCCGGCGGCATCAGCAGGACGGCGGTGCCGCCGTCGGCGAGCCGGGCGAGCGCGTGCTGCACCCAGGCAAGTTCGGACTCGTTGCGGGCCGGGAAGCCGTACTCCCAGCGGGCGTCGTAGGCGAGTTCGTCGTGGCCCCAGCCCCGCTCGTTGAACGGCGGATGGCACAGGACCGCGTCGGCGCGCAACTCGGGGTAGGCGTCGGCGCGCAGGGTGTCGCCGGCGGCGGCGCGCACGGTGACGCGCGTCTGCAACGCGAGCCGCAGCGCTGTGAGCGCGGCGAGTTCGGGCGCGCTGTCCTGGGCGTACAGCTCCTGGCCGGGGCCGGGGCCGGGGCCGGGACCGGTGCCGACGGCGCGCAGCAGGGTGCCGGTGCCGCACGCGGGGTCGAGGAGGGTGCGGGCGGGGCCGGCCAACTCGACCATGAGGGCGGCGAGTTCACCTGGGGTGAGCGTGTACTGGCGCGGGTTGGCGTCGAGGTGCCGGCCGAGCAGGAACTCGAAGGCGCCCCGGGCCCCCGTCTCGGCGGCCAGCTCGGCGACACCGCGCAGGAGGGGGGCGGACGGGAGGAGTTCGGGGCCGGTCGGGGTGTGAACGGCAGGGTGGGTGTTCACAAGAAGCGCGGCGCTCACGGAAGTCGACCCGTCCGCGAGGGACGGCCTGTGTACAGCACCCCGGCCGTTCACAGCGGAAGCGGCCTTCACAGAGGCGTTCTTCACCGAAGCGCCCTTCACACCCCCCGCCCCGAACCGCGGCACCAGCACCCCTTCCAGCGCCCCCGGCAACATCGCCGCGAGCCGCTCGTCCGAGCCCGCGCTCGCCTCCAGCCACACCGTGGGGCGGTCGTGGATGAGCAGCAGGACGCAACCGGCGTGGGTGAGGGCGGTGAGCGGGCCCTCCGGATGGCCGGCGAGTTGCTGCCAGACGCGCTCCCGGAGCGGGACCTCGGCGAGTTTGCCCTGCTCGCGCAGCCACGCCTCGACCTCGGCGAGCGCGAAGGACGGGCTGGTCTCGGTGCCGCCAACCGGTTTGGGGAAGTCGGCGTGGCGGCGGCGCCAGTTGCTCACGGCCGCGCGGCCGACGCCGGCGAGCCGGGCGATCCCGGCGGCGGTCACCTCAGTGGCGTTGTCCTGCACCCGGCGGCTCCCCTCGTCGTTCCGCGTCCGCGCACCGCATCCGCGTGTGATCCCGAGCATAGCGAGATGAGCGACATCCATCGGTTCACATCCGTGTACTGACACGAACGCGTGAATCGTGTTGACTCGGTTCACAGGCTTTGGTCTCATTGACCCAGCGAACCGTAACTTCCGGGGGGAATCCGCATGTCTCGCAAGGCACTCACCGCTCTCGTCCTCGCCACCGCGACCGCCGCAGCACTCACCGCCTGCCAGTCGGGCACGTCCGGCCAGGACGCGAAGGCCGGCAAGTCCGGCTCAACCGCCAAGCCCAGCAAGTCCACCAAGCCCGCCGACCCCTTCGCCGGTCTCAGCGCTCTGGAGATCGCCGACCGTTCGATGAAGGCCACCACCGGTGCCTCGTCGGTGCACCTGAGGGGCGATGTCGAGGACGAGGACGCCGGCGGCAGGATCCACGTCGACATGGCGCTCAGCACGAAGAATGAGTGCAGGGGCACCTTCGGCATGGGCAGTTCGGGCGGCATGGAGATGATCAAGGCCGGCGACACCATCTACATGAAGTACGACGAGGCGTTCCTGCGCGAGCAGAGCAAGACCGAGTCCAAGGAGACCGTCGACGAGATGGTCGCGATGCTCGGCGGGAAGTGGGCCAAGACCTCCGCCACGGGCGCGGACTCCGAGGACATCGCGGGCTTCTGCGACCTGGACACGGTGCTCGAAGGCGCCGAGGACGTCGGTTCGGGCGGCAGCGCCTCGCCGGGCGCCACCGCCACCGCCGCCTCCAGCGCGACCCGCGCCGGCACGGCCCAGGTCGACGGCGCGAAGGCGGTCGTACTGAAACTGAAGGACGGCAAGGACCGGTACACGCTGTACGTCGCCGCCGAGGGCAAGCCGTATCTGCTCCGGATGGTCAGCACCGGCAAGGACACCGGCACGCTCACCTTCGGCGACTACGACAAGCCGCTCTCCGTGCGCAAGCCCCCGGGAAAGATCCTGGACCTGGACGCGCTGGGCGCACAGAACACCTGACGGCCCGTCACAATCCGTGCCGCATCCACACGTTGGGCTCCACGTACACGGCGTACCCGCGCTCCGGATCGCAGTGCACCGGCACCAGCGCGCCCGGTACCTCCAGGTCGCCCCGGGTGTCGAAGGGCAGCCCGGTCCACTCGCGCCACTGCTCAAGGGAACCCGAGACGGTCATCGAGGCCGGTGCCACCCGCTCGATCGTGGCGCCGGCCCGGGCGTGGACGCGCAGCCAGGGGTCGTGGGGCAGCCCGTCGGACCGTACGCGCCAGGCGTACTCCTCGATGGAGGTGTGCGGTTCGAGGTGTTTGGCGCTGGGGCGGACCGGGGCGACGACCTCGGTGAAGCCGCGGGCGCGGGCGGTGTCGCGCAGCGCGGAGAGCATCCGGGCGGACAGTCCGCGGCCCTGGACGCTCGGCGCGACGACGATCGCGATCGCGCTGACCGTGTCGGGGCGCACGCCGTGGCGCAGGTCGGCGAAGGCCCACAGCAGGACCTGGTCCCAGCCACGGGCGGGCAGTTCGCCGGGGCCCTCGGTGCCGCCGCGGTCCTCGGTGCGCAGGGCGAAGGGGACGCTGTAGGCGTAGGCGACGACCTCGCCGCGTTCGTCCTCGGCGGCGAGGGTGTACTCCGCGAAGTCGACGGCGAGGCGCCCGTAGCAGGCGTCGCCCACGCCGTCGTGGCGGACGAACTCCGGCCAGCTGTCGGCCATCGCATAGACCTTTTGGACCAGGTCGGGGCGTTCGGCGAGGCTGGACACCTTCAGCTCCATACGGTCACCGTAGGCGCGGTGGCCGTCCCCGGAAACCCATTTGTACGGCTCTCAGCCCGAGGTGAACCGGGCGGGTGCCTCCGTCGGGTTGCCCCCGGACGGCAGCTTCTGCCCCGAGCACGTGCTGAGCACCTTCTCCATCGCGGACTTCTCGGCGGCCGTCACCCACAGTTCGTACTTCTTCTTCACGGCGACCTGCGCGGCGACGTACGTGCAGCGGTAGGACTTGTTGGGCGGCAGCCAGGTGGCCGCGTCGCCGTCGCCCTTGGAGCGGTTGGTGGAGGAGTCGACCGCTATGAGGTTCAGCGGGTCGTTGGCGAGGGCTATGCGCTTGCGGCTGTCCCAGTACTTGGCGCCCTTCTGCCAGGCGTCGGACAGAGGCACGACGTGGTCGATGTCGACCAGGCTGCGCCCGCGCCGGTAGACGACGTGCTTGCCGGAGTAGGGGTCCTTCTCCAGGACGCCGTAGGACACCTTGCAGTCGCCGTCGCTGAACTTCACGTCCTCCAGGTCCCGTTTGAGGATGTCGTCGCGGGTGTCGCAGCTGTTGGTGTCCGTGTCCGCCCAGGCGCTGCCGAACCTGTCCCGGTCGTAACCGGTCTTGGGCGCACGCCCCTTGACGGTCAGTGCCTTCGCGGCGGTGAGCGCGGCACCGCCTCCGCCGCCCCCGCCCGCGTCGCTGCCCGTGGACTGTTCCGGTCCCGGGGCTCCGGTCGTCATGTCCTTGCACCCGGCAAGGCCGCCCATGCCGATCACCAGCACGGCGACAGCCGCGGTCCCGCCCCTCAGACGCCTCACAGTGCGCCCCTCCCCTTCGACCTCGCTCCGCAGGGAGCGTCCCGAACCGTCCCGACCCCGCAACAGGCGTCTTCCCACTACTTGTTGGTGCACACCGTAGCGAGCGGGCGCACAGGGGCACCCGGGAGGTCCAGACCATTTCCGTCCACAGTGTGCGCTTCGCACATTTCGGACGTATCGTCGACGGTGAGTCACCTCCGGAAGGAGCTCTGGATGGGCATCCTCGACAGGTTCAGGAGCAACCGCCAGGCACAGGACAAGGCCAAGGGCATGTCCGACATGGCGGAGAAGAAGGTCAACGAGAAGACGGGCAACAAGTACGAGGGCCAGGTCGACCAGGCGCAGCAGAAGATCGAGGGCGCCCTCGGCATGGACCGCGACAAGCCCGACCAGCCGTAGGCCATCAGGCCCCACGGAGGAGTCACAGAGCCGGACGGAGGCCGCCCGCGGACACGAACGTCCCGCGGGCGGCCTCTCTGTGCAAGGGTCCCGCGCCCCCGGAGCCAAACCGGTCTACGGTCCCGGAACCAAGCCGGTCTACGACCCCAGGATCGACGTCAGGAACTCGCCCACCCAGCCGAGCAACTCCCGCCCGACCAACGGCTTTCCGCCGACCTTCGCCGTCTTGGGCCGAGGCACCAGCACCTGGTGGGCCGTCGGCTTGATGACGGTGCCCGGGTACAGGCGCTTGAGGCGCAGTTCCTGGGACTCGCGCAACTCCACCGGTGCGAAGCGGATGTTGGTGCCCTGGAGGACGATCTCGCCGACACCGCACGCGCGGGCGAGCATGCGCAGGCCGGCCACCAGCAGGAGGTTCTCCACCGGTTCGGGCAACTTGCCGTAGCGGTCGGTGAGTTCCTCGCGTACGGACTTGACGTCCTCCTCCGTGTTGGCGGAGGCGATGGAGCGGTAGGCCTGCAGACGCAGGCGCTCGCCGGGGGCGTAGTCGTGCGGGACGTGCGCGTCGACCGGGAGCTCGATCTTGACCTCCAGGGGCGGTTCCTCCTCGACCCCGCCCTCCAGGGAGGCGCGGTAGTCCGCGACCGCCTCGCCGACCATGCGGACGTACAGGTCGAAGCCGACGCCCGCGATGTGCCCGGACTGTTCGCCGCCGAGCAGGTTGCCCGCGCCCCGGATCTCGAGGTCCTTCATGGCGACGTACATGCCCGCGCCCATCTCGGTGTGCTGGGCGATGGTGGCGAGCCGCTCGTGCGCGGTCTCGGTCAGGGGCTTCTCCGGCGGGTACAGGAAGTAGGCGTAACCGCGCTCGCGGCCACGGCCAACTCGCCCGCGCAGCTGGTGGAGTTGGGAGAGGCCGAAGTTGTCGCCGCGCTCCACGATGAGGGTGTTGGCGTTGGAGATGTCGATGCCGGACTCGACGATCGTGGTCGAGACGAGGACGTCGTACCGCTTCTCCCAGAAGTCGACGACGACCTGTTCCAGGGCCGTCTCCGACATCTGGCCGTGGGCGGTGGCGATGCGCGCCTCCGGGACGATCTCGCGCAGCCGGGCGGCGGCGCGGTCGATGGACTCGACGCGGTTGTGGATGTAGAAGACCTGGCCCTCGCGCAGGAGTTCACGGCGGACGGCCGCGCCGATCTGCTTCTCCTCGTAGGGGCCGACGAAGGTGAGGACGGGGTGGCGCTCCTCGGGCGGGGTGGTGATGGTGGACATCTCGCGGATGCCGGTCACCGCCATCTCCAGGGTGCGCGGGATCGGGGTGGCGGACATCGTCAGGACGTCGACGTTGGCGCGCAGCTTCTTCAGCTGCTCCTTGTGCTCGACGCCGAAGCGCTGTTCCTCGTCGACGATGACCAGGCCCAGGTCCTTGAACTTGGTCTCGGAGGAGAACAGTCGGTGGGTGCCGATGACGACGTCCACCGAGCCCTCCCGCAGGCCCTCCAGGGTCGCCTTCGCCTCGGTGTCCGTCTGGAAGCGGCTCAACGCCCGTACGTTGACCGGGAATTGGGAGTAGCGCTCGGAGAAGGTCCCGAAGTGCTGCTGCACCAGCAGGGTGGTGGGGACGAGGACGGCGACCTGCTTGCCGTCCTGGACGGCCTTGAAGGCGGCGCGGACCGCGATCTCGGTCTTGCCGTAGCCGACGTCGCCGCAGATCAGGCGGTCCATCGGGACCGACTTCTCCATGTCGTCCTTGACCTCGGCGATGGTGGTGAGCTGGTCGGGGGTCTCCACGTACGGGAAGGCGTCCTCCAGCTCGCGCTGCCAGGGCGTGTCCGGGCCGAAGGTGTGCCCGGGGGCGGCCATGCGGGCGCTGTACAGCTTGATCAGGTCGGCCGCGATCTCCTTGACGGCCTTCTTGGCGCGCGCCTTGGTCTTCGTCCAGTCGGCGCCGCCGAGACGGTGCAGGGTGGGGGCCTCGCCGCCGACGTACTTGGTGATCTGCTCCAGCTGGTCGGTGGGGATGTAGAGGCGGTCGCCGGGCTGGCCGCGCTTGGCGGGCGCGTACTCCACCACCAGGTACTCGCGGGTGGCGCCCTGGACGGTCCGCTGGACCATCTCGATGTAGCGGCCCACGCCGTGCTGCTCGTGGACGATGTAGTCGCCGGCCTCCAGGCTGAGCGGGTCGATGGTCTTGCGGCGGCGGGCCGGCATCCGCGCGCCGTCCTTGCCGGCCGCCTTCTGGCCCGACAGGTCGGTCTCGGTGAGCACGGCGAGTCTCAGCGCCGGGTCGACGAAGCCGTAGTCGATCGAGCCGCACGCCACGTGCACGACGGACGGCTCCAGGTCGGTGAGCCCTGTGCTGTCCAGGCGGGCCGCGATGCCCTCGCCGCCGAGCACCTCGACCGTGCGGGCGGCGGGGCCGTGCGCCTCGGTGACGTAGACCGTGCGCCAGCCGTCGGCGAGCCAGCCCTTGGTGTCGGCGAGCGCCTTGGCGGTGTCGCCGCGGTAGGTCTCGGGCGCGTGCATGCCGAGCTTGAGGGTGTCGCCCGCCGCGTCAGCGGCAAATGTCTCCGTGAGTTCCTCGTCGGCGGCGAAGGGCGACACCGACCACCACATGATGTCCAGCTCGCGCGCCCGGTCCCGGACGTCCGCGATGGACCACAGGGAGGCCGCGCCGACGTCGATCGGGGCCTCGCCGCCGCCGGCGGTGGCCGCCCAGGAGGCCTGGAGGAACTCCTGCGAGGTCGCGACGAGATCGGCGGCACGCGTGCGGACCCGCTCCGGGTCGCATACGACGGCCATGGCGCCCTTGGGCAGCACGTCGAGCAGCAGCTCCATGTCGTCGACCAGGACGGGGGCGAGGGACTCCATGCCCTCGACCGCGATGCCCTCGGCGATCCGGCCGAGCAGTTCGCCGAGCTCGGGGTGCTGTTCGGCGAGGGCACGCGCGCGGGCGCGGACGTCCTCCGTCAACAGGAGTTCACGGCAGGGCGGGGCCCACAGCCCGTGCGCGGCGACTTCGAGGGACCGTTGGTCGGCGACCTTGAAGTAGCGGATCTCCTCGACGTCGTCGCCCCAGAACTCGATGCGCAGGGGGTGTTCCTCGGTGGGCGGGAAGACATCGAGGATGCCACCGCGTACGGCGAACTCGCCGCGCTTCTCGACCAGTTCCACGCGCGCGTAGGCGGCGGCGCCGAGCGCGTCGACGACCTCGTTCAGGTCGGCGGTCTGTCCGGTCCGCAGGGCGACCGGCTCCAGCTCGCCCAGCCCCTTGACCTGCGGTTGCAGCACGGACCGTACGGGCGCGACGACGACCGACACCGGTCCGGTCTCGGGGTCGTCGGGCCGGGGGTGGGTGAGCCGGCGCAGGACGGCGAGGCGGCGGCCGACGGTGTCGCTGCGCGGGCTGAGCCGCTCGTGCGGGAGCGTCTCCCAGGACGGGTACTCCACCACCCCGTCGGCCGGCAGCAGCGAGCGCAGGGCGGCCGCGAGATCCTCCGCCTCACGTCCCGTCGCGGTCACCGCCAGCACCGGGCGACCGGTCTCCCGGGCCAGGGCGGCGACGGCCAGCGGCCGGGCCGCGGGCGGACCGACCAAGTCGACGTGCATACGGTTGCCGCCGGCGGCCGCCGCGATCGCTTCCGCGAGAGCGGTGTCCTTGACAACGGCATCGAGCAGACCGTGCAGGCTCATGAAGGAGTGCTTCCGTCCGGGGTTCCGAGGGGGGTGGGCAACACGAAGGACCCGACACGCGCGGCGGGCCGGGGGTTCTCCAGGGTACGTCGCCGGGGGCGGTGTCACTCGGCGGAGTGAATGCGGTGGCCCGGCCGGGGGATGGAGCGTTACCGTGGTTCTCATCTAGTCCGCCCCTTAGTCCACCAATTGGGGAGACCGCCATGGCACCGCAGGAAGTCCAGCGGCAGTACAACGTGCATGACGCCAAGACCCACTTCTCCCGGATACTGCAGCTGGTGGAGACGGGGGAAGAGGTGATCATCAGCCGGGCGGGGGAGCCGGTCGCCAAGGTGGTGCCATTGCGGCCCAAGGTCAACCGGACCGATCGCGGATCGCTCCGGGGCCAGATCCACATCCCCGACGACTTCGACGTACTGCCCGACGACATCGCCGAAGCATTCGGGATGCGGTGATCGTCCGGTGAAGTACTTGCTCGACACGCATGTCGTTCTGTGGTGGCTGAACGCATCCGAGTTGTCCGAGGACCTCACAGAGCTCCTGCGCACCGAGCCGGGTGTCTACATGAGCGCGGTGACCCCGTGGGAGATCGCCCTCAAACACTCACTGGGCAAGCTGCCCGGTCCTCCGGGCTTACGGGAACGCGTGCGCGACCTCCAGTTCAGGCAGCTCCCGATCACGACAGAGCACGGACTGCGCATCCGGGATCTCCCCTGGCACCACCGCGACCCCTTCGACCGCATGCTCGTCGCCCAGGCCCAGCTCGAAGACCTGACGATCGTCACCCGCGACACCTGGATCCCCAAGTACGACGTCCCCGTGCTCCGCGCCTGACTCCTCCGGGCATGTCAGCGGCCCGGCGCCGTCGAGTCCCCCAAGACTCTTCGACGCCGGGCCCTCCCCCGCAACCCCCGTATGCGGTGGCTTTGTCCCCCGTCTCCCCTGTTCCGTTACGCGGTCTACTCCGTGGCGATCGCGTTCAGGACGTTCATCCGGCCCGCCCGGAACGCCGGGATCAGGGCGGCGATCAGGCCCACGAAGGCCGAGCCGGCGAAGACCGCGATGATCGTCGGCCAGGGGATGTCGAGGACCTTGAGGCCCTCCAGGGCGAGGAGTTTCTGGGCGGTGGCGCCCCAGCCCATGCCCAGGCCGAGGCCCAGCAGTGCGCCGAAGAGGGCGATGACGACCGACTCCAGGCGGATCATGCGGCGCAGCTGGCGGCGCGAGAGGCCGATGGCCCGCATCAGGCCGATCTCGCGGGTCCGCTCGACCACCGAGAGGGCCAGGGTGTTCACGACACCGAGGACCGCGACGATGATCGCGAGGGCCAGCAGGCCGTAGATCATGTTCAGGAGCTGGCCGATCTGGTCCTTCAGCGCCTGCTTGTAGTCGGTCTGGTCGCGCACCTTGTACTGCGGGTAGTCGTGCAGCGCCGACTTCAGGGACTTGTACGCCGCGTCCTGCTGTCCGTCCTTGGCGCTGGCGAAGACCAGGCTGTCGAGCGGCATCTTGTCAGCCGGCACGTACTTGGCGAGCGTGGCGATCGACATGTACTTGGAGCCCGCGTCGATCAGACCGTCGTTGCTGGTGATGGCCCGGACCGTCAGGCTGGCGGTGGCGCCGTCCTTGAAGGCCATCTTGATCTTCGAGCCGAGGTGGATGTCGTGCGCCTTGGCGAACTTCTCGTGCACGGACATCGAGTCGGGCAGGTAGGCGTCCTGCAGCTTGCCCGCGACGGTCTTGACGCGCAGGTCGGTCGCGTAGGTCGGCGAGGCCGCGGTGACGTCGGTGTTCTTGAGCGTCTTGCCGTCCGGGGTCGTGTAGTCGGCCTCGGCCTCCTTGTACTCGGAGACCCGGGACAGTCCCGGCGTGTCCTTGACCGCCTTGACGGCCTGCGGGGTGATCAGCTGCCCGCTGTCGCTCTGGATGATGAAGTCCGTGCCGACGGTGCTGTCGAGCTGGTCGGAGGCGGAGGCCACCATGGAGGAGCCGACCACCGACAGGCAGGCGACCAGCGCGAGGCCGATCATCAGGGCGGCGCCCGTGGCACCGGTACGGCGCGGGTTGCGCAGCGCGTTGCGCTCGGCCATCCGTCCGACCGGTCCGAAGATCCGCAGCAGGACCGCGCCCAGCACCCGCACCATGGCGCCGACCAGCAGCGGGCCGATGACGACGAAGCCGATCAGGGTCAGCACCACGCCCAGGCCCAGCCAGAGCGAACCCTCGCTCGCCTTGTTCGCGGAGGCGGCCACGTAGAGGCTGTAGCCGCCTGCGCCGGTCAGCAGCAGGCCCAGTACGGCCCGGATCCAGCCGGCCTTGGCGTCGGCCGGAGCGCCGGCGTCGCGCAGCGCGGCCATCGGGGAGACCTTGCCGGCCCGGCGGGCGGGCAGATAGGCGGCGAGGACGGTGACGACGACACCGAGCAGGAGACCGATCGTCGGGGTCGTCCAGGCGACGGTCAGGTCGCTGGTCGAGAGCTGGATGCCGAGCTTGCCCATGAGTTTCATCAGGCCGACCGCGATGCCGACACCCGCGCCGACGCCGAGGATCGAGCCGAAGACACCGAGCAGCAGCGCCTCCACCAGTACGGACCGGTTGACCTGCCCGCGGCTGGAGCCGACGGCCCGCATCAGGCCGATCTCACGGGTGCGCTGGGCGACCAGCATCGAGAAGGTGTTGATGATCAGGAAGATGCCGACGAGGAAGGCGATCCCGGCGAAGCCGAGCATCGCGTACTTCATGACGTTCATGAAGGACTCGACGTCCTTCTGGTTGGCGTCGGCGGTCTCCTTGGCCGTCTGCACCTTGTAGGCGCCGCCGAGTTCGGCGGTCACGTTCTGCTTGAGCTGTGCGTCGGTGACACCGGACGCGGCCGTGACGTTGACGTTGGTGTACACGTTCGGCTCGCCGACCAGCGTCGACTGCGCGGTCCTGGTGTCGAGGTAGAAGATCGCCGCACCGGGGTTGGTGACCTGGAAGTCGGCGATGCCGGAGATCTTCGCCTTGAAGTTGCCGACCGCGCTGATCACGCCGATCTGGTCGCCGAGCTTGAGGTGGTGCTTGTCGGCGGTGTCCGCGTCGACCATGACCTGGTCGGAGCCCTTGGGCGCCGCGCCCTTGGTGATCTTCATGGTGCGGGCGTCGTTGCTGTTCCAGCTGCCGACGATGGTCGGGGCGCCGCTGGAGGGCGAGAGGTTGTCCTTCTTGTCGTCGACGACGGTGACGGAGGTGGAGAAGACGGTCCCCTCCGCCGACTTCACGCCGTCGGCCGCCTTCACCTTGGCGAGCACGGAGGCCGGCATCACCGGCGGCTTGCCGTTGCCGGAGGTCGTCTCCCCGCTGTCCGAGGCGCCCTTGGCGCTGACGGTGACATCGGAGGAGGTGGCCGCGAAGAGCTTGTCGAAGGTCGTGTTCATCGTGTCGGTGAACACGAGCGTCCCGCACACGAACGCGACCGACAGCAGCACGGCCACCGCCGAGAGGGCCATCCGGCCCTTGTGCGCGAAGAAGTTGCGCATCGAGGTCTTGAGCACGGTCATGACGTACGCCCCCGGGCGTCGAAGTCCTTCATGCGGTCCAGGACGGCCTCGGCGGTCGGTTTGTACATCTCGTCGACGATCCGTCCGTCGGCGAGGTACAGCACGCGGTCCGCGTACGAGGCGGCGACCGGGTCGTGCGTGACGATGACGATGGTCTGGCCGAGCTCGTCGACCGAGCGCCGCAGGAAGCCCAACACCTCCGCTCCCGCACGGGAGTCGAGGTTTCCGGTCGGCTCGTCACCGAAGATGATCTCGGGCCGCGCGGCCAGGGCGCGGGCCACGGCGACGCGCTGCTGCTGACCGCCGGAGAGCTGCGAGGGCCGGTGCTTGAGCCGGTCGCCCAGACCCACGGTGTCCACGACCTGCGCCAGCCACTGCCTGTCGGGCTTGCGGCCCGCGATGTCCATCGGGAGCGTGATGTTCTCGATCGCGTTCAGCGTCGGCAGCAGGTTGAACGCCTGGAAGATGAACCCGATCCGGTCCCGGCGCAGCCGCGTGAGCTTCTTGTCCTTGAGCCCGGTGATCTCGGTCTCGTCGAGGTAGATCTGCCCGCCGGTGACGTTGTCGAGCCCGGCGAGGCAGTGCATCAGCGTGGACTTGCCGGACCCCGAGGGCCCCATGATCGCGGTGAACTGCCCCCGCGCGATGTCCACGTCGACGTGGTCGAGGGCGACGACCCGGGTCTCCCCGGACCCGTACGCCTTGACGACCTGGCGAGCCCTGGCGGCAACGGCCGTACGCCCTCCAGTGCCCCCGTGCCTGGGAATGGTTACGGCCGAAGTCATGGTATTTCTCCTATGTCGGTCATGAAGATGACGCACGTGTGCCGCGTCGGTCCGGTCCTGCCGGTGTCGCCCGGCTCGGTCCCGCCGGCCTTGCGTTGTGCTGACGTCGATGAGTCTGTCGTCGAAGAGGGGTCCGGCGCGCTGGTGCCCAGCACCCTCTTCTACGGGGGAAAACCCCACCCCCACCGGTTCGGTGAACCACCCCACCACCGCCCGGCCACCGCTCCCCAGCGGCATAAAGCCAGGTTAAGGACGCCCCGGGCCCGTCTCCTCCTCCACGGGTACGAACCCGCCCCTGTCCGTAGTGCGGAGGAACCCTTAGGGGCTGTCCACCGTCGGGTGGAGTCGATCTAGGGGTTCGGTCCACCCACCGGTCCGCCCGACCTTGCACCCTCCCGCCACGTCAGGGTCAAGTGGGAAGCTGTCCGAGGGCAGATAGGTGCAAGGGGAAAGGAATCACGTGGACCAGGGGGACACAGACATACGGGCGTCGGTGGCGGGCAGGCCTCCGCAGGACACCCGCCGCCGAGGCGCCGTCGTCGCCGCCCTGATGCTCGCCATGGCCCTCGCGGCCCTCGACTCCACGATCGTCTCGACCGCGGTCCCGCAGATCGTGGGCGACCTCGGCGGCTTCTCCTACTTCTCCTGGCTCTTCTCCGGCTATCTGCTCGCCGTGACGGTGACGCTCCCGGTCTACGGCAAGCTCTCGGACACCTTCGGCCGCAAGCCGGTGCTGATCGTGGGCGCGGCCCTCTTCCTGCTCGGCTCCCTGCTGTGCGCGGTGGCCTGGAACATGCCCGCGCTGATCGCGTTCCGGATCGTCCAGGGCCTGGGCGGCGGGGCGTTGCAGGGCACGGTCCAGACCCTGGCCGCCGACCTCTACCCGCTCAAGGACCGCCCCAAGATCCAGTCCAAGCTCTCCACGGTCTGGGCGGTTTCGGCGGTCGCGGGCCCCGGCATCGGCGGACTGCTCGCGGCCTACGCCGGCTGGCGCTGGATCTTCCTGGTCAACCTGCCGGTCGGCGCGGTGGCGTTGTGGCTGATCGTCCGCTATCTGCACGAACCGGCACGGGAGGTGGTCCGGCGCCCGCGCGTGGACTGGGCGGGCGCGCTGGCGGTGTTCGCGTGCGGCGGCGTCCTGATCACGGCGTTGGTGCAGGGCGGGGTGGCCTGGCCATGGCTGTCGGCACCCTCGATCGCCTTGTTCGGTACGGGACTTGCGCTGGTCGCCGTCGTGGTCGCGGTCGAACGCCGGGCGGCGGAGCCGATCATCCCCGGGTGGGTGTGGCGGCGCCGCACGATCGCGGCGGTCAATCTCGCCCTGGGCGCCCTGGGGTTGCTCATGGTCGCGCCGACCGTGTTCCTGCCGACGTACGCGCAGTCGGTGCTCGGTCTCGCGCCGGTGGCCGCCGGATTCGTGCTGTCCGTCTGGACGTTGACCTGGCCGGTGTCGGCGGCACTGAGCCAGCACGTGTACCGGCGGATCGGTTTCCGCAACACCGCGATGATCGGCATCGGCACGGCGACGCTGATCCTCTTCGCGTTCCCCTTCCTCCCCTACCCGGGCTCGGCCTGGCAGCCGACCCTCCTGATGCTCCTGCTCGGCGCGGCCCTCGGCCTCTTCCAGCTCCCGCTGATCGTCGGCGTCCAGTCCACGGTCGGCTGGTCGGAGCGCGGCACGACCACGGCCTCGGTGCTCTTCTGCCGCCAGACCGGGCAGACCATCGGCGCCTCGGTCTTCGGCGCGATCGCCAACGGGGTGCTGGCCGCACGGCTCGGCGGCGCGAGCGACCTGGACTCGGTGACGCGGGGCCTGGACGCGGGTGCCGTCCCGGAGGCGACGCGGCGGGCGGTCGCGGACGCGGTGCACGCGGTGTATCTGGGCGCGGGGGGCGCGGCGGCGCTCGCGTTCCTGGTGCTGCTGTTCATGGCGCCGAGGCGGTTCCCGGTGCTCAAGGAGTGAGGGTCCGGGGACTCAAGAAGTGAGGACCCGGCGCGGAAAACGCGGACGGATAGGGAGGGCCTGTAAAGGTCTCAGGGCGCCCAAAGGTATGAGTTAACGCGGGTAACACCGCAGGTCAGCGAAGTAAGCGCGTACCGACCAATCAGTTTGGCGAAACCCTCGCGCAGCGCGGGTACCGACGAGTAGCGTGCGTGGCTCCGCCCGCTCCCCACCCCTCTCCCCCTTCCCCACCCACCTCCCTGCGGTCCGCCGCCACGGACCCGAGCCACGCAAGGAGACCGGGATGTCCTACGACTCGTCCCCGTCCTACGACTCGTCCCCGTCCTACGACGCCACCTACCCCTGGCAGCCGCCCCTCGACCCGCCCGAACCGGCCAGGCGGCGCCGCCCCGAGCGCCCGCCGCTCGGGCACCACAGCGATCTGCGGGTCCTGCGCAGCGCGTACCGCTGGCAGCGGCGCACCGCGAGCCTGGCCGCGCTCGGCTACTTCACGCTCTTCCTGATCCTGTCGGCGTTCGCACCCTCGGTCATGACGAGCACCGTCACCGACGGCCTGCCGACCGGACTGCTGCTCGCGCTGCTCCAGATCCCGGTGACCTGGCTGGCGATCGTGCTGTACGAGCGCACGGCCCGCCGTTACGTCGACCCGATCGCGGACCGCATCCGCAAGGAGTCCGCGCTGGACGCCAAGCGGGAGGCGGCCCGATGACCGACGGTTTCAGCGGGAACGCGCAGGCCATGTCCCTGGTCGCGTTCACCGCCATCGCCACCATCACGCTGCTGCTGTGCGTGATGACCGGCCCCGACCGTGACGACCTCGACGAGTTCTACACCGGCTACGGCTCCCTCTCCCCGCTGCGCAACGGCCTCGCGATCGCCGGCGACTACATCTCCGCGGCGAGCGTGCTCGGCACCGGCGGTGTCATCGCGCTCTGCGGCTACGACGGGATCGTGCTGGCCCTCAGCACCGCGCTGTCGCTGATGCTGCTGATGTTCCTGCTGGCCGAACCCCTGCGGAACGCGGGCCGGTTCACGATGGGCGACGCGCTCGCGCGGCGGATGCCGGGGCGGGGCGTGCGGATGACGGCGTGCGTGGTGACCATCGCCGCGCTGCTGCCGCTGATGCTGGTCCAACTCGCGGGCACGGGACAGCTGTTGGCCTTCATCCTCGGCTTCTCCGGCGACTCCCTGAAGACGGCCTGCATCATCGGGCTCGGCGCGCTGATGATCAGTTACGCGGCGATCGGCGGGATGAAGGGCACCGCGCTCATCCAGATCATGAAGATCGTGATGCTGCTCGGCTCCGGGGCCGTGATCGCCGTACTCGTGCTGCAGCGGTTCGACTGGAACCCCGGCACGCTCTTCGACGCGGCCGCCGCGCAGAGCGGGGTGGGCTCGTCGTTCCTGCACTCGGGACTCCAGTTCGCGGGCGGTCCCGAGCCCCGACTGGACATGATCGTCTCGCAGTTGACGGTCGTCCTGGGCGGTGGCGTGCTGCCGCACATCACCATGCGCATGTACACGGCCTCCAGTGCGCGGCAGGTGCGGCGGTCGATGTCGTGGGCGGTGTCGGCGGTGGTGCTGTTCGTGCTCGTCGTCACGGTGGTCGGGTTCGGCGCGACGGCGCTGATCGGGCGCGCGGCGATCGCGCAGGCGGACCCGCAGGGCAACACGGCCTATCTGCTGGGCTCGCGGGCGGCCTTCGGCCCGGACGTCTCCACGGCGGAAACGTTCCTCTTCACCACGGTCACCACGGCGATCTTCCTCACGCTCCTCGCCTCGGTCGCCGGCATGATCCTCGCCTGCGCCAACTCCCTGGCCCACGACGTGTTCGCGGCGCGCGCACGGGAGATGACGGCCCGCCGGGAGATGACGCTCGCCCGGATGTCGGCGCTGGCGGTGGGTGTCCCGGCGATCCTGCTGGCCACGCTGGTCCAACACCGCAGCCTGCAGCCCCTGGTGACCCTCTCCTTCTGCCTCGGCGCCTCCGCCATCGCCCCCGCCCTGGTCTACAGCCTCTTCTGGCGCCGCTACACCCGAACGGGCCTGCTCTGCACCCTGATCGGCGGCACCACGGCGGTCCTCCTCCTCATGCCGGGCACCAACCTGGTCTCCGGCAGCCCCACTTCGGCGTTCCCGGAGTTCGACATCAACTGGTTCCCTTTCACGACGACAGGCCTCGTCACCATCCCCCTCGGCTTCGCCTTCGGCTGGCTGGGCTCGATGCTGTCCGGCCGCCGGGCGTCGGAGGAGGAGCGCCGACAGTACGAGTCGGTGGAGGGGTGGATTCTGGCGGGGGCTGTGCGGAGGGGTGGGTGACGGGGGGCGGTTCGTTACGGGGGTGGGGCGGGGGCGGGCCGTTACGGGGGTGCGGCGGGGGGCGGTTCGTTACGAGGGTGCGGCGGGGGCCGGGCCGTGAACCGGCGGTGCGAGTGCGGGGCTTGACGGCCGGTCGCGTACCCCGGAGACCTGGGCTGGCGCGGGACGCCGGCCGGGGGGCGCGGTGTCGACGTGCGCGCGCGTCGTCAGCCGGGAGCGGAGGACGTCAGGTCGGGGCGCGCTCTTGTACGAGGAGTGCGGCGGGGCCGTGAACCGGCGGTGCGAGTGAAGGTGTGGGCCGGCCGGGCGCGGGGTCGATCCCGGTCGCCCGGATCCGGCGTCGGCGGTCGAGACGCGAGACGACCGGTCGGGCGGGGCGCCAGTCGGGGTGCCGGACGCCGGCTGAGGGTGGCGTGCGGTGTCGATCGGCGCGCGTCACGTCGGCCGGGAGCCGAGGACATCAGGGCGCGGCGCGCTCATGGTGCCGGGGGCTGTGGCGTGCTCATGTGCCGGGGCGAGGCGTGCACATGTGTCGGGGCGAGGCGTGCACATGTGCCGGGGTGCCATCCGCAGCCGGCGCCGCCGCCCCGGCGGTCCGTCACTCTCCCGACGGTGAACCCGTCAGTGCCGTGAGGCTGCTGCGTACGTAGTCCATCTGGGCCTGTACGTCGTCCCAGCGTTCGCCGTGTTCGCGCAGGACGCGTTCCGTTTCGCGGGCGGTGCGTTCCTCGCGGGCGCGGGCCTCGGCGAGGATCTCGGCGGCGCGGGCGTGGGCGTCCTCCTGGCAGCGGCGGGCGGACTCCTCGGCCTCCGCGAAGGCCCGCTTCGCCTCGGAGAGCGACGCCTCCGCGCGCGCCACCCGTTCGGCCTCGCGGGCGTCCAGGGCGGCCTCGCGCTCGGCCGCCTCGCGCTCCGCCTCCGCCCGCCGTTCGTCCTGCTCCTTGGTCAGCTCGGCGAGCATTCCCGCGGTGCGCCGGCGCACTTCGCGGAGCGCGGCGAGGGCCTCACCACGCCCCTCCTTCACGTCCCGCCGGGCGGAGATCCGGATCTCGTCGGCCTCGGCCTGCGCGGCGAGCAGACGGTGGCGGGCGCGTTCGTCGGCCTCGGCGCGTACCTCGTCGGCGTGCGCCTGGGCCGCATCGCGCACGCCGGTCGCGTACTCCTGCGCCTCGTCCATGAGGCGCCGCGCCTCCTGACGCGCGCCCTCCCGCACGGCCGTGCCCTCCTCCTGCCCGAGCTGGAACAGGCGCCGCGCCCGCTCCCCGAGGATCTCGTAGGTCTGCGGCACGAGCTGCGCCACGGTCTCCCGCAGCCGGGCCGTCTCCTCCTCCATCTCCCGGGCGAGCACGGTGAGACGGGCGGCCCGCTCCCACGCGGCGTCCCGGTCGCGGGAGATCGCGACCGCGTACGCGTCGACCTGTTCGGGGCGATAACCGCGCCCTCGTACGGCCACGAAACCGTGGGTCGGGACCGCTGCGCTGCTCATCCTGGAACCCCTCTCCGCCGAACGGACGCGACATGATGATTTCCCGCTCATCCTGAGGTATCGGACGGAAGTGTTCATAACGCGACACTCCGCGCATAGGTCACGGTCATCAGGCGTCTGTACCCGAACAGGAACGAGAACGGGGACAGGAACGCCGAGGGGCCGGGCCGGTCACTGTGACCGGCCCGGCCCCTCGGCCTCGTTCAGTGGTGGCGGTGGCGGTGCCTCACAGCAGCCCGTCCCACATCTGCTCCAGCAGGACCGACCACCAGCTCTCCGGCGATCCGAGCGACGCCGGGTCGAGAGAGGCCAGCTGGGCCTGGAAGTCGACGGTCCAGCGGCCCGCCTGCTCCTGGTTCAGCCCGTACCGCAGCCGCCACATCCGCCCGAGCAGCCCGAGGCAGCGCTGGAACTCGGGCAGGCCCGTGTTCACGAACTGCGGCGGCACGGACGCCCCGCCGGGCCCCGCCTCGACCGGGACCGCCACGATGTTGGCCGTCCCGTACTGCACACAGATCGCCTTGCCGAAGTCGCTGCCCATCACGAGGTACGAGCCCGCGTCCGGCGCCGGCCGCACCCCGCGCTCCTGCGCCAGCTCGGCAAGCGTCGGCACCGGCCGCCCCGGCTGGGCCTGCGCCCAGAAGAAGGGGCCGAGGTCCACCGGCAACCCCGCCGCGACGAGCGAGTGCGCCACGACCGGCGGTACGCCCTGCCGGGACACGGCCGCCTGCTCGAACCGGAACACCCCCGGCCCGAACGCCGCCGCCAGCTCCTGCGCGATCGCCTCCGGCGGGATCGGCGGCGCCGACTGCACCGGCGGCAACGGCGCACGCACCGGCGCCGGGCGCGCGGGGCCGTCGGCGACCTGGTGCAACTCGCCCTGGTGGGCCAGCAGTTGGTGCATGCCCTGCTGCCGGCTCGCGTGATCCGTGCCGTACGGGGCGATGCTCGCGATCCGCGCCTGCGGCCACTGCTCCCGGATCATCCGCGCGCAGTACGCGCCCGGCAGCTCACACGACTCCAACTCCGTGTGCAGCTCCAGCACTTGGTCCGGCGGCACGTTCATGCCGCGCAGCTCGTGGAAGATCTGCCACTCCGGGTGCGGGGTGCCCGGCGCCGAACGCCGGATCACCTGCTGCTCGGAGCCGTCCTGCGCGCGGTAGCGCAGCACGGCCTGATAGCCGGGACCCACGGTCGGCTGCCCCTGCGGCTGCGGATAGCCGTACGCGGGGGGCTGACCGGGCGCCTGCCCCGCCGGGGGCATCGCCGGCTGCGCGGCACCCGGCACCATACCGGGCGCGCCGGGGGCCGGCGGCGGAGGAGGCGGCGCACCGGGTCCACCGACCGGCGGCGCCGACAGCACGGTCTCCGCATGATGCACGGCACCTCGCGCGCCGCCCGCGGAGCCCTGCGGACCGGGCCCACCGGGAGCGCCCGGGGCGCCGGGCGGCTGGGGCGCACCGGGGAACGCGGGTGCGCCGGGAGCACCAGCACCGCCTGGAGCGCCAGGCGCGCCCGGAGCCTGCGGCGCGCCAGGGGCTCCCGGACCGCCCGGGATACCCGGCGCCCCCGGACCGCCTTGCGCGCCGGGCGAGTTCGGGACGCCAGGGGCACCCGGAGGCTGCGGCGCACCCCCGCTGGAGCCCGCCCCACCGGGGCCGGTCCGACCGGGGTCGGCGAACATCGTGGCGGCCTGGTGAACACCACCGGGCGGCGTACCGCCGGGCGGGTTCGGCGCACCGGGCGGATGAGGAGCGCCGGGTGCCTGCGGCGCACCGGGCGGGTTGGGCGCACCCGGACCACCCTGCGACGCCCCCGGCCCCTCGGAACCGAGCGACGACACCATCTGCGTCGGGACGTACCCGCCCGCCGGCGCACCAGGCCCTGAAGCGGGCGCCGGAGGCGTACTCGCCGGCCGCGCACCCGGCGTACCGGGGGCGCTCGGCGGAGGCGGCGGGTTGCCGCCCGCACCTCGCGCCCGTCGCGGCGGAGGTCCGGCCTTGCTCGTGGCGGCATCGGCGATGTCCCCGGCATCCGGCGGCGCGACCGGCGCCGCGGGCACACCGGGACCGGCGGGCGGCTGGGGGGCACCGGGGGCGCCCTGCGGATAACCGGAGGAGGCGCCACCCTGGCTGCCCGGCGCACCAGCACCGGCCGGCGGCTGCGAGGAACCCGGGGCGCCTTGCGGATAGCCGTAGGAAGAAGCACCCGGCGCGGAGGGCGGGGTCCCCGGCGCCCCGGGACCGGCAGGCGACTGCGACGCACCCGGACCACCCTGCGGATAACCGTAGGAAGAACCACCCGACCCGGCCGGCGAAGCCCCAGGCGCGCTCGGCGTCCTCGGCGCGCCGGAACCACCCGGCGACTGCGGCGCACCGGGCGCGCCCAGCGGGTAACCGTAAGACGAAGCACCCGGTCCGGACTGCGAACTCGCCTGTGTGCCGGGCGAGTTGGAGGCGCTCTGCGGGAAGCCGTAGGAGGAACCGCTCTGTGCGGGCGGCGGTGTCCCCGGCGCTCCGGGACCGTTCGCGCCACCCTGCGGATACCCGTACGACGAGCCGCCCGGCGGAGCCGACGGCGGCGTGGCCCCCCGCCCACCGACCGCTCCCTGTGCACCCGGCCGAGCCGAACCGTCAAGTGCCCGTTCCTCCGCCGTCGGTGGCAACTGGCTGCCGCCCGACATCAGCGCGGTCTGGGCGTCGGGCGGCGTGGCGTCGTTCGAATCCCGCAACGGCGGCGCGAACACGGTCGCCGGCAGCGGCACCGAACGGTCCTCGCCACCATCGGCGTTGGTGTCGGTCCCGGCCCAGGGAGTGGCCCCGTCGGGCACCCCCGCACTGCCTCCGGCCGGAGGCCACTGCGCACCGCCACCCGACCCGACAGAAGCCCCCGGAGCGGGAGTTGCCGCCACCGGAGCCCCGGCCTGCGTCTCGGGCAACGCCCCACCACCGGAAGCCGAAGCAGCCCCCGAAACAGCACCGGCACTCTCCCCGGAACCGCCGGAGGCATCGGCGCCGCGGCGATCCTGGATCCCCAGCTTGTCCGCCGCCTCCTGCAGCCACTCCGGCGGGCTCAGCAGGAAGGACGTCTGGTTCAGATCCACCCGCGCCGAAGCGGCCGGCACGGCATCCGCCGGCTCCTCCGGACGGCCGTACTCCTCCTCGTAGCGGCGGACGACCTCGCCCACCGGCAGCGCGGGCCACAGGGTCGCCTCGCCGCTGTCGCGGGCGATCACCAGCCGCTGCGCGCCACCGTCCGAGCGCGGTCCGTCGGCACGGTCCTCGGCCCACACCACGAAGCCGAGCTCGAACTCCCGCACCCGCACCTCACGATGCTGGTACGACGGCACATCGCCGTTGATCCATTCCTCCGCGCGCTCCTGCGCCTGCGCGAACGTCACCATCGAGAAGTCACTCCCCCACCGAAGCCGCCGTCGGCACCGCCTGCGCGAAACCGCCGTCCACCATCAGGTTCGCCACGGTCTCCAACTCCGGCGGCGAGCCCGCGAGTCGGGAGAGGAACGCGTCGAAGTCATCGCCGCACGGCAGCAGCAGCCGCGCCACGCGGTCGGCCGGCGGCCACGAGGGATCGACGTCGCGGGCGTCGTCGTAGGCGCAGAACCACACCGAACCGAGCCGTTCGCCCTTCACCTTCACCGCGAGCAGCCCGCCCTGGACGAAGGCGACGCACAGGTAGTCCTTGGTGAGGTGGTCGCGCAGGCACTTGTTCACGTAGACGAGGTCGTTGACCGCCGCCTCCTCACGGACCGTGAAGAAGGGCTGGTCGATCAGCAGGCCGAGGTCCGCGTCGAGCGCCGTGCCCACCGGCGCGCAGCCGCCCGCCGCCTTGAGGAACGAGCGGTAGGCGCCCGGCAGCCGGTAGCCGAGGTCCTCCTCGACACCCTGCACCTGCGCCTCCGTCACCGCCGCCCCCGACTTCGGCAGCCCGAAGTGGGTGGGCCGGGTCTCCTGGAGCGGGCGCGTGCCGCGCTTGTTCTGGTCGACGTTGCCCGTCGCGATACCACCGTGATGCCGCAGCAGCGCCTTCACCTCGACCGGGACCAGTTCGAGGCGCCGGCCGCCGCGCACGTGGTGCCAGGTCCAGCCGTGCGGCGTGGCCACCGCGGGGACCGTGTCCCACAGTTCGTGACCGGAGGCGGCAAGCGCCGCGTTCGCCGACACATAGTCCGTCAGGCGCAGCTCGTCGACCCCGAAACCCTCCGGCGGATCGGCGATCTCCGCAGCGGCACGCGCGTAGGCGGAGAAGTCGGGATAACCGTGCTCGTCCACCCGCACCCCTCTGGGATGACGGGCCGCCCGGACCGGATCCGGGAAATGCACGACCTGCCCGGCGTAGGCCGCGTTCGGCGGCGCGGCTTGCCCGAGCCGACCTGTCGTCATGGCGGTTGCCCCCTGCGGCACTCTGTACGGCGCGCGACGACCGGCCAGGCCGGCCGTTCACCACACCCCGTATCGACTGTCTCGTCCGTCTCGACGTCCGTCTGGACTTCCGTCTCGACCTCACCTCGTCCGACACCGCGCGCCGACCGCCGTGTGGCACCGGGCGTCGACCGCGCGGACGCGGTGCGGACAGCCTATGCGGTACGACCGCACCGGTCACCGGGCGCCGGTCAGCCGCCCTCCGCTTCCGTGACCGGCCGTCACAGCACCGTGACTGCCCGCCCAAACCCGGGCGTGTCGTGTGGCCCCAGCTTCCGCACCAGCCACGGAATTTGGCACTCTGTCTCCTCCGGGGGGATGCTCGGGAGGGGATGACGATCATGAACGCGACACAGACGGGTCCGCACACGGACCCCGGCGGCAGACCGTCCGACGGTTCCGCGACCGGCCGGACGGGCGACCCGCGCGGTGGTGCGTACGGCGACCGGCACGGTGGCGCCTACGACGATCCGCGCACCGCCGGGTCCGGCGATCCGCGCGTCGGCTGGAGCTCCGAAGCCGACCACACACCCGCCCTCCACCACCGCCGCGACGGCATACTCCCGACCATCGCCGCCGCGCTCTCCGTCCGCGGCGCCACCCTCACCGGCACGGCCGCCCGCGGCGACCAGCCGCCCGAGCTGCACCCCCTCGTCCAGGACTTCCTGGACACCCTCACCAGCGCCCAGCGCGACCGTTTCACCGGCCGCTGCGCCGAGACGATCCTCATCTCCCGCCACATAGCCGCCGTCGACGCCGACCGCAGCAAGCGCGCCGCCCGCAAGCCGCTGACCAACGGCGAGGCACGCCGGGCCCTCAAGCAGTCCAAGCTCACCGCACGCCGCATCCGCGAGGACGGCGACCCCCTGCACGGCAGCTTCGCCGCCCCGTGCCGCGCGTGCGCCGCGCTCAGCGCCCATTTCGGCGTCCGCGTCGTCGACCCGGCGGCGGCCGACGACTGACCCCTCTCTCCCTCACCCCCCGCACCACGGCGCCCGTGGGCGCCCACCCATGACCTCGACGAACGAAGGGCAGATGCACGCCGACCGCACCTCCACGAGATTCGCCGTCCCCCTCGACGCAGCGCTGCGCGCAGCGGGGTGGCAGCCCGGGCGCTGGGACATAAAACAGGCCGAGTTCTGGGCCGACACCCTGCGCGAGCACGAGTCGCCGGCCGGCCACCGCCACGCCGTCTTCCCGGCCGCCGTCGAGGCCTGGGCGGAGTTCGGCGGCCTGCACATCAAGCCCACAGGCCCCGGCCGCCAGATCGCCCCCGCCGCCGTCCACCTCGACCCCCTGCACGGCCTCCACATGGCCCGCACCCTCGGCGACCTCGGCCGCGCCCTCGACACCGAGGTCACCCCCCTGGGCACCGAGACCGACACCCACGCCCTCCTGGCCATGGACATGGAAGGCCGCGTCTACGCCCTCGACCACACCGGCGACTGGTACCTGGGCCTCACCATCGACCAGGCCCTGACGACCCTGGTCACGGGGATAGACCCACCCCGCCTGACGACGGCCTGACCGGCAGCGGGCCTTGAACCAGAGGGCGCCGGGAATCGCCGGCCCTGCAACCCCGCAAGGGGCGCGGGGCTGTTTCGATATGCGGCTCCGCCGCGTGGGCGCGACCAGCCCCCACTAACCGGCAGCCGCCCGACAACCGAAACCGCGCACCCCCTAGGGCGACCGCTAAGCCGGAATAACAGCCGAAACCCGATAGCCCCCGGCATCCGTAGGACCGGACACAAAAACACCGCCCAGCGCAGTCACCCGCTCCTTCATGCCGACCAACCCGTTACCGCCGGAAGGCAACCGCGCCGACGAAGCCGAGGAGACCTCCGGCGGAGGCTCGTTCTCCACCTGCATGGCGATCTCGGAAACCCGGTGGGCCAAGCGGACATGCGTCTTCGCACCGGCCGCGTGCTTGTGGACGTTCGTCAACGCCTCCTGCACGACCCGATACGCCGTCTCCTCCACCTCCGCCGCATAGAGCCGCACATCGCCCTCCACCGACAGATCCACCACCATCCCCGCCGCGGCCGACTGCCCGATCAGCTCGTCCAGTTCCTCAAGACAGGGCCCCTCACCGTCATCCGCGAAACGGGACGCGACCACCGCCGCCGCGACCCCCACCGCCACCAACGGCACCGAAGGCTCCGTACGCCGGGAACCGTCCCCACTGCGCAGCACACCGAGCATCTCGCGGAGCTCGGTGAGCGCCTGGCGGCCCATGTCGCCGACGAGCGCGGCGTTCTTGACGGCCTTCTCCGGATCCTTGCGCGCCACCGCCTGCAACGCCGCCGCGTGCACGACCATCAAACTCACCCGATGCGCGACGACATCGTGCATGTCCCGCGCGATCCGGGTCCGCTCCTCGTTGCGGGCCCACTCGGCCCGCTCCTCCGCCCGCTCGGCCAACAGCTGCAACTCGCGCTCAAGACTGTCCGCCCGCTCCCGCAGGCTCTCCATCAGCCGCCGCCGCGCCCCGACGTACAGCCCGAGCAGCAGCGGCGGCGCGGTCATCCCGATCGCGGTGGTGATGGCGGCGAACGGCACGAACCAGTCGCCGAGATCCAGATCCCCCCGCGCCATGTCCTGCCGGACCCGCACGAACATCACGATCAGCATCCCGACCAACGACATCCCGGCCAGCGAGGCGATGATCCGGCGCGGCAACTCCGAGGCCGCCAGCGTGTAGAGGCCGACGATGCCCATCAGGTAGCCCATCTGGGCCGGCGTGATCGCGATCGCCACCAGCACGACGGCGATCGGCCACTTCCGCCGGAACAGCAGCGCCGAACCGGCCAGCACCCCGAACACGATGCCCGCGGCGAGCGGGATCCCCGCGTCCCGCGCGAACCGGATCCCCTCGAACGCGCACTCCACCGCGGACGCCGCGGCGAGCCCCACGTCCAGTACGGCACTTCGCCACCTGGTCCACCACCACGGCCCTCCCCGGCCCGTGGTGTCTTCTTCCCCCGTCGTGGTCATGCCTCCAGCCTACGGGCGCCGCGCCCCGGTTTTCCGGTGAGTTTCGACGACTGGCCTACACCACAGAGCGCGGCCGAACGGAAGCGGAACGACCCGACACCCCTCGAACTGCTGAATCGCGCAGCGTTCGACCTCGGAATAGATCATTCCGCCCGCACGGTATGCCCATGGCACATCCACAGAGCAAATACGCCGACTTCGACGGCCTGCGGGACCAGGCGGTGGCACTGCGGCAGGCAGGACTCAGCCGACGCCAGATCCGCGACCGGCTGCACGTCGACAACAACGACATCCTCAACCGCCTCCTGGAGGGCGAGCCGCCTCCGGACTGGACGAAGCGCCCGAACGCGAAGGACGACCTGAGGGACAGGGCACGGGAACTCCGGCTCCAGGGCTGGACCTACGACCGGATCCAGGTGGAGCTGGGCTGCTCGAAGAGTTCGATCTCGCTGTGGGTACGGGATCTGCCGAAGCCGGAGCCGAGGTACACGCCGGAGGAGCATCAGGCCCTCATGCAGGCGGGGCTGGCACACCTGCGCAACTCACAGGACGAGGAGCGCAAGCGGGTCAAGGATCGCGCCGCACAGGAGATCGGGGAACTCTCCGACAGAGATCTGTTCATGGCCGGCAGTGCCCTCTACTGGGCCGAGGGACAGAAGAGCAAGCCGTACCAGCGCCGCGAAGTCGTCGCGTTCGTCAACAGCGACCCGTCGGTCATCGAGGTCTTCCTCGCCTGGCTCGACCTGCTGGGCGTGAGCCGGGAACGTCTCGGATTCCGCGTCATGATTCACGAGAGCGCGGACGTACCTGCCGCCGAGCGCTACTGGGCCGACCTCGTCGGCGTCGACACGTCCGCTCTGCAACGGACGACGCTCAAGAAGCACAACCCCAAAACCGTTCGCAAGAACACCGGGGACAGCTATCACGGTTGCCTTGTCGTCCGAGTCCGGCAGGGGGCCGAGCTGTACCGCCGCATCGAGGGCTGGTGGTACGGAATAGCTGCTGGCGCAGCCGCGCGGCTCCGGTAAGGTCTGAGGCAGCGATCCGCCGTAGTGTAATTGGCAGCACGGCATCCTTTGGAGATGTTCGGTCTAGGTTCGAGTCCTAGCGGCGGAGCACCTCACCTCGGGCCCTGACAGCACCGTCAGGGCCCACTCTCATGTCCCCCAAGAAACGCCCCGGTATCCTTCGGATGTCCCCACCTCATCCACAGCCGAAGGGCAACCCCGTGAGCGCCATTCGCCCGGCAGCCGTCGTCGTTCTCGCAGCGGGTGAGGGCACCCGTATGAAGTCGGCCACACCCAAGGTCCTCCATGAGATCTGCGGCCGTTCCCTGGTGGGCCATGTGCTCGCCGCCGCGCGTGAGTTGGCGCCGGAGAACCTCGTCGTGGTCGTCGGGCACGCACGCGAGAAGGTCACCGCGCACCTCGGCGTGATCGACCCCGCCGTGCACACCGCGGTGCAGGCGGAGCAGAACGGCACCGGGCACGCCGTACGGATCGGTCTGGAGGAGCTCGGCGGTTCCGTGGACGGGACCGTCGTGGTCGTGTGCGGGGACACCCCGCTGCTGACCGGCGAGACCCTGAGCCGGCTCGCCGAGACGCACTCCGCGGACGGCAACGCCGTCACCGTGCTGACCGCCGAGGTCCCGGACGCCACCGGCTACGGGCGGATCGTGCGGGACGACGTCACCGGCGCCGTCGTCGGGATCGTCGAGCACAAGGACGCGAGCGAGGCGCAGCGGGCGATCCGGGAGATCAACTCGGGGGTGTTCGCGTTCGACGGGCAGCTGTTGGCGGACGCGTTGAAGAAGGTGCGTACGGACAACAGTCAGGGCGAGGAGTATCTGACGGATGTGCTCGGGATCCTGCGGGAGGCCGGGCACCGGGTGGGGGCCTCGGTCGCGGGGGATCACCGGGAGATCGCCGGGATCAACAACCGGGTGCAGTTGGCGCAGGCCCGGCGGATCCTGAACGACCGGCTGTTGACCGCTGCCATGCTCGGAGGGGTGAGTGTCGTCGATCCCGCGACGACCTGGATCGACGTCACGGTCACTTTCGAGCAGGACGCGATCGTGCACCCGGGTACCGAGTTGCACGGTTCGACGCATGTCGGTGAGGGCGCGGAGGTCGGCCCCAACAGCCGGCTGACGGACACCCGGGTCGAGGCGGGGGCGCGGGTGGACAACACGGTGTCCTATTCCTCGCACATCGGGGCGAACGCGTCGGTGGGCCCGTTCGCCTATCTCCGGCCCGGCACCCGGCTGGGCGCCAAGGGCAAGATCGGGACGTACGTGGAGACGAAGAACGCGTCCATCGGGGAGGGTTCGAAGGTCCCGCATCTCTCCTATGTGGGGGACGCGACGATCGGCGAGTACTCGAACATCGGCGCGGCCAGCGTGTTCGTGAACTACGACGGACAGGACAAGCACCACACCACTGTGGGCTCGCACTGCCGGACCGGTTCGGACAACATGTTTGTGGCGCCTGTCACGGTCGGGGACGGGGCGTACACCGCTGCCGGGTCCGTGATCACGAAGGATGTGCCGCCCGGTTCGCTGGCCGTGGCCCGGGGCCAGCAGCGGAATATCGAGGGTTGGGTGGCCCGCAAGCGTCCGGGGAGCGCGGCGGCGAAGGCGGCCGAGGCGGCCTCGGGCCGGGGCGAGAGCGAAGACTGACCGGAAACGGGTGCGTCGAACACGGCGTACCGTGATAAACGCACACCCAGTTGATGAACCTCTGAGGAGACAGTGCTGTGACCGGGATCAAGACGACCGGCGAGAAGAAGATGATGTTCTTCTCCGGCCGCGCCCACCCCGAGCTTGCCAAGGAGGTCGCCCAGCAGCTGGGTGTCGGGGTCGTCCCGACCAAGGCCTTCGACTTCGCGAACGGTGAGATCTATGTCCGTTTCGAGGAGTCGGTGCGTGGTGCGGACTGCTTTGTGATCCAGAGCCACACGGCTCCGATCAACCAGTGGATCATGGAGCAGTTGATCATGATCGACGCGTTGAAGCGGGCTTCGGCCCGCTCCATCACGGTGATCGTGCCCTTCTACGGCTATGCCCGGCAGGACAAGAAGCACCGCGGTCGCGAGCCCATCTCGGCGCGCCTGGTCGCGGACTTGATGAAGACGGCGGGTGCGCACCGCATCCTGACCGTCGACCTGCACACCGACCAGATCCAGGGCTTCTTCGACGGCCCGGTGGACCATCTCTTCGCGCTGCCGCTGCTCGCGGACTACGTGGGCCGCAAGGTCGACAAGGACAAGTTGACGGTCGTCTCCCCTGACGCGGGCCGCGTCCGCGTGGCCGACCGTTGGTGCGACCGCCTGGGCGCCCCGCTCGCCATCGTGCACAAGCGCCGGGACAAGGATGTCGCCAACCAGGTCACGGTGCATGAGGTGGTCGGCGAGGTCGAGGGCCGGGTGTGCGTGCTCGTCGACGACATGATCGACACGGGCGGCACGATCTGTGCCGCCGCGGACGCGCTGTTCGCGCACGGTGCGGAGGACGTCATCGTGACGGCCACGCACGGTGTGCTCTCCGGGCCTGCCGCGGACCGTCTGAAGAACTCCCGGGTCAGTGAGTTCATCCTCACCGACACCTTGCCGACGCCGGGTGAGCTGAGCCAGGACCTGGACAAGATCACCGTGCTGTCGATCGCGCCGACGATCGCGAGCGCGGTGCGTGAGGTCTTCGAGGACGGTTCCGTGACGAGCCTGTTCGACGAGCAGTAGGTCGCACGGCCGGTCCCCGCGGTCGTAGATCGATTTCGGAAACGGCCTCCCCGCCGAGTACGCTGACCCAGTTGCTCGGCGAGGGAGGCCGTACCCGTTCCAGGGTGCGGCGGTCCGTTATCGACGCGCTCTTCGTAGCAGGCCGATGTTCGGCCGGGTGACCGCCTTTTTTTGCAGGCTTCCCCAAGTTTTCTACGAGGAGTGAACATGTCCGAGGTCAAGCTCGCCGCCGAGACCCGCACCGAGTTCGGCAAGGGCGCCGCCCGCCGCATCCGCCGTGACAAGAAGGTTCCCGGCGTGGTCTACGGCCACGGTGTCGACCCGGTCCACATCACGCTGCCGGGCCACGAGCTGCTGCTCGCCCTGCGCACCCCGAACGTCCTGCTCTCCCTGGACATCGAGGGCAAGACCGAGCTCGCGATCCCGAAGGCCGTCCAGCGTGACGCCGTCAAGGGCTTCCTGGAGCACGTCGACCTGCTCCTGGTGAAGCGCGGCGAGAAGGTCACCGTCGAGGTCTACGTCCACACCGAGGGCGAGCTGGCCCCGGGTGCCTACCTGCTCGAGCACGTGCTGAGCACGCTGACCGTCGAGGCCGAGGCCACCAACATCCCGGAGTCGGTGACCGTCTCCATCGAGGGCCTGGAGGCCGGCGCGTCGATCGCCGCCAAGGACATCCCGCTCCCCAAGGGCACCACGCTGGCGATCGACGAGGACGCGGTCGTCCTCCAGGTCCTGGCCGCCCAGGCCGAGGAGAGCACCGAGGACGAGGCCGAGGGCGAGTCTGCGGAGGCCTGATCCTCAGCTCATCACCGTTTCGCCGGCCGCTGTTCCCTCCGGGGGCAGCGGCCGGCTGCCGGGGGTCCCCGGGGGGGTGTCCCCCGAATTGCACAGCAATGGAGACGTGGACGTGACGACCGACGCCAATGCCCCCTGGTTGATCGTGGGGCTCGGGAATCCGGGTCCTGAGTACGCGAGGAATCGGCACAACGTGGGCTTCATGGTGGCCGATCTGCTGGCGGAGCGGATCGGGGGGAGGTTCAAGCGGGCCGGCAAGGCGCAGGCGCAGGTCGTCGAGGGGCGGATCGGGCCGCCTGGGCCGACGGGCCGGCGGGTGATCCTGGCGAAGCCGATGTCGTACATGAATCTGTCGGGTGGCCCGGTGAACGCGCTGCGCGACTTCTACAAGGTGCCCCTGGCCAACGTCGTGGCGGTGCACGACGAACTCGACATCGACTACGGGACTTTGCGGCTGAAGCTGGGTGGCGGGGACAACGGCCACAACGGGTTGAAGTCGATGACGAAGGCGATGGGTCCCGATTATCACCGGGTGCGGTTCGGGATCGGTCGGCCGCCGGGGCGGATGCAGGTCGCCGACTTCGTGCTGAAGGACTTCTCCGGCTCCGAGCGCAAGGAGCTGGACTACCTGGTGGATCGCGCGACCGACGCGGCCGAGGCGCTGGTGCTCGAAGGACTTGAGCGGGCGCAAAGCACGTACAACTCCTGACTTGTCGCCCGCCCTGGTCGACCCGAGTTGACCGCGCGCGGGGCCATGGCCAATGATCCCGGCCATGCCCGCCACCGCCACCACCTCCCGCCAGGTTTCGGCGATCGCGCTGCGGTTCGGTCGGCTCGCGGCGATGGGGACGATCGCGGTGCTGATCATCGTCGCCGGTGTGTGGGCGTCCTGGGGCAGCGCCCAGTACGTGATGCTCACCAAGGGGCGTGAGCGGGGCACGGTCGAGGTCGCGCGGTGCGACCACGACACCTGCACCGGTGCCTACACGCCGGTCTCGGCGGGCTCGGAGCCGCGCTCGCACGTCGTCATGGAGAAGACGGTCGCAGTGCGGAAGGGTCACTCCTACACGGTGGTCGTGAAGCCCGGCACGGACGAGGTCTTCCGGTGCGGGCTCGCGGGCGTCCTGTACGCGTGGGTCCCGCTGGGCGGCGCGCTGCTGCTCGCCTCGGTGGTGGTGGCCGGCGGCCTCGGCCGCGTCCGGCTGGGCTGGGTGCTGGCGGGGTCGGGGGCGGTGCTGCTGACGGCCACGTTCATCGCCGTCCAGTCGTAGACACGAGCACGGGTACGGACATACGAGAAGGGGTGCCCCCGGGATTCGTACGATCCCGGGGGCACCCCCATGTCCGAGCGGCTCAGCCCGTGTTGCGCAGGCCCGCGGCGACGCCGTTGACCGTGAGCAGGAGGGCTCGGGCCAGGAGCGGGTCCGGGGCCTGGCCGGCGGCAGCGGCGTCGCGCTGGCGCTTGAGCAGGGTCACCTGGAGGTAGGAGATGGGGTCCAGGTAGGCGTCGCGGATGGTGAAGGTCTGCTTCAACACCGGGGTGGCGTCGAGGAGTTCGCTCTCGCCGGTGACCCGCAGCACCTCGGCGACGGTCAGTTCGTGCTCGGCCCTGATGGTCTCGAAGACGTGCTTGAGTTCGTCGGGGACGAGGGTGTCGACGTAGTGCTGGGCGATCCGCAGGTCCGTCTTGGCGAGCGTCATCTCGACGTTGGAGATGAAGTTGCGGAAGAAGTGCCACTGCTCGTGCATCTCGTCGAGCACTCCCTCTCCTCCCGATGGTGCGGTGGGACCCGCCTCGCGCAGCGCCTTGAGGCCGGAGCCGACGCCGAACCAGCCGGGCACGATCTGCCGGGACTGGGTCCAGCCGAACACCCATGGGATGGCGCGCAGTCCGTCGAGCGAGACGCCCGAGCCGGGGCGGCGGGAGGGCCGCGAGCCCAGGTGCAGGTCGGCGAGCTGGTCCACCGGGGTGGAGGCGAGGAAGTAGGTCGGCAGGTCCGGGTCCTCGACCAGCCTGCGGTAGGCCGCGTGGGCGGCGTCGCTGACGACGTCCATGGCCGCGTCCCAGCGGGCGAGCGCCTCGTCGGACTGGCGGGGCGCGGTGTGCAGGGCGGACGCCTGGAGGGTGGCCGCGACGGTCAGCTCCAGGTTCTCCCGGGCCAGCGAGGGCACGAGGTACTTGTCGGAGATGACCTCGCCCTGCTCGGTCACCTTGATCTCGCCTTCGAGGGTGCCCCAGGGCTGGGCGAGGATCGCGTCGTGCGAGGGGCCGCCGCCGCGGCCGACGGTGCCGCCGCGGCCGTGGAAGAGGCGCAGGCGTACGCCGTAGCGGTGGGCGACGTCGCGCAGGCGCCGCTGGGCGCGGTGGATCTCCCACTGGGAGGTCGTGATGCCGCCGAACTTGGAGGAGTCGGAGTAGCCGAGCATGACCTCCTGGACGTCGCCCCGCAGCGCCACCAGGCGCCGGTAGGACGGGTCGGATAGCATGTCCTCCAGGATCGTGTCGGCGGCCTTCAGTTCGTCGGTGGTCTCCAGGAGCGGCACGATGCCGATCTTCGCCCAGCCGGCGTGCAGGTCGAGCAGTCCGGCCTCGCGGGCCAGCACGGCGGCGGCGAAGACGTCGTCGGCGCCCTGGCACATGGAGATGATGTACGACTCGACGACCTCGGGCCCGAACACCTCAAGGGCCCGCTTCACGGTCTGGAAGACGCCGAGGGTCTTCTCGCCGGCCGCGTCCACCGGCGCCGGGGTCGGGGCCAGGGGCCGCCTGGACCGCAGTTCCTTGGCGAGCAGCTTGCCCCGGTACTCGCGGGGCATGTCGGCGTACCGCCAGGACTCCTCACCGAGCCGGTCGAAGAGCTGGCCGAGGGCGTGGTGGTGGGCGTCGGCGTGCTCGCGCACGTCCATGGTGGCGAGCTGGAGGCCGAAGGCGGCGAGGGTGCGGATGGTGCGGTTCATCCGGCCGTCGGCGAAGAGGCCGCCGCGGTGCTCGCGCAGCGAGGTCTGGATGAGTGTGAGGTCCGTCAGCAGTTCGCCGGTGCCGAGGTAGTCGCGGCCGGGCTGGTGCGGGGTGTTCTTGGCGAGGCGCTGCTTGGTGTTCTCCAGCTTCTGCCGGATGCAGGTGGCCTTGAGCCGGTAGGGCTCCTCCGCGTTCAGCCGCTTGTAGCGGGGGCTGATCTCGGGCAGCCGCTGCAGGTCGGTGCCGAGGGAGTCGAGGAGTTCGTCGGTGGCGCCGGTGTAGCGGATGGAGTTGGACAGGAAGCCGCGCAGTTCGTCGATCTGCTCCAGCGCGTCGTTGATGCCGTGCTCGTGCTGGAGGATGAGGACGTCCCAGGTCACCTGGGGGGTGACGTTCGGGTTGCCGTCGCGGTCGCCGCCGATCCAGGTGCCGAAGGTCAGCGGGCGGGTGGCGTCGGGGAGTTCGACGCCGACGCGCTCCAGTTCGGCGGTGAGGTCCTCAAGGACGTCGCCGACGGCGCCGGCGTGCAGTTCGTCCAGGTAGTAGATCGCGTTGCGGGCCTCGTCGGCCGGCTCGGGGCGCACCACGCGCAGTTCGTCGGTCTGCCAGACCAGGTCGATGTTCTCGGCCAGCCGGGTGTCGTAGCGGCGGCGGTCGGCCTCGATGACCGGGGTCTCCAGGAGCGTGGCGATGCGCCGGAGCTTGTTGAGGACGGACCGGCGGGCGGCCTCGGTGGGGTGGGCCGTGAAGACGGGCCGCACGTTCAGGTTGCCGACGGTCTGGCGCAGGTGTTCGGGGTCGGCGTCCTTGAGGCGGTCGGCGGTGCGGGCGAGCAGTCCGCCCTCGGCGGCCCGGCGGGCGCGCAGCTCGCGGCCTCGGTGCACCTGCTCGGTGACGTTGGCGAGGTGGAAGTAGGTGGAGAAGGCGCGCACGAGCTTGGCGGCGGTCTCCAGCTCGATGCCGCGCAGCAGCTCGGCGGCGGCCTCGCCGTCCTCGCGGGTGAGGCGGCGGACCTTCTCGACCAGCTCCAGGAGCTCGGGGCCCTCCTGGCGGACGAGGGTCTCGCCGAGCAGGTCGCCCAGCCGCCTGATGTCGGCGCGCAGCTCACTGTTGGTCGAGGTGGTGCTCGTGGTCAGGTCGTCGGCACTGCTCACAGGTGCGGCTCCTTGCAGTGTTGAAGCTCGTCCGGGAGGGAACCCGGCAGACCGGGGCCGTGCGGCGAGGTGCCGCATACGGCCCTGACATCCGGGAAGGAATCAGAGCGGACCGCGCTGTCCGACCGACTCCAAG
This sequence comes from Streptomyces sp. NPDC092369, assembly GCF_044755245.1. Taxonomy (NCBI): domain Bacteria; kingdom Bacillati; phylum Actinomycetota; class Actinomycetes; order Kitasatosporales; family Streptomycetaceae; genus Streptomyces; species Streptomyces sp. NPDC092369. The sequence continues at coordinate 153,998 of NZ_JBIVQP010000006.1, forward strand.
GATAGGTGTCCATGCGGACGCGCAGACTGTCGGGCTCCTTGCCGCCCGGCCACCCGCTGCCATACTTACGATGCCGTAGGTTACGGAACCGTAGGGACTGTTGTAACGGAGCCCGGGCAAGGTTCCCGCTGCCGTCCCGGCACCACCTCTCCACCATCGACCCCACAGGGGACGCCACCATGTCCACAAGTTCCGATGTGATCGACGACGCCCCGAAGGCGAACGACGACACCCCACTCCCCCCAGCGACCCTCGGCGGCGAGAGGAAGGGGTCGGTCGAGCAGTCCGCGCTGCTCCTCTTCATCGTCGTACCCTTCGTGGCCCTTCTCGCGGCGGTGCCCCTGGCCTGGAGCTGGGGCGGTGTGAGCTGGCTCGATCTCGGGCTGCTCGTCTTCTTCTACTTCCTCGGCTGCCACGGGGTGACGATCGGTTTCCACCGCTACTTCACCCACGGTTCCTTCAAGGCCAAGCGCCCGCTGCGCATCGCGCTCGCCATCGCCGGTTCGATGGCGGTGGAGGGCCCGCTGGTGCGCTGGGTGGCCGACCACCGCAGGCACCACAAGTTCTCCGACGCGGAGGGCGACCCGCACTCCCCGTGGCGCTTCGGCGAGACCCTGCCGGCGCTGATGAAGGGTCTGTGGTGGGCGCACATCGCCTGGATGTTCGACGAGGAGCGGACCCCGCAGGACAAGTACGCGCCGGATCTGATCAAGGACACGACGATCCGGGCGATCTCCCGGCAGTTCATCTACTGGACGATGCTCTCGCTGGCGCTGCCCGCCCTGATCGGCGGTCTGGTGACGATGTCCTGGTGGGGCGCCTTCACCGGCTTCTTCTGGGGCTCGCTCGTGCGGGTGGCGCTGCTGCACCACGTGACCTGGTCGATCAACTCGATCTGCCACGCGGTCGGCAAGCGCCCCTTCAAGTCGCGGGACCGCTCGGGCAACGTGTGGTGGCTCGCGGTGCTGTCCTGCGGTGAGTCCTGGCACAACCTGCACCATGCCGACCCGACCTCCGCGCGGCACGGTGTGATGCGCGGCCAGGTGGACTCCTCGGCGCGCATCATCCGCTGGTGCGAGCAGCTCGGCTTGGCCTACGACGTGCGCTGGCCGTCACGCTCGCGTATCGATTCCCGCCGCAACACCGACCAGGACGGCTCCCGGCGCGGGAGGGAAACCGCCGAGGCGGCATGATTGACGCCGTGGCGACCGACTCCAGCAGCACCCCGAGCAATGAAAAGCCGCGGCGTGCCCGCCGCACCCGGATGACGGGTGCCGAGCGTCGCCAGCAGCTGCTGGAGATCGGCCGCACCCTGTTCGCCGCCAAGGGCTTCGAGGGCACGTCGGTTGAGGAGATCGCGGCGAGGGCCGGGGTGTCCAAGCCGGTGGTGTACGAGCACTTCGGCGGCAAGGAGGGCCTGTACGCGGTGGTCGTGGACCGTGAGATGCGCCGACTCCTGGACATGGTGACCAGCTCCCTCACCGCGGGTCACCCCCGCGAACTGTGCGAACAGGCCGCCTTCGCGCTCCTGGACTACATCGAGGAGTACACGGACGGCTTCCGCATCCTGGTCCGCGACTCCCCCATCCCCCAGTCGACGGGTTCCTTCGCGTCCCTGATCTCCGACATCGCGACGCAGGTCGAGGACATCCTGGGCCGCGAGTTCAAGAACCGCGGCTTCGACTCCAAGCTGGCTCCGCTCTACGCGCAAGCGCTGGTCGGCATGGTCGCGCTGACAGGCCAGTGGTGGCTGGACGTCCGCCGGCCGAAGAAGGCGGAGGTCGCCGCCCATCTGGTCAACCTGGCCTGGCACGGCCTGGACGGCCTGGAGGCGAAGCCGCACCTGATAGGACGCCGCAAGGCCTGACCGGCCGCGCACCGGCCGCGTACGAAAAGGCGCACACGAGAAAGCGGGCCCCTGCCGTCCCAGGCAGGGGCCCGCCTTGTTTCCCCGGCGCCGGCCCTGAGGTGCTCGACCGCATCGGCGTCCGAGCGCGTCAGTCCTTGAATACGTCCTTGACCTTCTCCTTGGCCTGGCGGGCGTCACCCTTGGCCTGCTCGGCGCGGCCCTCGGCGGTCAGCCGCTCGTTGCCGACGACACGGCCCACGGCCTCCTTGGCCTTGCCCTTCATCTGCTCGCCCTTGGCCTTGCCCTTTTCCTCTTCAGCCACCGTTTCTCACTCCAAAGATCGGTCGGATTCCGGTGTCGCACTCCGGGTAGCCGCCGAGCCCGTCCGCAAACCTCGATTCTGCGGCTCAAGGAATTCCAGCCGGTTGCCGACCGGGTCGTCCGCGTAGAAACGCAGGTGCCCCGGGAGGTCGTCGTCCCAGGTCACCGCCACTCCATGCGCCGCCAGCCGGGCCGCGTACGCCTCGATGCCGGTGACCCGCAGCCCTGGGTGGGCCTTCCTGGCGGGCCTGAAGTCGGCCTCGATCCCCAGGTGCAGCCGCACGGCCCCGGCCTCGAACCAGCACCCGCCGCGTGCCGCGAGCACCGCCGGCTTGGGCACCTCGGTCATGCCTAGGACGTCGACGTAGTAGCCGCGCAGCAGGTGCTCGGAGCCGGGCGGGGCGGCGAGCTGGACGTGGTCGACGGCCGCGAGCACGGTCAGCTCTCCTTGCGGGCGACCGCGAAGATACGGCGGAAGGGGAACGGCGTGCCGTGCGCGGTCGCCGGATAGGCCTCGCGCAGGGCGGCCCGGTAGGCGGCGAGGAACGCGTCCCGCGCGGGCGGGTCGTCGGCGAGGGCGGTGAGGACGGGTCGCAGCCCGGTCCCCATGACCCAGTCGAGCACCGGGTCCTCGCCGGTCAGGAGATGGACGTACGTCGTCTCCCAGACGTCGGCCGCGCAGCCGAGCGCGGTCAGCCGCTCCAGGTAGGTCTCCGGCGCGAGCACGGCGTCGTCGTGACGGAGGGTGTCGGCGAGGCGGTCGCGGAAGGGGGCGGAGTGGGCCAGGTCGCGCATCGACCGGTGGCTGGGGGCGGAGAAGTTGCCCGGTACCTGGAAGGCGAAGGTGCCGCCGGGGGCGAGGGCGGCGATCCAGTCGGCGAAGCGGTCGACGTGTCCGGTGACCCACTGGAAGGTGGCATTGCTGACGATCAGGTCGTACGTGCCCTCGGGCGCCCAGGTGCGGACGTCGGCGTAGGAGAAGTCCAGGCGGCCGCCGCCGGGTGTCTGTCCCTCGTACTCCACGAGCGCCTTGTCGAGCATCTCGGGCGAGTTGTCGTAGCCGACGATGTGCGCGGCCGGCCAGCGTTCGGCGAGCAGGGCGGTCATGTTGCCGGGGCCGCAGCCGAGGTCCGCGACGCGGGGTGCGGATGACGGCGGGTCGGGGATGCGGGCGAGCAGGTCGGTGAAGGGGCGGGCGCGGTGGTCGGCGTGGCGGAGGTACTGGGCCGGGTCCCAGGTGGGAGAGGTCATGACGTCCACCTTCCCCGTCCATATATCTTGATGTCAAGAGACTCGACCTCAAGAGACTTCACGTCGACACAACCACTACACTGATCGTCATGGAGGACGAGGTCGATCGGCTGGTCGCTGCGTGGCGCCGGGAGCGCCCGGACCTCGACGTGGAGCCGCTGGAAGTGCTCAGCCGGGTGAGCAGGCTGGCCCGGCACCTGGATCGGGCGCGTCGGCTGGCCTTCGCCGAACACAGCCTGGAGCCCTGGGAGTTCGACGTGCTGACCGCGCTCAGGCGCGCGGGAACGCCGTATCAGCTCTCGCCCGGACAGCTGCTGACGCAGACTCTGGTCACCTCGGGCACGATGACCAACCGCATCGACCGGCTGGCCAAGAAGGGCCTGGTGGAGCGGCTGCCCGATCCGAGCGACCGGCGCGGAGTACTGGTCCGGCTGACCGAGGAGGGCCAGGACCGCGCGGACCAGGCCCTGGCCGGTCTGCTCGCCCAGGAACGCGCGATCCTCGCGGAGCTCTCCCGAGCCCAACGCGGCGAACTCGCGGGCCTGCTGCGCCAACTGACCGCGCCGTTCGACAACATCCCGGGCTGAGGGCCGCGCCGGTCGGACCCTGGCCGGGCACAGGACCCCGGTCAGTCACAGGGTCCTGATCAGACGCTGGGCCCCGGTCAGGCTGTGTGGGTCTCCTCCGCCCCGATGCGGGCCGTCGGTTCCAGGTCCACCGGGCCGACTCCCGCCCTGCGCGCGAGCGCCACCGCGGCGAGGGTGGAGTGGACGCCCAGTTTGCCCAGGACGTTCTGCATGTGGGTGCGGACGGTGTGCGGGGAGAGGAACAGGCGCTCGGCGACGGCCTTGCGGCCCAGGCCGGCGACCATGCAGCGCAGCACTTCGCGCTCCCTCGGCGTGAGGGACTCCACCAGCCGTTCGCTCTCGGTGCGGTGCTTGCGCGCCGCCGTGAGCTCCCGCAGGACACCCGTGAGCAGGGCCGGCGGCAGATGCGTCTCGTCGCGCAGCACCCCCCGGATGACCGTGAGCAGCCGGGACAGCGAGCAGTCCTTCGCCACCCACCCCGACGCCCCGGCCTGCAGGGCCAGTGCGGCCCGCCGGGGATCGTCCTTCTCGGCCAGGACGACGATCCGGACGCCCGGCTGGGCGGTGCGGACGCCGGCGACGAGTGAGATCCCGTCGACCAGCCCGTCCTCGCCGGCCTCCTGGAGCGGCACCGCGGGCCGGACACCCGGCACATTGCCCCCCAGGTCCGAGTCGACGAGCAGCACGTCGTAGCGGCGCCCCTCGGCGGCGGCGCGCTCCAGACTGCGCAGCGCCGCGGGACCGCTGCCGGCGGCGGAGACGTCGACATCGGGCTCTGCGGCCAGTGCCGCGGCGAGCGACTCGGCGAAGATGCGATGGTCGTCGACGACCAGGACACGGATGCGAACCACGAAACCCCCTTCCCCAAGCTCTCGAAGAGCAGGGGATACCCCATCGTCGGGAGACGACACGGGCGCAGGTACGACGCCCGAAGCGCGATGGCTGTGCATGGCCGCCGCCATGCGTGAACTGCTACCCCCACTTCGGGTGCCGTACCCGACTTGTCTCGCCCCCTGATCAGCACCGGCCCCCACCGGTGCCGTTCATCAGGGTACGGCTGGGGGGCGGGAGCGGAAGGTAATTTGCAGAACTGGTTGGCCAGCGCGTTTATGGTGAGCCGCATGTTTCGTCTTGAGACAGAAATCGACAGGGCTCGACGCGATCTTCTCCGCTCCCGGCTCCGGGACACCAACACGGCCGCCTCACCGGTGCTGCGCGCACTGCGCGGAACGCCCGCGGAACGTGAACTTCCGCTCCATGTCTGGGCATTGGACGAGGCAGGCGAGCTCGCCGGCGGCCTGGTCGGCCACACCTGGACGACCTGGCTGCACGTGACGTACCTGTGGGTCGACGACCGCCACCGCGGCTCGGGGCTCGGCTCGGGGCTCCTCGAAACGGCGGAGCGCATCGCGCGCGAGGAGCGCGGCTGCGCGGCCGCCCGGCTGGAGACCTGGGACTTCCAGGCGCCGGAGTTCTACAAGAAGAAGGGGTACGAGGTGGTGTGCGTGATCCCCGACTATCCGCCGGGGACCACCGAGTACACCTTGACCAAGCGGCTCAGCTGAGCCGGCGCGCGCCCGGCGAGGGCACCGCCTCGAACACCCGCGGCGCGAGGAACCCGGCCGTGGCGAAGGCCTCTTCGACGGCCTTGGTGATCGTGTCCACGTCGGCGGTCTCCGCCAGCACGATCGCCGAGCCGCCGAAGCCGCCGCCGGTCATCCGGGCGCCGAGCGCGCCGGTGGCGACGGCCGTGTCGACGACGAGGTCCAGCTCCGGGCAGGAGACCTGGAAGTCGTCGCGCAGCGAGGCGTGGCCTGCGACCAGCACCGGGCCGATCGCGCGGGTGTCCCCCGCCTCCAGGAGCGCGACCACCTTCTCCACCCGCTCGTCCTCGGTGACGACGTGCCGGACCAGCCGGACCACTTCCTCGTCGTCGCCGAGCCGGGCCAGGGCCGCGTCGAGTCCGTCGTAGGGGATGTCCCGCAGGGCGTCCACGCCGAGCAGCGCCGCGCCCTTCTCGCAGCCCGCGCGCCGCTTGCCGTACTCGCCCTCGCTGTGCGAGTGCTTGACGCGGGTGTCGACGACCAGCAGGCGCATGCCCTCGGCCGCGAGGTCGAAGGGGATCTGCTTCTGCGAGAGGTCCCGGGTGTCGAGGAACAGGGCGTGGCCCTCCTCGCAGCACGCGGACGCGGTCTGGTCCATGATGCCGACCGGCGCACCGACGTAGACGTTCTCCGCGCGCTGGCACAGCCGGGCCAACTGCCAGCCCTTGAGGCCCAGTTCGTAGAGGTCGTTGAGCGCAAGGGCGACGACGACCTCCAGGGCCGCCGACGACGACAGGCCCGCGCCCGCCGGGACCGTCGAGGCCAGGTGGATGTCCGCGCCGGTGACCGGATGCCCGGCCTCGCGCAGCGCCCAGACGACACCCGAGGGGTACGCCGTCCAGTCGCGGTCGCTCTCGGGCACCAGGGCGTCCAGGGACAGTTCGACGACCCCGCTCTCGACGTCCGCGGAGTGCAGGCGCAGCACCCCGTCGGTGCGGCGCGAGACGGCGGCCACCGCGGTGTGCGGCAGCGCGAACGGCATCACGAAGCCGTCGTTGTAGTCGGTGTGCTCGCCGATCAGGTTGACCCGGCCCGGCGCCGCCCAGACGCCCTCCGGCTCGGTCCCGTACAGCCCGACGAAGTCCTCACGGACCTGCTCTGCCCCCACTACTGCTCCCTTGCGATCTGCTGCGCGAACTTCCAGGCGTCCGCGACGATACCCGCGAGGTCCGCGCGGGACGGCTGCCAGCCCAGCTTCTCGCGGGCGGTCTGTGCCGAGGCCACCAGCGACGCCGGGTCGCCGCCCCGGCGCGGGGCCACCACCTCGGGGATCGGGTGGCCGGTGACCTGGCGGACGGTCTCGATGACCTGGCGGACCGAGAAGCCCTCGCCGTTGCCCAGGTTGCAGATCAGGTGCTCGCCTGGGGTGGCGGCGCTCAGGGCGAGGAGGTGCGCCTCGGCCAGGTCGGCGACGTGGATGTAGTCGCGCACGCAGGTGCCGTCCGGCGTCGGGTAGTCGTCGCCGAAGACCGAGATGGCCTCGCGCCTGCCCTGGGCGACCTGGAGGACCAGCGGGATGAGGTGCGACTCGGGGTCGTGCCGCTCGCCCTGTTCGCCGTACGCGCCCGCCACGTTGAAGTAGCGCAGCGAGACCGCGCCCAGGCCGTGGGCCGCCGCCTCGCCGGTGATCATGTGGTCGACGGCGAGCTTGGAGGCGCCGTAGGGGTTGGTCGGGGCGGTCGGCGCGGTCTCGACGATCGGGACCTCGGTCGGCTCGCCGTAGGTGGCCGCCGTGGAGGAGAAGACCAGCTTGCGCACGCCCGCCTCGCGCATCGCGCCGAGCAGCGCCATGGAGCCGCCGACGTTGTTCTCCCAGTACTTCTCGGGCTTCACGACCGACTCGCCGACCTGGGAGAAGGCGGCGAAGTGCAGGACGCCCTCGTAGGAGGAGTCGAGCCACTTGGCGGCGTCACGGATGTCGCCCTCGACGAAGGTCGCCCCGGCCGGGACGCCCTCGCGGAAACCGGTGGACAGGTTGTCGAGGACGGTGACCTCGTGGCCGGCTTCCAGCAGATGCCGGGCGACCACGCTGCCGACGTACCCCGCGCCACCGGTCACCAAGTACTTGCTCATGAACTCGCTACCTCTCGCAGACGCTGGGCCGCGCGCTCCGGCGGCACGTCGTTGATGAACACGCTCATGCCGGACTCGGAGCCCGCGAGGAACTTCAGCTTGCCGGAGGTGCGGCGGATGGTGAAAAGCTCCAGGTGCAGCGCGAAGTCGTCCCGGCTGACGCCGTCGAACTCCGCCAGCGCGCCGAACGGCGCCTGGTGCCAGCCCGAGATGTAGGGCGTGGGCGGTTCACCTTCGCCGAAGATCCGGTCGAAGCGCCCCAAGAGTTCCAGATAGACCTGGGGGAACTCTGTGCGCGCCTCCTCGTCCAGGCCGAGCAGATCGGGCACCCGGCGCTTGGGGTACAGGTGGACCTCGTAGGGCCAGTGCGCCGCGTACGGCACGAAGGCCGCCCAGTGTTCACTCTCCAGGACGACCCGCTCACCGGCGAGTTCACGCTTGAGGACGGCGTCGAAGAGGTTCTCCCCGCCACTCGCCTTTTTGTGCTGCGCGAGTTGACGCAGCATCAGCGCGGTGCGAGGGGTGGTGAAGGGGTAGGCGTAGATCTGGCCGTGCGGGTGACCGAGCGTCACGCCGATCTCCTCGCCGCGGTTCTCGAAACAGAACACCTGCTCCACGGAGGGGAGATGCGACAGCTCCGACGTCCGGTCCGTCCACGCGTCCAGGACCAGCGCCGCCTGCTCCACGCTCAGATCGGCGAAGGAGGCGTTGTGGTCGGACGTGAAGCACACGACCTCGCAGCGCCCGGAGTCACCGGCCAGCGAGGGGAAACGGTTCTCGAAGACCACGACGTCGTACGACGAGTCGGGGATCTCGCTCAGCCGGCCGTCCCGCGAAGGACACAGCGGGCACTCGTCGGCCGGCGGGTGATAGGTGCGGCCCTGGCGGTGCGAGGCGACGGCGATGGAGTCGCCGAGCAGCGGATCGCGGCGGATCTCGGAGGACGTGACGGTCGGCTCCAGCGGGCGACGGTCCACGGCGTCCCGCACGGTGTCATCGCGCAGATCGTAATAAATCAACTCGCGACCGTCGGCCAGCCGGGTCGAGGTCTTCTTCACTGCGGACTCCCGTTGTTCGAGCCAGCCAACCACCAAACAGAACCGAACACACCAAAACACAACTCACCACCTCAGTCAACATCACAATCAATCAAGGTGAGACAACGAACGTGTTGAATTACTGGGTGCAGAACCCCACATATGCTCCTGAGTCCACCCATACGACTGTGCAACTGGCAGCCGAGCTGCGACTCCCCACCAACTGGCTCGACTACACGATCCTCGGCATCTACTTCGTCGTGGTGCTCGGCATCGGCTTCGCCGCCAAGCGCTCGGTGAAGACCAGCCTCGATTTCTTCCTCTCCGGTCGCTCGCTGCCCGCCTGGATCACCGGTCTCGCCTTCATCTCGGCCAACCTCGCCGCCACCGAGATCCTCGGCATGGCGGCCAACAGCGCGCAGTACGGCGCGTACACCGTGCACTGGTACTGGATCGGCGCCATCCCGGCCATGGTCTTCCTCGGCCTGGTGATGATGCCCTTCTACTACGGCAGCAAGGTCCGCTCGGTCCCCGAGATGCTGCTGCTGCGCTTCGACAAGGCCGCACACCTGCTGAGTTCGATCCTGTTCGCCTTCGCCGCCATCCTGATCGCCGGGGTGAACCTGTACGCGCTGGCGATCGTGGTCGAGGCGCTGCTGGGCTGGCCGCAGTGGGTGGCGATCCTGGTCGCCGGCTTCTTCGTGCTGGCGTACATCACCCTCGGCGGTCTGTCGTCCGCGATCTACAACGAGGTGCTGCAGTTCTTCGTGATCCTGGCCGCGCTCATCCCGCTCGTCGTGCTCGGCCTGAAGAAGGTCGGCGGCTGGGGCGGCCTGACCGACAAGCTGGACGCGAGCCACGGCCACAACTTCACCACCGCGTGGGGCGGCACCGGCATCGGCAGCGCCAACCCGCTCGGCGCGAACTGGCTGACCATCGTGCTGGGCCTGGGCTTCGTGCTGTCCTTCGGCTACTGGACGACCAACTTCGCCGAGGTGCAGCGCGCGCTGTCCGCGAAGAACCTGTCCGCGGCCCGGCGCACCCCGCTGATCGCCGCGTACCCGAAGGTCTTCATCGTGTTCCTGGTGATGATCCCGGGCCTGGTGGCCGCGGTGCTCGTCCCGAAGATCGGCACCAGCGGCTCGGACCTGCAGTACAACGACGCGATCCCGTACCTGATGGAGCAGTTGCTGCCCAACGGCGTCCTCGGCATCGCGGTGACCGGACTGCTGGCCGCGTTCATGGCCGGTATGGCGGCCAACGTGTCGTCCTTCAACACCGTGTTCACCACCGACATCTGGGGCAAGTACGTCGTCACGGACCGGGAGGACGGGTACTACGTCCGCTTCGGCCGGCTGATCACGGTCATCGGTGTGGCCGCCTCGGTCGGCACGGCGTTCCTGGCGTCGTCCTTCTCCAACATCATGAGCTACCTCCAGACCCTGTTCTCCTTCTTCAACGTGCCGATGTTCGTCGTCTTCATCGTCGGCATGTTCTGGAAGCGGGCCACCCCGAAGTCCGGCTTCTGGGGGCTGCTCGCGGGCACGGTGACCGCGATGGTGAACTACTTCTGGATCTACAAGCAGGGGATCATCTCCATCCCCTCCGACCAGGGCGCCAACTTCGTCTCCGCGATCGCCGGCTTCGTGGCCGGTGCGGTGGTCATGTTCCTCGTGTCCCTGTTCACCCAGCCCAAGCCCGCCGAGGAACTCCAGGGCCTGGTCTACGGCACCACCTCGCCGGGCATGACGGAGGCGCCCGCGGAGGGCGACGACGCGTGGTATCGGCGGCCGGCACTGCTCGGCTGGGGTGCCGTGATCCTGGCGGCCCTCTGCTACATCCCGTTCTCGTTCTAGTAGCGGGAGGATTGAGAGACCATGTCTGAGAACTCAGGACACCCCGGACCTTCAGGGCACGACGTCCAGCGCGAGGTCAGTGAGCTGGAGGGCAAGTCGACGACGGCCTCCCGGCTGTTCGACCTGCGGTTGATCATCGGCGGGCTGTTCGTCGTCTACGGCATCATCGTCACGATCGCCGGGATCAATCCGTCGGACTCGTCGCTGGACAAGTCCGAGGGGATCAACATCAATCTGTGGACCGGGCTCGCGATGCTGCTGCTCGGCGTCTTCTTCCTGGGCTGGGTGAAGCTTCGGCCGGTACCTCCGGTGGAGTTGGTGGAGGAGAAGGACGAGGGGGCTTAGACCGGTTGCCGGGTGCGGGAGGACTGTGGCTGGTCGCGCAGTTCCCCGCGCCCCTGGGTCGGCTGGACCCGTCGCCGGTTCACAGATCCGGGCCCGCTGAGTTGTTCAGTGGGCCCGCCCTGTCCAGCAGTCCCGTCCTCGCCGCCAAAGCCGCCGCCTCCAGCCTCGAACCCACGCCCAGCTTCATCAGGACCCGCTGCACGTGGGTGCGGGCCGTGGAGGGGGCGATGCCCATGCCGGCGGCGATCAGGCGGGTGTCCTCGCCGTCGGCCACCCGGACCAGGACCTCGACCTCCCGCGGGGTGAGCATCTGGAGCAGGCGCTGACCCTCGTCGTCGGGCTGGGCCGCCGGGTTGAGGAGTTCACTGAAGGCGCCCTGGAGCAGTTGGGGCGCGACCGCTGCCTCGCCCGCCCTCGCCTTCATGATCGCCCGCTCCACGCCCTCGATGCGTTCGTCATGGCGTACGTAGCCGGAGGCCCCGGCCGCGAAGGCCGCCGCGATGCCGCGTGGGCTCGGTACCGGGCCCAGGACCAGGACCGCCACCTGCGGGCGCTCCCGTTTGATCCTCACCACCGGGTCGAACATGCCCGGCTCGGCCGGTGTGGCCGTCCCCAGCAGGCACACCTCCGGTGCCCGGCTGATCACCAGTTCCGCCGCACCGGCGGCGGGTGCCGCCGCGGCCAGCACTCGGTGTCCCCGCAGCTTGAGCGCCGAGGCCAAGGCCTCGGCGAGCAATCGGTGGTCGTCGACCACCATCAGCCGCACTCCCATCGAGCAACCCCCCAGTCCCCCCAATGGATCCCCATGGACGCACGGAAGCCCCCCTCCGGCTCCCCCGCCCTCCATGACCCCGGAAGCTACACGCTTGTTCGACGTTGCGCTCCCCCTACCGGTGAGAAGTGCCCTGGATCGACGGATTTTCTGGCTTTCCCCTCATTCGAGGGTGATGAGCGGTACGCGCACGGCCCCGCCCCTGAGCAGGGGCGGGGCCGTCACCGAATCCAGGTGGTTCAGCCGGTGGTTCAGCCGCTCGTGCCGAAGGCGAGCGCCAGGTACTCCTTGTCGCCCGCGGTCGAGGAGGAGTCGGCGTAGACGGCGGACATGTAGAGGTGGCCCTGCCGGTAGATGATCTCGGAGTACTCCGGCAGCATCCGCGACTCGGCGTCGCGCACCGAGTCCGTCGCCGGGTTCTCCAGCAGCTTGGTCTCCTTGAAGGTGCCGCCGTCGAGGCTGACGATCTGGCCGCCCTTGTCGTAGGGCGGGCGCTTGTACGCGATCAGGTTGGCGCCGTCCATGCGCAGCGGGGTGATGGTGTAGCCGTCGCCCGCGTCACCGCGCTGGCCGGTCTGCTTGCCGGTGGCGAGGTCGAAGACGACGACCTCGTTGCTCTGGCCGTGCTCGCCGCCGCTGTCGTGCTCCTCGGTCGGCACGTACAGCCGGTCGTTGCCGACGGCGAGACCCGAGCAGTTCTCGATCCGGGAGATGCCGTCGCACTTGGCCGCGTACTGGTCGCCCGGCGCCGAGATGCGGGTGCGCAGCTTGCCCGTCTTGTTGTCGATGGAGAAGAAGTCCGAGATGCCGCTGCCGTCGCCCGCGGTGTCGCCGACGTCGGCGGCCACCACCAGCGGGTTCGTGGACACGACGGCCGCGTACTCGATGCCGTCGGACATCTTGTACTCCGAGATCACCTTCCCGGACTTCGGGTCGATGGTCTGGATGTGCAGCTGGCGCTGGCCGTACGCGCCGCACTTGCGCACCGCGACCAGCTTCTCGCCGCCGGCGTACCCGGCGTCGTAGCAGCTGTCGGTCTGCTTGGGGGCCCACAGGGGCTTGCCGGTGGTGATGTCGAACGCGCCGCCGCCGCTGGTGCCGCCGACCGCGACCGTGTTCGCGCTGACGGTGACGTTGTCGAAGTTGATCGCCGTGTCACCGGTCTTGACCGTCTTGGTCCACAGCTTCTTGCCGGCACCGAGGTCGAGCGCCGCGACCTGGCTGCAGCCGTGCGCGGGCTCGGCCTTGGTCGGCATGGCGGGCTCGTAGACGATCGCGGTCAGGCCGGCGTCGGTGGCGTGCTTGCTGGACTGGCAGACCGGGCCCGGCAGTTTGATCGTCCAGAGCTTGGTGCCCTTGTCGGGGTCGTAGCCGTTGATCTCGGCGATGCCGCTCTTGACGTATGCCTTGTCGGTGAGCCACGAGCCGTTGACGGCGACGCTGTTGACGCCCTTGGAGACCTGGGGCTCGGGGACCTGGAAGAGGACCTGGGAGGCGGTGTTCGCGGGCACCTTCTCCTCGCCGCCGGTGGACGTGCCGCCGGTGTCGCCCTTGTCGTCCTTGTCGTCCTTGCCGCCGGTGGGCCCGGCCGAACTGGCCTGCTCGTCCTTCTTGTCGTCGTCCTTGCCGGAGGAGGAGTACCAGATGCCGCCGCCGACGATCAGCGCGATCGCCACGACCGCCGACACGATGATCGCCACCTGCGCGTTGACCTTCCGGCCGCCGCCCGGCTGCCCCGGTTGCGGGTGCAGCGGCACGGTGGTCGGCTGCGGGTAGCCGTAACCGGGCTGCTGGCCATAGGGGTTGGGCGCCTGACCGTACGGATTGGGCTGCTGGGCGTACGGGTTGGGCTGCTGGCCCGGGTAGCCGTAGCCCGGCTGCTGCGGCGGCTGGGGTGCCTGCGGGGCGCCGAAGCCGGGCTGCTGCGGGGGCGCGGCCGGGGGAGCCTGGGGCGGCGGTGCCTGCGGGTAGCCGTAGCCCGGCGGCGGCTGGGGCGGCTGCTGCGGCTGCTGCGGCTGCTGCGGCTGATCCTGCGGCGGGCCGAAACCGGGCTGCTGCGGCGGCTGGTTGGGCGGTGGGGGCGGCGGCTGGGTCATGGCGTGAGTACCTCGGGGACGGGGACGGCGGCGGGTCGCGGGCGAACGGAAGAAGGCGTCACTTGCCGTAGGCGAGCATCAGCTTCTCCTTCGTGTCGTCGTTCCCGGACAGCCGCGTGGTCGCGAGATAGAAGCGTCCGTCGACCCAGTCGAAGATCTTGGAGTAGAAGCCGCTCTCGATGCCGGCCGTGCTCGCCGGGTTCTGCAGCAGCTTGACCGGCTTGTGCGACGAACCCCCGGTGGGGATCGACACGACCTGGCCGCCGGTGGCGTACGACGGCTCCACGTACGCGATGAGCTTGCCGCCCTCGGTGCGCAGCGGCAGCATCGACTCGTCCGCCGGGGACTTGACGCGCCACTTCTCCTTGCCGGTCGCCAGGTTGATCGCGACGACGTCGTTCGGGCCGCCGGAGGCCTCGGTCGGCAGGTAGAGGGTGGTGGAGTCGACCGCCACGCCCTGGCAACCCTGCAGATCGCGCTGGAGGATCGCCCACCCGCACGCGGGCGCGAAGTCCTCGTCGAAGCTGACCTGCGAGCGGAAGGTGCCGCCCGAGTTGAAGGTGGAGATGTTCCAGGCCTTCTTGTCCTCGTTGGTGCTGTAGACCACGACCGGGTCGACGGAGTACGTCCGCGCGACCCGCCAGCCCTTGTCGAACTTCTGGGTCCACCTGACCTTGCCGGTCCTCGGGTCCAACTCCTGCATCTCGTCGTGCTCGTTGGTCCCGGTGGCGTCGCAGGACGCGACGGAGAGCAGCCTGGCGCCGCCCGCGAAGGCGGTCGGGAAGCAGGCGTTGCCGTACTTCGTCTTGTCGAACAGCTTCTTGCCGGTGCCGACGTCGAAGGCCACCCCGGACTGCGAGCGGCCCACCAGCAGGGTCTTGCCGGTGATGGACATGCTGATGGTGATGGTGCTGTCGAACAGGGCGCCGTCGGCGAGCGTGCCGCTCCAGCCCTTGGCGCCGGTGTTCAGGTCGATCTGCTGGAGCTTGTTGCACTCGGCCCGGTCGCTGGTGCCGCTCTCGTAGGCCACCACGACCTTGTCGTCGGCCGTCTTCTGCGGGGTGACCGCGCAGATCTTCTGCGGGAACGTCAGCGCGTCCCAAGTGGGGTTGCCGTCACCGACGTTGTAGGCGAAGACCTGCTTGTACGCGGCCTTCACGACCGTCTTGTCGGTGATCCACAGGCCGGGTGCGTCGGCGCCGGAACCGGGCGCGTTCGGCGCCTCCTTGTACCAGAGCACCTTCGACTCGCCCGCCTTGCGGCCGGAGTTGAGGTCCTCGGGATCGGCACCGCCGTCGCCGCTGCCGTCACCGGGGTTGACCGGGACGGACGCCGACGGCTTCGCGTCGTCGCTCTTCTGGGCGACCGGCTTCTTGTCCTTGTTGTCGTCGCCACCGCTGGTGACGGCGAAGACCACGCCCCCGATGAGGGCGAGCGCGACGACGGCCGCCCCGACGGCGAGCCCGGGCTTGCCCTTGAACGGATTGCGGGAGCCGCCGGCGGGCGGCGGCGGCATGCCGGGACCGCCCGGGTACTGGGGCTGCGGCGGATAGCCGTACCCCGGCTGGACCCCGTAGGGACCCGGCTGCTGCGGCTGGCCGTAGGGACCGGGCTGCCCGTAGGGGCCGGGCTGTTGGGCGTACTGGCCGGGCTGGGCGTACGGTCCCGGCTGGTCGTACGGGCCGGACGCGCCGTACGGGCCGGGCTGCTGGGGTGCCTGCGGGTAGCCGTAGCCGGGCTGGGGCGCGGCCGACGGCGGGCCCTGCGGAGGCGGCGGGGCCTGGGGCGCGCCCTGCGGGGGCGGTGGTGTCTGGGGCGGCTGCATCTGGGGTGGCGGCGCGCCGAACGCACCTTGCGGCGGCTGTGGTGGCTGCTGCGGCTGGTCCGGCGGCTGAGTCATCAGCGCGTCTCCCCCTCGTTCACTGATTTTTAGCCACCCCGGACTGTGTCGGGCCCGGAGTCGTCCTCAGAAAGTTCTCAGACGGCTCTTTCTATCACCCGGGGCCGACAAAGCATCGGGCCGGTTCAGCCCCTGTTCCCAAGGGAGAACCGGCCCGTGATGCCGCCGTTACGCGCCTTCACGCACCCTTCACGCGTCCTCGGCGAGATCCAGCCAGCGCAGCTCCAGTTCGTCGCGCTGCCCGGCGAGATCGCGGAGTTCGGCGTCCAGTTCGGCCACTTTCGCGAAGTCGGTGGAGTGCTCGGCGATCTGCGCGTGCAGCTTGGTCTCGCGCTCGGAGACCTTGTCCAACTGCCGCTCGATCTTCTGGAGTTCCTTCTTCGCGGCCCGCTGGTCAGCGGCGCTCTTCTCGGCGACGGGCTTCACCGTCACCGGCGCCGCGGCGGCGGCCGCCTCCTCCATCCGCTTGCGCCGCTCCAGGTACTCGTCGATGCCGCGCGGCAGCATCCGCAGGGTGGCGTCACCGAGGAGTGCGAAGACCCGGTCGGTGGTGCGTTCGACGAAGAACCGGTCGTGGGAGATGACGACCATCGAGCCGGGCCAGCCGTCGAGCAGATCCTCCAACTGGGTCAGCGTCTCGATGTCGAGGTCGTTCGTCGGCTCGTCGAGGAAGAGGACGTTGGGCTCGTCCATGAGCAGCCGCAGCAGTTGCAGTCGCCTGCGCTCACCGCCGGACAGGTCCCCGACCGGCGTCCACTGCTTCTCCTTGTTGAAGCCGAACGTCTCGCACAGCTGCCCGGCGGTCATCTCGCGCCCCTTGCCGAGGTCGACGCGCTCGCGGACCTGCTGAACGGCCTCCAGAACGCGCAGAGTCGGGCTCAGTTCGGCGACCTCCTGGGAGAGGTAGGCGAGCTTGACGGTCCGGCCGACGGTGACCCGGCCCGCGGCCGGCTGGGTCTCGCCCTCGCTGCGGGCGGCCTGGGCCATGGCCCGCAGCAGGGAGGTCTTGCCGGCGCCGTTCACGCCCACGAGGCCGATCCGGTCGCCCGGGCCCAGCTGCCAAGTGACGTGCTTGAGCAGCACCTTGGGACCGGCCTGGACGGTGACGTCCTCCAGGTCGAAGACCGTCTTGCCGAGCCTGGACGAGGCGAACTTCATCAACTCGCTGGTGTCCCGGGGCGGCGGCACGTCCGCGATCAGCTCGTTGGCGGCCTCGACGCGGAAGCGCGGCTTGGAGGTCCGGGCGGGGGCGCCGCGGCGCAGCCAGGCCAGCTCCTTGCGGACCAGGTTCTGCCGCTTGGTCTCCTCGGTGGCGGCGATCCGCTCGCGCTCGGCCCGCGCGAAGACGTAGTCGGAGTAGCCGCCCTCGTACTCGAAGACGTCACCCTTCTGCACGTCCCACATGCGCGTGCAGACCTGGTCCAGGAACCACCGGTCGTGGGTCACGCAGACGAGCGCCGAGCGGCGCTCGCGCAGATGGCGGGCGAGCCAGGAGATGCCCTCGACGTCGAGGTGGTTGGTGGGCTCGTCCAGGATGATCAGGTCCTGGTCCTCGATCAGCAGCTTCGCGAGCGCGATACGGCGCCGCTCGCCGCCGGAGAGGGGCGCGATGACGGTGTCCAGACCCTGCGGGAAGCCCGGCATGTCGAGCCCGCCGAACAGTCCGGTGAGTACGTCGCGGATCTTGGCGTTGCCCGCCCACTCGTGGTCCGCCATGTCCCGGATGACCTCGTGGCGGACGGTGGCGGTGGGGTCGAGCGAGTCGTGCTGGGTGAGCACGTCGAAGCGCAGGCCGCCGGAGTGGGTGACGCGTCCGGTGTCGGCCTCCTCCAGCTTGGCGAGCATCCGGATCAGCGTGGTCTTGCCGTCACCGTTGCGCCCCACGACCCCGATCCGGTCCCCTTCGGAGACACCGAGCGAGACACCGTCGAGCAGGGCACGGGTGCCGTACACCTTGCTGACGTTCTCGACATTGACCAGGTTGACGGCCATTTCGCTCCTGACAGGGGGGACGGTCAGCCACCCAGCCTAATGCGCACCGGGCGGCTGACGATCCACGCAGGTCAGGAGGCCGCTGCCGTCCTGACCTCGGCCGGCAGGTCGTACATCGTCCGGCCCGGGCAGTCCGTCCGGAGCCAGTCGCGGTGGCCGCTGACCGCCGCAGGTCGCGGAGAACGCGGTCGTCGCCGTGCGTGGCCCTTCGGGGAGTCCGCTTCGGGGAGGCCGCGTGGACGCGGGCGGGCGAAGATCGCCCGGCCGGTGAGGAGCGGTCAGCCGCGCTCCCGTTGCCGCCACTGGTAGCGCCACACCGCGTCCAGCAGCCAGGTGTCCGGCCACTTCTCCCGGTCCACGGAACCGATGTGCCGCTCGGCCTCGACGCAGCGCGGATCGTCGTGCAGGGCGAGGCCGTACACGGCGTAGATACGGATCAACTGCTCCTCGTGGTCGACGAGTTCGGCCAGCGCGTCGGCGATGCGAGGGTCGCGGCCCGGGTACTCGGCGAGCCAGTAGCCCGCCGACGCGCGGACCTGGGAGTCGGGGTCGCGGACGAGCGTGAGCACCGCCGACAGATTCTCGGGGCGGACCAGCATGCACCTCTCGTCCCGTTGGAGGCCGTGCAGGACCTGGACACGGATCCGCGGGTCCGGATGCGTGAGGTGGGAGAGCAGCAGCGGCTCGATCTCCGGACCCTCGCTCTCCGTCAGCGCGTTGAGCACCGCCGCCAGCACCTCGATGTCCTGCTCGGCCGCCGCCCACGGCACCAGCACCTCGGGCCCGCGGCTCTCGAAGCGGTAGTCGGGGTCCAGGGGATTGCTCCCCAGCCCCATGATCAGGCAGCGCAGCACATCCGCCGCGAACAGCCGCCGCAGCCGGTCGGGGTGCCGCCCCAGGGCCACGGCGGCGGCCCAGGTCTCCTCGTCCATCCGGGCCGAGAGGGTCAGCGACACCGTGGACCGGACGGCGTGCTCCTCGTCGGGGTGCGCCAGGGCACGGGCCACCAACTCCTCGAAGGGCGTGCGCAGTCCGAAACGCGCCTCCAGGTTGCTCAGGATCCCCGCGTGCCCGTCCCACACGCTCACCCCGCCGAGCGTGAGCCGCTCCCAGTGACAAGACCAACCGTGGTGCTCGCCCCTGCTCCGCTCGA
Organism: Streptomyces sp. NPDC092369; assembly: GCF_044755245.1. Lineage (NCBI taxonomy): Bacteria > Bacillati > Actinomycetota > Actinomycetes > Kitasatosporales > Streptomycetaceae > Streptomyces > Streptomyces sp. NPDC092369. The sequence continues at coordinate 172,834 of NZ_JBIVQP010000006.1, forward strand.
CCGGTCCCGACTCGCCGGTCCTGCGCCGCAGTTCGGCCTCCGCGCCCCTCTCCGTCCACTGCCGGGCGCGGTCGAGCAGTTCGGTGCGTACGGCGGACGAGAGATGGACGGGTTCCGGCAGTACGGCGGCGACCATGACGTCAGAGCCGCCGTCCACCGCGCGCAGCAGCGGGGTGGTGCCGTCGGGGAGGGCGCGCAGCGGATCGGCGCCCGCCGCGACCAGCGCCTGGGCGATCGGTTCGTCGTACGCGGCGACGGCCAGGCACAGCACGGGCACTCCGTTGGCCACCGCCTCCGGGTCCGCACCGACGTGCAGCAGGTCCCCGACCTCGTCCGCGTCACCGCGCCGTACGGCGGCCACCAGCACGTCCACCGACACCGAGTCCTCCGTCAACTTCCCCAACTCCCCCGTCCCCGGCGGAGCCTAGGGGCCCGCCACGGGACCCGGCACCTGGTTAACGGCCCAGCACCGTCGCCCCGAGCGCCGGTCCCGACGTCACCCGTACCTTCCGGCACGTGCCCGAACTCTCCAGTGCCGCTGCCACCTTGGCCGCGGACTCGGGGTCGCGGACGAGGAAGGCCGTTGTCGGGCCCGAGCCGGAGACCAGGGTGGCGAGGGCGCCCGCGGTGCGGCCGGCGGTGAGGGTGTCGGCGAGTTCGGGGAAGAGGGAGAGCGCGGCGGGCTGCAGGTCGTTGGAGACGGCGGCGGCGAGTGCGTCCGGGTCGCCCTTCGCGAGCGCGTCGAGGAGTTCGTGGGAGGCCACGGGTTCGGGGATGTCGGTGCCCTCGCCCAGCCGGTCGAACTCCCGGAAGACGGCCGGCGTCGACAGTCCCCGTTCCGCCATCGCGAACACCCAGTGGAAGGTGCCGCCGACCTCCAGCGCGGTCAGCTTCTCCCCCCGACCGATCCCGAGCGCGGCCCCGCCCACCAGGCTGAACGGCACATCGCTGCCCAACTCGGCGCAGATGTCGAGCAGTTCCTCGCGCGGGGCCCGGGTGCCCCACAGCGCGTCGCACGCTACGAGCGCACCCGCGCCGTCCGCGCTTCCGCCCGCCATACCGCCGGCGACCGGGATGTCCTTGGCGATGTGGAGGTGTACGGCGGGGTCCATGCCGTGGCGCACGGCGAGCGCGATCGCCGCCCGCGCCGCCAGGTTCGTGGCGTCCAGAGGCACTTGGTCGGCGTCCGGCCCGGTGCAGGTGATGCGCAGTTCGTCGGCGGGCGTGGCCGTGACCTCGTCGTACAGGCCGACCGCGAGGAAGACGTTGGCCAGGTCGTGGAACCCGTCGGGCCGGGCGGCCCCCACCGCGAGCTGGACGTTGACCTTGGCGGGGACGCGGACGGTGACGCTCACTTACCGGACTCCTCGTTCTCGGCGCTGTGCGCCTTGTTCTCGGCGCTGTCCACCTCGTTCTCGGCGCCGTCCACCTCGTTCTCGGCGCCGTCCACCTTGTTCTCGGCGATCCGCGCGAACTCCTCCACCGTCAGCGCCTCCCCGCGGGCCTGCGGGGACACCCCCGCCGCCACCAGCGCCGCCTCCGCCGCCGCGGCCGAACCCGCCCATCCGGCGAGAGCCGCCCGCAGGGTCTTGCGGCGCTGGGCGAAGGCCGCGTCGACCACCGCGAAGACCTCGCGCCTGGAGGCCGTCGTCTTGAGCGGCTCGGCCCTGCGGACGAGGGCGACCAGGCCGCTGTCCACGTTCGGGGCGGGCCAGAAGACCTTGCGGCCGATGGAGCCGGCGCGCTTGACCTCGGCGTACCAGTTGGCCTTCACGGACGGGACGCCGTACACCTTCGAACCGGGCGGCGCGGCCAGCCGGTCGGCGACCTCCGCCTGGACCATGACGAGGGTGCGCTCGATGCTCGGGAAGGTGTCGAGCATGTGCAGCAGGACGGGCACGGCGACGTTGTAGGGCAGGTTCGCGACCAGTGCCGTCGGCGGGGGGCCGGGGAGGTCGGTGATGTGCATGGCGTCCGAGTGGACCAGGGCGAAGCGGTCGGCGCGCTCCGGCATGCGGGCAGCGATGGTCGCGGGCAGCGCGGACGCGAGGACGTCGTCGATCTCGACGGCGGTGACGCGGTCGGCGACTTCGAGCAGCGCGAGGGTGAGTGAACCCAGGCCCGGGCCGACCTCCACGACCACGTCGTCGGCGCGGACGTCCGCGGTGCGGACGATACGGCGGACCGTGTTCGCGTCGATGACGAAGTTCTGGCCGCGCTGCTTGGTAGGCCTTACGCCGAGGACGGCCGCGAGTTCACGGACTTCGGCGGGGCCCAGGAGGGCGTCGGGGGTGGGGTTGCTGCTCACGGCACCTAGGGTACGGGGCTGTCATTTGGCTGCTGCGCCGTCGTGGCTGGTCGCGCAGTTCCCCGCGCCCCTGGGGGTGGGGGCTGCGCCCCACCCCCCTCACCCGTGCAGGCGCGCCCCACAATGCGGCCACGGACTCGACCCCCGCCTCACGTACAGCTTCTTCGCTCGGAACGTCTGTTCCGCCGCCGGTGCGTCCTGGGGGCGGCCGCTGCCGCCCAGGCCCTGCCAGGTGCGGGTGTCGAACTGGTAGAGGCCGCCGTACGTGCCCGACGGGTCCACCGCGTTCGGGCGGCCGCCGGACTCGCAGGTGGCGAGGCCGTTCCAGTTGAGGCCGTCCGCGCCGCCCACGGACGTCGGCAGCGGCTTGGTGCCGACCTTCACGATCTGCTTGCGCGGTTGACGCACGACCTCGTCGTCGGTCCTGCGCGGCTTCTGCTTCACGCCGTTGACCGTGCGCAGGGCGTACGTCACCCGGCGCAGGCCCGGCACGCCCGCCTGTTCGACGACCTCCGTGCCCTTGAACAGCGAGGCGTCCTCCGTGCGCTGCACCTCGAACGGGATCGGCTCCTCGCGGACCTCCTTCGTCCCGGTGATCCGCAGCACGGTGACCGTCTGCCCGTCACGCGGGAAGCTGTCCTGCGGGACGGACGTGGTGTCCTGGTCGTGCAGGGTGATCCCGGCCTCGTCGATGACCTCGCCGACGGTCGCCGCGTTGGTGCGGACCGTGCGGGCGCGGCCGTCGGCCATGACGGTGACCGAGCGCTCGGTGCGCACGTGGAGTTCGAGACCGGCGCGTCCGATGGGCTGGGAGCGCGAGATGGACAGGTACGCGCCCTCCGCGCGCACCCCCAGTTGCTTGAGCGCCCCGTCGACCGTGTGCGCCGTCGTCCACACCTCGCGGCGCTGGCCGTCGAGCGTGAGCCGGACCGGGCGCCCGTAGTGCACCGCCACCTCGTCGCCGCTGGTCAGTTCCGTGCCGGGGGCGGGCGCGACCACGTCGTGCGCGCCGACGTCGACGCCCTCCTCGGCGAGCAGTTCGGTGACGTCGTCGGCGAAGGTGTGCAGGGTGCGCGGCGTGCCGTCGACGCTCAGCTCGATCGCCTTGTCCTCGGCGACGAAGGCGGTGGTGCCGCCCGCGAGGAACGCGACGACCAGCGCCTGCGGCAGCAGCCGGCGCATCGCACTGTCCGGGCGCTCGGTGTACCGCCCCTTGCGCCGGCGTTCGGCCCGCCCCACCTGCCGCGGCAGCGTCGGTTCGAGCGACTCGGTCGGCGCGGGTGCCTCGTACGCGGGCCGGTACGTGTCCTCGTATCTGTCCCTGTGCCTGTCCTCGTACGTGTCCGGCGCCGCGTACACGCCATAGGCCAGCGTCTCCGCGGTGTGCAGGTCACCGGCGACACCGGCACCCGGCTCGGCGCCGTACGCCTCGTACGTCTGGTACTTCGAGTTGCTCACGCCGACACGCTCCAGTGGCCGGAGGGGTCCGGAAAGGGCCCCCAGAACCTAGCGGAGCATTCGTCACTCTCCAAAGCGACGCGACTACTCAAAGTGGTGTTCGAGAGGATCGGGGAGCGGATCGGCAGTCCTCAACGGGCCTCGGTCGGGCCTCAATAACCGAACGCGCGCGCCGTGTTCGCCGCCAGCGCCGTCGCCAGCGCGTCCTCGTCGATGTCGCGCACGGCGGCCAACGCGCGCACGGTGACCGGGATGAGGTAGGGGGCGTTGGGCTTTCCGCGGTGGGGCACCGGGGTCAGGAAGGGTGCGTCCGTCTCCACCAGGAGCAGCTCCAGGGGGGCCACGGCCGCGGCGTCCCGCAGGTTCTGCGCGTTCTTGTAGGTGACGTTGCCGGCGAAGGACATGAAGTAGCCGGCGCCCGCGCAGATCTCCGCCATCTCGGCGTCACCGGAGTAGCAGTGGAAGACGGTCCGCTCGGGGGCGCCCTCCTCCTTGAGGATGCGCAGCACGTCCGCGTGGGCGTCCCGGTCGTGGATGACGAGGGCCTTGCCGTGCCGCTTGGCGATCTCGATGTGGGCGCGGAACGAGCGCTCCTGCGCCTCCTTGCCGCCGGGCCCGGTGCGGAAGTAGTCGAGGCCGGTCTCGCCGACGCCCTTGACCTGCGGGAGCCCGGCCAGGCGGTCGATCTCGGCGAGCGCCTCGTCGAGCGCCCCCTCGCCCCCTGGTACGCGGGCGCGCTGTCTCGACCAGCCGTCGGGGTCGCCGTGGACGATGCGCGGGGCCTCGTTGGGGTGCAGGGCGACGGTCGCGTGGACGTTCTCGTGCGCGGCGGCCGTCTTGGCGGCCCACCGCGAGCCCTTGATGTCGCAGCCGACCTGCACGAGCGTCGTCACTCCGACCGACGCGGCCTTCGCGAGGCCCTCCTCGACCGTGCCGGACTGCATGTCCAGGTGGGTGTGGGAGTCGGCGACGGGCACCCGGAGGGGTTCCGGGAGCGGCGGGGCGGCGTTCTTGCCGGAGGGGCCGGAGGAATTCGAAGGCATGCCCCGATCCTACGAAAGGGGCATGCCTTCACGCGCTCCGATTTCGCTCAGCTCGCCTTGCGCTGGAAGGGGTGCAGGAGATCCGACAGGTGCCAGTGGTGCCGCTCGCCGTCGGCCTGCGCGGGCACCTCGGCGATCTCGGTCCCGGGCGCCGTCACGGCCACCGGCGCCGCCTGATGACGGTAGGCCGCCTGGTGCACCGAGGAGACCTGCCCGGGCCGCATGATCCGTACGACATGGCCGTCGCACTGCACGCACGAGGGCCTGCTCAGCGGGGAGGGCACGACCCGGCCGCCGGCCACGTACGTGACGTACTGGTGGCCCTCGGTGTCCTTGTGGTGCTCTATCTCGTACGACTGCTCCCAGCCGTGCCCACAGCGCATGCAGGCGAAGGAATACGACTCGTGGACCACCGCGGTCGCCGCACCGCGGCCGCCGTTCTGTCCGGAGATCTCGCTCATGCCAGCTCCTCTTGTCCGCTGGGCACAGGGACGGTTCGTCCCCACAACCCAGTGGACGCCTCCACCGGCGCGAAAGCATCAGGCCTGTCGAGTGTTGGAGCCGATTTGGACTTTCCTTGCCATACCGGCCTCGCGGACCGGTGGGACTTTGCCATCGCCCCTGCTGGCTTTGCCTGCCCGTGGGGCGCGCGCTCAGACGATATGCGCCCTGCTCAGAGCGGGTATGAGCCGAATCACGCAGGCCTCGTCAGGAGCTTGCGGAAGCCGCGTTCTTCGCAGCCACAACCGCGTCGAAAACCTCCCGTTTGGGCAGCCCGGCCTCCGCCGCGACCGCCACGATGGCCTCCTTGCGCCGCTCCCCCGCCTCCTCGCGCACCCGCACCCGCCGTACCAGTTCGGCCGCGTCGAGCTCCTCGGGCCCCTTCTGGGGCGCGCCCTCCACGACGACGGTGATCTCGCCCCGCACACCCTCGGCGGCCCAGGCGGCCAGCTCCGCCAGCCCGCCCCGCTTGACCTCCTCGTACGTCTTGGTCAGCTCCCGGCAGACGGCCGCCCGCCGGTCGGCGCCGAACACCTCGGCCATCGCGGCGAGGGTGTCGTCGAGCCGGTGCGGGGCCTCGAAGTAGACGAGGGTGCGCCGCTCGTCGACGACCTCCCGCAGCCGGGTCAGCCGCTCGCCCGCCTTCCGCGGCAGGAACCCCTCGAAGCAGAACCGGTCCACGGGCAGCCCGGACAGCGCGAGCGCGGTCAGCACGGCCGAGGGTCCCGGTACGGCGGTGACGCGGATGTCCCGCTCGACGGCGGCGGCGACCAGCCGGTAGCCGGGGTCGGACACCGACGGCATTCCGGCGTCCGTGACGAGCAACACCCGCGCCCCGCCCACCAGTTCCTCGACCAGTTCGGGCGTGCGGGCCGACTCGTTGCCCTCGAAGTACGACACGATCCGGCCCTTGGGCGTGACGCCGAGTGCCTGGGTCAGCCGCCGCAGCCGCCGGGTGTCCTCGGCGGCGACGACGTCGGCACCGGCCAGTTCGGCGGCGAGCCGGGGCGGCGCGTCCGCGGTGTCGCCGATGGGGGTGCCTGCGAGAACGAGGATTCCAGTCACGCCGTCCATCCTCCCAGCCGCGTTCCGATGCGGACGCATCCGGCCATGCACGGGACTCACACAGCGCGGTTCCCTACGATGGCGCGGTGACCAGTACCGCGTCCTCCACGGACACCCGGCCGGGCAGGCCCCCGCAGGACCAGCAGCCCTCGTGGCAGCAGCGGCTGCGCCGTTTCGGCTACCGGCCGGGGGCCTCAGACACCGACGTGCGCGAGCGGCTCGTACCGCCGTACGTGCAGCCCAGCCCGCGGCTGTGGCAGGTGCTCGGCGTACCGCCGACGCTCGCCGAGCGCATCGCCCGCTGGTCCGGCTGGGGCGGCCCGCTGCTGGTCACGCTGATGGCGGGCGTGCTGCGCTTCTGGAACCTGGGCAGCCCGAAGGCGGTGATATTCGACGAGACGTACTACGCCAAGGACGCCTGGGCGCTCGTCCACCGCGGCTTCGAGGTCAACTGGGACAAGAACGCCAACGATCTGATCCTGTCGACGAACGGGCACGTCACGGTCCCGGCGGACGCGGCGTACGTCGTGCACCCGCCGGTCGGCAAGTACGTCATCGGCCTGGGCGAGCTGATCTTCGGCTTCGACCCGTTCGGCTGGCGCTTCATGACAGCGCTGCTCGGCACCCTCTCGATCCTCATCCTCTGCCGCATCGGCCGCCGCCTCTTCCGCTCCACGTTCCTCGGCTGCCTGGCGGGCGCGCTGATGGCGGTGGACGGTCTGGCGTTCGTGATGAGCCGCACGTCGCTGCTGGACGGCGTGCTGATGTTCTTCGTCCTGGCCGCGTTCGGCTGCCTGCTGATCGACAGGGACAGGGCGAGGGAGAAACTGGCGGCGGCGCTCCCGCTCGACGCCGACGGCAGGGCCCGTCCGGACGCGCACATCGCGGAGACGACCCGCCTCGGCCTGCGCCCCTGGCGCTGGATGGCCGGCCTCACCCTCGGCCTGGCCCTGGGCACCAAGTGGAACGCCCTCTACATCCTCGCCGCGTTCTGCGTGATGGCCCTCCTCTGGGACGCCGGCTCCCGCAAGGTCGCGGGCGCCCGCCACCCGTACGCGGCGGTCCTGCGCCGCGACACGGGCCTCACCTTCCTGGCCACGGTCCCGGTGGCGATCGCGGTGTACCTCCTCTCGTGGATCGGCTGGATCCTCTCCCCCACGAACGGCTCCGGCGGCTACTTCCGCAACTGGGCCGCCACCGACGGCAAGGGCGGCAACTGGACCTTCCTGCCCGACTGGCTGCGCAGCCTGTGGCACTACGAGCACGAGGTCTACGAGTTCCACGTGGGCCTGTCCTCGCCCCACACGTACATGTCCAACCCGTGGAGCTGGCTGGTCGACGGCCGCCCGGTCTCGTACTTCTACGAGTCCCCCTCCCCCGGCAAGGACGGCTGCCCCGCGGACGCCGGCGAGAAGTGCGCCCGCGAGGTCCTCGCCTTGGGCACGCCCCTCCTGTGGTGGGCGGCCTGCTTCGCCCTCGCCTACGTCCTGTGGCGCTGGTTCTTCCGCCGCGACTGGCGAGCCGGCGCCATCGCCTGCGGCGTCGCGGCGGGCTACCTCCCCTGGTTCATGTACCAGGAGCGCACGATCTTCTTCTTCTACGCCATCGTCTTCGTCCCGTTCCTCTGCCTGGCCGTGGCCATGCTCCTCGGCGCGATCATCGGCCCACCGGGGTCGAGTGATACGCGCCGGGTGGCGGGGGCCACGGGGGCGGGGGTGCTGGTGCTGCTGATCGCGTGGAACTTCATCTACTTCTGGCCGCTGTACACGGGCACGGCGATCCCGATCGACGACTGGCGGTCGCGGATGTGGCTGGATACGTGGGTCTAGGCGGGCAAGACTTCAGCGGAACTCGTGGACCACCTGGATCGCGCCGACGATGTGGGCGTTGAAGTCGTCGAGCTCCTCGGCCGGAACCCAGAGCTCGAGAATCGTGCGTCCGCCGGCCTGCTGGACGGGGTACCGGTTCAGGTACTCCGAGTCGACCTCGAATCGGGTGACGAAGCCGGCACCGTCGTGCTTCACGTTCCAGTCCCGCGCGATCCTGATCGCGTAGTCCTCGTTGAGGACCGGGTAGAAGATCGGCTGCTCGGGCAGCCGAGGCGGCCACGCGCGCCAGTTCAGCTCGCGGACCAGGTCCAGCTCCTTGGGGCCGGTGGGGCGCCACAGGGTGGTCGTCGCTCGCTGGCTGGTCATGTGCATCGCTCTCTGAAACCGGGAGCCGCCGGTACGGCAGGTCGGGAGACCGGACGCTACCGGCGAGGTGGCGTCGGCAGCCATCGAGTTCCCCCACCCCTCTTCGACAACAAACGAAAACTTGGGCCACAGCCACCCCCCATCTCGCATACAGTGCGAGCATGGACAGCCCTTTCTGAACGTGTTCAGAAGATCCTGGGGACGGGGGGAAGGGCTCACGGGGAGGGGAACGTTTCATGGGCCGGGGGGTCAAGACCGCTGTCATAGGCGGGGTGTTCGCCGTGATGGTGGGTGGGGCCGGGTACGGGGCGTACAACATCGTCAGTGCGGTGAGCGGGGACGAGGGGTCCGGGGCCGCGGCCGTGAAGACCGGGCCGCCCAGTGCCGGGGAGGTCAAGGACGCGTCGGCCAAGTTCTTCGCGGCGTGGGAGAAGGGCGACGGGGCGAAGGCGGCCACGTACACGAACAACGACGTCGGGGCCGAGCCGTTGTTGACCGCTTATGGCACGGACGCCCACATCACCCACGTGAAGATCACGCCGGGCGCCGCGACCGGCGCCACCGTGCCGTTCTCCGTCAAGGCCACGGTGTCGTACGAGGGGAAGTCCAAGCCGCTCGCGTACAAGAGCCGACTGACCGTCGTGCGAGGCAAGACCACCGGGCGCGCGCTCGTCGACTGGCAGCCGTCCGTCGTGCATCCGCAGTTGAAGAAGGGCGACACGCTGGTCACCGGCGAGGCCGCCAACCCGCCCATCGAGGCCGTGGACCGGGACGGGACCGTCCTGACCGCCGAGAAGTACCCGTCCCTCGGGCCCATCCTCGACGAGCTGCGCGCCAAGTACGGCGACAGCGCGGGCGGTACGCCCGGGGTCGAGCTGTCGATCCACCACGCCGTCGAGGGTTCCGCCGACACCTCGCTGCTCACCCTCTCCAAGGGCGAGCCCGGCGAATTGCGGACCACGCTGAGGGCCAGCGCGCAGGCGGCGGCCGAGACCGCGGTGAAGAAGTACGCGGAGTCCTCCGTGGTGGCCGTCCAGCCGAGCACCGGCGAGGTCCTCGCCGTCGCCAACCACCGCAAGGACGGCTTCAACGCCGCGTTCCTGGGCCAGTTGGCGCCCGGCTCCACGATGAAGATCGTCACCGCGGCCACGCTCATCGACAACGGCATCACCAGCATGAACGGCCCGGCGCCGTGCACGGACGACGCGGTGTGGCAGAGCCAGACCTTCCACAACCTCAAGGGCATGGCCCCGGACCTGAACGCGACGCTCTCCGACAGCTTCGCCCGCTCCTGCAACACGGCGTTCGTGAAGTACGCGGACGAGGTGAAGGTGGACTCGCTCACCAAGGAGGCCGAGGACCGCTTCGGGCTCGGCCGGGACAACTGGAAGACCGGCATCCCGTCCTTCGACGGCTCGGTCCCCGCCTCCGGCGGCCCGGACACCGCGGCGAACATGATCGGCCAGGGCCAGGTCCAGCTGAGCCCGCTGAACATGGCCTCGGTGACGGCGACCGCGATGACGGGCGCCTTCCGGCAGCCGATCATCGTCTCCCCGAAGCTCGACGACCGCCAACTGGCCACCGCCAAGGGCCTGTCCGCGAACACGGTCGCGCAACTGCGCTCGATGATGAACCGCACCGCGACCAGCGGCACCGCGGCCGGCGTGATGGCGGGCCTGGGTCCGAACTTCGGCGCGAAGACCGGTTCCGCCGAGGTCGACGGCCAGTCCAAGTCGAACAGTTGGTTCACCGGCTACCGGGGCGACGTGGCGGCCGCGGCGATGACCCAGGACGGCGGCCACGGCGTGGACGCGGCCGGCCCGATTGTCGCAGCTGTGCTACGGAGTGGTGGCTGAAGTCACCCGTACAGGACGGGACTCTAGGGTGGCTACCGTCGTTGAGTTGGGTGTGGGAGGGCTGGGTCCGCCGGGACCCTGAGGGGACCCTGGGGAATCAGCGGAGGATTCGGGAACTGTGGGTAAAAGAGGGCGCGTCGCCGAGCGACGGAAGACCAAGCCCGCCGTGATCGGCGGGATGATCGCCGTGGTCGTCGGCGGCGCCGGTTTCGGCGTCTACGCGCTGTACGGGAGCGGGGCGGCGGCCGACGACCGGACCACCAACGCGTCCTCGTCCGCCGACCACAAGGACGTCAGGACCGGTCCGCTGTCGGCGACCGAGGTCACCACCGCGGCCACCCGGTTCCTCACGTCCTGGCAGCAGGGCAAGGTGCCGCAGGCCGCCGCCGTCACCAACGACACGACAGCCGCCACCGCCCTGCTCACCGGGTACACCAAGGACGCCCACATCGAGGGCGTCACCCTCACCCCGGGCATCCGCACCGGCGACAAGGTCCCCTTCTCCGTGAAGGGCACGGTGTCGTACAAGGGCACCAGCAAGCCACTGGCGTACGAGAGTTCGCTGACGGTGGTGCGGAACAAGGAGGACGGCAAGCCGCTGGTCGACTGGTCCTCCGCCGTCGTCCACCCGGATCTCAAGGACGGCGACACCCTGGTCACCGGCGAGTCCGGGACCCCGCCGATCAAGGCCTACGACCGTGACGGCGGCGAGCTGACGACCGCCAAGTACCCGTCGCTCGGCCCGGTGTTGGACGGGCTGCGGGAGAAGTTCGGCAAGATCGCCGGCGGCAAGGCGGGCGTCGAGCTGGACGTGGTGCGCGGCAAGGCGTCCGAGAAGGCCAAGCTGTCCGACAAGACGCTGCTGACGCTCGCCAAGGGCACGCCGGGGTCGGTGAAGACGACGCTCAGCCCGACCCTCCAGGCCGCCGCCGAGCAGCAAGTGGCCAAGCAGGCCCGGGCGTCGGCGGTCGTGATGCGTCCCTCGACCGGCGAGATCCTGGCCGTCGCCAACACCTCGCACGGCTTCAACGTCGCCTTCCAGGGCTCCCTCGCCCCCGGCTCCACGATGAAGATCGTGACCTCGACGATGCTGTTCGAGAAGAACCTCACCACCCCGAACGCCTCGCACCCCTGCCCCAAGACGTACAAGCTCGCCGGCTGGACCTTCCACAACGACGCCGACTCCGAGATCAAGCGGGGCACGTTCAAGATGAGCTTCGGGGCGTCCTGCAACAACGCCTTCATCAACTTCGCGCCGAAGCTGTCCAACAGCGACCTGACGAAGGAGGCCCAGCAGGTCTACGGACTCGGCATGAACAACTGGGCCATCGGTGTCCCGACCTTCGACGGCGCGGTGCCGGTGCAGAGCGGCGCGCAGATGGGCGCCTCCCTGATCGGCCAGGGCGGGGTGCGGATGAACCCGCTGAACATGGCGTCGGTCGCGTCGACCGTGGCCACCGGCTCCTTCCACCAGCCCTACCTGGTCTCCCCGAGCGTGGACAACCGCACGCTGGCGAAGGCCTCGCGGACGATGTCGTCGACGACGCAGGCCGAGCTGAAGGACGTCATGCAGTACACGGCCGCGTACGGCACGGCGGCCAAGGCGATGGCGGGCCTCGGCCCCGACTACGGTGCCAAGACGGGCTCCGCGGAGGTCGACGGCCAGGAGAAGCCGAACGGCTGGTTCACCGCGTACCGCGGCGATCTCGCCGCGGCCGGCGTGGTCCAGGCGGGCGGCCACGGCGGCGACACGGCGGGACCGATCGTCGCGGCACTGCTGCGGATGGGCGGCTGATTCAGCGTCGTACGGGTTCCGCGGTGACCATGTAGGTCCGCCGCAGGAACCTCAGCAGGGCCTTCGACTCGAACTGCACCACCGAGACGCCCTTCGCCGAGTGGAACTCGACCACCGCCTGCACCCGCCCGCACGGCCAGACGCGGACCTCACCGCTGCCCGCCGGGGCACGCAGACCCTGTTCGAGCAGTGCGCGCGAGCAGGTCCATTCGTGGGGTCCGGGCAGTCCGAAGCGCACCGATCGCGGGTCGGCCTCGGGGTCGTAGCGCAGGACGACGGGCACAGTCCCGTCATCCGGGATCTCGGCGTCCGTGACGATGTGGGCTCGCGCGTACTGTTCGACTACAGACATCGGGCGACCCCTAACGCTGCGTAACCTATGTGAAAGCTGTGCGTCCGCTTCTCCTCCAATGTCGCACATTTTCCTGTTCTCGCTCCTTGACGTCGGACAGATCACATGCACGATTCAGGAGCTTCTAGCTCTTGCAAAGGGTTCGCAATAAGCCTCTATTATCGAACGGTGCATGTGCCTGACGGATTCATCAACGCCCCCACCTCCGCCGTGACCGGAGTCGTCGCCGCGGGTGCCATCGCCGTGAGCCTGCGCGGCGCGCGCCGCGAGCTCGACGAACGCACCGCGCCACTGGCCGGTCTGGTGGCCGCGTTCATCTTTGCCGTACAGATGCTCAACTTCCCCGTAGCGGCCGGAACAAGCGGCCATCTGCTCGGCGGAGCGCTGGCGGCGATACTCGTCGGCCCCTACACAGGGGTCCTGTGCGTCTCCGTCGTCCTGCTCATGCAGGGCATTCTCTTCGCGGACGGCGGCCTGACCGCGCTCGGCGTGAACATCACCGACATGGCGATCGTCACAACGGTCGTCGCGTACGCGATCTTCCGCGGCCTGGTGAAGGTGCTGCCGCGCAAGCGGCGCTCGATCACCGTCGCCTCCTTCGTCGCCGCGCTCCTGTCGGTCCCGGCCGCCGCGGTCGCCTTCACGCTCCTCTACGCCGTCGGCGGCACCACGGACGTCGCCATCGGCAAGGTCGCGACCGCGATGATCGGCGTGCACGTCCTGATCGGGATCGGCGAGGCGGCCATCACGGCACTGACCGTGGGCGCGGTGATCGCCGTACGCCCCGACCTCGTGTACGGGGCGCGCGGCCTGGAGCAGAGGCTCAAGCTGCGCGTGGACGGCGCGCTCGTCGACGTGCCGACGCCCGAGCCGGCGCCCGTCGCGGCGCGCACCTCCCGGCGCGCGCTGTGGATCACCGGTCTGGTCACCTCCCTCGTCCTCGCCGGGTTCGTGAGCTTCTACGCCTCCTCGAACCCCGACGGCCTGGAGAAGGTCGCCGCCGACAAGGGCATCGACAAGAAGGCCGAGGAGCACGCCTCGGCCGACTCCCCCCTCGCCGACTACGGCGTCAAGGATGTCGAGAACGCCCGCCTGTCCGGGGGGCTGGCGGGCGTTCTCGGCGTAGGTGTGACCATCGTCGCGGGCAGCGCGGTGTTCTGGGCGGTGCGCCGTCGGCGCACGCCCGACGCGACTCCCACCAGCACCGCAAGCACGAGCGCCTGACATGGGAGCGGGGCACGCGCACCGGCTGTACCGGCACGGGCACTCGCCCGTGCACGCGCTGCCGCCGCACACCAAGCTCGCCGCCGTCCTCGCCTTCGTGGTGGTCGTGGTCTCCACCCCGCGCGAGGCGATGTGGGCGTTCGGCCTGTACGCCGTCCTGCTGGCCGTCGTCGCGTACGTCGCGCGCGTGCCGGCCGGCTTCCTGCTGCGCAGGCTGCTGATCGAGGTGCCGTTCGTCGCGTTCGCCGTCCTGCTGCCCTTCGTGGCGGAGGGCGAGCGAGTGGACGTACTGGGCCTGTCGTTGAGCGTCAACGGCCTGTGGGGCGCGTGGAACGTGCTCGCCAAGGGGACGCTCGGCGTCGCCGCCTCCGTCCTCCTCGCCTCCACCACCGAACTGCGCGAACTCCTGCTGGGACTGCAGCGGTTGAAGCTCCCGCCGCTGCTCGTCCAGATCGCGTCCTTCATGATCCGCTACGGCGATGTCATCACGGACGAGATGCGGCGGATGAGGATCGCCCGCGAGTCACGGGGTTTCACGGCCCGGGGTGTCCGGCAGTGGGGCGTGCTCGCGAAGTCGGCGGGCGCGCTGTTCATCCGTTCCTACGAGCGCGGCGAGCGCGTGCACCTGGCGATGATCAGCCGCGGGTACGCCGGTTCGATGCCGGTCATCGACGAGGTGACCGCCTCCCGGGCGCAGTGGTCGTACGCCCTCGCGCTCCCCGTCGCGGCCCTGACCGTCTGCGTGTTGGGATGGACCCTGTGAGTACCACCGCTTCCCCCGCCTCCCTGGAGGTCTCCGGCCTCGCCTACGCCTACCCCGACGGCCATCAGGCCCTGTTCGGCGTCGACTTCACCGTCGGCCGCGGCGAACGGGTCGCGCTGCTCGGCCCGAACGGCGCCGGCAAGACGACCCTCGTCCTGCACCTCAACGGCATCCTCACGGCAGGCGCCGGGACGGTGACGGTCGCCGGACTCCCGGTCGGCAAGCGGCACATGGCGGAGATCCGGCGCCGGGTCGGCATCGTCTTCCAGGACCCGGACGACCAGCTCTTCATGCCGACGGTCCGCGAGGACGTGGCGTTCGGCCCGGCGGCGGCCGGCATGAAGGGCCCCGCACTCGAAGAACGGGTGCGCACCGCCCTTGAGTCGGTCGGCATGGCCGACTTCGCCGACCGCCCCCCACACCACCTCTCCTTCGGCCAGCGCCGCCGGGTGGCCGTCGCGACCGTGCTCGCCATGGAGCCGGAGATCCTCGTCCTGGACGAGCCCTCCTCCAACCTCGACCCGGCCTCCCGCCGCGAACTCGCCGACATCCTGCGCTCGTTGGACGTCACGGTCCTCATGGTCACGCACGACCTGCCGTACGCCCTCGAACTGTGCCCGCGCGCGCTGATCCTGAGCGAGGGCGTGATCGCGGCCGACGGGAAGACGGCGGAGGTGCTCGCGGACGAGGACCTGATGCGGGCGCACCGGCTGGAGCTGCCGTTCGGCTTCGACCCGCGGTCGGTGACGACACCCTGACCTCGGGTTACCGGCGGTTGCTACCCCCTGGTAACACCAGTTGACCTACCGGCCAGTACCTTGTGCGGGATGCACGTGTCAGCTACTACGCACACTCGCCCCGGGGGAGGCCGGCCATGACGGACGACGCGGTCGCAGTCGCCGTGGACACCCGTCCGACGAAGATCATGTACGTCGCCGAGGCGACCGCGCACGGGGGTCGGGACGGCTATGTCACCAGCCAGGACGGCCAGATCGAGCTGAAGGTCGCGATGCCGCCGGAGATGGGCGGCGACGGCAACGGCACCAACCCGGAACAGCTCTTCGCGGCCGGCTACAGCTCCTGCTTCCACAACGCGCTGGTGATGGTCGGCCGCCGCTCGGGCTTCGACCTGACCGGTTCCACGGTCGCCGCGAAGGTCGGCATCGGCCCGAACAAGCAGCGCGGCTACGGCCTCGCGGTCGCCCTCAGCGTCTCGCTCCCGGTCCTGGACCCGGACATCGCCGGGAAGCTGGTGGACGCGGCGCACGAGGTGTGCCCGTACTCGAACGCGACGCGCGGGAACATCGACGTGACGATCCTGCTTGGGTAAGTAAGAAGTATCCGCAGGCCGGAGAGGTACGGGCATGGACGTGAACGGCGTGGTGGCCGAGGGCTTCGAGCCGGTCAGGGATGCGTTCGCGCGGAACTTCGAGGTGCTCGGGGACCGGGGCGCGGCCGTCGTCGTCTACCGGGACGGGCACAAGGTCGTCGACCTGTGGGGCGGCACCAAGGACGTCGACGGCACCGAACCCTGGGAGCCCGCCACCGCGCAGATCGTGCGCTCGGCGACCAAGGGCGTCGCCGCCGCCGCACTCCTGCTGCTGCACCAGCGCGGAGAGCTGGACCTGGATGCGCCGGTGGGCGAGTACTGGCCGGAGTACAAGGCGGCGGGCAAGGAGCGGACGCGGGTGTGGCACCTGCTCGCGCACCGCGCCGGCGTCCCGGTCCTCGACCGCCCGCTGACCCCCGCGCAGGCCGCGGACCCGGTGCTGGGCGCCGAGGCGGTCGCGGCCCAGGCACCGGCCTGGGAGCCGGGCACGGACCACGGCTATCACGCGCAGACGTACAGCTGGCTGACGGGCGAGCTGATCCGGCGGGTCACGGGCCGTTCGCCGGGCGAGCTGATCGCCGACGAGATCGCGGGACCTGTCGGCGCGGACCTGTGGCTGGGACTGCCGGAGTCAGAGACAGGACGGGTGGGCCGGGTCGCGCAGGTGGACCCGCCCCCGGAGCCGGCCGGTCTGCGGACGCGCCCCAAGCGGGCGGTCGCCGACGCGTACGCCGACCCCACCTCCCTCACCACCCGCGCCTTCGCCGCGATCACCCCGCTCCCCGACGAGAACGACCCGGCGTACCGTGCCGCCGCGCTCCCCGCCTCCAACGGCATCGCCACGGCGGACGGTCTGGCCCGTTTGTACGCGTCCCTGATCGGTGAAGTGGACGGCGGGAGGCGGCTGTTCACGCCGGAGACGATGGAACTGGCCCGCACGGAGCGCTCCGCCGGCCCGGACCGTGTGCTCGTCGTGCCGACCCGCTTCGGCCTCGGCTGCATGCTGCACGGCGCCGCCTCCCCGCTCCTGTCCCCCACCTCCTTCGGCCACCCCGGCCGAGGCGGCGCCCTGGGCTTCGCCGACCCGGCCTCGGGCATCGCCTTCGGCTATGTGACGAACGGTTTCCGGACGAGCGTGACGGCGGACCCGCGGGCGCAGGCGTTGGTACGGGCGGCACGGGGCGCCTTGCCGGCGTAGGCGGGGGCGGCTCCGGAATGGGCCGAGGTGCGTGGGACGTTGCCCGTCCATGACGCTCAAGGACGACGACGCCCGCACGATCACCAACCCGCCCGCGCTCCACGACCCCACCCCCTTCGGCTACAGCCACGCCGTGTCGGCACCCGGTGAACTGGTCTTCATCGCCGGGCAGTACGCCTCCGACGCGACGGGGTCACCCGTGCCGGGCGACTTCGCCGCGCAGGTGGACGTGGCCTTCGGGCGACTGCGGTCGGCGCTGGCGGGAGTGGGGCTCGGCTTCGAACATGTGGTCCGGCTGGGCACGTTCATCGTGGACCACGACGTCACCAAGCTGGAGACCCTGGGCAAGGCACTGCACACGCACTTCGGCGACCGCCTGCCGGCGCAGACCCTGAGCGGAGTCGCGTCCCTCGCGTTGCCGGGGATGCTGTTCGAGGTGGACGCGGTGGCGGTACGGCGGGTGTGAATCCCGGTCTCCCGGTTACTGGTTGTCGCGCGCGGCGACCTCGGCCCTGATCGTCTCGCCCAACTCGTCGGACGTGAAGCCGAGGTCGCGCAGGATCCGCGCGGCCGGGCTCGCCTCGGCGCGGATCAGGCCGAGCAGCATGTGTTCCGTGCCGACCCAGTCGTGGCCGAGGTCGGTGGCGGCGGCGCGTGCCTGCTCGATGGCCTCCTTGCTCTCCGGCCGGAAGGCGATGTGACCCCGCAGCGCCTTGGTCCCGGCGGGCGGCAGCGCCTCCTCGATCGCGGCGCGGACGTCCTGCTCCGAACCGACTCGCGCCACCAGTACCTCGTAGGCCAGGCCTCGCGGTTCGCCGAGCAGGCCGAGGAGGAGGTGTTCGGTGCCGATGAAGTCGTGCTTGTGCGTGCGCGCGGCCTCCTGAGCCAGGACGATTCCGTGCCGGTTGAGGTCGGTGAACCGCTCGAACGGGCCGGAGGCGTGGCGCTGTTGGGCCGCCTGCTTGGTCACCCCGATGGCGTCGCCGATCTCGGTCCAGGACGCGCCGACCTGCTTGGCCTTGCTGACGTAGTGGTCGATGAGCTGGTCGCCGAGGTCGGACAGGGTCTGGGCGCGCAGTCGTGCCTCGCTGATGCGGGCCAGTTCGTCGGATTCGGGCAGTTCCTCGTCGAGACGGGCGATCAGGTCGGCGAGGCTGATGTCGAGTGGGCTCATGCGTCAACTTTAAATTGACGCTTCTGGATCGTCAACCTGTAATTGACGATTGCCCGACTGGTGGCGTGGGACCGGCCCAAATCCGGTTGCCCCCTCCCTCCAGCCCGCCCTACGGTGAGGCCACTTCGACGAGACGTTCCCCAGAGGCAAGCCGCAGGGTGGGAGCGTCCCACCTCCGTGAAGACGAGGTGCCGAAGGGGCGGCAACAACTTTGTCGACCCTTCCTTTCGGAGGCTCCTTCATGAACGTCGGTATCGGCGACCCCGCCGCCCTGCTGACCTGGGCGCGGCGCGCGGACGCCGGGCCCTTCACCACCCTCGGCCTCCTCGACCGTCTCGTCCACGACAACCCCGAGCCGCTGGTCGCCCTCGCCGTCCTGGCGGGTGCCACCTCCCGCGTCCGCGTCCAGACCGAGGTCCTGCTCGCCCCCCTGCGCGACACCGCGCTCCTGGCCAAGCAGGCCGCGACCCTGGACCGGATGACCGGCGGCCGCCTGGTCCTCGGCCTGGGCGTCGGCGGCCGGGACGACGACCACCGGGCGTCCGGCACGGACCGGCGCACGCGAGGCCGGCGCCTGGACGAACAGATGGCGGTGATGCGGCGGTTGTGGTCGGGCGAGGCGTACGACGACGCGGGCGGCGTCGGTCCGATCGGCCCCGCACCCGCCCGCCCCGGGGGCCCCGAGGTCCTCTTCGGCGGCTTCCAGCCCGCCGCGATCGAACGCGTCGCGCGCTGGGGCGACGGTTTCCTCGCCGCGGCGGCACCCTCGTGGGCGGGCGGCCTGTTCGACACCGCGCGCCGGTTCTGGAAGGAGTACGACCGAGCCGGCGAACCGCGCATCGTCGCGCAGGTCAATGTCGCCCTGGGCCCGGAGGACGTGATCGACGACGCCCGGTCCCGCATGCACGCGTACTACACCTTCACCGGCATGGCCGACCGCATGGTGTCCGGCATGCTCACGACCCCGACGCAGATCCGCGAGACGATCACCGCCTTCACCGACCTCGGCGCCGACGAGGTGATGCTCTACTGCTACGGCATCGACCCGGACCAGGTGGACCGGCTGGCGGATGTGGTGTGACGGTGACTGCGGACGTGCTGTGACACCGACTGAGGCGTAGCCCGGCATCGGGGGCACATCAGAAAGCCACCCCGCCGCCCTCCTGGCCCTGCCCCCGACCACCGAACGCCGGGGCCGGGGGCAATGGTTGGTTCCCGTCCGGCCGTGTGCGCATGCCGTCCAGCAGGAGCCGTAGATACCGCCGCCACAGGTCCGGCTCTCCGGTGCGGTCGGTGATCGCCGCCACCATCAGCTGGATCATCGGCAGGTCCAGCGGTACGACGTCGGCGCGCAGCGTGCCCTGAGCCTTCGCGCGGGTGATCAGCACATCGACCAGCGGCTTGACGCGCCGGTCGACGAGGGCGTGTCGCTGCGCGGCCTTGCCGGTGCCGAGCATGACCTCGCGCAACCCCCGGTCGTGCGCCTGGAGTTCGCACACCTTCTCCAGGCTGGACGCCAGCCCGTGCCACGCGTCGGGATCGGCGGCGGCCTCCCGGGCGGACGCCTCGACACGGTCGATCATGTCCTCGAAGACCGCGTCGACCAGCTCTTCCTTGTTCGCGAAGTGCCGGTAGGCCGTTCCCACCCCGAGCCCCGCGTGGCGGGCGACGTCGTCGAGGGTCGCGGCCAGACCCCGGTCGCGGAACACCTCGCGGCCGGCGGCCAGCAGGCGGCGACGGTTCAGCTCGGCATCGCGCCGCAGCGGCGGCCTGTCGAGTCCAGCGGGTTCCGACATCCCAGCCCTCTCGCCTTCCGGTTCCGGGTGATGGCGGACCGTCCCGCGCATCGCACCTCCGAGTATAAACGGAGATTGAATCTCCGTTTGGTGGTACGGTGACCGAAGGAAACGGAGATGTCATCTCCGTTTGTTGTCACGTGTCGGCGAGGAGAAGAGACATGCTCGAAAACGGCGGGATGGCGCACCGGAAGGCGCGGGACACGGGTCAGGCGCGGCAGGCGCGGCCAGGCTCCTGGAGAGACGCATGGAAGGGCACGCGGAAGGGCGGCGCCGCCATCGCGGCGACCGTCGCCGTATGGCTGAGCCTGGCCGCCTGCTCCTCGGGCGGCGACAGTTCGTCCGGCGGTTCGGCGAGCGACGCGTCCAGCGCGAGTGCCCGGACGGCCGCCTGCCCCACGACCGCGGCCGGCGGCGGTACCGGGACGTCCAGCGGAACACCCACCGGCATGCCGTCCGGCGCCACGGGCGGCAACGCGGGAAACATCCCGGTCGCCAAGACCATCAAGAAGTCGGACACCAGCACCAGCACCGTGATCGATCCCACCGGCGCGCAGATCAAGTGCGCGACCTCCGGGATCACCACCACGAACGACATCACGTACTCCTCGCCGACCACGAACGGCAAGAAGAGCGACCTGAAGCTGGACATCCAGGTGCCCACGTCCACGTCGGGCAAGAAGCCGTTGGTCGTCTACATGACCGGCGGCGGGTTCAGCATGGCGGACCGCACCGCCAACCTGAGCCAGCGCACCTACGTGGCCGACCAGGGCTATGTGGTGGCCAGCATCCAGTACCGCACCGTCACGAACGGCGCCACGTACAAGGACGCCGTCGCCGACGTGAAGTCCGCGATCCGCTACCTCCGCGCCAACGCCGACAAATACGACATCGACCCCGACAACGTCGCCGTGTGGGGCCAGTCCGCGGGCGGCTACCTGGCCGCGATGACCGGCGTCACCAACGGCGACAAGTCCTTCGACATCGGCGACAACCTCGACCGGAGCAGTGAAGTGCAGGGCGTCGTCGACGAGTTCGGCCCGGCCGACCTGTCCACCCTCGCGGCCGACTACGACACCGCCGCGCAGAAGGCCAACTACACCGCGGGCAACACCGCCGCCCAGTGGGTCTACGGCCCCGGCACCAAGAAGTCGATCGAGGACCGTACGAGCCAGATCGCGGCGGCCGACCCGAGCACGCACATCAACTCCAGGACCGCGCCCTTCGTCCTGTTCCACGGCAGCGCCGACAACCTGGTCTCCCCCAGCCAGACCCTGAACCTGCACACTGCCCTCCGCGCCAAGGGCATCGACAGCACCCGTTACGTCCTCACCGGTGCGGGCCACGGCGACCTGTCCTTCACCGGCGACACCTCGGCCGCCCAGCCCTGGTCCACGCAGGAGACGATGGGCCACATCGTCGACTTCCTGCACGAACACCTCAGTTGATCGGCCGGGCGGCCCCGAGGTCCTCTTCGGCGACGGCGTCAGCCGTCGGACTCCGGCGAGGGGAGGTAGGCGCCCGGCACGTCGTTCGGCGTGTAGATCTTGCTGTCACCGGGATACGGCTTGGACCAGTTGTGGGTCTGGTACCAGGTATAGCGGTTCATCTGGGTGGGGTTGGCGTAGTCCGGCACCGCGTTCGGGCCGGTCAGCCGCTGGTGCGAGGCCCAGGTCTGCCACTGCGCCGCGAGCGCCCTCTCGGCGGCCGGCACCGAGACGGACGTCGGCGCGGGTGCCGCGGCGGTGTCCTGGGCCGCCGGGGTGTCCGAGCCGCAGGACGGCTGGGGGCTCACCCCGAGGGTCAGCGAGGTCCGGTTGGGCACCGCCGTGAACGGGGTGTTGTCCGCCTTCCGTGTGAACGCCCCGTACATGGGCGTGGCCGCGCTGTCGAGCTGGTTCATCGGGTGGATCCCGAGGATCTGCTCGACGGTACGGACCATGGTGATCTGCGAGTAGTAGTGGTCGTCGACCGTGCCGTGGTTGGCGTACGGGCTGATGACCTGGACCGGGGCGCGGTGGCCGTCCACGTGGTCGAGTCCGGCCTGGGAGTCGTCCTCGACCACGAAGATCGCCGAGTCCTTCCAGTACGTGCTGTGCGTGATCCTGTCGACCATCCGGCCGACCGCGAGGTCGTTGTCGGCGACCTCGGCCGCCGCGTTCGCCGGGCCGCCGGTGTGGTCGTTGGAGAACCAGAACATGTTCAGGTTCGCCGGACCGTTCCTGTCGAAGTCCTGCTGCCAGATCTGCTCTTTGTAGATGTCGGGCACGTCGAGGTCGAACAGCGGGAACCCCTGCACCGACACGTCGTTGAGGGAGGGGATCGCCGAGCCCGTCTTGATGGGGTAGGCGGTCTGCGCTCCGGTCGCGGCCATGTTCTTGCTGTCGCAGTAGAGGTTCTGCCAGGTCGCGCCGGCCGGCTTGGTCTCCAGCGACTGGAACTCGCCGAAGTCCTTGACGGACTTGCCGGCCGCCTGAGCTCCGGTCCAGATGAACCCGGTCTTCTGGTGGCCGAGGACGTCGTTCTCGGTGTCGTAACTGCGCGTGTACTCACCGGCCGAGGACTCGGTGTACTCCGGGTTGTCCGACTGCATCAGCCAGTTGTGGCCCTCGGCGGAGTTGGTGCCGATGTCGTAGAAGTTGTCGTAGAGCCCGAACTGCTCGGCCAGCGCGTGCTGGTTGGGCGTCACGTTCGCACCGAACTGCGTGAGCGAGGCGTTGCCGTTGCCCTCCGGGATGTCACCGAAGACCTGGTCGTAGGTGCGGTTCTCCTTCACGAGCAGGAAGACGTGCTTGATCGTCGAGGGGTCGCCGAGCCGGGCGGGGACCGGGACGGCCTTCGGGTGGCTCCTGCCCTTGGCCGTGGTGACCGAGCCGGGCGTCCAGCCGTTCTGCTTGAAGACCTTGGCCGTCTGGGACTTGACGGTCAGGTCGCTCGGCAGCGTGAACTGCGTGACGCTCGACGTCGTGTCGTGGGTGTTGTGGCCGGCGGCGTCGGGGCGGAGCGCGTCGACGCCACGGGTGTTGGCGACGACTACCTGCTTGCCGATGGCCGTGATCCCCGAGGGGAAGTAGTCGGTGGGGAGCAGGCCGACGTAACGGGCGGGCTGCTGCGGGGAGTTGTAGCGGTAGACGGCGACCGCGTTGGCACGCCCGAGCGTGACCAGCAGCCGGCCGTCGTCGGTGAGCGTCACCGCGTTCGGCTCGTAGCCGACGGACGCCTCGGGCCACGGCTGGGTGGCGATCGTCTGGACGACCTTGTCCTTGCGGGTGTCGATGACCGACACGGTGTTGTCGGCGGTGTTGGTGACGAACACCGCGTCCTTCTTGGCGTACACGGCGGTCGGGTGCAGTCCTACGGCGATGGTGCCGACGGCGGCGGACGGGTCGGCGGTGTCGATGACGCTGACCGTGCCGGTGCTGCTGGCGCCCGTCCTCGGGTTGGCCGGCACGTCGGTGCCGTAGGAGTTGATGGTGGTGTCGCCGGGCTTGGCCGGGCGCCCGCCCTCGTTGCTGACGTACAACGTGCCGCCGACCAGGGCGATTCCGCGCGGGGCGGTACCAACGACCCAGGTCTGCTTGACGGTTCCGGTCGCCGCGTCGATGGCGACCACCTTGTTCTGGCCGTTGACCGCCGAGTAGACGGTGGAGCCGTCGGCGGAGAACACGGCCGCGCCCACGAGTGCCTGCTTGGTGCCGTCGGCCGCGATCGGGACGGCGGTCGGAGCGGCGAGGGTGCCGTCGGCGTTGACGGTGAACTTGGTGTACCCGTTGGCCTGACCGAGCCACAGCTGCTTGCCGTCGGGCGAGTAGGTCGGGCCTTCCTGGCCGACGGCGCCGCTGCTGATGCGCAGGTCGTCCGCCGCGTTGGTGCCGATCTTCTGCTTCACCTGACCGGTGGCCAGGTCCATGATCACCAGGGAGGCGTCACCGTCCGCGATCGAGGCCGCGAGCCGGGTGCCGTCCGGGCTGACCGTCGATGACATGATCTTGCCGTCGTCGATGACGGTGCGGCTGCCGTACGGCTTGATGTACTGGTCGCTGGAGATGACCTGGCCGTTGGCGGTGGTCTGGCCGACTTGCTGGGTGCCGAACCGGTAGGTGGAGGCGACCGCCGTGCCCGTGACACCGAGGGCGACGGCGATACCCGTCGTCACCAGCAGTGCCCGGCGGCCGACGTGTCTGCCGAAGAGGGTGACGTGTTTCTTCTCGCTGATCCGACGCCGGCGAATTACCTGCACGGAACTGTTCCCTTCAGTGGGTGTCGAGCAGATCGACGTTGCCGTCGAACTGCCACAGCGGATTCGGGGCGTCGCCGGTCGAAGTCCGTACCAGGAAGTAGCCGTTGACTTCCTTGGGACCGTCGCCGTCCGCCACGAACCGCCCGTCCGAGGTGATGTCGAGCTGGTAGATCGCCGTCCCGGTGACCGCGACCCCGGGGAGATGCCAGCTCACGACGCAACGCCAGTCGTTGCCCGCCCCCTCCTGGGCGGCCTGGCCGTCGCTCTTGGTGCACGCCGCCGAGGTCCGAAGCTGCGCCTCGGTGACGGCGGGCCGGTGCAGTTGCTCGGTCTGCAGGCGATAGAGGTGCGCGAACACCGTCGCGAGGGACTTCTGCACCTTCGCCTGCTCGATCCCCGAACCGGTCGACGGCGTCGCCACCACGACCGCCCCCACGGTGACGGCGGTCAGCGCGGCCAGCGGCAGCAGGCCCACGGTGATCGCGCGGCGCCCGGAACCGTCGTAGGCCGGGTTGGTGAAGTCCCGCCGTACGAACAGCACATAGGCCAGCGCGATAGCGAGCAGCGCCCACACCAGGCTGACCGCGACGGCGATAAGGAGTGGGGCGAGCTGGGCCGGGCTGGTGAACAGGCCGTTCCAGGCGATGAAGGCGTAGCCGGGCAGTGCGAGGCGCACGGCGACGGGCAGCGGCAGCATCTGGGCGACCTGCATCGCCAGCGCGACCAGCACGGGCAGCAGCAGTCCCATCGAGGACCGCCCCAGCGCGACCGACCCGAGGAGTCCGATCGCGGCGAGGGCCAGGGTCGGGGCGAGGGCCGCGGTCCAGGCGAGCAGGACGCGGCCGGCCGCGTCTCCGGGCGACAGCAGGTGACCGTCGAGACCGACCAACGGCTGGTTGCCGACCGCCAGCAGCCCGCCGACCGTACTGGAGACGACCAACCCCGCCACCAGCGCCAGGATGACGGTGACGCTGGCCAGCGCCTTCGCCACGAAGATCCGGGCGGGCGAACGGACCGCCACCAGCAGATGCCGCCAGGTCCCGAGCCGGTCCTCGGCCGCGAACACATCGCCCGCGACGAGCGAGGTCACCAGCGGAAGCGCCCAACTCCCCGCGAAACCCAGCACGACCAGCGGCGCGGCCCACCCCGTGGCGTGCATCCAGCGCCCGAAGAGGGTGTCCGAGGGAAGCGTGCTCTGCCCGCTCACCCCCGCGACGAAGAGCGCGGGCGCGACCCAGCAGGCGAGGACCAGCAGCCGGATCCGCCACTGCGAGACGAGCTTGACGAGTTCGAAGCGGTAGCCGCGCGCGACCGAGACGCGACGGGCCACGGCGGTGTGTTCGGCGACGGCGGTCGCGGTGGTCATCGGCCGGCCCCCCGCTCCTGCCGCTCCGGCTCGGTGAGCGCGAGGAAAGCGGCCTCCAACGGCGATACCAGGGGCGCGAGTTCACGTACCGCGACGCCCGATCGCACGAGCCCCGCCACCAGGTCGTCGAGGGCGGGTGTCAGCGCGCGCACGACGAACACCTCGGCGTCCTGCCGTACGGCGCTGTCGTCGACGATCCGGATGCCGGCCGTGTCGGCGGCGAGCCGGCGCGCGGCCTCGACGTCGGAGGTCCGCAACCGGTACGCGAGTTCACGGCTCTCGGTGGCCAGCTTGCTCAACGGCCCCGAGAAGACGACCCGTCCGGTGGCGAGGATGGTGACCTCGGAGCACAGCGCCTCCAGGTCGTCCATACGGTGGCTGGAGAGCACCACGCCGGTTCCTTCGGCGGCGAGCCGGGTGAGGACGCCGTGCACTTGTCTCTTGCCCGCCGGATCGAGCCCGTTGGAAGGCTCGTCGAGCACCAGCAGCCGGGGCTTGGTGAGCAGCGCGGCGGCGAGCCCGAGCCGTTGACGCATGCCGAGCGAGAAGCCGCGGGCCTTGTCGTCGGCGACATCGGTGAGCCCGACCTGGTCGAGCACGTCGTCGATTCCCGCCGTACGCGCGTCGCCACCCCGAAGCGCGGCCAGCGCGGCGAGGTTCTGCCGGGCGGTGAGCGAGGGGTAGAGACCGGGCCCGTCCACGAACCCGGCGACGCCGTCGGGAGCGGCGAACGCCCGCCCGACGTGCCGACCGAGGATCTCCAGACGCCCGCTGTCGGCGACGGCCAGACCCAACAGCAGCCCGAGCAGGGTGGTCTTGCCCGCCCCGTTCGGCCCGACCAGACCGTGGATCTGACCCTGCGTCACCTCCAGATCGACGCCGTCGAGCGCGACGACGTCGCCGAAGCACTTGGTGATCCCGCCGGCCCGGACCGCGTGGAGTATGCCCATGAGCCCCTTCTTTCGACATCCTCAGGGACCCTAGGGGCACCACCCATCCCGGACACGGACAGCTGTCTGAACGCCCATGGAACGAACCGTCAAGTCGTCGGCAAGCCCGGGGAACGGTCCGGTCAACTCGCCCGCAGCATCAGCCCGATCCCGGCCACGAGCAGCAGGGCGGCGATGATCCGGGACACACCGAACCGTTCCTTGAAGAAGACGGCGCCGATCGCGGCACCCACGATGATCGACGATTCGCGCAGCGCCGCGATCGGTGCCAGTTCCGCCTTTGTCTGGGCCCACAGGACCAGCCCGTACGCGGTGACGGACATGGCCGCGCCCAGGAGGCCGAGTGCGGCGAGCGGGCGCAGGGCCGTGAGGAGTTCGGTGCGCCGGCGGGTGGCCGCGTACGCCGGGATGGCCACGCCCTCCAGGGCCATCAGCCAGGCGATGTAGCCGAGGGACGAGCCCGAGGCGCGGACGCCCAGGCCGTCGACGACCGTGTACGCGGCGATCGTCAGGCCCGTTGCCAGGGCCGCGCCGATCGCCGGCCAGTTGGGGCGGCTGCCGCGCATGCCCCATACGGCGACGCCCGTCAAGCCCGTGCAGGACAAGGCGATGCCCGCGGCGGCCCAGGCGTTGGGGACCTCGTGGGCGAACACCGCGGCCAGGAGGGTGACCACCAGGGGTGCGGTGCCTCGGGCGATGGGGTAGGCCTGGCCGAAGTCGCCCAGCTTGAACGATCGCATCAGCAGGACGAAGTACGCGACGTGGATCACGGCGGAGAGCAACAGGTACGGCCATGCCGCGCGCGCCGGTATCGGTACGAACGGCATCATCGCCAGGCCGATCAGTACCCCGCCGCCCGCGATCAGCGTGAACCCGACCAGTTTGTCGGTGATTTGGTGGGCGATGGCGTTCCAGCCGGCGTGCGTGACCGCGGCCAGCAGGACGGCCGTGGCCACCAACGGGGTCACGAGTCGCGCTCGCGCACGTCCACGAGAGTCGCGCCGGCGTGGGTGATGAGGTCCTTGGGTTCCATCGGGAAGACCGTGTGCGGGGTGCCGGCCGCGGCCCACACCACGTCGTGGTCCAGCAGCGAACGGTCCGCCAGTACGCGCGTCTTCGTACGGTGTCCGAAGGGCGGTACGCCGCCGATGGCGTAGCCGGTCGTCTCCCGTACGACGTCCGCCTTGGCCCGCGTGACCTTCTCCACGCCGAGTTCCTGGCGGACGCGTTCGAGGTCCACCCTCGACGAGCCGTCCATCAGCACCAGTACCGGGACGCCGTCCGCCGCGAAGATCAGGGACTTGCAGATCTCGCTCAACTCGCACCCGATCGCCGCGGCGGCCTCGGCGGCGGTGCGGGTCGCGTCCGGGAAGCGGCGGACGCGGGTGAGCAGGTCCGCCAGCCCCAACTCCCGTACGGCTACGGCGAATCGAGGGCTCGCGCCGGAATCTCCGGTGCCTTCCGTGTCTTCGGTGGTGTTGTCGTTCGTGGTCATGCAGGCACGGTAACGGGGGGTGTGCTCAGTTTCCGAACGAAATTTCCTTCGCCTCGGACACCGCCGCGGTGCGGCCCGGGGCCTGGTGGTACTTCCAGTACAGGTTCGTGTGCGCGATGACCTGGTCCGGCGGCGGCGCACCCCACTGGCTCAGGTCGGTCGTGGTGTGGGCGTCGCCGACGAGTGTGACGTCGTAACCGCGGACGAAGGCGCCGTGGATGGTGGACCGGATGCAGGCGTCCGTGGACGCGCCGACCACGACCACGTGTCCGACGCGGGCCTCTGCGAGGACGTCCTCCAGGCTCGTGTCCTCGAAGGAGTCGCCGTAGCGCTTGTGCACGAGGGGCTCCGCGTCCTGGCGGGTCAGCTCGGGGACGTACTGCCAGCCGTCGCTTCCCTGGGTCACGTTGTCGTCGGAGTGCTGGACCCAGACGACCGGCGTGGCTTGCTCCCGTGCCCTGTCGACGAGTCCGGCGATGTTCGCGACGACCGCGTCACGCTCGTGCGCATCCGCCACGACGGCGACCTGTACGTCGATCACCAGCAGAGCGGTGTGGGGACGTTCCGGCAGAGTGGTCACAGCTGCTCCAGGAAGTCGGTCCAGGCGGTCGGGGCGACGGTGAGGTGGGCAGTTTGGGGGGCCTTGGAGTCGCGGATGTGGATCGTGGTGGGGGCCACGGCCACTTCGACGCAATCGCCAGGCGCACTGCTGTCGCTGTAGCTGCTCTTGAACCAGTGGAGTTCGGCGGTGCTCATAGTCTCCCCAGCACTTGCTCGATGAAGGCGAGTGACTCCCCCGGGGTGAGGGCCTGCGCCCGGATCATGCCATACCGCAATTCAAGGATACGAAGCTCCCTGGGGTTTGAGACCGGGCGACCGCTGAACGCTCCGTCGGAACGTCCGATCCCCGTGCCATCAGCAAACTTCAACACCTGGACCAGCCCATCCATCCCGGCGTGGCCCTCCCTGCCGGTCGGCATGACCTGAAGCGTAACGCTCCGCATCTGCCCGATCTCCAGAAGGTGTTCGAGCTGCGAACGCAGCACCACCCTCCCACCGATGGGGCGCTCCAGCGTTACCTGCTCTTGGACGAAACTGAGTGTCGGGGCAGGCTTTCGCTCGAAGATCGACTTCCTCGCCATGCGTGCGACGGTCTCCCGCTCCACCTCGTCCGGCGAGTACGCGGGTTGCCGCGTCTCGTACAGCGCGCGCGCATAAGCCGGCGTCTGCAGCAGCCCTTGGATGTTGTGGTTGCTGTACTGCATCAGCTCAACCGCCTTGTCCTCCAACTCCTTCAGCGCCCGCACCTTTTGCGGATACCGAGCCTCCTCCATGTCCTTCGTGAACGCCCTCAGATGACCCTGTGCGCTCAGCAGTTGGTCCGCCCGTTCCAGGAACTCCGGCCTCGGAATGCGCACACCCCGCTCGATCTTCCGGATCATGTCCTCGCCGTAGCCCATCGCCTGCGCCAGGTCCGCCACTCGCATCCCCGCAACCTCGCGGAAAAACCTGAGCATCCGTCCCACCGCCTGGACCAACGGCGCAATCTCGTCCCCCGGCTGTACATCCCAACCAGCCTCGTCCACACCCTCATTCATGCACCCTCCGTACCCGTACAACCCCCGAGACCGACGAGACAGCGCGGGACAAAGCCAAGACAGTCACGCTACGTACCGGCACCACCACTCACTCAGAGAAGCAAACGCGGCCACTCTGAGTGACATGAATCAAGAAATCACCATCCGCAACTTCTCCGTCCCCCTCTCCCCCACCCCCCGAGGCGCCCGCCTCGCCCGACTCCTCGCCGCCGAACAACTCCACGCCTGGCAACTCCCGTCGGAGACCGCCGCGCAGATCGTCGCCGAGCTGGCCGCCAACGCGGTGACGCACGGTCGCGTACCGGGACGGGACTTCCGCCTGACGCTGTACGTCGTCGGCGACACCCTCCGTATCGAGGTCACGGACACCCGGGCCGACGCGCTCCCCCACCTCGCGTCCGCCGCGCCGGGTGCGGAGTCGAGCCGAGGCCTTCTCCTCGTGGACGCCTTGGCGGACCGGTGGGGCGTGGCCATGGGGCCGTATCCGAAGAAGACCGTGTGGGCCGAGGTGAATACTGACCGGCGCTGACCACCACGTGTGTACCCCCGTACTTCTGGAGCCGCCGGTGCCCGAGACCGAGTCCCTCCCCGCCGGCGACACCCGCCTCTCCGCCTACGCCGACGTCGGCGCGCGGCTCTCCCTGCTCAGCGACCGCCGACTCGCCGAGGCCGTCGCCGCCGCGCCGGTCATCGGTTCAGGGATCGGCGGGCGCCGGTCCGAGATGGACGTCGCCGGAACTCCCGTATTCGTGAAGCGAGTTCCCCTGACCGACCTCGAACTCCGGCCGGAGCACGTGCGGTCGCGCATCTCATCACCACCGCCTGGGTCCTGCGGAACGAGTACGCCGGTTTCCCGCTGCTCCATCACTGGCGGGTGCTGCCCGATCGGCCGCCGACCGACTTCGTGGACGAGTTCGGCGGAGTCGAGGGGGCCGTCGCCCACTGGGAGGGTCCCACGTGGTACGCCGTCGGCTCGAAGCCATCGGACGCGCCGACTTCAGCCTCGTACTGTTCCTGGAACCCCTGCCCCGAACGCTCGCCGACCGGCTCGCCGACGCCCCCGACCACCGCTGGGCGGCGGACGCCCTGTCGCAGGGGACGGACTCCATGAGTTCACGCGACTTCGGACTCGCCCTCAGCCGCGACTTCGAACTCTCCCCGGAAGAGGCCGAGTTCCTCACCGCCCACCTCGACTACGACCGCAGTTACGCGCACAATCATCTGCTGCGCCACCACCTGCCGGAGGACGTGCGGGGCGGGACGGAGCACGGAGTCTTTCTGCGCGACTGGGTCGCAGGGCGTCCGCCCGCCGCCGGCGCCGTCCCTCCCGACATCGCCGCCCTCCTCGACCGCCACGCCCCGCACGCCCTCGTCCTCGACGACTTCCACCGCCGACTGCTCACGGAGAGCAAGCGGACACCCTTCCCGGCGGCCGAGATC
Source organism: Streptomyces sp. NPDC092369 (assembly GCF_044755245.1). NCBI lineage: Bacteria > Bacillati > Actinomycetota > Actinomycetes > Kitasatosporales > Streptomycetaceae > Streptomyces > Streptomyces sp. NPDC092369. The sequence goes on from NZ_JBIVQP010000006.1 coordinate 203,981, forward strand.
CGCCACGCCCTGGACCCCCACCCCACTCATGCCCGCCCCACGCACACCCGCCCCACTCACACCCATTCCGCCTCCGCCCGCTGACGTCGGCCCGCGATGAGCCCGCCCGCCGCGCCCAGCGACACCAGGCCCATCATCGCGGCGGCCAGGATCCCCTTGACGCCGTCGATCGTGAAGTACAGGACGACCGCGGTACCGCCGTTGAAGAGGAACAGGAACCAGAGGGTCCCGGGGCGGGACAGGAACGCCTTGATCCTCGGCTTCCTCGCTATGCGCGAGCCGGCGAGGAGGGCGATGACCGTTCCGACGGCGGTGACGATGTTCTTCTGGGTGCCGTCGTCGATGACCGCACCCGATCCCGCGCCGGCGGCCAGGCCACCGGCGAAGCAGGTCCACAGGACGACTTCGGTCACGGACTTCTTGACGGCGGCGACGGGAGTAAGCATGGGACGGCCTCTCTGACCAGGGATGATGTGGACTTCCGGATCTCTTCGATCCGCTGTCCACGATCCCGTCCGGCGCCGCCCGCAACGAGGGAGCGGCCTCCCGAACCCGGGGTGTAGCGCACTACACCCCGAGGCCCGAAAGGCCGCTCATCGCCAGGTCGGTCAGGCCCGGACCAGCTCCTTCTCCTCGTCCGGATCCGCCGCGTCGGACAGGGCCTTCAGACCCTCGCCCTCCACGTCCACGTTCGGCAGCGCCCGGTCCAGCCACTTCGGCAGCCACCAGGCCCGCTTGCCGAGCAGCGCGAGGACCGCCGGCACGATCGCCATCCGGACGATGAACGCGTCGAAGAAGACCGCGATCGCGAGGCCGAAGCCGATCATCTTGATCATGGACTCGCTGGAGCCGATGAAGCCCGCGAAGACCGCCATCATGATCACCGCGGCGGCCGTGACGACCCGCGCGCCGTGTCTGAAGCCGGTGACGACGGCCTGGCTCGCCTTCTCGCCGTGGACGTAGGCCTCTCGCATACGGGTCACGAGGAAGACCTCGTAGTCCATCGCGAGGCCGAAGACCACGCCGACCATGAAGATCGGCATCATCGACATGACCGGGCCGGTCTCCTCCACGCCCAGCACGCTCGCGAACCAGCCCCACTGGAATACCGCGACGACCGCGCCGAGCGCCGCCATGACGGAGAGCAGGAAGCCGAGGGCCGCCTTCAGCGGGACCAGGATCGAGCGGAAGACCACGATCAGCAGGAGGAAGGCGAGGCCGACCACCAGGATCAGATACGGGATCAGCGCGTCGTTCAGCTTCTGCGAGACGTCGATGTTCATCGCCGTCGTGCCGGTGACCAGTACCGTCGCGTCGGTGTCGGCCTTGATGTCCGCGCCCTCGTCACGGATGGAGTGCACCAGATCCTCGGTCGTCACCGACGAGGGCTTGGAGTTGGGGACGACGGTGATCGTCGCCGTGTCGCCCGCCTTGTTGAAGTTCGCCGGGGTGACCGACTGGACGTCTCCCAGGCCCTTGATGCGGTCGCGGACCTCCGTCACCGCCGCCTTGGGCGAGTCGCTGTCCTTGGCGTCGACCGCGATCATCAGGGGGCCGTTGAAGCCGGGGCCGAAGCCGTCCGAGAGGAGGTCGTAGGCCCGTCGCTGGGTGGTGGACGTCGGCTGGGAGCCGTCGTCGCCCAGGCCCAGTTCGAGGGAGCCCGCCGGGATGGCCGCGGCGCCCAGGCCGACCACGCCGAGCAGCAGCACGGCGATCGGACGGCGTACGACGAAGCTCGCCCAGCGCGTGCCCATGTTGGGCTTGTCGGCCTTCTTGGCCGCGCGCGCCCCGCCCAGGAACCTGCTCTTCTGGCCGGCGGGCTTGATCCTGCGGCCCGCGTAGCCCAGCAGCGCCGGGATCATGGTCAGGGCGATGAAGACCGCGATCGCCACCGTGCCGGCCGCGGCGACGCCCATCTTCGTCAGCATCGGGATGTTGACGACGGAGAGGCCGACCAGCGCGATGACCACCGTCAGACCCGCGAAGACCACCGCGGAACCCGCCGTGCCCACCGCTCTTCCGGCCGCTTCCTCGCGATCCCGTCCGTCGGCCAGTTCCGCTCTGTAGCGGGAGACGACGAACAGGGCGTAGTCGATGCCGACCGCGAGGCCGATCATCATCGCCAGGGTCGAGGTCGTCGAGCCGAGGTCCAGCGCGCTGGCCAGGCCGGTGATCGCCGAGACACCGATGCCCACGCCGATGAGGGCGGTGAGCAGCGGCAGTCCGGCCGCTATCAGGGAACCGAAGGTGATGACGAGGACGACGGCCGCGACCGCGATGCCGATGATCTCGGTGGACCCGGTCTCCGGCGTCGTCTGCAGCGCGTCACCGCCGACCTCGACGGTCAGCCCGGCGTCCTGCGCCTGCTTGGCGGTGTCCTCCAGGGCGTCCCGGGAGGAGTCCTTGAGCTCCATGCCGGAGACCTTGTAGCTCACCGACGCGTAGGCGATCGTGCCGTTCTTGCTGACGGCGTGCGCCTTGAACGGGTCGGCGACGGAGGTGACCTCGGAGCCGTCGGCCAGATCGTCGACGGCCTTCTTCACGATCGCCTTGTTGGCGGCGTCGGAGATCTTCTCGCCGGCCGGCGCCTTGAAGACGACGCGTGCGGTGGCGCCGTCGGCCGTGGTGCCGGGGAAGCGCTGTTCCAGCAGGTCGAAGGCCTTCTGGGCCTCCGTGCCCGGGACGGAGAAGGAGGTCGTCCCCGCGGCCGGGGCGCTGGCCGCGCCCACTCCCACGAGGGTCAGCAGTGCCACCCAGAACAGGGCGACGAAGTGCCGTCGCCTGAAGGCGAACCGGCCGAGTCTGTAGAGGATCGTGGCCACGAGGGCGTTCTCCCGGTCAGGTCGTGTGGTGGGGCAGGGCAGGGGTGATCAGCCCGGCGGGGAGGCAGGGGTGATCGTCCCGACGACTTGAGCGGTGACGTCAGGTGGTGAGGTGGTGCAGGGGGTACGGGGAGGGGTCAGCCGACGAGGGGCGCCAGGGATCAGCTGGTGGGTACACCGAGGGCGGGGAGGACCACGGCGTCGATGTACGAAACGAGGAAGTCCTGGGTGGGCGGCTGGTCTTCGAGCAGCGCCCGGGTCGCGAACCCGCCGACCATCATGTGCACCACGAACTCCAGCGCCGGACAGTCCTCGCGGACCTCGCCCCGGTCGATGGCACGCCGGATCATCAGGTTGAAGCCGGACATCTCCGGCTCGACCAGCTGCGCCCGGAAGGCACGGCGCAGATCCGGGTTGTTGTGCATCGCCATGGCGACGCCCCGCATCAGCGACGAGTTCTTCTCGAGGGTGCAGTCGTCGTCGACCCTGATGGAGGCGTGCAGGTCCTCCCGGAGCGAACCGGTGTCGATGCCCTCGCCGTGATCCGGCTTGGTGTGCTTGATGGCTCGTACCACCAGCTCGGCCTTGCCGCCCCACTGGCGGTAGAGCGTGGCCTTGCTGGAACGGGTGCGGCCGGCGACGGCGTCCATGGTCAGGGCGTCGTAGCCGACCTCACGGAGCAGGTCGAGCACGGCCTCGTAGAGCTCGGCCTCACGCTCGGGCGTGATCCGACTGCGACGCGCCGTTGCGACAACCTCGGTCATGCCTCTCACCTTCTCACTCCGTGTGCTTACTCGTTCGTACAACCATGAAGATACCCCGAAGCCGAGCGAAACGAAACCGTTTCGTACGTGCGTTGGGTCACGTATGTGAGGAATCCGTAAGCAGGATCTGAGTTGCTGGTACCCATCTGCCGGAAAAGCATGGGGAGGTGAGCTACCTGCGCCTGCCTCATCTCAGCGGTGACCTGTTGTGCTTCGTGGCCGAGGACGACCTCTGGCTCTCCCCGCTCGACGGCCGGGAGCGCGCCTGGCGGCTGACCGTCGACCGCACGAAGACCGGGCACCCCCGCTTCTCGCCCGACGGCCGGCGGATCGCGTACACGAGCTGGCGCAGCCTGGTGCCCGAGATCCACGTCGTGCCGGTGGACGGCGGCCCCGGGCGGCAGCTCACCTACTGGGGGTCGCCCGACACCCAGGTCTGCGGCTGGGACCCGGGCGGCACGATCCTCGCCGTCGCCTCGCACGGCGAGCCCTTCTCGTACTTCACCTGGGCCTACAAGGTCGCCACCGACGGCGACCCGGGGCGCAAGCTGCCCTGGGGCCCGGTCTCCGACATCCAGGTCGCCGACCTCGACGGCGAGCGCAGGACGCTGCTCCTGACAGGCACCCCGCCGCACGAACCGGCCGCCTGGAAGCGCTACCGGGGCGGCGCGACCGGCCGCCTGTGGCTGCACGGCGAACGGCTGCTCGCCGACCTCGGCGGCCACCTCGACTCCCCCATGTTCGTCGGCGGCCGGATCGCCTTCCTCTCCGACCACGAGGGCGTGGGCAACCTCTACTCCTGCGCCCACGACGGCTCCGACCTGCGCCGCCACACCGACCACGACGCCTTCTACGCCCGGCACGCGGCGAGCGACGGCACCCGGGTGGTGTACCAGTGCGCGGGCGACCTGTGGATCGTCGACGACCTCGCCGCGGGCTCCGAGCCGCGGCGCCTGGAGGTACGGCTCAGCGGGCCGCGCGCGGGCCGGCGGACGTACCAGGTCCCGGCCGCCCAGCACGTCGACGGTCTCTCGGTCGACGAGACGGGCCGTGCGAGCGCCGTCGTGGTCCGCGGCAGCCTGTACTGGCTGACCCATCGCGACGGCCCCGCGCGCACGATCACCGACACCCCGGGCGTACGGGCCCGGCTCCCGGAGATGCTCGGCTCGCTCGGCCAGGTCGCCTACGTCACCGACGCCGAGGGCGAGGACGCGGTCGAGATCGCCTCCCTGCCCCGCGCGAGCGGCGACCGCGAGCCGCGCCGGCTTGCCTCCGGCGAGCTGGGCCGGGTCCTGGAACTGGTCGCCGACCCGCGCGGCGAACGCCTCGCCATCGCCTCGCACGACGGACGGCTGCTCCTCATCGACGCGACCGAGGACTCTGAGGGCACCTCCCGGACGGAGTCCGGGGGAGGGGAGGTGACCGAGCTGATCCGGTCCATCAACGGGCCGGTCCGCGACCTCGCCTTCTCCCCGGACGGGTCCTGGCTGACCTGGTCGCACCCCGGCATCGGCCGGTCCCTGCGCCAGATCAAGATGGCCCGCATCGCGGGACTCGGCACGGGCGAGCGGCTGATCGTCGACGTCACGAACGGCCGCTTCGAGGACGAGAACCCCGTCTTCACCAGGGACGGCCGCTACCTCGCGTTCCTCTCCTGGCGCGGCTTCGACCCGGTCTACGACGTCCACACCGGCGACCTCTCCTTCCCGCTCGGCTGCCGCCCCTACCTGGTCCCCCTCTCCTCGGCGACCCCCTCCCCCTTCGCGCTGAGCCCCGAGGGCCGCCCGGCCGCCGGTGGCCTGGACCCGGTGGAGGAGGAGGGTGCGGACGGCGCGGTGACCGTCGAGGTGGAGGGCCTGGAGAGCCGGGTCACCCCCTTCCCGGTCACCGCCTCCAAGTACTCGGCGCTGTACCCGGTCGCGGGCGGCGGACTGGTCTGGCTGCGCTGGCCGATCTCGGGCGCGCTCGGCGAGACCTTCGCCAACCCGGACGACACCAGTGGGCGGCCGACGCTTGAGTACTTCAACATCAGCAAGGCCAAGAAGTCCGAACTGGTCGACCACCTCGACTGGTTCGCGCTCAGCGGCGACGGCACCCGGCTGGTCGTGGTCGACGAGGACGAACTGCGGGCCGTCCCCGCCACGGAGCCCGCCGACGGCGACTCGACCGTCTGGATCGACCTGCGCCGCATCCTGCACGAGGTCGACCCGCCCGCCGAGTGGCGCCAGTCCTACGAGGAGGCCGGCCGCCTGATCCGCGCCTACTTCTGGGACCCCGGGATGTGCGGCATCGACTGGGACGCGGTTCTCGACCAGTACCGCCCGCTGGTCGAACGGGTCGCCTCCCCCGACGAGTTCGCCGACCTGCTGCGTGAGGTCCTCGGTGAACTGGGCACCTCCCACGCCTACGTCACCCCCGCCCGCCGCAACGAGGGCCCGCCCCACTACCAGCGCCGCCAGGGCCTCCTGGGCGCCAACTTCGTGCGCAGGGACGAGGGTTGGACCGTCCACCGCATCCTCCCCGGCGACTCCTCCGACTCCAAGGCCCGCTCCCCGCTGGCCGGCACCGGCATCCGCGAGGGCGCGGTCCTCACCCACGTCGACGGCCGCCCGGTGGACCAGCTGACCGGCCCCTACCCCCTGCTCGCGGGCGCGGGCGGCACCACGGTCGAGCTGACCTTCACCCCGGCGGAGGGCGAGGCCGGCCGTGCCCGCCGGGTCGCCGTCGTCCCCCTCCTCGACGAACGCCCCCTGCGCTACCAGGACTGGGTGGCCAAACGCCGGGCGGTGGTACGGGAGTTGAGCGGCGGTCGCTGCGGCTATCTGCACATCCCCGACATGGGCGGCTCGGGCTGGGCCCAGTTCAACCGGGACCTGCGGATGGAGGTGTCACGCCCGGCACTCCTCGTCGACGTACGCGGCAACGCGGGCGGCCACATCAGCGAGTTGGTGGTCGAGAAGCTCACGCGCGTGATCCTCGGCTGGGACGTGACCCGCAACGCCCAGCCGGTGTCGTACGCCTCAAACGCCCCCCGGGGCCCGGTGGTGGCCCTCGCCGACGAAGCGACCTCCTCCGACGGCGACATGATCACGGCGGCGTTCAAGTTGCTCAAGCTGGGCCCGGTGGTCGGCCAGCGCACCTGGGGCGGAGTCGTCGGCATGACCGGCCGCCACCGCCTGGGCGACGGCACGATCATCACGGTCCCGATGAACGCGGCCTGGTTCGACGCGTACGGCTGGGGCGTGGAGAACCACGGCGTCACCCCCGACCTGGAGGTCCTGCGCACGCCCCTGGACTGGGCGGAGGGCCGCCATGTCCAACTCGACGACGCGATCCGACTGGCCGTCGATCTGCTGGAGACGAGGCCGCCGGCGACACCGCCCGACTACTCCGCAGTGCCGGACCGGTCCCGTCCAAAACTGCCGCCGAGGACAACGCCCTAAGGGGCGCGGGGAACTGCGCGACCAGCCCCCGCCGTCCCGCACCCGACAACGCACCCCTCACAGCAACACGGACGTGGGGCGCCCCCACACACGGGGCGCCCCACGTCCGTAGGACAAGCCAGACCTAGACGTCGAAGTCCTGGTCCATACGGTCCTGCTCCTCCTGCTGACGCCGCGGAGCACCCCGCTCGGACTCCTCGTCACGACGGCTGGACCGTTCGGAAGCCTCGTCCTTGGCTTCCTCCATCTTCTTCTTGGCCTGGTCCTGCCACTCCTGCGACTTGTCCTGGAACTGGTCCTTCATACCCATGTGGGTTCACTCCCGTATCGCGTGGGGGAACGGCCCTTGACCGGGCCTCGACCAGATTCACACGCCGGGACAACCCTCGCATTTCGATCAGTCACGGTGCGTAGCGCGAGCCTTCTCATCCGCCGCCCCACCTGCGCCGACGAGCCCGTTCCGCATGCCCTCCAACCGTGACCCGAACCGCTTCATCTCCCGTTGCCCGACCGTTCCGATGACCCCCGGCAGATACCCGCGCACCCCCTGCATCCCCCGCAGCCACCACTGCCCGTACACATGGCTGGACCGCCGCTCGATCCCGGCGACGATCCGGTCGACGGCGGGGCCCAGCGGATACGTCTTGTTGGACGGCCACGGCAACCGCTGCCGCAGCTCCCGCATCACCTCGTCCTGGTCCGCTCCGCGCACCATGTCGGTGTCGGTCCAGGACAGATACCCCACCCCGACCCGCACGCCCTTGTGGCCGACCTCGGCCCGCAGGCTGTGCGCGTACGCCTCCACACCGGACTTGGAGGCGCAGTACGCGGTCATCATCGGCGCCGGAGTCATCGCCGCGAGGGAGGCGATCTGGAGCAAGTAGCCCCGGCTCTCCATCAGGTGGGGCAGGAAGGCGCGAGCTGTCACCGCCGACCCGATCAGGTTCACCTCGATCACCCGCCGCCAGGCGTCCGGATCGGAGTCGACGAACGGACCGCCCGTCGCCACACCGGCGTTGGCGACCACGATGTCGATCTTCCCGAACCGCTCCTTCACCTCCCGCGCCACCCGGGCCATCGCCTCGTGATCCGTGACGTCGGCGTACCAGTGGTCGCTGTCGCTGTGCAACCGCCCCGAGACCTGCTTGAGGGCGTCCGCTTCGAGCCCGACCAACGCCACCTTCACCCCGCGCGCGGACAGCTTCCGGGCGAGCAACTCCCCCACACCGCGCGCCGCTCCGGTGACGACGGCGACCTGCCCTTCGAGACCGACCCTGCTCATGCGCTCTCCTTGGTGGCCGTGTCGCGCGTATCGGCTGTATCAGCCGTACTGACTGTCACGTACGTCGTCACCAGCTCCCGGATCCGCCCGCTCACCGACTCCGGCGCCTCGACGGGCGTCATGTGCCCGACCCCCGCCAACTCCGTGCTGCCCACGCAGTTGGGCAGCGCGGCGACCAGCGCCCGCGAGTGCACCGGCGGTGTCAGCCGGTCGGCGGTCCCGCACAGCACGGCCGTCGGTACGCCGATCTCCCGTACGCCGTGGTCGAGTTCGAGCAGGTCCAGCACCTTCGACCAGGCGTGCCGCGCCCTGGGCGGACACGCGAGCACGATCCGTGCGACCGCCTCGACCATGTGCGGCGCCGAACCGGGGCCCATCGTCCCGTACTTGAGCATGGCGCGGGAGACGGGCGTGACCGGCCCGAGCGGTCCGCGCGCGCCGAGGATCTTCTTGGTCAGCCAGGTCCGCGGTTTCCCCGCCCGGATCGGCAGGACGGTCGACTCGGCGACCAGCCGCGAGGAACCGGTGCTGCACAGCAGGACGGCGGCGGCGTGCTCCCGGAACGCGGGGCGGCCGGCCGCCGCCATCACCGTCATGCCGCCCATGGAGTGACCGGCGATCACGGCCTGTCGGCCCGGTGCGAGGGTCGCCTTCAGTACGGCTTCGAGGTCGTCGGCGAGGGCGTCCGTGCTGCAGGCGGGGCTCGCCGGGCTGCGTCCGTGGCCGCGTTGGTCGTAGGTGATGACGCGGTGGTCGGCGGCGAGGTCGCGGATCTGGGCCGCCCAGAAGGCTGTCGAGCAGGTCCAGCCGTGCGCGAGGACGACGGCGGGGGCGTCCTCGGGTCCGTGGATCTCCACGTGGAGCCGGGAACCGTCGGCGGAGACGGCGGTCATCTCGCGGGCGGGGACGGGCGGGGCGTAGGGACCGGCGGTGACATGCATCGGGCGGCTCACGCGGAAACCTCTTCCCTGGGGCCCTTGTCGGCACCCTTCTCGGCGGAGACGGCCTTCTCGGCGGGGACACCCCGGGCGGGTTCGGCCGACGGCCGTACGACGTCGTACTCCCCCAGATCCACCCGTCGCGTGGCCCGCCGGAACTCGGTCGTCGTACCCGGCCAGACGGTGGTGTTGCGGCCGCTCGCGTCGAGGTACCAGCTGGTGCAGCCGCCGGTGTTCCACACGGTCCGCTCCATCCGCTCCTGCACCCGCCGGTTCCACGCGCGCACCGCGCCGGGCCGGGCGTCGAGGGCCGCTTCGCCGCCGAGGACGTCCAACTGCCGTAGATAGTCCGCCATGTAGTTCAGCTGGGACTCGATCATCAGGATCATGGACGAGTTCCCGAGGCCGGTGTTGGGCCCGATGATGGTCATCCAGTTCGGGAACCCGGCCGCGGAAGCGCCCCGCAGGGCCTCCATCCCACCCGTCCACGCCTCGGCGAGGGTCTTGCCCTCGGCGCCCACCACGCGGTCGGCGATCGGCATGTCGGTGACGTGGAAGCCCGTACCGAAGACGATCGCGTCGACCTCGGTCTCGGTGCCGTCGGCGGCGACGAGGGTGGAACCGCGCACCTCGCTCAACCCGCTGGTGACGACGTCCACGTTGGGCTGGGCGAGCGCCGGATAGTAGGTGTTGCTGAGCAGGATCCGCTTGCAGCCGATGCGGTAGTCCGGGGTGAGCCTGGCGCGCAGGGCCGGGTCCTTGATCGCGTGGGCCATGTTCCGTTTGGCCAGCCGCTCGACGAACCCGAGCTCTTCGGGGTGCTTGGTGAAGGCCTGGACCTGCAACTCCCTTATCCCCCACAGCAGTCCGCGACGGGCCCGGGTGGTGAAGGGCAGCGCGCGGTGCAACGCCCGTTCGGCGCCGCTGATGGCACGGTCGGCGCGGGGCATGACCCAGGGCGGGGTGCGCTGGAAGAGGGTGAGCCGGCCGACCCGCGGCTGGATGGCGGGCACGATCTGGATGGCGGAGGCGCCGGTGCCGACCACGGCGACGCGCTTGCCGCGCAGGTCGTAGTCGTGGTTCCAGCGGGCGGAGTGGAAGACCTCGCCGGGGAAGGAGTCGAGCCCCGGGATGTCGGGCGTCTTCGGATCGGACAAGGGCCCGGTGGCGGAGACGACGACGTCGGCGGACAAGGCCCCCGAACTGGTCTCGATGTCCCAGCGCAACCGCTCCCCGTCCCAGGTCATCTTCTTGACCTCGGAGTTGAAGCGGAGGTGGGGCCGCAGGTGGAAGACGTCGGTGACGTGCTCCAGATAGGCCCGGATGTGCTCCTGCCCGGAGAAGGCGCGCGGCCAGTCGGGATACGGGGCGAAGGAGAAGGAGTACAGGTGGGAGGGCACGTCACAGGCGCACCCCGGATAGCTGTTGTCCCGCCAGGTGCCGCCGACGCTGGCGGCCCGCTCCAGCACGACGAAGTCGGTGATGCCCTCGCGCCGCAGCCGCACGGCGGCCCCGAGTCCTCCGAACCCGGACCCGACGACCACCACCCGCACATGTTCGTGTTCAGCCATGCCGATGCCTCCGCAGCGCGACTCCGCCAGTAATCACTGGCACAGTCGGAGCGTAGAACAGCTCCGTACTCATGGGTAGGGGTCGGCGGAAGGAAAGTTACCGCCGGTACGACATAGGCTCACCGACGTGACAGCGGCCGAGGGACGACGAACCGAATACCGCATGGAGGAGCTGGCCGCGAAGGCCGGCATCACGGTGCGCACCCTGCGCTTCTACCGCGAGCGCAAACTGATCGGGCCACCCCGCCGCGAGGGCCGCATCGCCTGGTACGACGACCACCACCTGGCGCGCCTGCGCACGATCTCGGCGATGCTGGAGCGCGGCCACACCCTCAACGGCATCGCGGAACTCGCCGACGCCCTCGACCACGGACGGGACGTGGCCGACCTCCTCGGCGTCGGCGGCCCCACCGAGGAGGAGCCGGTCCGCCTCACCCCCGAGGAACTCGCCGCCCGCTTCGAGGGCGAGGTCACCACCGAGAACCTCGCCGCCGCCATGGAACTCGGCTACCTCGGCACCGACGGCGACGAGATCGTCCACATCAGCCGCCGCCTCCTGGACGTCTCCTCCGCCCTGGTCCGCGAGGGCATCCCCCTCGCGGACGTCCTGGCCGCGGGCAAACAGGTCCGCGAACACGTCGACATCCTCGCCGAGATGTTCGCCACCCTGGTCCTGCGCCACGGCCCGGAAGAAAACCTCCAACGCCTGCGCCCACTGGCCCGAAGCGTGGTGGAGGCGGAACTGTCACTGGCGTTGGACCGACGGTTGCGCAAGCGGGATGGGACCGGGGCCGGCGAGAGCCGCGAGGACTAGCGGTCGTACACGACCGTCACCGGCGCATGGTCCGACCACCGCTCGGCATGCGTGGCCGCTCGCTCGACGAGTCCCTTGACCGCCTTGGCGGCGAGGCCGGGCGTACAGACCTGGTAGTCGATGCGCCAACCCGTGTCGTTGTCGAACGCCCGCCCCCGGTACGACCACCACGAATACGGCCCCTCCACCTCCGGATGCAGGGCGCGCACGACGTCGACGTACCCACCGTCCGCCGCGTCGAAGACCCGCGTCAGCCACGCGCGTTCCTCCGGGAGGAAGCCGGAGCTCTTCTGGTTGGCGCGCCAGTTCTTGAGGTCGGCGGGCTGGTGGGCGATGTTCCAGTCGCCGCAGACGACGACCTCGCGGCCGTCGGCGGCGGCGCGTTCGCGCAGTTCCTTGAGGTAGGCCAGGAACTCGCCCATGAAGCGGACCTTCTCGTCCTGGCGCTCGGTGCCGACCTCGCCGGAGGGGAGGTAGAGGGAGGCGACCGTGACACCGGGCAGGTCGGCCTCGACGTAGCGCCCGCTCGTGTCGAACTCCGCCGAGCCGAAGCCGACCTGGACGCGGTCGGGCTCGCGGCGCGTGTACAGCGAGACGCCGGCGCGGCCCTTGGCGGCGGCCGGCGCGTGCACGACGTGCCAGCCGTCGGGGGTGCGGACGTCCTCCGGCAACTGCTGCGGCTCGGCACGCACCTCCTGCAGGCAGAGCACATCGGCGGAGGTCCCGGCGAGCCACTCCACGAAGCCCTTCTTCGCGGCGGCACGCAGTCCATTGACATTGGCGGAGGTCACAGTGAGCACGCGGGAACGATACCGGCACACTGGACACAGTCCGATGTCCCGCTCTGTGCATAGGTGTACGATCTTCGACATGAATATACGCCGGGTCCCCTTCGACCACCCCGACGCCGTGAAGCTGAACGACCAGGTCCAGGCCGAGTACCACGTCCGCTACGGCGACGGCGGCGACGCCACCGTCATGGACCCGACCCACTTCGAGCCGCCGAACGGCGTGTACCTCATCGCGTACGACGAGGACGACAGCCCGATCGCCACCGGCGGCTGGCGCGCCAAGGACGCGAACGGCGAAGGCAACCTCGACGGCGACGCCGAGCTCAAGCGCATGTACGTGGTCGAGCGGGCGCGGGGGTTGGGACTCGCCCGGCGCATTCTGGCCGCGTTGGAGGAGGACGCGCGGGCCGCGGGGCGGCGACGGATGGTCCTGGAGACCGGCACCAAGCAGCCGGAGGCGATCGCCCTGTACACGTCGAGCGGGTATGAGCCGTGCGAGAAGTTCGGCTACTACCGCTTCCACGAGGACAGCCGGTGCTTCGCGAAGCCGCTCCAGCCCTGAGGGCCTTCGGGGGAGTTCAGGGGCCTCTGAGGGCGGCCTTGGCCCTCACGCCCTGAGATACGCCAGCACCGCCAGCACCCGCCGGTGCACGTCGTCCGCCGGCGGCAGGTCCAGCTTGGTGAGGATGCTGCCGATGTGTTTGCCCACGGCCGCGTCTGACACCACCAGCGCCCGCGCGATCGCCCCGTTCGACCTGCCCTCCGCGATCAGCGCCAGCACCTCCCGCTCCCGCGGGGTCAGCCGCGCCAGCGGATCGCGGCGCCGGCGCAGCAACTGCCGTACCACTTCGGGGTCGACGACCGTGCCACCGTCCGCCACGTCACGGAGCGCGTGCACGAACTGCTCCACCTGCCCCACCCGGTCCTTGAGCAGATAGCCGACCCCGCTCCCGTCCCCGGAGTCCAACAGCTCGGCCGCGTAAGCCCGTTGCACGTACTGACTGAGCACCAGCACCGGCAGCCCCGGCCGCCCCGCCCGCAGTCGGAGGGCCGCGTGCAGCCCCTCGTCCTGGAAACCGGGTGGCATGCGGACGTCCGTCACGACCACGTCCGGCCCGTCCGGACCCAGCGCGGCGACCGCCGCCAGCAGCGCGTCCGCGTCACCGACGGCCGCGACGACCTCGTGCCCGAAGCGCGTGAGCAGCCCGGTCAGTCCGTCCCGCAGCAGCACGCTGTCCTCGGCCAGGACTACCCGGAGCGGTCTGTCGGCCGGCAAGGGATCTCCACACGCAGCAGGGTCGGTCCGCCCGGCGGGCTGGACAGGGTGAGTCTGCCATCGAGCACCGACACCCGGTCGGCGAGCCCGGTCAGCCCACTGCCGGCCCCGGGCGAAGCACCCCCGCGCCCGTCGTCCCCGATCCGCAGCACCAGCCGCCCGCCCGTGTACTCCCCACCGACCTCGGCCCGGCTCGCCCCGCTGTGCCGGGCCACGTTGGCGAGCGCCTCGCAGACGACGAAGTACGCGGCGGACTCGACCGCCCCGGGCAACCGCCGCCCGTCCAGGCCGAGTTGAAGGTCCAGGTCGAGGTTCACGGGGACCGGGCTGCGGTCGGCCGCGTCGGCGACGGCGGCTTCCAGTCCGTAGTCGGTGAGCACCTTGGGATGGATGCCGTGGATCAACTCCCGGAGTTCGGCGAGCACTTGCCCGGCCTCCTCGTGCGCCTTGGCGAGTTGCCCGGCGAGCGGTCCCGGCGGGGCGTCGAGGCGGGCGAGCCCGAGGGTCATGGTGAGGGCGACGAGCCGCTGCTGGGCGCCGTCGTGCAGGTCGCGCTCGATCCGCCGGCGCTCCGCCTCGAAGGCGTCCACCAACCGCACGCGGGAGCGCACGAGTTCGGTGACCCGCACGCTGTCCTCCGCACGGGCCGGGGTCGCGATCAGGGCGCGGGCGAGCTCGGCGCGCGCTCCCGCGAAGACCCCCAGCGCGTACGCCCCTGACGCGAGCAGCACCACCCCGAGCCCGGCGACCGCGCACGCGCCCGGCAGCGTGTCGACGGCCCACACCTTCACCACCTTCGCCTCGCCCTGGACACCGACCAGGACGGGCGCGGCCACCAACTGCCCCGGCACCCCCACCGCGAGGACGACGACCAGCGCGTCGAGCGGCCACAGCACCACTCCGACCAGCACGGCGTACGCCAACTCCCGCCAAGTCGCCGCCTCCCGCCACCGCGTCGACAGCCACGGCCCCAACCCCGCCCGCCCCGGCACCCGATGCCGCCCGGCGGGCTCCGCGCGGACCCCGACCAGCCGCAGCCGCCACCGTTCCACCGCGGCCACCGGAATCCCGGCCAGCGCGGTCAGCCCGAGCAGCGGCAGCCCGACGAGTACGAGGGCCAAGGCGCCCCCGAGCACGGCGCCGCAGCCGATCACCACGAGGACGACCATCCCGAACAGCGCCCCGCTGCCCAGGTAGGCCAACGCCCGCCACGGCCACGCCGACCACAGGTATCCGCGCTCCCGGAGCGCCCGCCACACGGTCATCCCTCTCGCCGATCAGTCATGGAGATCACCGTAGGAGCAGCCCGCGCCGGGGACCATCCGCCCCGGGCGAGCTTCGGGGGTATGCCTGGCCCTACCCCAAGTCTCGTCCCTGCCGCACTGATCGACCGGCCCGTCCCGCGGTTCGCTGGTGCCGGTTGCCGATGAGGGACGTACGGGAAGAGGGTCGGATGGGGTCCAACGCGATCGAACTACGCGGTGTGAGCAGGGAGTTCGGGGTCGGCGACAGCCAAGTCGCCGCCCTGGACGACGTGTCGCTCACCTTCGGGCAGGGCACTTTCACCGCTGTGATGGGCCCGTCCGGTTCGGGCAAGTCCACGTTGTTGCAGTGCGCGGCGGGTCTTGACCGCCCCACCTCGGGCTCGGTCCGGATCGGCGGGACGGAGCTGACGACGTTGACCGAGCACCGGCTCACCCTCCTGCGCCGCGCCCGCGTCGGCTTCGTCTTCCAGGACTTCAACCTCCTCCCGTCCCTGACCGCGGAACAGAACGTGGCCCTCCCGCCGCGCCTGGCCGGCCGGCGCGTGCCGAGGTCGGAGGTACGGGCGGCCCTGGCCCGCGTCGGCCTCGCCGACCGCGCCCGGCACCGCCCCGGTGAACTCTCCGGCGGCCAGCAGCAGCGCGTCGCCCTCGCCCGCGCCCTGATCACCCGCCCCGAGGTCCTGTTCGCCGACGAGCCGACCGGCGCCCTCGACTCACGCAACGGCAGGGACGTACTCGCCCTCCTGCGCGCGATGGTCGACACGGAGGCGCGCGCGATCGTGATGGTCACCCACGACCCGCTCGCCGCGTCGTACGCCGACCGCGTGGTCTTCCTGGTCGACGGCCGCGTGCACGGCGAACTGGCGGGCGCCCCCGCGGCCGACATCGCGGCCCGCATGACGACGCTGGAGGCCGTGCCGTGCTGACGGTCACCGTCCAGACCCTGCGCACGCGTTGGGCCACGTTCGTCGGCAGCTTCGTCGCCCTCGCGCTCGGGGTCGCTCTGATCGCCGTCATGGGCCAGGCCCTCGCCGCCTCCCTGGACGCTCCCGAGCGCCGTCCGGAACGGTTCGCGGCGGCCGAGGTGGTGGTGAAGGGCCGGGACACCCTCCGCGTCCCCACCCCGAACGGCGTCCGCACCGAGCGGCTCGCCCAACCGAGCCCGATCCCCGCGCGAACGATCGCCGCCCTGCGGCGGCTGGGCAAGGTCACCGAGGACCGCGCCTTCGCCGTACCCACCGAGGGCGGTCCGCGCGACCTCGTCGGCCACCCGTGGTCGACGGCGGCCTACGCCCCGTACGGACTCACCGCGGGCCGCGCGCCGCGTACCGCCGACGAGGTGGTGGCGACCGGGAGTTGGACGAAGGTCGGCCGACACCTGCGGACCGCTTTCGGGCGGGTCCAGGTGGTCGGCACGGTCGGCGTGGACGGCACGGTCGGCGCCCCCTTCGAGAACGCCCTCTTCTACACCGACGCCCGGGCCGCGCTCCTCTCGCCGGTGAGTACGCAGCTCGTCGTGGACGCCGACGCGGGGGCGGTACGGCGGGTGGTGGCCGGTGCGGGCGTGCTCACCGGTGACGCGCGGCGCTTCGCGGACGCCGATCCCGACCGTGACGCCGAGGCCCTCACCGCGCTGAACGCCCTGTTCGGCACGGCCGGCGGGGTCACGGCGTTCGTGTCGGTGTTCGTCGTGGCGTCCACTTTCGCCTTCGCGGTCGCCCAGCGCCGCCGGGAGTTCGGACTGCTGCGCCTGGCCGGCGCGACCCCGTCCCAACTCCGCCGGACGGTCTGCGCGGAGGCGCTGCTGATCGGCGTGGCGGCCTCGACCGCGGGTTGCGCGCTGGGGGCGTACGCCGCCCCCTATCTGACATCCCGGGTGGTCGACGACGGTCTCGCACCGGCGTGGTTCACGATCGGCGACCACCTCTGGCCGTACCAACTGGCCTTCTGGACAGGCCTGTTGGTGTCCCTGTGCGGAGTGCTGGCCGCGTCCCGCCGGGCGGGCCTGACCAGCCCGGCGGACGCGCTGCGGGAGGCGTCGGTGGACACTGCGCCCCTGACCGGGGGCCGTCTCCTGTCCGGTACGGCCCTGCTGGTCGCGGCCGTCGCCCTGCAGACGTTCGCCCTGCTGACCGACCCGGGTGACCTGCTGCACCGCAAGACGTACGTCAGCCGCCCGATGCTGCTGATCACGGCGGTGGCGTTGCTGTCACCCGCGGTGGTGCGCCCGCTGGTCCGGCTGGTCGTCCGGCTGCCCGGCGCGGTCGGCATGCTGGTGCGGGAGAACGCCGCCGCCGGTGTCCGCCGTACCGCCGCCGTCGCGGCCCCTGTCCTGGTGACGGTGGCCCTGACCGGTTCCCTGCTGGGCGCCACCGCGACGCTGGCGGGCGCGCGGGCGACAGAGGCAAGCGACCGCACCACAGCCGACTTCATCCTCACCTCACCGTCCGGAACCGGCTTCACCCCGACGACCCTGCGCCGCCTGCGCGCGGTCCCCGAGTCGGTCGTCTCCCCCACGGCGACGACCGCCGTCCACTACCTGGAGGACGGGGTCGCCCTGCTCACGTCGCAGGCGCGCGCGGCCGATCCGCACGCCCTCGCGGCGACCGTGCGCCTGCCACTGACCGCCGGCCGCGTCACCGACCTCGACGACGACTCGATCATCGTGAACGAGGAGTGGGCCAGGCACACCGTGGGCCGGCACGTGACCGTCTGGCTGGGCGACGGCACCCGCAGATCCCTGCGCATCGCGGCCGTGATGCCGGTCGGCACGGGCGACAACGGCGCCTACGTGACCCCGGCCAACGCCCCGCGCGCCCCTGTCGACCGGGTCGAGGTGAAGGTGCGGGAGGGCGGGACGACGAGCGAGGTGTCGGCAGGGTTGCGGCGAGCGCTGCGCGGCACGGGAGCCGGGATCCTCACAAAGGCGGGGTGGCTACGACACACAGCCCCCTCCCCCTCGGGCGGCCTGGGCACCGGAACGGACCGCACGACCCGCCTCGGCTTCCTCCTCGTCCTCGGCATCGCCCTCCTCTACACCGGCATCTCCCTCGCCAACACCCTGGTCATGGCGGCTTCCGACCGACTGCGCGACCTGGAGACCCTCCGCCTGACGGGCGCCACGAGAGGCCAGCTCCTACGCCTGATCACAGCGGAGTCCCTGACAACGGTGGCACTCGGGTCATTCCTGGGCCTCCTGGTCGCCACCCTCAACCTGCTCGGCATGTGGACGGCCCTGGCCCGCCAGTCGATCCGGACCCCACTCCGACTCCCGTGGCCGGCCCTCGCCCTGACCACGACGTCCTGCGCCGCCGTGGCCGTCATCGCGACCCTGATCCCGACGACTCTCGCCCTGCACCGCCGGGCCCGCGCTCACACCCACACCGGCACCTGACAACAGGTCAGCACAACAAAGATCCCGCCCGATCTTCCGATCGGACGGGATCTCATCAACTGCCCCAGGTTTCCCTGACCAGTTGTTGCGGTGGACCTGTGGGGATTTGAACCCCAGACCCCCTCGATGCGAACGAGGTGCGCTACCAGACTGCGCCACAGGCCCTTGCAACGAGTGAAACTCTAGCATCCCGGTCCGCGTGCTTGGAAATCCGTTCCCGGGCCCCGGCGGACGGCCGCGGCACAGGTGGGGGACGGGGGGAGGCGTGCAGGGCGAGCGCCCGGAGCCGGCCTATTCGTTGGCGGCGCGGGGCCGCTCCCCGTCCTCGTACTGATCGAACAGCGGCGTACGCCCCCGCTCCCGCGCACGCCTCGCGGACGCGGCCCGGCGGGCGTCGCTGCGGCCCTCGTCGTCGGAATCCGTCTCCGCCTGGTCGTCGGCGGGATCCATGCGAGCGTCCGCGCCGGGCTCGGCGCCGGAACCGGCCTCCGCCTCCTGGCCCCCGGCGACCGAACTCGACCGTGCCGAGCTCCACGCGTCCGGCGCACCCAGGTCCACGTCCGAGGTGGCCCGCGGAGCGACCGGCGCGGTCACGTACGTCGGCAGCGGCACCGGCACCGGGTCCCAGCTGTCGCCGTGTCCGGGCCGCCGCTGGCGCTCGCGCTGCTGGTCGACCCACTCGGCGTGGTCGGTCTGCTCGACGAGGGCGCGACGGTCGGCGGCGAGCGCCGACAGCCCCGGGTCCAGCTCCTGCTCTGGCGCACCCTCCGGCGACTCGGCCTCGGCATCCGCGGTGGCCCGCCGGCGCGGCTGGCGCTGGCGCTCCCGCAGCCGCTGCGCGGCGGCCTCGGCCCGGCGCCGGTCCATCTGGTAGGTGAACCGGCGCTGCTCCTGGGAGCGCAGGTACACGATGTAGCCGCTCAGCAGTATCGCGGGCACACCCGGCGCCCACAGGAACGCCAGTCCCCCGACGGCCGCGACGATCGTGCCCATCGTGAAGGCGAGGAAGAGCATCACCGTGGTACGTCGACGGCGCGCGAGCACCTTCGTACGCCGGGCGCGCGCGGCGGCCGCCTCGGCCGCTGGCGAGCGCCGGGCGGCCGGGACGCGCTTGCGCGCCGGCGCGGAGCCGGATTCGGGCGCCGGCGCGGAAGCGGAATGGGACGCGCGCGCCTGGGCGGGACCGGATGCCGGCGGACCGGAGGTACGGGCGGGCTTGGAACCGGGCGCCTGTGCCGACCCGGTGCCCGCCGCCGGCGCCTTCACGTCCGCGCGCACCTGGGCGCGCGCCGGAGGCATGGCGAAGGCCCGGACGTCCACCGAGTCGGTGACGACGTCCGGAACGTCGGCGCTGTGCTCCCCCTCCTCGGTGGAGCGCGCGCGCAGGTCCTTGGCGTACCGGCGCTCCATGCCCGCCCGTCCGGACAGCAACCGGATGGCTGTGCTGAAGCGTTCCGTCGGACGGGCCTCGTTCAGCTCGTCCTGCCTACGGAGCCACATCGGCACCAAGTAGGCGGCCCAGGCCCCGACAATGACTGCGTAGATGAGGCCGCTGCTGCTCACGCCTCACACGGTAGAGGGGTTTGCGTGAGGCCATCTGCCAATTGAGCCGGTGTGTCGCACGATCTGGCTGATATTTCGAACTTTTTTTGTGACCGATGCGATCAGCAGCCCACCGAGGGCGCGAAATTAATGCCTTCAGACGGTCGCCGGGCGATCAATTTCGAACACTTATTCAATTTCCGGGCCTATCCGGGATTCCCCGGTGTGTTCTGGGGGTTCCGCGGGGTGTTCGAGGAGGTGTCGTGCGACGTCCGCTGAGAGCGTGCCCGCTGCCAGCGGTTCAGCAACCCGTCGGGGACCTCTTCCGCCGTGAGCGCGAAGACGAGATGGTCGCGCCAGGCTCCGTCGATGTGGAGATAACGCGGCCTGAGCCCCTCCTCGCGGAATCCGAGTTTCTCCACGACCCGTCGGCTGGGTCCGTTCTCGGGGCGAATGCAGACCTCGATGCGGTGCAGACCGACGGTACGGAAACAGTGGTCCACGACGAGTGCCACGGACGTCGGCATCACTCCGCGCCCGGCCACCGATTCGTCCACCCAGTAGCCGACGTGGCCCGAGCACATCGAGCCCCAGGTGATCCCGGCGACCGTCAACTGCCCGACCAGGTGCCCCTGGTACTCGATGACGAACGGCAGCATCCGCCCCGAGTTCGCCTCGGAGCGCAGATGCCGGACCATCTGCCGGTAGGTCGGCCGGTGCGCGATCGGCCCGCTGGGCGTGGGCGGCGGAATGGTCGCCTCCCAGGGGCGCAGCCAGTCCCGGTTGCGCCGGTTGACCTCGCGCCAGGCTCGCTGGTCGCGCAGTTTTATCGGCCTCAGGACGATGTCGCCGTCCGCCAGCACGGCGGGCCAGGATGGGCTGTTCAGCTCGCACCCCCACTGGTGACGCCGGGTCTTTGGTGGTCGCCGCCCCGGATCTGGTCGACGGCGTGCACCAGCAGGGGTTGAAGGACCGCAAGCCCGTCCTTCACCCCGCCGGTGGAACCCGGCAGGTTGACGATCAGTGTCCGCCCCGCGACTCCGGCCAGTCCCCGGGAGAGCGCGGCGGTCGGTACCTTCTCCCGTCCGAACGCCCGGACGGCCTCGGCGATGCCCGGCACCTCGTAGTCGATCACTCGGCGGGTCGCCTCCGGCGTGCGGTCGGTGGGCGAGACGCCGGTGCCGCCGGTGGTGACGATCACATCGAAACCGGCCTCGACGCCCGCCCGCAGCGCGGCCTCCACGGGGTCGCCGTCTTGGACGACCTGCGGCCCGTCCACGGCGAACCCGAACCCCGTGAGCCCCTCGGCGATCAGTGGGCCGCCCTTGTCCTCGTACACACCGGCCGCGGCCCGGTTGGAGGCCGTGACGACAAGGGCACTGTAGGGCGCGGCAAGGGCACCGCCTATGGGCGCGTCAACGCTCATGACCGGCTCCAGTCGCCCGACTTGCCGCCCGTCTTCTCCTCCACGCGCACGTCCGTGATGACCGCTCCCTTGTCGACCGCCTTGACCATGTCGATCACGGTGAGCGCGGCGACGGAGACCGCGGTGAGCGCCTCCATCTCGACGCCCGTGCGGTCCGTGGTCTTCACGGTGGCCCAGATCTCCACGGCGTCGTCCGCGACCGACAGATCCAGTTTCACACCGGACACCGACAACGGGTGGCACAGCGGGATGAGGTCCGGCGTGCGCTTGGCGCCCATGATGCCCGCGATGCGCGCGGTGGCCAGCGCGTCGCCTTTCGGAACGCCCTCACCGCGCAGCAGCTCGATCACGCGGGGCGAGACGAGGACGCGACCGCTGGCACGGGCGGTCCGGGCGGTCACGTCCTTCCCGGAGACGTCGACCATGCGGGCGGCACCCGCGTCGTCGATGTGGGTCAGACGGTCCTGCGTGCTCATGGCGTGTGGCGCTCCCGGTCCGGGCCCGTCGCGATGCGGCGCGCGGGCCTGTTGTGCGCGACACGGTACCGCCAAGTCGGCGCGGGCAACGGACCAGCACGGCCTCATCGACCGGCACGCACGCGTGGGCTCAGCCGAGCAGGACGACCTCGACCTCGGTGCCGGGCTCGACCAACTCCACGTCCTCGGGTACGACGATCAGCGCGTCGGCGTGCGCGAGGGCCGCGACCAGGTGCGATCCGGCGCCGCCGACCGGGCTGACCGAGCCGTCGGCGTACGCGGCCCGCAGGAACTGCCGGCGCCCCTTCGGCGAGGTCAGCGCCTTGGCGGCGGTCAGGGTGGCCCGGGTCCTGGGCCGGTGGATGTCGTCGAGCCCCATGAGCGCGCGGATCGCGGGCCGAGCGAACAGCTCGAAGGAGACGTACGACGACACCGGGTTGCCCGGCAGGGCGAGCAGCGGGGTGTGGTCGGGGCCGATGGAGCCGAAGCCCTGGGGCTTGCCCGGCTGCATGGCGAGCTTGCGGAACTCGATCCCGCTGCCCGCCGCGTCCTCGTCACCGACGTAGGACAGCGCCTCCTTGACGACGTCGTACGCCCCGACGCTGACGCCGCCGGTGGTGACGAGCAGGTCGGCGCGGACGAGTTGGTCGTCGATGGTGGCGCGCAGTGTCTCGGCGTCGTCGGCGACGGCACCCACCCGGTAGGCGATGGCGCCCGCGTCGATGGCGGCCGCGGTGAGGGCGAAGCTGTTGGAGTCGTAGATCTGGCCGCTGCCCAGCTGTTCGTCGGGCTGGACGAGTTCGCTGCCGGTGGACAGGACGACCACGCGCGGGCGCGGGCGTACGCGTACCGTGCCGCGGCCGATCGCCGCGAGCAGGCCGATCTGCGGCGGACCGAGGACGGTGCCCGCCTCCAGGGCGCGGTCGCCGGCCTTCACGTCACTGCCTTTCGCGCGTACGTGCGCGCGTGCCTCGGCCGGCCGGTACACGTGCACGTGGCCCTCGGCGGCCTCGGGGGCCAGGCTGCGGGCGCGCATCCCGGTCACCGGTCCGTCGCCGAGGCCTCCGTCGGTCCACTCGACGGGGACGACGGTCTCGGCGCCGGGCGGCAGCGGGGCGCCGGTCATGATGCGGGCGGCCTGGCCGGGGCCCACGTGGAGCAGATTGGCCTGGCCCGCCGCGACATCGCCGACGACCTCCAGGACGGCGGGGAACTCCTCGCTCGCGCCCGCGACATCCGCGACCCGTACCGCGTACCCGTCCATGGAGCTGTTGTCGAACGGCGGCAGCGAGAGCGGCACCGTGATGTCCTCGACGAGGACGCAGCCCTGGGCGTCCAGCAGGTTCAGCTCGATGGGTTCGAGGGGGCGGACGGTGGCGAGGATGTCCTCCAGGTGTTCCTCCACCGACCACAGGTGGTCCGGGCCGGCGGTGCGGGGCGCGGCGCTGCTCAACTCGCTACATCTCCTCGGCTACGTAACTGCGAAGCCAGGTCCGGAAGTCCGGGCCCAGATCTTCACGTTCGCACGCGAGTCTGACAATGGCACGCAGATAGTCGCCGCGATCGCCGGTGTCATAGCGGCGGCCCTTGAAGACGACGCCGTGCACCGGACCGCCGACCTTCTCGTCCTGGGCAAGCTGCTGGAGGGCGTCGGTGAGCTGGATCTCGCCGCCGCGGCCCGGCTCGGTCTTGCGCAGTATGTCGAAGATGTGCGGGTCCAGGACGTAGCGTCCGATGACCGCGTAGTTCGAGGGGGCGTCCACCGGGTCGGGCTTCTCGACCAGGCCGGTCACCTTGACGACGTCGCCGTCCGCGGTGGGCTCGACGGCCGCGGAGCCGTAGAGGTGGATCTGCTCCGGCTCGACCTCCATGAGGGCGATGACGCTGCCGCCGTGCTGCTCCTGGACCGCGACCATGCGCGCGAGCAGCGGGTCGCGCGGGTCGATCAGGTCGTCGCCGAGCAGGACGGCGAAGGGCTCGTGACCGACGTGCGGGGCCGCGCAGAGCACGGCGTGACCGAGACCCTTGGGGTCACCCTGGCGCACGTAGTGCATGGTCGCGAGGTCGCTGGACTCCTGCACCTTGGCCAGCCGGCTGGCGTCACCCTTCTTCTGAAGGGCTGACTCCAGCTCGTAGTTGCGGTCGAAGTGGTCCTCCAGGGGGCGCTTGTTGCGTCCCGTAATCATGAGGACGTCGTCGAGGCCCGCGGACACGGCCTCCTCGACCACGTACTGGATCGCCGGCTTGTCGACGACGGGCAGCATCTCCTTGGGAGTGGCCTTCGTGGCCGGCAGGAACCGGGTGCCGAGGCCGGCTGCGGGAATGACAGCCTTGCTGATCCTGGGGTGCGACTGAGTCATGTCCGCAACCTTATCCGGTGCCTTTGCAGAGAATCTGTGGCTCCGGTTAATTAGCTCTCATATGAGCGCATTAGGAAGGGTACGGGTGCGACCTGTGAGTCACATCGGACGTGAGGCCGAGCCTGACAAGCCAACGTTGCGGCGAGAGTTCATCGCGGTGAGAAACAGGTTGACGGCGGATGACGTGCGGGAATCGGCGGGCGAGTTGGCCGCACGCGCGCTGGAACTGCCCGAGTTGGCGCACGCGCGCACGGTGGCGGCGTACGTCTCCGTGGGCAGCGAACCCGGAACGCTCGCGCTGCTGGACGCGCTGCACGCGCGGGGCGTGCGGGTGCTGCTGCCCGCGCTCCTGCCGGACAACGACCTGGACTGGGGCTCCTACGCCGGTGAAGGTTCCCTCGCCCGGGTCCAACACGGCGGAAAGATGGCGCTGTTCGAGCCCACCGGCACGCGCCTGGGCCCGCGGGCCGTCACCGAGGCGGACGTCGTGCTGCTGCCCGGCCTCGCGGTCGACGCACGCGGGATGCGGCTGGGGCGCGGCGGAGGGTCCTACGACCGGGTGCTCGCGCGCCTGGAGCGCGCGGACGCCCGTCCCGCGCTGGTGGTGCTCCTCTACGACGCGGAGGTCGTCGAGCGGGTTCCGGCCGAGGCGCACGACCGGCCCGTGCAGGCCGCGGTGACGCCGTCGGCGGTGCACCGCTTCCGCGACGGCGGGTGAGGCGGGTGATGTCCCGCGGATGCGTCGAAGGGCCCTCCACGCGTGCGTGGAGGGCCCTTCGAGGTCGTTGCCGCTCACCGGCGGCGGCTCACCCGCGGCTCACGGTTTCAGGACCAGCGTGTCGCTCGTGCTGTCGTCGACCGCCTTGTCCGAGAAGGACCACGGCAGTAGTTCGCCGTCGACCCACTTGCTCGTCTGGTCGGTGTAGTGCGCGCTGAAGGCGTGCCCGGAGGCGCCGGTGAGATTGATCCACTTTGACTTGTCGAGGTCGTCAAGGTTGACCACCATGCGCATCGACGGCACCCACACGACGCCGTAACCGCCTGCGGCGTTCCACCCGGTGGCGTTGACGGTCGCCTCGCCGCCGCCGAGCTTCCAGGGGCCGCGGTTGAGGATGTACTGCACGACGCCGGGGCCGTCGGTGCCGAGGGTCTGGTTCTTCAGGAACAGGCGGTGCAGCCGGCCCCAGCTCCAGGTGTCGATGTCCTTGCCGAGCTTGGAGGTCAGCTCCCAGCGGGCGTCGATCAGGGCGCGCTTGAACAGTTCGTCGCGGTTGTTGGTCGCGCCGGGTCGGGTACCCGCCTTGGGCGTGGTCCACCAGTCGCTCTTGGGGTCGTTCATGAGGTTGCGCACGACCTCGAACCAGCGGTCGCCGCCGTCGGGTTGCGCCTGGTCGGCGTCGCGCTGGCCGCACTCGCGGACCTTCTGGGTGTCGTCCACGGGCCCGGTGTCGTTGACGGGGTCGACCCACAGGCACTGGCCCTCGACGCGCAGTTCCTTGGGCAGTTTGTTGCCGAAGGCGAGCTTGAGGATGTTGCGCCAGACCGAGTTGAAGTAGGCGGCCGCGGCCGAGTCGGCGTCCTGGGTGTAGTCCCAGCCCTCCAGCAGCTCCTGCGCCTCGCGGACGTCCTTGTCGTCGACGTCGATCTTCAGCAGCTTGGGCACGAGCAGCTTGGCGATCTCGCTGCTGTTGTCCAGCTGCATCTGGCGCATGTCGTCGGTGGAGATCTTGCCGCCGTCCTTGATCTTCGACTGGATCAGGTCGGTGATGCGCTGGCTGCGGGTGCCGTAGCCCCAGTCCGTGGTGAGCGTGTAGGGATACTTGTCCGGGTCGATGACGGCCTGGTTGGCGGTGACGATGTAGCCGCGCTCCGGGTCGAACTCGTAGGGCAGCTCGCCCTGCTTGATGAAGCCGGTCCACCGGTACTTGGAGTCCCAGCCCGGCGCGGGGATCGAGCCGTCGTCGCCCTTCGCGCGGATGGGGATGCGTCCGGGCAGCGTGTACCCGATGTGGTTGTCGGTGTCGGCGTAGACGAGGTTCTGCGAGGGCACGTCGAACTTGGCGGCCGCCGAGCGGAACTCGGTCCAGTTGGACGCCTTGTCGATGGCGAAGACGGCGTCCATGGTGGTGCCCGCGTCCAGCGCGGTCCAGCGCAGCGCGATGCCGTAGCCGTCGCCTCTGTCGGGCGCGGCCGTGTCGACGGTGGCCTTCTTGCCGACCTTCACCAGTTCGTCGTCGCGGTCGGACAGCAGGGGCCCGTTGTTCGTCTCGCGCACGACGATCTTCTTGGAGTCGCCGCCGGCGACCTTGATGGTCTCCGTACGGGACTTGAAGGGCTTGACGGTGCCGTCGTACAGGTAGCCGTCGCCGCTGAGCTTCTCCAGGTAGAGGTCGGTGACGTCGACGCCCGAGTTGGTCATGCCCCAGGCGATGTCCTGGTTGTGGCCGATGACCACGCCGGGCATGCCCGAGAAGGTGTAACCGGTCACGTCGTACTGGCACTTGGCGGAGACCGTGCGGCAGTGCAGGCCCATCTGGTACCAGACGGACGGCAGGGAGGCCGACAGGTGCGGGTCGTTGGCCAGCAGCGGCTTGCCGGTGATGGTGTACTTCCCGGCCACCACCCACGAGTTGGAGCCGATGCCCTGACCGTTCACGCCGACGGCCGTGGGGACGTCGTCCAGGACGTCGTAGAGGCCCGAGAGCTGGCTCTCCAGGGCCGAACCCGCCGTCGACGTGGACGAGCCCGTCGTGCCGCTCGTGGACGTCCCCGAGGTCGAGCTGTCGCCCTGCTCGAACGTCTGGGTGAGCTCGTCGTACTGGCCCTCCTGGACGATCGCCTGGTTGCGGCTGTACGGGTACTCCGGGTACAGGTCCTTGATCTGCTTGGGGCCGAGCCGACTGGTCATCAGGGCGCGGTCGATCTCGTCGTCCATGTTGCCGCGCAGGTCCCAGGCCATCGCCTTCAGCCACGCCACGGAGTCCACCGGGGTCCACTGCTCGGGCTTGTAGTCGTTGACGAAGCCCAGGGCGGCGTACTCCAGGGAGATGTCCTTGCCGTCCTTGCCCTTGAGGTAGGCGTTGACTCCCTTGGAGTAGGCCTGGAGGTACTTCTTGGTGGAGGCCGACAGCTTGGTGTCGTACTCCTCCTTGGCGACCCGGTCCCAGCCCATGGTGCGCAGGAACTCGTCGTCCTTGACCTGGTCCTTGCCGAACATCTCCGACAGGCGCCCGGAGGTCATGTGCCGGCGCACGTCCATCTCGTAGAACCGATCCTGCGCCTGGACGTAGCCCTGCGCCATGAACAGGTCCTCGTCGGAGGAGGCGTAGATCTGCGGGATGCCGTAGCCGTCGCGCTTGACGTCGACGGGTCCTGACAGACCGTCGAGCGTGATGGAGCCCTTCGTCTGCGGGAAGGACGCACGGACGGTACTGATGGACCAGTACGCCCCGTAGGCGACGCCTCCGATGATGGCCAGCACCAGGACGAGGACGACAAGGCGGGCTTTGCGCCCCTTCTTCCTGCCGGACTTGCGGGCCTTGCGACCCGTTGAGGCGGTGGTGTTGGGGGGCATCGCTGTCCTTGCTGTCCTTCCGCGAGCGGCAGGCGGGCTGGTCCATGTGACTGGGCGCTGGAGCAACCATAGGCGCAGGGCCCACAGCCCCTTGACGCGGTGTCCGCAACGAGCGCGGACGGGCGTTCGATCATGCCTCGGCCAGCGTCAAGAAATCGTCAAGAGTTAGGTAAGGTAACGAAGTACCTGGATGCGGAGCTCCATGGGCTCGTGTCCTATGTACGTGAGCTCCCGCGCGGGATGCGCGTGAGCCAGGGAAGGGAACGGCCGCTGACTGTCCACCACCTCAACCAGCTCCTGTTCGTCTGCTCGCTCGTCCTGCTCGTAGCCGTGGCCGCGGTCCGGGTCTCCTCGCGCAGCGGACTCCCCAGCCTGCTCGTGTACCTGGGGATCGGCGTCGCCATGGGACAGGACGGCGTCGGCGACATCCGCTTCGACAACGCCGAACTGACCCAGGTCATCGGATACGCGGCCCTGGTCGTGATCCTCGCCGAGGGCGGTCTTGGCACGAAGTGGAAGGAGATCAGGCCGGCCCTGCCGGCCGCCTCCGCGCTGGCCCTGGTCGGTGTCGCGGTGAGCGTCGGGGTCACGGCGTCGGCCGCGCACTACCTGATCGGGCTCGAATGGCGCCAGGCGCTCATCGTCGGCGCGGTGGTCTCCTCGACGGACGCGGCGGCCGTCTTCTCGGTGCTGCGGAAGATCCCGCTCCCCACGCGCGTGACGGGCACTCTGGAGGCCGAGTCCGGCTTCAACGACGCCCCTGTCGTCATCCTGGTCGTCGCCTTCTCCACGGCGGGCCCGGTCGACCACTGGTACGCGCTGATCGGCGAGATAGCGCTGGAGCTGGCCATCGGCGCCGCCATCGGCCTCGCGGTGGGATGGCTGGGCTCCTGGGGCCTGCGGCACGTCGCCCTGCCCGCCTCCGGCCTCTACCCGATCGCCGTGATGGCGATCGCCGTCACCGCGTACGCGGGCGGCGCGCTGGCGCACGGCAGCGGCTTCCTGGGCGTCTACCTCGCCTCGATGGTGATGGGCAACGCCAAGCTGCCGCACTGGCCCGCCACGCGCGGGTTCGCCGACGGGCTCGGCTGGATCGCCCAGATCGGCATGTTCGTGCTGCTCGGCCTCCTGGTCACCCCGCACGAACTCGGCGACGACATCTGGCCCGCCCTCGTCATCGGCATGGTGCTCACGATGGTGGCCCGGCCCTTGAGCGTGGTGGTCTGCCTGACGCCGTTCCGTGTGCCCTGGCAGGAGCAGACCCTCATGTCCTGGGCCGGCCTGCGCGGCGCCGTGCCCATCATCCTGGCGACGATCCCCATGGTGGAGGGCGTCGACGCCAGCCGCCGCATCTTCAACATCGTCTTCGTCCTGGTCGTCGTCTACACCCTGATCCAGGGCCCGACCCTGCCCTGGCTGGCCCGCAAGCTGAGCCTGGGCGGGGAGGCGGAGGCCGCCGACCTCGGCATCGAGTCGGCACCCCTGGAGCGGCTGCGCGGCCATCTCTTGTCGGTCGCCATTCCCGACGGCTCCAAGATGCACGGCGTCGAGGTGGCCGAGCTGCGGCTGCCCGCAGGAGCCGCCGTCACCCTTGTCGTCCGCGAGGGAAAATCGTTTGTCCCGCTGCCGACCACGGTCCTGCGGCACGGCGACGAACTCCTCGTCGTCGCCACCGACCCCGTCCGGGACGCGGCGGAACGACGCCTGCGCGCCGTGGGCCACGGCGGCAAGCTGGCCGACTGGCTGGGAACGGACGGGGCGGACGCGGGGCGGTGAGGCCGAGGACGGGAAGCCGACGCGCCCGCCGGGTCGTTAAGGGTGTGTTTCATACGGTTCACACGAGCGGCAATCGCAGGTGCACGCCCGCATGGTGCTCGCTTTCACAGGAGCACCACCCCTTGATCCCTGTAGGATGAAGGCAGACTTTGATCGAACCAACTCTGCCTGACGCAGAGCTGGCGCGACCGTATGGCGGTCGGAACGCTCTCCCCAGCGGAGACAGCGGGCTCCGGCATCTACCGCAGTTCCGCGCAAGAGGACAGCTCTCGGCGCCCCCGCACGGGCGCGCTACCAGGCGGCAGAAAGGCACGGGCCGTGGCATCCACGGTCACCACCGAGCCGTCGGAGAACTCGCCGGCTCCCACCCGCCCGGGATACGGACAGCTGCTGCGCACCCGCGGCGCCTGGACCTTCCTGCTCCCCGGCTTCGCGGCACGCCAGCCGTTCGCGATGCTCACCATCTCCATCGTGCTGCTCGTGCAGCACACCACCGGCTCGTACGGCGCGGCGGGCGCCGCGGCGGCCGTCACGGGCGTCTCGATGGCCCTGTTCGCGCCCTACAGCGGCCGCCTCGCCGACCGCTACGGGCAACGCACGGTGCTGCTCCCCGGCGTACTGGTGCACACCCTGTCGGGCCTGACCCTGACCGCGCTCGCGCTGGCCCACGCGCCGCTGTGGGCGCTGTTCGTCGCCGCCGTGCCCACGGGCGCCTCGGTGCCGCAGATCGGCCCCATGGTGCGCGCCCGCTGGGGCGTGAAGCTCCAGGACTCACCCCTGCTGACCACCGCCGCCGCCTTCGAGTCGGTCACCGACGAACTCACCTTCGTCTTCGGCCCCCTGCTCGCCACCGCCCTGTGCACGACCGTCGACCCGGCCGCCGGCCTGGTGACGGAAGCGGCACTGACGCTGATCGGCGGACTGCTGTTCGCGGCGCAGAAGAGCACCCAGCCCACGGTCGCGGCGCGCGGGCACGCACGCGTGGAGCACGTTTCCGCGCTGAGCATCCCCGGTGTGCGCGTTCTGATCGTGACTTTCCTGGGCATCGGCTCCGTCTTCGGCGGTATGCAGGTTTCCCTGGCCGCGTTCACCGAGTCGATCGGCGAACCCGGGCTCAACGGCGTCCTGTACGGCGTCTTCGCGGCGGGCAACATGCTCTCCGGCATCGTCTGCGGCGCGATCGTGTGGAAGACGGCCCCGCAGCGGCGCCTGGTCGTCGGCTACGGCGCCCTCGCGCTCGCGGCCTCCGGACTGTGGGCCGCGCACTCGGTGCTCTTCCTGGCCGGCCTCGGCCTGCTCGTCGGCATGTGCATCGCGCCGGCGCTGATCACCGGCTACACGCTCGTCGAGGGCCTGGTCCCGGCGGGCGCGCGCACCGAGGCGTTCACCTGGCTGACGGGCGCGGTCGCACTCGGTCAGGCGGCCGCCGTCACCATCGCCGGACAGCT
This sequence comes from Streptomyces sp. NPDC092369, assembly GCF_044755245.1. Classification (NCBI taxonomy): domain Bacteria; kingdom Bacillati; phylum Actinomycetota; class Actinomycetes; order Kitasatosporales; family Streptomycetaceae; genus Streptomyces; species Streptomyces sp. NPDC092369. The sequence continues at coordinate 234,943 of NZ_JBIVQP010000006.1, forward strand.
GGAGGACCGCTTCTGGACGGGCGCCGGGTTCTTGGTGCCGGCGGCGGGCACGATACTGGCCCTGGCGACTCTCCTGACCCTCCGCTCACGCCTCGCGGTGCGGCCCCGCAGCCGGACCGTGGCACGTGGCGTCGGTCACCGCGTGCCGGTGACGGTGGACTGATCCTCAGGAATACGTCACTATGGACCGTCGTTAGCACTCACTGAGTGAGAGTGCCAGGAGGAAGACAGTGCCCACTTACCAGTACCAGTGCACCGAGTGCGGCGAGGGCCTTGAGGCGGTGCAGAAGTTCACTGATGACGCCCTTACCGAGTGCCCTAATTGCGGTGGCCGCCTGAAGAAGGTGTTCTCCGCGGTCGGCATTGTCTTCAAGGGCTCCGGTTTCTACCGCAACGACAGCCGCGGCTCCTCTTCGAGCAGCGCCCCGGCGTCGTCGGGCTCGTCGTCCAAGTCGACGTCGTCGTCCTCTTCGAGCGACTCGTCGTCCTCATCGTCCTCGTCTTCGTCCTCCTCGGACTCGAAGTCGAAGTCGTCGAGCACCGGCTCCTCCTCCAGCAGCAGCTCCGCCGCTTAAGGACTCGCGCACGGGACCCTGTCGTCGTAGGACGGCAGGGTCTTCGGTGTTCCCGAAGGTGTTTCCGGAGGTGTTCCCGGAGCGCTTCGTCCCTCGCCGCCGGGGCCGGTTACCGTGCTGGTCATGGCGAACGCAGAGATCGGTGTAATCGGCGGTTCGGGCTTCTACTCGTTCCTGGAAGACGTGACCGAGGTACAGGTGGACACCCCGTACGGGCCACCCAGCGACTCCCTCTTCCTCGGCGAGATCGCCGGCCGCCGGGTCGCCTTCCTGCCCCGGCACGGACGCGGCCACCATCTGCCCCCGCACCGCATCAACTACCGGGCCAACCTGTGGGCGTTGCGGTCGGTCGGGGTGCGCCAGGTCCTCGGCCCGTGCGCGGTGGGCGGCCTGCGCCCCGAGTACGGACCGGGCACGCTGCTCGTGCCGGACCAGCTGGTCGACCGTACGAAGTCCCGGGTCGGGACGTACTTCGACGGACTGCCGCTGCCAGACGGCAAGGTGCCGAACGTCGTGCACGTGTCCCTGGCCGACCCGTACTGCCCCACGGGCCGCGCCGCCGCGCTCAAGGCCGCGCGCGGACAGGAGTGGGAGGCGGTCGACGGCGGCACACTGGTCGTGATCGAGGGGCCGCGCTTCTCGACCCGCGCCGAGTCGCTGTGGCACCAGGCGCAGGGCTGGTCGATCGTGGGCATGACCGGCCACCCGGAAGCGTCCCTCGCCCGTGAACTGGAGCTCTGCTACACGTCGTTGACCCTGGTCACCGACCTCGACGCGGGCGCCGAGACCGGCGAGGGCGTCTCGCACGACGAGGTGCTGCGGGTGTTCGCGGCGAATGTGGACCGGCTGCGCGGTGTGCTGTTCGACGCGGTGGCCGGCCTGCCCGCCACGGAGGAGCGGGACTGCCTGTGCGCGACGGCACTTGGCGGGATGGATCCGGGGTTCGCGCTGCCGTAGCGGGGTTCGCGCTGCCATAGCAGGGTGGGCGCTGCCATAGCAGGGTGGGCGCTGCCGCGGCAGGCTTCGTGCTTTCGCAGCCAGGCGGGCGCAGAGGACTGTGGACGGCCGGCGGTATCGGAACGTCCCGTTCGGGTGAGGGAGTTGTCCACAACCCGTCGGTCGTCCACCGGCCTCGGCGAGCTTCGGCGAAAAGCCCCATCGTGGGTTCGCAAGCCGATCCCTCGACGCAGGTGGTGACCCACATGACCTTTCCGAACCCTCCCGTCCTCTCCTCTCCCGCTCCCCCGCGTTGGGCCCAGCGCCCGCCCGGCACCGAAGCTCCCGCCACGTGCGAGGTACCGCACTTCGCTCCCGTCCGGGTGCGCGGCGGGCGGTATCAACTGCGGCGGCTGGTACGGCATCGACGGCGGGCCCTGGCCGCGGGCCTGGCCGTGACAGCGGCCGCACTGGTGGCGGCGGGACCCCAGCACACGGACCGGGCGCGTGGGCATCCGGTGGCGGATCCCGTACGGCACCACCGTGCCGTCGAGATGGTGGCGGCGCCGGTGCGGATCACCGACGGCGCCACGGTCCGGCTGCTGCGGCCCGGCGACCGGGTCGACGTCATCGCCGCGCGGGAGACGGCGACGGGCGGTGACGCGCGCGTGGTCGCACGCGGGGCGCGGGTGACCAAGGTGCCTGAGCCCCTGGACAGTTCGGTCGACAGCGGGGCGCTGGTCGTGCTGTCGGTTCCGCGCTCACTCGCGGCGCGGCTGGCCGGCGCCGGGGCGACGGCACGGTTGGCGGTGACGTTGTGCTGAACCGGGTGGTACACGGCGTCCGTTTTCTGCGCCCTCGCTTGTCAAGTCCCACGTTCGAGCTACCCAATTGGACAGGACGACCTTGCCCTGACGTAGGTTGCGGAGCTGTTTGTTCCACAACCGGCGCATGCGAGAAGAGGCCCCGCGGTGAGCGAGAAGAAGGATCCGAGTGTCTGGCAGGGCTTCAAAGCCTTCCTGACACGCGGGAACGTCGTCGACCTGGCGGTGGCGGTGGTCATCGGCGCCGCGTTCACCAACATCGTGAACGCGGTGGTGAAGGGACTCATCAACCCGCTCGTCGGGGCGATCGGCACCAAGAACCTCGACAGCTACAGCTCGTGCCTGAGCGACAGTTGCTCGGGCGACCAGGGCATCCAGCTCATGTGGGGTTCGGTCCTCGGCGCCACGCTGACCTTCGTGATCACGGCGGCCGTCGTCTACTTCCTGATGGTCCTGCCGATGTCGAAGTACCTGGCACGGCAGGCGGCCCGGAACAAGGCGAAGGAGGGCACGCACGAGGTCATCGAGCTGACCGAGCTGGAGGTGCTCAAGGAGATCCGCGACTCCCTGGTCGCGCAGCGCGGCTCCGGGAACGGCGAACAGCAGCGGTAGCGCAAGCAGCAGTGACGGGGGCGGTCGGCGCGGTTCAGATGTGGTGGGGCGGCTTCTCGTCGAGGAAGCGCTTCAGGTCCGCCACGCTGCCGCCGTCGCCGCCGGGACGCTCGCCCCACCCGCGGTCCGTGTCGTCCGAGGACTGCTGGTCCAGCGGGTCGTCGAAGATCAGCGAGGGCCTCGGCTTGCGCGGCTCTGAGGCGGCGGGCTTCGAGTCGCCGGCCGTGGAGTCGCTGGGCTTTGCGGCGCTGGGCTTCGAGGCGGCGGGGTCGGGGGCGGGGGCGGGGGTCATGCCTCCAGGGTACGACCCCCGCGCGCTTGTGAATGCTTTCACAAGAATTTCCGCGGATTATCTGGTGTGCTGGACCCATGACGAGCAGTTCGACTCCGTCGTCGGCGCCCTCCGGCGAGCCCGCACGCCACAGACCCCTGCGCAGGATCACGGCCCGAGGCCGGGACGAGGCACACCGCGTCGCCTCACCACTGGAGCTCTTCTTCGACCTGTGCTTCGTGGTGGCCGTCGCCCAGGCGGGTATCCAGCTGGTGCACTCCGTGGCCGAGGGACATCCGGGCGAGGGGATCCTCAACTACGCGATGGTCTTCTTCGCCATCTGGTGGGCGTGGATGAACTTCACCTGGTTCGCGTCGGCGTACGACAACGACGACGTGCTCTACCGGGTCGTCACCCTGATCCAGATCGCCGGAGTGCTCGTGCTCGCGGCCGGGGTGTCGCGGGCGTTCGAGGACCACGAGTTCCTGGCCGTCTGGCTGGGCTATGCGATCATGCGGGTCGCCATGAGCGCGCAGTGGCTGCGGGTCGCGTGGTCGAGCGAGGGCGCGGAGCGAACGACGGCGTTGCGGTACGCCGGCGGTGTACTGCTGTGCCAGATCGGCTGGTTGGGGCTGCTGGTCCTCCCCGAGGGCGGCCGTGCCTGGGTCTTCCTGGTGATGGCGATCCTCGAGATGTGCGTACCGCTCTACGCGGAGAAGGACCACCCCACCTCCTGGCACCCGCACCACATCTCCGAGCGGTACGGGCTGTTCACGATCATCGTGCTCGGCGAGACCATCGCCTCGGCCACCGTGGCCGTGAAGACGGGCGTCGACGAGAACGACGCCCTGGGCGAGTTGCTACCCATCGCGACGGGTGGCTTGCTGATCATCTTCTCCGCCTGGTGGATCTACTTCGTGGTCCCCATCCACGGGCACCTGCGCTCCAACCGGCAGTCCTTCCTGTGGGGTTACGGCCACTACCTGATCTTCGCGTCGGCCGCCGCGATCGGCGCGGGCCTGGAGGTGGCGGTGGAGCAGGCGGTCGGCGAGGCGCACATCTCCACGCTGGCCGCGTCGGCGGCCGTGACCCTGCCGACGGCGCTGTTCCTGCTGACGGTCTGGTTGCTGCACGCGCGCTTCTACAAGGTGGGCACGGCCCAGCAGTTGGTCCTGCCGACCGCCGCCCTGCTGGTCATCCTCTGCACGTTCCTGGGCGACTGGGCGGTACTCGCCGCCGGCATCGTGTCCGCGCTGGCGGTGGCGGTCGGGGTGACGCTGACGGCACGCATGGTCGCCGGGGAGCGCGGGGCGACGCGGGAGGTGTGACCGGAGCGCCCGGACGCCGGGCGCCCGTCCGCCGAATACGCGCACCCCACGCCGCTCGCGCCCCCGCGCCCCGCGCCCCGCGCCCCGCGCCGGGCGAGACTGAGCCCATGACAGTTGACGCATTGACGGACGTGGCCGGTGTGCGGGTGGGCCATGCGACGCGCATCGGCGACGGTTGGCTCACCGGCACCACGGTCGTCCTCGCGCCGGAGGGAGGCGCCGTGGCCGCCGTGGACGTGCGCGGCGGCGGCCCCGGCACCAAGGAGACCGACGCCCTCGACCCGCGCAACCTCGTGCAGAGGGTCGACGCGATCGTCCTGACCGGCGGCAGCGCGTACGGGCTCGACTCGGCGTCCGGGGTGATGGCGTGGCTTGAGGCGCAGGGGCGGGGAGTGCGCGTCGGGCCGGATCCCGCGCACGTCGTGCCGGTGGTCCCCGCCGCCTGCGTCTTCGACCTCGGGCGGGGCGGCGACTTCTCGGCCCGGCCGGACGCGGCCACCGGCAGGGCCGCGGTCGAGGCGGCCGCGGGGAGTGCGGCCGGGGCGCGGGTGGAGGAGGGGTGCGTGGGTGCCGGTACGGGGGCCACGACCGGGGCGTTGAAGGGTGGGATCGGTACCGCGAGCGTCGTACTCGACTCGGGGGTCACGGTGGCCGCGCTGGTCGTGGCCAATGCCGCGGGGTCGGTGATGGATCCCGAAACGGGGGTGCTGTACGGGGAGTTGTTCCAAGGGCGCGTGGACTATCCGGAAGCGCGCGTGCACGAGGCCGCGCGCCGGCGCCTCGCGGAGACCCAGGCGAGGTACGCCAGTCCCCCGCTCAACACCACGCTCGCCGTCGTCGCCACCGACGCGGAACTCTCCAAGGCGCAGGCGCAGAAGCTGGCCGGTACGGCGCACGACGGCATCGCGCGAGCTGTACGGCCGGTGCATCTGCTCCACGACGGGGACACGGTGTTCACGCTGGCAACCGGAGCCCGCCCCCTCGACGCCGAGAACCCGCTCGCGCTGAACGACCTCCTCGCGGCGGGCGCGGACCTGGTGACCCGCGCGATCGTACGAGCCGTACGCGCCGCGGAGTCGGTGACGGGGGCGGCCGGGGAGTGGCCGTCGTACGGGGAGTTGTACGGGGGGCGGTGACGGCGGGGAGGGCAGGCCCGGGGGAACGCCGGCCCGGCCCGGGAAGGGGAGGGAGGGAAGGGGGGGAAGGGGGGGAAGGGGAGGGCCCCCAGGAGAAGAGCAACGCGTTCCAGAAAGCGGTCCCGCCGTGTGCGAGCGCGCCTCTGATTGTCCGGGTTCTGTCACGCGATGGCGTTCGTGGGGAACTCGCGGAACCTCGTCCGGTGTCGGGGCCCTCTTTGTTCACGCATCGGAGCGGATCACGCACATCACACGAACCTGGAGCAGCCCGTGACAACGCCGGACATAACAGCGCGGCGCGTACTGGGGGCCATCGCCGCCCTGGTGGTCGGCACCCTCGCCCTCACCGGCTGTGGTGGCAACGCCAACGCCGACACCAATGCACAGAGCGAGGGCAAGAACGGTGGCACGGCCGTCAAGACGTCCGTCGCGAAGATCGCCATCTCCGCCAAGGACGGCTCGACCAACGCGTCGATCAACACGACCGGTGTGAAGGTCAGCGGGGGCACGTTGGCCGTAGTGAAGATGGCGGTCGCCGGGTCGGGGCAGGTCGTGGACGGCGTGCTGTCGGCGAACGGCAGCAGTTGGAAGCCCAAGGAGCAGTTGGAGCGCGGGACGAAGTACCAGATATCGGCGACCGCCAAGGACGCCGGCGGCAAGACCGTCGCGGCCGACTCGACCTTCACCACGGTGTCTTCGGCGAACAGTTTCATCGGGACGTACACGCCGGACAACGGGACGACGGTCGGTGTGGGGATGCCGGTGTCGTTCACGTTCGACAAGGCGATCAGCGACACGAAGGCCGTGCAGTCGCACATCACGGTCACCTCGACCAGCGGGCAGAAGGTCGAAGGGCACTGGGTCGGGGCGCAGCGGCTCGACTTCAGGCCCGAGGCGTACTGGAAGGCCGGCTCCAAGGTCACGATGAAGATCGACCTGGACGGTGTGCGGGGCGCGAACGGTGTCTACGGGGTGCAGAAGAAGACCGTCACCTTCACCGTCGGGCGCTCGCAGGTCTCCACGGTCGACGTCGACACGCAGACCATGACGGTCGTACGCGACGGCCGGACCCTCAAGTCGATCCCGATCTCGTCGGGCAGCCCGGAGCACACGACGTACAACGGGCAGATGGTGATCTCCGAGAAGTTCACGCAGAAGCGGATGGACAGCCGGACGGTCGGGCTCGGCGGTGAGTACGACATCCCGGACGTGCCGCATGCGATGCGGTTGACCTCGTCGGGGACGTTCATCCACGGCAACTACTGGTACAACAAGGCCAACCCGCCCTTCGGTCGGACGGGCAGCAGCCACGGATGCGTCGGGCTCGCGGACGTGCAGGGCGCGCAGGGCGCGACCAACGCCAAGTGGTTCTACGACAATTCACTCATTGGGGACGTAGTGATCGTGAAGCACTCCCCCGACAAGTCGGTCTCGCCGGACAACGGGCTCAACGGCTGGAACATGCCGTGGAGCGAGTGGACCGCCGGAAGTGCCGCCTGACCGGCTGGTTTTGACGGATCTTCGGGCCGTGCGGGAACTCCCCGCACGGCCCGCGCGTTTTGTGGACGTACGTTTTCTCGGTTCCCGGACATGATGTCCGACCGAGGGGCTACGGTATGCACCCACAAGGTGACATGCAGCAACGCCGGGAGAAACCTTGAGCGTTCCGTACGAGACGGCAGCGTACGAACCACCCGAGTCGTTCGAGTCTCCGGAGGAGCATCTCGAACGACTCCTCGGCCGTGCCCTGAACTCCTTCGAGCTGCCGGACGAGACGATACGGCGGCTCGACTGCGCGCTGGCGTACGACAGTTCGTTGCACTCCGCGCACCACAGCGCGGGCCTGCACCGCGAGACGTACCGGCACACCTGGCTGCTGGCCGACGGCTCGGCGCTCACTCTCTGGGAGCTCGTGCACAACACCGCGCCGGGCAGTGTCGCGCAGCACGAGGTGTACGTGGACGAGGAGGAGTTGCGGGCCGCCACCGCGCGTCTGCCGCTGCCGCCGGACGCCCCGGACTTCGAGCTGCCGGTGACGGTGCAGTTGTCGCCGGTTCCCGCGCCGCGGCACGCGTACGTGCCGGACGACTCGGCGGATCACGCGCGCCGGCTGCTGCGCCGCGCGGAGAACAGCGACCGGCCGGACGCGGACACCGCCGATCTGCTCACCATGGCGTGCGCCCACCAGATCACACAGGCCTTCGGACGCCCGTGCCGCACGGTGCGCGCCGGGTTGTGCTTCGCGCTCTACGAGCACGCGTTCCTGCTGTGCGACGGCGCGGAGGTCTCCCTGTGGGAGGTCGAGCACACGGCGACGCCGGACGGGCGGCACATGTGCGAGGTGTACGACTCCGAGGACGCGGCCCGGGACGCGATCGAGCGACGAGCGGCGCAGGTCTCCTGACGCGCAGGTCTCCTGACGCGCAGGTCTCCTGACGCGCAGGTCTTCTGACGCGCAGGTCTTCTGACGCGAGGCTGAACAAGTTCCCCGAGGCCCGGACGCGCAGCGCTCCTGGTCGCGGGGCTGAACAGGTCCCGCGAGGCCCGGCCGCGCAGCGCTCCTGGCTCCGGGCCGAACAGGTCCCCTGGCCACCGGCCGTGCACGTCTCCCGACGCGCGCCGGAACGCTCCACGACCCAGCGGACGCGCCCCCGCGGCCTCAACTGCCGTTGCTGAGCTGTCGTACGAGACCCGCGAACGCGGCCTTCTCCGCCGGGGTCAGTTCGACGGACTCCAGGTGGGGGGCCGTTCGGCGTTGGGGCGGGAGGGCGTGCAGGGAGGGGTCGGTGCGCCAGAGGGCGGCGCCGGAGCGGGCGCGGCGCAGCAGGCGGGCCAGGCCGATCAGCCAGACGACCGTGGCGAAGGCGAGCAGGGCCACGCCCAGTGACTGCAGGATCGACGCGCTCTCATCTGCCATGGGCCCCAGTAGACATCACGGTCCGGGACTTTGGTCCCGGACCGTGATGTATCTCGCAGACAGCCGCAAAGCGTGCCGACCACCGCGCCACCGGAGGTGCTACGCCGGCACCGGCTGCTTCTTCTCCGCCGTCGGCGCGGCCGTACCGTCCGGGGCGTCCGTGGTCACCGCGCCCGGGGCCGGCTTGCGCATGCCCTTCAGGACGATCACCAGGGCGGCGGTGACGCAGACGCCGGCCGCGATGGCGATCAGGTAGAGGAAGGGATTGCCGATCAGCGGGACCACGAAGATGCCGCCGTGCGGGGCGCGCAGGGTGGCGTCGAAGGCCATGGACAGGGAGCCGGTGATCGCGCCGCCCACCATCGAGGTGGGGATGACGCGCAGCGGGTCGGCCGCGGCGAACGGGATCGCGCCCTCGGAGATGAAGGAGGCGCCCAACACCCAGGCGGCCTTGCCGTTCTCGCGCTCGGTCTGCGTGAAGAGCTTGCCGCGGACCGTGGTGGCCAGGGCCATCGCGAGCGGCGGGACCATGCCGGCCGCCATGACCGCGGCCATGATCTTCATCGCCGAGTCGCTGGGGTTGGAGACCGCGATACCCGCCGTGGCGAAGGTGTACGCGACCTTGTTGACCGGGCCGCCGAGGTCGAAGCACATCATCAGGCCGAGCAGGGCGCCGAGCAGGATGGCGTTGGAGCCGGTGAGGCCGTTGAGCCAGTCGGTCATGCCCTTCTGCGCGGAGGCGATGGGTTTGCCGATGACGACGAACATCAGGAATCCGACGATCGCCGAGGAGATCAACGGGATCACCACCACCGGCATGATGCCGCGCAGCGCCGCCGGGATGTTGATCCGCTGGATCGCCATCACCACGCCACCGGCGATCAGACCGGCCGCGAGGCCGCCCAGGAAGCCGGCGTTGATGGTGAGGGAGATCGCGCCGCCGACGAAGCCGGGGACGAGTCCGGGGCGGTCCGCCATGCCGTACGCGATGTAGCCCGCGAGGACGGGGACGAGGAAGCCGAAGGCGACGCCGCCGATCTGGAAGAGCAGGGCGCCCCAGCTGTCGGCCTGGGTCCACAGGAAGTGGTCCATGACCGACGGCGCCTTGTTGATCTTGTAGCCGCCGATCGCGAACCCGAGGGCGATCAGCAGACCGCCCGCCGCGACGAAGGGGACCATGTAACTGACGCCGGACATCAGCCACTTGCGGAGCTTGGAGCCGTAGCCCTCGCCCGCCTCACCGCCGCGTTCGACGGGGGTCGCGGCGCCCGCACCGGCGGTCACCTCACCGCGTTCCGCCTTCGCGCGCACCTCGGAGATCAGCTCGCCGGGGCGGTTGATGCCCGCCTTCACACCGACGTCGACGGTCGGCTTGCCGGCGAAGCGTTCCTTCTCCCGTACGGGCACGTCGTGGGCGAAGATCACGCCGTCCGCCGCCGCGATCACCGCGGGGTCGAGGCGGGTGAAGCCGGCCGAGCCCTGCGGCTCGACGACGAGTTCGATACCCGCCTCGCGGCCCGCGTTCTCCAGGGACTCGGCCGCCATGTACGTGTGGGCGATGCCGGTCGGGCAGGAGGTGACGGCGACGACACGGAAGGGGCGCGCGCCGGGGTCGGGGGCGCCCGACGCCGGGCGCGCACCACCCGTAGCGACAGCACTGCCCGCCGCGGCACTACTGCCCGCTGCGGCATCGGCGGAGGCCGCCCCCGACGCCGCAGCGGTGTTCTTGGAGGCACCCGTGGCGCCCGTGGCACCCGTGGCACCCGTGGCACCCGCGCTGCCGCCGGCGCTCACGGCGCCCTCGACGGCGCTCGACGCGGCACGCGCGCCCTCGCCACCGCTCTCACTCTCACTCTCGCTCTCGCCCGCGCCTTCACCTTCGCCCGCGCCCTGGCCCGCGCCCCCGCCCGTCTCATCCCCGCGGATCAGCGCCGCGGCCGCCTCCGCGTCGCCCACCGACCGCAGCGCGTCGGTGAACTCGGCGTTCATCAGATGCCGGGCCAGCGAGGACAGGATCGTCAGGTGGGCGTCGTCGGCGCCGGCGGGCGCGGCGATGAGGAAGATCAGGTCGGCGGGGCCGTCCGGCGCGCCGAAGTCGATCCCGGCCGCGCTGCGTCCGAAGCCGAGGGTCGGTTCGGTGACGTGCTCGCTGCGGCAGTGCGGGATGCCGATGCCGCCGTCGAGACCGGTCGGCATCTGCGCCTCACGCGCGGCGACGTCGGCGAGGAAACCCTCCAGGTCGGTCACCCGGCCCAGGGTCACCATGCGCTCGGCCAGGGCGCGTGCCGCGGCTTCCTTGGTGTCGGCGGACAGGTCGAGGTCGACCAGGTCCGCGGTGATGAGGTCGCTCATCGCGGGCTCCTTCGCTCGCGTATCGCCCGGGGAGTGGACTGGGCGCGTATGGGGACGGGGGCGGTGCGGGGGGTGGTGGGGAGCGGGGAGTGGGGGACATCGGGGGCGGTGGGCAGGGGATCGCCTCGCCGCCCGGGGACCGGTCGAAGAGGAACGCGAGGAGGACGCCGAAGCGAACTGCCGGGATTCGTACGGAGGTTCATGACGCCGTTCATGACACCGGCTCCCTCAGCACGCGGTCCGCGGGAACCTCCGCCGTCACCGTCACCGCGGCCGGGTCCAGGTCGCCCGGGGAGGGCATCACGCTGCCCGGCAGCTGGACGGCCGCCGCGCCGTGCGCGACCGCGGAGGCGAGGGCCTCGGGCCCGCTGCCGCCGGCGATCAGGAATCCGGCGAGCGAGGAGTCACCGGCGCCGACATTGCTGCGTACGACGTCCACGCGCGCGCTGCCGAACCAGGCGCCCGAGCCGTCCACGAGCAACTGCCCGTCGGCGCCCAGGCTCGCGAGGACGGCGCGTGCGCCCATCTCGCGCAACTCCTCGGCCGCCTTCATCGCGTCGCCCACCGTGGCCAGGGGGCGGCCGACGGCCTCGGCGAGTTCCTCGGCGTTCGGCTTCACCACGTCGGGCCGCTCGCGCAGTGCTTCGAGGAGGGCGGGCCCCGAGGTGTCCAGGGCGATCCGTGCGCCGCCGGCGTGCGCCCGCGCGACGACATCGGCGTACCAGGCGGGGGCGAGCCCGCGCGGGAGGCTGCCGCAGCAGGCGATCCAGTCCGCGTCCCGCGACTGCGCGCGGACCGTCTCCAGGAGCAACTCCTGCTCCTCCGCGGACAGTTCGGGCCCCGGTGCGTTGATCTTCGTGAGCACCCCGTCCGCCTCCGCGAGGGCGATGTTGGAGCGGGTGGCGCCCGCGACCGGGACCGGCGCGACCTCGATGCCCTGCGCGTCGAGCAGGTCGGCGACGAGCGCGCCCGGCGCACCACCGAGGGGCAGTACGGCGACCGTGCGCCGTCCGGCGGCCGCGACGGCGCGCGAGACGTTGACGCCCTTGCCGCCCGGGTCCATGCGTTCGCCGGTGGCGCGTATGACCTCGCCGCGCTCCAGCGACGGCACCTCGTAGGTGCGGTCCAGGGACGGGTTGGGGGTGACCGTCAGGATCATGCGCGCACTACTTCCGTACCACCGCGCTCGATGTCGGCGGCGCCCTCGGGGCTCAGCCCGCTGTCGGTGATCAGCAGGTCCACGTCGCTCAGGTCGCCGAAGCGGGCGAAGTGCTCCTGGCCGTACTTGGAGGAGTCGGCGAGCAGCACCACGCGGCGAGCGGCGGCGACCGCGGCGCGCTTCACCGCGGCCTCGGCGAGGTCGGGGGTGGTCAGGCCGTGGTCGGCGGAGAAGCCGTTGGCGGCCACGAACAGGACGTCCGCCCGGATCTCGCCGTACGCCCGCAGCGCCCAGGCGTCCACGGCGGCGCGCGTACGGTGACGCACGCGCCCCCCGACGAGGTGGAGCTGGATGCCGGGGTGGTCGGCGAGGCGGGCGGCGATCGGCAGGCTGTGCGTGACGACGGTGAGGGAGGCCTCCAGCGGGATGCCGGCGGCCAGCCGGGCCACGGTCGAGCCGGCGTCGAGGATCAGCGTGCCCTCGCTCGGCAGTTCGGCGACGGCCGCCTTCGCGAGGCGGTCCTTCTCGTCGGCCGCGGTGCTCTCGCGCTCGGCGAGGTCGGGCTCGAAGTCCAGCCGCCCTGCCGGTATGGCACCGCCGTGCACACGGCGGAGCAGGCCGGCGCGGTCGAGGGCCTTCAGGTCCCGGCGGATCGTCTCCGCCGTCACCTGGAACTCCTCGGCCAGCGACACGACGTCGACCCGGCCGCCGTCACGGGCGAGCCGGAGGATCTCCTGCTGCCGCTCCGGTGCGTACATGTCCGTTCGCCTCCGCCTGGATGCCTGTTCGCGCCCGACCAATGCCCGAACTTGTGGTTTCACTCGGAGGCTACGCCCGGATTTCCGGAAAGTAAACGGGTTCGGACACGACTCGGACGTAAACGGGCAGGGCTGGCTCAGACCGACAGGGACGGCTCGGCTCCCCACGGCGGCGTCAGCCCCAGGCGTATCAGCCCCAGGCGATATCAACCCCCGGCGGCGAACTGACGCAGCGCGTCCACGTCGTGGACGATGAACTGCCGGTACCGGGCCTCGATGGCGCCGTGGTACCGCAGGGTCCGGATCGCGTTCTCCACGGTGGACATGGCGATCTGGAGGGCGGCGGCGATGTCCTTCTGGCCCGGGCCGCTGATGACGGTCCAGCCCGTGCGCGGGTCGGGGACGCCCGCGGTGTCGGCGAGGTGCGCCAGCAGTCTGCCGATGCGCTCCAGGGGCGGCCGGGTGGCCATGGCGTAGACGAGTTCGTCGCTGCGGCTGCGGTCCTCCAGGCTGCACAGCAGGGCGAGTTGGATCTCGGGGCGTCGGCGCATCAGGATGTTGAAGTGGCGGGCGCGGCAGGGTATGGCCACGGTTCGGGTCAGGCACTTGGTGCGGACGCCGGAGCCGGGGGTGATGAGCTTGGCCTCGCCCACCAGTTGGCCGCCGCCCCGGAACCGCGTGACGGTGGGCACGTTCTCCCCCTCGCCCAGCGGGAAGCGGTCCTGCCGTACGACGCCCTCCCAGATGATGTACACGTCCCGGCCGTCCGGGCCCAGCGGCAGGAGTTCGTCCCGGCCGAAGACGAGGCCGCGCAGGCCGGCCTGCAGCAGGGTCTGCCAGTCCTCGGCGGGCAGCCGCTGCAGGAAGCTTCCCTCCGGCTTGTCCTCGTGGCCCAAAAGGAGGCCGGTCGGGCGGGAGGTGTCGACGGTCGCGGGCATGCTCACTCCCCGACTCACTCCCCCGCTCCGGCGCCCGTGGCAGCGCACGTCCCGGCGAACACGCCTTGCGGCGCGCTGTGGTGACGACGTGTCACAGGTGAGGTACCGCGATGCCCGCGGCCCGACGGCGGAATGACGCCGTCGTCGTTGACGGTGCGCATTGACGTTGATCCCTGTTCTCTTGGCGCTCTGGAACCTCACTGGTCAGCGGGGTTCCGGGTGGTGGGTCCTGCTCCCTCTCCGAGAGGTGCGGCAGCGCCCGGGTGGTGAGGCCGGGCGGATGGAGACGGTTGAGCGAGATAAAGCTACCCCTCGCCGCGAGTGCAGAGCCAGTCGCGATATCGAAGGTGCGGCGGCAGATATCGATCATGACGCGAACTCCCCTGCCCCGGGGTTTTGTTACAGAAGATCACGCGCAATCCGGGCCGGAAATCCATTCGTCTTTTGCGCAATTACCGCTCCCGGTTATCGGCACGCCCCCACGGGCCCGTCCGAGCCCTTCCCGGGTGAGCGACATATGACGTCCACACCAACCGAAAGCAAAAACGAGAGGCCCCGGGGCACCACCCCCAGGACCTCCCGGAAAGGTCCGGACCCACCAGGGATCAGACCGCTGCCCAGTAAACACCACGGATGGCCTTTTGGTCACTCCCCGTCAGGCGGCAGTCCGCCCCCGCCACCGGACGGCCAGCCGAAACCCCCACCAGCGGGGGTTCGTTACGGACAACTCGGCACCCCGCAGGTGCCGACACCGCACCTCACCCGGCCGCACGTTTTACCCCCTTTATCCGAGCAGGGGCGAGACAACCCCGAGCTCACAGGGCTGTGACAGCGTTATCAAATGGCGCGCACCGATCAAGAGTCAACAGATTCGGCCAACAGACCCCTGCCCGCCCGACGTCCTCACCGGCCAAAAACGCACCCACCGGACCCGGCGGAGCGGGCCGCCCGCCACCCGCCCGATTAACCCGTCACGGCTCGGTCAATTACTTTTCGGGAGGTAATCCGGGCCGACGGAATACGGCACCAGCGGGCGCGGAACGGAATCCCGTCCGGGAATGCACGGTTCGCCGTAGCACATCATCAAATGTCGACTAATGAACAAGGGCGCCCCCGGCGGTCCCGCGCCCTCACCCTTGACGCAGACGGACGGGGAACCGGTCGGCTGCCCGACCGGTTCCCCGTCCGTCACGAACTTATGACCTGTCAGTTCTGTTACAGAGCAGGCAGGTTGAGCGCGAGAGGCGCTCAATAACCGGAGTGTTCCGCACAGAAGCGACCACTCTGGTACGAACGCCATCAACTCCCGCTCGGCCGGACCTGCTTGGCGCCCCGCCCCGGCAGCGCGAACATCAGCAGGAAGATCAGCCCCATCACTGCGGCCACCCACCCCAGCGCACCCTGGAAGGCGTCCACGAACGCGGGACCCACCCGCTCCGGCGTCAGGTGGTCGTCCATCGTGCCGAAGAAGACCACCGACACCAGCCCGAGCCCCAGCGCGTTGCCCATCTGCTGAACGGTGTTGATGAGCCCGGACGCCGAACCGGCGTGCTCGCGCGGCACCTCGGACAGGATCGTGTCGGTCAGCGGGGCGAAGATCAGGCCCATGCCGGCGCCCATCACGACCAGCGGAAGCGCCATCTGCCAGGAGGCGATGGCCAGTCCGTACCGCTCGGACTCCCAGAGGTAGAGCAGCACGCCCGCGGCCATCACCAGCGCACCGGCCTGGAGGACGTTGCGTCCGCCGACGCGGGGCACCAGCTTCTGCACCGACATCCCGGCCGCCACCGAGACGGCGACGGAGAACGGCACACCGGTCAGCCCCGCCCGCAGCGGGCTCCAGCCCAGGCCGATCTGCATGTACAGCGTCCAGACGAGGAAGAAGATGCCGAGTGCGACGCCGAACACGGTCTGCACGGCGATGCCGGCCGCGAAGCTCTTCACCTTGAACAGGGACAGTTCGACGAGCGGGGAGCCGTCCCGCGCCGCCTTCTTCCTCTCGTACGCCACCAGCCCCCAGAAGACGCCGATCGAGCCGGACATCGACACGAACCCCCAGGCGGGCCAGCCCAGTTCGTCGCCGCGGGTGAGGGGGTAGAGCAGCATCAGCAGGCCGAGGGTGACCAGGGCGACGCCCACCAGGTCCAGCTTCAGGGCGCGCGGCGCCTTCGACTCGGTGATGAAGCGGCTGCCGAGGATCAGGCCCGCGATGCCGACGGGCAGGTTGATGAGGAAGATCGGGCGCCATTCGAGGCCGAAGAGGTTCCATTCGGTGAGCAGGGCGCCGAGCAGCGGGCCGGAGACGGCGCCCAATCCGACGATCGCGCCGAACAGGCCGAACACCTTGCCGCGTTCGTGCGCCGGGAAGGTCGCGTGCACGATCGACAGCACCTGGGGCACCATCATCGCCGCCATGGCGCCCTGGAGGATCCGCGAGGCGACCAGCATCTCCGGGTTGGCGGCGAAGCCGCACAGCGCGGAGGCGAGCGTGAAGCCGCCGATGCCGATGAGGAACAGCCGCTTGCGGCCGTGGATGTCACCGAGCCGGCCGCCCGTGATCAGCCCTGCGGCGAAGGCGAGCGCGTAACCCGCGGTGATCCACTGGATCTGGTTGAAGGAGGCGCCCGCGTCCCGCTGGATCGACGGGATCGCCACATTGACGATCGTGACGTCGACGAGGTCCATGAAGGCCGCGGTCATCACGATGGCGAGCGCGAACCAGCGCCGCCGGTCACCCGGGGCGGGCCGCACGCTGTCGTCGGGTGCCGCCGTCACCGCCGGCTGGGTGCTGAGAGGTGTGGTCTCCGTTGAGGTCATGAGACGAACCTAGAAGGCAACTAGGTCAGATCGTGTCCTAGTTCTACGGCATCCTCGAACTCATGACGACGGACACCCCGGCCCGGCTCCTCCAACTCCTCTCCCTCCTCCAGACGCCCCGCGAGTGGCCCGGCGGCGAGCTCGCCGACCGGCTCGGCGTCTCGCGGCGCACGATCCGCCGTGACGTCGACCGGCTGCGCGAGCTGGGCTACCCCGTCGAGGCCTCCCTGGGCTCCGACGGCGGCTACCGGCTCGTCGCGGGCAAGGCGATGCCCCCGCTCGTCCTCGACGACGAGGAGGCGGTGGCCATCGCGGTCGGCCTGCGGGCGGGCGCGGGACACGCGCTGGAGGGCGTCGACGAGGCCTCCGTACGCGCCCTCGCCAAGCTGGAGCAGGTGCTGCCCTCCCGGCTGCGGCACCGCGTCTCCACGCTCCAGGCCGCGACGACCCCGCTGACCAGCGGTGACGGCGCGAGCATCGCCCCTGAGACGCTGACCGTGATGGCCTCGACGGTGGCGGGGCACGAGCGCCTTCGGTTCGCCTACCGCGCGGCCGACGGCACCGAGTCGCGCCGCCTCACCGAGCCCTACCGCCTGGTCTCGACCGGCCAACGCTGGTATCTCGTCGCCTACGACCTCGACCGCGCCGACTGGCGCACCTTCCGCGTCGACCGGGTCGCCGACCCCTTCGCGACCGGCGCACGGTTCGCCCCGCGGGAGCTGCCCACGGGGAGCGCGGCGGAGTACCTGCGGCTCTCGATGCAGCGACGGCAGGAGTCGTACGACGTCGATGTCACCTTCGCCGCCCCCGCCGAGTCCGTCGCGGGCCGCCTCCCGAACTGGCTGGGCACACCCGAACCCCTCACCGCCGACAGCTGCCGCCTGCGCACCACGGTCGGCGACAAGAAGGAGTGGCTGGCGGTCCGGCTCGCCATGGTGGGCTTCGAGTTCACGGTCCGGGAACCGGCGGAACTGGCGGAGTGCGTACGGGAGTTGGGTGGCCGGCTGACTCGGGCTGCGGGCGGCTGAGGACACCGGCGGCAGCCGAGCCGCGGCCCCTGCGCCACCGGCCTACCCTCTCGCCAGGTCCGCCCACGGGAAGTCGCGCAGCGCCTCCAGGTTCCGCAGCGCCATCGCGGCCGGTCCCTTCGGCCCCGACGCGGGTGCCTCGCCGGCGGCCCAGCCTTCCACGGCGACCCGTACGGCGGCACTGGCCACGGCGGCCGCGAAGCGCAGGCCGGGGGACTGGGCGGGGCCGCTGCCAACGTTGTCCGCACGCCGCTCCGGAGCCCCGTCGGCTCCCCGTTCCGCAGCCGCGTCAGAACCCCGTACCGGAGCCTCCCCCAGCCGCTCCGCCAGTACCTCGCCCAGCTTGCCCTCCGCGTCGTGCGACACCTCCGCCCACACCTTGCGCAGGGCGGGGCTCGTGTCGGTGAGGCGGATGAGGGTGCGGACCAGTTCCCAGGAGGCGGCGGAGACGCCGACGCCGGGGGTCAGGGTGTGGCGTACCGCGTGTTCCAGTGCCTCGGGCACGGAGAGGTCGGCGGGGGCCGCGCGGAACGCCTCGCCCCAGCGCTCGGCGCCCGCCGCGTACAGCGGGGCGACGGCTTCCTCCTTGGAGGCGAAGTAGCGGTAGAAGGTGCGCGGGGCGATGCCGGCCGCCTGGGCGATGTCCTCGGCCCGGGTGGCGCGCAGTCCGTGCCGTACGAACAGTCCGGCCGCGGCCCGCGCGATCTCCATCCGGGTCGCGGCCTTGCGCCGTTCGGTCAGCGAGGACGCGCGGGACTGCTGGGCGGGGGTGGAACTGCTCACACCGGCAGGCTATGCCCATGTGGCACAATCTGCCATTCGGCGGGCCACCCCGGGGTTCAGGTTCGGGGTGCCCCGCCGTCCACTCTGCCCTGCCCGGCCGCGGACGACAAAAGCGGCGGTACGAGGGCATGGGGGGCGGGCAGAAAAAGAGCCGGGCTCCGGCGCCCGGGGGGAGGGCGCCGAAGCCCGGCTCAGGGAAGGTCCCGGCGCCGGGGGGGAGTGCGTCGGGACGTGGTCCAAGGGGGTCGAGGGACGGTGTCCCCTGACCTGAACTCCTGGGCCCTGAAGTCTTGTTCCCGGGGCCCAGTTGCTTGAAGCGGCGGAACACAGCCATGTTTGCGCCGGTGTTCCGCCACCGGGCGTACGCGGTGGGGGCTGTCGTACGCCACTGGCATCTGCCGGGTGACGCACGCTCCCCCGCGCCGCTTACGCCGCCGCTTCGAAGCCGGTGTCGCGGGCCAGCTTCTTCAGTTCCAGCAGTGCGTGCTTCTCGATCTGACGGATGCGCTCACGCGTCAGGCCGTGCTCCTTGCCGACCTCGGTCAGCGTCCGCTCGCGGCCGTCGTCGATGCCGTAGCGCATCTTGATGATGGAGGCCGTGCGCGGGTCCAGGCGGCCGATCAGGTCGTCCAGTTCCTCGCTGCGCAGCAGGGTCAGGACGGACTGCTCGGGAGAGACCGCGGAGGTGTCCTCCAGCAGGTCGCCGAACTGGGTCTCGCCCTCGTCGTCCACCGCCATGTTCAGCGAGACCGGGTCGCGGGCCCAGTCCAGGACGTCGATGACGCGCTCCGGGGT
This sequence comes from Streptomyces sp. NPDC092369, assembly GCF_044755245.1. Classification (NCBI taxonomy): domain Bacteria; kingdom Bacillati; phylum Actinomycetota; class Actinomycetes; order Kitasatosporales; family Streptomycetaceae; genus Streptomyces; species Streptomyces sp. NPDC092369. Next base: position 254,172 of record NZ_JBIVQP010000006.1, read on the forward strand.
GGACGCCAGCTCGGCGGCGATCTCGGCGGGCTCCGGGTCGCGGCCGTGCTCGCGGTTGAACTCGCGCTGGACGCGGCGGATCCGGCCGAGCTCCTCCACCAGGTGGACGGGGAGCCGGATGGTGCGGGACTGGTCGGCGATCGAGCGGGTGATCGCCTGACGGATCCACCAGGTCGCGTAGGTCGAGAACTTGAAGCCCTTGCGGTAGTCGAACTTCTCCACCGCGCGCACCAGGCCCGCGTTGCCCTCCTGGACCAGGTCCAGCAGGGGCAGACCGCTGCGCGGGTAGCGACGGGCGACGGCCACGACCAGGCGGAGGTTGGAGCGGATGAAGACGTCCTTGGCCCGCTCTCCCTCGTCGACCAGGGCCTGCAGCTCCTCGCGGCTGGCCTCGGCCTGCGAATCCTCGTATCCCTCGAGAACCTGTCGCGCGAACACACCCGCCTCGATGATCTGAGACAGCTCGACCTCCTTGGCGGCGTCGAGCAGCGGTGTGCGCGCGATCTCGTCGAGGTACATGCCGACCAGGTCACGGTCGGCGATCTCGCCGGCGTGGGCGCGAACACTGCTTGCCCTGTCGGCCGTCTCGCCAGAGGCGGACTTACGACGGGCGACGGCACGGGTTGCCATGCGAGCTCCCTTGCGATGGTGGCTGGCGGGTGGTCTCTCGGATATCGGGTACTCAGCTTCGAGTGCCTCTCAGCACCTTTCTCGGGTGCCCTGCATCCGAAGGAAACAACGACTGGAATCCGGACAGAATTCCCAACCTGCCCCCCGATTTTTCTGATCATGCAGTACCCTGTGCCGCCACGGAGGTGGTCCGGTGTCGTCGGAACGTACAGAGGTGCAGGTCAGGGCAGGAGTCGAGGCGGACCTCGAAGCCCTCACCGCCCTCTACAACCACTACGTCCGTGAGACGCCGATCACATTCGATACCGCCGTCTTCGCTCCGGAAGAGCGCCGCCCTTGGTTGCTCTCCCACCCTGAAGACGGCCCGCACCGGCTGAAGGTTGCCGAAGATGCGGACACACAGGAGATTCTGGGCTACGCCACATCCGGCCCTTACCGTGCCAAGCCCGCCTACTCGACCTCGGTGGAGGTCACGGTCTACGTCGCCCCGCGCGCGGGAGGCCGCGGCATCGGCACGCTGCTCTACAAGGCCCTCTTCGAGTCCCTGGCGGCCGAGGACCTGCACCGGGCCTACGCCGGTATCGCACAGCCCAACGAAGCGTCCACGCGGCTGCATGAACGCTTCGGGTTCCGGCATGTCGGCACCTACAGGGAGGTGGGCCGCAAGTTCGGCCGCTACTGGGACGTCGCCTGGTACGAGAAGGAGCTGTAGCAAGGAGCCGCAGTACCGGGCGGCCGGGACTCAGCCGAACTGCACCGACCGCTTCGCCATCCCCATCCAGAACCCGTCGATCACCGACTTCTGCGCGTCCAGCTCGCCGGTCACCTCGGCCGCGCCCATGGTCACGAAGAGCGGGGCGAAGTGCTCGGTGCGCGGGTGGGCGTAGCGGCCGGCCGGGGCCTTGTGGAGGAAGTCCAGCAGCCCGTCCCAGTCACGGGTCTCCAGCGCGTTGCGGCCCCAGTCGTCGAACTCCGAGGACCAGGTGGGCACTCCCCCGCCGGTGTGCCGCAGCGCGGCGAGGTTGTGGGTGAAGAAGCCGGAGCCGACGATCAGGACGCCCTCGTCGCGCAGGGGCGCGAGCCTGCGGCCGATCTCCATCAGCTTCACCGGGTCGAGGGTGGGCATGGAGACCTGGAGGACCGGGATGTCGGCGGCCGGGAACATCTCGACGAGCGGGACGTAGGCGCCGTGGTCGAGGCCGCGGTCCGGGACGTCCTGCACGGGGATGCCGGGGGCGCGCAGCAACTTCCGTACCGACTCGGCGAGTTCGGGGGCGCCGGGAGCGTCGTAGCGGACCTGGTAGTAGTGCTCGGGGAAGCCCCAGAAGTCGTGGACGAGCGGGACCGGGTCGACCGCGCCGAGGGCGAGCGGGGCCTCCTCCCAGTGGGCGGAGACCATCAGGATCGCCTTGGGGCGGGGCAGCTCCGCGGACCAGGCGGCGAGTTCGCCGGGCCAGATGGGGTCGTCCGCGAGCGGCGGGGCGCCGTGGCTGAGGTAGAGGGCGGGCATGCGCTCCGGTGCGGCGGTGGACATGACGGTCACTCCCCATGCTTGAACTCTCAACTTCTCCAGGAAGAGCCTACGCCTGATTTGTTTAACCTTCAAGGAGAGTTCTCGTACAGTGGAGTGCATGAACCCGGCACCCACATCCGCTGAACCCCACTGGCTCACCGACGAGGAACAGCGCGTCTGGCGCGCCTACATGCAGGCGTCCACGCTCCTTGAGGACCATCTCGACCGTCAGCTCCAGCGGGACGCGGGCATGCCGCACATCTACTACGGGCTGCTCGTGGTGCTCGCCGAGGCGCCGGGGCGGCGGCTGCGGATGACCGAGCTGGCCCGGATGGCGAAGATCACCCGCTCCCGGCTCTCGCACGCGATCGCGCGGCTGGAGAAGAGCGACTGGGTGCGCCGCGAGGACTGCCCCTCGGACAAGCGCGGCCAGTTCGCGGTCCTGACCGACCAGGGCTTCGAGGTGCTCAGGAGCAATGCGCCGGGCCATGTGGCGGCCGTCCGGCAGGCGGTGTTCGCGCGGCTCAGCCCGGAGCAGCAGAAGGCCCTCGGCGACATCATGGAGATCGTCGCCGAGGGCCTGCAGCCCAAGGAAGCGGGTGCGGACCTGCCCTGGCTGCGCTGAGCCGCTCGCTCAACGGGCCGGACAGGTCCGCGGGTTGTACCTACGGGGCGTCCCCTTCCCCGTACGTACGAGTTTTCCGAAGGGGTACCTCGGCGGCCGTCAGTGGGCGATCACCGGTACGGCCAGCTCGTCCTCCACCGCGTCACCGGTGGCGACCGGGCCGCCGCCCTGCTTGCCGGCGGTGACCAGGACCGAGACGATCGCGGCGGCTGCGACCAGCATGCCGACCGCGAACCAGATGGCGTTGGTGTAGCCGTGCACCTGGCCCTGCAGCGCGACGAGCTGCTGCTGGGTCTTGGAGGTACCCGCCGAGGCGATGTGGTCCTTGATGTACGCGGTCGTCGCGGACGCGGCGATCGTGTTCAGCAGGGCCGTGCCGATCGCGCCGCCCACCTGCTGCGAGGTGTTGACCATCGCGGAGGCGACACCCGCGTCCCGGGGCTCGACGCCCAGGGTGGCCAGCGACATGGCGGGCATGAACGCCGTACCCATGCCGAGACCGAGCAGCAGCATCGCGGGCAGGATGATCGAGGCGTACGACGAGCCGATCTCCAGCTGCGTCATCAGGAGCATGCCGACCGCGGCGACCAGGAAGCCGGGGCCCATGAGCAGGCGGGCCGGCAGGCGGGTCATCAGGCGGGTGCCGATCTGGGTGGAGCCGACCATCATGCCGACGATCATCGGCAGGAAGGCGAAGCCGGTCTCGATCGGCGAGAAGCCCTTCACGACCTGGAGGTAGTAGGTCAGGAAGAGGAACGTGCCGAACATCGCGATGATGGCGATGCCGAGCGAGAGGTAGATACCGCCGCGGTTGCGGTCGGTGATCACGCGCAGCGGCAGCAGCGGGGCCTTGACCTTGGCCTCGACGATGACGAACGAGATCAGCAGGACCGCGGACGCGATGAACAGCGCGATGGTCGAGGTGTCGCCCCAGCCGTCGGACTCGGCGCGGGTGAAGCCGTAGACCAGCGAGACCAGACCGAGGGTGGACAGCAGCACGCCCGGGATGTCGAGCGGGTTGCGGTTGCGGCCGCCCTCGGGCTCACGGATGACGAAGTACGCGCCGAGCGCGGCGACGATGGCGAAGGGGATGTTGACGAAGAACGTCCAGCGCCAGTCCAGGTACTCGGTCAGCACACCGCCGAGGATGAAGCCGACGGCGCCACCGCCACCGGCGATCGCACCGTAGATGCCGAAGGCCTTGGCGCGCTCCTTGGCGTCGGTGAACATCACGGCGAGCAGGGAGAGCGCGGCCGGGGCGAGCAGGGCGCCGAAGGCACCCTGGAGGGCGCGGGCGCCGAACATCATGGCGCCGCTGGTGGCGGCACCGCCGAGCGCGGAGGCCAGGGCGAAACCGATCAGACCGACGACGAAGGCGCGCTTGCGGCCCCAGAGGTCGGCGATGCGGCCGCCGAAGAGGAGGAGCCCACCGAAGGCGAGGGCATAGGCCGTGACGACCCACTGCCGGTTGCCGTCGGATATGCCCAGGTCCTGCTGGGCGGAGGGCAGGGCGATGTTCACGATGGTCGCGTCGAGCACGACCATCAGCTGGGCGAGCGCGATGAAGACGAGCGCCTTCCAGCGGTTGGCGTCGCCGGACGTCGCCGGCACGCCATTAGCCTTGGTGGCTGTTTCAGACATGGGGGTACCCACTTCGGTACTTCGGGACGGAAAAATACGGAAAAGAAGACTGTGTCCTGAACGGCCTGTCGTCGTTGACGGCCGGTGGTGTGCCGGACGCGCTGTGGAAGGTGCGGCGCGGCACTGAGTCGGTTCTGAAGCTGTCGAGAACGTTCTGCGGTGTTGAGACTCCCCCGTGACTCCTGACTGATCGGTCGGTTGTCGTCGTCAGACCCTGCGCAGGTCCTCCATGGTCATCGCCGTACCCGGCAGCACGGAGGGGGCCGGGGCCCGCAGTCCGTCCAGGAACAGCTGGAGATGGCGGTGGACGAAGCGGTCCACGCTGAAGCACGCCGTACCGGCCAGGGGCCGGCTGAGCTGGGCGACCGCCATCATGATGTCGCCGACGTCCACGTCGGTGCGGAGCTGACCGGCCGCCTTGGCGCGGCCCATGATCTCCCCGATGAGCTCCTCGCACCGCTCGCGGGCGTCCACCAGATCCGGGTGGTGCTGGTCGAAGGTGCTGGAGATCATCGGGCACAGCGCACTGACCCGCTCGTCGGCGGCCGCGTGCACGAAGCGCTCCAGCGCCCCGAACGCGTCCCCGTTCTCCGCGAGCGCCACCTCGGCCGCCTCGGTCGTCCGGTCCATGACGGAGCAGACGACCTCGCGGACCAGCGCGTCGCGGTCGGGGAAGTTGCGGTACACCGTGGCGTTGCCCACGCCTGCCCTGCGGGCGATCTCGTCGAGCGGCACGTCAGGGCCGAACTCCGTGAACATCTCGCGGGCGGCGGTGACGATCCGCTCCCGGTTGCGCAGGGCGTCGGCTCGTGGCCGGGGCACCTTGCGCTGCACGGGGTTCGCGGTCGTCATGGCGGTCACGGCGTACTCCTTCAAGTCGATGGTTCAGCGATCAGGTCCTGAGGCCGGATCCCGGGATCCGGGGAAGCAGTCCCCGTTTCGCTCGGACGCCTGATTAAACGGGGAAACGATCCCCGGTTATTTCCCGACCTGACGAAGACTTCCTGTGACCTGAGTCACATGCCCTCCGTGCGGAAACCTCCGTTCGGCTCCTCCAGCGCGCGCCCCCGCGACCCGCGACCCAGGGTGATCGAAAGGGCGCAGCCAGAGACCGGCGGCTGCCATGGACGAAGGGCCCGTGCATGCCGCCTGAGCGATCCCAGCCGCTCCGCCGTCGGATACGCCCGCGCCGCGTGGCCGCCCTCGCGTCGGTGACCGCGCTGACCCTGGCGGTCAGCACCTCGGCCGGCACCGGGCACCTCACGGCCGGCTCCACCACGGCCGGCGCCGGCTCGGTCGCCCTGGCCCGCTCCGCCGCCTTCGGTCCCTGCATGATCAGCGGCGGCCACACCGTCCAGATGTCGGAGGGCGTGCCCACCCCCGGCGGCTACTCCCGCTCCACCGGCACGGTCCGCGCCCTGACCCTGATGGTCGACTTCTCGGACGCGCCCGGCAAAGGCACCGCGCTCGACCGCTTCCACGAGTTCTTCCCGCAGACCCAGGAGTGGTTCACCACCGCGTCCTACGGCCGCCTCGACTACCGCCCCGAGACCCCGATCCCGCGCTGGCTGCGCATGCCCAAGTCCTTCCGGGCGTACGGCATAGAGCGCGGCGCGCCCTTCGACCCCGGCTACCGCGACCTGGTCCAGGACATCGTGTCCGCCGCCGACCCGGACGTCGACTTCCGCGGTTACGACTTCCTGAACGTGCTGGTCACCCCGAACGCGGGCCCCTCCGCGCTGGACACCGTCCTGTCGGTGACGTTCGCCGGGAACATGGACGCCCCGGTCGCCGACGGCGTCCCCGTGGCGAACGCCTCCTTCGTCTACTCCCGCCAGGACGACGGCTCCGGCTCCTACGCGCAGACCGGCTACCGCGTGCTCCCGCACGAGAACGGCCATGTCTTCGGCCTGCCCGACCTCTACACCCAGGAGGGCGGCGGCTCGGTCGGCCACTGGGACATCATGAGCGAGGACTGGGGCGCCAACAACGACCTGCTGGGCTGGCACAAGTGGAAGCTGGGCTGGCTGGACGCCTCACAGGTCGGCTGCGCGGCGAGCCGCGGCACGACCGAGTACACGCTGACCCCGCTGGCCCGCCCGGGCGGCGCGAAGCTGATCTTCGTCCCGACCGGTACCCGCACCGGCTACGCGCTGGAGCTGCGCACCCGCGAGGGCAACGACGAGACCGTGTGCCGGCCGGGCGTCCTGGTCTACCGGGTCGACGCCGACGTGGACACCGGCATGGGCCCGGTCACGGTCTACGACTCCCGGCGCGACAGCGGAGGCTGCACCCGCAGCCCGAACGTCAACGCCGAACTGTCCGACGCCCCCTTCACCCCCGGCGAGACCTTCAAGGACCCGCGCCGCGGGATCCAGATCTCGGTGGCGGGAGCGGATCTGGCCGGGGACTACCGGGTACGGGTCACCCGCCGGTGACGGGCCGCGGGGCGGTAGGCGCACGGGTCGGCGCATTACGGTAGGCCTGCCCTGATTGCCGTACCGGAGATGTGATGGCCGCGAACCGCACGTTGGACGCCCTTGCCGATGCTTCAGCGGTGCCGGCGGAGGCGGTCACGCCCCTGATCAGAGGGATCGCCGTGCTGCGGGAGCTGACCGAGGCCGGCGGCACAGTCAGCCTCAGCGGCCTGGAGCGGGCCACCGGACTCGCCCGCTCCACGGTCGACCGCATCACCGCGACCCTCGCGCGCATGGGGTACGTCCGTCTCGACGGCCGCGACGCGATCCTCACCCCCCGCCTGATGGAACTGGGCAACGCCTATCTCTCCGCCCTGCGTCTGCCCGCGCTGCTGGACGCGCGCGCCGACGCCCTCGCCGACGAGCTGGACGAGTCGGTGTCCCTGGCAGTCGCCGACCGCGACGGCATCCGCTTCATCCACCAGGCCACCCGCCGCCGCGCGATGTCCCTCAGCTTCCGCATCGGCGACCTGCTGCCGGCCGAACGCACCGCGCCGGGCCCGCTGTTCGCGACGGAGTGGACGGCACGGGAATGGCGGACCTGGCGCGCACGCCGGTCGGCGGACCCGCAGGACCGAGGCTTCCCGGCCCTGCCGCCCCACGAACACACGGACAGGGAAGCCGACTTCGAGCGCCGGGCGGCCCAAGCCGCCACGGACGGCTGGGCGTTGGACGACGAGCTGATCGAGCCGGGCCTGGTCGCGGTCTCGATGCCGGTACGGGATCCTCGCACCGGCAAGGTCGCCTGCGCGGTCAGCGTGGTCAGCCACACCAGCCGGCACACCGCCGCCGATCTGCGCGACACCCTGCTGCCCAGCCTGCGGGCCGCGGTCGCGGACATGCAGGAGCAACTGCGCACCGCACCACCCCCGGCCCCCGGCGCGGCCCCCTCCGGACTGGCCGGCTGGACCGGCGCCTCCAAGCAGGAACTGGGCCGGGAGTTCATCGAGTCGCTCGCGCGCGGACTGACCGTCCTGACGGCCTTCGGCGAGGGCCGCGCCGCCCTCACCCTCACCGAGGTCGCCCAGTCCACGGGCCTCGCCCGCGCCACCGCCCGCCGCGCCCTCATCACCTACGAGCACCTGGGCCACATCGCCGCCGAGGACCGCGTCTTCCGCCTCACCCCGCGCGTCCTGGACCTCGGCTACCCCCCGCTGTCCCGTATCGCCCTCCCTGGGATCGCCACCCCGCACCTGGCCGAACTCTCCGCGCAGGTCCACGAGTCGTCCTCGCTCGCGATTCTCACCGGCGACGAGATCCAGTACACCGCGCGCGTCGCCACCAGCCGCATCATGAGCGTCAACATCACCATCGGCACCCGCCTGCCCGCGTACGCCACCTCGATGGGCCGGGTGATCCTGGCCGGCCAACCGGCGCCGCACTTCCCCGAGTTGCGCCCGCTGACCCGCCACACCCTCACCGACCCCGACGCCCTGCGGGCCGAACTGGACCGCGTCCGCACGAACGGATACGCCCTGGTCGACGGGGAGTTGGAGGAGGGCCTGCGGTCGATCGCGGTCCCGGTACGCGAGCGCGGCGGACAGATCGTCGCCGCCGTGAACGTCGCCCTGCACAGCAGCCGCCGCACCGCCGAGGAGTGCGTCCACGACATCCTCCCGGCCCTGCGCGCCGCCGCCGACCGCATCGAGGCGGACGTGCGGATCGCGGGGCGCTTCCGGGCGGTGCCCCTCACCTGATACCTTCGCGAAGGAATGTTATTCGACGGAGGGGGAGTCCGAGCGATGACGGTACTGGCAGCCACGGAGACGGGCATACAGGCGGGGGCCGGAGGCGCGGGTGGCGTCCACCGGCCCGCGTATCTCGTCTTCTGTGACGTCGACGAGACGCTGATCAACTGCAAGAGCATGTTCGAGTTCGCCCGCTTCCAGCGCATGCGCCGGTACGGGGACGCCGGGGCGCGCTGGTACGAGGAACTCGCCGGGGAACTGCGCCGGCAGTCCGCCGCCGGCGCGCCGCGGGAGGCCGTCAACCGGTCCTACTACCGCGCCTACGCCGGTGAGAGCGCGGAAACGATGACGACTCTCGGCCGCGCGTGGTTCGACCTCGCCTCGCGGGAGCCGGGGTTCTTCATCGCGTCCACCGTGGCGGAGCTGGACCGGCACCGGGCCGCGGGCGCCGAGGTCGTCCTCGTCTCCGGGTCCTTCGCGCCCTGCCTCGACCCGATCGCCGAACGCGTCGGCGCCCGGCACGTGGTGTGCACCACGCCGGTCGTCCAGGACGGCCAGTACACCGGCGAGGTCCCCGAGCCCGTGATCGGCGAGGGCAAGCGGGCGGCGGTCCTGCGGCTGCTCGCCGAACACCCCGGCGTCGACCCGCGCGACTGCTTCGCCTACGGCGACCATCCCTCGGACTTCCCGATGCTCGACTGCGTGGGGCATCCGCGGGCGGTCGGGGACGATCCGGCGGTACGGGAGCATCTGGCGAGGCGGAGTGCGGGGGTCGCGAACTCCGGCTGCGCGCTGGCCTGTTGGTCGATGGGCCGGGACGAGCACTCCGAGGGGTGCTCGGGGGATTGCGCATTGCCGCTGGGCTGAAGGGAATCGGGCTGACATACGTGAGGGGACGGAGGTCCGATCCTCCGTCCCCTCACGCGTGTGCCGGCTCAGTCGATGCTCCGGCAGATGTGCGGTTCCAGCCAGGCGTCCTCGCTGTCGCCCGCGAGGCGGAGGACCGGTGCCTTCGCTCGTGGGGCGGTGGCGGGTGTCCTCGTGGGCGTTGCCGGAACGGTCTTGCCCTTTCTCGTCCTGCGCTGTCGCATCTCGCTCACCTCTCCATTGGTCGTCTGCGTCCGGGTCGGTTGCCGCTAACGCGCTCCCACCAGTACGGGCTCCACCGCGGGAGCGGCCGTGCGCTGCCGGGCCGGGCGGGCGTGCCGGGTCGGTGCCCAGCGCAGGAGGGCCGAGCCGACCGACATCCCGCCGCCGAAGGCCGACAGGACGGTGAGGTCGCCCTCGGTGAACAGGCCGCGCCGGTGGGCGAGATCGAGCGTGATCGGAACGGACGCGGCACCCGTGTTGCCGTGCAGGGCGAGGGCCAGGTGCATGCGGGCCGCGTCCAGGCCGAGGGCGGGCCAGACCTCGGCGAGCATCACGCCGTTGGCCTGGTGCGGGACGAAGTGCCGGACCGCACGGCCGGGTACGCCCGCCTTGGCCAGCAACTCGTGGATCGCGCCGGGCAGGTTGTCCTGCACGAAGCCCCGGACACCGCGCCCGTCCATCGTGAACCAGTGCGCGCCCTCCGCCAGCGTGTCCGCCGACGCCGGCCGCCTGCTGCCACCCGCCGGCACGCTGATCAGGCGGTGCTGGTCGCCGCGCGTGGTCAGGCTGGTGACGAGGGACCCGGCCCCGGCGGGCACCGGACCGAGAACCACCGCGCCGGCGCCGTCACCGAACAGGATGGCCGTCTTGCGGTCGCCCTCGTCCAGGATGCGGGAGTAGACGTCCGCACCGATGACCAGGGCGTACGGGCCGTGCGTGGACGGACGGTCCGGGTCCGGGCGCATGGCACCGGCCGCGTCGGCCGCGTCCGCCCGCAGCATCCGGTCCGCCGCCGTGAGCGCGAACATGAAGCCGCTGCACACCGAGTTGACGTCGAAGGCGGCGGCGCGGCGGGCACCGATGAGGTCGGTGACGATGGCGGCGGTGGCGGGCTGGGGGTGATCGGGGGTGGAGGTGGCGACGACGACGTACGAGATCTGATCCGACGTCAGTCCGGCCTGTTCAAGGGCCCGTTGGGCGGCCCGGGCGGCGAGGTCCGAGGTGGCCTCGTGCGGGGCGGCGCGGTGTCGTCGTCGTATGCCGGTCTTGTGCTCGATCCACTCGGCGCTTACGCCCGCCGCCGCGCCGACCTCTTCGTTGTCGACGACCCTGGCGGGCAGGTAGGAGCCGGTGGCGATGATGCCGATCGAGGTGCTCGTGCTCATGGGTCTCTCCTCAGGTGGTCGCAACCGTCGTGAACTCGCCGAAGCTCGGGCCGCGCATCTTCAGTTGGGCGTGGATGTCGCCGCCGAGGCCGAAGTGGCCGATGGCGCCGCCGTAGTTCTGCTGGTAGCTCATCCACAGCACGACCACGTTGATCACGCGGTTGGCTCCCGGGGTGCCGGGCGCGGGGAAGGGGTTGGGCAGGGTGGCGCGGTAGTGGGCCATGCCGTTGCTGTCGCTGATGAACGCGTTGGGCACGCCGAGTGGGCCGGGGCGGGTCGGGCCCGCCGGGTCGAGGTCGTGCTCGCGCAGCGACATCACGGTGTAGAGGCTGTCGGGGATCAGGCCGGTGAAGGCGAACGAGAAGTCGGCGCCCCGCCGGTGCGCCGGCACGTGCACCTCCAACTGGCCCCGGGCCTTGACCCATTGACCCAGCGTGATCGGCTCACGCACCTTGGGCCCGTCCTCCTCCCGCAGGTCCGGGATGGGAGCGCCGTGCAGCGGATAACTCGGCCGCCGCACATCGTGCGCGTCGGGCCGCTGTTCCGGGGCGAACAGCATCGGGTAGTTGTTGCAGGGCAACGGCAACGGCAGTGTGTACAGCTGGACCTGGGCGTCCGGTCCGGTCGGGTCCGCGAAGTCCAGCTCGCGCACGACGTCGTAGGGCAGGTTGGTGCCGAGCGGGGGCAGCGGGCTGTCCGGGGAGACCACCGCGCTCCCCCACTCGGAGACTGTCGTGCCGTCCGGGCCGGGCCGGTTGACGCGCCCGACGACGACGAAGTCACCGTTCGCGTCGACGATTTCGCTCGGCGGGTAGAGGGGGCCCTGGGTGGTGACGCTCAGGTCGTAGGTGCGGGTCATGGGTGCGGGGGCGACAACTGCCCCGGGCGCGGTGGTCAGGTCGGGTGCGATGGTCATGTCGGGTGCTCCTTCGCCGGTGCGAAGCCGATACGAACGGCCGGCCGCGGGACGCCTTGCTCGGTGCACCGCAGTGCGGAGGGGGTTCCGCGACCGGCCGTGGGCAGGAGGGGAGTTGGGGCGAGCCGGGCCGGGATCAGGCGGTGAAGCGCTCGTAGATGCGGGTGTACAGGCCGTTGTCGCCGCCGGTGATGTACGTGTCGCCGGCCTCGCGGACGATCTGCTGGTAGCGCGGGGAGGTGAAGGCCTCCATGTATTTCGCCGGGTCCGCGTCGAAGCCGGACACGAACATCACGCCGGGCTCGGTGCTGGCCAGCGAGTGGAACGCCTGGAAGCTGACGACCTCCTCGGAGGCGCGGACGACGTCGAAGATGGTCTCCTCGCGCCAGGCGCGGTACTGCCGGTAGACCCGCGGCACGACCTCGACGTGCCGCATCTGCACGTACCGGGTGTCGGGCAGCGCCCCCGCGGCCGGCTTGGGCGCCTCGACGAACTGCAGGAACTGGCGGCGGAAGTCGCCCTCGCCCAGCGGGCCGACGGCCTCCCACAGCTTCCACCAGTCGGCGCGCAGCTCCTCCATCTCCTCGAAGCCCTTCAGCGGGGCGAGTTCGAGGACGGAGTTGCTCTCCAGACCGCGGTAGAGGATGCGGCCCGCGAACCCGGCGGCGTCGTTGTGCGCCTGCCATGCCGCGGCGACGGCGTCGATCTGCTCGGGCTTGGCGAAGAGCTCGGTGGCGGTGATGAGGGCGGCGGAAGCGGACATGGCTGTCTCCTTGAGTGAGTGGCGCTGCGAGAAGTGGTGATGGTGCGTGGTGAAGTGACGGGTCTACGAGGTGAGTTGTGCGGCCGGCTCGATCCGCTCAGGCGCCGACCAGCACCGGCTGCCCGGTCTTGGTGCCCGCGCCCGCCGCCGTGGCCCCCGCCGCCACGGCCGCCTGCGTCGCCGTACGCACCGCGTGTTCCACCGCGACGCGCGCGCGGCGGTGTTCCTTGGCCTCGATGACCGGGCTGTCGAAGGCCGTGTAGGTCACCGTGGTGATCGAGGCGCGGCGGCCGGCCTGGTGGAGGGAGATCTCCGCGGCGAAGGAGAGCCGGTCCGGGTCGTCGGTCTCGGCGCGGAGCGTGTGATAGACGACCGTGGCGTCGACGGGGAAGAGGAAGTTCTCGAAGTCGGTGTTCAGCGACTCGATGACGTAGTAGTACGAGCGGTCCAGGTGGCGGGAGGCGTGGTAGCGCTCGCTGACCGCGAGGAACATCTGGCGGGCGGCCTCGACGGCGACCATGCCCTGGACGTGTTCGCCGGTCTGGTGGTCGATGAGCAGCTCGTTGTCGTTGTGCACCCGCAGGGTCGCGGAGAACAGGTCCTCGCCGTCCCGTCGCAGGTCGGCTATGAGGGTGTTGCAGCTTCGGTGTTTGTGGGCCTCGCCGCGCGCGGCGAGCGCCGGCGCCCGGTAGTCGAGGTCCAACCGGTCGCCGAGGCCGAGGAGTTGGGCCTGCCCGCGGACGAGCTCCCATTCCTCGGTGGTGACGCCCTGTCCGGCGCGTACCAGGATCGGCCGGGTGTCCCAGGAGTACACGCCGAGGCGCATCTCCTCGACGAACTGCGTGACGGTGAGGACGTCGTCCTGTGCGGCGAACCCGACGAAACGGTCGCCGACGATCAGCAGGGTGCGGGGGGTCGCTGTGGCTGACATGCGTTTCTCCTTGGTGGGGATACAGCTGTCGCTAGTCGCTTGTCACGTGCGGAGGCCGTCCGCCGCCGTCCATGCCGATACCTGCCGGCTCATGACGGTTTCCTACCGGTTTCTGCCGGTGTGGCGGGGCCGATGTGAAGAACGTAGAGGAGTCCGGGCGAGAACGCAACCATCTAGTTGGTTTTTCAGAACTATCCAGTTGGTTTCAGGTGGACTACGCTCGCCCCATGGCTGAGACACCCAAGGGACTGCAGACCCGCGCCAAGCTCCTGGAGGCCGCCCAGGCGGAGTTCTCCGAGCACGGTCTGGCGGGTGCCCGCGTGGACCGCATCGCCGAGCGCTCCGGCGTCAACAAGCAGCGGATCTATGCCTACTTCGGCAACAAGGAAGCCCTGTTCGCCGCCGTGATGAGCAAGGTGTACGCCCACATGTCCGAGGTCGTGCCGATCCCGACCACGGAGGAGGGCCTGCGCTCCTACGTCGGCGAGGTCTTCGACTACCACCGCCGGTCCGACCTGGTGCGGCTGCTGGCCTGGGAGGGTCTGCACTACGGCGCGGGACCGATCCCGGACGAGAAGGAACGCGAGGCGTACTACGTCCACAAGACGGCCGCGCTCAGCCTCGCCCTCGGCATCGACGACCCCTCGGCGGCGGCCCGGGTCCTCATCATCCTGGTCGGCATCGCCTCCTGGCCGTTCATCGTGCCCCAGCAGCGCCGGCTGATGCTCGGCCCGGACGGTGACACGGAGTCGGGCTGGGCGCTGCTGCGGACCAGTGTCGTGGCGCACGGCCACTCGATCATCGACAACGTGCTGCAGGGGTCGGTCTGAGGGGAGCGCACCGCGGTAACGCGGGGTTTCGGTAAGGGAGTTCGGGTTGTTCCGGGCTCCCTTTTTGCTGGTCGGAGGGCGCGCGGGAGGCGATTTCGGGTGCCGACCGAACAGAAAACCAACTAGATGGTTGCGCCAGCTCTCGAACCCGGCTACCTTCTTCATCACCAGGCCGGAACCGCTGCGTTCGGACCGCGCCCAGGGATCTGACATTCCGTCAACTGGGGGCGATGCCCCGGAAATCGAGGAACCCATGGAGACCATCGCCCCCGTCATCGTCGTCAGCGGCGCCACCGGCGGCATGGGCGCCGCCGTGGTCGAGGAACTCGCCCGTTCCGACGCCACCGTCGCCCTGCTCGGCCGGGACGCGGCCCGTCTGGACCGCGTCCGGCGCGAGATCGACACCCGCACCGGCGGTGCCGGCCGGCTCGTGACGTACGAGACCGACATCAACGACACCGCCCAGGTCGACGCCACCGTGGATGCCGTGGTCGGCGAACTCGGCCGGGTGGACGGGCTGGTGCACACCGCGGGCGACGGCCCGCTGGCCCCGCTCGCCGAGACGACCGACGCGATGTGGCAGGCCACGTTCAACGGCAAGCTGCTCGGCGCGGTGCGGCTCGTGCGGGCGCTTGCCGGTCCCCTGACCGCGGCCGGCGGCGGCTCGGTCGTGCTGGTCAGCGGGGTCTTCCGGAAGGACCCCGACCCGCTCTTCCCGGTGAACAGCGCGGTCAACGCGGCCGTCGCGGCCTTCGCGAAGTCCGTCTCCAAGGACCTCGGCCGCGCCGGGATCCGCGTCAACGTGCTCGACCCCGGCGCCGTACGGACCCCGCTGTGGGACGAGATCGCCAAGGCCATCGGCGACCGCACCGGCGCCACCGCCGAGGAGGTCAGCGCGCAGGTCGCCGGCGGGACACCGCTCGGCACGCTCGCCGAACCGGCCGACGTGGCCCGGCTCGCCGCCTTCCTGCTCTCCCCCGCCGCCCGGCACGTGACCGGCGCCGCGATCACCGTCGACGGCGGAGCCTCGGCCGGGCTGTAGCCCGCCGCGCCCCTTCGATCAGCAGCCTCACCTTTCGCACGGCCCTCAACTCTCGTACGCCACAAGGAGCTTCGTCATGCCCATCCTCCACATGACCACCTGGCCGAACCAGACCGACGAGAAGTGCCAGGAGCTGATCGAGGAGCTCACCGCCACGGTGCACCGCGTGATCGGCGCGCCCCTCGACAAGATCACCGTCTTCATCCAGGAGATCCCGCAGAACCGCTGGGGCGAGGGCGGAGTGCTCGGCACGAACCCCGAGTTCGCCGAACTCAGCCGCCGCCGAAGCGCCCCGGCGCAGGTCTGAACACCTTCACTCCTCTCCCCTCGCTGCTCCCCCACCCCGACTCGGCTTCTTTCAAGGAGAGTTCCCATGGCCATCCTGACCCGGTCCGCGCGGACCGACCGGAGCGACCGGACCCCGGTCGTACCGGGCGAACCGGCTCCGCCGCGCACCTCCTCCCCCACCACCGTCCTCGCGGCGGCCCTGCTCGCCTTCTTCGTCATCTCCCTCGACGGCTCGGTCGTCAACGTGGCGCTGCCCGCCATCTCCCACGACCTGCGCGGCTCGATGGCCGACCTGCAGTGGATCGTCGACGGCTACACCCTGATGTTCGCCGCGTTCATGCTGTCCGCGGGCACCTTCTCGGACCGGATCGGCGCCAGCCGGGCCTACGCCTGGGGCCTGGCCGCCTTCACCGTGGCGTCCCTGGCCTGCGGTGTCGCGCCCAACCTGGGCACGCTGATCGGCGCCCGCATGGTGCAGGGCGGGGCCGCCGCGCTGATGGTGCCGGCCTCGCTCGCGCTGATCCGGCAGACCTACTCCGACCCGGGCAAGCGGGCCCGGGCCATCGCGATCTGGACGGCCGCGGGTTCCGTCGCGGTCGCCTTCGGACCGGTCATCGGCGGCATGCTCACCAGCGGGCTGAGCTGGCGCGCGGTGTTCTACCTGAACCTTCCGGTGGGTGCGATCGGACTCGCCCTCCTCACCCGTATCGCCCCCTCGGCCCGCCGTGCCGCGCCGGTCGACCTGTTCGGCCAGCTGTCGGTGGTGGCCTCGCTCGCCGGTCTGACGTACGCCGTCATCGAGGGCGGCCGCGCGGGCTGGAGCAGCCCCGACGTGCTCGGCACGCTGGCGCTGTCGGCGGTCGCCACGGTGGCGTTCGTCCTGACGCAGTCCCGCCGCGAGCACCCGATGGTGCCGCTGAGCATCTTCAAGTCCCGCACGGTCGTGGTCTGCCTGGCGGCCGGCTTCACCATCAACGCGGTCTTCTACGGCGCCATCTTCCTGCTCGGCATGTACTTCCAGCAGGTGCGCGGCGCCTCCCCGATCAGCACCGGCGCGATGTTCATCCCGATGTGCGCGCTGATCTCCGTGGTGAACATGGCGGGCGTCAAGCTCGCGGCCCGCAAGGGTGCGTGGGTG
Source organism: Streptomyces sp. NPDC092369 (assembly GCF_044755245.1). Taxonomy (NCBI): domain Bacteria; kingdom Bacillati; phylum Actinomycetota; class Actinomycetes; order Kitasatosporales; family Streptomycetaceae; genus Streptomyces; species Streptomyces sp. NPDC092369. Next base: position 270,909 of record NZ_JBIVQP010000006.1, read on the forward strand.
CCGATGGCGATCGGGCAGGTGGTGATGGCGGCCGGTGCGCTGCTGATGCTCACGGTCACCTCCTCCACCTCGTACCTGATCCCGGTGCTGCTGCTGGTCCCGATCGGCCTGGGCGGCGGGCTCGCGGTGCCGTCGCTGACGGCGGCGATCCTGGAGAACATCGACGGCGAGCGGGCGGGCACGGCGGCCGCGGTGCTCAACACCTTCCGGCAGGTGGGCAGTTGCATCGCGGTGGCGGCCTTCGGCGCGCTGATCGCGAACCCGGCGCACTTCCAGCACGGCTTCGACACGAGCTTTGTGATCAGCGTGGTGATGCTGCTGACGACGGCGTCAGTGACGGCGATGTTGCTGCCGCGGCTGTCGAAATCGACGGGCGGCAAGGCGTAGCCGCTCAGCGGAAGCCCCGTGTCCCTGAAGGGGTGCGGGGCTTCCGCATGTCCGCAGGCCTGCGGCCGCTCCGGCAAAGTCACGTTAAAAAACCTTCACGAAGGAATTTAAATACGTCATGCTGGACCCATGACCGTCACCGAGGAACGCCCAGTCGCTCCGCCCGCACCCGCAGCCCCACCCCCGACAACCCGCTCCCGCCTCACCGAGCTGGAGCTGATACGGCAGCTCGCGCACGAGGGCCCGGCCCCGGGTGCGAGCGACCAGCAGCACGCACGCGGCAAGCTCACCGCCCGCGAACGTGTCGAACTCCTCCTGGACCAGGGCTCGTTCACCGAGATCGAGCCGCTGCGCCGGCACCGCGCCACCGGCTTCGGCCTGGAGGCGAGGCGGCCCCACACCGACGGCGTGGTCACCGGCTGGGGCACGGTCCATGGCCGTACCGTCTTCGTCTACGCCCATGACTTCCGTATCTTCGGCGGCGCCCTCGGCGAGGCGCACGCCGCCAAGATCCACAAGGTGATGGACCTCGCGCTGGCCGCCGGCGCCCCGCTGGTCAGCCTCAACGACGGGGCCGGCGCCCGCATCCAGGAGGGCGTCTCCGCGCTCGCCGGCTACGGCGGCATCTTCACCCGCAACGTGGCCGCGTCCGGTGTGATCCCGCAGCTCAGCGTGATGCTCGGCCCGTGCGCGGGCGGCGCGGCCTACTCCCCCGCGCTCACCGACTTCGTCTTCATGGTGCGCGGCATCTCGCAGATGTTCATCACCGGCCCGGACGTCGTCCAGGCGGTGACCGGAGAACAGGTCACGCACAACGCGCTGGGTGGCGCCGACGTCCACGCGGGCGTCTCCGGGGTGGCAGCGGGGGCGTACGACGACGAGGCAGGCTGCCTGGAGGACGTACGCCATCTGCTGTCGCTCCTGCCCGCCAACAACCGCGAACTCCCGCCCCACGAACCGCCGTCGGACGATCCGGAGCGGCGCTGCGAGGCGCTGCTCGACCTGGTGCCGGCCGAGCCGAACCAGGCGTACGACATCCACCGCGTGATCGAGGAGGTCGTCGACGACGGGGACTTCTTCGAGGTGCAGCCCTCCTGGGCGGCCAACCTGGTGTGCGGGCTGGCCCGGCTCGACGGTCATGTCGTCGGAGTGGTCGCCAACCAACCGGCCGTGACGGCAGGGGTGTTGGACATCGCCGCGTCGGAGAAGGGCGCGCGGTTCGTGCAGTTCTGCGACTCCTTCAACATCCCGCTGGTGACGCTGGTGGACGTGCCGGGCTTTCTGCCGGGGGTGGGCCAGGAGCACGCCGGCATCATCCGGCACGGCGCCAAGCTCCTGTACGCGTACTGCAATGCGACGGTCCCGCGCATCTCGCTGGTGCTGCGCAAGGCGTACGGCGGCGCGTACATCGTCATGGACTCCCGCTCGATCGGCGCCGATCTGGCCTTCGCCTGGCCCACCAACGAGATCGCGGTGATGGGCGCCGAGGGTGCCGCCAACGTCGTCTTCCGGCGGGAGATCGCCGCCGCGGCCGATCCGGAGGCGGCGCGGGCCCGGCGTATCGCGGAGTACAAGTCCGAGCTGATGCACCCCTATTACGCGGCCGAGCGCGGTCTGGTCGACGACGTCATCGACCCGCGCGACACCCGCGCGGTGCTGATCCGCTCACTCGCCATGCTCCGCACCAAGCACCGCGACCTGCCCTCCCGCAAGCACGGGAACCAGCCGACATGAGAGAAGCGAGAAGAGACGAGAGCAAGGGGACGGGCGGGGGAGAACGGGCCGAGGAGGACGGGGAGTTCGTGCTGCGTGTGGTGCGCGGCGCCCCGACCCCGGAGGAACTGGCCGCCGCCACCGCCGTCCTGCTCGAACTGGCCCGACGGTCGCCTGCCGCGGAGGAGCCCGCGCCCGTCCCGCCCGTACCGACCTGGCACCGCCCCACCCTGACCCCGCACCGCGCCGCCACGTCCTGGCGCCACTGACCCGGAGGAGCACGATCACCATGCCGACGACCCCTGTCACCCACGCGGGCCACGACAACCGCCCCACCGCGTACGTCACTTCGCTCGCGGAGACCTTCTCCCTGGAGGATGTCGTCCGCATCAGCGGCCTCGACGCCGACACCCTGCGCTGGTACGAGGACCAGGGCCTGATCGAGGGCGCCACGGAGGACCCCTACGGCGGGCGCGCCTACAGCCCGCTGCATCTGCGCTGGCTGGAGTTCCTCAACCACCTGCGCAGCACCGGAATGTCACCGGCCGACATGAACCACTACGTCGAGCTGTACCGGGCGGGCGACTCCACCATCGCCGCCCGCCGCGAACTCCTCGAAGCCCACCGTGAGTTGCTGCGCGGGCAGGCCCGCGAGCACGACTCCACGCTGCGCTACCTGGACTGGAAGATCGGCTTCTACCTGGAGCGGGAGGCGGCACTCGTACGGGCCTCTGCCCCGTCCGCGCCGAGCACGGCGGAGGCGTAGGCGCCCGCCACCGGCTCAAGTCGCAGTACGCCGTGGGAGGCGACGGTGTGCACATCCCGCCACAGCCGGGTCAGTTCGCCCGAGCCGTCACGGATGTGCGCACCGCCGGTACGGAACAGCCGGTCGACGGCGTCGGCGAGCATCCGCGCGGCGACGGCGGCGTCGCGCCGGTTGCCGGCGACCAGGGTGTCGCTGACGGGGTCGGTGTCGGAGCGACGGGCCGCGCGCTCCAACAGCAGTCCTGCCGCGTCGACTTGGGCCGAAGCCAGGGCGAGCGTCTCGCGTACCGCCGAGCTGTCGTGGTGGGGGCGTCCGCCGGGTCCCTTCGCCGCCGCCCACTCGGACCACACGGCCACGGCCCGCCGGGCGGCGCCCAGCGCCGGGGCGCAGAACAGGAGCCCGCCGGGGAGATGGGCGGGGACACGGTGGCAGCGGGCGGCCTCCGGGGCATCGCTCCCGCGCATCAACTCGGCGAGCGGGACGGTCCGTCGGTGCGGGACAAAGGCGTCCCGCACCACGGCCGTGTGGCTCCCGGTGCCGCGCAACCCGGTGGCGTCCCAGGTGTCCTCGACGTCCACGGCATCACCCGGCACGGCACACACGCGCACCCCGTCGCCGTACGCCTCCGGAGCGGCGACCAGCACCCACGCGGCGTGCTCGACCCCGCTCACGCACCCCCAGCTCCCGGTCACCCGCCAGCCGCCGTCGACCGGTTCGGCCCGCCCGGCCGGCGGCACGAGCGCGGCGGCGATCCGTACGTCGGGCGAGCCTCCCCACACCTCCCGCTGCCCCTCGTCGGGCAACAGCGCGGCGAACCGCCCGTGCGCGGCCCACAGCATGGCGACCCAGGCAGCGGAGGTGCAGGCCTCGCCGACGGCCGCGACGTCTTCGAGCAGCCCGAGGAAACTCCCCTCCGTCCCGCCCCACCGCCTGGGCACGAAGTGGCGGGCGAGACCGGCGGAGGTGAGCGTGGTGACGACCTCGCCGCTCAACCGCCGTTCCTGGTCGGCGAGTCGGGCGTGCTCGGCGGCGAGGAGGAGGACGTCGTCGGTGAGGTCGGAGGTCCGACGGCCGGATCGGGGGACGTTGCTGGAGGACATGGAGCAGCTCCCGTCTACAGAAAAGTGCGTTCAAGAAGGTATTCTTTTGGGACCAGGGACGAAGGGACGGACCAGCCATGGCGAAGCAGGCACGTGCGCGCCGCACCCACGAACTCGTCCTCGACGCCGCCGCGGCCGAGTTCCTGCGGCACGGCTATCCGCGCGCCAACCTCCAGCACGTGGCGGACCGCACCGGACTCACCAAGGGCGCGCTGTACGGCCACTTCGCCTCGAAGGAGCAGTTGGCCCAGGCGCTGACCGCTCATCTCGACGAGGTGGTCGACCAGTTGGTCGCCAGGACCACGGCCGAGGACCTGCCGGCCAGGGACCGGCTGCGCACACTGACCTGCGCCCTGGCCGAACGGATCGAGGCGGACGTACGGGTCAACGCGGCGCTGCGTCTGGCGATGGACGAGATCCACTCCACGCCCCGACCCCCCAAGGTCCTGGCCGACTTGCGCGCCCTGGGGGAGCGCCCACCGACCGCGCCCCTGGCCGACCTCGCCGTCGTGATCCTGGTGGGCGCCTACTGCACGGCGCCCGACCCGGACCGACGCGGACTGGCGGAGCGGGTGCGCGATCTGTGGGACGCGTTCCCGGCGGACGGTCAGGCGCTGAGCGGTACGTCCCGGTGAGCGGCGCCGGGACCCCAGGTCGCCCGGCAGGACGCGAGCGCCGTACCGCCCTGCACGGCGTCGAGCCTCAACCGCGCCCCGGCGGCGCCGGTTTCCCGCTCCCCCACCACCAGGTCGATCGGCTGGTCCAACTCCCCGAAGGCCAGGCAGTCCACCTCCATACCGAGGAGGGTGAGCGGGGCGCCGGCCGCTTCGGGGGCGCGCGGGGCGCCTACCTCCGCGTGCAGCAGCAGATGCCCGAGCTGCCGGAAGCCTTCCAACGTGACCATCAGCGGCACATGGTCACTTGGGTGGTCGAAGAAGATCGGGTGCTCCACGTCGACGAGCAACTGCCAGGGCCCGTCGGTGCGTTCACGCACGAGCACGCTGTCCTTGGCGCGCAGGCGGCCCACGGCCGCGGGGTGGACGCGCTCGACGGGCCGGCCGTTCGCCGGACGCGGCGCACGCGTGCTCCCGCCCACCGCCGCGCCGCGCGGCAGGGCACCCCGCCCGCGCAGCATGGCGTACCGCTTGTCGTCCACGGCGACGACGTGCAACGCCCCGTGCCCGCACGCCCGTCCGCCCACGGTCAGGACGACCTCCAACCGCATGCCGAATCGATTCGGCGGCCGGTTCCCCACCCACACCCACCGCGCTTCCAGCACCACGGGCACCGGCTCCCCACCGATGCGCAGCGCGGCCGGGTCGGTGATCCGGAACTCCGAGCCGAAGCCGATGAAGCGGTGGCTGAGCGGCACGTCGTAGTAGGCGTGCGCGAGGTAGACCAGGGCCTGCCGGATGGTCTCCATGAACAGCAGCGGGTCGCTCGTCCCGTCGCTCCCCGGCGAGTAGAGCGCGTGATCGCGCGGCCACTGCGCGGCGACGAGAAAGCTGTGCTCGCCGGTGCGGACGGCGTCGGTGAGGAAGACCTCGGCGATCGCGGCGCGGTGCACCATGTGGCGGGGGACGGGCTGGAGATAGCTGAGGACGGGTGGACGTACGGGTGCGGGTGCGGGCGTGGCCGGGCGTACGGGTGCGGGTGCGGCCGGGCGGACGGGCCCGGATGCGATGGCGACCGGTTTGGTTTCCGGTATGGCGGCAGGCTGATGCATGGTCTGAACCCCCAGTGAATGCATTCACACAGACAGCAACATCGGCCCGACACTTCTGCTCGTCGAGCCGCCCGCTTACAATACATTCCCGAAGGTATATTTCAAGGACGCCCTGAGGATGTGCACGAGGACATGAGGACGGACGCGATGGCCAAGACAGACGGTGCCCGTAGCGGCGTGAGCGGCCACGAGGCGCGGAACGCCTCTCCTCGGAACCGGGACACGGGCCTCAAGCAGGAGCGCGCGGTACGCACCCGGGGCCAGGTCCTCGACGCGGCGGCGGAGGCGTTCGCCACGAAGGGCTTCCCCGCGGTGACCGTCCTGGACGTGGCCGAACTCGCGGGCGTGACCAAGGGCGCGGTCTACTTCCACTTCGCCAACAAGGAGGCTCTCGCCCGGGCCGTGGCCGAGGAGTTCTACCACCTCCTGGGGGTCATCGGCCGCGAGGTCGAGGAGGCGGGCCTGTCCCCGCTGGCGGCGGTGGCACAACTCCTCGAACGCACGGCGCTCGCCTTCCGCGACGACACCATGGTCCAGGCCGGCGCCCGCCTCCAGATCGAACGCTCCCTGATCGGCGTGGAGATGCCCATGCCGTACCTCGGCTACACGGAGTCCCTCACCCGCTGGCTCCGCCAGGCCCAGGACCAGTCCCAACTCCCCCCCGGCGCCTCCCCCGAGTCCACCTCCCGCGTCCTCGTCTCCGCGTTCTTCGGCGCCCAGCACATCTCGTGGGTCCTGAACGACCGGGCGGACATCGCGGAGAGGGTGCGGGAGATCTTGGTGGCGTTGGTGCCGGGGGTGGGGGTGGAGGAGGGGCAGGGCTGAGGGGCGGGGTGGGGGGCGGGGCTGAGGAGCGGGGCTGAGGAGCGGGGCCGAGGGACGGGGCGAGGGACGGGGGCGGAAAAGGCTTGCCGATCGCCACATGGTCAGCCGCTACACTGTGGGCGGCGGCATGCCCGTGGATCAGCGTGCCACCACCGCACCACCCTCGCCTTCGTAGCTCAGGGGATAGAGCACCGCTCTCCTAAAGCGGGTGTCGCAGGTTCGAATCCTGCCGGGGGCACAGTGGAATACCTGGTCAGAGGCCCTTTCGTCCGGTGGACGGGAGGGCCTTTGTGTTGTGCGTCCCGGGATGGGGTCACCGCAGGAGCGCCTCCAGGAGATCCGTGCCCAGCCGAGCCCCCGTCGTGAGGTCGAACTCGTAGCGCACGTACCTGCCCCGGCGGTGGGTGATGAGGAGGCCCGCCTTTTTGAGGACGGCGAGTTGGCGGGAGACCTCGGGGGCGGTGAGTTGCCAGTAGGCGGCCAGTTCGCCTGTGGTGTGGGGGCCTCGGGCCAGGGTGCGGCAGAGGCGGAGGCGTACCGGGTGGGCGAGTGCGTCCAGACGGCGTTGGACCAGCTCGGGGGGTGCGGGATGGGCCAGGCCCGGGACGGTGGCGGGGTACTGGACCACCGGGTGCCAGCCGGGTGAGAAGACGATGGTCAGGTGGGGGCGGCCGAAGTCGCTGGGGATGAAGGTCAGGCCGGTCTCGGTGGTCGTGCCGGTGCTGACGTCCTGGAGTTTGTCGATGACGATGCGCTGCCGTCGGTGGGTCGTGTCCAGGGTGATCGCGCTGGAGACCGCCGCCAGGGTTCGTTCCGGGCCCTTTCTGCTCAGCAGGTCGGATTTCTGGCGGGCGTCCGCGGTCAGATGATGGCGGGTGCGTTGCCAGGTGTCGGCGAAGAACGACTCGTCGCAGTCCTGGAGGAGCCTGCGTACCCAGTTCCGTACGGCAGGTGGGTCCGCGAGTAGTCGCTCCGCGAAGGCCGCCTGGCGGGGGCCGCCCGCCCGGGCCACCTCCAGGGCGTGTTCGCGGGCCGCCCGGTCGGTGAGCGGTGACGGCGGTGTTCCGAGCGCGGCTGCCGTCGCACGTTGCGAGGTGAGGGCCGCGGTGGCGTACGCCTCGTCCGAGACGCGGTCCACCGCGTCCAGTTCGTCGGCCAGGGTCGCTCCGGGACGGCCGGGGATGAGGAAGTCCGCGCGGGCCGATCTCCACAGCGCCTCCGCGTCCAGCAGCCGGTCGGCCAGGCCGGGCGGGAGCGCGGCGGTGGTGGCGGTGGCCCAACCCCGTAGCTCCGGATGGTGGTTGGGCTCGGACAGAACGTGCAGCATCGCGGTCAGCTCGGCCAGTGGGGAGGGCACGAAACGGATCTGCTCGGGCGGTAGGCCCGTGATGTCGATCGTCACGCTCATGGGGTTCATGGTCGCAGCCGGAAGCGGGCCGGCCCCTGCACCGGGAAGTGGCACCGGGAAGTGCATTGGCGCTGATCGTCAATCCGCGTGCCCGGCGGTGGGGGCGGTGCGGATCGTGACGGCCATGAGTGCGGACAGCGGTGCGGATACGGAGAGCGGCACAGGGAGAGGTACTGGGAGAAGTACGGGGACAGGTTCGGGGAGAAGAAGTACGGGGACAGGCGCGGGGAGGAGTGCGGGTGCGGCGGGTAGCGCCCGGCGGCTCCTCACGCCGGCCGCCCTGCTGCGGGTGCCCGGCGGTGGGCGGTACACCTCCGCCGTCGTCGTGGACGCGCTGGCCGCCGGGCTGATGCGGCCGTTTCTGTTGCTCTACGGGATCAGCGTGCTGCACCTGGGCGCCGGTGACGCCGGACTCGCGCTGTCCGCCGGGATGTTGGCGGGGCTGGGCGCCGTACCGCTGACCGGGCGGTGGATCGACCGCGGGGCCCTCGCGGCGCCGGTCGCCGCGACGCTGGTCGTGCGGGTCGTGGGGACGCTCGTGCTGTTGGTGGCCACCGGGCCCTTCGGCTACACCGCCGCGGCGGTGTTGTCGGGCATCGGCGTCCAGTCCTGGCCTGCCGCGCACGCGGCCGTGGTCGCCGCCCTCACGGACGACCGACAGCGTGACGCGGCGCTCGCGGCGGCTCGGTCGCTGCGCAACGCCGGGTTGGGGGCGGGGGCGTTGATCGCCACGCTCGCGGTGGCCGGCGGTACGGGTGCGCTGCGGATTCTGGCCTGGGTGACGGTTGTCGGGTATCTCGTGGCCGCGGTGCTGGTGGGGTCGATGCGGGGTGCCGCCGGCGGGCCGCGCAAGGGCGGAGGCGGGAGCGGGAGCGGGGGTGAGTCGCGTGACGCGTCTCCGGTCGGCGGCGGTGCCGGCACCGAGGGCGATACGCGCGGCGGGCACCTGCGGCACGTCACCCTCCTCAGCGTCGCCAACCTCCCCTACGCCTTCTGCTACGACGTCCTCGAAGTCGCCCTGCCCGCCCTGCTGGTGACCTACCTGCACGTCTCCGCTTCCTGGTCGGCGGGCATCTTCGTGGCGAACACCGTGCTGGTCATCGTCACGCAGGTACCGGTGGTGCTGTGGCTGGCACGGCGTTCCCGGCGGTCGGTACTGGCGTCCTCGGGGGCCGTGCTCGCCCTGTCCTACCTCGGGTTCTGGGCGGCGGGCGCGCTGGGCGGGCAGGCGGGCGCGGTGGCCGTCGCCGCGGTGTCGGTGCTCTACACGGCCGGCGAGATCCTCTACACCGGCAGCGCCACGGCGCTCGTCCTCGCCACAACACCGGCACGGTCGCGCGGGCGCGCGCTCGCCCGCTGGCAGTTGTCCACCGGCATCGGCCGGGCCGCCGCGCCGGCCGCGCTCACCGCGCTGCTCACGGTGGGGCCGGGGATGTTGTGGGGCGTTCTGGCCGGGACGAGTCTGATGGCGGCCGCGGCCGTCCGCACCCTACGGTGATCACGCAGGGGAGCAGGAGAGGAGCAGGACATGCGGTCTTCCGCGGTGGTTGCGATCGTCCGTGAGTGGAGCGACGAGGAGGGGTGGGGTGTTCTCGACTCGCCCGAGACTCCCGGTGGTTGCTTCGGGCACTACTCCGACATCCAGGCGAAGGGCTTCCGCACACTGTCGCCCGGGCAGCGGGTCGACCTCACGTGGGAGGCCCCCGGATTCAAGCAGGACGGGTACGACTACCGCGCGGTGAGCATCGTGCCTCGATCGGCCTGACCTCCGCACCTGAACAGGGCAGCCCGGGAAGTCTTCCTGGGCTGCCCCTGCTTCGGACCGCTTCAGGCCTCGTGCGGCCTGTTGAGCGCGCGGATGGCTATGTCGTACGCCAGGCCCGCGATGGCGAGGGCGACGGCGGGCCAGACAACGGCGGGCTGGACGTGGCCCGTTGCGATGGCGGTCGCGAGGCCACCGCTGCTGCCGACGGCGGTGATGGTGGGGATCGCCGGCAGCCGCGGCGCCGGCACCTCCAGGCGCCATACGCTGCGGCGGCCCGCGTCAAGGAATCGTGCGCCCGAGGCGGTATCGCGCTCTCGGGTGAAGTTGGCTGCGTTCCCGCCCGGAGGGCTCTTCTTCGTGTCACGCTGAGAAGGCATGTGCAGCTCCAGTGCTGATTGCCGGCCGTGTTCGGTTTCGGCTTGGGCCTCGGCTTCCGCTTGGGCTAGTGCTCGCGTTTTTGCTCGGACTTGTACTTGGCATATCCAGTGAAGGCGGAACTGAACTTCCAGCCAAACGCGATAGTTCAAGTCGATGAAACATCGAACAACCGGTGTCCCGTCGTCGACGGAACCGCGTACGGAATTCCTCTCGATCTTCGCTTCCTTCTTCGCCGCTCAGCTCGGAAGAATCTTGATGGATCGTTTCCTCATAGCTCCCCGCCCCGGTATATGCGGATCAGGTGGATTACGTCGCCCTCGCCCGGGAAGAATGGCCCACCATCTGAGGAGGCGTGGCAAAGGGGGGGCTCATGGGGCGCAGGGTCAATGCCCTCCCCGACGACGGGCGGCCGTTGACAGGTTTCGCGCTGCGGTTGCGTGCCCTGCGCGAGAAGGCCGGTTCCCCGAGCCTGACCGAGTTGGCGGAGCTGACCGGCTATGGCCAGCCTCGCCTCTCGGAGTTGTTCAACGCGAAGAGAATGCCGAGCAACGACCTGGTGCGTGACGTCGTCCAGGCACTCGGCGGAGACGACGCGGCGTGGCTCGTACAACTGAAGGCGCTGCGGGAGGCGGAGGACGAGTTCCAGGCCGTCACCGCGCGCGAGGGAGACACTCTTGAAGCGCAGGTCGCACGGCTGGAGTTCGAGAACAAACGGCTGCTGGCGCTGACCTTTCACCCTGATTCCGTCATCGCGCAGGCGAAAGCCGCGACCGAGGCGGCGGCGGCCCGGATAGACAGGGCTACGGCCCTTGAGGCCCAGGCGCGCTCGGTGCTCGCGGAAGCCCTGGACCAGATCCGGCAGGCGCATGAGCGGCTGCCGGCGGTGGAACGGCAGGCCGAGTCGATCCTCGGTGACGCGCGTGCCGAGGCGGACCGGCACGCGCTGTTGGGCCGCTCGGAACGCGAGCAGATAACGCTCGAAGCCAACGACAGGGCGGACGCGATCCGCCGCAAGGCCCAGCAGGAGGCGAGCGCGCTCAAACAACGCGCCATCGAGAACGCCCGGGAGCACCGGGAAAAGGCGGCTGCCGCAACCGACCGGATGCTCAAGGAAGTCGATCTGCTGCGCGCCGAGGCCGAACAAGCGGTCCAACTCGCTCAGGCGCAGCGGTCGAACATGGAACGGCGCGCGAAGATCGAGATTGAACGGCTCGTGCGAACGGTCCAGAAACGGCTCGAAGAAGTAGGGGCCAGTGAGGAGACGGAACTGCTCGAACTGCTCCTGCTCGACTTCAACATCAACGACAGTCACGCCGGAGCGATCGGACGGCATGCGCGCAGGCCTGTCGAATCCGGGCCGGCTCCTTCGCCCTCCGCGGATACCCGCACGGTCATCCCCGGGCAGGCGCGGGGGATTTCGGAGGAGGATGCCGAACAACCTTGGCTGCCTTGGGGATTCCCGCCTTCGAAAGAGTGAGCCCCTGCGGATTCGGACAGGAGCGAGAGGGCGCCGGCGATGAAGGGGGCGACGGCGCGGCCGGGTTGTGCGGCCGTTGCGTTGCGTTGCATTGCGATGGTGATCGCCGGGCTCACGTGTCCGCTTCACCGTCGTACCGCGCACATCGTTCTTCGTCACAGCGGCTTCGTCACATGGGCTTCGTCACAGCGGCTTCGTCCACGAGGCGTCCGAGCGCGTCAGCGTGAACGCCGCGATCGTGGCCGCCACCAGGAGCACCGCGGCGAAGAGCAGGGGGAGGGCCGTTGCGCCGTGCTCGACCGCGACGGCGCCCGCGAGGCCACCGGCGAACATCGACCCGGCCGAGAGCATCCGGCGGCCGACCTTGCTGCCCTTGCCGCCTGCGAGGCGGCTGTCCGACGCGACCCCGGTGATGGTGAGGGTCAGGACGGTCGTGGTCAGATCGGGGACGGCGAGGGTGCGGGCGGTGGCGTTCTGGATGCCCAGGGCCAGGCCGAGGAGGCCGATCAGGGTGTATTGGACGGTGCCCGTGTGGGGCGTCGCGGTGGTCTGCGCGACGACGTACGCCGCCACGACCAGGGTGGTCTCCAGGAGGAGCGCCAGGTGCAGTACGCGGCCTCGGTGGGCCCCGACCCGGTGCGCGAGGCGGCCGCCGGCCAGGGCGCCCGCGGCGAACGCGGCGAGTGCCGCGAGCGAGGCGGTCAGGGAGAAGCCGGCCGCGCCCGCGATCGCGAAGCCGGAGAAGACGACGTTGCCGGTCATGTTGGCGACGAAGACGTGACCGAGGACGAGGTAGCTGAAGGCGTCCACGAGGCCGGTGACCACGGTCAGCGTGAGCATCAGCGGGGGGAGTGGACCGTGCCGGTCGTCCACGTCGGGGACGACTGTGGTCCACGCGTCGCGCAGTACGGCAGACATGGCATTGCTCCCATTCGCTTCGCTGAAGGCCTTCCGGCTCCTTTTCGAGCGTCTCTCCGCGGGGAGCGTTGCGTCCAACATATGGATACGGACGCAGCGATCGGCCAGAGCGATCGATCGCCCCGGCGCTGTCTTTGAGCCCCTGACCTCAGCCCCTTGCTCTCAGCCCCGGCCCTCAGCCGCTGACCGCGTGTCGCTCCACCACCTCCAGGAACGCCGCCCCGGCCGGCGCCAGTCGTTTGCTGTCGTGGACTACGCAGATGGTGTGCACCGCCGCCTCGTCCGCGATGCGCAGCGCGCGGGCGCCGTAGGGCAGCAGACCGTCTCTGCCGAAGACCGACGACCGCGGTACGACCGTCACGCCGATCCCCCGTGCCGCCAGCCGGACCATGTCCTGGATCTGGCCGACCTGGAAGTGCCGGCCCGGTTCCACTCCGGCGCGGGCGAACGCTGCCTCGACCTGGCGGCGCAGTCCGCTGCCCCGGGTGAACTGGATGAGCTGGTGGCTCTCCGGCAGGTCGGCCAGGTCGACGACGACGTCACCGCCGTCGGCCAAGGCGTGCTCCGCGGGCACGACGAGGACGAGCGGGTCGCGGTCCAGGACGAAGTGGTCGAGCCCTTCCGGGACTTGGTGCGGGTCGAGGCCCACCACGGCGATGTCGAGGTCGCCCGCCAGGACCGCGGCGGCCATCTCCGCGCTGGGCGCGTTGGTCACGTGGAAGTCGATGCCCGGGTGACGGGCGTGGTAGTCGGCCATCACCTCGACCAGGTCGACCGAGGAGGCCCGCGTCTGCAGCAGCCCCAGCCGCAGGCGCCCGCGCCGCAGGCCGGACAGGGCGTCGAGGGCGGCCTGAGCGTTGTCGACGTCGGCGAGGATGCGGCGGGCCAGCGGTTCCAGGAGCTCCCCGGCGGCCGTCAGCCGCACGGAACGGCTCGTGCGGCTGAACAGCTGGGCCCCTACGTCCTTCTCCAGGCGGGCGATCTGCTGGCTGAGCGCGGACTGGGCGACGTAGCAACTGGCCGCGGCCTGCGTGAAGTTGCGCGTCTCGGCGACGGCGAGGAAGTACTTCAGGTGGCGCAGGTCCATGGCCGCCGCCCCTTCTGTGACCGGTGTCCGGTGACCGGCCCTCTGCGATCTGGTATGGCGATTGATTCGAGGAGAACCATGCCTTGAGCCGATTCATTGTCGCAGAGGTATCGGGGAGCTACCGCGGACCTGCCGCAGACCTGGTGGGCGACGCCGTCCCCCCGATTTCTACTGGTGGCCGCCGCCCAGGCGGGCGCGCAGCAGGTTGGGGTCGGTGGCCGTGGTGTAGGCGGCGCTGGGCACGTACACGTCCTTGCCGCGCAGGGCGACGGAGGTCGGGTTCTGCAGTCCGTCGCCGGCGTCCAGGACGGTGGTGCTGGTGCCGTCGGGGCGGATGCGGACGACCGTGTTGGGGCCGTTGAGCGCGGCGAGCACGTCGTCGCCACGGCCGGTGAAGGCGAAGTCGTCGATGCCGGCCAGGCCCGAGGCCTTCACCTGCGGTGCGCCCGCATGGTTTCCGGGGCGGATCGGGATGCGCAGGAGGGTGCCCTGATCGAGGTTGGTCGCCCACACCGCGCCGCCGTGCACCTTTACGCCGTTGGCTCCGAGGAAGCCCTTCGAGGCGAGTTCGGGGGCGGTGGACCAGGCGGTGGGTGTGCCGCCGGAAAGGGGGACGGTCCATACGGTGCCGAGTACCGAGTCGGTGACGTAGAACCGGCCGCTGCGCGCGTCCAGGGCGAGGCCGTTGGGCAGGCCCGTCGCGGGGAGGGCGGCGATGCGCTGCGGCGCGTGTCCGGGGCGCAGTCGCCACAGCCCCGTCAGGTCGGCCGTGCCGGTGGCGTAGAGCACGTACACGGTGCCGTCGGCGGTGTGGACGATGCCGGTGGTCAGGGGGAAGCCGAGGACCGGTGTGTTGACCCCGCCGTCGGTGGGTGCGGGGAGGGTGGCCAGGATGCGGGTCGTGCCCCGCGGACTGATCTGCGCCACCTGTCGGCTCGCGGCGAAGGTGACGTCCGCCGTGCCGTCGGGGAGCAGGCTGATGTTCTCGGGCAGCTGGCCCGCGGAGAGGTCGAAGTGGGTGGCGATCCGGATGTCCGTCAGTGGCCGGTCGGCGGGCCGGGCGCTCGCCGGGGCGGCGGTCGCCATGAGGGTGGACGCGGCTATGAGCGCGGCGACGGACGCGGCCGAGAGGACGGTCCTGACGGTGGTGATGCGGGTGCTTCGCTTGGACATGGTTCCTTCACTCACTGTTTCAGGGCATGCGGCGGCTGGGTGGGCGGCGCCTCGTCGGAGAGGGGCCGCTGGTACTGGGGAGATCAACTCGGTTCAGGTGGTGGGTATTTCGGTCGTGCCGTGGTGTGGTGCGGGTGCTTCCCGCGGTGCGGTGACGTGGGCGAGCAGGGTCAGGGCGGCCGCGGAGGCGGACCCGGGACCGGCGGTGGCGACGACAAGTGCCGGGCCGTCTCCCTGCGGGCTCTGCAAGGTCTGTTGAGTGACGGTCACCGTCCCGACGAGGGGGTGCCGCATCTCGTAGTCGGCGACATCGCAGGCCAGCACGCGGTGATCGGCCCACATGGAGGCGAACTCCTCACTGCGCATGGTGAGTTCACCGATGAGGGAGGCCAGCGACGGATCGTCCGGGTGCCGGCCGGCGGTGATACGCAGGTGGCCCACCACCGCCCGGGCCTTCGCGGGCCAGTCGACGTACAGGTCGCGGGTGTGCGCGTCGAGGAACACGAGCCTGGCCATGTTCGGCCGCCGGCCCGGGTCGTCGGGGCTGTCCGGATCCAGATGCCCGGCGAACAGCCCGTGCCCCGGCCGGTTCCAGGCCAGGACGTCGGTACGGCGGCCGACGACGACAGCCGGGGTGCCGCCCTCGATGGCCGCCAGCAACGCGCTCATCGCCGGGGTGATCCGCTCGGCGCGCGGCCGTGCGGCGGCCCTCTTCCGCCCCGACGTCCGGGCCAGGTCGTGCAGATGGGCCCGCTCGGCCCCGTCCAGCCGCAGCGCGTTGGCAAGAGCGTCGAGCACCTCGCGCGAGGCGTTGCGCGACTGTCCCTGCTCCAGGCGGGTGTAGTACGGCGCACTGATCCCCGCGAGCATCGCCAGCTCCTCCCGCCGCAAGCCCGACACCCGCCGCCGCTCCCCGTACGTCCGCAGCCCGACGTCCTCCGGCCGCAGCCGCCCGCGACATGCCTGCAGAAAATCGGCGAGGTGCCCGTGCTTGGTCATGAACCCGAGT
Source organism: Streptomyces sp. NPDC092369 (assembly GCF_044755245.1). Taxonomy (NCBI): domain Bacteria; kingdom Bacillati; phylum Actinomycetota; class Actinomycetes; order Kitasatosporales; family Streptomycetaceae; genus Streptomyces; species Streptomyces sp. NPDC092369. The sequence continues at coordinate 286,641 of NZ_JBIVQP010000006.1, forward strand.
ATGGGCAGCGGGGGCGATCCGTGCCTGACCCTGTGGGGGTGGGGGTGGACAGGGTCTGTCGCGGATGCTCTGGCGGCATCGCGCCGTCGACGGTCACACGTTCATCAGATCCTTCGGCTCTGCGCGGTGGCGGCCCTTCGGCAGAGCCGTCCTGGCCGTCAGTCCTCGGGACTGCCACGCGTTGTCACGGAGCTTGAACAGGGCCCAGTAGCGGGTGGGGCACAGCAGCACGATGTTCATGAACACGGCCGTCGGAGTTCCGACGAGCCACGAGTGCAGCCGCTGGCGGGTGGTCATGTCCGGCCGCATCAGTACGTAGAGGCCGGCCTGGCCGTATCGGACCACGAGATAGACCACGAGGTAGACCAGGGCCACGCCGGGGTTGTGGTAGCGGCCGCCCAGAGTCATCACCGTCATCACGAGCGTCCAGGCCAGCATCACCGGGGTGATGACGAGTTGAAGGAGGCCGAAGGTCGGTGAGATGAGCTGCTTCAGGGAGAGGCGGGAGTAGACGAACGGCAGCATCCACCACCAGGAGCGGGCCCAGCGCAGGCGTTGCCGATACGTCTTCTCCAGCGTGGTCGGCATGTCGGTGATCACGCCGGCCTCGTTGACGGCCACGACCTCACCACGCATGAGAGCCCGCAACGCCAGCCAGCGGTCGTCGCCCGTTCCGCACTCCACCTCGTAGGCGTCCAGGTGGTCGTACAGCAACTCGGCCCGGTAGAGGGCGAGTGCGCCCGACGTCGTCTCCAGCGCTCCCAGCATGGAACGCGAGGACCGCATCATCACGCACGAGGTGCCGATGTCGATGTCGGCGGCCCTGGAGACCCAGGTCTCCTCGAAGTTGCGGATGTAGATCATCCCGGTGGTGGCCTGGATCCTCGGATTGCTCATGGCCCGCAGTTGCTGCTCCAGCGCGTCCGGGAAGGGCTCGCCGTCCGAGTCGATGGTGAGGACGAAGTCGAAGTGCTTGTTCCGCGCCTGGAGATGACGGAGCACGGTGACCTGGGCGCCGCGCTTGCCCTTGTTCTCCTGCCGGTGCCAGAAGACCCGGGGATGTTCGAAGGGCTCCACGGGGTGGTGCGTCGAGCCGTCGTCGATCACGTGGATCTCGTCGACCGGGTGCGTCTGGGCCAGCAGGGACCACACCGTTCGGTGCAGGTTCTCCGTCGGCTCCTCGAAGGCCGGGATGATGGCCACCGTCCGGCCGGGAGCGACGGGCAGGTGGGTGAAGGATCTGCCCTTCAGGAACGAGAGCAGGCAGAGCACGATCACCATCATGCCCAGCCACCAGTAGAACGTCAGGATCGGGCTCTTCGACTGGAGGTGCACCACCACGGTGGCAGCGGCCAGAGCCGCCACCACCACAGCGGTCACCGCGATGAATCGGACTCGCGATGAAGTGCTCAAGCGGTCACCCGCTCAGCACGGGTCGCCAGGCGGAAGACCGCCACACCGCTCATCACCAGGAGCATGGCCCCCAGCACGATCCATCCCAGCGCCGTGCCGCCGGTGGCGGCCAGTGCCGCTCCCCCGGTGGCCGTACCGATCGCGGCGCCCACACCATTCTGTCCGTACATGTTTGCCTCTTTCCGGAGCGCCTCAGGCGCTCGACGTCGTGGCCGGTCGGCATGGCACCGCGTATGTCCAACACGCGGGCGCCGAGCTACGGCTGTTGTGCCTTCTCGCGCTCTAGAGCCGCTCGACGTGCGGGGCTGTCGCCATGACGCCTCGCGTGTCCAGCACGTAGGCGGCCTCGGCGGCGAGTCGGGCGAGATCGAACTCACCGTGCGGGGTGAGCAGGACGACCGCGTCGAAGTCGGCGACGCTCATGTCGTGTTCCGCGGTGGCGAAGGGAATCTCCCTGGCGCCACCGTCCGGCAGGTGGGGGTCCACGACAGTGACGTCGGCCCCCATGGTGCGCAGCCTGTCGATGACCTGGACGGCCGGCGACTGGCGGGCGTCCGCGGTTCCCGGCTTGTACGCGGCGCCGAGGGCCAGGATGCGAGCGCCATGAACGCTGCGGCTGAAGCGGCGGCTGAGCGAGTCCTGGAGGCGGCGCACCACGTAGTCGGGCTGGCCTTCGTTGATGTCCTGGGCCAGCTCGATGAGCCGGAAGGTCTGCCCGTGTCGCGTCTTGACGTGATGGCTGAGGTAGACGGGGTCGATGGGCAGACAGTGTCCGCCGACGCCCGGTCCGGGCAGGAACCTGGTGAAGCCGAAGGGCTTCGTCGCGGCCAGCTCCAAGGTGTGCCACACGTCCACGCCGAGTGTGTGAGCCATCCGGGAGAGCTCGTTGACCAGCGCGATGTTGACGTGCCGGTAGGTGTTCTCGAACACCTTGGCCAGTTCGGCCTCTTCCAGCCCCGATGCCGGGACGGTGACTTCGGTGACCGAGTCGTAGAAAGCCTTCACCTGACGCAGGCAGGCATGGGTGAGCCCGGCAACGATCTTGGGCGTGTTCTCCAACCGCCAGTCCGCGTTGCCGGGGTCTATGCGTTCGGGACTGAACCCGACGTGGAAGTCCCGGCCTGCGACCAGGCCCGAGCCCTCCTCCAGCAACGGGATGAGGACGTCACGAGTGGTGCCTGGATGCGTGGTCGACTCGAGCACCACGGTGGCTCCCGGCTCCAGCCACTCGGCCAGGACGGCGCCTGCCTCCCGTACGCAACTGAGGTCCGGCGCACGGTCGGTCAGCGGAGTCGGCACGGTGATGACCGCGACCTCGAAGCCCTTGAGGTCTTCCGGGTCCGAGCTCGCGGTGTACGCGCCCGAACGCAGCACTCGCTGCAAGCGGTTGGAGTCGATGTCCTCGATGTAGGACGATCCGGCCGCGAGCTTCTCGCAGCGTTTTCGGTCGGGTTCGTACCCCGTCACGATGTGTCCGGTCTCGGCGGCCCTGAGAGCCAGGGGCAGGCCGACATAGCCCTGCCCGAGCACGCAAACGTGCATGGTGGTTTCCTCCCCTTCAGCCGGCCCGCGAGCATGCGCGAACCGGAAAACGGCGCCCCTGAAATGCGAACTGACTGTTCCTGAAGCAGGCAGTCGCGGCGTCGGGTACTGCATGAAGCGGTGCGGGAGCGTCTGGCCGAATTCCCCTCGGGTTGCAGCAAACGCCTACCTCGAACATCACCGCGTCACCGACCTGTCCAGGCCCCCTGCCTGAACGTGACCGAAGCATGGTCGGCGATCTTCACAAACCCCCTCATTTGTGGATCTCCAGAGTTCAACAGGATTCCGCCGAGCGGAGCCCTCTTTGCCGATTCAAAACCTGTCGGCGATGGTCAATCGCCTATGGCCCGCGGCTCGGCGACACCTCGACACACCCAAAGAGATCTTCACGAGTCCCCCGTCTTCTTGCTTGGTCAAGACTTCAAGGGATTGCCGCCAAGCGGAAGGCCTGTTTCCAGATCGCGACATTTAGAGCGGTGCACTAGCGAACACCGCGCGCCCCCTACGCGCGCCCCTCACTCCGCTGTCCAGATCTACGCGCCGCTAGTCGAGGATTCAATCCCTGGATTTCTCAGAGGAATCCAGCGGTCAGTCAGTCGAGCCGGGCGCACGCAGTTTCTCGTAACCCACGAACTCGAAGACCCGAACCCCCAGTTGAAGCGGCGCGGGCCGCCCGTCGAAGCGATGTACTCCCACCGACTGGAGCTGCCCCTCGCCGGTCAGCCATTCGCCGGCGAAACCCCGTTCCTCGAACCACCGGCAGATCAGCGGGACCCGGTCGGGGGTCTTGCGGTGCCGTGTCCAGATGACCCGGCCGCCGGTCCTGGTCAGTTGCGCGCAGGCGTCGATCGTGCGCTCGATGTCCTGGTCCGTGATGTTGCCGAACAGCCCGCAGATCAGGACGAGGTCGGCCGGTGCCAGGCCGGCGTAGTGGTCGAGGAGCGCGGCGTCGGCGGTGACGGTCTCGATCTGGTGCAGGCCGGCCGATCGGGCGGCCGACGCGGCCAAGTCGGTGTTCTGCGGGTCCAGTTCGACCAACCGGGCGTGTACGTCGTCGCGGCGGGTGTGGGAGGGCAGGACGCCCAGAAGGTCGCGGGCCTGGCCGGCGCAGAGGCTGATCACCCTGAGAGGGCCGGGCGGGCAGGCGTCCAACGCCTCGCGGATGCGGTCCTGGACCGTCAACAGACGGCGGGCCAGGGGCGATTCAGGGGTGTCGTAGGCATCGTGCCATTGCTGCCAGTCCATGCACGGAACCCTAGGCGAGCCTCGTTCAGCAGCCAGTGCCGCTTCAGGCAACGTTTGCCTCGTTGTGGTGCGGCCTGCCGCTCGGGTTCCGGCCTGGAGCACGGGAATCAGGGCAGCGGATCCCACTTCGTCCAGATCCTGACCGCCGCAGCAGGTGCCCCCATGGTCCCGGGCGGGGGCTCTTGATGAGCGATCAGCATGCTCCGCGGCAGTTGCTGGTCCATGCCGGGATGTCAGCGTCCGCTCGACCACGTGTCAGGGCTCGGTGCCAGGACCGCGTCGACCACCCCGCCCCCCGTCGTCATCACGTCCGCCACGAAGCGCAGGCGGCCGACGTGGAGTTGGCGTAGGGCCGGGCCGTGGTCGAGGGCCACGACCAGGGTGACTGCCAGTAGGAGGAGTTGCCACAGGAACAGGACCGGGCGGCGGGTATGGCGGGGTAGTTGCGCCAGGGACTCGTGGAGGCGGTCGCAGTGGAAGGGGACGTGGCGTTCCTCGTCGGCCAGGATGCGGGATGCCACCGACGAGGTGAGCTGGTCCTCGGTGCCGTCGCGCAGGGCGCGGTAGTAACGCAGCGCCACCACCTCCGCGATCATCAGGACCAGGAGTTCCAGGCGCAGGCCCATGAGGCGTCGTAGCCGTACGAAGACCGTGTCGGTCCAGTGGCCGGTCAGGGTCGGTGTGCCGTCGGCCTGGAGGAGGAGGGCCAGGAGGCGGGCGTGGTTCTGTTCCTCGGCGACGAAGAGGCGGACCGCCCGGGCGTAGTCGGCGTCGCCCGCCTGGTCCGCCTTGGCGACGAGGTTGGCGCCGTCGCCGTCCTCGCCGACCTGGAAGCGTTGGACGCTGGACCGTATCGCCGGGTGCAGGGCCGCCCCCTGGGTCCAGTCCGGGTCGCCCTTGGCCCTCCGCGCCTCCCGTTCGTCCTCGAACCGCTGTGTCCACTTGGCGAATCCGTCGGTCCGCACGCCGGGCCCCCTCTCCGGGACACGGCCACCGTGTCCGTGTCCTGGAGAGCAACGACGCCCGGCGGGCATCAAAACGTTCCGCCGGTTCAGCCCCGGTTCAGCCCCGGTTCCGCTGTTCCCCTGGCCCGCGTCAGCGCTTTCGGGCCAGAGTGATGCCGTCCGCCATCGGCAGCATCGCGAGGTCGACCCGCTCGTCGCCGTGCAGGGTCTCGTTGACCGCGCGTACGCCCACGGTGTCGGGATCCTGCTGCGTGGGGTCGGCGACCCTGCCCGACCACAGGGTGTTGTCCAGGACGATCAGGCCGCCGGGCCGGGTGAGGGCGAGGGACTGCTCGTAGTACTGCGGGTAGTTGGCCTTGTTGGCGTCGATGAAGACCAGGTCGAAACAGGCCGGGCCGCGTTCCAGGAGCAGGGCGTCCAGGGTCTCCACGGCGTCGCCGAGACGCAGTTCGATGCGGTCGTCCAGGCCCGCCTGCTGCCAGGCGTGACGCGCCATCGCCGTCCACTCCTCGCTGACGTCGCAGGTGAGCAGCGTTCCGTCGGCGGGCAGGACACGGGCCATGCACAGGGCGCTGTAACCGGTGAAGGTGCCGATCTCCAGAACCTCCCTGGCCCCGGTAAGCCGGACCAGCAGCGCGAGGAACTGGGCCTCCTCCGGCAGGATCTGCATGATCCGCCTGGGCAACACGGCGGTGTCCTCCCGCAGTTGCCGCAGTGCGGGCTCCTCGCGCAGGGAGATGTCGCGGACGTAGTCGAGGACGGGTGGGGTCATGTCGATCTGGTCACGCATGGTGGCTCCCTGACAGCGAAGTATCGTTACGATCAGCATTCACATGCAATCAGAGCGTGACGAACCTTGGCCAATCGCACGTCATCCGTTTGCGTGGGAACTCACCGCCGGGACACGCGTGTTGAACCGAGCCGCCCGGCTGAGAGCCAGTTGTGGGCGCCGGTCAGAGCCGGGGGCCAGATCCCGGTTGCCAGGCCCCGGTCGCCAGATCACGGTCGCCAGGCCCCGGTCGCCAGATCACGGTCGCCAGATCACGGTCGCCAGATCCCGGTCGCCAGACCCCGGTCATCAGATCCCGGTCGCCAGACCCCCGCCGCTAACCGACCTTGGCCGAATCCGCCTCCGCTGGCTCCCCCTCCGCCGCTGCCAGGGCTCGGTTGCGCCGCACCGACGACCAGAAGGACCAGCCGATCAGGACCACGCCGACGAGACCGGTGATGACCTCGTTGATCTGGTACTGGATGGTGACCATGAGGATCACGGCCAGCGCGCCGATCGCGTAGTGCGCGCCGTGCTCGAGGTAGACGTAGTCGTCCAGCGTGCCCTGGCGGACCAGGTAGACGGTGAGCGAGCGGACGTACATCGCGCCGATGCCCAGGCCCAGCGCCATCAGCACGATGTCGTTCGTGATGGCGAACGCGCCGATCACGCCGTCGAAGGAGAAGGACGCGTCCAGGACTTCGAGGTACAGGAACATGAAGAACGCGGCCTGGCCCGCCAGTACCACCGGTGCCCGCTTCCGCCCGCTGCGCTCGGCCGCCTCCTGCTCCTCCTGCTCGCGCTCCTCCTCGGCCTCCAGGCGGTCCTCGAAGAAGCCGGAGAGCCCGCCGACGACCATGTAGGTGATCAGGCCGGCGATGCCGGAGATGAGGACCGTCTGCGCCTTGTCCGCGTGCCCGCCGCCGTGCTGGTGGGCGTGGGTCGCGAAGGTGAACGACGTGATCAGCAGGACGATCAGGGCGATGCAGACCGACAGCATGTCGACCTTGCCGAGCTTGGCAAGCGGGCGCTCCAGCCAGCCCAGCCACTTGATGTCCCGGTCCTCGAAGATGAAGTCGAGGAAGATCATCAGCAGGAACATGCCACCGAACGCGGCGATCGCCGGGTGCGCGTCGGTGACGAGCTGCTGGTACTGGTCCTTGTCGGTCAGCGCGAGGTTGACCGCATCGTACGGATTCTTCTTGGCGGTGATCGCGACGATGGCCACCGGGAAGAGCAGCCGCATGCCGAAGACGGCGATCAGGACGCCGACCGTGAGGAAGATCGTCTGCCAGAAGGGCGACATCTTCTTCAGGATCCCGGCGTTGACCACCGCGTTGTCGAACGACAGCGAGATCTCCAGGACGGTCAGGATCGCGATGACGCCGAACGCCGTCCACCCGCCGTACAGCACTCCTACGGCCAGTCCGAGCGCGGTGGCCACGAACGACCAGCGGAAGGTCTTCAGAAGCACCGGTTGCCCCTTCCTGTCTCCGTTGTCGTGCGGTCGCCCGCGGACCGGGCATCGAACAGCCCTGACCGTCACCGGCGTTGTCTATCATGGCCGTCTGTCGCCCGGGTGTCGCGGCGAGCCCCCGGGAACGGACGCGCGTCGTCCGTCGCCGTCAGTCGTCTTCTGTGGTCGTCCGTGGGGACGAGGGGGTGTGATCGTCGTAGCGATACGCCCGGGCGCGGGCATACGTCACCGGGAGTACTGGCTGATCGGGTCCGCCGTCGCTGTCACCGCCCTCCTGACCCTGCACTCCCTGGTACCCAACCGCCCCGGACATATCGGCAGCGCCCTGGAGACGTTTCTGCCGTGGCTGGGCGTGGCGGTAGCGCTGCTCGCCTGCCTCGCGCTGATCGGACGGTCGGTGCGGGGGCTCCTCGCCTGTCTGCTGCCGACGGTCGCGTGGCTGTGGCTGTTCGCCGGGCTGTGGGTCCCGTCGGGCGCGTACGACCTGAGCGTCGTCCAGCACAACGTGGCCGACGACAACTCCGACCCCACCGGCACCGCCCGGGCGCTGCGCGCCACGCGCGCCGAACTGGTGGCCGTGGAGGAGCTGACGCCCGCGGCGCGGCCTTCGTACGAGAGAGTCCTGAGCGTCTCCCACCCCCATCGGGCGGTCCGCGGCACGGTCGGGCTCTGGTCCGCGTACCCCCTCTCGGACGTGCGGGCCGTCGACATCCGGCCCGCGGGTTTCCCGGACGGGTGGCAACGCGGTCTGCGGGCCACGGTCGCCGCGCCCGACGGCGAGATCGCGGTGTACGTCGTCCATCTGCCGTCGATCCGGCTCGGCGCGGGCGGTCTCGCGTCGGCGGCGCGGGACGAGAGCGCGGCGCTGCTCGGCGCCCGGATCGCGGCCGAACCGGCGGACGGGCTCCTGGTCGTCGGCGACTTCAACGGCACCGTGCAGGATCGCGGCCTGGACCCCGTCATCTCCCAACTCACCGCCCCCGGCTCGGGGTTCGCGTTCAGCTGGCCGGCTTCCCTGCCGGTGGCCCGGATCGACCAGGTGCTCGGCAGGGGGGTCGAGGTGACGGAGGTGTCGGCGCTGGACGCGACCGGGAGTGATCACCTTCCGGTGGTGGGACGCGTACGACTCGGGTAGGGCGGCAGGCCGACGGCGGCGCCCCTGCCGCCGCTGGATCCCCCGTTGCTCCCCTACAGGCCCACGTCCCGGCTGCGGATGTCGTCCAGGGACTCCCGGCGCACCAGGAGGCGGGCGTGGCCGTCGCGGACCGCGGCGACCGGGGGGCGGCCGACGAGGTTGTAGGTGGAGGCCATGGAGAGGTGGTAGGCGCCGGCGACGGGGACGGCGAGGAGGTCTCCGGGGCGTACGTCCGCGGGGAGTCGGACGTCGGTGGCGAGGGTGTCGCCGGCCTCGCAGTGGCGGCCCACGACGGTGACCGGGACGCGGTCGGTGGTGGTGCGGCGGCCGATCAGGCGGGGGGCGTAGCGGACGCCGTAGAGGGCCGGGCGGGGGTTGTCGCTCATGCCGCCGTCCACCGCGACGAAGGTGTGCGTGCCGGTGCGTTTGACGGCGAGCACGTGGTAGAGCGCGATGCCCGCGGGTCCGGCGATGGCGCGGCCGGGTTCGATGGTCAGGCGGGGTACGGGCAGGCCTGCGGCGGCGCAGGCGTCGTGCAGTTCGGCGCGGACCCGGCGGGAGAGGTCGGTGAGGTCGAGGGCCGGTTCGCCGGGACGGTAGGCGATGCCGTGGCCGCCGCCGAGGTCGAGTTCGGGCAGCACCAGACCGTGCTGATCGTGCAGCCGGGCCATGAGGCCGACGACGCGGCGCACGGCGGCCAGGTACGGCTTGACCGTGGTGATCTGCGAGCCCAAGTGGCAGTGCAGACCGGTCAGTTCGAGCTGCGGCTGGTCCAGGATGCGGGCGATGGCGTGCTGCGCGTGCCCGTCGGCGATGGACAGCCCGAACTTCTGGTCGTCCGTGCCGGTGCGGATCTTCTCGTGGGCGCCCGCGCTGACCGCCGGCACCACCCGGACCATGACCTTCTGGTGACCGCCGTGCCCAACTGCCGCCGCCAGCCGGGCAATCTCCGACGGACTGTCGATGACGATGCGGCCGACACCGAGGCGCAGGGCCATCTCCAGGTCGCGCGGGGACTTGGCGTTGCCGTGCAGCACCGTCCGCTCGGGCGGGAAGCCGGTGGTGACCGCCAGCTCCAGTTCGCCGGCCGAGCAGACGTCGAGGCCGAGGCCCTCCTCCTCGATCCAGTGGACCATCGCGCGGCACAGGAACGCCTTGGCCGCGTACAGGACTTCGGCGTCCGGGAAGGCGTGCAGATAGGTACGGCAGCGGTCGCGCACCTCGGCCTCGTCGAGGACGTACACGGGCGTGCCGAAACGGTCGGCGAGCTCCGCGAGCGGTACGCCGCCGACGGACAGTTCGCCGGGGTGCGGCTCGGTGGTGGAGGCGGGCCAGACCGACAGGTCGTCGGCGAGGCGGGCGACCGAGGGGTCGTGAACGGTGGTCATCTGGACAGCCCTCTCTCAGCCGACGCGCAGCGCGAGTACGACGGGGACGACGGGGACGACGGGGATGAAGGGGACGGCGGGGTTCGCCGGCCGCGCGGACCGGGGCGTGGACACAGGAGCGGGAGCCGGGGCGGGAGCCGAGGCCGGGGCCGTGAACTGGGGATCCACCGTGACGGTGGTGACGCCGAGGGGCTCGTTGAGCGCGCGCAGGGCGGGTTCGGCGAGCCTGATCCACGCCTGTCCTGCGCCGAGGGTCGCGGTCAGTCGCCGCGCGGAGGTGAAACCGACCGCTGTGCGGTCGCCCAGCGGGGTGCGGAAGACGCGGGTCACGCACCCCGACGGACCCGGCCGGACCGGGACGTACAGGGGTCCGGCCGGGAACCGATCGGAGGGTTCGGGGTCCTCGCCGTAGCCGGTCTCCGTCATGGAATGCCTCCAGGGCATGTGGGTCGCCGGCGTGTGTGGGTCGCCGGCGCAGGTGGGTCGCGAGCGCATGGGGGTCTCTTGCGACGGCCCCGACGCGGGGAGGCGAACGGGGTGTGCGAAGGACGCTATGCCCGCACTCCCCCGCTCTGTCCCGCCCGCCGACGGCTCATGACGCGATGCTGACGGAGATCGCGTGGACGCTGACGTGCTGCTTACGCGGGCGGGCGGGTGGGGGCGCGCAAGGCGTCAGGAGGGCGCCAAAGTCCGGCGTACGGGGTGGTCGTGCGGGGCGCGCGGGAGTGTGATGGAGGCAGTACCCGCGAGGTGCGCGGGCACGAGGAGCGGCGGAGCCATGTCTGATTCCGGTAGCGGTGACGGCCTGCCGGGAGCGGTTCGTGTGGTGGCCGGTGTGAGCGGCTCGCCGGGCAGTCTGACGGCTCTGCGCCGGGCGGCCCAGGAGGCCGCGCGCCGGGGCGGCGAGCTGTGGCCGGTGATCGCGTGGGAGCTGCCGGGCGGCGAGTTCCACGCGGCGCGCTCGTCCGTGCCGCCGCTCCTGCGGGAGCGCTGCGAGCAGCTCGCCCGGGAGGAACTCCTCGACATCCTCGACACGATGTTCGGCGCGGCCGGCCCCGGTGTCCCCCTGCACGCCCTGGTCGCCCGTGGCCGCGCCGGTCAGGCCCTGGTCCGGATCGCCGACCGCGACACCGACGTCCTGGTCCTCGGCGCCGGCCACCGCGGCCGCCTGCGCCGGCTCCTGTCCCCCTCGGTGAGCCACTACTGCCTCACCCACGCCGGCTGCCCGGTGCTCGCGATACCCCCGTCCCCACTGGAGGCCGACCTCGCGGCCGTGTGCCGCCGCAACAGCCGGCATCTGCGGCTGGACGACGGGCAGTTGACGCAGCGGCCTCGGGGGCGGGGGCGCATGCGGGACGCGTGAGGGCGGGGCCATCGGGCCCACTTGCCCTGCCGGGGTCATGGGCTCGTCTCGCCCCGCACGACGTGAGTCGGTCGCCCCGCCCGAGGTCAGTCCGTCGTCTCGCCCTGCGCGATCTCGATGTTCTCGTGCACCTGCAGCGCGACCGTCACCGCCGTAGCGCAGGAGAGCAGCGCGCAGGTGGTGAGGAGCGCGGCGATCCAGGTCCGGGCGCGCGGGGGTACGGGGCTGAGGAGCGCCGTGACCCGGTGCGGGACCGGGCCCGTCGCCACCCCGGGCAGGACGGACGGGTGCGGCGAGGGCGCGGACGAGGCGAGGGCCGCTCGGGCGATGGCCCGGGCCGTGAGGCGGCGGTCCCCCACCGCGCCGGCGGCGGCCTCGTCGGCGGCCCGCTCCGCGGCGAGCCGGATGGCCGCGCGGACCGGACGCAGCGCGGGGTGGCAGTGGGCGGTCAGCTCGGCGGCGGCCAGGAAGTAGTGGTGCCGGCCCGCGTTGTGGGCCCGCTCGTGCGCGAACAGCGCCTCGCGCTCCGCCGCGTCCAGGCTGCGCAGCATGCCGGTCGTGACGACGATGCGCCCCGGCCGGCCGGGCAGGGCGTACGCGTCCGGGTGCGGTGAGTCCACGACGCACAGGTCGCCCGCCGCGGGCCTGCGGTCGGCCTCGGAACGGGCCGCGCGGAAGCCGGTGACCTGCCGCAGCACCGAACGGCCCAGGGTGAGGGCCCCGACGGTGAGCAGGCCGGCGGCCAGGGCCGCGAGCGGAAGGGTCAGGTGGGCGGACGGGGTGCGCAGGGGGTGGGTCAGCTCGCCGAGCGCCGCGAACGCCGGGATCTTCAGCAGACCGGTGAGCGCGAGTGTGCCGAGCGCGGCGACCGTGCCGCCGGCCAGCAGCAGCGCCGAGGCGGTCAGGGTCCACAGGGCCGCGACCGGCGGGCAACGGTCCAGGATCCGGCGCGCCAGCGGGGGCGCGGCGAACGGCAGGAGCAGCGGGACCAGGAGCAACAAGACCTGGAGCAGGGGCACTTGGAGCGGCGGGATCACCAGCGGCGCGGGCGTCATTCGCCGTCCTCCAGCAGCCGGCGCAGCACCTGCTCGTCGTCCGGGTTGAGCTGTGCGACGAAGCGGGCGAGCACGGTCTCGCGGTCGCTGTCCCGGTCCAGTTCGCTGTGCATACGAAGAGCGGTGAGGCCCTGCGAGTCCTGGACCGGCCGGTACGCGTACCCGCGCCCCCGCCGCTCCCGCTCCAGCGTCCCCTTCTCGTGCAGCCGGGACAGGATCGTCGTCACCGTCGTACGCGCAAGGCCGGACGCGAGTTCCGTCTGGACCTGCGACGGGGTGAGCGGCGCGCCGGCGGCCCACAGCGCGGCCAGCACCGCCGCCTCCAGCTCACCCGCGGGCCGGCGTTCGTCCTTCTCGTCGGACTTCTCGTCGGACCTGTCGTCGGGCTTCTCATCGGTCATGGGGAACGATCCTCACCCTCAGATCGTCTACAGTGTCGTAGACCGTCTACAGAATTGTAGTCGGCGCGGAAGTGTTCGAAAGGGTGCACGCGATGACCACAGCCGCATCCCTATCGTCGCAGCTCGCGGTGAACACGCGGGACGCACGCTCCCTGCGGGCCGGGTTCGGCGTGCCGGACGTGGGTGCGGGCGCGGGTGAAGGCGTGGGTGTGGGCGCGGTGACGGTCCCGGTGGCTGCGGTGGTCTCGCCGGAAGTCGCCGCTGCCCCTGAAGCCGCCGCCCCGGTGATCCCCCTGCCTCCCACACCCCCTCCGCCCTCTCCGCCTCCAACCCCCACGGCATCGTCATGAACCGCCGGGACGCCGCCGAGCTCGCGGGCAGCGTGGGCGTGGGCGCGTGGACCGGGTTCGGTGTGCTGGCGATGGTCGTGGTGGGTGGTGACGGGGCTCCGCTGTGGCTGGACGGCACCTCGCTGAGCTGGTCCGTCGGGCACCGCCCGGACATCCTCGTGGCGCTGGCCCGCGGGGTGACCGCGACGGGTACCGGCGTCGTCCCGTACCTGCTCGTCGTGCTGGCCGGTGTGGTCGCGGGCCGGACCGCGCGCGGCCGGCTGACGGCCGCCGCCCTCGCCCTCGTCTGCCTCGCCTCGGGCCAGGCCCTGCGGTACGGCGTGCGGGATCTCGTCCACCGTGCCCGCCCGCCGCAGGCCGACTGGGCGACGACGCACGCCTCCGGCTGGGCGTTCCCCTCCGGCCACACCACCACGGCCGCGATCACCGCCGGGCTCCTGATGGTCGCCCTCTCCCTGCGCGCCCCGCGCGGCGGCCGGGCCCTCGCGGTGACCGCCGGCTGCTGGGCCCTGCTGGTCGGGGCGAGCCGCGTCTATCTCGGGGTGCACTGGCTCACGGACGTCATCGGCGGCTGGCTGTTCGCCATCGGCTGGCTGGGGATCTGCCTCTGCGTGATGGCTCATCGGCTGCCGGGGTGGTTCATATCGAGCACGACCACCGGGGCGCCGGGCGACGGGACCGCGGGCTCGGCGGACGGCAGGGCGGACGGTACGGCCGACGGCAGGGCCGGCCGCGCCGCCGGATGACCCGTGGACCCGCGTCCGGGTGAGGTCGCCGCCCGCCCCGCGTAGGTGCCCGCGCCGTCCCCGGATGAGTACGTGTGCTCAGGACCGGCACCGACGGCCCGGTCACCATGGCCGTATGAGCACACGGGGAGCACTTCTGACCGCCGCCGCCGTCCTGACCGCCGGTGTACCGGTGGCCACTTGGGGGCTGATGGGCCGACAGGACGCCGACGGGTTCACGGCGTCCGAACTCGACTACGCCCACCGGCCGCCGTCCGTCACGGACGGCACGGCCGCGCTGATCGGCGCGCTCGCGCTGGCGCTGGTGGTGGCGGCCGGGGCGCTGTTGGCGCGGGCCGACAACGGCGGGGCGCTGGACCGGCGTTGGTGGGGGGTGCTGGCGCCGCTGGTGGTCGCCGGGCTGATCGTCGGAGCGGGGATACGGGTCATGACCGCGGGGGTGGTCGGGGCGAACATCGGCGCCGGTCTGACGATCCTGTTCGGGGGTCCGGCCGTGGCCGCCCTGGTGCTGTGGGCGGCGGGCCGGAGCTGGTGGCTGACAACGCGTCACCCACACGAGGGCAACCGCCGCGACGGAGGCGACGAAGAAGGGCGAATCATCCGAATCGCCCCCGACGGAGCGTCACTTCCGGGATCCTGATCACACCTCACAGGTTCTGAAGGCACGATCTCGAAACGAACGACCCCAACCGCGCGTCCTCTTTGGCACACGATCCCGAGACGCGGAACCTGGTTGTCCACGGCCCGGGCACGCACGGCCCGGAAGCCCCCCACAGCCCAGGTACGCATGATCTTGACGCGCACGACCTCCGTCCACCGGCCCACCGTCCCGAAAGGACTCCACCCATGGCCACACCGCTCTCCGCCGCGAAGACCCTGACCGCCTTAAAGGCCGAGGGACTCACCGTCCACGAACACGCCGGCTGGAAGACCCACAACCGTGACGCGGCGACCGGCAAATCCTTCGGTCCCGTGATCGGCGTGCTGATCCACCACACCGCCGGACACGGCGACAAGGAGCTCTGCTACAAGGGCAGATCAGATCTCCCGGGCCCGCTGTGCCACGCCTGGCTCGGCAAGACGGACGGACTGTGGATGATCGGCCACGGCCGCACCAACCACGCCGGCTCCGTCGACCTCGACGTACTGAACGCACTGCGCGAGGAGAAGTCGCTCCCGCACGACGACCAGGCCAACGCCGACGGCAACGACGTGCTGTACGGCCTGGAGATCGAGAACCTGGGCAACGGCAAGGACCCCTACCCGGACGCGCAGTACCGGCAGGCCGTGCTGTGGGCCGCCGCGCTGTGCCGGGCGCACGGCTGGTCGGAGAAGTCCGTCGCCGGACACAAGGAGGTCCAGCCCGGCAAGATCGACCCCAGCTTCGACATGGACGACTTCCGGGCCGACGTGAAGAAGCAACTCGCCCTCACGGTCGGCAAGTCCACCCCTGGCAAGCCGCTCCCCGGCAAGGCCAACAAGCCCCGCGTCGACCTCTCCCGACTGGTCAAGGCGGCGAAGACCGACCCGGGCGCCAAGCAGGGTCACGTCAGCTACATGGCGGGCACGAACCTCGTCGAGGCGGCACTGGTCAAGCTGGGCTACCTGGCCAAGACCTACGCCGGCGACGGCTCCTTCGGCTCCACCACGGTCGCCGCGTACGCCAAGTGGCAGCACCAGCTGCACTACACGGGCGCCGACGCGAACGGCATCCCGGGCAAGATCTCCCTCGGCAAACTCGGCGACGCGTCCGGCCTGTTCACCGTGGTCGCCTGATACCGGCGGCCAAGGCCACCGGTATCAGCCGCCACGCCCGGCCCACGCCTCGCACACGTCCTCTCCCTACCACCCACATCTTCCGGCGGTATCTTCCGGCTGTATCTTCCGGGCGGTCCCGGGGTCTTGTCCGAAAAGGACCTCCCCGGGACCGCCCTGACGGCTCTGTGGAGTGAGCGCAACCCGGAGGAGGCATCTCCATGGCCAAGCATCTGGTCGTCTGCTGCGACGGGACCTGGAACATCGCCGACCAGCAGTCCAAGACCAACGTCACCAAGGTGGCCCTGGCCGTACGGCCACATTCGGCCGTGGGCACCGAGCAACGGGTCTACTACGGCAAGGGCGTCGGCACCCTCCGCGGTGAGCGGCTGCGGGGCGGCGCCTTCGGAGCGGGCCTTTCGCGCAACGTCCTGGACGCGTACCGCTTCCTCGTCCACACCTACCAACCCGGCGACCAGCTCTACCTGTTCGGGTTCAGCCGGGGCGCGTTCACGGCCCGCAGCCTGGCGGGGCTGATCCGCAACTGCGGCATACCGCGCCCGGAGCACGCCGACCGGATCGGGGAGGCGTGGGCTCTGTACCGCAGCCGCGCCAACAGACCGACCAGCGTGGCCGCGACCCTCTTCCGCCGGGCGTACTCCTACGAGACCGAGATCCGCTTCATAGGCGTGTGGGACACGGTCGGCGCCCTCGGCATCCCGGCGCTGCCCGGCCCCCGCCCCTTCCGGTGGCTGGTCGAGCGGTTCAACCGCCGCTGGTCCTTCCACGACACCGAGCTGAGCAGCTGGGTGAACGGCGCCTTCCACGCCCTGGCCATCGACGAGCAGCGCTCGGCGTTCGCGCCGACGCTGTGGCACCAGCAGCCCGGCGCGTTCGCGAAGGGCCAGGAGCTGAAGCAGGTCTGGTTCGCCGGGGTGCACACCGACATCGGCGGCGGCTACCCGGAGTCGGGCCTGTCCGACATCACCCTGCACTGGATGGTCGACCACGCCCGCGCGTACGGCCTGGAGTTCGAGGCCGACGCGTTCACCTCCGGAGGTTCCGACCGGTCAACGGCGGGCCGGCCGGAGCCGGAGACGGTGGATCAGGACCCGGATCCCACGGACGCGGACGACAGCATCGAATTCACCGTGGACCCCAGCCCGTCGGGCCCCCTGCACAACTCCCGGACCGGCCTGTACCGCCTCTCGAAGCCCCTCCACCGCCCCATCGGCCGCGCGACCGACAAGAAGACCGAACTCCTCGACGGCCGCGAGTACCTGGCCGACACGGCCCTGCTGCGCCGCCGGGAGGAGCAGGCCGACTACGACCCGCCGGGGCTCGACGACTACCTCAGGGACTTCGGCGAACAGCACATCGAGCGGGTGCCGCTGCCGCCCGACTGATCGACACCGCCGACCCGTACAGATTTCTTGTACGGGTGACAGAGGGTGAACGTACGCGCCGGGACGGGCAGTTCATCCGGCAATCGCCTCCGTCGAGCAGGGCGGCGCCTGCCTCGAAGTCGCCGCCTCACCCCGCACGATCCACGTCCGCGACTCCAAGCACACCGGTGGCCCCACCTTCACCGTCACCGCCGACACCTGGACCGCGCTCCTCGCGCCTGCCGGCCGCCGACAGCGCCAGGGTCACCGAGATCGACGCCGCCGCCATCATGGGCATCGCCGTTGCCGGTGAGGTGAGTTGGGCCGCCGAGCCCGCCAGTGCCGCGCCCACGCCCTGCATCGTCAGCATGCCGGCGCCCCTCAACCCGAGGGCGTGGCCCGCGAGTTCGTCGGGAGTGAGGGACATCAGGCGTTCCTGCTGGGCCAGGCTCGCGCCGTAGCCGACGGAGGCGACGGTGGTCAGCGCGGCGGCCCACAGCAGCGCCGGTCGCAGGGCGAAGAGGAGATACGGCGTGGCCAGGAGGAGGAGCAGCGGGGTGGCCAGCCGGGGGCGCCACGCGGGCGGTACGAGGCGGCCGACGGTGACATCGCCCACGAACATGCCCAGCGCCCCGCACGCGAACAGCACACCGGCGGCGTGCGGTGCGTAGGAGACGTAGAGGGACTCGATGCCGACCACCAGGCCGTTGGGGATCCACAGGCCCAGGTAGGTGAGGCGGCGGGGGCGCGAGGACCAGAGGAGGGCGTTCGTGTGCCAGGTCGCCTTGACCGACGGGCGGCCCGCGGTGCGGGGCGGACGGGCGGTCAGGCCCAGCCGGAAGACGAGGGCCGCGACCGCGTACAGGGCTGCCGCCAGGAGCAGGCAGACGCGCGGTGACAGGACCGCCAACAGGGCGCCGCCCAGCGCGAACCCGACGACCTGCGTCAGCCCGAAGACCATGTTGAAGACCGAACGCCCCAGTACATAGCCGTTCTTGGGCAGGATCTCGTTCAGCAGGCCGCCGCTCACTCCCCCGCCCAGCGAGGCGACCAGGCCCTGGAGGAAGAGGATGCCGAAGACCGCCCCGATCGGCAGGCCGGGCAGCGCCAGCAGCACCGTCACCGCGGCGAAGGCCAGGTTCATGCCGGTCAGGGTCGCCCGCGGCGGCAGCCGGTCGGAGCCCGAGAGCAGGAAGGTCGCCCCGACCATCTGCGCGAGCTGCGGCCCGAACATGCTCAGCGCCGACAGCAGCGGTGAGTCGGTGGCCCGGTAGACCATCGTGGCGAGGGCGAGACCGCCGATCGTCAGGGCCGCGCCCTGCGCGGTGAACGCGGAGAAGAACGGGGTGTATTCGGGCGTGCGGAAGAGCTCGCGGTAGCTGCGCATGGGCGGAGTCTGCGGGGGCGCGCAGCGGCGTCGTATTCTTTCGCGCGGACGCGCAACACCGGGGGGTGCGCATGGGGTGGTGGCAGCTCAACGCGGACACGCTCGCCCGCAGCCGCTTCGTCATCTCCCCGTTCGCCGAGACCTTCGCGGCCCTGAAACTGCTGCACGCGGGCACGGCCGCGCACCCCGGTGAACAGGCCTGGCTGCGCGACCAGTTGCCCGGCTACCGCGCCCGGCTCGCCGCCGACCCCGTGACCGCGCAGCTCGTCCACGCGGGCCTGGGCCGCTCCTGGATCGCCGACTTCCTCTGCCCCACCCAGAAGGACGGCGAGGGCTTCGAGGAGGTCGTCGCCCGCGTGCGGTCCGCCGACCCGGCCGCGGCCCGCGCCCACCTCACCGTCTCCACCCCCGGCCCGCTGCCCGCCGTACTGGACCGCGACGACCTCCCCGACCGGGCCGCCGCGCTCCTGGAGTACGTCTGGACCGAGACCGTACGACCGGACTGGGACCGGCGTCGGCGGGTCCTGGAGGCGGACGTGGTCGCGCGGACCGCGCAGGTCGGCCAGGGCGGCTGGGCGGCCGTACTGGACTCCCTGCATCCCGGGCGGATGCGCTGGCTCGGCGAGAACCGGCTCCAGGTGAACCGGCAGGAGTACCCGCCCCGCGAGATCTCCGGCGCCGAACTGGTCTTCATGCCGGTCACCCCGAAGACCGGCTGGGTGTCCTGGGAGGAGGCCGAGATCTACGCGCTCGTCTACGCCTGCGCGGGCGCCCTCGCCGACCCCGGCAACCGGACCGTGCCCACCAGCCTGGGCGCGCTGCTCGGCGCCGCCCGCGCCGGCGTCCTCGTCCTGCTCGACTCCCCCATGAGCACGAGCCAGCTGGTCGCGGTGACCGGCCAGGGCCTGGGCTCGGTGGGCCGCCATCTGAAGGTGCTGCTGGACGCGGGTCTCGTGGAGCGGCGGCGGGCCGGGCGGTCGGTGCTGTACTCGCGGGCGGCGGCCGGGGAGGTGCTCGTGGAGGCCCAGAACCGGGCCGACACCGAGCGGAGTTAGCATCCGCTTATGACGACTACAGATGGTTCTTCCCCCCTCGACGTCGAGATCGGTGCCCTCAAGGGCGGCTCGGCGGACCTCTCCCAGTACGCAGGACAGGCGGTCCTCATCGTCAACGTCGCCTCCAAGTGCGGCCTGACCCCGCAGTACACCGGCCTGGAGAAGCTCCAGGAGCAGTACGCCGACCAGGGCTTCACCGTCCTCGGCGTGCCCTGCAACCAGTTCATGGGCCAGGAGCCCGGCAGCGCCGGGGAGATCGCCGAGTTCTGCTCGGCGACGTACGGCGTGACCTTCCCGCTGACCGAGAAGGTCGAGGTGAACGGCGAGGGCCGGCACCCGCTCTACCAGCGCCTCACCGGCTTCGCCGACGCCGAGGGCCACACCGGCGACATCCGCTGGAACTTCGAGAAGTTCCTCATCGGCCGCGACGGCACGGTCGTCGCCCGCTTCTCCCCGAAGACGGAACCGGATGCGGCGGAGGTCGTGGCGGCGGTAGAGGCACAACTCGCCTGAGCGAAGGGGTGAGAACCGCCGGCTGAGATCCGGCGGCCACCCCTTCAGCCCGCCCGACGGCTGAGACCGGGCAGCCACCCCCTCATCCCAACCGGCGGCTGAGGTCCGGCGGCCACCCCCTCAGCCCGTCCGGCGTTTGAGGACGAGGCCGTTCAGGCCGAAGCGGGGGCCTGGGGGCGGCAGCCCCCAGAACGCCCGCCCCGGCCGACGGTCACTCCAAGCCGACGGTCAGTTCAGGCAGGCGGTCACTCCAAGCCGACGGTCACTTCAACTCGTCCGGACACGGAGTGCCCCGCGGCAACTGATAGGGCGCACCCAACCGATACGTCCCCGCCTTCGGCGCCACCAGGATCGTCCACTTGTCGCCCTTGTCGTCCTCTTCCGTCTGCATCAGACAGCCGTTGACGTTGTCGAACGACTTCGGCGTGCCGTCGGCCCGGTGCTTGGACGCCTGGGTCTCCTGCGGTGGCTTCACGCCCTTGCCCTTGGCGTCGACCAGGCCGAGCCACGGCGAGTAGGGGACGCGGATCAGGATCCGGCCGGGCGTCTTGACCTCGATGGTCAGCTCGCCCTGCTCCGCGCGGTCGACGGTGGCGGGCGAGTCCGCGAGCGGGGTCGGGTCGGTGACCTGGAACAGCTGCCAGTTGGCGTCGCCCCAGATCTGCTTCAGATACGGCATCCCCCGCTGCACCAGCTGCCGCTCGCGCGCGCCGCCGTCGCCGTCGGGCTGGTCCTTGGGCAGCACGACGAAGTGGACGGCCCAGCGCTGCAGCCACTCGTGGTAGTTCGCCGAGTTGAGGGTGTCGTCGTAGAAGAGCGGGTTGCGCTCCATGTCGGCCTGGCGGTTCCAGCCGCGGGCGAGGTTGACGTAGGGCGCGAGCGCGGAGGCCTCCCGGTGGGAGGCCGCGGGCACGACTTCGACCCGGCCCTTGGCGGCGCCGACCTCCTGGAGTTCGTTCACCAGGGGCGCCAGCTCGCGCGTCCAGGACGCGGTCGGGGTCGTGACGACGACGTCGTCGACCGACTTGAAGCCGATCCAGAAGGTGAAGCCGACGATCGCCAGCACGGTCACGTACCAGGTGCGCGAGCGCGGCACCATGAACGGCAGCGCCGCGACCAGCGCCACGCCCGCGAACAGCATCGCGAGGCGGGTGATGTTGGAGCCGATCTGCGAACTGACCAGCCACACCCCGAGGACGGCCAGGCCGTACACCGCGGACGTCAGGCGGACCGTCTTCCACTCCTTGGGGACCAGCGCGAAGACGAGGACGGCCGAGATGAAGGGCAGGATCATCGAGCCGAACTTCATCGGCTGCGTGCCCGAGAACGGGAACAGCCAGGCCGAGACGGCCACGACCACGACGGGCGCGATCCCCAACGCCCAGGCGCCCGGGCGGCGCTTCTGCAGGAACAGGGCCACCGCCACCAGCCCCACGAACAGCCCCGCCACCGGTGACGCCATGGTCGCGAGCGCGGCCAGCGGGGCCGCGCACAGGGCCTTCGCCCAGCGTTTGTAGCGCCAGCGGTGCGGCCAGCAGAAGACGACGGCGACCGCGCCGAGCGCGAAGACGGTACCGAGGCCGTACGTCACCCGGCCCGAGGCCGCGTTGCACAGGAAGGCGAAGACGCCGGCGAGCGAGGCCCACAGCGGATTCCGCACCGACCGGCTGCGCAGCAGGATCAGCGTCAGCAGCCCCG
Source organism: Streptomyces sp. NPDC092369 (assembly GCF_044755245.1). Lineage (NCBI taxonomy): Bacteria > Bacillati > Actinomycetota > Actinomycetes > Kitasatosporales > Streptomycetaceae > Streptomyces > Streptomyces sp. NPDC092369. The sequence continues at coordinate 308,283 of NZ_JBIVQP010000006.1, forward strand.
CCGAGATCGTGCCGGCGATCATCATCGTCGTACGGACGCCCAGGACGGACATCAGATACGGCGACACCATGCTGTACGACACCGGGTGCATACCGCCGTACCAGGCGAGGTTGTACGCGGAGTCGGGGTGCCGGCCGACGAACTCGGCCCACGCGTCCTGGGCCGCGAGGTCGCCGCCACTGTTCGCGAACGTGAAGAACCAGGCGATGTGCAGGACGCCGGACAGCGCCGTGAAGGAGAGCACCGGGTGGCGCAGGAAGCGCTCACGCAGGGCGGACACCACGGCGGGGGCCCTACCTGGCAGCCGGGTCTCCCACCCCTCGGACCGTGCCTCGGGCACGCGTATTCGCGGGCCGGATACCGGGCCCGGATCGGCGTCGTCGGCACGTGTCGGCTCCGCTGTGGCCACCTGAAGGCACTCCCCGTGGTGTCCCGTCTTCTGTTCAGGTCTTCTTCTCGTTCAGGTCTGCCGTCTGTGCGCGTCCCGAGCGCTCCGGCCTGCCCCGTTTCGTGACGCTAGCACGCACCCCGCCGGGGAGCGCCCGGGTGGGGCCCACCGACGGGGTGCGCGGGCGGCAGATGTCTCGCGGCGTTCCGGATCAGCCGATACGCGTCAGCTTGGCGGTGAAGCCGGGCTCCGTGAGGTCGGACCGCAGGGTGACCGGGACCTTGACCGCGCCGCCGGAGCCGTCGCCCACGGTGAGGGTGCCCACCTTGGTGCCGGCCTTCGCGGTGTGCGGTACGTCGTCGGCGGCGAAGGACAGCTTCACCTTGAGGCCGGCCCAGCCGACCGCGGTGACGTCCTTGGTGAGCACGACCGGGGTGTGGCCGCCGAGGCCGTCGTCCACGTAGCCGACGACGGTGCCCTTCTTCAGGATCTTCGTCGAGGTCAGCGCGTCCTGCGCGGCCAGCATCGCGGTCTTGCTGACGGCGTTGACCGTGTCGATGATCGGCGCCGTGTGCTGGCCGAGGATCGCGCCGACCACGGTGACCGTCTCGCCGCCGACCTTTTTGGTGGCGGCGAACAGGAGGTTGCCGCCGGCCTTGGTGGTCGTGCCCGTCTTGATGCCGAGGGCGCCGTTGTAGGGGACGAGCCGGTTGTAGTTGTTCCAGGTCTTGCCCGACGGGTCCTTCCAGCTGGGCAGCTTGGTGATCTCCATCAGCGCCGGGATCTTCACCAGCTCGTTGCCGAGCTTCACCTGGTCCGCGGCGGTGGAGACGGTGGTCTCCTTGAGGCCGGAGGCGTCGGTGTACTTGGTGCCCGTCATGCCGAGTTCCTTGGCGGTGTCGTTCATCTTCTTGATGAACGCGGCCTCGGAACCGGCGTCCCAACGGGCCAGCAGACGCGCGATGTTGTTCGCGGACGGGATCATGATCGCGGACAGGGCCTGCTGTTCGGTGAGTATGTCGCCCTTCTTGACGGTGTTGAGGGTGGACTCACCGTCCTTGTCGTAGCCGCCCTCCTTCTCCGCCAGCGCGTCCACGGTGATCTTCTCGCCCTCGGCGCCCGCCTTCAGCGGGTGGTCCTTGAGGACGATGTACGCCGTCATGGCCTTGGCGACCGAGCCGATCGCGACGGGCGTCTGCTTGCCGAAGGCGCCCATCGTGCCGATGCCGTCGATGTCGAGGCTGCCCTGGCCCTCGGACGGCCACGGGAGGTCGGCCTTGCTGCCGTCGAAGGTGTAGGAGTCGTCGGCGGTGAGCTGGAGCGAGGGGGTCGGCAGCGGGCGCATGGCCTGCACGATCGCAAACACGACTGCCAGCAGCAGGACCAGCGGGGTCCAGATCTTGACCCGCCGCACGAGCGTGCGGACCGGAGTCTGGGGCGGCGGCGGGGTGTTGGTCAGCTCGGCCAGCAGATCCAGCGGCGGCTTCGGCGGCAACGGCTGCTGAGTGGTCCGCTCGGGCCCGACCTGCGGAACGGGCGCGGTCGCGTCGGCCGGCTTCCGCACCGGCGGCTGGTCGAGCGGCTTGAGCGCGACGAACTTGCTGGTGCGCTCGGCTTCCTGCTCGGGAGCTTTGGCGGCGGGCGCCTTGGCGGGCGGACCCGCCTTGACCGCGTCGGCGGGCTTGGGGGTGTCAGCAGGCTCAGGGGCGTCAGCAGGCTTGGGGGCATCGGATGTCTTGGCGGCATCGGATGCCTTCGGGGCCCTGAAGTCGCCGAGCTTGAGCATGGTGGTCGGCTGGTCGAGCTGGGGCCGCTTGAGCATGGTGGTGTGCTGATCGACAGCGGGTTCCCCGGCCACGCCGTCATCGTCACCACCGCCCTCGGACGCGTCCTCGGCATCGGCGACCTTGCCTCCGCCCACCGGCGCGTCTTCCGGCTCGCCCGCGTCCGCCCGGCTGCCGTCGACAGGCGCGTCCTCGGGCTCATCATCGGCGACAACCGCGTCGGCGGGCTCCGGGGCCCTATCGCGAGCCTCATCGCGCACGCCTACGCCCACCGGCGCGTCTTCCGGCTCGCCCGCGTCCGCCCGGCTGCCGTCGACAGGCGCGTCCTCGGGCTCACCGTCGGCGACGGCCGCGTCGGCAGGCTCCGGCGCCTTATCGCGAGCCTCAACGCGCACGCCTGCGCCCATCGGGGCGTCCTCGGGCTCGGGCCCGGACTCGGACTCGGCCACGTCCGCCCGGCCGGCGCCCACAGGAGCGTCCTCAGGCTCATCGTCCGCGGCGACCGCGTCGGCGGGCTCCGGTGCCTTATCGCGAGCCTCATCGCGCACGCCTACGCCCACCGGGGCGTCTTCCGGCTGGACTGTGTCCGCCCGCCCGGCCCCCGCAGGGGCATCCTCAGCCTCATCGTCCCCGGCGACCGCGTCGGCCGGCTCCGGAGCCTTGTCGCTCACGTCGGCGTCCGTACGAGCGTCCTCGGGCTCGGTCACGTCCACCGGGACGGCGTCGACCGGCGCGTCCTCGGGCTCGTCGCCCCCGGCCTCGTCGTCGGCGGCCTCGTCGGCCACCGCAGCGGCCTCCTCGGAGTCACCCCCGGTCCCGCCGGCGCCCTCGGAGCTCTCGGCGTCCTCGGAATCATCGGAGGACTGAGAGGTCCCGTCGCCGGACGCGCCCGCGTCCCCGACCGCCCCTTCGCCTCCCTGAACAGTCCCGCCGCCTTCGGCACCCTCGGCACCCTCGGCACCCTCGGCACCCTCGGCACCCTCGGCACCCTCGGCGCCCTTGGCACTCTCGGCGGACTCATCGACCTCGGTCGACTCCGCGTCCGCCTCCGACTCCGCGTCCGCCTCCGACTGGGCCGCGTCCGGCCCGGCCTCGGGTTCCGCGTCCGGCCCGGCCCCGGGTTCCGCGTCCGTCGCCAGATCCCGTACCGAGAAGACCCGCGTCGCCGTGTCCACCCCGCCCCGGGCGCCGGCCTCCGGCGCGGGGGCCGGCCGCTCCGGGTCCCTGCTCACCGCCAGGCGCGGATCGCGTTGCCGCGTCCTCGCCTCGGGAACCGGACCCGCGCTCCCCGACGTCGATTCGATCGACGACTCGCGCTGCTTCGACCTGTCGGGGGACTCGCCCGCCACCGGTGCCTCCTCCTTGCCGCACGCCGTCCGCGCGGCTACCGAACCGTCTGACCGCCCGCTCGGACTACGCCTCCCCGACGCTGTCCGAACCATGTACCAGTGTCCTGTGTGCGGGCTTAACCTCTGCGGTAGACGAGAACGACATACCTACCGGTTCCACTACAAAGAGGTCACGCACCCTCGACAGACCAATGTGAGAGGGGTCACCCTGTCTTTCATCCACGCGGGGAGGCATGGATGGGCAGGAGCCGCAGAACACTTCCGGAAGAGCTTCTGCTGCTGGCATTGGACCCGACCACGGGTACCACTGCACAGCCGCAGTCGCTCGACCTCGGTCTGGCCGGAGCACAGCTAGTGGAGCTGGCGCTGGCCGGACGGATAGCCCCAGACGGGGATCGTATCGCCGTGGTGGCACCACGGCCGACTGGAGATCCGACACTGGACTGCGCGTTGGAGTTGCTGCGAAGGCGTGGCGCTCCGGTGCGTGCGGTCCACTGGATCGGCGGGCCCCGACTGGGGTTGCGCCAGACCTACCTCTCGCATCTGGAGCGGTGCGGCATGGTGCATGCCGTGGCGGGCCAGATGTGCGGGGTGTTGCCGACGACTCGTTATCAGGCGACGGACAACGCCATCAGCCGGGAGATCCGTGCCCGGCTGGATTCCGCGATCCGTACCGGCGTACCGCCGGACCCACGGACCGCGGCGTTGGCCGCGCTCGCTCACGCGGTCGGCCTCGGCAAGCACCTGTATCCGGGCAATGAGGGACGCTCGTCCCGCTCCCGGCTGCGGGATCTGATCCGGCACGACCCGATGGGCGGCCTCGTGGCACACGCCGTGATGGACGTCCAGAACGGTGTGGCGGCCCAGCCGCGTCGCAGTCCGGCCCCGGCCGGCCGGCAGGCGGTCGGACCACCGGTCAGGCAGGCATCCGAACCCGCTCGCGGTGTTCCGATGCAGCCGCACCGCAGTTCCATGGCGCGTGTCGTGGCCCACTGAGCCGCAGTTCCACGACATCGCCGTACGACATCACCACCGCAGAACCGCACGACCGCAGAACCGCACCGCCAAGCGCCGCACCGCAAGTCCCCATGACCCGGTACGGGAGCCGCTGGACCGAGCGGGGTGAAGCAGACGTAACGTCTCTTCACCCCGCTCGGCCGCGTCTCGGCCGGGTCCGTGAAAAGAGCCGAGGGGCTTTCGGAAATCTCGAATACGGCCCGGACCTGCCGCATATCCAACGTTTCCCAGCGGTAGTAACCACCTTGGTGGCAATCTGCTCAACAGCAGATACGCAAAGTGGCAAACGTAGGTCCGCAGCCGGAGGTGCACGTCCCGTGGCGTCCAGTGTCAATCCCACCGTCCGGCGACGCCGGCTGGGTCAAGAGTTGCGCCGGCTCCGTGAGCTGAAGGGCATGACGGCCGAGGAGGTCGCCGAGCGACTGCTGGTGTCGCAGTCGAAGATCAGCCGGCTGGAGAACGGCCGGCGCAGCATCAGCCAGCGTGACGTCCGCGATCTGTGCGGGGTCTACGAGGTCGAGGACGTCCGCATCGTCGACTCGCTGATGCAGATGGCCAAGGACTCGCGCCAGCAGGGCTGGTGGCACTCCTTCGGCGACATCCCCTACAGCGTCTACATCGGACTGGAGACGGACGCGGCGAGTCTGCGCGTCTACGATCCCCAGGTCGTCCCCGGTCTGTTGCAGACCCGGCAGTACGCCGAGGCGCTGATCGCGGGCGCGTTGCCGGAGACCGCCGCCGCGGACGTGGAGAAGCGCGTCCAGGTGCGGCTGCGCCGGCAGGAACGAATCACCGCCCCGGAGAACCCGCTGCGCCTGTGGACGGTGATGGACGAGGCGGCTGTACGCCGGATCGTCGGCAACCGCTCCCTGATGCGCGACCAGCTGGAGCATCTCGTCGAGCAGTCCCAACTGCCGCACGTCACCGTGCAGGTGATCCCCTTCGAGATGGGCGCGCACCCGGGCGTGAACGGCCAGTACGCGATCCTTGAGTTCCCCGACGCGGCGGACTCCAGCGTCGTCTACATCGAGGGCGTGACCAGCGACCTGTATCTGGAGAAGGCGAACGACGTCCAGAAGTACAGCGTGATGTACGAGCACTTGAGGGCGCAGGCGCTGAACGCGGACCAGTCGCGGCAGTTCATCGCGGACATCGCGAAGGAGTACGCGCGGTGAACCAGGGCCTTCCGAGGCGGTCTTCGACGGAAGCGGCGGCAGAGTACACCTTCCGTAGGCCGAATTGGAAGACCCACCTGGAATATGCCATTCAGACGAGTGAATAGTCGCTTCGTACGCGGAGGTTGGCGAGTACCGTCGATCACGCCAATCAGACACAAAGGTTGGCGCAAACCAGCAACTCGTCATCTGGCAATACGGAGCAAAAATGGCAATTCGTCAGGGCGCCACGGCCACCTGGACCAAGTCCTCCTACTCCACCGGGAACGGCGCCTGCGTCGAGGTCAAGTCCCCGGTCACCGAGGGCCTGTCCGTCCGTGACTCCAAGGTCACCGAAGGACCGGAACTGGCTTTCCCCTCCGACGCGTGGAACGCCTTCGTGGCCTCGGTCAAGGCGTAACAGCACGTCAGTCACACATGCGACAACTTCACAAGCTGCACCACCCAGGGCCCTCTCGACCAGCTCGCCGTCCTTGCCGAGGGGGCTCGGCTTGTGCCCTCACGCTTCTGACGCCTCCGGTCAGCGCAGCCGGTCCACATAGGTGTCCGTCCCCGGCACAGTCGGGATGAACGGCGCCACCAACTCGACCCGCCCCAGGCCCGATTCGGCGATCTGCTCGTCCAGTCCGGTGAAGTGCGCATCCCAGCACTCGCGCGGGTCGGCCTCCAGGAACCACAGCAGGGTCAGCCGGGTGTCGACCCCTTCGACCTGCTTGACATAGGTCATCCGATCACCGGGCAGGGGCGTCGGCCGGAAGACGGTCACCAGCGCGGCCGGCGATCCGGCGATCCGCTTGGGCAGATGGCGTGAACGCAACCACTCCGCCAACTCGGCCCGCTGCTCCGCCGATTCGGCGTCGATCACCTCCAACACCAGCCCCGCGTAGGGGTGGTCGAGGGCGTGGAAGTCTCGCGGCCCGGCCGCCCCGTCCCGGTACACGCTCGCCTCGTGGTCCTGGAAGGCGGTGAAGACGTGGGTGCGGTCCTGGTAGACCCGGGCGTCCCGGTTGAGCCGCCTGTTGATCGCCACGGTCCACTTCATGTGGTCGTCGTAGCGGCCGTCGGTGATCCAGTACGTGGAGAGGTAGCAGCCGGCCGCGACCGGCTGGGCGATCGCCGACTTCTCCGGGTAGCGCAGGAGTTGGAGATCCCGGGTGGCGACCCAGCGGCGCCCGGCGTACATCCAGGGCATCGCCATCGCACCGGCGTAGTAGTGGTCGTCCTCGTACCAGCGGTTGTACGCGTACTCGTGGCCCGGGTGCGGCTCGACCATGGTGATCAGGGCGTGGCCCGGGCGGACTCCGTACGGGCCGACGGCGGCCAGTTCGGCGTACGTCTGACTGCGGGTGTCTGTCTTTTCGGGGCCCTCGGACATGGGCGCTCCCCTTCCTTCGTCCGCCGGTCGCCCATACTCTGACGCCCCGTCAGAAAAAGCGCCAGGGTCAGGGAAGCGCTGGGTCGGAGGTCTCTCATGTCACTGCTCGCGGGCAAGACGGTCGTCGTGTCGGGAGTCGGCGCCGGGCTCGGTCATCAGGTCGCGGCGGCGGTCGTGCGCGACGGCGGGAACGCGGTGCTCGGGGCGCGCACCGAGGCGAACCTCGCCAAGAGCGCCTCCGACATCGATCCGGACGGGGCGCACACGGCGTACCGGGCGACCGACATCACCGACGAGGCGCAGTGCGAGGCTCTCGCCGCGCTCGCGCGGGAGCGGTTCGGGCGGATCGACGCGGTCGTCCAGGTCGCCGCCTGGGACAGCTACTTCGGCGGGGTGGAGGACGCCGACTTCGCGACCTGGCAGGCGGTGATCGACGTGAACCTGCTGGGGTCGCTGCGAATGGCGCGGGCCTGTCTGCCGGGGTTGCGGGCGGCCGGGGGCGGGTCGGTGGTCCTGATCGGGACGCAGTCGGCGGTCGCGGCCCCCTCCCAGGTGCGGCAGGCGGCGTACGCGGCCTCCAAGGGGGCGCTGACGAGCGCGATGTACTCGCTCGCGCGGGAGCTGGGGCCCGACCGGATCCGGGTCAACACCGTGCTGCCGGGCTGGATGTGGGGGCCGCCGGTGCAGGCGTTCGTGCACTTCACCTCGCACACGGAAGGGGTGCCGGAGGCGGACGTACTGAAGCGGCTGACGGATCGGATGGCGCTGCCGGACCTCGCCACGGACGGGGACGTGGCGGACGCGGCCGTATTTCTCGCCTCGGACCGCGCGCGAGCGATCACAGGACAGTCCTTGCTGGTCAACGCGGGTGAGTTGATGCGATGACGTCACTTTCACAGTCGATCGACTGTTCAGATACATAAACCCAGGACAGCAAGCGGAACGATTTTACAGTCTCTTGACCTACCACTTGCTTGCCGTGGGCACGCCACCCCGCCCAGAGTTCACATGCCCGACCCCGGCAGCGGGAACATGGAAGGGGACCCATGAACAGTCTCGACTGGGCTGTGCTCATCGCCTATTTCGGCGTGATGATCGCCATCGGCGTCTGGTCGCACAAGCGAGTGGACAACGTCAGCGACTTCTTCACCGCCGGCGGCAAGATGCCCTGGTGGCTGTCCGGCATCTCGCACCACATGTCGGGCTACAGCGCGGTGATGTTCACGGGCTACGCGGGCATCGCCTACACCTACGGCGTCACGTCGTTCATCACCTGGTCCTTCCCGATCGCGCTGGGCATCGCCATCGGTTCCAAGCTGTTCGCGCCGCGCATCAACCGGCTGCGCTCACGGCTGCACGTGGCCTCTCCGCTCGAATACCTCAAGAACCGCTACGACTTGAAGACGCAGCAGGCCCTCGCGTGGTCCGGCATGCTGCTGAAGATCGTCGACGTCGGCGCCAAGTGGGCCGCGATCGCGACCCTGTTGTCGGTGTTCACCGGGATCTCCCTGAACCAGGGCATCCTCATCACCGGCGCGATCACGGCGGTCTACTGCACGATCGGCGGCCTGTGGGCCGACGCGCTGACCGAACTGGGCCAGTTCATCATCCAGTTGCTGGCCGGTGTCGCGATGTTCGTCGCCGTCGTGCTGAAGCTCAACGACAAGGGCATCGGCTTCCTCGGCGCCTGGGACGAGCCGGCCCTGCACGGCCACGGCAAGCCGCTGGTCGGCCCGTACGGCACGGTCTTCCTGCTCGCCTTCCTCTTCATCAAGCTCTTCGAGTACAACGGCGGCATGCTCAACCAGGCCCAGCGCTACATGGCCACGGGCAGCCCGCGCGAGGCCGAGCGCTCGGCCCGGCTGTCGGCGGCGCTGTGGCTGATCTGGCCGGTGGTCCTGTTCTTCCCGATGTGGATGTCGCCGCTGCTGGTGACCGCGAAGAAGCCGGACGGCTCCGACTCGTACGCCCTGATGACCGAACAACTCCTCCCCCACGGTCTGTTGGGCCTCGTCATCGTCGGTTTCTTCTCGCACACCATGGCCATGTGCTCCTCCGACGCCAACGCGATCGCGGCCGTCTTCACCCGTGACGTGGCTCCTGTGGTGTCCAAGGCGGCGCGGGCCTGGAACGAGCGGGCCGGGCTGATCGCGGCCCGCGTCACCACCGTCCTCTTCCTCGGCCTGTCCATGGCGGTGGCCACCCAGGTCAACTCGCCGACCTTCAACGACATCATCACCGTCGTGATCAAGTGGGTCGCCGGTCTCATGGGTCCGATCGCGATCCCGATGATGCTGGGTCTGCTCCGCCCGTTCCGCCGCTCCGGCCCGACGGCGGCGCTCACCAGCTGGTCCATGGGTCTGCTCGCCTTCTGGCTGGTCAACTACCCGATCAACTGGAACGTCGACGGCGGTGTCCCGCTCCAGTACCAGGTGTCGATCCCGCTGGCCGTGTCGCTGATCCTGTACATCCTGGTCGGCTTCCTGAAGCCGGAGGACACCCCGGAGCGGCTCGCGGTCATCGAGACGATCAACACGGACGACGACAGCGCGGCGGTCGCCGTACCGGCCCCGGCCGGCCCGGTCGAGGACACGGTCGCCACGTCACCGACCAAGGACTGACCCGCTCAGGCCCGCGGGTAGCGCACCAGCCACCCGGGGGACGATCCACCGGGACCGTGCAGCGCAGGGCCCTGGGTCATCTCCATCGCGAAGTCGTCCGCCAGTTCCAGCAGTGTGGGACGGCCCTCCAGCTCGGCCAGCCAGGCCGGCGGGAGGGCCGTTTCGCCGTGCAGGGCGCCAAGGAGGCCGCCGGTGAGGGCGCCGGTCGCGCCCGAGGGGCCGTCGTGGTTGACCGCGAGGCACAGTCCGTGCCGGACGTCCTCGCCGACCAGGGCGCAGTACACGGCGGCCGCCAGCACCCCGTCCGCCGAGCCGTCCGCCGCCAGCTCCTCCACCCGCGCCGGCGTGGGCATGCCCTGCCGGACGGCGCCCAGGGCGTGCTGCAGGGCGTCGGAGACGTGCTCGTGCCCCGGCCGCGCCGCCAGCAGCCCCAGCGCCCGCTGCACGGCCGCGTCGAGGCTCTCACCGCGCGCGAGCCCGTGCACGATGACGGCGTACGCCCCCGCCGACAGGTACGCCGTCGGGTGCCCGTGGGTCTGCGCCGCGCACTCCACGGCGAGTTGGACGACGAGCTGTGGCTCCCAGCCGACGAGCAGCCCGAAGGGCGCCGAGCGTGCGGTCGCCTCCGGGCCGAGTTCGGCCGGGTTCTTGGGGGACTCCAGCGTGCCCATGGTGTCGTCGCCGAACCCGATGAGCAGCGCGCGGGTCGGCTCGCGCCGGGCGTACAGCCACTCCTCGCGGGCCAGCCAGCCGTCGTCCTTGCGGCGCTCGTCGGGCCCCCAGTCCCGCTGGGTGGAGGCCCAGCGCAGATACGCCCGGTGCAGATCGGTCGGCGGATGCCAGGCGCCCGTGTCACGGCGCACCTGGGCCCGTATCAGCCCGTCCACGGAGAACAGCGTGAGCTGCGTGAGATGGGTGACCGCGCCGCGCCGGCCGTAGGCGAAGACGAGATCGGCGACGCCTTCCGCGCCGTACGCCTCCCTGATCTCCTCCAGGTCCAGCTCGTCGACGGGCGCGCCCAGCGCGTCCCCGACGGAGACCCCCAGGAGCGTCCCGCGCACCCGGCTGCGGAAGTCCTGCTGTTCGGCACGGCCCCAGACGGCCCCGGCTGTCGCACCCACCAAGACCTCCCCGACGGCACCACCTCTACGCACGACAGCACAGCACTGTAATCGAACGGGGACGGTGGGTTGAGGGGGCGGGAGGATGCGCGACATGTTCGGCGTGCGGTCATGAACGGTCGAGGATCCGCCAAATCAGGTCATATCCCATCCAGTCTCCGCCGTACGGTCGCCCGCTGCTCCTGGGCCCAGGCGGAGGAGGGATTGAGTTCCAGGGAGCGGTCCAGGTCGGTCAGGGCCTCGGCGTCGCGGCCCAGGTTCGCCAGGGTCGCGCCCCGGCTGGCGTACGCGGACGCGTAGTCGGGGTCGAGAGCGAGGGCCAGGTCGTAGTCGGCGAGGGCCTCCTCGTCGCGGCCGGCGGTGCGCAGGGCGTCGCCGCGCTCGCAGTAGCTCCAGGCCCAGTCGGGTTCCAGCTGGACGGCGCGGTCGAGGTCGGCCAGCCGACGCCCGGGGTCGCCGAGGTCACGCCACACCCGGGCCCGGCGGACGAGCGCCCAGGCGTAGGCGGGCCTGAGGTCCAGGGCGCGGTTCAAGTCGGCGAGGGCCAGGTCGAGTTCGCCTCGGACGAAGTGGGCGGTGCCCCGGGAGGCCCAGCCGAAGTCGCTGCTCGGATCCAGGCGCAGGCCCTCGTCCAGGTCGCGGACCGCCTCGTCCGGATGGCCCGCCATACGGTGGTGCTCGCCGCGCAGGATGTGGTGGTAGGCGTTGGCCGGCTCCAGCGCCACCACCCGGTCCAGCCCCCGCAGCGCCGCCTCGTAGTCGCCCATCCCGCCCAGGGTCACGGCCTTCGCCCGCAGAGCCCGTACGAGATCCGGCTCAAGGGCGAGCGCGCGGTCCCAACTCTCCAGCGCCCGCTCGAACTCACCGCCCCGGGCCAGGGCGTCGCCCTGGTGCGACCAGGCCTCCGCGCGCCAGGGCTCGTCGCCCCGCGCGCGACTCAGCAACAGCCCCAGCAGCCCGGCCGTACCCCCGTCCGCGAACGCGTCCGTCAGGGCCCGGCCGTACGTCCGTACGGTCTCCGCGTCCGTGTCCTCGCCGGCCTCGGCCACCAGCCGTACCCAGCGGCCCACCACGTCGTCGCCGTACGAGCAGGCGGCGACGATGTCGGCGGGGAGCGTGGCCTGTGCGGTCCGGGGCCGTGCGCACAGGGAGTGGTAGGACTCGGCGAGCCGCAGTGCGCGCCACTCCTCGTCGGCCCTGAACTCCTCGGGCTCCCGGCCCAGTTCGGCCTCCGTCCGCCACCGGCCGAAGACCTCGGCGAGCCGGGTCTGGCGTTCGGTCCAACCGCGTGGGGAGCGGCGGCGCTGCAGGCGGAGCATCGGCTCGCGCACGAGGTCGTGGTAGCGGACCCGGTCACCGCCGCGGTCGTCGACGAACGGCAGCCCGCGCAGCCAGGCGAACAGCGCGTCCGCCTCTTCCTCCGGGCAGTCGACGGCGGCCCGGAACACGTCCATGTCCAGGCCGCGGGGCAACGCGCACGCGAGCGCCACCGCGCGGCGCACCGGGTCCTGCTCCCACTTCAGGAAGCGCTCGACGGCCGTGGCGCTGGGGTCGCCCACGTCGTCCGGGTCGGCGGGGTGCTGCTCGGCGAGCGTCGACACCAGCACCGGGAGCCCGCCGGTGAGCCGCAGCACCTCCTCCACCACGGGCTCGTCCACAACTCCCTTGCCCGCCAACAGGCCCCGGGCCTCCGCCTCCGTGAACGGCCCCAGCGGCACGTCCGTCATGAAGTCGGCGAAAGCGCCCCAACGGGCGGTGTCGAAGGGGCGTTGGCCGGAGGTCACGATGACGACGTTGGCGGCCAGGGTGCCGTACCGGTCACTGGTCATCACCTCGTGCAGCCACCCGTCGAGAAACGGCGCCGTCCGTTCGTAGGTATCGAAGAACAGGACGACCCAAGGGGCCGCTGACGCCGCCTCGCCGAGCTCCCCGAGCAGCACCGGCGTCAGCACCTTCTCGGGCGCCAACACCAACTGCACGTCCTCCTGACTGCGGAAGCGCGCACTGAGCCCGGCCCTCAACCGCTCGGCGCCCTGGGCGAGTTGGCCGGCGTCGAGCACACCCGCCAGGGCCCCCACCCCCGGCACCATCCCCAACCCGACCAACCCGGCCCGTGCCGCCACCACGCTCCCCACGGACGGCCCGCCCCCGTCCCCCTCGAGCGCGAGCGCGGCCTCGGCCTCGTGCCGCCGCTCCCGATGGGCGACGAGCAGCCGGTCGAGCTCCTTGAACCGCCGCCCCTGGCCGGCGAATTGACGCGCGACAACCCCCATGGCCTCCGGCACGCTGCCGACGCCTTCGTCGACGTACGCGGTGAGCGCCCCGGCCTCCCGGGCGAGCTGCTCCAACTCCCGTACGAGAAAGGTCTTCCCGACCCCCGCATTGCCGTGCACGTGAAAGAGGAACCGATGCCGCTCGTCCTCGGGCGGGAGGTCGAAGTTCCCCCGGAAGGCAGCCCGTTCGGCACCCCTCCCGACGAATCCGGCCCGCCTGCGCCGCCGGATCAGTTCCTGCATCGACGGCCGCGCCTGCGCCACCCTTGCGCTCCCTTGTCCGCCGGTTGCCTCTGGGGCCGGGTGGGGCCATTGTCGCCCAGCGGCCACACGGCGGGGAGTTCTGGCTCAAAGCCGACGCGGCCCACTCCGTCAGGAGGGGAAGGACATCCCCATGACCACTCCCACCTCACGCGCCTCGCGTGCCCTCCCCCTCGCCGCGACCCTTCTCACGGCGACCGTCGCGCTCTACATCGCCCTGGTCGCGTTCGGGAACATCACCGACTTCGACAGCAATCAGCAGTTCGTGCGGCATGTGCTGGCGATGGACACGACGTTCAAGGACGACGACCTGATGTGGCGGGCGGTCACCAGTCATGGGCTGCAGGACGCCGCGTATGTCGTGATCATCGCGTGGGAGGTCGTGGCCGCGGTGGTGTTGATCGGCGGGACCTGGTTCTGGGGGCGGCGGGAGTACGGGCGGGCTCGGCAGGTCTCCACGTACGGGCTGTTGATGTTGATGGTGCTCTTCGGGGCCGGGTTCATCGGGGTCGGCGGGGAATGGTTCGCGATGTGGCAGTCGGAGGACTGGAACGGGCTGGAGGCGGCGACCCGGGTGTTTCTGCTGAGCGGGGTGGTGCTCCTGGTGATCCACCTGCCCGGCGCCGCGCCCGACGCCGACTGACGATCGCCCGTCCGTCGCCGCCCTCCGACGACCGCGACCTTCGTGCCCGCCGAGCCGACTACCGCTAGTCGACGACCGTGACCTTCGTGCCCGCCGAGCCGAACGTCCACACCGCGTCGCCGTCCGCCGTGCCCATCCGGATGCCGCCGGTCTGGGCGCCGGAGGCGGGCGGTGGGGAGGAGCCGTCGACCGCGTTGGAGAAGGCGACGTTGACGCCCGACTTCAGGGTGAAGTAGAGGACGTGCTCGATCCGTACGCCGTCGGAGCCGGTGAGGGGGCCCTCCCTGCGCTTGCCGACCGTGTAGGTGCCGGGGTCCGGGGCGACCGTCCCCGGCCAGACGGCGAAGGTGCGGCTCGCGGTGTCGGTCGCGTCGACCAGCCAGACCCGTTTCTGGCCGAGGGAGTACACGATCCGGCGTCCGGTGCCCGAGCCGTCCGGCACGGCTGCCGGCGCCGCCGTCTTCGTGGGCTTGGGATGCGCCGTCGCGGACGCGCTCGGGCGGGCGGTGGCCGCCTCCGGCTTCGTTCCCTTGTCGGCCTGCACGGCCAGGACGACGACAGCGGCGATCGCTCCCACCGTCAGACCGGTAACCCAGACCTTCGGGGCTGGCACGGCACGCATCTCCTCGACTAAGGATCCCCGTCAAACGGAGAACGGGCGTCGGATCATCGTACCGGCCCCGACCTCGACGCCCGCCCAGCCGGAAGCCTCCGCCTGGCCGGCCGCAAGCCTCTGCCCGCCCGGCCCGAAGCCCCCGTCCCCTCAGTCCAGCACCGGCAGCAGCTCCGGCAGGTGCCCGTCCGAGGCCGCCGCCGCCCGCTGCCGTTCCTCCGACACCTCGCCGTACAGGGTCGTCCGCGCCCTCGCCGGACGGCCCGCCGCCTCCGCCACCGCGATCAGGTCCTTCACCGACTTGTACGAGCCGTACGACGAACCCGCCATGCGCGAGATCGTCTCCTCCATCAGCGTGCCGCCGAGGTCGTTCGCTCCGGACCGCAGCATCTCCGCCGCGCCCTCCGTGCCCAGCTTCACCCAGCTGGTCTGGATGTTGGGGATGTACGGGTGCAGGAGCAGACGAGCCATCGCCGTCACCGCCCGGTTGTCGCGCATCGTCGGGCCCGGCCGCGCGATCCCCGCCAAGTACACCGGCGCGTTGGTGTGGATGAAGGGGAGCGTCACGAACTCCGTGAAGCCGCCCGTCCGTTGCTGGATGCCCGCCAACGTCCTCAGGTGGCCCAGCCAGTGCCTCGGCTGGTCCACGTGGCCGTACATCATCGTCGAGCTCGACCTGATGCCCAACTCATGGGCGGTCGTGACGACTTCGATCCAGGTCGCCGTCGGCAGCTTGCCCTTGGTCAGGATCCAGCGGACCTCGTCGTCGAGGATCTCGGCGGCGGTGCCGGGGATGGTGTCCAGGCCCGCCTCCTTCGCCGCGCTCAGCCACTCGCGGATCGAAAGGCCGGTCCGCGTCGCGCCGTTGACGACCTCCATGGGCGAGAAGGCGTGGACGTGCATCCCGGGGACCCGCTCCTTCACCGCCTTCGCGATGTCGAAGTACGCCGTCCCGGGCAGGTCGGGGTGGATCCCGCCCTGCATGCAGACCTCGACGGCCCCGACCTCCCAGGCCTGTTGGGCGCGGTCCGCCACCTGGTCCAACGACAGCGTGTACGCGTCCGCGTCCGTACGGCGTTGCGCGAAGGCGCAGAAACGGCAGCCCGTGTAGCAGACGTTGGTGAAGTTGATGTTCCGCGTGACGATGTACGTCACCTCGTCGCCGACCACCGACTTGCGCACGTCGTCCGCGATCCGCGTCAGCGCGTCCAGCGCCGGACCGTCCGCGTGCAGCAGGGCGAGGGCTTCCTCGTCGGTCAGCTTCGTCGGGTCGTCGGCCGCAGTCGCCAGCGCCTGCCGTACGTCCGTGTCGATGCGCTCGGGGACCATGCCGGGGGCCGCCGCCTCACGCAGGGCGCCCCAGTCGCCGTACACCTCGTCGAAGTCGTCACGGCGGTCGGACGTACGGCCCTCGGTGTCGATCGTGGTGTGCAGATCCGTACGGCCGGAGGCGACGAAGGCCTCCTCCGGCTCCTGCCAGGCATGGCCCTCCACCACCGCGTCGGGGCGGGCCAGGCCCGTCTCCGGGTCGGCCAGCGCGGCCACGTGCGGGCGCAGCCGCGGGTCCAGCCACGGCTCGCCGCGCCGGACGAACTCCGGGTACACGCAGAGACGTTCCCTCAACTCGAAACCGGCCGCCGCGGAACGGGCCGTGAGCTCCTCGATCTGCGGCCAGGGGCGTTCCGGGTTGACGTGGTCGATGGTCAGCGGGGAGACCCCGCCCCAGTCGTCGATGCCCGCGCCGATCAGCCGCTCGTACTCGCTGTCGACCAGGTTCGGCGGGGCCTGGATGTTGGCGCCGGGGCCCATGATGTGCCGGGCGACGGCCACCGTGGCGATCAGTTCGTCGAGTTCCGCGTCCGGCATACCGCGCATCGCGGTGTCCGGCTTGGCGCGGAAGTTCTGGATGATCAGTTCCTGGATCGAGTGGTACGACCGGGAGACCTTGCGCAGCGCGAACAGGGACTCCGCGCGCTCCTCGTACGTCTCGCCGATGCCGATGAGAAGGCCGGAGGTGAAGGGGACGGACGAGCGGCCCGCGTCCTCCAACACCCGCAGCCGTACAGCGGGTTCCTTGTCCGGGGAGCCGTAGTGGGGACCGCCGGGCTCGGACCAGAGCCGGGTCGCCGTCGTCTCCAGCATCATGCCCATGGAGGGCGCCACCGGCTTCAGCCGCTGGAAGTCGGTCCAGGACAGCACGCCCGGGTTGAGGTGGGGCAGCAGGCCCGTCTCCTCCAGGATGCGGATGGAGATGGCGCGGACGTAGGCGATCGTGTCGTCGTAGCCGTGCGCGTCGAGCCACTCGCGCGCCTCGGGCCAGCGGTCCTCGGGCTTGTCGCCCAGGGTGATCAGGGCTTCCTTGCAGCCGAGGGCCGCACCCTTGCGGGCGACGTCCAGCACCTCGTCCGGGGACATGAACATGCCGTGGCCGGCCCGGCGGAGTTTGCCGGGGACCGTGACGAAGGTGCAGTAGTGGCATTTGTCGCGGCACAGGCGGGTGAGGGGGATGAAGACGCTCTTCGAGTACGTGATGACGCCGGGGCGGCCGGCTGCCTCCAGGCCTGCGTCGCGCACGCGGGCCGCGGATGCGGTGAGGTCGGCCAGGGACTCACCGCGGGCTTGCAGCAGCACGGCGGCCTCGGTGACGTCCAGGGCGACGCCGTCACGAGCCCGTTTGAGGGCGCGACGCATGGAGTTCTCGGTCGGGCCGGTTCCAGGAGTCACGGAAGTCGTCATTTAGTGAGCATACGTTCGGGGTCCGGGGGTTCGGAGAGGGTCCTGGGTGGAGCAGTACGTTGCCGGGTGTCAGTGCGTCGTGGCTGGTCGCGCCCACGCGGCGGAGCCGCAGAGTGATACAGCCCCGCGCCCCTGGGTGGGTGACCTCGACGCCCGCTTAGAGGTACGCCGCGTATTCGTCCAGCACCCCAAGAACCTCCGTCTCCCCCGCCGGGGGTAGTTGGACGACGACCTCCTCGATGCCCAAGCCCGCATAGTGCGCGAGCTTGCCCGCCGTCGGGTAGATCGCGTACGGGACGATCTGGAGGGCCGCCGGGTCTCGGCCCGCGTCCGCCCAAGTCGCCCGCAGCACCGGCAAGGTGTCCGTCAGGCCCCGCCCCCCGATCGGCATCCAGCCGTCGGCGTACTCCGTGATGTGGGTGAACAGCTTCGGGCCCGCCGCTCCGCCGATGAGGGTGCGGGGGCCGATGACCGGGCCGCGCGGTTTCTGGGCCGGCTTGGGGAACGCCCAGCTGGCCCGCACGCTGCCGAACTCCCCGTCGTAGGCGGTGGGTTCGGTCGACCAGAGGGCCCGCATCAGACCCATCCGGTCCCGGCCCAGTTCCCGCCGTGTCCGCCAGGTCACGCCGTGGTCCGCGGCCTCCTCGACGTTCCAGCCGAAGCCGAGGCCGAGGGTGAAGCGGCCGCCGGAGAGGTGGTCGAGGGTGGCGATCTGCTTGGCGAGGTCGATCGGGTCGTGCTGGGCGACCAGGGTGATGCCGGTGCCGAGGTCGAGCCGCTCGGTCACCGCGGCGGCCTGGGCGAGGGCGACGAAGGGGTCGAGGGTGCGGCCGTACTCGGGCGGCAGCTCGCCGCCCATCGGGTACGGGGTCGTCCGCTCGACGGGGATGTGCGTGTGCTCGGGCAGGTACAGGCCGGCGAACCCGCGCTGCTCCAGCTCACGAGCGAGCCGGGTCGGGGCGATCGTCTCGTCGGTGAGGAAGATCGTTACGGCGATACGCATGCCCCATCTGTACCGGCCGCGCCCTCAGATGTCCATACCGACCGGTCGGCCTCATCCATGCCGGTGACGAAGACCACTCAGGGATTTACCGTGGACGCGTGACCCCCGACCGGGACCAGGAAACGAGAACCTTCAGCGGCACCCTTCCCCCAGGGGCGCCGGACTATGTCTACGTTCCCGTCGAAGTCCCGGACGGTGTACGGGAGTTGTGGGTCTCGTACACCTACGACCGGCCGTCCGTCCCGCCCGGCACCCCCGGCAACGCCCTCGACATCGGTCTCTTCGACGAGCGCGGCACCGAGGTGGGCGGGGAGGGCTTCCGGGGGTGGTCGGGCGGAGCCCGGAGCGAGTTCTTCGTACGGGCGGACGCGGCGACACCCGGCTATCTGCCGGGCCCCCTCCGCCCAGGTGTCTGGCATGTCGCGCTGGGGCCGTACACGGTCGCTCCGCAGGGAGTGTCGTACGAGGTCGTGGTCACGCTCACGTACGGGGAGCCCGGGGACGCGGTGCCGGAGCCGGCGTATCCGCCCGGTCGGGTCGGCGGCCGGGGTCCTGGCTGGTACCGCGGCGACTGCCACCTGCACTCCTGGTACTCCGACGGGCGCCGCACCCCGGCCGAGATCGCGGCGCGGGCGCGGGCCGCCGGGCTGGACTTCATCACCTCGACCGACCACAACACGCCCTCCTCACACGCCCATTGGGCCGCCGAGGCGGGCGAGGACCTGTTGATCCTGCTCGGCGAGGAGGTGACGACCAGGAACGGACACGTGCTCGCCCTGGGGATCGAGCCCGGCACCTTCGTCGACTGGCGTTACCGGGCCCGGGACGCCCGGCGCTGGGAGCGGTTCGCGCGGCGGATCCGCGAGGCCGGTGGGCTCGTCGTGCCGGCCCATC
Organism: Streptomyces sp. NPDC092369; assembly: GCF_044755245.1. Lineage (NCBI taxonomy): Bacteria > Bacillati > Actinomycetota > Actinomycetes > Kitasatosporales > Streptomycetaceae > Streptomyces > Streptomyces sp. NPDC092369. Next base: position 327,536 of record NZ_JBIVQP010000006.1, read on the forward strand.
CGCACGCCCCCTGCGTCGGCTGCGCCTGGAAGTTCGGGTTCGGGGAGGCGGATGCCGTCGAGGTGTGGAACGGGCCCTGGACGCCGGACGACGAGGTGGCGCTGGCGGAGTGGGACGCGGGGCTCGTCGCGTCCGTGCGCGACGGCGCGGAGGGGCGGCCCTGGCTGCCGGCCATGGGCGACAGTGACGCGCACCGCGATCCGGACGTGGTCGGGCTGCCGCAGACGGTCGTCCACGCCGAGGAACTGAGCCGGGAGGCGATCCTGGCGGGGCTGCGGGCGGGGCGGTCGTACGTCGCCGAGTCGCGGTCCGTGACGGTGGACTTCGGCGCCTTCACCCACGACCGGGGCGCGGGCATCGGCGAGCGGCTGGAGACCGACCCCGACACCCCGGTCACCGTGCGCCTGACGGCCGAGGGTGCCCCGCGCCGCACGGTCCGCTTCGTGACCGACCAGGGCGTGCTGTTCACCGGTGGCCCGCTGCCGGTCTCCGGCTCCGGCACGGTGGAGTGGCGTACGACCGCCGCGCACGCGGCCTACGTACGGGCCGAACTGCGGCACGAGACGGCGGTCGGGCCGTTGCCCGGGGTGATGGCGGCGTTCACGAATCCGGTGTTCCTGGGGCGTCCGTGAGGGCGGTGTTCAGGAACCCGATGTTTCCGGGTCGTCGCTGACCGACTGGAGGTCGGCGACGACTGCCGCGTGGTCGGAGGGCCAGACACCGTCGACCGGACCGTGCCCGGTCCGCCGCACGCCTCGCACGGTGCCGATCCCGCCGGGGCCTGCCGGACCGCCTACGTGGACGTAGTCGACGCGGGTGCTGGGGCCCAGGCCCGGGTGGACGTACGGGTTGGCGGTGTCCCAGGTGGTGGCGGGGGCGGCCGGATCGGCGTAACTCCAGGCGTCGAAGAAGACCTGGCCGGGGACGACGGGGGCGGTGCGTGTCCCGCAGAAGAGGCGGATCTCGTCCGAGTCCGGCCAGGCGTTGAAGTCGCCGGTGACAACGGGCGGGAAGTCGGTGCCGGAGCGGTGGGCGGCGACGAACCCGGCGAGGGCGGCGACCTGCTCGCAGCGCACGGCGGAGAGGTGGAGCTGCGAGGTCAGGTGGACGGTGAAGAAGGGCAGCGGGTGGCCGGGGGCGGCCACGCGCGCGTAGAGGGCGAGCCGGCCGTCGTCGGCCTCCTCGGGGGCGGGCAGGCGCAGTACGTCCTGCTCGACGACGGGCCAGCGGCTCAGTACCGCGTTGCCGACCTCGACACCCGGCCGGCCGATCCGGCGCTGCCAGCGGTCGGAGGCGGGTGAGGGGGCCCAGGTCCAGTGCAGGCCCAGTTCGCCGGCCAGCCACTCGGCGAGGTTCTCGCCGTCGGCGGCCCACACCTCCTGCAGTCCGACGACATCCGCGTCGGTCTCCCGCAGCACGGCCAGGATCGCCTTCTGCCGCTCCGCCCAGGGGCCGAACCGCCACCACAGGTTCCAGGTCATCACACGCATCGCCGACACCCCTTCGCCTGCCTGTCCACCGACGCTGGGACCATTGAAGCCGCTGCCACCGGCGTCCGCCGGGAATCGGACGGCAAAGAGACGACACGAGACAGGAGTCTCAGCGGCCATGTCCAGCAACGCCGAGAACAAGTACCGGAAGGCCCGCTCCTTCCAACGCCGCCTCAACCCCATCATGCGCCGCCTGCCCCTCCAGACGGTCCTGGAGACCACGGGCCGCACCTCCGGCCTGCCCCGCCCGACCCCCGTGGGCGGCCGCCGCATCGGCGACACCTTCTGGCTGGTCTCCGAATTCGGCGAACGCTCCCACTACATCCGCAACATCAAGGCCGACCCGAGGGTGCGGGTGCGGATCCGGGGGCGCTGGCACACGGGTACGGCCCACCTGATGCCGGAGGACGACACCACGGCACGCCTGCGCACGCTGCCACGGATGAACAGCACGTCGGTGCGGGCGATCGGGGCGGGGTTGCTGACCGTGCGGGTGGATCTGGAGCGGTGAAGTACCCCTTCTCTCACCCGGGCCGGCCGATTCTCACCCGGGCCAGACGATCGCCTGTACCTCGCTGTACGCGTGCAGGGCGTACGAGCCGACGTCCCGGCCCACCCCGCTTCTCTTGAAGCCGCCGAACGGGGCCTCCATGTTGCGGCCGACGGTGTTGATGCCGACGCCGCCGGCGCGGAGGCGGCGGGCGACGCGGAAGGCCTTGGCGACGTCGGAGGACCAGACGTAGTCGATGAGGCCGTAGTCGGTGTCGTTGGCGAGGGCGATGCCCTCCTCCTCGTCGTCGAAGGGGATGACGACGACCACCGGGCCGAAGATCTCCTCGCGGGCGACCCGCATGTCGTTGGTGCATTCGGCGAGGAGGGTCGGGGGGACGTAGAAGCCGCGTTCCAGGGGCGGGCGTTCGCCGCCCGCCAGCACCACCGCGCCTTCCTTGCGGCCGAGTTCGACGTACGACTCGACGCGGTCGCGGTGGGCGGCCGAGATCACCGGGCCGACGACCGTGTCGGGTTCCCTGGGGTCCCCTACCTTCAATCGGCCCGCGTACAGGGCCAGTTGCTCGACCAGGCGGCCGTACACGCCCCGCTGGGCCAGCACGCGCGTCGGCGCCGTGCAGATCTGGCCGCTGTAGAAGGAGAAGGTCGTGCCGATGCCGGCCACCGCCGAGCCGATGTCCGCGTCGTCCAGGACGACCGCCGCACCCTTGCCGCCCAGCTCCATCAACTGGCGTTTCATGTCCCGGCCGCACGCCTCGGCGATGCGCTGCCCGACCGCCGTGGAGCCGGTGAAGCTGACCATGTCGACGTCGGGTGAGGAGACGGCCGCCTCGCCGACCCCGACCGAGCCGCCGGAGACGACGTTCACCACACCCGGCGGCGCCCCGGCCGCCTCCAGCGCCTCGGCCATGCGGTAGACCGAGAGCGGGTCCTGGGGGGCGGGCTTCACGACCACCGTGTTGCCCATGGCCAGGGCGGGCGCGACCTTGCCCGCGGGGTTGGCCCACGGGTTGTTGTACGAGGTGATGCAGGTGACCACACCGACCGGCTGGCGTACGGCGAGCGCGCCCATGACGCCGGCCTTCCCCATCGGCCCGGCCTCGTTGATCTGCGGCGGGATCGCCCATTCGGCACTCTCCACGCGCGCGTACCGCCGGAAGCGGGCGACGCCCACCCCGACCTGCATCGCACGCGCCGTCCCCGTCGTGGCGCCGGTCTCGGCCCGGGCCAGTTCGGCGTACGGCACGAACCGGCTCGCGATGATGTCCGCGGCCCTCCCGAGCACCGCGGCCCGTTCCTGCGGTGAGGTCCGCGACCACGGCCCGAAGGCCTCGCGGGCCGCGGCGCAGGCCGCGTGCACCTGATCCCGCGAGGCCTCCGGCGCCCAGCCGACGGTCTCCTCGGTCGCCGGATCGACGACCTCGTAGTGCCCGCCGTCCGGTTCCACCCAGGCACCGCCGACGAACAGCCGCTGCCCGTCGGGTACTTGACCCGCCGGAGTCACCTGGCTCACCTGGTGCTCACCGTCCTGGTGTCCCGCCCCGAGCGCAGCACCTTCCCCGGCACAGAGCCGCTCACCACGTCGTCCCGGATCGCCTCGACCCCGTTGACCCACACGGCCCGTATCCCGATCGCCTTGGCGTCCAGGCGCGGGCTGTCACCCGGCAGGTCGTGCACCAGGGTGGCCTTGCCGGCGTCGATCCGCTCCGGGTCGAAGAGCACCAGGTCCGCATGGAAGCCCTCCGCCACCCGTCCGCGCTCCCGCAGTCCGAACAGCCGCGCCGGATCGTCGGTCAGCATCTTCACCGCCTGTTCCAGCCCCACCAGCTTCCGTCCGCGCAGGCAGTCGCCGATGAACCGCGTGGTGTACGGCGCCCCGCACATGCGGTCCAGATGCGCGCCCGCGTCGGAGCCGCCGAGCATGACGTCCTCGTGCTGCCAGGTCTCGGCGCGCAGCGCCCAGGACGCCGGGTCGTTGTCGGTCGGCATGGGCCACAGGACCGTACGCAACTCGTCGGCGGCGCAGATCTCGACCAGCGTGTGGAAGGGGTCCTGCCCGCGCTCGACCGCGATGTCCTGGACGACCCGTCCGGTCAGGCCCTCGTTCGCCTCGCTGTAGGTGTCGCCGATGACGTACCGCCCGAAGTTCGCGAGCCGCCGGAAGACGCCCGCCTCCTTGGACGAGGCGTGGCGCAGCATCTCCGCCCGCACGTCCGCGTCCCGCAGCCGTTCGATCCGCTCCGGCACGGGGAGGCCCAGGATCGGGCCCCATCCGGGTATCAGGTTCAGCGCGCAGAAGGTCCCCAGCGACATGTTCATCGGCGTGAGGATCGGCATGGTCAGCGCGACCACCCGGCCCCCGGCCTTCCGTGCCCGCTCGCTCGCGAACAACTGCCGGGGCACCCGCTCGGGGACGGAGGCGTCGATGGTCAGCACGTTCCAGTTCAGGGGCCGCCCGGCCGCCGCGCTCATCTCCGCGAACAACTCGATCTCGGCATCGCTGAACTGGTCGAGACACCCGGCCACGATCGCCTCGATCTGCGTCCCCTCGTGTTCTCCGACGGCCTTGGAGAGGGCGAGCAGTTCGGCGGGCTTCGCGTGCCGCGAGGCGACCGGCTGTCCGTCCCCGTCGGAGTGGGTCGAGGACTGGGTGGTGGAGAAACCCCAGGCCCCGGCGTCCATGGCCGCGTGCAACAGCCCGACGATCTCCGCCAGTTGCTCGTCGGACGGCTGCCCGCCGACGGCCTCAGGCCCCATCACATGCCGGCGCAACGCACAATGGCCCACCATGAAACCGGCGTTGACCGCGATCCGCCCCTCAAGGGCGTCGAGGTACTCCCCGAAGGAACTCCAGCTCCAGGGCGCCCCCTCCTCCAGGGCCACCAGCGACATCCCCTCGACCTTGGACATCATCCGCCGGGTGTATTCGGCATCGGCGGGCCGGGAGGGATTGAGCGGCGCGAGGGTGAACCCGCAGTTCCCGGCCGCGACCGTCGTCACCCCGTGATTGAGGGAGGGGGTGGCGTACGGGTCCCAGAACAGCTGGGCGTCGTAGTGGGTGTGGGGGTCGACGAACCCGGGCGCGAGGACCAGCCCGGAGGCGTCCTCGACGGTCCGGGATTCTTCGGTGACCGTACCGACGACGGCGATCCGGCCGTCCCGAATGCCGACGTCGGCGGTACGGGCGGGCGCACCGGTGCCGTCCACGACAGTGGCACCTTTGATGACGTAATCGAGCATGGCCGGATCCCCCTTACACGGACTGACGGAACCGCGAAGTCCGATGAATCGGATCCGTGTCGATCTTCGGAATCACGTGCTCCCCGATCAACCGGATCGTCCGCAGCGTCTCCTCCTTCGGCACCCCCACCGGCAGCCCGAAGCTCAGCTGATCCGCCCCGGCCTGCTCCCACCGCTTGCACTGCCGCGTCACCTCGTCGGGATCCCCGCAGATCAGCAGCTCCTCCTCGATCAGCAGCTCCACGAACTCCGCGTTGTACTCCGGGAGGGTCTCCGGCCACACCGGGAACCCCTCGGGACGGGGGAACGTGTCGTGGTACCGGAACACCAGCGAGGGCAGATAGTGCAGCCCGCCGTTCACGGCGACCTCGATCGCCTCGGCGTGCGTCGGCGCGCAGATCGCCGTCGTCGTCACCATCACGTTGTCGTTGACGAAGTCACCGATCGGCTCCGCGTTCACGACCGCCGTCTTGTACTGCTCCAGCACCCACTCCATGTCGGAGACCTTCTGGATGCTGAAGCCGAGCACGCCGAGCCCCTTGCGCGCGGCCATGGCGTACGACGGAGGGGAGCCCGCCGCGTACCACATCGCCGGGTGCGACTTCCCGTACGGCTTCGGCAGGATCTTGCGCGGCGGCAGCTGCCAGTGCTTGCCCTGGAAGCCGACGTACTCGTCCTGGAGCCACATCTTGGGGAACTCGGCGATCGTCTCCTCCCAGATCTCCTTGGTGTAGTTCATGTCGGTCACACCCGGTATGAAGCCGAGGATCTCGTGCGAGCCGGCGCCGCGGCCGGAGCCGAACTCGAAGCGGTTCTCGGTGAGATGGTCGAGCATGGCGACCTTCTCGGCCACCTTCACCGGGTGGTTGACCTGGGCCAGCGGGTTGAAGATGCCCGAGCCGAGGTGGATGCGGTCGGTCGCGTGGGCGAGGTAGCCGAGGAAGACGTCGTTGGCGGAGAGGTGCGAGTACTCCTCCAGGAAGTGGTGCTCGGACGCCCAGGCGTACTTGAAGCCGGACTTGTCCGCCTGGATGACGTACTCGGTCTCCTCCATCAGCGCCTTGTGCTCGGCGAGCGGATCGGTCTCGGCGCGCTTGCCCACATATCCCTGTACAAAGAGCCCGAATTCCAAGGAGGTTCACCGTCCCAAGTCCTGGTGTCGCCAGTGAGTGCTTCGACTTTCTGACGTGTCGTCAGATTCGTCAATAGGTGACGGGCCGTCAGATGATGCTGACCCCGGCCAGCCAGCCCCCGTCGATCACGAACGGCTGCCCGGTCACGTACGAGGAGTCGTCGGAGGTGAGGAAGAGGGCGAGGCGCGCCACTTCCTCGGGGCGCCCGATCCGGCCGAGCGGCACGAGCTTGCGGTACAGCTCGTCGAGGGCCCTGGACATCCCCTCGGCGTCCGCGGCCGGGTCCAGCTGGGCCGGGTTGGACATGGCCGTGTCGATGGCGCCCGGACACATGGCGTTGACCCGGATGTGCCGGTGGGCCAGTTCGAGGGCGGCGACGCGGGTGAGCCCGAGGATGGCGTGCTTGGTGGCGGCGTACGTGCCGACGGCCGCCATGCCGGTCAGGGCCGTGTACGAGGCCGTGTTGACGATCGTGCCGCCGTCCTCCATCGCCGGCGCGACGGACTTGATGCCGAGGAAGCAGCCGACCTGGTTGACCCGCACGACCTGCATGAACTCGTCGAGGGGCGTGTCGACGAGGGAGTTGAAGCGCAGGATGCCCGCGTTGTTGACGAGGCCGTCTATGCGGCCGTGCGCCTCCTTGGCGACGGTCACCGCCGAGCGCCAGGCCTCCTCGTCACCCACGTCGAGATGGACGTACCGTCCGCCGATCTCCTCGGCCAGAGCCTCGCCCTGCTCGTCCAGGACGTCGGCGAGCACGACCTCGGCGCCCTCCGCTCTGAAGAGGCGGGCCTCCTGCTCGCCCTGTCCGCGCGCCGCACCGGTGACGATGACGACACGTCCGTCCAGCTTGCCCATCACGGTCTCCTTAGAGAAGAGGTGCCGTCTCCGCACCGAACGCCGCCATCTGATCGACGAGTTCGGCGCGGTCGCGGCAGCGGAAGCGGACCTGGATCTGGTGCACGCCCATCTCCCCGTACGCCCGCAGGGACTCGGCGAGTGCGTCCGGCGGGCCGGTGAGCGTGCGGCGGCCGACGTCCCAGGCGGGGGTGCCGACGTAGAGCGGTTCGGTGATCGCGCCCATCGTGAACGGGCCCTCGATACCCGCCCGTTCGCGCAGTTCCCGGATGCGGGCGAACTGGGCGGGCAGGCGGTCGCGCGGGTCGCCCTGGGGCAGCCAGCCGTCGCCCTTGAGCGCGGCGCGGCGGACGGCGGCGGGTGAGGAGCCGCCGACCCAGAGGGGGACGTGTGGCTGGGCGGGGCGGGGGCGCTGGCCCAGGCCCTCGAAGTCGTAGAGCTTGCCGTGGTGTTCGGGGAACTCGTCCGGGCCGAGCGCCTCGCGCAGGGCGTCCACGCACTCGTCGAGGACCGGTCCGCGCCGGTCGAAGTCGACGCCCAGCGCCTCGAACTCCTCCCGGACATGCCCGGCGCCGACCCCGAGGATCAGCCGGCCGCCGCTGAGGTGGTCGAGGGTGGCGTACTGCTTGGCGGTCGCGAGCGGGTGGCGCAGGCCGACCACGGCCACGTGGCTCAGCAGCCGTACCCGCTCGGTCACCCCGGCCAGGAAGGAGAGGGTCGCCACGGGGTCGTACCAGGTCGTGCCCATCGCGGCGGCCAGGCGGCGCGGGACGCCGACGTGGTCGCAGCCCGCGATGTAGGCGAAGCCCGCGCGGTCGGCGGCGCGGGCGACCTCGACGAGGTCGGCCACGCCGGCCGCGGCCTCCCACGGCTCGGCGTAGATCGTGCTCTGGGACTGGACCGGGAGTTGGATGCCGTACGCCGGGGCGCTCACCGCCACAGTCCCTCGGGGGTCAGGCCGAGCAGGTCGATGGCGTTGCCGCGCACGATGCGTTCCACCACGTCCGGGGCGAGGTGCCCCATCTGGGCCTCGCCGACCTCGCGGGACTTGGGCCAGGTCGAGTCGGAGTGGGGGTAGTCGGTCTCGTACAGGACGTTGGCGACGCCGATGGAGTCGAGGTTCTTCAGGCCGAAGGCGTCGTCGAAGAAGCAGCCGTAGACATGCTCGGCGAACAGCTCGGACGGCGGGCGGTGGACCTTGTCGGCGACCCCGCCCCAGGCGCGGTTCTCCTCCCAGACCACGTCGGCGCGCTCCAGGATGTACGGGATCCAGCCGATCTGGCCCTCCGCGTACATGACCTTGAGGTTCGGGAAGCGCTCGAACTTGCCGCTCATCAGCCAGTCGACCATCGAGAAGCAGCAGTTGGCGAAGGTGATCGTCGAACCGACCGCGGGCGGCGCGTCCTTGGAGGTGGAGGGCATCCGGCTGCTGGAGCCGATGTGCATGGAGACGACCGTGCCGGTCTCGTCGCAGGCGGCGAGGAAGGGGTCCCAGTCGTCGGTGTGGACGGAGGGCAGGCCCAGGTGCGGGGGTATCTCGGAGAAGGCGACGGCACGCACTCCGCGGGCCGCGTTGCGGCGGACCTCGGCGGCGGCCAGCTCGGGGTCCCAGAGCGGGATCAGGGTGAGCGGGATGAGACGGCCCTGCGCGGCGGGGCCGCACCACTCCTCCACCATCCAGTCGTTGTAGGCCTGGACGCAGAGCAGGCCCAGTTCACGGTCGGCGGCCTCGGTGAAGGTCTGGCCGCAAAAACGCGGGAAGGTCGGGAAACAGACCGCGGACTGGACGTGGTTGACGTCCATGTCGGTCAGACGCTGGGGCACGTCGAAGGAGCCGGGGCGCATCTGCTCGTAGGTGATGACCTCCAGCTTGATCTCGTCCCTGCTGTAGCCGACTGCGGTGTCGAGGCGGGTCAGGGGGCGGTGCAGGTCCTCGTAGACCCACCAGTCGCCGATGGGGCCGTCGTCCCCCGGCTCGCCCATGACGGGGGCGAACCGGCCGCCGAGGAAGGTCATTTCCTTCAGCGGGGCGCGGACTATGCGCGGTCCGGTGTCGAGGTACTTCTTCGGGAGGCGGTCCTGCCAGACGTCCGCGGGCTCCACGGTGTGGTCGTCCACGGAGATGATCAGGGGGAACTCGGCCTGGGCGGTGTCGTGGGTGTCCATGGCGGCCACGGTAGCGCCGATCTGACGGGTCGTCAGCTATGCGGATGGCGGCTTCTTGACGCTCCGCTCCGCGCGGATGCGTGCACGGAGCGTGTGAGGGCTTTGTGATATCCCGCGCGGCCGGCTGTGACCGTGCCCTCCACAGCTGACGCATCCGCCATGAACAAGGCAAACTGACGGGGTTGAAGACAGGCTCTAGGGGGACGGCCATGGACGTACCGCGAGTACCGGAGCAGAGGCGCCGCGCTGTCGCCGGCCCGGAGGCGCTGGCCTTCGGGGTGCTCGGTCCGGTGCGCGCCCGGCGCGGCGAGGAGCAGCTGAGCACCGGCTCCCCGCAGCAACGCGCTCTGCTGGCGGCCCTGTTGCTGCGCGAGGGCCGGATGGCGACCGCGGCCGAGCTGATCGACGCCCTGTGGGGCGAGGAGCCGCCGTCGCAGGCGCTGGCCGCGCTGCGCACGTACGCCTCCCGGCTGCGGAAGGTGCTGGGCGCCGGGGTCCTGGTCAGCGAGTCCGGCGGGTACGCGGTGCGCGGCCTTGACGAGGGCGCGCTGGACCTGGCGGTGGCACAGGAGTTGGCGGCCGAGGCGGAGAAGGCGAAGAACGCCGGCGACCTGTGCCATGCCCGGGAGGTGCTGGGGCGGGCCCTTGCGCTGTGGGACGGGGAGGCGCTGGCGGGGGTGCCGGGGCCGTACGCGGAGGCGCAGCGGGTCCGGTTGGAGGAGTGGCGGCTGCAACTGACGGAGACGCGGCTGGACATGGACCTGGAGCAGGGCTGCCACGCGGAGGCGGTCTCGGAGTTGACCGCGCTGACCGCGGCGCACCCGCTGCGGGAGCGGCTGCGCGAGCTGCTGATGCTGGCTCTGTACCGCAGCGGCCGCCAGGCGGAGGCCCTCGCGGTGTACGCGGACACGCGCCGCCTACTGGCCGAGGAACTCGGCGTCGACCCGCGCCCCGGCCTGCGCGAGCTCCAGCACCGGATCCTCCAGGCCGACCCGGGCCTCGCGGAGCCCTCGGCGCCGCAGCCGGAGCCCGCCACCGCCTCGGTCCGCCCCGCGCAACTGCCCGCCACGGTCCCGGACTTCACCGGCCGCTCGGCCTTCGTCGCCGAACTCGGCCAGGTCCTCGCCTCGGCGGAGGGCCGGGTCATGGCGGTGTCGGCGCTCGCGGGCATCGGCGGTGTCGGCAAGACGACCCTCGCCGTGCACGTGGCCCACGAGGCGCGGGCCGCCTTCCCGGACGGACAGCTCTACGTCGACCTCCAGGGCGCCGGGCCCAGGCCCGCTGAACCGGAGACGGTCCTCGGCTCCTTCCTGCGCGCCCTGGGCACACAGGACTCGGCGATACCGGCCACCCTGGAGGAGCGCTCGGCGCTGTACCGGTCCGTCCTGGACGGGCGCCGGGTGCTGGTGCTGCTGGACAACGCGCGGGACGCGGCGCAGGTCCGTCCGCTGCTGCCGGGCACCGCGGGCTGCGCGGCGCTGGTCACGGCCCGGGTGCGGATGGTCGATCTCGCCGGGGCGCATCTCGTCGACCTGGACGTGATGTCGCCGGACGAGGCGCTGTCGCTGTTCACGAAGATCGTGGGCGAGGAACGGGTGGCCGCGGAGCGGGAGGCGGCCCTGGACGTGGTCGCGGCCTGCGGGTTCCTGCCGCTGGCCCTGCGTATCGCGGCCTCCCGGCTGGCGGCGCGCCGGACCTGGACCGTGTCGGTGCTGGCGGCCAAGCTGGCGGACGAGCGGCGCCGGCTCGACGAACTCCAGGCCGGTGACCTGGCGGTGAAGGCGACCTTCGAACTCGGCTACGGCCAGCTGGAACCGGCCCAGGCCCGTGCCTTCCGCCTGCTGGGCCTGGCCGACGGCCCGGACATCTCGCTGGCCGCCGCCGCGGCCGTACTGGATCTTCCGGTGGAGGCGACGGAGGACCTGCTGGAGTCCCTCGTCGACACCTCCCTGGTGGAGTCGGCGGCGCCGGGCCGCTACCGCTACCACGACCTCGTACGGCTCTACGCGCGTTCTTGCGCGGAGCGGGACGAGTTGCCGCCCGCGGAGCGGGAGGCGGCCATGTCCCGGCTGCTGGACTTCTATCTCGCGACCGCCGCGGGCGTCTACGCGATCGAGCGGCCCGGCGACCGCCTGGTGCACCACCTGGAGCGGACCGCCTATCCGGGTCTCACCTTCGACTCCGCCCGCGCCGCGCAGGACTGGCTCTACTCCGAGGCCAACTGCCTGATGGCCTGCGTACGGCAGTCCGCCCACGACCGGAGTCTGCGGCGGGCCGTCGACCTCCTGTGGGCCACCAAGGATCTCGCCGAGTCGGGCGCCAACGCCCGCGTGTACGAACTGGCCGCGCTGACCGTCCGGGACGCCGCCCACGAGGTCGGCAACGCCCACGCGGAGGGCCGCGCCCGCACGGTGCTGACGACCGTCCACCTCATCGCGGGCCGCTTCAAGGAGGCCGACGAGGAGGCCCAGCTCGCCATGGCCCTGGCGGCCGACGCGAACGACCCGCTGCCGAGCTGCTGGGCCCCCAACGACCGGGGCATCATCGCCCTCTACGAGAACCGGCACGCCGACGGCGAGCGCTATCTGCAGCTGGCGATCGACAACTTCCGGGCGGACGGCAGCGATGTCGGCGAGGCCAGCGCGCTGTGCAACCTCTCCCGGATCCGGCTCGCCATGGGCCGCACGGCGAGCGCCATCGAACTCGCCCAGCAGGGCATCGACATCTACGACCGGATGGGCCTCACCCTGCGCCTGGCCAACGGCCGTTACGCCCTGGGCATCGCGCTGACCGAGGCCATGCGCCTGCCCGAGGCGCTCCACCAGCTCACCGAGGCACTGGCGTTGTTCCACGAGCACCGCCAGCCGCTGTGGGAGGGCGTCACCCACTTCCGGATCGCCGAGATGCACCTCGCGGCCCAGCAGCCCACCCTCGCCGCGAGCCACGCGGAACAGGCGATCGCGCTGCGCGGGATCGGCGGCGAGTGGCGGCGCGGGACGGTCCTCACCGTGCTGGGCAGGGCCCTGGCCCGGCTCGGCCAGTCCGACCGCGCCCAGGCCTGCTGGCAGGAAGCCCTCAGCATCTACGAGCAGTTGGGCTCGGCCGAGGCCGTCGAGGTCCGCGCGCTGCTGTCGTCGAAGGCCGCCGCATAGTGCGTTCATCGTTCGTTTATCGCCGCGCGCCAGTCTTGCCTCAGTCGATCCGTCGCGTCGGGGGGCAGACGGATCTCGATGAGGGCGCCCCATTAGGGTGAACGGCCCGCGACGGCCCGTCCGACAGCCCCCGGGGGAGCAGTCGGGCGGGCCGCTCAGATTTCGTGCACCGTCTCGCAGGAGTTGATGATCATGACCCAGCCCGAGCAGAACGACGACGTCGTCAAGCCACTCGACAACCACGCCTCCCTGGTGGAGGAGAACCTCATCACGGCCGCGAAGGACAAGGCGCCGCAGGCCACGGCCCAGACCCCGGGGCAGGTGACCACGCTGGACAACCACGCCTCCAGCGAGGAAGCCCGTCTCCTGGACAACCACGCCTCGGACGAGACCGTCTGACCCAGTACACGCGAGGTCCCGACGGGGGACCCGGCCGCGGTGGCACCGAGGGGGAGCCACCGCGGCCGAGCCATGTCCGGCGCCGGTCCACAGGGCCCGGCTAGCGTGCCCGCAGCTCCCGCTTGAGCACCTTCCCGCTCGCGTTCCGCGGCAGCCCCGCCACGAACTCCACCGACCGCGGCACCTTGTAGTTCGCCATCTCCCGCCGCGCCCACGCGATCAGGTCCTCGCCCGTGGTGACCGCCCCCGCGCGCCGCACCACGTACGCCTTGCCGACCTCGCCGAGCCGTGCGTCCGGGGTGCCGATCACCGCCGCGTCGGCCACGTCCGGGTGCAGGCCGAGGAGTTGCTCTATCTCCGCCGGGTAGGCGTTGAAGCCGCCGACGATGAACATGTCCTTGATCCGGTCGGTGATACGGAGGTTGCCCGCGCCGTCCAGGACGCCGACATCGCCCGTGCGCAGCCAGCCGTCCGGCGTCACCGCCTCCGCGGTCGCCGCCTCGTCCTCGTAGTAGCCGCGCATGACGTTGAAGCCGCGGACCAGGATCTCGCCGGGCTGTCCGGGGAGCGCGTCGACCCTCACCTCCGTGCCGGGGATCGCGCGGCCCGAGGTCGAGGCGATCACCTCGGGCGGATCGCCGCGGCGGCACATGGTGACGATGCCGCTCGCCTCGGACAGGCCGTAGGCGGTGAGGACGGTGCCCACGCCGAGTTCGCCGCGCAGGCGTTCCACCAGGCGGAGGGGGACGACGGCCGCGCCGGTCACCACCAGGCGCAGGGCCGAGAGGTCGTGGGTGTCGCGGGCCGGGTGGTCCAGCAACGACTGGTGCAGCGTGGGCGGGCCGGGCAGGACCGACACCCGCTCCGCCGCGATGTTCGCCAGCACCGTGTCGATGTCGAAGACCGGCTGCGGGATCATCGTCGCGCCGCGCATGAGGCAGGCGATCACCCCCGCCTTGTAGCCGAAGGTGTGGAAGAACGGGTTCACGATCAGGTAGCGGTCGCCGTGCCGCAGGCCCGCCAGCTCGCTCCAGATCTCGTAGCCCCGCAGCGTCTGCCCGTGGGTGATCACCGCGCCCTTGGGGCGGCCCGTGGTGCCGGACGTGAAGACGATGTCCGACGGCGCCGAGCCGTCCAACGCCGAGGCCCGGGCGGTGACTTCGGCCTCCGGCACCTTGTCCCCGCTCGCCAGGAAGTCCTTCCAGGAACGGAAGTCGGCCGGAGCGTCGTCCGAGAGCACCACCACCTGCTCAAGGGCAGGCAGCCCCGGCAACGGCCCGTCCCCCACGCCCTCCCCCGCCGCCCGCCGCAGCGCCGCCACGTACGAGGTCCCGAGGAAGGTGCCGGTGACGAACAGCAGCCGCGTCCCGCTGCGGCGCAGCACGTCCGTCGCCTCCGTGCCCTTGAAGCGGGTGTTGAGCGGGACCAGCACCCCACCGGCCGAGACCGCGCCCAGCGCCGCGACCATCCAGTCAAGGGAGTTGGGCGCCCAGATGCCGACCCGGTCCCCCGGCGTCACACCGTTCGCCACACAGGCCGCCGCGGCCCGCTCCACCCGCGCGCCCAGCTCGGCGTACGAGACGCGGGTCCGCCCGTCCACCACCGCCTCGGTGTCCGCGTACCGCTCCGCCGCCGCACGGACCAGCTCCGGGATGCTGCGCCACTCCACAATCGGCCTCCCCGCACCTGAACTTCCAACGTCCGACGCATTAGCTGACTACCCGTCAGATTAGCTGTAGCCTGACGGGCTGTCAGCAGGCCTCACAAGGTGCGGAGGTGCGTGCAGCGTGACCATCAAGGACGCCACGGCGATCGTCGGCATCGGCCAGACCCCGTTCGCGAAACACCTCGCGGACGACGAACGGACCCTGGCCTGCCGGGCCGTGCTCGCCGCGCTCGACGACGCCGGCATCGACCCCGGCGAGGTGGACGCTCTCGCCTCGTACACGATGGAGGAGACCGACGAGGTCGAACTGGCGAAGGCCGTCGGCTTCGGCGACCTCACCTTCTTCAGCAAGGTCGGCTTCGGCGGCGGCGGTTCGTGCGCCACGGTCGCGCATCTCGCCGGTGCGATAGCCACCGGCCAGGCCACGGTCGGCGTCGCCTGGCGCTCCCGCAAACGCGGCAGCGGGCCCCGGCCGTGGAGCAACACGACCCGCCAACTCCCCACCCCGGGCCAGTGGACCCGCCCCTTCGGCCTGCTCCGCCCCGCCGACGAGATCGCCATGCTCACCCGCCGCTACCTCCACGAGTACGGCGCCACCCGCGACCACCTCTTCAACGTCGCCCTCGCCTGCCGCAACCGCGCCAACCAGAACCCGGCCGCGATCATGTACGAGCGCCCGCTGACCCGCGAGATGTACATGACCTCCCGCTGGATCAGCGAGCCCCTCTGCCTCTTCGACAACTGCCTTGAGACCGACGGGGCGTTGGCCTGCGTGGTCGTCAGTGCCGACCGGGCGCGGGACTGCCGGCAGCGGCCCGTCCTCGTCCACTCCGCCGCCCAGGGCCTGCCCGCCCAGCACCACGGCATGGTCAACTACTGGAACGACGACCCGCTGACCGGACCCGCCTGGGCCGCCGCCCGACACCTGTGGAAGCACGCCGACTTCACGCCCCAGGACGTCGATGTGGCCCAGATCTACGACGCGTTCAGCGCGCTGGTCCCGCTCTCCCTGGAGGGCTACGGCTTCTGCGGGCGCGGCGAGGGCGGCGCGTTCACCGAGCAGGGCGCCCTGGAGATCGGCGGCCGGCTGCCGCTCAACACCGGCGGCGGCGGTCTCAGCGAGGCCTATGTGCACGGCTTCAACCTCATCAACGAGGGCGTCAAGCAGCTCCGCGGCACCAGTACCGCCCAGGTCCCGGGCGCCGCGACCTGTCTCGTCACCGCCGGCGAGGGCGTCCCGACCTCCGCGCTGCTGCTCACCAACAGGAGCTGATCCATGCTGACTCCGGTCACCGACGCCGACGGCGCCCCCTTCTGGCAGTACGCGGCCCAGGGCGAACTCCGCGTCCAGACCTGCGCCGAGTGCGCCGAACCCCGCTTCCCGCCGCGCCCCTGCTGCCCGCACTGCCACTCCTTCGCGAGCGAGTGGCGCCGGGTCTCGGGCCACGGCCGCGTCTGGTCCTACGTCGTCCCCCACCCCCCGCTCCTGCCGGACTACGCCGAGCAGGCCCCGTACAACGTGATCGTCGTCGAACTCGCCGAGCACCCACGGATCCGGCTGGTCGGCAATCTGGTCGCGGAGGCGGGGGCGCGGCTGGACTCGGTACCGCCGGAGCGGATCCGGATCGGGGCGAAAGTGCAGGTCGTCTTCGACGGTTCCGGGTTGCCGCAGTGGGTTCTGGAGCGGGCATGAGCACTGTGCGGGTCAGCGCCGACAAGGACACCGGGGTCGCCGTCGTCACCCTCGACCGGCCGGAGCGGCTCAACGCCATCGATCTGGCGATGCGGGACGAACTCCAGGAGGTCTGGCGGGAGTTGCGGTTCGACGACTCGGTGCGGGCGGTCGTGCTCACCGGGAGCGGGGACCGTGCCTTCTGCACCGGGCTCGACCGCGACGCGGACGTCCCCCAGCCCAACTCCCCGTACATGGCGGACGATCCGCTGCTGCGCGTCGGCCCCAAGGCCAACGACCTGTGGAAGCCGGTCGTCGCCGCCGTGCGGGGCATGGCGTGCGGGGGCGCGTTCTATCTGCTCGGGGAGTCGGAGTTCCTGATCGCCGAGCCCAGCGCCTGCTTCTTCGATCCGCACACCACGTACGGCATGGTCAGCGCGTACGAGTCGGTGCTGATGGCACAGCGGATGCCGTACGGGGAGGTCGCGCGGATGATGCTGATGGGGACCGCCGAGCGGATCGGGGCGCAACGGGCGTACGACATCGGTCTGGTCTCCGAACTCACCGAGCCCGGTGGGGCGTTGGCGGCGGCGACGGCATGCGCGACCGTGCTCGCCGGGTATCCGCCCGAGGGCGTCCAGGGGACCGTGCGGGCGCTGTGGGCGGCGCGGGAGAGTGCGGTCGCCGCCGGGTTCGCGCAGGCACCGCACCTGGTCTCGCTGGGGAATCTGCCGGGGGAACGCCAGGCGGAGCTGTTCGCGCACCGGGGGCGGGAGTTCCGTATCCGCTGACCCCCGGCACTGACCCCCGCCATGGATCCGCTGACCCCCGGCACCGACCCCCGCCATGGATCCGCTGACGTCCGCTACGACGTCCGCGCCGTCCCCGTGCCCTTCTCCGCGTCCAGCGCGTACACGCAGCGGTCCTTGCTGCACGCGTACACCACACCGTCCTTGACCACCGGGGAGCCGGTGATCTCGCCGCCGGTGGCGAGTTTCCAGCGCAGGCGGCCGTCGTCGGCCTTGAGGGTGTAGAGGAGGTGGTCGGTGGAGCCGAAGTGGATCCGCCCCTCGGCGACCGCCGGGGCGCCCACGATGTCGCCGCCCGCCTGGAACCGCCATTTGGGTGTCCCGGTGACCGCGTCCAGGGTGTAGAGGCCCTTGCCGGACCCCACGTGGACATGGCCCGCGGCCACCAGCACCGGCTCGATGGAGGCCCGGGACTCGGTGGCGATGCGCCAGCGGTCGCGGCCGTCGGTGGCGTCGAGGGCGTAGACCGTGCCGAGGTAGTCGGCGAGGTAGATGCCACCGCCGGTGACGGCCGGGCCCGGCGCGAAGGTGGGCGCGCACAGGAAGGCTGCGGGGGCCTCGAAGTGCCACTTCACCCGGCCGCTCGCCACGTCGATGGCCAGCACGCGGGTGCCGGCACTGGCGTACACGAAGCCGTCGGGCGCGTACGTCAGCCGGACCGGGACCCCGCCGCAGGAGGCCGCGTCGCCGATCGGGTAGGACCAGCGCTCGTCACCCGTGCGGGCGTCCAGCGCGCGCAGCCGGGCGTCCTGCCAGACGAACACCGTGCCCTCGTGGACGGCGGGCCCGGCCTCCGGGGACTCGAAGTCCGTCTGACAGCCGTTGAGCTCCCAGAGTTTCTGACCGTTCGAGGCCTCCCAGGCCTGGACGCCGCCGCCGCGGGTGCCGGTGACGACCGTGCCCCGGTCGGCCTTGAGGGAGTACACCCAGGCGTCCAGGGACAGCCGCCACAGATCCCCGCCCTCGCGGGCCTCCAGGGCGTACAGCGTGGGCCCGTCGGAAGCGTGGATGCGGCCGTCGGCGACCGCCATCGACCAGGCCACGTCCCGCGTCTTGAAACTGCGCCGGCCGGTGGCCACGTCCAGGGCGTGCACCTCGAAGGAGGTGACGTAGACGAGCGTGTCGGAGACGGCGGGCGTGCCCCAGACGTCGTTCGACATGCGGAATCGCCAGGGGCGCCAGCCGCCGGCGCTCTCCGCGGGCAGGGGCGGCGGGGCGGGCACGCCCAGGCCGGGGTCCGCGCCGTTGACGCCGGGTCGGGCCTTGGCCCAGGAGGCGGCCAGGGCGGTCTCGGGGCGCGGGGCCTGTACGGCGGCGGCGCGGACGTCGGAGACGCGGGGCCCGGGGCCGATGGGCACCTGGGCGCCGGCCAGCCGGACCGGGCCGGTGTCGGGGGCGCCGACCGGGGCCGGGATCACCGGATCGTGCGGGGGCGGGGGCGGCAGGGCGCCGCGTCCACCGCTGCGGCCGCCGCCGGGACCGCCGGGGCCCGGCTTGGCCGGCGGGCGTCCGTTGCGGCGGGCCTCGATCAGACTGACCGCCCGCTCGGGCAGCCAGGCGGAGGCGGTGCCGCTGTCGTCGGAGCCGGAGCCGAAGAGGTGCGGGGCGAGCTGGGACTGGAGGTCGGCGGGGTTGGGCCGGCCGGTCGCCTCCATCTGCATGCAGGACTCGATCAGCGGGCGCAGCTCGGCGGGCAGGCCCTCCAGGTCCGGGCCCTCGCGCAGCAGCATGAAGACCGTCTCGACGGGGTTGGCCCCGTGGAAGGGCGGATGCCCGGTGGCGGCGAAGACCAGCATCGAGCCGAGCGAGAAGACGTCACTCGCGCCGGTGACGCTGCGGGAGTCCTTCGCCTGCTCGGGAGACATGTAGGCGGGCGTGCCCACCGCCACGTTCGTCATCGTCAGACGCGTGTTGGACACACCGGAGGCGATACCGAAGTCGATCACCCGGGGGCCGTCCTCGACGACGAGGACGTTGGAGGGTTTCAGGTCCCGGTGCACGAGCCCGGCGCCGTGGATGGACTGCAGCGCCTCCGCGACCCCCGCCGCGAGCCAGCGCACCGCCTGGGCCGGCATGGGTCCGCACTCGTTCACTATCTCCTCGAGCGAGGGCGCGGGCACGTACGCGGTGGCCAGCCAGGGCACGGCCGCGCGGGGATCGGCGTCGACCACGGCCGCCGTGTAGAAGCCGGAGACCGCCCGGGCCGCCTCCACCTCACGCGTGAAGCGGACGCGGAAGAGCTGGTCCTCGGCGAGCTCCGTGCGGACCGTCTTGATCGCCACACGCCGGCCGGACGCCGAGCGCGCGAGATAGACCAGCCCCATGCCGCCCGCACCCAGCCGTCCCAGCACCTCGAACGGACCGATCCGCCGCGGATCGTGCTGCGTCAGCTGATCCACCACTTGCCTGCCACCTCCCCGTACGGGCCGCGCCACCCACATATGTACGCGACCCCGTGCAGCGTCTCACCACCGCACCGCCCTGGCGGCACGCACCCTGATTCTTCCTGTCCGGGCCACAGGTTGCGAACCCGGGAACATATCGGGATGTCTCGCGCCAAAACGGCATGATCCAGCACCGATCCGCCCCGGACGTCACCCCGATTCCGTGCCGATACCGCCCCGATCGACCCCCGACTACCCCTGGACCCGCTCCAGGACAGCGAACGACGCCCCTTGATTGTCCGTGACGACCGCCACTTTTCCGTACGACGTCTCGAATGGCGGAGCCTGCACCCGACCGCCCAGCCGCCGCACGACCTCGATCACGGCGGCGCAGTCCTCGACGGCGAAGTGGACCAGGAAATGCGGCGGCATCTCGGCCGGGAAGACGTCGGAGACGGCCGCGCGGCCGAAGTCGGGCTCGGCGTCGGGACCGAACAGGGCGTCGTGGAAGAGCCCGCCGTAGAAGTCGTTAGCGGCCTCGGTGTCCCGGGCGTACAGCTCGGCCCAGGCGAAGGTGCCCGGCTCGTGGCGGCGCCCGAAGCCGGGGTGCCCGGCCGGTTCCCACAGCCCGAACACGGCCCCCTCCGGGTCCGTGACCAGCGCCGTCGTGCCCAGCTCGGCGACCGGCAGGGGCGCGGTGACGACCTGGCCGCCGGCCGCCCAGACCCGGTCGGCCAGGGCCTCCGCGTCCGGGGTGGCGAAGTACACCGTCCAGACGGTGGGCATCCGCCCGTCCGTCTTGCGCGCGAGCGCGGCGACGGGCTCCCCGTCCTGGCGGGCCCACACCGACCCCCCGTACGCCGCTTCGAAGGTCCACCCGAAGAGCCCACCGTAGAACCGCTTGCCCGCCTCGACGTCCGGCAGCTGCGCGTCCACCCAGCAGGGGACGCCCTCTCCGTACGCGGATGCCCTGTTTTCGGCCATACCGCCAAGCTAACGGCGACTCACGCACCCCGCAGACCAGGCACACCCGCCTCTGAGCACCCGTGCACCCCATTTGCAGTCGGCCGAATCGCGCTCCGATCACCCCTCGGTAAGCTGACGGCATGACAGGACAAGTGCGTACCGTCGACGGCCGCGTGGCCGGCCGGCGTGGGCAGGCGACCCGGCAGAAGCTGCTCGACTGCCTTAGCGAGATGCTCAGCTCTTCCCCCTACCGGGACGTCAAAGTCATCGATGTCGCCCGGAAGGCGGGTACTTCACCCGCGACCTTCTACCAGTACTTCCCGGACGTCGAAGGTGCCGTCCTGGAGATCGCCGAGCAAATGGCCACGGAGGGCAGCCAGTTGACGGCGCTGCTCGACGGCCGGTCGTGGGTCGGCAAGGCCGGATGGGCCACCTCGCAGGAACTCGTGGACGGTTTCCTGGAGTTCTGGCGAAGGAACGACGCGATCCTGCGCGTCGTCGACCTCGGTGCGGCCGAGGGCGACAAGCGCTTCTACAAACTCCGCATGAAGATCCTCAACTCGGTGAACAACTCCCTCGCGGACGCGGTCACGGAGCTGCAGGCCAAGGGCAAGGTCGACAAGGACGTCAGCCCTGCCGCGATGGCCGGTTCGATCGTGGCGATGCTCGCCGCCGTGGCCTCGCACCAGAAGGGCTTCCAGACCTGGGGCGTCAAGCAGGCCGAACTCAAGCCGAACCTGGCGCTGTTGGTGCACCTCGGCGTGACCGGCAAGAAGCCGACCAAGTAGTACTCGACCAGTACTCCGGCTCAAGTCCTGTCTGACAGGCGGTGGTTCACCCCGGTGGACCACCGCCTGCCGCGTCATTCCCTACGATTCTGAAGTCCCGACGATCCTGAAGACCCGGATCTCCCGGTCGACGCGTTTCTGATAGGTCGCGTACGGCGGCCAGAACACGAGCAGCTTCTTCCAGACCTCCGCCCGTTCCTCCCCCTCCAGCAAGCGGGCCGTGACCGGGATGTCCGTGCCCTTCCAGCTGATCTCGGCATCGGGGTGGGCGAGGAGGTTGGCGGTCCAGGCGGGATGACCCGTGCGGCCGAAGTTGGAGCCGATGAGGATCCAGGTGCGCGCCTTCCCCTCCGCCCCCTCCTCCGGCATGCAGGCCAGTGGAGTGCGCCGGACCCGTCCGCTCCTGGCACCGGTCACCGTGAGAATCACCCCCGGCAGCATCTGCGCGCTGAGCAGCACTCTCCCCCGCGTCAGCCGGTGCACGGCCCGGTCGAGGGCGGGGATCACATGCGGGGCGACCTTCGCGAACCCCCGCGTCGACGACACCTTCTGCACCACCCGGACGCCGATCACACCGCCACCTCCCGTCCCTCGAAGAGCCGCGCCGCGTCCGCCGCGTGCGCCCGCAGCCGGTGCGCGGGACCGAACAGCAACTCGTCGCCACAGGCCCGCTTGAAGTACAGATGCGCCTCGTGCTCCCAGGTGAACCCGATGCCCCCGTGCAGCTGGATCCCCTCGGCGGCCGAGTCCCGCAGCGCCTCCAGGGCCTGCGCGAGCGCGACCCCGCCCACCCGCTCCCCGTGCACGGTCGCCCAGGCCGCGTAGTAGGCGGCCGAACGAGCCGCCTGGACCTGCACGTACACATCGGCCAGCCGGTGCTTGACGGCCTG
Source organism: Streptomyces sp. NPDC092369 (assembly GCF_044755245.1). Classification (NCBI taxonomy): domain Bacteria; kingdom Bacillati; phylum Actinomycetota; class Actinomycetes; order Kitasatosporales; family Streptomycetaceae; genus Streptomyces; species Streptomyces sp. NPDC092369. The sequence continues at coordinate 349,659 of NZ_JBIVQP010000006.1, forward strand.
GAAGGACCCGATGGCCCGCCCGAACTGCTCGCGCTGCTTCACGTACTCGACGGTCCGCTCCAACGCCCGGTCGGCCGCCCCCACCGCCTCACAGGCCAGCGCGGCGGCGGCCCGGTCACCGACGGAGGAGAGCGCGGGGAGCACGTCGAGCCCGTCCCCCTCCCCCAGCAACTCGGCGTCCACATCCCTCAGTTGGACGCGGGCCTGGGGCCGGGTGGCGTCCAGGGTGGTCTGCCGCGCCCGCACCACCCCGTCCGCCTCCCCCTCCACCAGGAAGAACAGCGTCCGGGACCGGGCGAACCCCCCGGTGTGCGCGGCGACCAGCAACAAGCGCGCGCTGTGCCCGTCCAGCACCTGGTCGGCCTGCCCGTACAACCGCCAGCCGTCCCCCACCCGCCGCGCCTGCACCCCGCCCGCCCGTCCGCCGCCGGCCCACTCACCGCCGTTGTCGCCGGTCAGGGCGAGGGCGGCGGCCAGGGCGGTGCCGGGGACGGCGAGGGCGGCGGTGAGGTCGCCGGCGGCGAGGCGGGGCAGCAGGTCGGCACGCTGGGCATCGGTGCCGAGAGCGAGGACGAGGGGCGCGGCGAGCACGGCGGTCGCCAGCAGCGGCGAGGGGGCAAGGGCCCGGCCCGTCTCCTCGCAGGCGAGGGCGAGTTCGGTGGCCGAGCAGCCGACACCGCCGTAGGCCTCGGGCAGGGCGAGGCCGGGCAGGCCGAGTTGCCGGGCGAGCGCGGTCCACAGGGCGGGGTCGTGCCCGCGGGGCAGGTCGACGGCGGCCCGCAACTCCTCGTAGCCGCACCGCTTGTCGAGGAGTTCGCGCAGGGTACGGCGGATCTCGTCCTGTTCGGCGGTGAAGCTCGCGTCCATGGCACTTCCCTCCGTATCTGACGGTCCGTCATATTAGGAGTCCGGGAACGATATGCACAGAGGAAGGCGGGCACCTCATGACACCGGTCGGGACATCGGTCGGCACTTCAGCCGTGACACCGGTCGGGACAGGGGGGAGCCGGAAGGTCGCCGTGGTCGGCGTGGCCCTGTCCGACTGCGGCCGGGTCGACGAGGCGACCCCGTACGCGCTGCACGCCCAGGCGGCCCGGCGCGCGCTGGCGGACGCGGGCCTGGAACGCCGGCACGTCGACGGCTTCGCCTCGGCGGGCCTGGGCACGCTCCCGCCGGTCGAGGTGGCCGAGTACCTGGGCCTGCGCCCCACCTGGGTCGACTCGACGGCGGTCGGCGGCTCGACGTGGGAGGTCATGGCGGCCCACGCGGCGGACGCGATCGCGGCGGGCCACGCGAACGCCGTCCTCCTGGTCTACGGCTCCACGGCCCGCGCGGACATCAAGGCGGGCCGCCGCACCGGCAACCTCTCCTTCGGCGCGCGCGGCCCGCTCCAGTTCGAGGTCCCCTACGGCCACACGCTGATCGCCAAGTACGCGATGGCGGCCCGCCGCCACATGATCGAATTCGGTACGACGATCGAGCAGTTGGCGGAGGTGGCGGTGCAGGCCCGGGCCAACGCGGCGCTCAACCCCGAGGCGATGTTCCGCGACCCGGTCACCGTGGACGACGTCCTCTCCGGCCCGATGATCGCCGACCCCTTCACCAAGCTGCACTGCTGCATCCGCTCCGACGGCGGCGCGGCGGTGCTGCTGGCGGCCGAGGAGTACGTACGGGACTGCCGTACCGCGCCCGTGTGGGTGCTCGGCACCGGGGAGCACGTCTCGCACGCCGCGATGTCCGAGTGGCCCGACTTCACGGTGTCGCCGGCGGCGGTGAGCGGCCGCCTTGCCTTCGAGCGGGCCGGGGTCACCGCGGCGGAGATGGACTTCGCCCAGCTCTACGACGCCTTCACCTACATGACCCTGGTGACGCTGGAGGACCTCGGCTTCTGCGCGAAGGGAGAGGGCGGGGCGTTCGTGGAGAAGGGGCGGCTGCGGGTGGAGGGCGGGAAGCTGCCGGTGAACACGGACGGCGGCGGCCTCTCGGCCCAACACCCGGGGATGCGGGGGCTGTTCCTGCTGGTGGAGGCGGTACGGCAGCTGCGCGGGGAGGCGGGGGCGCGGCAGGTGCGGGGGCGGGACGGGGAGGTCGCGCGACTCGGGGTGGCGAGCGGGACCGGGGGGTGGTTCTGCTCGGCGGGGACGGTGGTGCTGGGGCGGTGAGGGCGGCGGGCGGGTCCAGGTTGGGTCGACGAGGGGACGAGCCGGTGTGAGGGACAGGCCGGTAGGAGGGACAGGCAAGCCCGTCTAAGCTCGCCGGATGACCTTGGAATGGGAACAGGTAATCGTCCACTCGCTGGATCCGGCGGCCCTGGGACAGTGGTGGGCGGACGCGCTCGGCTGGGTCGTCGTGTACACGTCCGACGACGAGTTCGAGATCCGCCCGGCGCCGGACCGCCTGCCGGGGCTGGACTTCGTACGGGTCGAGGAGACCAAGAAAGCCAAGAGCCGACTGCACCTCGACTTCCGGCCCGACGACCAGGCCGCCGAGGTGGCCCGTCTGGAGGCGCACGGGGCGCGGCGCGTGGACATCGGTCAGGGCGATCAGTCGTGGGTCGTCCTGGCGGACCCCGAGGGCAACGAGTTCTGCGTGCTGGGCGGGCGGAGCCAGTAGGGCGACACTGAAGGGGGGACACGGGGAGGGAACACGGAGCTGATCGTCGTCCGTTGTACGGATGTACGCGACGCCGAGCCGCTGGAGGAATCCGCATGGCCCTCACCCGCGAAGAGCGCGAACAGTTCCTGGCCGAGCCGCACGTCGCCGCGCTGGCGGTGGACGCGGGAGCGGGCCGGGCCCCGCTCAACGTGCCGATCTGGTACCAGTACGAGCCCGACGGCACCGTCTGGATCATGACCGCGCTGGACTCCCGTAAGAACGAGCTGATCCAGGCGGCGGGGCGGTTCTCCCTGATGATCGACCGGCTGGAGCCCACGATCCGGTACGTGTCGGTGGAGGGCCCGGTGATCGCGACCGAGCCCTCCACGATCGACCGCCTGCGGGAGATCAGCGCGCGTTATCTGCCCGCCGAGAAGGTCGACGGCTACGTGGAGTTCGCCTCGAAGAACCACGGCGAGCAGGTGCTCGTCCGGATGCGCCCGGAGCGGTGGCTGTCGTCGGACCTGGGGTCGGTCTGACCCTGCCCGGTCCGACACAGTGATCCGCGGGACAATCGACCCATGGGAACGGATCTGCACGAGCTGCTGAGGTCACTTCGGGTGTGGGACCCGGAGGTCACCTCGCTGCCGCCCCTCGACCCGACGACGGCCCCCGCGACCCCGCTCGCCCTCTTCACGGCGTGGTTCGCGGAGGCGGTCGCGGCGGGTCAGCCGGAGCCGCACACCATGTCCCTGGCCACCTCGGACACCGCCGGCCATCCCGACGTGCGGATCGTCATGCTGCACGGCGCGGACGAGGACGGCTGGTCCTTCGCGACCCACGCGACCAGCCGCAAGGGCGCCCACCTGGCCGCCCACCCGCACGCCGCGCTCGCCTTCTACTGGCCCCTGCTGGGCCGCCAGGTCCGCGTCCGCGGCCCGGTGACCGCGGCCCCGTCCCAGGACGCCCAGGCCGACCTCCACGCCCGCTCCACCGGCGCCCTGGCAGCCGCCCTGACCGGCCGGCAGAGCGAAGTCCTGGGCTCGTTGGAGGAGTTGGCGAGCGCGTCGCAGGCCGCGTGGGAACGGGCCCAGCGGGAGCCGGACGCCCCGGTCCCGTCCTGGACGCTCTACCGACTGCGGCCGGACGCGGTGGAGTTCTTCCAGGGGGACGAGCGGCGACAGCATGTACGGGTGAACTACCGCCGCACGGACGAGACTTGGGAGCGCGAGCTGTTGTGGCCGTAGGGAGCGTCGGGGCCGCGGAGACCGCAGAGCGGTTCACGTCTGCGCACTACGGCCCCGCCGGATCCGTCGCCAGCCGTCCGTGCAAGTGGCTGTCGCGGAACGTGTCGTGCCGGCCCGCCTCGAACATCGCGCCGCGCAGGGTGCCTTCGTAGCGGAAGCCGCAGCGTTCGGCGATGCGGCAGGAGGCTTCGTGGCCGAGGGCGTGGCCGAGGTCGAGGCGGTGCAGGCCGAGGTCGGTGAAGGCCCAGTGGGCGGCCAGGCGCAGGGCACGGGTGGCGACGCCCTGGCCGCGGGCCTCGGGCAGGACCCAGTAGCCGACGTGGGCGTTGCTGAAGACATGGCTGATGGAGTTGACGCTGATGTGCCCCAGCGTCGTACCGCTCGACTCGTCCGTGATGCAGTACGACGCCGTCGTGCCCTCCGCCTGCTGCCGGACCCGGTCGCGCAGCAGCCCGCGGGCGCCGTCCAGGTCGCTGATCAGTGTGAGCGGGGTGTTCCAGCGCTGGAACTCCGGGTCGCTGACCCCGCGCAGCCAGTCCTCGGCGTCGGCGTCCGAGTCCGCGTCCCAGGAGCGCAGGCGGAGGCCTTGGCCTCGCAGGTCGGGGAAGGGGGACGAGGAGGGGACGGGGTCTGTCGTGTGATGGGCTTCTGGTGGGGCCATTGGGCCATTCAAGTCGTCGGCGCCGTTTCGTGCGGCCGGAATTTCGGGACACCGTCCGGGAAGGTCGCCGTCAGGGGCATGCCCGCCCGCAGTTCGCCCTCACCGCACTCCACGATCTCCGTCATCATCCGCGGCCCCTCCGCCAGGTCGACCACGGCGGCGATGTACGGGGTGCGGGCGGAAAAGGGCGGGAGGTCGTTGCGGTGGACGGTCGACCAGGTGTACAAGGTCGCTCGGCCTGTCGCCGGCTCCCAGGTCACGTCCTCGCTCCAGCAGTGCGGGCAGAACTCGCGGGGGTAGTGGTGGGCGCGGACGCAGGTCGTGCAGCGACGGATCAGGAGGCGACCCTGTGCCGCCGCCTCCCAGTAGGGGCGGGTGAAGGCGTCCGGTTCCGGGACGTCGTAGCCGTGGGGGGATCCTGTCGCCTTCATGCGCCGAACCATCCCAACGCGCCGTCGATTGACCACGTCTGCCAGGCCATCCCGAACAGGGCGACCAGGGAGATCAGCGCCATCATCGCGTTCTGCCCCTGCTCGGCCCAGTCGTGGATCATGAGGGTGAAGTAGAGGACGTTCAGGAGCAGTCCGCCGATCAGGGCGACGGGGGTCAAAAAGCCGGCCACCAGGCCCAGGCCCAGGGCCAGTTCGGCGTAGACGACGACGTACGCCATCGTGCGGGGGCGTGGGCGGACAACGACGTCGAAGCCCGAACGGACCGCGTTCCAGCGGTGTTTGGCCGCCACGCCCGCCGCCCACTCGATCCCGGTCCCGCGCTCGAACCAGCCCTTCTTGTCCTTGTGCCGCCAGCTCTCCAGCCACCACAGGCCGAGTCCTACGCGCAGGACCGCGAGCCATTCCGCCCCGCTGAGCCAGATCGTGTCCATGGCATCTGACGGTACGTCAGATATGTGCGGAAGCCGAGGGGAGCGTCGGAAAAACCTGTGAGTCCAGCAGCGGGCCGTGGGGTGCCCATGAAGGTGTCGCAGATTGTTGACGATTTTGTTGTCGCTCGCCTACGTTTGCAAGCGCAAGGCCAGGAAGTCAGGGCAGGACATCGGAACGGCGAGAGGCAGCACGGTGAAGCACAGGGCAGTGAAGCGCAGGACAGTGGTCATGGGGCTCGGCGCCACCGCCGGTGTCGCGGCGGTCGGCGGCATCGCGCTCAGCGCGAACGCGAGCGACGCGCAGTCCTCGGCGTCCTCCTCATCCTCGTCGTCCTCCTCCTCGGACGCCCTGGTCTTCGACCCGGACGCCTACACGAAGCTGACCAAGACCGTCACGGACACCGACGGCGACGAGCACACGGTCGTCTACCACTTCTGGAAGGCGATCACCTACGTCGCCCACCCGGTGGACGCCACCTACCAATCCCTCATCGTCAGCGCCCCGGTCGAGATCGACGGCACGACGGTCGACCCTGCAAACGCCCCGATTCTGCTCGCGAACTCCATCGGCGGCTACCTGCCCGCCTCCGTGGCGGACGCGACCGAGGTCGGCGCCGGGGGTCCGGCGATGGGCGGGGGCGGCGCGGCACCCAGCGGTGCGCCCAGTGCCGCGGCTTCGGCCTCCGCCTCCGCCTCGGCGCCCGGCGCCAACGGCAACACCAACGCCTCCGGCGGCGCGACCTCCAGCAACCAACTCCTCGCCCTGGCCGCCGGCTTCGTCGTCGTCGAGCCCGGCGCCCGCGGTCGTACGCTCAAGAACTCCAGCGGCGAGTACTACGGCACCGCCCCCGCCGCGATCGTCGACCTCAAGGCCGCCGTCCGGTACGTGAAGGCCAACAAGGGGCGCATCCCCGGCGATGTCGAGCGGATCGTCTCCGCCGGTACGAGCGCCGGTGGCGCCCTGTCCTCGCTGCTCGGCGCGTCCGGTGACAGCCCGATCTACGACAAGTACCTCAAGGAGATCGGCGCCGCCGACGCCTCCGACGCGGTCTTCGCGACCGGCGCCTGGTGCCCGATCACCGATCTTGAGCACGCCGACGGCTCCTACGAGTGGAACTGGGGCGGCAACGACCTCAGCACCGGCAAGCAGGTCGACCAGACGGTGTCGAAGGCACTGCGAGCTCAATTCGCCGAGTACCAGGCCTCGTTGAAGCTGCGCGGCCTCGACGGCTTCGGACCGCTGAGCGCCCGCAACCTCGACGAGTACCTGGTCGAGCAGTACCTGGAGCCGTCGGCGACCACATATCTCGCGGCTCTCTCGGACTCCGCCCGCGAGACGTACCTCGCCGCCAACCCCTTCATCACCTGGTCCGGCGGCAGGGCCACCTTCACCTGGGCCGACTTCCTCTCCCATGTCGGCGCCCGCAAGAAGGACGTCCCCGCCTTCGACGCCTTCGACCTGTCGGCCGGCGAGAACAACGAGTTCGGCGCGGGCACGACGTCGGCCCGGCACTTCACGGCGTACGGCGCGAAGAACGACTCGACCGGCCTGAGCGGCAAGCGGGTCGCGAGCGACATCCCCGAGCTGCTGCACCTCATGAACCCGATGTACCACCTGGTGGAGAAGGTCAACTCCAAGCGCTCCAGGCACTGGTGGATCCGCCTCGGCACCAAGGACTCGGACACCTCACTGGCGGTCTCCGCGAACCTGGCCGCCCGCCTGGACAACCTCGGCGACGACGTGAACCACCTCTACTACTGGGACGAGGGTCACGGCGCCAACACCGACCCCGGCGACTTCATCAAGTGGATCGCCCAGGTGACGGGGCATCGGGGCGCGAAGAAGTAGCCCTTCCGCACGGCGCCTGCCCTAGTACCCTCCCGGTGGGGGTGGTGCACAAGTGGAGGAACTGCGGGTGTCGGTCACGGCGACGAGCGATCGCTTCGCCGCCGATGACGACAGATGGCTGTCCCAAGTACGGGTCCTGCACGGGGACTTGGGGCGGGAGACTCGGGTGGTGACCGGGCGGCCGACCGCTGCCCGGCCCGGCACCAAGGGCGGCTGGCTGCCGGACGTGGCCGTGCTGCTCAGTCCGGCCGTGGTGGCCGGTGTGGTGGCGGTGGTGAAGGCCTGGCTGGTGCGCGACCGCGACCGCACGGTCCACCTCGCCTGGGAAGTGAACGGCCGGAAGGGCGAGTTCACGGCGACGGCGTCCACCGCGGACAACGCCACGTTGCAGGCGGCGCTGGAGCACGGGTTGCGGGCGGCGGCGGGGACGGACGCGGTGGCAGGGACCGATGCGGGGGCGGTGGCCGAGTCGGCGGAGCCCGGTGCGTCAGGGGGCTCCGAGCCGGACGGCAACTCCGTTGGCTGAGACCCCCGTCGTCTACCGCGCCCTGCTCATCGGCAACGCCGAGTTCCCCGACGAACCGGCACTGCACCGGCTGCGCGGCCCGGCGAACGACCTCCCGCAGCTGCGCGCCGCGCTCAACGATCCCGAGGCCGGGCTGCCGTGGGAGGTGACCTCGGTACTGAACGGGACGGCCCAGCAGGTCCAGGAGGCCCTGTTCACCTTCTTCCACCGGGCCACCGCACGCGAGCAGTTGCTCCTCTACTACAGCGGCCACGGCCGCCTCGACCTGCACAACCGGCTGCACCTGTGCACCCACGACACCACCCTCGACTGGCTGCGCACCCGCTCGGTCCGGCAGTCGTACGTCACCGAGCTGATGGACGACTGCGCGGCCCGTGCGATCGTCGTCGTCCTGGACTGCTGTTTCAGCGGACGGGCGGCCACGGCCAAGGGGGGTGAGGCGGCAGCCCGGTTCGCCGGTCGGGGTCGGTTCGTGATGACGGGGTGCGGGCTGCTGGAGACGGCGGCGGACGCGTCCGGGGAGGACGAACCGAGCCCGTTCACCGCCGCGTTGGTGGCGGGGTTGCGGCACGGGACGACGGGCGCGGACGGGTATGTGACGGTCGAGGACGTCTATCGATACGTGGACTCCCGTATGCGCGGGTCCGGTCAGCACCCGGAGATGAAGGCGGAGGGGCGGGCGGGTCATGTGGCGCTCGCGCGGCGGGTGGGGGCGGCTTCGGTCGAGGGAACGCCGGATTCGACCGCCGTCCCCGGATCGCCGGACCTGCGGCCCCTGTTCACCGACGCCCACGGCGTGAGCGAACGACCGCGGATCGAGAGCCATTTCAGCGGAGTGCTGCACGTCCTGCTGACCGAACCGGCGGGGACGCTGACCGTGCACCGGGACGACCTGGTCGCGGCCGGGGGTGACGGTGAGCGTGTGGTTCAGGGCTGGTGGTTCGCCCACGGGCAGTTCGGGATCCGCCGAAAACCCGTACGGCCGACGGCCATCACGACCCCGGCGCGGGACGTGCGGTTCGAACTGCCCGACGGTGCCGGAACGTTGGTCTGGTCGGCGGAGCAACTGGCCGCCTTCGACCGGGCGCGGCTCGCCGGCCGCTGGCCCACCGCGACGCGGCCCACCCTGACCGAAGCCACCCACACCGTCCTCAAGTCACGTGACCCGGTCTACCGCAGACTCACGCGCGAGGCGTGGTTCGTGCTGGCGGCACTGATCGGCTGCGCGGTGTCGGTGAGCCTGTTCGTGTGGCTGCTGACAGCGGGCGGGGACGGTGTGTGGCGGGGCACCACGTTGGTCGTCCTGTTCCTCCTCGCGGTCTTCTCCCTGACACTCCTGAGCGCCTCCGCCGGCGTCTTGTGGGTCTTCCTCCGCCTGCGCCGCTTCCTCCGGCTCCCCTCCCTGCCGGTCACCCCCATGCTGCTGAAGGTCCATAACCCGCCCCCGATCACGGGCATGGACGACGCCGGACTGGTGACCGTCCACCTGAAGCGGAGCATCGTGCTGTGGTCCGAGGACCTCAGCCTGACGCTCCCCCACTCCTACTACGCCAACCGCGTCCAGAGGAGCGACCCGCCCTTCAGCACCGGGTCCCCGACCCCCGTCGAGGTCATCGGCCTCCCCGCCCCCGGCCAGTGGGTGGTCGTCCGCACCCCCGACGGCCTCCTCTGGCCGAGCGGTCGCGCCAAGTCCGTATCGGCGTCGACCCTCGCCGCGGTGACCGGTCGCTCCTAGCCGAGTGTCCTGGTCTCCTGGCGCCCTGGTGTCCTAATGCTCTACGCCACGCATCCCACCCGCTCCTCCTCCACCCGTGATCAATCCGCAACCAATTCCCCTCTTGACCGAGACCCATCAACGAGGGGTGTGATTACGCTCGCGCTCATGGCCGACTCCACAGCGACCGCACCAGCCGCCGCATCCACGCAGACGAACCGCCCCGTATACGTCATCGGGGGCGGTCCAGGCGGCCTGGCCGTCGCGTACGCGCTGCGTGCTCGGGGCATGCGCGCGGTCGTGCTGGAGAAGTCCGACAGCGTCGGAGCGTCCTGGCGGCGGCACTACGACCGGCTGCACCTGCACACCACCCGGCGCCTGTCGTCCCTGCCGGGGCTGAAGATGCCGCGCCGGTTCGGGCGCTGGGTGTCACGGGACGACGTGGTGCGATACCTGGAGAAGTACGCCGAGCACCACGAGCTGGAGATCGTCACCGGCGTCGAGGTGTCCCGCGTCGAGCGTTCCGCGGACGGCGACGGCTGGCTGCTGCACGCCACCGGCGGTCGCGAACTGACCGGCGCCGCCGTGGTCGTGGCCACCGGATACAACCACACCCCGAACGTCCCGGACTGGCCCGGACTCGACACGTACAAGGGCGATTTCCTGCACGCGGGCGCGTACCGCAACGCCGAGCCGTACGCCGGTCGTGACGTGCTGGTCGTCGGTGTCGGCAACACCGGTGCCGAGATCGCCGTGGACCTGGTCGAGGGCGGGGCCTCGCGCGTGCGGCTGGCCGTGCGCACCACCCCGCACATGGTGCGCCGTTCGACGGCCGGCTGGGCCGCCCAGTACACGAGCGTGCTGGTACGACGGCTGCCGGTCCGCCTGGTCGACCGGCTGGCCCGGCCGATGGCGAAACTCAGCATCCCGGACCTGTCGGCGCACGGGCTGCCCAGACCGGACACCGGGCTCTACAGCCGGGTCAAGGAGGGCGCCGTGCCGATCCTGGACGTCGGTCTGATCAACGCCGTGCGCAAGGGCCAGGTCGAGGTCGTGGCCGCCGTCGCCGGTTTCGAGGACGGCAAGGTCGCGCTCGCCGACGGGAGCCTCATCTCGCCGGACGCGATCGTCGCCGCCACCGGTTACGCCCGTGGTCTCGAAGACCTCGTAGGCCATCTCGACGTACTCGACGAGCGCGGCAAGCCCGTCGTCCACGGCTCGCGCACCCCGGACCAGGCGCCCGGCCTGTACTTCACCGGCTTCACCAACCCCATCAGCGGCATGCTCCGCGAGATGGCCATCGACGCGGAGAAGATCGCGAAGGCCGTCGTGAAGGACCGCCGGCGCCGACGGTCGTGAGAAGCCGGTCCCGTACCGAGAAGTAGTTTCCGTCAACTCCCCCACCTGCGACTCCTGTTACGTCCGAGACGGATGTGGCCAAGGAGCTGTACCGCGCCCCGCCATGGGTCCAGAATGTGAGCGCTGCTCAGCTTTCTGCGCCCGTTCCCCCACCCGGTGCGCATCTTTCAGCTCCGCCCACCTCTCGCTCATCGACGGAGGACGCACGTGGCACGTGAAAGACAGCTCTCGCTCTCCCGACGCTCCCTGATCGGCGGCGCGGCCGCCACCGCCGGAGCCGTCGCCCTCACCGGCACCGCCGCCGGCACGGCCGCCGCCGCCACCCGTGACGTGGACGTCGCCATCGTCGGCGGCGGACTCGCGGGGCTGACGACGGCCCGCGACCTGGTGGCCGCCGGCAGGACCGTGGCCGTCCTGGAGGCCCGGAACCGCGTCGGCGGCCGGGTGGTGAACCTGGCCCTGGCGAACGGCGGGGTCACCGAGGGCGGCGGCGAGTTCATCGGCCCCACCCAGGACCGCATCAAGGCGCTGGCCGACTCGCTCGGCGTCGCGACCTTCACGACGTACAACACCGGCAAGAACCTGCTCTACAAGGACGGCAAGAAGACCCCGTACGCCACCGACGGACTCCTCGGCTCGGTCCCGCCGATCGACGTGGCGGGCCTGGCCAACGCCGCGATCGTGCAGGCGTCTTTGGACGACATGGCCAAGCAGGTGCCGGTGGGCGCCCCCTGGACCGCGCCGAAGGCCGCCGAGTGGGACAAGCAGACCTTCGAGAGCTGGCTGAACGCCAACGCGATCGTGCCGTCGGCCAAGTTCCTGCTCGACGTGGCCACCACGTCCATCTTCTCGGCCCAGCCCCGCGAACTCTCCCTGCTCTTCGTGCTGTTCTACATCGCGGCCGCGGGCAACGAGTCCACCCCCGGCACCCTGGAACGCCTCACCGACACCGCGAACGGCGCCCAGGAGTCGCGTTTCGTCGGCGGCTCCCAGCAGGTGCCGATCAAGCTCGCGGCCACCCTCGGCGACCGCGTGGTGCTGAGCGCGCCGGTGCGCTCGATCACGAAGTCCGGCGCCAAGTACGTGGTGACGGCGGACGGCGTGACGGTGACCGCGAAGAAGGTCGTGGTCGCGGTGCCGCCCCCGCTGGCCGGCCGCATCACCTTCGACCCTCTCCTCCCGGCCGCCCGCGACCAGTTGGGCCAGCGCCTCCCGATGGGCTCCATCGGCAAGGCCATTGCCGTCTACGACACCCCGTTCTGGCGCGCCGACGGCCTCAACGGCCAGGTCGTCAGCGACACCGGCGCCGTCCGCTCCACCTTCGACAACTCCCCGCCCGACGCCTCCTACGGCGCCCTGATGGGCTTCATCGAGGCCGATGAGATGCGCGAGTTCGACGCCGCCTCGGTCGCCGACGTGAAGGCGGCCGTCCTCAAGGACTACGCCACCTACTTCGGCGACAAGGCCAAGGCCCCGACGTCCTTCGTCCTCCAGCGCTGGGACAACGAGGGCTTCACCCGCGGCGGCCCGGTCGCCTACGCCCCGCCCGGCGTCCTCACCGAGTACGGCACCGCCCTGCGCACCCCGGTGGACGGCATCCACTGGGCCGGCACGGAGACGTCGACGTACTGGAACGGGTACATGGACGGAGCGGTCCGTTCCGGGGAGCGGGCGGCCAAGGAGGTGCTCGCGGCGCTGTGAGTCGACACGCCCGCCTCGGCGGGAGCCGTTGCGTGAGCCTCCGGGGGCGCTGACCCACACCACTTAGTTCAACTTTGCACGCACGCCCGTTCCTGACACCGCGTCAGTTCAGTAATCTGACAGAGCGTCAGTTATTTTGGCTGTCTCACAGGAGCGGGCGGACGATGCTTGGATCAACCCACGGCACTCTCACCACCGACTCCCGCCGGGCCAGGGTCATCGCCTGCGGCGAGCAACCCGCGCCTGCCGTGCACGGCAGGCCCGCCGAGGTGGACGACCTCGATGTCGGCGGGCGGCCGCTGTACGCGGGCGTACCCGATCTGGACCGGTTCTTCCGGCCCGAGTCCGTCGCCGTGATCGGCGCCTCGGACACGGAGGGACGGCCCAACACCGGTGTCACCCGGCAACTGGTCGCCTGGGCGGAGCGGGTGGGGGCGCGGCTGCACCCCGTGCATCCCACGCGCCCGTCCGTCTTCGGCCTGCCCTGCGTCCCGGCCGTCGCCGACCTGCCCGAACAGGTCGACCTCGCCGTCCTGCTGGTCGCCGAGCCGCTGCCCGTGATCGAGGAACTCGCCGAGGCCAAGGTGAAGTTCGCGGTCGTCTTCGCCTCCGGGTTCGCGGAGACCGGCGCCGAGGGAGCGGCCGCACAGGCCCGACTCGCGGCCGCCGTACGGCGGTCGGGGATGCGGCTGCTGGGGCCCAACACCAACCTCAACGCCTTCGAGCGGTTCCGGGACGACCTCGACGGTCCCGCGATCGCGCTGATCACCCAGTCCGGGCACCAGGGGCGGCCCGTCTTCGCGCTCCAGGAGCTCGGCATCCGCCTCTCCCACTGGGCGCCCACCGGCAACGAAGCCGATCTGGAGACCGCCGACTTCCTCTCCTACTTCGCGGAGCTGCCGGAGGTCGGCGCCATCGCCTGTTACGTCGAGGGCCTCAAGGACGGCCGTTCCTTCCTGCTCGCCGCCGACCGGGCCGCCCGCCGCGGGGTCCCGGTCGTCGCCGTCAAGGTCGGCCGCACCGAGACCGGCGCCCGCACGGCCGCCTCCCACACCGGCAAGCTGACCGGCGCGGACACGGTGGTGGACGCGGCGATGCGGCAGTTCGGGGTGATCCGGGTCGACGGTCTCGACGAACTCCAGGACACCGCGGCCCTGTTGGCCCGCGCCCGTCCACCCGTCGCCGACGGAGTCGTCGTCTACTCCATCTCCGGCGGCACGGGCGCCCACTTCGCCGACCTGGCGACCGGCGCGGGCCTGACCCTGCCGGTGCTGTCCGAGGCCAAGCAGGCCGAACTGCACCAGTGGATACCCGAGTTCCTGAGCGTGGCCAACCCCGTCGACAACGGCGGCCACCCGGTCGGCGACCACCGCGGCCGCAAAATCATCGACGCGATCCTCGACGACCCCTCGGTCGGGGTGCTGATCTGTCCGATCACCGGCCCGTTCCCGCCGCTCAGCGACCGGCTCGTACGGGACCTGGTGGACGCGGCCGAGCAGACCGACAAGCTGGTCTGCGTGGTCTGGGGCTCCCCCGTCGGCACCGAACCGGCCTACCGCGAGGTGCTGTTGGGCTCCTCCCGGGTCGCCACCTTCCGCACGGCCGGCAACTGCGTCACCGCCGTCCGCGCCTACCTCGACCACCACCGCTTCACCGCCCGCTACCGCTCCCCCTTCGACGAGGCCCCCCGCACCCACTCCCCGTCCTTCCGCAAGGCACAGGCCCTGATGCGCCCGGGCCAGCAGCTGAGCGAACACGCGGCCAAACAACTGCTCCGGGCATACGGCATCCGCGTCCCCCGCGAGCAACTCGTGACCAGCGCGGCAGCGGCCGTCCGCGCGGCAGGCCTGGTCGGCTACCCGGTGGTGATGAAGGCCTCCGGCGCGCAGATCGCCCACAAGACCGAGCTGGGCCTGGTGAAGATCGGCCTCACCTCGGCCAGCCAAGTACGGGACGCCTACCGCGAGTTGACGGACATCGCCCGCTACGAAGGGGTCACGCTGGACGGTGTCCTGGTCTGCCAGATGGTCGAGCGGGGCGTCGAGATGTTCGTCGGCGTCACGCACGACGAGCTGTTCGGACCGACGGTCACGGCCGGGCTCGGCGGGGTGCTGGTCGAGGTCCTGCACGACGCGGCCGTACGCGTGCCGCCCTTCGGCGAGGAGCAGACCCGGGACATGCTCGCGGAGCTGCGCGGACGCGCCCTGCTGGACGGGGTGCGGGGACGGCCGCCGGCCGACCTCGACGCGCTCGTCGAGGTGATCCTGCGGGTGCAGCGCATGGCGCTCGAACTCGGGGACGATCTCGCGGAGTTGGACATCAACCCGCTGATGGTGCTGCCCCGGGGACAGGGCGCGGTGGCGTTGGACGCGCTGGCGGTGTGCCGATGACGGAGGGCATGCGAGCACCGGCCGACCAGACCACACCACCGACGGCCGACCTCGTCCACACGGTCACCGACCACGTCACGTACCTCACCCTCAACCGCCCCGAGGCCCTCAACGCCCTCACCCCGGACCAACGGGACCGGCTGATCGGCCTGTTGGCGGAGGCGTCGGCCGACCCGTCCGTACGGGCGGTGGTCCTCACCGGCACCGGGCGGGGCTTCTGCGCGGGCGCGGACCTGCGGGCAGGCGGGGCGGCGACCGGCGAACGGCTGCCCGGAGACGTGGCCCGCACGATCCGCCTCGGCGCCCAACGCCTGATCGCGGCCGTCCTGGACTGCGAGAAGCCGGTGATCGCGGCGGTCAACGGGACGGCGGCGGGCCTGGGCGCGCACCTCGCCCTCGCCTGCGACCTCGTACTGGCGGCGGAGTCGGCGCGGTTCATCGAGGTGTTCGTGCGCAGGGGGCTGGTCCCGGACGGCGGCGGCGCGTATCTGCTGCCGCGGCTGATCGGCCCGCAACGGGCGAAGGAGCTGATGTTCTTCGGCGACGCGCTGGGCGCGGCGGACGCGGAACGCCTCGGCCTGGTCAACCGGGTCGTCCCGGACGAGGAGTTGGCGAAGACGGCTCAGGAGTGGGCGATCCGTCTGGCCACCGGCCCCACCCGCGCCCTCGCCCTCACCAAACAGCTGGTCAACGCCTCCCTGGACAGCGACCGCGCCACCGCGTTCGCCGCGGAGGCGGCGGCGCAGGAGATCAACATGACGACGCGGGACGCGCAGGAGGGGGTGCGGAGCTTCGTGGAGCGCAGGACTCCGGACTACCAGGGCCGCTAGCCCTTTCACTCTGATGAACCGTCAGCTCTAATGGGAACGGTGATGGAATCGTGATGGGACACGCAGGGGCAGCAGCGGCAGCCGTTCGCTACCTCAAGTCGGCCGGGACCCCGGCCGGCGTGGAGGCGCTGCCCCGACCGGAGTTGCGCTGCGTCGGCGAGGACGAGCGAGCGCCACTGGACCCGACCGAGTTCCGCCGCGTCCTGGGCACCTTCGCGACGGGCGTCACGGTCATCACCGCCACCGACACCGAGACCGGCCCCGCCGGCTTCGCCTGCCAGTCCTTCTCCTCCCTCTCCCTCGACCCGCCCCTGATCGCCTTCATGGTCGGCCGTACGTCCACCACCTGGCCTCGCATCGCCCGCGCCGGCTCCTTCTGCGTCAACGTACTGGGCGCCGGCCAGGGCGAGTTGTGCCGCGGCTTCGCGGTGCGCGGGGCGGACAAGTTCGCGGGCGTGGAGTACGACGCGTCCCCGGTCTCCGGCTCACCCCGCCTCGCGGGCACCGTCGCGTGGATCGACTGCGCGATCCACGCGGTCCACACCGGGGGCGACCATCTCATCGTGGTGGGCCGGGTGGAGGCGCTGGGCACGGGCGACGAGACCGACGTGGCGCCGCTGCTGTTCCACAAGGGCCGGTTCCTTTGACCACTCTTGAGTAGCCCGCGTCCCGCTTCTGAGTCCACGTACTCATGAGGGGTCCGCCGTCCTCGGGCAGCCTTGCTCCCAGACCGATTCGAGCCTTCGAGCGGCTGACCGAGGAGCCTTCAACCATGAGCAAGCGCACGCGAGTTGCCGTACTCGCTTCTGTTGTGATCAGCACCGCCGGGCTGCTGTCCGCCTGCTCGTTCTCCACGGCGGACGCCATCTGCAACACGGGCGAGTATCCGGTCATGGCCGTGGGCAGCTCCGCCGGCGGCGCCTGCGTGACGAACGGCGACGCGGCGCCGAGCGGCTACGTGCGCTACCCGAAGGGGAAGGTGCCGCAGCACGTCGGGGACAAGTGGGACACGTACTGGGACTCCCACGCGGTGGACGCACAGGGCAAGGTCGTCTCGGCTCCGTAAGCCGCACGTGAGCGCCGTCCCGATCCGGAGGCGCTACGCGACCGCCACCGACGGGACCGCCGCGACCGGCCTGCGCCGGATCACCAGCGCCATCAGCGCCGCCACCGCGCACAGCGCCCCGGAGGCGTACCAGACCATGTCGTAGGAGCCAAAGGCGTCGCGGGCGACTCCGCCCAGGAAGGCGACCAGGGCGGCGCCGACCTGGTGGGAGGCGAGGACCCAGCCGAAGACGATCGCGCTGTCCTCGCCGTACTGCTCACGGCACAGGGCGACGGTGGGCGGGACGGTGGCGACCCAGTCCAGGCCGTAGAAGACGATGAAGAAGAGCATCGGCGGGTGGACCGAGGGGGCCAGCAGCATCGGCAGGAACAGGAGCGAGACGCCGCGCAGGGCGTAGTAGACGGCGAGCAGGCGGCGCGGTTCGAAGCGGTCGGTGAACCAGCCGGAGGCGATCGTGCCGACCACGTCGAAGACGCCGATCACCGCGAGCAGCGAGGCCGCCGCCGTGACGGGCATGCCGTGGTCGTGGGCGGCCGGCACGAAGTGGGTCTGGATCAGGCCGTTGGTGGAGGCACCGCAGATCGCGAAGGTGCCGGCCAGCAGCCAGAAGGTGCCGGTGCGGGAGGCCGAGAACAGGACGTTGATCGTGCGCCGGGCGGCGCCCTGCACGGGCGCCGGTTTCGGTACGAACTCCGTTGCCCCGTACGGCTTCTGGCCCACGTCGGCCGGGTGGTCGCGCAGCAGCAGCCAGACGAAGGGGACGACCGCGAGGGCGGCGAGGGCGACCGTGACCGCCGCCGGACGCCAGCTGTGCTTCTCGACGATCCAGGACAGCACCGGCAGGAAGATCAGCTGGCCGGAGGCGGACGCGGCGGTGAGGATGCCGGTGACCAGGCCCCGGCGTTCGGTGAACCAGCGGTTGGTGACCGTGGCCGCGAAGGCGAGCGCCATCGAGCCCGAGCCGAGGCCCACCAACAGGCCCCAGCACAGCATGAGTTGCCAGGCCGCCGTCATCCACACGGTCAGCCCGGCGCCGAGCGCGATCACGCTCAGGGCCACCGCGACGACCCGGCGGATGCCGAAGCGGTCCATCAGCGCCGCCGCGAACGGCGCGGTGAGCCCGTACAGCGCGAGGTTCACGGAGACCGCCGCGCCGATCGTGCCGCGCGACCAGCCGAACTCCTGGTGCAGCGGGTCGATGAGCAGGCCGGGGAGCGATCGGAAGGCGGCGGCACCGATGATCGTCACGAAGGTGACGGCGGCGACGAACCACGCCCGGTGCAGTGACATTTTGCGGCTCCGCCGCGGGCGGTTGCGCTTCTTGATCGGCTTGCCCGGCCGGGTGTCCTCTGCGGCGGCGCCCGCCTCGGTTGTCTGGGTCACGACATACAGCTTCTGACCTCCGCCCTCTCCGGACTACTGGCCCGAAGGACAGCATTCGTTAGGATCGGGCCATGAGTCAGGAGCCGGAGTACCCCCAGGAGCCGGACTACCCCCAGAAACCGGAGTTCCGCCCGCACCGCGTCGTCGTGCTCGCCCTCGACGGCCTGCTCCCCTTCGAGCTGGGCATCCCGCACCGCATCTTCGGCCGCCCCAGGGACGCCGAGGGACGACTGCTGTACGAGGTCGTCACCTGCTCGATCCGGCCGCCGGGCCCGGTCGACACCGACGCCGACTTCGCCATCCACGTCCCGAACGGCCCGGAGGCCCTGGCCACCGCCGACACCGTGATCGTCCCGGCGTCGTACGAGCTCGGCCCGGTCTTCGAGGAGGGCGTCCTCACCCCGGAACTGGCCGACGCCCTCGCCCGCATCCGCCCCGGCACCCGCCTCGCCTCGATCTGCACCGGCGTCTACGTCCTCGCCGCCGCCGGCCGCCTCGACGGCCGCCCCGCCACCACGCACTGGGCCGACGCCGAACGCTTCCAGCGGCTCTTCCCGCGGATCGAGGTCGACGCGGACGTGCTGTTCATCGACGACGGCGACGTCCTGACCTCGGCGGGCGTCGCGGCCGGCATCGACCTGTGCCTGCACATGGTCCGCCGGGACTTCGGCACGGCGGTCGCCAACGACGTGGCCCGCCGCACCGTCGTACCGCCGCATCGCGACGGCGGTCAGGCGCAGTACATCCACCGCCCGGTCCCCGACCCGCAGTGGGCGACCACGACGGCCGCGCGGGCCTGGGCGCTGGGCCGCCTGCACGAGCCGATCCAACTGCGCGACATGGCGGACCAGGAGGCGATGTCGGTACGCACCTTCACCCGCCGCTTCCGCGAGGAGGTCGGCGTCAGCCCCGGCCAGTGGCTCACCCAACAGCGCGTCGAACGCGCCCGCCACCTGCTGGAATCCAGCGACCTGTCCATCGACCAGGTCGCCACGGACGCGGGCTTCGGCACCGCCCAGTCGATGCGACAGCACCTCCAGGCGGCGCTCGGCGTCACGCCCACGACGTACCGCCGCACGTTCCGCACCGGAACCCAGGGCAACGGGTCCGAGAGTTACGGCAGTGTCGGCGCCGCCCCCTGAACCCGCGCCCCGGCTGTCCCCTGGCTCAGCCCGCGACGATCCCCTCGCCGCCCACGGCACCCGGCACCACGACCGACCCGATCGCGGTGAGCGAGCCGTTCCTGTTCACCCGGAACTCGTCCACGATGCCCTTGGCGCCGGCCTGGACGTAGAGGTACCGGCCGTCCGAGGAGGCCGCGGCGTCCACCGTGCCGGCGTCGGTGGCCGTGTTGCCCAGCGCGGTCAACTCGCCCTGGGGGCCCACCCGGTAGCCGGACAGCGTGCCGCTGGCGGCGTTGGAGGCGTAGACGTTGCCGCCCGCGGTCACCGCCCAGCAGGTGGCGGCCTGGCCGGTCGGGACCGTGCCCTTCGCCGTCAACTTCCCGTCCCGGCCGACGACGAAGGTGCCGACGGAGTTCGTCCCGGCCTCCGTCACGTGGATCCGCCCGGCGGAGTCGAAGTCGAAGCCGAACGGCACCGCTCCCGGGAGCGAGGTCACCACGGGCTTCGCGGACGGCCCGCCGTGGCTGCCGTACCCGCCGACCGGGAAGACGTCGATGCTCTGCCCCGAGGCCTT
This sequence comes from Streptomyces sp. NPDC092369, assembly GCF_044755245.1. NCBI lineage: Bacteria > Bacillati > Actinomycetota > Actinomycetes > Kitasatosporales > Streptomycetaceae > Streptomyces > Streptomyces sp. NPDC092369. The sequence continues at coordinate 369,561 of NZ_JBIVQP010000006.1, forward strand.
GGTGGTGACCACGAGCCACGAACCGTCGGGCGTGAAGGAGATCTGCCCGACGGCCGAGGCAGCAGCGTCCAGACCGAGCTCGCGGTGCCAGGAGGCCACCTTGACCAGCCGCTCGCCGGTCCGCACGAAGCCCTGCACGGAACCGCCGTCGAGCGCGTTGGCGACGTAGACCTGGTCGCCGTGGAAGGTGACGCTGACCGGGAACTTCCCGCCGCTGGAGATCTCCTGGACCCGCCGGAGGTGGGTGCCGTGCACGGCGAAGACGGTCACGGTGTCGCTGCCCGCGTTGACGGCGTAGAGCAGGTGGTGGCGCCGGTCGTAGGCGAGCGACCCCTGCGAGGCCAGGTGGTCCACGACGGTCCCGGCCAGCACGCCCCCCTTGCCCCCGGTGCGGAAGACACCCTTCTGGTGAAGGGTGCCGTCGGCGGCGCGCTCGTAGGAGACGACGGTGTTCGCGCTCGTGTCGTCGGTCTGCACGAACACGGCCGAACTACCGCCGTGCGTACGGGAGTCGGCGGCGCGCTGCCCACCTGCGGCACTGGCGGAGGGAGCGGCGAAGAGGGCGGCTGCGGCTATGGCGACGGCACCCGCACCCGCCGTACGGGCGATGCGGGAGACACGAGCGGCGCGGGACCTGGCGAGAGCCATGGGAGTACTCCTCATGCGGAACGCGGAATCAGAGGCCGGCACGTTCTTCGCCGGACGACCGCAACGCTAGGCCGCGCCAGAGGAACACAAGCGGGCAAACAGCGCATGAGGGACCCGACGTCCGGGCTTCGTAAGAATCAGCGCCAACTCCGCGCCAAGGCACACCACTTCGCCAAGACGGTGAGCACCCCAGGGCCCTCAGAACGTGAGCACCCCCCGAGCCACCCGCCCCGCCTCCGCATCCGCGCGCGCCTTCTCGAAGTCCTCGACCGGATACGTCTCCGTCACCAGCTCGTCGAGCAGCAACCGGCCGGCCCGGTACAACTCGGCGTACAGCGCGATGTCCCGCTGCGGCCGCGAGGACCCGTACCTGCAGCCGAGGATCGACTTGTCCAGGTACATCGAGGAGACGAGGAAGGACGCCTCGGCGCTCGCCGGCGGCACCCCCAGCAGCACCGCCTGCCCGTGCCGGTCCAGCAGGTCGATGGCCTGGCGGATCAGCTCCACCCGCCCCACGCACTCGAAGGCGTGGTCGGCCCCGGTCGGCAGCAGGTCCTTCACACCCTCCGTCGACGTCAGGAAGTCCGTCGCCCCGAACTGCCGCGCCACCGCCTCCTTCGCCGGGTTCGCGTCCACGGCGACGATCCGCAACGCCCCCGCGATCCGGGCGCCTTGGATGACGTTGAGCCCGATGCCGCCGGTCCCGATGACGAGCACGGACTCGCCCCGGTCCACCTTGGCCCGATTGAGCACGGCGCCGACCCCCGTCAGCACACCGCATCCGATCAACGCGGCGGACGGCAGCGGAATGTCCTTGGGGATACGAACCACCTGTACGGCCTTCACCACGGTCCGTTCCGCGAAGGCGGAGTTGGACGCGAACTGGTAGACCGACCGACCGCCCTGCGTGAACGGCTTCCCCGGCCGCCCGATCGCCTGCCGGCACATGGTCGGCCGTCCCCGGTCGCACTCGGCGCAGGTCCCGCAGTTGGCCAGCGTGGACAGCGACACATGGTCACCCGGCGCCACATGCGTGACCCCGGCCCCCACCGCCTCCACCACCCCGGCCCCCTCATGCCCGAGCACCACCGGCACCGGAAAGGGAATCGTCCCGTCCACCACGGACAGATCGCTGTGGCATAGCCCCGCGGCCGAGATCGCGACCAGCACCTCACCGGGCCCCGGATCCCGTACGTCGAGGTCGTCCACGACCTCCACCTGCTTGCCGTCGAACACCACACCGCGCATCACACGACCCCCTTGGGCTCTCTCGGCAGACCGAGCACCCGCTCGGCGATGATGGTGCGCTGGATCTGGTCCGAGCCGCCGTAGATCGTGTCGGCCCGCGAGAACAGGAACTGCCGCTGCGCGACGTCGAGTTCGTACGGCGCCGCAGCCGACCAGTCCCCCGGCCCGACCGTCGCCCCGGCCCCCCGCACGAGCATCGCGACCTCTCCGAGCCGCTGATGCCACCCCGCCCACAACAGCTTGGCCACGCTGGGCGCCCCGGCGTCCCCCGAACTCCCCAGCGTCCGTAATGCGTTCCACCGCATCACCCGCAACTCACCCCACAGCCGCAGCAACCGCTCCCGCACGACGGCATCCCCCACGGCCCCACTCGCGACGGCGGCCCGCACGACTCGCCCCAACTCCTCCGCGAACCCCACCTGTTGGGCCAGCGTGGATACCCCCCGCTCGAACCCGAGCAGACTCATGGCAACCTTCCAGCCACCCCCTTCACCCCCCACAACGTGCTCCGCCCGAGCCACCGCCCCATCAAAGAACACCTCGTTGAATTCGCTGGTCCCAGTCATCTGCCGAATGGGCCGCACCTCGATCCGCCCCGGCTGATCCATGGGCACGAGCAGAAAAGTCAGCCCGTGATGCCGCACGGACCCCGCCTCGGTCCGCGCCAGCACAAAACACCAGTCGGCCTCATGGGCGAGCGAGGTCCAGATCTTCTGCCCGGTGACCCGATATCCCCCACTCCCCTCCCGCTCACCCCGAGTCCGCACCCCGGCCAGATCCGACCCGGCCCCCGGTTCGCTGTATCCCTGACACCACAACTCGTCCCCGGCGGCGACGGCCGGCAGGAACCGCCCTTTCTGTTCCTCCGTCCCATGAGCAATGAGTGTCGGCCCCAACAAATTCTCCCCGATATGCCCGGACCGGGGAGCCGCCCCCGACCGCGCATACTCCTCGGCCCAGACAACCTGCTGAGTCAGACCGGCAACCCGATTCCCATATCCGGCCTCAGACCATCCGAGCCCGATCCACCCGGCTTTACCAAGCTCCCGCTCCCAGTCCCGACGATCCCGCCCCGGCTCGACGTGCTCCGAGAGCCAGGCCCGCGCTTCCGCCCTGAACGCCTCATCCTCAGCGGTGAACCCGAACTCCACGCCGGTCTCCTCTCAAGGCACGTTTTTCCGACCCACCCAGGGGCGCGGGGAACTGCGCGACCAGCCACAACGAGCCCGCACCCGCCACCGAACAACACCCCCCGAACCATTAGGCGTTAGGCCGATCTCCACCCCGCGCGGCCTTCTCCATCGCCGACAACTGCAAAAGCATCGGCATCGGATCCACCCCAACGGACCCAGGCAGAAACTCCGCAATCTTTTCCGGCGTCCACCCGCCGGAGGCATACGCCGCGCGCAGCTCCCGCGGCTGTGCCCACACCGCGATCTTCGCCCCCGCCACCGTGTAAACCTGCCCAGTCACACCCTCAGCCCGCTCGGACAGCAGATACACAACAAGCGCCGCCACATCCTCCGGCTCCCCCATCTCCGCCAATTCCACAGGAACGTTCGCCGACATCCGCGTACGCGCCACGGGGGCGACCGCATTGGCCCGCACCCCATATTTGTGCAGCCCAAGCGCGGCACTACGGACCAGGGAAATAATCCCGCCCTTCGCCGCGCTGTAGTTCGCCTGCGAAACCGACCCCTGATGATTCCCGCTGGTGAACCCGATCAGAACCCCCGCCCGCTGCTGCCGCATCACCGCGGAAGCCGCCCGGAAAACAGTGAACGTGCCCTTCAGATGCGTGGCGATCACCGGATCCCACTCCTCCTCGGACATGTTGAAAAGCATCCGCTCCCGCAGAATCCCGGCGACGCACACGACCCCGTCGATCCGCCCGTACGTCGCCAGCGCGACGTCCACGACCCGCTGTCCGCCCGCCATCGTGGAGATGTCGTCGGCGACCGCGACGGCCTCGCCGCCCGCCGCCTCGATCTCCTTCACCACCGCCGAGGCGATCTCGCTCGCGGGGGACGCACCGTCCACGGAGACGCCGTAGTCGTTGACGACGACCTTGGCCCCCTCGGCCGCCGCGGCCAGCGCGACCGCCCGCCCGATGCCCCGCCCGGCGCCGGTCACGGCGACGACCTTGCCTGCCAAGAAGTTCCCCACGCCGGCCCCTTCCCGCGGTTTCTGACGGACCGTTAGATTTTATGTCGCGTCGGATGCACGGACACAAGCCCCAGGGAGGAACCGGATGTCACTGCCGGCCGAGTTCCACGACATCGCCAAGCGCGTGAACAACTGGGGCCGTTGGGGACCGGACGACGAGATCGGGACGCTCAACCTGATCACCGACGAGGTCGTACGGGAGGCCGCCGCGACCGTCCGCACCGGCCGCCGCGTCCCCCTCGCCCTCCCCCTCAAGCAGGACGGCGTGCAGACCGGAATGATCCCGGGCCGGGTCAATCCGCTGCATGCGATGGTGCAGATCAACCAGGAGCTGTTCGGCCCCGGCACGGTCGCGTGCAGCGACGACGCCGTGACGATGGGCCTCCAGGCGGGCACGCACTGGGACGCGCTGCCCCACGTCTCGCACTCGGGCCGGCTCTACAACGGCCGCCCGGCGACCACCGTCACCCCGCACGGCGGCGCCGAGTTCAGCGGGATCGACAAGGCACGGCACATCGTCTCGCGGGGTGTGCTCCTCGACGTGGCACGCGCACGCGGGGTGCACCGGCTGGAGGGCGGGCACGCGGTCACGCCGGAGGACCTGGAGGCCGCCGAGGAACTCGCCGGGACGCGCGTGCGCGCCGGCGACATCGTGCTCGTACGGACCGGGCAGGTGCAGGTCTATCTCGCCGGGAACAAGGAGGCGTACGGCTATCCCTCGCCCGGTCTGTCGGTCCGGACGCCGGAGTGGTTCCATGCGCGTGATGTCGCCGCGGTCGCCAATGACACGCTGACGTTCGAGATCTTTCCGCCCGAGATCGAGGACCTGTGGCTGCCCGTGCACGCGCTGGACCTGGTGGAGATGGGCATGCTGCAGGGCCAGAACTGGAATCTCGAAGAGTTGTCCACAGCCTGTGGAGAAGTCGGCCGGTACGCGTTCCTGCTGTCCGCGATGCCCGAGCCCTTCGTCGGCGCGACGGGCACTCCGGTGGCTCCGGTCGCCATCCTGTGAACGATCCGGAGGGCAGCGGGGGGAGCCATCGGCCGGCGGCGCGTCTTCCCCCCACCCCTCGATCGCGCCGCCGGCCCGACTCCGGCGCTCCCGCCCGACGCCGAACCACGACCCACACTCGCCGAGGGCTCCCCGTCACGAAACCCTCGCCGTCCCCTCGCGGCGAATCGCTGACCACCAGGGTGATCAGACGGTCACGACGCGTCAACAGCCCTACGGGGATTTGTCACTTACGCCCTCTTTGCCGTGGGCGCGCACAGAAGCACGTCCCGGCGCATCGCCTCACCCCGGGGGATCACACGACGTCGAAAGCCAGCACCTCGTACGTCGACACGCCACCGCCGTACGCCGTCGCGGTCTCCCCGGGCTCGGTACATCGGTCGAGTTCGCACCAGATGCGCTTGCCGCCGCCCTCGGGGCTCCAGCCCCAGCGGTCGGCGAGCCCGTCGACGAGGGCCAGGCCCCGGCCGCCGGTCGCGTCGCCGTCCACACAGCGGGGCACCGGAGCCCGGTCGCTGGCGTCGGCCACCTCCAGGCGGACGGTGGCCGAGTCGGCCGCGGCCAGGGGCAGCGAAAGCCGCAGGACGGCCGGACAGCCGGTGTGCACCACGGCGTTGGTGACCAGCTCGGAGACGAGCAGGATCAACGTCTCGGCGAGCGACTCGTCGGCCGCTATGCCGGACCCCGCCAGGCGGGAACGAGCCCAGCGCCGGGCGCGCCCCACCTCGGCGGGGTCGGGCCGGATCTCCAGCTGCACTTGAAGCACCTGCACCGCTCACACCATCCGAACCGGCGGACACATGACCCCGCGCCACGCACGCGCCGCGACGAGGGCCACGATCGTAGCCATTTTCTGCATGGCCAGAACAATGGCCAGAACAGTGGCCAGAGCAAGGGTCACGGAACGTGAATCCCTTGCGAGACAGCATGGTTGACGTTCAGTCACCCCAACAAGCGCTTCGGGCATATTCCAGCGCGAAGGAGTACCCGTGCGGCATACTGTGCGACGCTCGCCCTGGGGAGTCGAACAGGCGGGGGTGTCGGCCTCTCCCGCCCCGCGAGCAGCGGCGCGCACCGCCCGGTCCGGAGTCGCCCCAGAGGCAACACCGGCATGGCTCATGCTCGGAACCACTCGCATCTCACACAAGGTACCGGAGCTGACACCCGACTCCGGGCCGTGACGAGTCACACGTAGGACACAACCCGATATCAACGCTCTGTGATTCGTCCTGTGATTCGTGCATGCCACGATCCGCGACATGAAGTGGGAGCGGTCCCGCACCCGTCGCGGGCCGCGACCGGGCCGGGCCCCTCAAGCCACGAGCTCCGCCGCGAGCAACTCCTCTCCCTCCGCACCTCCACCGCCACGCTGTTCCCGCACCCACGCCCGCTTCAGGTGCAGGTGCACCTCGGACTCCCAGGTGAAGCCCATGCCGCCATGCACCTGGAGGCAGTCGCGGGCGCCCCGCACGGCGGCCTCGTCGGCGAGCAGCCGGGCCGCGGCGATGTCGGTCCGGTCGGCGGTCACGGCCGCCGCGTAGACCGCGGCCCGGGCCACCTCGGCCCGCACCAGCAGCCCCGCGCACAGATGCTTGACGGCCTGGAAGGCGCCGATGGGCTGCCCGAACTGCTCGCGGGTCCGCGCGTGTTGCACCGCCAGCTCGCACACGCGCGTGGCCGTTCCCAGCTGCTCGGCGGCGGTGAGGAGCACGGCGACGGGGTCGGTACGCGCCGGGGCCGGCACCCGGTGCAACGGCGTCAGCGGATCCACCGACCGCAACGGCACGGCCCCCTCGGCCCCCGCCCGCACGACATCGGCCTCGTCCAGCCACTCCACGAGCCGGCCATCGGCAGCGGCGACCACGGTCTCCCCGGTAGCCGCTCCCGGCACCACCCCGGCCGCGAGATGAGTGGCGACCAACGGCCCCACCACCAACGCCCGCCCGACTTCCTCGAACGCCAACACGGCTTCGGGCAAGCCGAGTCCAGCGCCTCCGTCAGCTTCGGCCAACCGCAGAGAGAACAACCCAAGGTCACCGAGGGCCTGCCACAAACCCCGGTCCAGCCGAGGAGCTTTTAGGGGCGCGGGGCTGTGTACATCAGCGGCTCCGCCGCGGGGCGCGACCAGCCCCCACGAACCCGCAGCCGACCGACTACCGATCACGGCTCGCACCGCATCCCGCAAATCCTTCTGCTCAACGGTCAGTTGAAACCGCACCACTCACCTCCCCTTCGGCAACCCCAAAATCCGCTCGGCCACAATGTTCCGCTGAATCTGCGAAGTACCCGCGGCAATCGTGTACGACAGCGACGACAACCGATCAAGCACCCAAGCCCGCTCCAGATCCAGCGACTCCGCCCCCAGAACCTCCGCCGCCACGTCGTACAACTCCTGACGTGCGTGCGAGTACCGCAACTTGAAGACCGAGCCCCCGACCCCCGGCACTCCCCCACTCGCCTCCGACTCGCTCACATTCCACTGAGTGAGCCGCCACAGCGCCCGGAACTCGGCGTTCAACCGGCCGAGTTGCCGCCGGAGCACGGGATCGTCCCAGCGCCCGTTCCTCCGCGCCTCGCGAGCCAGCTCACCCAACACCCGCCGACAGGCGACGACCTCACCCACGAAAGCCGTCCCGCGCTCGAACGACAGCGTCACCATCGTCACGCGCCAGCCGTCGTTCTCGTCCCCCACCCGGTTGCCGACAGGCACCCGCACCTCGTCGAGGAACACCTCCGCGAACTCGGCCGACCCGGCAAGCGTCCGCAACGGCCGTACCGTGATCCCCGCCGCGTCCATCGGCATCGCGAGCCAACTGATCCCCCGGTGCTTCGGCGCGTCCGCATCCGTCCGCACCAACAGCTCGCACCAGTCGGCGACTTCCGCGTGCGAGGTCCAGATCTTGGAACCGGTCACCACGTACTCGTCACCGTCCCGCCACGCACGCGTGCGCAGCGAGGCGAGGTCGGAGCCGGCGCCCGGCTCGCTGAAGCCCTGGCACCAGACCTCCTCGCCGCGCAGGACCGGCGGCAGCCAGCGGTCCCGCTGCTCGGGCGTCCCCTCGGCGGCGATGGTCGGCCCGGCGTGCAGCAGCCCGACGAAGTTGGCGCCCACGTAGGGCGCGCCCGCCTGCTCGGTCTCCTCCAGGAAGATCAGCCGGATGGTCGGGGACGCGTCCCAGTGGACGTCCGCGTACCCGGCGTCGTACAGCATCCGCTGCCAGCCCAGGTCGTAGGCGCGGCGGCCGGGCCAGTCGGTCGGGGACGGCTTCGGTCCGAGCGTCGGCAGGACCTTCGCCAGCCACTCCCGCAGCCGCGCGCGGAAGTCCTCCTCCTCGGGCGTGCAGGAGAGGTCCATCAGCGGTCGAGGTCCAGGCCCAGCATGCGGATCGCGTTGCCCCGCATCAGCTTGTAGACCGTCTCGTCGTCGAGGCCCTTCACATGGTCGAGGGCGACGTCCTTGGTGTGCGGGAAGGTCGAGTCGACGTGCGGGTAGTCGGTCTCGAAGGTCGCGTTGTCCCGCCCCACCACGTCCAGCGAGGCGACCCCGTGCTTGTCGCGGAAGAAGCAGCAGAACATCTGGCGGTAGTAGTACGTGGAGGGCGGGTCGGGGACGATGTCCCGCACCCCGCCCCACGCCCGATGCTCCTCCCACACGTCGTCGGCGCGTTCCAGGGCGTACGGGATCCAGCCCATCTGGCCTTCCGAGTAGGCGAGTTTGAGGGTCGGGAACTTCACCAGGACCCCGCTGAAGAGGAAGTCCATCATCGAGGCCATCGCGTTGTTGAAGGAGAGCGAGGCCTGTACGGCGGGGGGCGCGTCCGGGGACGCCGCGGGCATCTGGGAGCTGCTGCCGATGTGCATGTTGACGACCGTCCCCGTCTCCTGGCAGACCGCGAAGAACGGGTCCCAGTAGCCGGAGTGGATGGAGGGCAGTCCGAGGTAGGTGGGGATCTCGGAGAAGGTGACCGCGCGGACCCCGCGTGCCGCGTTGCGCCGGATCTCCTCCACCGCCAACTCGACGTCCCACAACGGGATCAGGCACAGCGGGATGAGCCGGCCGCCGCTGTCGCCGCACCACTCCTCGACCATCCAGTCGTTGTAGGCGCGCACGCAGGCGAGGGCGACCTCCTTGTCGTGCGCCTCGGCGAAGGTCTGGCCGCAGAAGCGGGGGAAGGTCGGGAAGCAGAGGGAGCCCTCGACATGGTTGAGGTCCATGTCCGCGAGCCGCGCCTTGGGGTCCCAACAGCCCCTGCGCATCTCCTCGCGGGTGATGCCCTCCAGGGTCATCTCGTCGCGGTCGAAGCCGACGGCGGCGATGTTGCGCTTGTACGGGAACTTGAGGTCCTCGTAGATCCACCAGTCGGTGGGCGGGCCGTCCGGGTCCATCGTGATCTGGTACTTGCCTGCCACGTAGGCGAGTTCGCCGATGCCCGCGGTGAGCGGCTGGGGGCCGCGGTCCCGGTACTTCTTCGGCAGCCAGGTCTCGAAGAGGTGCGCGGGTTCGATCACGTGATCGTCGACGCTGATGATGCGGGGCAGTTCGGTGGCCATGGGTTCCCCTCCGCCGGGACGGTACTTATCTGATGACCCGTCAGATAGCATGTCACCTGACGAGTCGTCAGCCAAGGAGGGGGACCATGAACGAGACGCCGCACTCCCTGAGTTCCTCCCGCACCCTGTGGGAACTGGTGGACCGCCGCGCCGGCCTGACCCCCGACCGCCCGGTCTTCCTCCAGGACGACCGCGCCCTGACCTTCGGCGAGCTGCGCGACCGCTCCGAGCGGGTCGCGGCCGGGCTGTACGACATGGGCGTACGCCCCGGCACGGTGGTCGCCTGGCAGCTGCCCACCCGGATCGAGACGGCCCTGCTGTCCTTCGCGCTGGCCCGCCTGGGTGCCGTGCAGACGCCGATCATCCCGTTCTACCGGGACCGCGAGGTCGCCTTCGCGCTGCGGGAGTCGAAGGCGGAGTTCTTCGCCGTGCCGGGCACCTGGCGCGGCTTCGACCACGCGGACATGGCACGGCGGCTGGGCGCGAAGGGGGTCTTCGAGGCGTACGACGATGCCCAGCTCCCGGACGGCGACCCGGGCACGCTCCCTCCGCCGCCCGCCGACGGCACCTCGGTCCGCTGGATCTACTGGACCTCCGGCACCACCTCCGACCCCAAGGGCGTGCTGCACACGGACCGTTCACTGCTCGCGGGCGGCTCGTGCCTGGCGCACGCGCTGCGCCTGACGGCGGACGACGTGGGCTCGATGGCCTTCCCCTACGCGCACATAGCAGGCCCCGACTACACGGTGATGCTGCTGCTGTACGGCTTCCCGGCCGTCATGTTCGAGCAGTTCGCGCTGCCGGACGCGCTGGAGGGCTACCGCAAGCACGGGGTGACGGTGGCCGGCGGGTCGACCGCCTTCTACTCCATGTTCCTCGCCGAGCAGCGCAAACAGCCGGGCGAGAAGGTCATTCCGACGCTACGGCTGCTCGCCGGCGGCGGCGCGCCCAAGCCGCCGGAGGTCTACCACTCCGTCGTACGGGAGATGGGGGTGCAGCTCACGCACGGGTACGGGATGACCGAGGTGCCGATGATCACCATGGGCGCGCCGGACGACACCACGGAGAACCTCGCGACGACCGAGGGACGGCCGCCGGAGGGCATGGAGATCCGGATCGCGGAGGGCGGGGAGGTGCGGCTGCGCGGGGAGGCGGTGTGCCAGGGGTATCTCGACCCGGCGCAGAGCGCGGAGGCCTTCGACGAGGAGGGGTTCCTGCGCACCGGTGACCTGGGACGGCTGACGGAGAGCGGGCATCTCGTGCTCACCGGGCGGCTCAAGGACGTGATCATCCGCAAGGGCGAGAACATCTCGGCCAAGGAGATCGAGGACCTGCTGGCCGCGCACCCGGCGGTCGGCGACGCGGCCGTGATCGGGCTGCCGGACGCCGAGCGCGGGGAGTTGGTGTGCGCGGTGGTGGAACGGCCGCCGGGCTCCGGGGAGTTGACCCTGGAGGCGGTGACGGCCTACCTGCGCGCGGAAGGGCTGTCGGTGCACAAGCTGCCGGAGCGGCTGGAGCTGGTGGACGCCCTTCCGCGCAACGAGACCCTGCGCAAGGTGCTCAAGTACAAGCTGCGCGAACGCTATTCGGGGACCGTGAAGTAGCGGGCGAAGGCGGGCACGATCTCGGCCTCGCCGACCTTGCCGTCACCGTCGGTGTCGAGGGTCGCGGCGGCCGTCCGTGCGATGTCCTCGCTCGCTCCGAGGGCCCGCAGCACGCGCGCGGTGTCGTCGACCGTGACCGCGCCGTCGCCGTCCGTGTCGGCGACCGCGAGGGCCGCGTGCAGGAAGGGGCGGGCGATCTCCGCGAAGCGGTCGGGGGTGTCGCGCAGGCGCTTGACCGCGCCGTTCACGAACTCCTCGCGCGTGATGCGCTGGTCGCCGTCCCGGTCCGCTATGCCGGCCATGCCCTGCCAGAACGCCTCCGCGCCGGCGTACAGCTCCTGGCCCTTGTCGGACCGGGCCGCCGTGCCGAACTCGGTGAGCAGCGCCTTGGCCGCCGTACTGAAGTCCGCTCGGTCGATGTAGCCGTTGCCGTCCTGGTCGAAGACGGCGAACCGGGCGGCGATCCTGCGCTCGTACTCGCTGCTGACCATGTCTTTTCGTGCCGCCTCACGTCACGTCGGGTGCATCGATACGGAGCGTACGACGGCAAGGTGTCCCGGGGAGCGGGAAAGCGGCGCTTGTGCCAAGACCGGGGGAATTTTGGGGCAACGATGTGGCAAAGAACAGGCCGCGGAGTGAGCGGGGTCACGCCGACAGCGGGTCGGCCTCCGCCGTGATCGCGGCCTCCACATCGACGTACACGTCGAAGAGCCGGCGGACGCCGAGGGCGCCCAGGACCCGGTTGACGTGCGAGCCGTCGGCCGCGCCGCGGGCGGGCAGTATCAGGCGCAGGCTGCCGTGGCAGGAGCGGATGAGACGGCGGGAGGCGATCAGCACGCCGACACCGCTGGAGTCGCAGAAGAACACGTCGGAGAGGTCCAGGACCAGGCTGTGCCGGCCCTCGGCCACCGCGTCGTGCACCCGCTGGCGCAGCGCGGGCGAGGTCACCAGGTCCAGTTCGCCGCAGACCCGGAGCACGGTCCAGTCGCCCTGTTCGTCGTCGATCACGTAGAACGCCACCACCACGCCTTTCGCTCGCCGTCACCCCCACAAACGGAAGCCTGACCTTCGCTTCCTTGCAGCGCGGCTGCCCACCGGCCGTTCCCTGAAACACGACAGGAGAAACGGGAAGCGAACGAAAGAGGCTTGTTTTAGTCGACTTCGATCCTGTTCGATCAGGTGTGGAACGGAAGGTGAAGGTCCACTACCACCTGCGGCCCCTCAGGGGGCGCGCATTGCACCAAAGGGGCGTGCGCTCACAGACGTGCCGACTACATTCGAGGTGACAGTGGACGCAGGCTGGGCACACACACGGTCAGGTGAGGGGGCCCGCATGACGAAGAAGGACGCACCGCCCCGCTGGGACCGCAAGATGCAGCAGCGGCTCGCACGCGGAGAGGCGGCCGCCCTCGGCGAGCTCTACGACCGCTTCGCCTCCCTCGTGCACGGCCTCGCCCACCGCGTCCTCGGCGACGAGGTCGCGGCCGACGGCATCACCCGCGAGGTCTTCGCCCACGTCTGGGAACACCCCGAGACCTACGACCCCAAGCAGGGCCCCCTGCGCTCCTGGGTCGCCGCCCTCACCCACCGCCTCGCCGTGCAGCGGCTGCGCGTCACCGAGACCGCCGCGCTGGCCGAGGGCGGCGGGGGTTCCACCGAGGAGCTGGAGCGCAAGGTGCGCCGGGCGGCCGTCGCCGCCCGCGCCGACTACATCGTCACGTCCATGCCCGCCCCGCTGCGGGCCGCCCTGGACCTGGCCTATTTCCAGCGCCGGGACTACCGCCAGACCGCCGTCGACCTGGGCGTCACCGAGGACGAGGCCCGTCGGCGGCTCCGCCTGGGCCTGCAGCTCCTGTCCACCGCCCACGACGCCGGCACGGCCGCAGCTCCGCCGGGGTACGGGGGTGCGGTGTGAGCAGCGCGTTCCGTTCCGACGACGGAGACGAGGAGGAGCGGCGAGAAGGTGACCGACAGCCCGGCCGGGGCGGCCCGACCGATGGGAACGGCCCCGGCGGCCCGACCGACGGCACCGGCGCCGACCGGTCCCCCTCGCCCGACCACCCGCCCCGCATACCCACGCCCCGCGCCTCGGTCGAGGACGGCGAGCGGCCCCTGCCGACCCTCTCGGCCGAGGAGAACCCGCCCGTCCCGGCGACGCTCGTGCTGGCGCACCCCGTGCTGAAGTCGCTGCTCGGGGCGTGGGCGCTGGCCGCGTGCTCGGCGGCGGAGGCCGTGGCCGTCGAGGAGCACCTCGGCGAGTGCGGAAGCTGCGCGGAAGAGGCCCTGCGGCTGCGCGACGCGGTCGGGCTGCTGCACCCGCCGGAGAGCCTCGACCTGGACCCGGCCCTGCGCACCCGCGTCCTGGAGGGCTGTCTGGACCGGCGCCCGCCGCGCATCCCGGTGCCGGAGTGGGCGGCCCCGTACGACGCCGAGACGGCCCGTCTGGACGCCCTGCTGCAGGACATAGGGGACGCCGAGTGGCACGCGCCGGTACGGCTGCGCTGGTTCGACGGCGAGGGCCCGACCAGCCGTCGTACGACCGTCGCCGGGGTCATCGCCCACCTGCTGTCCGTCGACGGCCTGGTCGCCCTCGCGCTCGGCCTCGACGACCCGCTGGCCGACATGAAGGCGGCCACGCACGCGCCGGCCGACCGTACGGAGACGTACTGGCAGACCTCGCACTTCCCGCCCACGAGGTCCGTCCGGACGCCGTGGCGGGAACAGAGCCACGACCTGGTCCGTACGGTGTCCTTCGCCGGCGGCTCCGACTCCGGCTCGGCCAAACTCGCCGTCTCCTACGGCGACTTCACGCTGCCGCTGCATGACGCGATGGTGGACCGGGCGTTCGAGTGCTGGGTCCATGCGGAGGACATCGCCGAGGCGGTGGACTATCCGTACGAGCCGCCGTCCGGGCGGCACCTGAACCGGATGATCGACCTCGCGGCGCGGATGCTGCCGGTTGCCATCGCGGCGCGGAGGCGTCCCTTGGTTGGCGCGGGTACGGCCGGCCGGACTCTGAGGTTGGAGATCGAGGGGTTGGGGGGTGGGGAGTGGTTGATCCCGCTGGACGGCCCGGTCGGCTCCGCGGTCGGCTCCGCCGGGGAGGAGGTGGCTCATATCGCGTTGGACGGGGTGGAGTTCTGTCACCTCGCGGCGGGGCATGTGCCTCCGGCCGAGGCGGCGGCGGGGCAGCTCGGGGATCGTGAGGCGATCAGGGATGTGCTGTTCGCGGCAGCGTCGTTGAGCCGGATGTAGGAGGGCGGCTGCGGGTGCGTGGGGGCTGGTCGCGCAGTTCCCCGCGCCCCTTGAGTACGTGCAGCTAACCGACCTGCTTTTAGGGGCGCGGGGAACTGCGCGACCAGCCACGAACCACCCGCAGCCGCCCACGCACCAGCACCGCCCACCCCACTAGGCGAAAACCACCGTCCGGCGTCCGTTCAGCAGAATCCGGCGTTCCGCATGCCACTTGACGGCACGCGCCAGCGCACCGCACTCCACATCGCGCCCCACCGCCACCAACTGGTCCGGCGTCACCTCGTGCCCGACGCGCTCGACCTCCTGCTCGATGATCGGGCCTTCGTCGAGGTCCGCGGTCACGTAGTGCGCCGTCGCCCCGATCAGCTTCACGCCCCGCGCATGCGCCTGGTGGTACGGCTTCGCGCCCTTGAAGCTCGGCAGGAAGGAGTGGTGGATGTTGATGATCTGCCCGTTGAGCTGCTTGCAGAGGTCGTCCGAGAGGACCTGCATGTAGCGCGCGAGCACGACCAGTTCGACGTTCTGCTCGCGCACCAGGGCCAGCAGCCGCGCCTCCGCGTCCGCCTTGGTGTCCTTGGTGACGGGGATGTGGTGGAAGGGGATGGTGTACGAGCCCACCAGCTCCGCGAAGTCCGTGTGGTTGGAGACGACGGCCGCGATCTCCACCGGCAGGGCCCCCGTGCGGGCGCGGAACAGCAGGTCGTTCAGGCAGTGCCCGAACTTGCTGACCATGAGGACGATGCGCATCTTCTCGTCGGCGCGGTTGAGCTGCCAGTCCATGTGGAAGGAGTCGCCGATCGCGGCGAAGCTGGCCCGCAGCTTGTCCACCGTCACCGGTGCCTCGGCCGAGAAGTGGACGCGCATGAAGAACAGACCCGTGTCGTGGTCGCCGAACTGCTGGCTGTCCTCGATGTTGCAGCCGGTCATGAAGAGATAGCTCGACACGGCGTGCACGATGCCCTGTTTGTCGGGGCACGAGAGGGTGAGGACGTACTGCTCGGACGCGACCGCCACTCGGCCGGACTGCTCATTCATGCAGGACAGGGTCCCACACCTGACCGGACCCCCAGCCGAGCCGTCCGCTACGCGGACCTCGTCATGATCCGCAGCACCTCCAGCGTGCGCGGCGGTACGTCCGGGTCGTCGCCGTCGGCCACGGCCAGCCGTACGTGCGCGTCCCGCGCCGCCCGTACCGCGTCCGGCCAGGCCTGGTGCTCGACGTACGCCGAGACATGGGCGTCCGGGCCGACCTGGTGCATGATCCGCAGCACCCGGAGCACGGCGGTGTCGACGAGGGCCGCCTCCTGGGAGTCCCGGAAGATCGTGCCGACGTATTTCTCGGCGGACCAGTTGTCCAGCCAGGTGTCCTCGACCAGGCGGTACACGGCGTCGGTGACGTCACCGTATCCGTCGACGCCGGCGAGCCAGACGTTCTGCTGGAAGGCCGGGTCGGAGAGCATGTGCAGCGCGGAGCGCACATTGCTGCGCCAGCGCCACCACGGCATGTCGTTCTGTGGCATGTCGCCCATGGTGGATGAGCGACGGCCGCGACGGGAAGAGTTCTCCGAACCTTGCACGGTCACCGATCGTACGTTCTTACCGCACGGCCCCTCACCGACCCCCGTAATTCACCTGCGGGTCACCGCTCGCTAACCCTGGGTCACCCGGGCATTGGCGGGGTCCCGGAAGCGTGTGCGTACATGACCGGCAGTCGACGCAACCGCAGCACCTTCCTCCCCAGGTTCACCGGGGCCGGCACGAGAACCGCCCGCGCGGCGGGGGCCCTGGTCGCGTGTGCGTCGCTGGCCGTCGGCTGCGGGGTCATCCCCGGCACCGCGGCGGCCGGGGACGACTCGATCACCGTCATGACCTGGGCGCCCTCCGACACGAAGGCGACCAACAAGCCCGGCATGCCCGCCTTCGCGCAGGCCTACGCCCGCTGGATCAACTCCAAGGGCGGGATCAACGGCCGCAAGCTCAAGGTCCTCACCTGCAACGAGCACAACGACAGCGTGGCCGTCGCGAAGTGCGCCCGTATCGCCGTCAAGCGGAACGTCGCCGCCGTCGTCGGCTCCTACAGCCAGTACGGCGACTCCTACCTGCCCACCCTCGAAGGCGCCGGCATCCCCTACATAGGCGGCTACGGCATCACCAACGCGGAGTTCACCAGCCCGCTGTCCTACCCGGTCAACGGCGGCCAGCCGGCCCTCCTGGCCGGTCTCGGCAAGGAACTGGCCGCGGGCTGCGGTCCCGTGGTGCTCGTGCGGCCTGACACCATCGCGGGCGACGAACTGGCCCCCATGCTCGACTCGGGCCTGACGACGGGCAAGCACGCGGTCGCGATCGACCAGCGCGCGGCGGACGACACCACCGAGTACTCCACGCCGACCGAGCGGGCCCTGGAAGCGGCGAGCGACGACCCCGAGAAGAAGGGGTGCGTGATACCCACGCTCGGGGACCGGACCGGCACGTTCATGGACTCCTTCCGGCGTTCCCGCGACCAGTACCCCGGGGTGAGCACCGCGGCCACGCTCGGCAACGTCGACCAGACGGTGGTCAACGAGTCGGGCGGGGAGTCGAGTCCGTACGAGGGGTCGTACATCACCAGTTGGTACCCGGCGGCCACCGACAGGCTCTGGGACCCGATGAAGAAGGTCATCAGCGAAGAGGCCTTCGGCGACAACCGCATCGACGCGACGGACGCCGGGGTGCAGACGACCTGGATCGCGTACACCGTTCTCAAGGCCGTCGTGGAGTCACTGGACGGCGGCGAGGTGAGCGCGGAGACCATCCGCCGGACCCTGAACAACGGGCTGGAGGTGACGACGGGCGGGCTCACGCCGACGTTGAAGTGGGGCTTCCAGGGGAAGCTCGCCACGATCGGCTTCTCCCGCATGGTCAACGCCGACGTGACTCTCCAGGTGGTCCGCAAGGGTCAACTCGTCGCGGCCCGCAAGGGTTTCCTGGACGTCACCAAGACCCTGCAGACCGCCGAGGTGAACTGACCCTCCGGGGTTGCCGGTTCCTACAGCTGGGTCGGCTGCCGCTGGGTCAGGCCGTACGTCTTCGCGATCGCGTTCCACAGCTGCGCGGCCTTGGCCTTCTGGGCGCTGGCGGTGCCGCTGTCGCGGTTGCCCGCCTGGGTCTGGCCGGTGGTGCGGGCCTGGCCCTTGCGGCAGCCCTTCTTGCCCGCGGTCTGGTCGGCCCAGGCCGCGTAGTGGTTGTCCGCCGACGCGGACGCCTGCCAGGCCTGGGTGAGGGCGCTGGTCAGTTCGTCGTGGTTCGCCAGCTTGTCGACGGACAGGCCGGAGAGCCGGGTGACCAGCTGGGTGCGCTGCTTGGCCGCGTCACGCAGGTTCGAGGCGGCCTGGCCCAGGTTGTCGCAGCCCTTCACGTCGGAAACTGCCTTGATCACCGAGGCCCGGCTGGCACCGCTGTCGGACAGCAGCTTGTCCAGGGCCACCGCCTGCGCCTTCGCCGGGTCGGCGGCCGATGGGCCGGAGCTGTCGTCGGTCACGGGTGCCGTCGCGGAGACGGTCTGGTTCTTGTCCTTGGAGTCGTCGCTCCCGCCACCGAGCAGCGCGCCCGCCCCGACGCCGAGCACGACGATGCCGATGCCCACGGCCGCGATGAGCGGCACACGGGAGCGCGAACGCCCGCCGCGGCCCGGGTCCTGCGGTTCGTAGGAGTTCTGGTGGTACCCGTTCTGGGGCGGCTGCTGGCCGTATCCCGGACCACCGGCCTGCGCGTACGGCTGTGCCGGGGGCCTCGGCTGCTGCGCCTGGGGCTGCGCGAAGCGCGGCAGTTGCTGCGTGGCGGGCGCGGGCTGCACGCCGCCGGGGCCGCTGCGGAAGAGGTTGTCGAACTCGGCGGGCGGCTGCCGCTCGCCGTACGCGGCGCCCGGGTGCTGGTCGGTCACCGGCGGGATGTACTGCGTCGCCTGCGCGTCGGGCCCGGTGGCGGGCGGCAACGGCCCGGCCCCGGCCTGCGGCGGCCGTCCCAGGAAGCGCGTCTCCTCGCCCTGCGCGGGCCCGCCCACCTCGGGCGGCAGCGCCCCCGGCCCCACCGGGGGCAGGAGCTGGGTCGCGCCTTCGTTGTCCAGGGGCGCGGCCGGCACGGGCGCGATGAACTGCGTGGCCCCCTCGTCCCCACCGGGGGTGCCCATGGCGGGGACCGGCGGGATGAACTGGGTGGCACCCTCGTCGACGGCGGGCGGGAGCGGGGAGGCGAAGGCACCGGGGGCGGACGGGACCACGGCGGAACCGGGTTCCGGAGTGCCGTACGGGCCGTCGGCGGCCGGGGGCAGGGGCGCGCTCGGGTTCGAGGTGCCGTAGCCGTTGGTGCCGTAGGTGTCCGCGGGGTTGGCGTAGGACGGGTTCTGGGTGTCCGCGTCCGGTAGGGGCTGGGCGCCGGGTGCCTGGTCCCGCGTGCCCCAGGTGTCGGGGGCCGGCGGCTGGTGCTGTTCCTGGGAGCCCCATGTCTGGGTCTGCGGGGCGGCCCAGCCCTGGTCCTGTGCCGGGGCCGGGGGCTGGTGCTGGTCGGGGCCCCACGGGGTGCCCCAGGCCTGGCCGCTGGGCGGGGCCTGGGCCGGTATCGGCCCGTTCTGCTGCTGGCCACCGGCGTAGGAGCCGCCCTGCTGACCGCCGTACGGGCCGGGCTGCTGCCCCGGGTAGGGGCCGCTCTGCTGGTCGCCGTAGGAACCTCCCGGCTCGGCGCCGTGGCTTCCGGCCTGCTGGTCCCCGTAGGTCCCCGACTGCTGGTCCCCGTAGGTTCCGGACTGGCGGTCGCCGTAGGAGCCGGACTGCTGAGCGGGGTACGAGTCGCCCTGCCGGTCGCCGTACGGGCCGGGCTGCCGGTCGCCGCCGTAGGAACCGCCGGAGCGGTCACCGTAGGAACCGCCGGAGCGGTCACCGTAGGAACCGCCCGGCTGTGCGCCGTACGACCCGTCCTGCTGGGCGGAGCCGTAGGACGGACCCTCGTGCTGGGTGCCGTAGGTCCCGTCCTGCCGGCCGTCGTAGGAACCGGCGCGCGGGCCCGGTGGGATGGGGGTCGCCATGCCCGCCATGCCCGGGAGCAAGGGCTCTCCGCCGTCGGAGGGCAGCACGATGCCTTCGCGCGGCTGCCGCGCCGAGGGCTCCTCGCCCTGTCCACTCTGCGTCACCGGGACTCCTACGTATGGGGGACCTTCGGAATCATCGGCTCACGCTACCGGGTCCCCAGAGCCGGGTGCCACGCAGCTCAGACCTCAACCTCCTTACCTGTGACAGCATTAACAGCGGGCCTGTACAGGCCGTGGCATCTGTCCACCCGCCGCTCACTCCTGCGCGTCAACCGGCCGTTCCCCGCGTGTTCACGCACCGGCCGGTCCCGCGTCAACCTCCCTCACGCAGCCGCCTGCAGCTCCATCCGGGCCCCGAACTCCCTTACCACCGGCTCCTCCTGGTACGGCTCCAGGCGCTGCTGGAAGTCCTCCAGGTACTCGGCGCCCCGGTTGGAGCGGACGGATTCGAGCAGTTCGACGGCCTTCAGGCCGGTGTTGCAGGCCTGTTCGATCTCCCGCTGCTGCACCTGCGCGGTGGCCAACAACACGTATCCGATGGCCCGTCGGCGCGCCTTGGTCTCCGGTAGCCCCGCCAGCGCCTCCTCCGCGCGCCGGGCCGCCGCCTCGGCCTGGCCCAGGTCGCGGTGACAGTGCGCCAACTCGTCGGCCAGGTACGCCTCGTCGAAGTGCGTGATCCAGGCCGGGTCGTCACCGGAAGCGGGGTCGGCGGCCTCCAGCGCCGAGACCGCCCGCCCGGACGCCGCCTGGGCCGCCCGCGCGTCACCCATCAACGCGTGCCCCCGGGCCTCCGCCGCGTGGAACATCGCCTCCGCGCGCGGGGTCACCCGACCACGCGCCCCCTCCTGCGCCGCCCGCGCCAACTGCGCGATCTCGCGCGGGTTTCCGAGCTGCGCGGCGAGGTGGCTCATGGACGCGGCGAGGACGTACCCGCCGTAGCCGCGGTCGCCCGCCGCCTGGGCGAGGCGCAGCGCCTGGATGTAGTACCGCTGGGCCAGGCCCGGTTGACCGGTGTCGATCGCCATGTACCCGGCCAGCTCGGTCAGTCGGGCCACCGCGGCGAACAGATCGCGGCCCACCGCCTCCCGGTAGGACCCGGCCAGCAGCCCGGAGACGACACTGTTGAGGTAGTGCACGACGACCGGGCGCACATGCCCGCTGCCGTACTGGTGGTCGAGGTCGACCAGCGCCTGGGTCATCGCGCGCACGGCCGCCACGTCGGACTGGCCCACGCGCGGTCCCGCCGAGCGGGCCACCTGTGAGTCCGGTGAGGAGATCAGCCAGTCGCGGCTGGGCTCGACCAGCGCGGACGCGGCGACCGAGGAGCCGGACAGGAAGTCCCGGCGCCCCACGTCACTGCGCCACAGCTCGCAGACCTGCTCGATGGCGCCGAGGACGGTCGGGGAGAACTGGAGCCCGACACCCGAGGCGAGGTTCTTGCCGTTGGCCATGCCGATCTCGTCGATCGTGACCGTACGGCCGAGCTTGCGGCCCAGCGCCTCCGCGATGATCGCCGGCGCGCGGCCCCGCGGTTGCTGTCCGCGCAGCCAGCGGGCGACGGACGTCTTGTCGTAGCGCAGGTCGAGCCCGTGCTCCGCACCGCACATGTTGACCCGGCGGGCGAGCCCGGCGTTCGAGCACCCCGCCTCCTGGATGAGCGCCTGCAACCGTTCGTTCGGCTGTCGCGCGACGAGAGGCCTTGCGGCCATGGCGTAACCCCCTGCGAACCTCTGGAGCGAAAAGATCCGGCCGTGAAGATCAATGCCCCGCGGACATACCGACAATGCGAGACATGCGAGGATTGCCGGGGTAAAGGCATCAGCCGACCCCCCACTCCTGGCTACCCGGCCCACGCCGCGGTTCCTCCCGCGCGCCCCCTCACGTGCATCCATGCGCCCCAGGTGCGGAATCGATGCCCCTCCCCCGCGCGCGCTACGCCCGTAACTCCAGGTGGGTGCGGGAGTTGTGTTCACCGTGGAAGAGACGATCGCGGGCACCGAAGCCGCTCAGATTCCGAAGCAGCGCGGGGAATCGCTGCTGGAGACCGCCGTACGCTACGCCGAGGAGCGCCACTGGGACGTCTTCCCCGGCACCTGGCTGGAAGCCGTCGACGGGGTGCAGCGCTGCTCCTGCGGCGACGCCGCGTGCGCCGCCCCCGGCGCGCATCCGGCGCGTGAGGACTGGGCGACGCAGGCGACGGGCAGTGCGACCGTCGCCCGGCGGATGTGGCAGAAGCAGCCGACGGCTTCGATTCTGCTGCCCACGGGGCGGACCTTCGACGCGGTGTCCGTCCCGGAGACGGCGGGGTTTCTCGCGCTGGCCCGGATGGAGCGCATGGAGTTGACGCTGGGTCCCGTCACGTTGACGCCTGATCGTCGGATGCGGTTCTTCGTGTTGCCGGGTGCGTCGGTGAAGTTCCCGGAACTGGTGCGCAAGCTCGGCTGGTCTCCCTCGTCTCTTGATCTGACGGTGCTCGGGGAGGGGGCGTATGTGGCTGCGCCGCCCACGCGGTTCGGGTCCCGGGGTGCTGTGCAGTGGGCCTGCCGGCCGACTGCGGCGAATCGGTGGCTGCCTGATGCGGAGGAACTGGCGTCTCCGCTCGCCTATGCGTGTGGGCGGGATCGGTAGGTTCGCGGCCCCAGGCCCGTGGGGGCTGGTCGCGCCCCGCGACGGAGCCGCAGATGGGCACAGTCCCGCGCCCGTTGACGTCGGACGCCTGCCCGTAGGGTTCTGCCATGACGTCTGCTGTACGCGTTGAAGGGCTCTGGAAGCGGTTCGGGCAGCACATTGCCGTCGCCGGGATCGATCTTGAGTTGCCCGCCGGGAAGTTCATCGGGCTCGTCGGGCCGAACGGGGCCGGGAAGACCACCACACTGTCGATGGTGACCGGGCTGCTTCGGCCCGATCAGGGCACCGTCGAGATCGGTGGGCACGACGTCTGGCGCGACCCCGTTGCCGTCAAGGCACGGATCGGGGTGTTGCCGGAAGGGCTGCGGCTGTTCGAGCGGCTGTCGGGGCGTGAACTGCTGGCGTACAGCGGGCGGTTGCGGGGGCTGCCCGGTGGCGAGGTGGACAAGCGGGCCACGCAACTCCTCGATGTGCTCGACCTGGCCGGGGCCCAGCACAAGCTCGTCGTCGACTACTCGACCGGTATGCGCAAGAAGATCGGGCTCGCCGCCGCGCTCCTCCACAACCCCGAAGTGCTCTTTCTCGACGAGCCGTTCGAGGGCGTCGACCCGGTCTCCGCGCAGACCATCCGCGGGGTCCTGGAGCGGTACACGGCCTCCGGCGCCACCGTGGTCTTCTCCTCCCACGTCATGGAGCTGGTCGAGTCCCTGTGCGACTGGGTGGCCGTGCTGGCCGCCGGCCGCATCCGCGCCCACGGCACCCTCGCCGAGGTCCGCGGCGACGCTCCCTCGCTGCAGGAGGCGTTCCTCGAACTCGTCGGTGCGGGTGGCCGGGACGCGGGATCCGACCTCGACTGGCTGGGGGGCGGGGCGCGATGACGGCGCCGCTCGCACCGGCCCCGCGCGCACAGGACCCCCTCGTACCGGCCGACATCACGCCCGTCTTCGTCCGGCTGAAGCTGTCCCTGTTGCGCAACGGGCTGCGGCAGTCCGGCGGTCGGCGGGCCGCGTACGTCGCGTCCGCCGTCGTCGTGCTGCTGCTCGGGGCGCTGTTCCTGCTCGGGCTGACCGCGCTGCACGGGCACGCGCACGCCGAGTCGCTGGTCGTGCTGCTGAGCGCCGTGCTGGCGCTTGGCTGGGCGGTGATGCCGCTGTTCTTCCCCGGCGGCGACGAGACCCTCGACCCGACCCGGCTCGTGATGCTGCCGCTGCGGCCCCGGCCGCTGGTGCGGGCGCTGCTCGTGGCCTCCCTGGTCGGCATCGGGCCGCTGTTCACGCTCTGTGTGCTGGCCGGTTCGGTGATCGCGGTCGCGCACGGCGGAGCGGCCTACGTCGTCGGGGTGTTCGCCCTCCTGCTCGCGCTGCTGGTGTGCGTGGCGCTGGCGCGGACCGTGGCCGTCGCCAACATCCGGCTGCTGACCAGCCGCAAGGGCCGGGATCTCGCGGTGCTGAGCGGGCTGGTCATCGCGATCGGGGCGCAGTTGGTCAACTTCGGTGCGCAGCAGCTCGGTTCGTCCGGGCTCGCGCACCTCGACCCGGTGGCCGACGTGCTGCGGTGGGTGCCGCCCGCGTCGGCGATCGGTGCGGTGGACTCGGTGAGCGACGGCTCCTACGGGGTCGCGGTCGCCCAACTCGCGCTCAGCGCGGCCGCGTTGGTACTGCTGCTCGGGGTCTGGTCACGGCATCTGACCCGGCTGATGACCGCGCCCGACGGCTCCACCCTGCAGAGTGCCGAGTCCGTGAGCCGCGACCGTACCGCCTCCGGCGGCCTCGCCCGGCTGCTGCCGGCCGGGCGCACCGGCACGGTCATGGAGCGCAGTCTGCGGTATGTGTGGCGCGACCCCAAGACCAAGGCCGCGTGGGTGACTTCGCTGGCGATCGGGCTGATCGTGCCGGTCTTCAACGCACTGCAGGGCACCGGCTCGATCTACTTCGCCTGCTTCGCCGCGGGGATGCTCGGCATCCAGATGTACAACCAGTTCGGGCAGGACACGTCCGCGTTCTGGATGGTCGCGACGACCATCTCCTCCGCCCGCGACGCGTACGACGAACTGCGCGCCCGAGCACTGGCGTTGCTGGTGATCACCCTGCCGTACGCCACGCTCGTGACCGTCGTGACGACCGCGATGCTCGGCGACTGGCCGCGCCTGCCCGAGGTGCTGGGACTGTCCTTCGCGCTGCTCGGCGCGATGCTGGCGACCGGCGCGTGGACCTCGGCCCGGTTCCCGTACTCCATCCCGCAGGACGGCTACAAGAACGTGGCCCCCGGCCAGTCCAGCATCGCCTGGATCTCCATCTTCGGCGGGATGATCGCCTCGGCCCTGCTGTGCGCCCCCGTCATCGTCGCGACCATCGCCCTGAACGTGACCGAGGGCGGTGACCGGTGGAGCTGGGTGCTGCTGCCCCTGGGCGCCGTCTACGGAGCGGGCCTCACGTGGTCGGGTCTGCGGCTGGCGGCTCCGCGGACGGCGGCCCGGCTGCCGGAGATCCTGTCGGCGGTGAGCAAGGGCTGACGGCACCGGTGTCGATGCGGTAGCCGACGCCGGGCACCGTCGCGATGAGCCAGGGTTCGCCAAGGCGTTTGCGCAGGGCGGAGACCGTGATGCGGACGGCGTTGGTGAAGGGGTTGGCGTTCTCGTCCCAAGCCCGGGTCAGCAGTTCCTCGGCGCTGATGACACCGCCCTCGGCGGCGACGAGGACTTCGAGCACGGCGAACTGCTTGCGGGTGAGCGCGACATGGCGTCCGTCCCGGGAGACCTCCCGGCGGAAAGGGTCGAGACGCAGACCCGCGATCTCGCTGACCGGGGGCCGGGCGTACGCGCGCCGACGGTCCAACGCCCGCAGCCGCATGACGAGTTCGCGCAGCTCGAACGGTTTGGTGAGGTAGTCGTCGGCGCCCAGCTCGAACCCGGAGGCCTTGTCGTCGATCCGGTCGGCGGCGGTGAGCATGAGGATCGGGATACCGCTGCCGGAGGCCACGATGCGGCGGGCGATCTCGTCACCGGAGGGGCCGGGGATGTCACGGTCGAGGACCGCGAGATCGTAGGAGTTGATGCTCAGCAGCTCCAGGGCCAGGTCTCCGTCACCGGCGATGTCCGCGGCGATCGCTTCCAGCCGGAGACCGTCACGGACGGCCTCGGCCAGGTAGGGCTCGTCCTCCACGACTAGCACACGCATACCCGCAGCCTAGGCAGGACGGGATATCGCCGACGTATGCGAACCCGACACGCCCTTGAGTTCTACGAAGATTCGGCCGTCGCATGCCACCACGGTCGTGACGCCAGCGCGGCCAGCCCGGCGCCGGCCGCGTTGAGCAGCACGTCGTCCACGGAGGACACCCGGTCGAGGCGCAGGACGTACTGCGCGCTCTCGACCAGCACAGAGCAGGCCGCCCCGAGCGCCAGGACGCGCCAGAGCGACGCCAGAGCCGTGAACCGCAGCGGGACGAGGAAGCCCAGGGCCGCGAAGACCAGCAGGTTGCCGATGATCTGGCCCGCGTCCATCGTGGCCAGGTCCCGCAGCGGTACGAGGCTCAGGACGGCGCCGTCCTCGTCGCCCGGCAGCAGGATCATCCAGACCCACGGCACGGTCCCGTAGACGATGCCGACCTCGGCCAGCGACTTCCGCCACGGCGACGGGACGCCGGCGGCGGCGCGGCGATGGGCCAGCGCCCATGCCGTCAGCGCGGCGAGCGGCAGGGCGATCACCGTGATGAGGGCGATGCCGTTGAACGTGCCGAACCAGACGAACGACTCCCGCGAGTGCAGCGGCATGGACAGCATCCGCAGCACGACGCGCAGCGGCCCGAACGCCGCGAGCGCCGCCACGCCGAGGACCGCCAGACCGACGATCACCGTCCCGCGCGTACGACGGGGCGGGACCGGGGCCGGGAGCGGAGACCGGGTCGGCAGGGAGGTGCTGTTGTCCATGCCTGCATTGAAGACGGACGGCCGTATCGCGGGCGTATCCGTTTCCTGCCACGCCCGTGCTGAACCGTCGAGCGGCCGTCTCAGACGGTGAGGACCGCGTCCAGGAACGGCTCGATCGCCGCCCGCCAGGCCTCGGGCTGGTCGTAGTGGACCAGGTGCCCGGCGTCGGCCACCTCCGCGTACTCCCCGCGCGGCAGCACCCGCACCATCTCCTGCGCCTCCGCGCGGCCCAGCTCCCCGTCCAGCCCCCGCACGACCAGCGCCGGGCACCGCACCTGGGCCAGCTCCTCCCAGTGCGCGTCGTACACCCAGGTCTCCCGGGTCTTGAGCATCTGGTCGGGGTCGAACACGGGCCGCCAGCCGTCGGCGCATTCGTGCATCACCTCGGCGTAGAACTCCCCCCGCGCCGGATTGGGCCGCTCCACCCAGGGGTCGTCCTCGCCGAACCACTTGCGTACGTCGGCCAGCGTGGCGAAGGGCATCGGCCACGCCCTGAACCAGTCGGCCCACTCCCGCTGCGAGGCCGCGCCGAGGGCGGAGGCCCGCATGTCGCAGATGACCACGCCCCGGACCAGGTCGGGCCGCTTGGCGGCGAGCTGCCAGGCGGTCAGCGCGCCCATCGCGTGGCCGACCAGGACGACCGGGGTGAGGCCGAGCTGTTCGAGGGCGGCCTCCGCGTCCTCGACGTATGCCTCGCGGGTAAAGGCGGCCTGCGGGGGCTTGTCGCTCTGGCCGTGGCCGCGCTGGTCGAGCGCGACGGCGCGATGGCGTCCGGAGAGCCAGCGGGCGGTGGACGCCCAGTGCGAGGCGCGGCCCATCAGGCCGTGCAGTAACAGCACGCCGGGTGTGTCCGCGGCGCCGGTCGCCCCACCGGTCCGCTCCGGCAAACCGGGGCGGTCCAGGGGCCCGGGCTGGTCAGGTACGAGCTTGGCCGGGTCGGTCTTGGGAGGGTCGCCGAACTCCCAGGCCGCGAGGCGTACGCCGCCCGCTCCGGTCACGTCGATACGCCGCGCCATTGGTCCTGGCACCCCCCTAGCTCCGCTCGGACCGAACGAGCCGTCGGCCCTGTGCACCGTGTCCTGCCTTGCCGTGCAGCTGCCTTTCCGCGCTCACTCCTGAAGCGCACATTCCGCGTTTCGCGTCACTCGCAGACTATCGAATGGGCATTCGAAATTACTCTCTCCGTGAGCAACACCCCTCGTTTGAGTGACCCCCCTCAAGGAATGATCGCCGCTGCCGAGGGGAGATCTTGAGCGGGAGGCGGACCACTCGGGGAAAACGGTCCGAGGGGATTGACCCTGGGAGCTCGGGGCTCCGGGTCAGCACAGGGGAGGACAGGCCCCGGCGCCATAAGGCGCCGGGGCCCTCCATACGTCTCCGGCACATCTTCCCGCCCCCTCCGGTCATATGCCTCACGCGACAGCCTTGCACGCGAACCGTCCGAGCGCTGCGATTCGACGGACAGAATCTTGGACCATCGCAACTGCCACCTGTATCACGGCAGTTGAGGCGAGGAAACGCTTTCGGCGCTTGCTCGGTCCTGCCCGTCGCTTGCCCGGCGCTTGCCCGGTGCTTCCTCCGTGCCGGCTCAGCGCTTGGCGACGAACACGTGCGAGGCGACGTCCGCCTCCAGTTCGGCGGCCTCGCCGCCGCTGCCCACCAGGACACCGCCCGCCGACTCCGTCACGCTCACCACCGAGCCGGGCTGCACGCCCGCGCGACGCAGCGTGTACATCAGCTGGGCGTCTGTCTGGATCGGCTCGCCGATCCGGCGCACCACGACCGTCTTGCCGTCCAGGCCCGGGTCGAGGTCGGCCAGCGAGACCATGCCCTCGTCAAGGAACGGGTCCGCGCCGTCCTTCTCGCCCAGCTCCTCCAGGCCCGGGATCGGGTTGCCGTACGGCGACTCGGTGGGGTGGCGCAGCAGCTCCAGGACGCGGCGCTCCACCGCCTCGCTCATCACGTGCTCCCAACGACAGGCCTCGGCGTGCACCTGCTCCCACTCCAGGCCGATCACGTCGACCAGCAGACACTCCGCCAGCCGGTGCTTGCGCATCACGCGCGTGGCCAGCCGGCGGCCCTCGTCCGTCAGCTCCAGGTGGCGGTCGGTGGCGACGGACACCAGCCCGTCACGCTCCATCCGCGCCACCGTCTGGCTGACGGTCGGTCCGCTCTGGTCCAGCCGCTCGGCGATCCGGGCGCGCATGGGGACCACACCTTCCTCCTCCAGCTCGAGGATGGTGCGGAGATACATCTCCGTGGTGTCGATCAGTCCGGACATACGTGCCCCTCGATGAGATCTGCCGGAAGCGCCACGGCTTCCCGGCGCGTGCGCTGGCCCTGGCCTCAATTCTGACGCATAGCACTGACAACCGTGCCGCGCCGTTGAAACCAAGGCGTTACGCGGGGTACCGCGGTGTCTGCGTCGACATTCGCACAGGTACGTCGCCTCCGCGGCGGCGGGCGCGTCACCGCCGTATCTCCGCCGCCTCACCGCCGTATTGACAGGGCACTGGTCCAGACCGCACCGTGATCCGCGACACAGACCGCCCCACGGCGCCCCGGAAGGACCCGCATGAGCGACGGCACACCGGCCGACCAGTTCCTCGACGCCGCGATCGGCCTGTTGCGACGGGTGCGGGAAGAGGAGGCGGAGAGCATCGCCGCGGCCGGCACGCTGCTCGCCGACACCGTCGCCGCGGGCGGCCGCCTGTTCGCTTTCGGCGCAGGGCACTCCTCGCTCGCGGCGCAGGACGTCGTCTACCGCGCGGGCGGGCTCGCGCTGATGAACCTGCTCGCCGTGCCGGGTGCCGTCGGCGTGGAGATCCCGGCCACGCTGGGCTCCGCGCTGGAGCGGGTGGACGGGCTCGCGAGCGCGGTCCTGGACACCTCGCCGATCCGCGCGGGCGACGCCCTCGTGATCATCTCCCTCTCGGGGCGCAACGCCCTCCCGGTCGAGATGGCCATGAACGCGCGGGCACTCGGTGTGAAGGTCATCGGGCTGACCTCGGTGGCGTACGCGTCCGAGACCGGGTCCCGGCACGTCTCGGGCACGTACATGCGCGACCACTGCGACGTCGTCCTCGACTCGAAGATCTCGATCGGCGACGCGGAACTCACCCTCGACACCATCCCGGCGCCCTTCGCCCCCGCCTCCACGGTCGTCACCTCGGCGATCCTCCAGTCCGTCATGGCCACCACCGCCGCGACCCTGGCCGACCGCGGCATCGAGCCCCCGCTGCTGCGGTCCGGGAACGTGGACGGCGGCCACGAGTGGAACGGGCGCGTCTTCAAGGAGTACGCGGACCGGATCTTCTACCAGCGGTAGGGGTAGCGGTAGCGGTAGCGAAGATACGGGGCCGGGGATACCGGCCCCGGCCCGCCCGCTACGTCTTCTCCGTCGCCCCCGCCAGGTCCAGCGCCGCCGCGATCCGGACCGCCACGTCCTCCGCGTGCACCGCGTCCGCGCGCTCGAACTGGCTGCGGGCGCCGCCGCGCAGGAACGTCACGACGCCCAGGGTGCGGCCCCGGCTGCGCAGGACCGCGCACAGGGCGTGCACCGCGTCCGTGGGCCACTGACGGGCCGCCGCCCACTCGCGGGCCTGCTCGGGCGGCACCGCGCCCACACTGGCCCGCACCGACCCGGTCCGCTCCACGCACTGCAGCGCGGGGTGCCCCGGCGCGTACCGCACCGGCAGACCGGCCCGGCCGGTCAACAGGCTCGGTCCGGGCGCCCCGGAGGGCGTGGCGGCGACCCGGACCAGCCGCAGGGCCGCCGTGGCCTCGCCGTCGGCGAGGGCACCGCCCGCCACCCGGTCGATCAGGGCGTGGTCGGCGAAGCCGGCGAGCGCGAAGTCGAGATGGACGGTGGCCGCCTCCGCGGGGTCCTCGCACTCGGCGGCGGCCCGGGCGGCGCGGTGCAACTGGTTGGTGCGGAAGCGCAGTTGGGCCGCCTCCTGCTCGCCCTGCTTGGTCTCGGTGACGTCCTGGAAGAGCCAGGCGACACCGAGCGGCACCGGCTCCTCGGCGAGCGGCGAGGCCAGCCGCACGAAGCCGCAGCGCCAGCAGCGCCGCTGCTCGCCCTCCGGGGTGCGCACGCCGACCCAGATCTCGGCCGGCGCGGGCGGGGCGCCCTCCGCGAGCACATGGGTGAGGGCGCTCTCCAGTTCCTCGACGCCCTGGGCGAGCAGTTCGCCGAGAGGGCGACCGAGCGCGGAGGTGCGGCCGATACCGAGCGAGCGGGCCGCGTGTGCGTTGAGCACGGCGGGGCGCAGGTCGGCGTCGACGAGCACGACGCCCCAGGAGGCGTCCTCGAAGAGGGCCTCGCTGAGCGCGATGGACCGCTCCAGGTCGATCTGGGTGTGCACCTCGCTGAAGGCGCAGTACACCCCGGCGGCCTTCCCGTCGGGGCCCCGCACGGCGGCGGACTGGGTGCGCACCAGCACGCGTCCGCCGTCCTTGGTGAGCAGCGCGAACTCGTGCACCTGGCGGCCGGGGGCCTCCATGGCGGACATCAGCCGCGCCTCGACCTCCTCGGCGTCGGCGCTGCGCACGGCCCAGCCGGCGAACCCGTGCCGCCCCACGGCCTCGGCCGCGGTCCAGCCCAGGATCCGCTCCGCCTCACGGTTCCAGTGGGTGACGACGCCGTCCGCGTCGAAGGCGCACAGCGCCGCGTCCATGCCGTCCAGCAGCGCCGCGAGCAGATCCGAGCCGTCTGGGCCCACGGGGCCGGCCCGCTCGGGCTCATCGGGCCCGAGTTCGTCGGTGGCCCCACTTCGCCGGGAAGCACTCACCTGGACCCCCTGCCAAGCTGCGTCCGCATGTACGGCGCGGCGGTTCGCTCACTCGCAATCATCTAACTTGAACGTGACGCAGCCCACATCGAGTTCCCCAAGATTGAGAGAATCGTTGTACGCCGCCGTCCGGCTGCGCCTACCCCAGTCTCAGGTCGATCCACACATCCGACATCCCATCCAGTACGTACTGTTCCAACTCGACGAAACCACGCGCCTCGGCGAACCGCAGTCCGTCCTCGTTCACGGCGAGCACACACGTCTCCACCACCCCGGCCCCCAGCACGCGCGCGTGGGCGAGCCCCTTCTCGTACAGGGCCGTCCCGTAGCCGCGCCGCCGGTACTCGGGCAGCACGCGCGCGATGACCGTGGCCGTGCCGCCCTCCCGCTCCGGCGGCCGCACGGTGGAGCATCCGACGAGGACGTCCCCCAGGTAGGCGTTCTCCAGCAGATACCGCGCCGCCCGCTCCCGTACCCCGGCCGGATCCAACGCGGCCGGCGGCACGATCACGTTGTGGACGTGCCGCCACTCCTCCAGCATGGCGTCTCCGCGCGCGGTCTCGATGCGGAGGTCACTCACCGGTGATCACCGTCAGGTACTCCTCGGTGCGGAAGCCGGCCGCCGTGTACACCGGCTCGCCCATCGCGCTCGCGTAGAGGTAGGCGGTGGTGGCGCCGGTGGCGAAGCCCGCGCGGATCATTTCCAGGGTGACGGCCCGGCCGTAGCCGCGCTTGCGGTGGGCCGGGAGGGTGGTGATGTTGAAGAGGCCCGTCAGGTCGCCGGAGACGGCCGTCATGCCCGTGGCCACCGGTACGCCGTCCAGTTCCGCCAGGTAGAACGTCATGCCGTCGATCCTCGCCAGGGCCGGATCGGTGAGGACCTCGAACAGGTCGTGCGGTGCCTCGAAGCCGTCCGCGACGGTCCTGGCGTAGAGGTCGAGTTCGTCGCCCGACACGGGCCGCACGGTCAGGGAATCGATGTCCGGCTTCGGCGGCGGACCCTGGTCGGGGTGGCGCACCATGAGGGGCTCCCGGGTGAGGCGGGTCAGGCCGTGGCGCGCCGCCAGCGCGGTGACGGACGGGCTCGGCACCCCGCGGACGTGGATGCTCCAGGGAAGCTCCCAGGGGCTCTCGGCGGCCGCCAGGGCGGCTATCTCGTCGGCGCTCGGGTCGAGGGACGGGCTGATGATCGCGTTCAGGGACGCGATCCGCGCGCCGGAGATCGCCAGCACCGCTCCGTGGGGGCCGCGGCGCGTGCGGCCCGTGGTGGCGGCGGACAGCTTCTCGAACACGGCGGCGTACGCGGCCACGACCGGCCCCGACGGGTCACTTCGGTTCATGCGGTGATCGTAGGCGCACGTCTTTGCGTTAAATCGCTTGAACGGTCCTCGATCGGTTCCTAGTGTGTGGCCCACGCATGAAAGGAGGTGATCGGGTACATGAGTGAAACCCGGACGCGCGAGGTGGCTGCGGGCTAGCGGCCCAGCACCCCACCCTGTGCGGTGCCGGACCAGCGTGTGCGAGATACACGCGGCCGGCCCAATCCAGTGCAGTCACCCGACCCGCGAGCTCGCCGGTACGTCCGGCCGGCTCCTCCGCCGTCAGGCGGGGGACCCGAGCTCGCGGGTCGTCTGCGTTCATGACGGAGTCCCCGGCCACCTTGAGCCGCGCCGGGTACGGATCGTTGCGCGCGCAGTAGTCTGGGCCAATGCTTCCGATACTTGTTCGACGCCGGCACGTGGACTACGTGCGCGTCACGAGCATGGGCTGTCGGCGCTCCGCCTGACCCAGCCCCCGTGTGCCCCATTCTTCTTCTTTCGGACGCATCTCATGACGCTCACCGCGACGCCTCCGTCCTACGACCGGCTCCCGATCATCGACCTGTCCGCCGCCGACCGCGGTCCCCAGGCCCGGGCGCTGCTCCACGCCCAACTGCACAGCGCCGCCCATGACGTGGGTTTCTTCCAGCTCGTCGGGCACGGGGTCACGACCGCGGAGGCCGACGCGCTCATCCGGGCCACGCGTGCCTTCTTCCGGCTGCCCGAGGCCGACCGGCTGGCCCTCGACAACGTCAACTCGCCGCATTTCCGGGGCTATGCACAGGACCAGTTGGACATAGGCGCCGAGCGGCCCGTCCGCGTGCCGGTGCCGGGCGAGCCCGCCTACTGGTGTCTGCAGGGGCCGAACCAGTGGCCCGCAGCCCTCCCCGAACTCCGTACCGCCGCGCTGGCCTGGATCGACCGGCTGAGCGCGGTCGCCGGGCGGCTGCTGCACGAACTGCTCACCGCCATCGGGGCGCCGGCCGACTTCTACGACCCGGTGTTCGGCGAGCACGCCCACCCGCATCTCAAGCTCGTGCGGCACCGGTACCCCGGCAGCGGCGGAGTCGGTCATCGTGCCGGGGCCCACAAGGACCAAGGCTTTCTGACCCTGCTGATGCAGGACCACGATGTGCCGCCGCTGGAGCGGGCGTTCGTGGTCAACCTGGGCCAGCTGCTGGAGGTGGCGACCGACGGGTACCTGATCGCCACCGACCACCGGGTGGTGTCCCCGCCCGGTGCCACCGAGCGGTTCTCCGTGCCCTTCTTCCACAACCCCCGCCTGGACGCCCGCATCGAACCGCTCCCGTTCCCGTACGCCTCGGCCGCCCCCGGCGTGACCGCCGACCCGGCGAACCCGCTCTTCGCCGAGTACGGCCACAACGAGCTGAAGGGCAAGCTGAGGGCGCACCCGCTGGTGGCGGAACGGCATCACGCGGGGCTCCTGACTCCCGCGTGAACTCCGGCGCGGTACCGGTCAGTTCGCGATGTCGCCGTACCCTTCGATCTCCTGCGGGTTGCGCGTGCCGGGGCCGATGTACCGCGCGGAGGGCCGCACGAGCCTGCCGGTGCGCTTCTGCTCCAGGATGTGCGCCGACCAGCCCGCCGTGCGGGCGCAGGTGAACATCGACGTGAACATGTGGGCCGGGACCTCCGCGAAGTCCAGGACGATGGCCGCCCAGAACTCGACGTTGGTGGCAAGGACGCGGTCCGGGCGGCGGGCGTGCAGCTCCGCCAGGGCCGCCTTCTCCAGGGCCTCGGCGATCTCGAAGCGCGGGGCGCCCAGCTCACGGGCGGTGCGGCGCAGCACGCGCGCGCGGGGGTCCTCGGCGCGGTAGACGCGGTGCCCGAAGCCCATGAGGCGCTCGCCCTTGTCGAGGGCCTGCTTCACGTACGCCTCGGCGTCGCCGGTCCGCTCGATCTCCTCGATCATGCCGAGGACACGGGAGGGGGCACCGCCGTGCAGCGGGCCGGACATGGCCCCTACGGCGCCGGAGAGGGCCGCGGCGACGTCGGCGCCGGTGGAGGCGATCACGCGCGCGGTGAAGGTGGACGCGTTCATGCCGTGCTCGGCGGCGGAGGTCCAGTAGGCGTCGACGGCGGCGACGTGCTTGGGGTCCGGCTCGCCCCGCCAGCGGATCATGAACCGCTCCACGACGGACTGCGCCTTGTCGATCTCGCGCTGCGGAACCATGGCGTTGCCCTGGCCACGGGCCGACTGGGCGACGTAGGACAGGGCCATGACGGCGGCGCGGGCCAGGTCGTCGCGGGCCTGCTCCTCGTCGATGTCGAGCAGCGGCCTGAGGCCCCACACGGGCGCGAGCATGGCCAGCGCGGACTGGACGTCCACCCGGATGTCGCCGGAGTGCACGGGGATCGGGAAGGGCTCGGCGGGCGGCAGGCCGGGGTTGAAGGCACCGTCGACGAGCAGGCCCCAGACGTTGCCGAACGAGACGTGGCCGACCAGATCCTCGATGTCGACGCCCCGGTACCGCAGGGCGCCGCCCTCCTTGTCCGGTTCGGCGATCTCCGTCTCGAACGCGACGACTCCCTCAAGTCCCGGTACGAAGTCGGACATCAGGCGGCTCCTCGTGATGTGTGCGACAGATGGCGCTATGGGGTGGGAAGACCATGTGTCATAAGGCGTGTCATACGGCGGAAACTGCGGCTCGGCCGGTGGATCCGCGGTCGGTCCCGACTCGCGGTCCGTGTGGCCGTCCTGGTGATGCCCCGTGCGGCTGGTGGTCACCCAACCGGAACGGCATCAGCACGATATCCCGGAGTGTCACCTTTGGGGAGCCCCTGCGGCACTGAGTGCCACTCGGCTGTCGTGGACTCCGCGTCGCACGGCACGCGCGATACGGCAGGATGACCGGGTGACCGACCGAGACGCCGTCCCCCTCGATCCCTCCACGATGCGCAAGCAGTACCGGGCGGAGGGCATCGCCGAGCCCGACCTGGCCGCCACCCCCGTGGAGCAGTTCGCCCGCTGGTTCGAGCAGGCCGCGACCGAGGCGCAGCTCTTCGAGCCGAACGCGATGGTCGTCTCCACGGCGAACGCCGAGGGGCGGCTCAGCTCCCGCACGGTGCTGCTCAAGCACTTCGACGAGCAGGGCTTCGTCTTCTACACCAACTACGGCTCCCGCAAGGCGGCCGACCTCGCCGAGAACCCGTACGTCTCGCTGCTCTTTCCGTGGCACCCGATGGCCCGCCAGGTGATCGTCACGGGCGTGGCCCGGCGCACCGGCCGCGACGAGACCGCCGCGTACTTCCGCACCCGCCCGCACGGCTCCCAGCTCGGCGCCTGGGCCAGCGCGCAGTCCAGCGTCATCGCCTCCCGCGCCGAGCTCGACGCCTCCTACGCGGAGCTCGCCGCCCGCTACTCCGAGGGCGAGCAGGTGCCCGTCCCGCCGGACTGGGGCGGTTTCCGGGTGGCCCCGCGGTCGGTCGAGTTCTGGCAGGGCCGCGAGAACCGGCTGCACGACCGGCTGCGGTACGCGGCCGAGCCGGACGGCGGCTGGCGGGTGGAGCGGCTGAGCCCGTGACGGCATGTCCGACATGTCTGAAACGTAGCTCGCGCCACTGACAACGGGACCGGTCGGCGGGGCCGCTCAGCCCAGCGCGCCCTCCAGCAGGGCCGCCCACTGGGCCACGACCCGGTCGCGGCGCGGGCCGTCGTCCGTGAGCAGGTTGGCCAGACCCAGGCCGCGGGCCATGTCGAGGAGGCCCTGGACGGTCTCGCGCACACCCGGCCTGGACTCGTCGGCGTTCAGCAGGTCGACGGCGATGCGGTGGGTCTCGCGGCCGACGCGGGCCTCCAGTTCGGTCACGCGGGGGCGCAGCTGCTCCTCGTCGGAGGCGGCGACCCACAGGTGCAGGGCGGCCCGGAAGAGGGGGCCCGTGTAGAGGTCGACCAGGGCCGCGACCACCACGCGGCGGTCCTCGCCCGCGCCCTCGGGGAAGAGGGCGCGCAGGGCCGTGGAGCGTTCCTCGGCGACGTACTCGACGGCCGCCGTGAAGAGGTCCTCGCGGGTCGGGAAGTGGTGCTGGGCGGCGCCGCGGGAGACGCCGGCGCGTTCGGCGACCACGGAGACCGTCGAGCCCGCCCAGCCGTACTCGGCGAGACAGGCCACGGCGGCCTCCAGGAGCCGCTGCCGGGTGGCCCGGCTGCGGTCCTGCTTGGGAGCGCGGTCGCGTTCCGCCGTACTCACACCCATCGCCTGCTCACACCGTCCCTGAGGAGTCCGTCCCCGCGGGATCCGCCCATGCCCGATCCACCCACGCGGGATCCCGTCGTTCCAGGAAGGCCGTCATCCCCTCGCGGGCCTGCGGGGAGGCGAACAGCCGGGCCGAGAGCGCGGTGAGATCGGCCGCGTCCCGGTCGAACGACTCCAGCACCCTAGCCGTGAGCAGCCGTTTCGTCTCGGCCAGTCCCTGCGGCGAGGAGCGCCGCAGCCCGTCCAGGACCGGATCCAGTACGACGTCCACGTCCTCTCCGGCCGCGGTCAGCAGGCCGATCCGGGCGGCCTCGGGGGCGTCGAAGCGTTCGCCGGTCAGGTAGTAGCGGGCGAGTGCGCGGGGGTCGGTGCGGGGCAGCAGCGGCAGGGAGATGACCGCGGGGGCCACACCGATCCGCACCTCGGTGAACGCGAACGTCGACGCGGTCGAGGCCGCCGCGATGTCACAGGCGCCCAGCAGCCCCAGGCCACCCGCGCGCACGTGTCCCGTCACCCGCGCCACCACCGGCTTGGGCAGCTCCACGATCTGCCGCAACAGGCCCACCAGGGCGTCCGGGTGCGGCGGGTCCTTGAGATCGGCGCCCGCGCTGAAGGTGTTGCCGGTGTGGGTGAGGACGACCGCGCGTACGTCGGTGTCCTTGGCGCAGTCCGTCAGCGCGTCGGCCAACTCGCCCACCAGGGCGGCCGACAGGGCGTTGCGGTTGGCCGGGGAGTCGAGGGCGAGGGTCTCGACGCCACGCGCGCGTGTCCGTCCGATCAGTGTCACAGGCGCTCCCTGAGTTCGCGGCGCAGGATCTTGCCGGAGGCGGCCCGCGGGACCTCCTTGATGAAGGTGACGTCGCGGACGCGCTTGTAGGGGGCGACGCGTTCGGCGACGTACATCATCACCTCTCCTTCGGAGAGGTCGAGGGCGGCCTCCTGGCGGACGACGTAGGCGTGCGGGACCTCGTTGCCGTCGTCGTTGTAGCGGCCGACGACCGCCGCGTCCGCGATGCCGGGGTGGGTGAGCAGGAGGGCCTCCAGTTCGGCGGGGGCCACCTGGAAGCCCTTGTACTTGATGAGCTCCTTGACCCGGTCGACGACGTACAGCCAGCCGTCGGCGTCGACATGGCCGACGTCCCCGGTGTGCAGCCAGCCGTCGGCGTCGATCATCGCGGCGGTGTCGTCGGGGCGTCCCAGATAGCCCTTCATGACCTGGGGGCCGCGGATGAGGATCTCGCCGGGCTCGCCGATGTCGAGGTCCTTGTCGGGGTCGTCGAGGGTGA
Organism: Streptomyces sp. NPDC092369; assembly: GCF_044755245.1. Classification (NCBI taxonomy): domain Bacteria; kingdom Bacillati; phylum Actinomycetota; class Actinomycetes; order Kitasatosporales; family Streptomycetaceae; genus Streptomyces; species Streptomyces sp. NPDC092369. The sequence goes on from NZ_JBIVQP010000006.1 coordinate 407,275, forward strand.
CGATCCGCATCTCGGTGCCGGCGACGAGCTTGCCGACCGTGCCGGGCGGGGCCGCGTGCATGGCGTCGAGGGGGACGATGTGCGTGCCCGGGGACAGCTCGGTCATGCCGTAGGCCTGGCCGACCGGCGGCAGGCCGAGCCGCCGCGCGCAGGCCGCGGCGAGCTTCGCGTCCAGCGGGGCGGCGGCGCTGATGATGTACCGCAGCGACGACAGGTCGTACTGCTCGACCATCGGGTGCTTGGCCAGGGCCAAAACGATCGGCGGGGCCACGTACAGACCGGTGATGCGGTGGTTCTGGATGGCCGCGAGGAAGCTGTCGAGGGTGAAGCGGGGCAGGACGACGACCGTCGCGCCCTTGCGCAGGGGCGCGTTCATGAGGGCGGTCAGGCCGTAGATGTGGAAGAACGGCAGCACCGCGAGGATGCGTTCGCCGGGGCCCGTCGGGATGAGCGGGTCCATCTGCGCGAGGTTGGTGGCGATCTGACGGTGGGTCAGCATCACGCCCTTGGGTACCCCGGTCGTCCCCGAGGAGTACGGGAGGGCGGCCACGTCCTGCGCCGGGTCGATGCCGATCTCCGGCTCGGGGGCGGTGGAGGCCAGCATGTCGATGAGCGAGCGGTGTCCGGGCGCGCTGTCGCAGACCAGGATCTCCTCGACACCGCCCGCGAGTTCGGCGGCCCGGCGGGCGACCTCCAGCAGCGGGGACACGGTGATGATCCAGCGGGCCGCCGAGTCCGTCAGCTGCTTGGCGAACTCCTCGGGCGTGGACAGCGGGTGCACGGTCGTGACCGACGCCCCCGCGCGCGTCGCCCCGTAGAAGGCGGTCGGAAAGGCCACCGTGTTCGGGCTGTGCAGGGCGATCACATCGCCCTTGCGCACACCGGTCTCCGCGAGCGCGGCGGCGATCCGCCGGTGGAACCGGTCCAGTTGCTCGTACGAGAGCGTGGTGCCGTCCGTGCCGTCGATCAGGGCGGGCGCGGCACCGAACTCGGCGGCCCGGCCGAGCACCGCCTCGTGGATGGGGAGTTCTACGGGCGAAACGTCTGCGTACTCGCTGCGGAACACGGTTCCTCCTCGCACGTCGTTGTGCCGGATCACCACGACCTGTGCCGGGCCGTCGCAAGCCGTGCCGGATCAGTACGACTTGGGCAGGCCCAGGGTCTGGTGGGAGACGTAGTTGAGAATCATCTCCCGGCTCACCGGAGCAATACGAGCCACGCGGGAGGCGGTTATCAATGTGGCGAGCCCGAATTCACGGGTGAGCCCGTTGCCGCCGAGGGTGTGCACGGCCTGGTCGACCGCCCGCACACAGGCCTCTCCGGCCGCGTACTTCGCCATGTTGGCGGCCTCACCGGCGCCGACGTCGTCCCCGGCGTCGTAGAGATGGGCGGCCTTCTGCATCATCAGGCGGGCGAGTTCGAGGTCGATGTGCGCCTGGGCGAGGGGGTGTGCGATGGCCTGGTGGGCGCCGATGGGGGTCTTCCAGACGGCACGCTCGCGCGCGTACTCGACGGCACGCGCGAGGGCGTAGCGGCCCATGCCGATCGCGAACGCGGCGGTCATGATCCGCTCGGGGTTGAGTCCGGCGAACAGTTGCAGCAGGCCGGCGTCCTCGTCGCCGACGAGCGCCTCCGCAGGCAGTCGTACGTCGTCCAGGGCCAGCTCGAACTGCTTCTCCGCGCCGTGCAGTTCCATGTCGATCTTCCGGCGCGTGAAGCCCGGCGCGTCCCGCGGGACGATGAACAGACAGGGCTTCAGGGTGCCCGTGCGAGCGTCTTCGGTGCGGCCGACGATCAGGGTCGCGTCCGCGATGTCGACGCCGGAGACGAAGACCTTGCGGCCGGTGAGGAGCCAGTCGCCGGTGTCCGGGTCGCGGCGGGCGGTGGTGGTGATGCGGTGGCTGTTGGAGCCGGCGTCGGGTTCGGTGATGCCGAAGGCCATGGTGCGGGTGCCGTCGGCGAGGGCAGGGAGCCACTCTTGTTTCTGGTCCGCTGTGCCGAACCGGGCGATGACCGTGCCGCAGATCGCCGGGGAGACGATCATCATGAGGAGGGGGGCGCCGGCGGTTCCCAGTTCCTCCAGGACTATGGAGAGTTCGGCTATGCCGCCACCGCCTCCGCCGTATTCCTCCGGAAGATTGACGCCGAGATAGCCCAACTTGGCTGCCTCCAGCCAGAGTTCTTTGGGGTAGCCGCCGGAGTCGACTATGTCGGTCATGTAGTCGCGGCCGTAGCGTTTGCCGAAGGCGGCGACTGCGGATCGGAGGGCCTGGTGTTCTTCGGACTCAATGAGGGCCATTCGGTTTCCTTCGGGGTGCGGGTTGTCGGTGGCTGGTCGCGCAGTTCCCCGCGCCCCTTAGGTGGGTTGCACTACTGCCAGCAATGAGCCGGGCTCTACCTGTTGGCCAGGTACCACCCGCAACTCGCTCAGCGTGCCTGTGACGGGGGCTGTGATCTTGTGCTGCATCTTCATCGCCTCCAGCCAGAGGAGGGGGTCTCCGGCCTGGACCGTTGCCCCAACCTCCAGTCCCTCCGCCACCTTGACGACCGTGCCCGGCATGGGGGCCACCAGGGAGCCGGGGGCCAGTTGGGTGGTCGGGAGGGGGAAGCGGGGTAGGGCCGTGAGCGCGGTCGTGTTCACGTAGACCTGGTCGCCGTACCTCGCTACCGCGAACTTCCTTCGGACGCCGTCCACTTCGAGGACTACGAGACCGGCGTCGGCTTGCACCACGCGCACCCCGTCCGCGGTCAGGCCCTCCCTGGTGTGGCGGTACCGGACCTCGTACTCGGTGCCGTTCGCCGCGTACCGCTTGATCTGTGGCTGTGACGCGAGGTTGCGCCAGCCGTCGAAGCGGGAGCGGCCGTGGGCGTCGGCCAGGGCCGCTGCCAAGGGGGCGTGCGGGTCGGGGGTGGGCTCGGTCAGGGACGGGAGGTGGCGGTCGTAGAAACCCGTGTCCATCCGGGCCGTCGTGAACTCCTTGTGACGCAGGGAGCGTACGAGGAGGTCGCGGTTGGTGACCGGGCCGTGGACGACCGCGTTCTCCAGGGCGCCGGAGAGCCTGCGGACGGCCTCCGCGCGCGTGGGTGCGTGGGCGACGACCTTGGCGAGCATCGGGTCGTAGTGGACGCCGATGTCGTCGCCGTCGGTGTAGCCGGTGTCGAGGCGGACGGAGTCCGGTACGGCCAGGCGGTGCAGGGTGCCGGTCTGCGGGGTCCAGTCGTGGGCCGGGTCCTCGGCGTAGAGGCGGGCCTCGATGGCGTGGCCGCGGGCGGGGGGCGGGTCGGTTTCGAGGGGTTCACCCTCGGCGATCCGCAGTTGCAGTGCCACCAGGTCGACGCCGAACACGGCCTCCGTGACCGGGTGTTCGACCTGGAGGCGGGTGTTCATCTCCAGGAAGTGGGCCTTGCCGTCGGGAGCGACCAGGAACTCGACCGTTCCGGCGCCCTCGTAGGCGACCGCGCGGGCGGCGCGTACCGCCAACTCGTGCAGTTCCTGGGTCTGTTCCTCGGAGAGGCCCGGGGCCGGGGCCTCCTCGATCACCTTCTGGTGGCGGCGCTGGAGGGAACAGTCCCGGGTGCCGAGGGCCCATACCGTGCCGTGGGTGTCGGCGAGGATCTGCACCTCGACGTGGCGGCCGTCCTCCACGTAGGGCTCGACGAAGACCTCGCCGTCGCCGAAGGCGCTCAGGGCCTCGGCGCGCGCGGCGGCCAACTCGTCTTCCAGGACGGCCAGTTCGCGGACGATCCGCATGCCGCGTCCGCCGCCGCCCGCGGCCGCCTTGACCAGGACGGGCAGGTCGGCCTCGGTGACCTCCTTGAGGGGCTCCAGGCCCATGAGCTGCTTGGCGCGGGTCTTGGAGGCCATCGCCTCGATCGCCTCCGGGGGCGGCCCGATCCATACAAGTCCCGCGTCCAGGACGGCGCGTGCGAAGTCGGCGTTCTCGGAGAGGAAGCCGTAGCCGGGGTGCACGGCGTCCGCGCCCGCCGCGACGGCCGCCTTCACGATCAGCTCGCCGCGCAGGTACGTCTCCGTGGGCGTGGATCCCGGCAGCCGTACGGCCGCGTCGGCCACGCGCGCGTGGAGCGCGTTCTCGTCCGCGTCGGAGTGCACGGCGACCGTGCGGATGCCGAGTTCACGGCAGGTGCGGAAGATCCGGCAGGCGATCTCGCCCCGGTTCGCCACCAGGACGGAAGCGATGGAATCACTCACTGGGACCTCACATCCGGAAGACGCCGAAGCCACCGCGCGCGCCCTCGTAGGGCGCGGTGTGGAGGGCGGACAGGCACAGGCCGAGGACGGTTCGGGTGTCGCGCGGGTCGATGACGCCGTCGTCGTACAGCCGCCCGGACAGGAACATCGGCAGCGACTCGGACTCGATCTGCTGCTCGACCATGGCGCGCAGGGCCGCGTCCGCGTCGTCGTCGTAGGGCTGGCCCTTCGCGACCGCCGACTGGCGGGCGACGATCGACAGGACGCCGGCGAGCTGTTGCGGGCCCATGACGGCGGATTTGGCGCTGGGCCAGGCGAAGAGGAAGCGCGGGTCGTACGCCCGCCCGCACATGCCGTAGTGACCGGCTCCGTACGAGGCGCCCATGAGGACGGAGAGATGCGGTACGCGGCTGTTGCTGACCGCGTTGATCATCATCGCGCCGTGCTTGATGATGCCGCCCTGCTCGTACTCCTTGCCGACCATGTAGCCGGTGGTGTTGTGCAGGAAGAGGAGCGGGATGTCGCGCTGGTTGGCCAACTGGATGAACTGGGCCGCCTTTTGGGACTCCTGGCTGAACAGCACGCCCTGCGCGTTGGCGAGGATGCCGACGGGATAGCCGTGCAGGGTCGCCCAGCCGGTCACCAGGCTCGTCCCGTACAGCGGCTTGAACTCGTCGAAGTCCGAGCCGTCGACGATCCTGGCGACGACCTCGCGCGGGTCGAAGGGGACCCGCAGGTCGCCGGGGACGACGCCGAGCAGTTCTTCCTCGTCGTACTTGGGCGGCGCGGCCGGACCCGGATCCTCGTACGCCTTGCGGTGGTTGAGGCGGGCGACCACCCGCCGGGCCTGGCGCAGCGCGTCCTGCTCGTCGACGGCGAAGTAGTCCGCGAGCCCCGACACGCGCGCGTGCATCTCGGCGCCGCCCAGCGACTCGTCGTCGCTCTCCTCGCCGGTCGCCATCTTGACGAGGGGCGGACCGCCGAGGAAGACCTTGGCGCGCTCCTTGACCATGATGACGTGGTCGGACATGCCGGGGATGTACGCGCCCCCGGCGGTGGAGTTCCCGAAGACGACGGCGACCGTGGGGATGCCGGCGGCCGAAAGCCGGGTCAGATCACGGAAGATGGCGCCCCCGGGGATGAAGATCTCCTTCTGGGACGGCAGATCGGCCCCGCCGGACTCCACCAGGCTGATGCAGGGCAGCCGGTTGGCGAGCGCGATGTCGTTCGCCCGGAGGGCCTTCTTCAGCGACCAGGGATTGCTGGCTCCGCCGCGCACGGTCGGGTCGTTGGCGGTGATGAGGCACTCCACGCCCTCGACGACCCCGATCCCGGTGACGAGCGAGGCGCCGACGGCGTAGTCACTGCCCCAGGCCGCGAGCGGCGACAGCTCCAGGAAGGGCGTGTCCGGGTCCAGCAGCAGCTCGATGCGCTCCCGCGCGAGCAACTTGCCGCGCTTGCGGTGCCGTTCGACGTACTTGGGGCCGCCGCCCGCCAACGCCTTGGCGTGCTCGGCGTCGAGGTCGGCGAGCTTGGCGAGGAGGGCCTCGCGATTGGCCCGGTAGTCGGGGCTGTTGATGTCCAGGGCGGAGTCGATGACCGTCACAGGAGGTCCTCCGGAATGTCCAGGTGGCGGGAGCGCAGCCACTCGCCGAGGGCCTTGGCCTGCGGATCGAAGCGGTGCTGGGCGGCGACGCCCGCGCCGAGGATTCCCTCGACGACGAAGTTCAGGGCGCGGAGGTTGGGGAGCGGGTGGCGTACGACGGTCAAGTCGGCGGTCTCCGGCAGAAGTTCGCGGAACCGCTCGACGGTGAGGGTGTGCGCGAGCCAGCGCCAGGCCTCGTCCGACCGCACCCACACACCGACGTTGGCGTTCCCGCCCTTGTCACCACTGCGGGCACCGGCGACGAGCCCGAGGGGGGCGCGACGGGTGGGGGTCGGGGGCGGCGGCTCGGGAAGCGGGGGCTGCGGCGGCTCTTCCAGTACGACGGTTTCGGAGGCCGGTGCGACCGGGATCCGTCGCCCGTCGGGGAGCACCGCCACGTGGGCCACCTCGCCCTGCGGGACGTACGCGTCCTCGAAGACCCCGTAGGGCGAGCCCTTTCCGGGCGGGACGAGGACATGGAAGCCGGGGTAGCTCGCGAGGGCCAGCTCCACGGCCGCCCCGCTCAGGGCACGTCCGACCGGCGCCTCCTCCGGGTCCCGTACGACGAGCCGCAGCAGTGCGCTCGCGGTCTCCTCGGTGTCGGCGTCGGGACGGTCGGTGCGGGCCAACTCCCAGCGGGCGTCGGTGACTTTGGCGAGCGCGGGCTCCATCTGTTCCCGGACGAGCGCGGCCTTGGCCTCGATGTCGAGGCCGGTGAGGACGAAGGCGACCTCGTTGCGGAAGCCGCCGAGGCGGTTGAGGCCGACCTTGAGGGTGGGCGGCGGGGCCTCGCCGCGCACACCCTCGACACGGACGCGATCGGGCCCGTCCTGGGTGAGGCCGATGGTGTCGAGGCGGGCGGTGACGTCGGGCCCGGCGTACCGGGCGCCCTGAGTCTCGTAGAGCAACTGGGCGGTGACCGTGCCGACGTCGACGAGGCCGCCGGTGCCGGGGTGCTTGGTGATGACGCAGGTGCCGTCCTCGTGGATCTCGGCGAAGGGGAAGCCGGGGCGTCGGAGGTCGCCGGGAGTCTTGGCGAACGTCTCGGCGAAGAAGGCGTAGTTGCCGCCGGTGGCCTGGGTCCCGCACTCCAGCACGTGTCCGGCGACGACGGCGCCGGCGAGTCGGTCGTACTCCCCCGGCTGCCAGCCGAAGTGGGCGGCGGCGGGCCCGGTGACGAGGGCTGCGTCCGTCACGCGTCCGGTGACGACGATGTCCGCGCCCTGCCGCAGGCACTCGGCGATGCCGAAGCCGCCGAGGTAGGCGTGGGCGGCGAGGCTGCCGGGGTGGGAGGCGGTGAGGTCGTCGCCCTCGATGTGGGCGACGCGGACGGGAATGCCGAGGCGGTCGGCCAACTCCCGTACGCGACGGGCGAGTCCGGCCGGGTTCAGCCCACCGGCATTGCTGACGATCTTCACCCCGCGCTCGTGGGCGAGGCCGAGGCAGTCCTCCAACTGGCGCAGGAAGGTGCGGGCGTAACCGCCTGACGGGTCCTTGAGCCGGTCCCGTCCCAGGATCAGCATGGTCAGTTCGGCGAGGTAGTCGCCGGTCAGGACGTCCAGTTCGCCGCCGGTCAGCATCTCGCGGAGGGCGTCGAAACGGTCACCGTAGAAGCCGGAGGCGTTGCCTATGCGGAGAGGGCGAACGTCAGATGCGGTCACTGGCCGGTTCCCTTCGGGGCGCGGCCGGGTCCTGGCGGGCCGGCGAAAGCCTGGGCGAGGTCGAGCCAGCGGTCGGCGTCGGGGCCGTCGGCGTGCAGGGCGAGATCGGCGCGGTGGGCACGCTGGGTGACGAGGAGGCAGAAGTCGAGGGCGGGGCCGGTGACGCGGTCGGTGGCGTCCTCGGGGCCGTAGACCCACACGTCCCCTGAGGGCGCGGTCAGTTCGATCCGGAACTCCTCGAACGGCGGCTGCGCTCCATTCACGCCGAACGCGTAGTCGCGCGTACGGACGCCGAGCCGGACGATGTGCCGGAGCCGGTCGGTGGGGGTGCGGTCGACACCGAGCGTCTCGGCGACGTCCAGGCCGTGGGCCCAGGTCTCCATGAGGCGGGCCGTGGCCATGGAGGCGGTGGCCATGGGCGGCCCGTACCAGGGGAAACGAGCACCGTCGGGAGCGACGCGCAGGGCGTGGTCCAGGGCCTCGCGCCCGGCCCGCCAGTCCGCGAGCAGTTGCGCCGGTGCTTTCTTCGCCCCCTCCTCGGCCCCGTTGTCCACGAAGTCGCCGGGTGCGGACAACGCCTTCTCGACCTCACGGGCGAAGGCGTCCTGGTCGGTCACCGCCAGTACCGACTGGTGGTCGGTCCAGGCGAGGTGCGCGATCTGGTGAGCGACGGTCCACCCGGCGGCGGGGGTGGGCAACGCCCAGCGCTCCGCGGGCAACTCGGCCACAAGGGCGTCGAGTTCCTCGCTCTCCGCGCGCAGGTCGTCGATGACGGGCGTGGGGTCGGCCATGGGAGGAGCATGGCAGCGACACCAGAAACAATCAAGCGTGCTTGTATTGATTTGGTTTTCCACAACCTTGATGTCGGCGTGCGGTCGTGTGGCTACGCTGAGTGATTGGAGGTGGTGGTGACTGTGGCCAACATGCGGGAGCTCGACCCCAGTGCGTCGCCGTTGGACTACTACGGATATGAGCTGCGGCGCCATCGGGAGGCGGCGGGGCTGACGCTGGCGCAGCTGGGCTCGATCGTCTTCTGCTCGGGATCACTGATCGGGCAGATCGAGACGACGCTGAAGGTGCCGACGCGGGAGTTCTCCGAACGGGTCGACGCGGGGTTGGGGACGGACGGGACGTTTTCGCGGCTGGTGGGGTTGGTGCTGCGGAGTCAGTTGCCGGGGTGGTTCCAGCCCTTCGCTGAGTTGGAGGCCAAGGCTGCGTACATCTCCACATACCAGTGCCAGTTGGTGTACGGACTTCTCCAGACGAAGGCGTATGCGCGAGCTGTACTCGCCGTGGATCAGACGGATCATCTCGACGAGATGGTGGAAGCACGGCTGGAGCGGCAGCGCATCCTCGGGCGCGAGGAGCCGCCTGTGCTGTGGGTGGTGCTGGACGAGGCCGTGCTGGACCGGGAGATCGGCGGTCGAGAAGTGATGCGGGAGCAACTCGCGCATCTGTTGGGCCTCCTCGGGAAGCCGTGGGTGGAGCTCCAGATCCTTCCGTTCTCAGCGGGCCAACACGCGGGGTTGATCGGCTCGTTCACGCTCCTGCGCTTCGACAACCATCCCGATCTGTATTACAGCGAGAGCTACGACTCAGGGCAGATGACGGCCAACCCGCAGCTGATCAAGGAACGTTCGGTCGGCTACGCTCGCCTACAGGCCGACGCGCTCTCGCCGAGAGCATCGGCGGCCCTGATCGCCCGCGTGATGGAGGAACGCTATGGGGAGCAACCCGGACCTGACGCGCACGCAGTGGCGTAAGTCCTCGTACAGCGGAAGCAACGGCGGCGAGTGCGTCGAGTGTGCCCCTCTTGGCACCGCCGCCTGGCGCAAGTCGTCCTACAGCGGCGACACCGGAGGTCAGTGCGTCGAGGTCGCCGACCTCACCCCCCACATAGCCGTCCGCGACTCCAAGAACCCCTCGGCCGGGGTCCTGACGCTCACGCCGGAGGCCTTCGCCGTCCTCGTCGACGCGGCTGCCGGGGATCTCCTCGGCTGAGCTGTCAGGAGAGCGGGTCGGGAGTGATCTGCCAGATGGTGACGAGCTCCGAGCGTGGCGTGACCATGTAGACGAAGAAGCCGCCGGCCACGAAGGCGTGCTTCGCGCCTTCGTCCAATCCCTGGTATCCCGGACCGTGGAGATAGAGAGTTTCGGCGCCCCGGACAAGTTCGTCGGCCATCTTCTCCACCTCGGCGATGAACTCGGGAGGGGCTCCGGCCGCCACGGTCCCCCCGTCCGGGACGTACTCCCACTGCCAAGTCACCCCGCGTGCACCGCCTTCGCGGCGGCGCGGTAGATCGTGCTGGCGGTGGCGAGGTGTTCGCGCGCCTCTTCCGGCGTGGTGGCGACATGCGCCAGATACTCGGCGCGGTGGTAGGTCCTTGCCGTTTCCGGATGACGTTCGATGTCGATCAGTGTGGCCCAGTGATCGAGGTAGGCGTGCACGGGCTTGAGCGAACCGTGTTCCACGGCCTCGGCCAACGCCTGGTCCTTGGCTTGGTCGTAGGCCGCAAGGAGCTGCGGGGCGACGACGGCGCAGGCAGCGCGCAGGGCACCCGGGGTGCGTTCCGGACGAGGAATCAGCGGCCCGCCACCAGTCACTTCGGTGTGCTGCAGACTCATGCTGCCGTTCCCTTCATGTCCCAGCGGCCTGGCCGACCATGCTCCAGGGCCGGGTGCCAAATTGTTCAGGGCACCCGCCCGACTCTAGTCCCAACGCGTCGCACCTCGTCGCACGAATACTCAGGAAACGGGCTCCAGCCCCGTCACCTTCCCCCGCCCCACCTGCGTCCGTACCGCCCCCATGCTCGCCACCACCACCAGTGCGATCGCCGCGGCCTGCACGGCCGACAGCGCCTGGTTCAGGATCAGGAAGCCTGCTGTTGCCGCGAGGGCCGGTTCGAGGCTCATGAGGATGGCGAAGGTGGAGGCGGGGAGGCGGCGGAGGGCCAGGAGTTCGAGGGTGTAGGGGAGGACCGAGGACATGATCGCGACCGCCGAGCCGAGCGCGATCGTCACCGGGTCCAGGAGCTTCGCGCCCGACTCCGCTACCCCCAGCGGCAGCATCAGCAGCGCCGCCACTCCCATCGCCAGCGCGAGTCCGTCCGCCTGGGGGAACCGTCGGCCCGTCCGTGCGCTGAAGATGATGTACGTCGCCCACATCGCGCCCGCGCCCAGCGCGAAGGCCACTCCGGCGAGGTCGAGGTCGCCGAAGCCTCCGCCGCCCAGCAGGAAGACGCCGGCCAGAGCCAGCCCGGCCCAGACGAAATTGATCGCTCGGCGGGACGCCAGGACGGACAGGGCCAGAGGGCCCAGGACCTCCAGAGTCACCGCCGCGCCCAGCGGGATGCGGGCCGCCGCCTGGTAGAAGAGGCCGTTCATCGCGCCCATGGTGACGCCGAAGACGATCACCGTGCCCCAGTCGGTGCGCGAGTGGCCGCGCAGGCGGGGGCGGCAGATCACCAGGAGGACCACGGCCGCCGCGAGCAGGCGCAGGGTCACGACGCCGAGCGCGCCCGCCCTCGGCATCAGACCCACCGCGAGCGCCGCCCCGAACTGCACCGAGACACCGCCCGCCAGCACCAGGCCCACGGGGCCGAGGGAGCCACGGCGGGACGGAGTCCCTTCGCTGTGCACCGCTGTTGAGGGCGCGGAAGAAGTGGTGGCTGTGCTGGGGGTGGTCACGGGCGGTCCTGGGCTCGGCTCGGGGTTCGCGATAGGTCCATCACGATGTACTACCGAGTCGAGGGTAATGGACTTCGACAGGCGTGAAAACCCCTTATGGAACTGTCCTGAATGCTGGACTCAGATGTTGGACTCGGCTGCTGGACTCAGATGCCGGGCCAGGGCTCCTCGTCGCGGAACAGCGGGCGGCCGGCGGGGAGGGTGGTCGGGACCGTCCCGTACTCGTCTCCCGCGGGTGCTCCACAGCCGGCGTACCCGTCATAGCCGTAGGCACCGTACGAGCCGTACGCAGCGGGCACCGGCACCGGTTCCTCCGTGAACAGCGGCAACCTCAACGCCGTCGACGACCAGGATGCGGTCGGCGTCGGGGGCGAGGTTGAGGTCGTGGGTGATCATGATGGTGGTGCGGCCGGCCATCAGGCGGCGCAGCGGTTTCACCCCCCGGCGCGCGGCGATCGCGTCGAGGCCGGTGGTCGGTTCGTCGAGGACCAGGACGGGGGCGTCGCGCAGGATCGCGCGGGCGATGGCGAGGCGTTGGAGCTGGCCGCCGGAGAGGCGGGCGGTGCCCGGGTCGATCCTCGTGTCGTAGCCGGCCGGGAGCTCGACGATGAAGTCGTGCGCGTCGGCCGCCCGCGCCGTGTCCTCGATCGCCTGGGACTCCTCGACCACCGACGTGATCGCGCCGTCCGCGACCCGGCCCTCGCGCGACACGTCCTTGATGGTGGGAGTTTCACATTCCCCCTCGTATTCGGATTCGAGGCCGACCTCACCCGCAGCCATTTCCATTGTCCCCTCCGTGAATTCAGGAAAGAAAAGAGGGCCGACTGCGTGGGTCGGCCCTCCTTCTACTGCCGGATCAGCTGTCCTGGCCGGGCAGCGGCTTCGGCAGGGGCTTCGGCTGGTGCTTCTTCCGCGGCTTCGGGGGCGGGGGCGGGAGCTCCTTCGACTTGGGCTTCGGGGGCGGCGGGGCGAGCTTCTTGAGGCTCATTCCGAACTCCTAGGGTTGTGCAGTCTCCTAGGGTTGGGCAGTGGTTATTGCGTCCCTATGGTCGGCGGGCCATGTACAGCTCCAGCGCCTTGTGCAGCACCCGGCTCAGCGGGAAGTCCCACTCGCCGAGGTACTCGATCGCCTCACCGCCCGCGCCTGCCTTGAACCGCAGCAGCCCCAGCAGGTGGTTGGACTCCTCCAGGGTGTCGGTGATGCCCCTGAAGTCGTATACGGAGGCGCCGAGTTCGTGGGCGTCGGTCATCATGCGCCACTGCATGGCGTTGTTGGGCTGGACCTCGCGCTTGCGTGCGGTCGAGGCGCCGTAGGAGTACCAGACGTGGTCGCCGACGGTCAGCATCGTGGCCGCGGCGAGGACGTCGCCGTCGTGGTGGGCGAGGTAGAGGCGCATCCGGTCGGGGTGCTCGCCGGTGAGGGCGGTCCACATGCGCTGGAAGTACGGCAGCGGGCGCGGGATGAACCGGTCGCGCTCGGCTGTCTCGGCGTACAACTCGTAGAAGGCGGGCAGGTCTTCGTAACCGCCCCTGACGACCGTCACGCCCGCCTTCTCGGCCTTCTTGATGTTGCGCCGCCACTGCTGGTTGAGGCCCCGCTGGATGTCCGCCAACGGCCTTCCGGCGAACGGCACTTGGAAGACGTATCTCGGCTGACCCGCCGCGAACCCGCCGTCCTCGCCGCCCGGCTCGGCCTGCCGCCATCCCGAGCCGCGCAGCCGGTCGGCGAGGTCGACGGCCCCCGGTTCGTACGAGGTCGGCTCGGCGTCCCGCAGGCGGTGGGCGTCCGGGTCGGCGATCGCCGCCTTCACCGCGTCCGCGCTCCAGCGGCGTACGACGACGGGCGGGCCCATCTTCACCGAGAAGGCGCCCTGTCCCTTCAGGTACGCGAGCATCGGTGTCAGCCACCGCTCGACGAGATCGGGCGCGGACCAGTCGATCAGCGGGCCCTCGGGCAGATACGCGAGATACCTCTTCAGCTTCGGCAACGGCCGGTACAGCACCAGCCCCACCCCCGCGAGCCGCCCGCCCTCCTCGAACCACCCCAGGCTCTCCGCCCGCCAGTCCGGCTTCACCTCTCCCCAGGAGGGAAGCTGCATGTGGCTGGCGGCGGGGAGCGTGGCGACGAAGGCGAGGTGTTCCTCGGGGGTGATGGGCCGGAGGCGGAGGGCGGTCACAGGCGGGGCTCCTTACGGTGACTGAGCCCGCCAGCCTACGAGCCCCGCCTCAAGGGCACGGCTCAGTGGGTGGGAGTGAAGTCGGCGTCCCTGTGGCCGGGTTCGGAGGGGGCCGGGATCGCGCCGAGCTTCTCGCCCTCGATGTCGACGTGCGGCAGCCGCCGGTCGATCCAGCCGGGCAGGGACCAGGCCCGTTGGCCGAGCAGGGCCAGGACGGCGGGCACGATGGTCATGCGGACCACGAACGCGTCGAAGATCACCGCCGCGGCCAGTCCGAGGCCGAGCGACTTGATCATGGCGTCGGCGCCGCCGATGAAGCCGCCGAAGACACCGGTCATGATCAGCGCTGCGGCCATGACGACCTTGCCGCTGTGCCGGAAACCCTCGGTGATCGCGGTGCGCGAATCGGCGCCGTGGACGTAGGCCTCGCGGATCCGGGTGACGAGGAAGACCTGGTAGTCCATGGCGAGGCCGAAGACGATGCCGACCATGAGGATCGGCATGAGGCTCATGACCGGGCCGGTGGTCTGCAGGCCGAACAGATCCTGGAACCAGCCCCATTGGAAGACCGCGACCACCACGCCGAGGGAAGCCAGGACGGAGAGCAGGAACCCGAGCGCCGCCTTGAGCGGCACCAGGATCGAGCGGAAGACCAGGATCAGGACCAGGAAGGCCAGGCCGACGACGAGCGCCAGGTAGGGGACGATCGCGGCGGAGAACTTCGCGGCGACGTCGATGTTCATCGCGGTGGTGCCACTGACCAGGGCCTGCGCACCGGTGGCCGTCTCGACGCCCTGGGCCCGGTCGCGGATGCTGTGGACGAGGTCCTTGGTCTGCTCGCTCGACGGGGAGCTCTTGGGGACGACGGTGACCATCGCGGTGTCGCCGGCAGGGTTGTAGGTGGCCGGGGTGACGGCCGCGACGTCCGTCAAGTCCTTGACACCGCGGTCGAGTTGAGCGACCGCGGTCTTCGTGGCCGCCGGGTCGCCGCCGCTGACGACGAGCATCAACGGGCCGTTGAACCCGGGTCCGAACGACTCGGCAAGCATGTCGTAGGCCTTGCGCTCCGTGGTGGAGGTGGGCTTGGAGCTGTCGTCGGGCAGGCCCAGTTCGAGCTTGGTCGCGGGCAGCGCGATCACACCGAGGCCGAGGACCGAGAAGAGCAGGACCTGCCATGGGCGGCGCAGCACGAAGGCCGCCCAGCGCTCGGCCGCCGGCAGCTTCGAGGCGGTGGTCTTCGGACGGGACTCCTGACCGGACTTCTTGCGGGAGGCCCGGCCCAGGACGCGCTCGGGGGCGAAGCCGAGCAGGGCCGGGACCAGGGTGATGGCGACCAGGACGGCGACGACGACGGCACCGGCGCCCGCCAGGCCCATGGCCGTGAGGATGGGCAGGTTCACCACGGCCAGGCCGACCAGGGCGATGACGACGGTCAGACCGGCGAAGACCACTGCGGAACCGGCGGTGCCGTTCGCCCGGGCGGCGGCCTCGCTGGCCTCGTGACCCGCGGCCCGTTCGGAGCGGTAGCGGGAGACGATGAACAGGGCGTAGTCGATGCCCACCGCGATGCCCAGCATGGTCGCCAGGGCCGAGGTGCTGCTGTTGAGGTCGAGGGCGGCGGTGAGCGCGGTGATCGCGCCCATGGTGAGGCCGACGCCGACCACCGCGGTCAGCAGCGGCAGGCCGGCGGCGATGAACGAGCCGAAGGTGACGACCAGGATCAGCGCGGCGAGCAGGAACCCGATCGCCTCGGAGGAAGCGGCCTCCGCGGCGGGCGCCAGCGCGCTGCCGGACGCCTCGACGGTCAGGCCGTGTCCGCGTGCGTCGTCGAGGGCGTCGTCGAGACGGTTGTGGTCGGCGTCGGTCAGGTCGGTGGCCTTGGCCTTGTAGGTGACCTGGGCGTAGCCGGTGGTGCCGTCGGCGCTGATGGTCCTGGCCACGAACGGGTCGGCGACCGCGGCGACGCGCGGCGAGGAGTCCTTCAGGTCGGCGAGCAGCGACCTGACCTCGGCCCGCGGACCGCTGTCGGCCAGCTTCTTCCCGTCGGGCGCCCGCACGACGACACGGGCGCTCGCCCCGTCGGCGTTGGCCGCGGGGAACTTCTCGTCGAGCACGTCGTACGCCTTCTGCGCCTCGATGCCCGGCAGGGTGACGTTCGAGTCGCCGCTCCCGCTGCCGCTGCCCGCCGCCGCGGCGCCCGCGATGCCGAGTACGACCGCCCAGAGCAGCAGGGTCAGCCGGCGGCGCCGGAACGCGCCGCGCCCGAGCCGGTGCAGAAATGTAGCCATGAGAAAGACAACTCCGTACGTCAGGAACGAGAGAACGAGAGGAGGAACGGGGGAACAAGGGGACGGGAGAACAAGGGGGGCGGGAGAACAAGGGGGAGGAAGGGCGAGCCAGCCCGAGGACGGGCAGGGGGGCGGGGCCTGGGCCGCTCGCCCGGAACTCCGCCGAGGTGCCGGGCACCGTCCCCACAGGCCGCGGCACACACCCCCGTCCCCGTCAGCCATGCTGCGGTGGGCCGTGACGGCCCGGCGTCAGCCCTGGGTACGTAGTGGGGCGCGCGGTGTCGGCCATCCGGCCGACACCGCGGGAACGGTCCGGCTCCTTACGCTGGCGGTGTGGACTGGACGTTTCCGTTTTCGACCGGTATCCGGCGCGTCATCGCCGCCGCCGCGGTGGTCTCCCTGGGCCTGCTGTGGGCGGCCGACATCCTGGTGCTGGTGTTCGTGACCGAGCCGCCGATCGCGCCCACGACGTGGCTGCCGGTGTTCGTCACCGGTCCCCTGGTCGCCCTCGCGCTGCCCAACGCCCGCTACCCGCTGTCCTTCCCGGCCCGGGCCCTGGGTGTGGCGGCTGTGTCCTTCACGGTCAGCGTCCTGTGCCTGTTCGTGCCGGTGAGCGGGACGGACGTCGGCTACCTGGAGGCCTTCGCGCTGCTGTTCCTGATCATTCGGGCGATCGCCCAGGTCCATCCCGTACGGCCCATGGTGTGGACCGTCGCCGCGCCGGCCGTCTGCCTGCTGATGCAGACGGTGCGCACCCGGACGCTGGACGGCTTCGTCGCGGGCACCTACATGGTCACGATCATGCTCTCGCTGGGCATCGCCATGGGCTGTCTGGTCCGCGCGACCGAGGCTCGCCGGCAGCGTGCCGTGCGTGATGTACGACAGGCCGAGCGGCTGGCGCTGGCCCGGGATCTGCACGATCTGATCGCCCACCACATGACGGGCATCATCGTGCAGGCCAACGCGGCCAGGACCGTCCACGCGACCGCGCCGGAGAAGGTCGAGCCGGCCCTGGACGCCATCGCCCGGTCCGGCACGGAGACGCTGGAGTCGATGCGGCGCCTGGTGCGGGTGCTGCGCGAGGAAGGCCATCAGGCGCTGCGCCCGGGCGACCTCCTGGCCGAACTCGGCGATCTGGTCAGCGAGTTCTGCCGGCACCGGCCCGACGCCCCGGCGGCCCGGCTGGAGGCGAGCGCCGCGGCCCGCACCGGCCGGTTCAGCCCGGAGGTCGAGGCGACCGTACTGCGGGTGGTCACAGAGGCTCTCACCAATGTGATGCGGCATGCTCCGGGCGAGCGGGTGACCGTACGCCTGGACGCCGATCCGGAGTGGCTGCGGGTGACGGTGACCAACAGCGCGAGGCTCCACCCGGCTGACCACCCCACGGGCGGCCGCGGCGGTTTCGGCCTGATCGGCCTGCGCGAACGCGTTGAGGCACTCGACGGTACGTTCCGGGCCGGCGCCACGGGCTCCGGCCAGTGGGAACTACGGGCGAGCCTGCCCCGCGCTGTCACGGACGCCGGTCCGGCGATGTGACCACGGCCGCCCGCCCACGTTCGTACACCGAGGTCACCTCACTGCCCCTCCAGTCCCTCCGCCAGCACCTCCGCCAGATGCCGCCCCCGCACCCCGCCCACCTGCTCCAGCTGCGTACGGCACGAGAACCCGTCCGCCAGGACCACCGCGTCGGCCGGGGACTCCCGTACCGCGGGCAGCAGTTGGTCCTCGGCGCACGCCACGGACACCTCGTAGTGGCCGCGCTCGAAGCCGAAGTTGCCCGCCAACCCGCAGCACCCGCCGCTCAGTTCACCGGTCAGGCCTGCGGCGGCGCGCACGCGGCGGTCGGGGGCGTCACCCAGGACCGCGTGCTGGTGGCAGTGGGTCTGGCCGGTGACCGGGCGGTCGAGGCGGGGCGGGGTCCAGTCGGGGGCGAGACGTTCGAGAGCCTCGGCGAAGGTGAGGACCCGGGCGGCGAGGCGGGCGGCACGGGGGTCGTCGTGGAGCAGTTCGGGGAGGTCGGTGCGGAGAGCGGCGGCGCAGCTGGGTTCCAGGACGACGACCGGCGTCTGTTCCGCCTCCTCCAGTTCCGGGAGCAGGAAGGGCTCCATCAGGTCCAGGGTGTGCCGCAACACCGCGCGGGCGCGGTCCAGTTGACCCGTCGAGATATACGTCAGTCCGCAGCAGACCCGGCTCCGGCGGCGCCCGATCGGCGAGGGCACGCTGACGCCCTGGATCCCGCCGTCGGCGAACCGGTGCACGCGCCACGGTCGCGTAGGCGGCTCCATGACTCCGATTCCCGCCGCTTCCAGCACCTTCACTGCCGCCCGCCCGACCTCCGGCGAGAGGTGATCCGTGAAGGTGTCCGGCCAGAGGAAGGCGCTCGTCTCGGGGATGCCGGGCCGGCCGCCCGCCCGCAGCTCGTCCCGCCACGTCCGCACCCGTTTCCTGAGCCGCCGCCGCAGCCACCGGCTGAGCGTCCGCGTCGCCACCCGCGGGATCCCCCGCTCCGGCGCGATCCCGCCCAGCCGCTTCGCCACCCACGCCAACGGCCGTACGGAAGCGAGGGCGTTGACGATCGGCGCGGTGCGCGTACGGTCCACCCAGCGCAGCCAGACCGGCAGCCGGCCCATGCTGTAATGGGCGGCCGGGCGGCGCCGGCCGGCGTAGTGGTGGTGCAGGAACTCCGCCTTGTACGTGGCCATGTCGACCTCGACCGGGCAGTCGGAGCGGCACCCCTTGCAGGACAGGCACAGGTCGAGCGCGTCCCGCACCTCCTCCGAGCGCCAGCCGTCGGTCACCACCTCACCGGCGAGCATCTCGTGCAGCAACCGGGCCCGCCCGCGCGTGGAGTGCGTCTCGTCGCCGGTGGCCCGGAAGGACGGGCACATGACGGCGGACCCGGTCACCGACGTCGTACGGCATTTCGCGACCCCGACGCACCGGCGGACCGCGGCCGAGAAGTCGCCGCCGTCGGAGGGATAACCGAAGGCGACGTCGACCGGTTCGCGGGGCAGGACGGCGAAGCGGAGGTTGGCGTCGAGGGGGGCGGGGCGGACCAGCATGCCGGGGTTGAGGAGGTCGTCGGGGTCCCAGACGCCCTTCACGCGCGAAAAGAGATCGACGAGCTCGTCGCCGTACATCTTCGGGAGCAACTCGGCCCGGGCCTGACCGTCCCCGTGCTCCCCGGACAGTGATCCGCCGTGCGCCACGACGACTTCGGCGAGTTCCTCCGAGAAGCGCCGGAAGCGGGCGATGCCCGTCTCCGTCAGCAGGTCGAAGTCGATGCGGACGTGGATGCAGCCGTCCCCGAAGTGCCCGTACGGCGTCCCGCGCAGCCCGTGCGAGGTCAACAGCCCCCGGAAATCCCGCAGATACGCGCCCAGTCGGGCCGGCGGCACCGCGCAGTCCTCCCACCCCGGCCACGCCTCGCTGCCGTCCGGCATCCGCGTCGCCGTACCGCTCGCGTCCTCCCGGATCCGCCACAGCGCCCGCTGCCCGCCGGCGTCGGTGACGACGAGCGCGTCGACGACGTCGGCGGCCCGCACGATCGCCTCCGCACGCGCGCGTGCCTCCCCTTCCGTGTCCCCGCCCGTCTCCACGAACAGCCAGGCCCCGCCGCGCGGCAGCCCGACCGCGTCCGCGGGCACCAGATCGGCGGCCATCCCCTCGACGGTCAGGGGGTGGTGGGGCAGCAACCCGGCCGCGGCCTCGGCGGCGGCGCCCTCATCGGCGTAGCCCAGCACGGCCAGCGCACGCGCGCGTGGCGCCTCTACGAGCCCTACGACCGCCTCCGTGAGAATGCCGAGCGTGCCCTCGCTCCCGCAGAAGGAACGGGCGACATCGGCGCCCTTCTCCGGCAGCAACGCGTCCAGCGCGTACCCGGAGATACGGCGGGGCAGCTCCGGAAACCCGGTCCGCAGCCGCGCCAACTCCCCCTTCACCAGCGCTCGCAGCCCCTGCGGCGCCCCGGCCCACTCCTGCCCGAGCCGCAGCCGCTCCCCGCGCGCGGTGACGACGTCCAGCTCACGCACGCTGTCGGCGGTCGTCCCCCACGCCACGCTGTGCGAGCCGCAGGAGTTGTTGCCGATCATCCCGCCGAGCGTGCAGCGGCTGTGCGTGGAGGGATCGGGCCCGAAGCGCAGCCCGTGCGGAGCGGCGGCCTCCTGCAGGCGGTCGAGGACGAGCCCGGGCTGGACGACGGCGGTCCGCGCCTCGGGGTCGAGCGTCACCATGCGGTTCATGTGCCGGGTGAAATCCAGTACGACCCCGGTGCCGGTGGCCTGCCCGGCGATGGAGGTGCCTCCGCCGCGGGCGACGACAGGCACTCCGTGCTCCCGGCACACCTCCAGTACGGCGGCCACGTCGTCGGCGTCCCGCGGGGCGACGACCCCGAGCGGGACCCGGCGGTAGTTGGACGCGTCCATGGTGGTCAGCGCACGGGCGGTGACGTCGAAGCGCACCTCGCCGCGGACGGCCTTGCGGAGCGCTGCCTGGAGTTCCGTCATGCGTCCAGCATGCATCCGACCACCGACAGTGACGAGGCAAGGTCGGTTCCGGCAGTACGGAATGACGTCACTGTCAGAAGTCGCAGAGAAGATCGAGGAAGCCGAACAGCAAGGTCGTCGTGAAGACGCCTCCCGCACCGAGCCCCAACCCTGTCAACAGGGCGGTCCACCAAGTGAAGTCGAAGTGCACCGCGAACAGGGCGCAGCCGAGACAGGCGAACAACATCGTGTTCAGCACCGTCGCCGCAGGCGCACCCTCACTCACTCCCGTCTCGGCGCCCACCACCCCGGCGAACAACGTCAGGATGCCGACCGCCACACAGATCCCCAGCCCGATGCCGAGATCCGCGTACCAGCGGAAATTACCTCTCGCGGCCACCAGCCAGACACTCCCGATCAGCAGACTGATGAGGATCAGCATCATGAGACAGCCGGCCGCTTCCCCTTCGGCGTCGAACACCGCGACCTGAGCGACCGTCCCGACCACCAGAAGACCGCCCAGCGCCACCAGGCCCCAGATCAGCGACGCCCCCGCGGCGACCCCGCCGGCCCCCAGGAGCAGACCGAACGTACCGAGGCCCGCGACCAGGCCTGCGCTGGTGATCTCGTATGCCACCTGGTGGCGTTCGACGTGCGACACGTAGGCAACGGGCGACGACGGGTCGGGACGCGGTGCCCGCGGTTCGGGTGCGGGCGCGGGCCGCCCGCCCTGCGGCGGAACCTGGGCGGTCGCGAACCGCCACTGTCCTGGCCCGGGTGGCCCCTCCGGCACCCCCTGATCAGGCCCGGGCCATCCGGACCGCGCCCCCTGATCCGCCCCGAACGGCGACTCGGATCGCAGCCCCTCGCTCTTCGGTTGCGCTCCTTGCCGCTCACCCGCCGACGCGACCTCCCTGAGCGCCTGGCGCACCGCCGCGGCCGAGGCCGGGCGCCTCTGTGGCCTCTTCTCAAGGAGGTTCATGACGAGCTCGTCCAGCTTCTGCGGGATCGCGCTGTCCCAGCGACGCGCCGCGGGCGCAACCGGAACGCTCTTCCGGTGCAGCCACAGAACATCGCCGTCGTCCTCAGTGAACGGCGGCCGCCCGGTCAACATCTCGTACAGCACACATCCCAGCGAATACAGGTCCGAGGCCGCGCTCACCCGCTCGCCCCGGCTCTGTTCCGGGGACATGTACGGCCTCGTCCCGACGATCCAGCCGACCGGAGTGATCTGGGTGCGCCCCTCATCGTCCTCCTGGAAGCAGGCGATGCCGAAGTCGAGCAGAACCGCCTTGCCACCCTCGGTGATCTGAACGTTGGCCGGTTTGAGATCCCGGTGCACGAGTCCACGCGCGTGTGCCGCCTCCAAAGCCCGACAGATCTGCCCGCCCCAGCGGACCACGTCCGGCACCGACAGGCCCCGGCGGTTGCTTTCGATGCGCTGGTGCAGTGACGTGCCATCCAGCCGTTCCATGACGAGGAACATGCCGCGATGTCCTTCGCCCTCGGTCCACCCGGTGTCGTAGACCCGCACGATGTTCTCGTGTTCCAGGCCGGCGGTGATCCGCACCTCCCGCAGAAACCTGTTCCTCATCTCTTGGTCGCCCAGATGCTGAGGTCGCAGGAGCTTGACCACCACAGTCCGTTCCAGGACTCGGTCCCAGGCCAGTGAGACATCCCCCATCCCACCCCCGCCGAGCCGCTCGCGTAACTCGTACCGCCCATCGCCGAGATCGCCCATCGCCCGTCCCCCTTTGCCCGGCTAACCGAGAGTGTGACGCGGACGCCGGGATTCCACGAGAGGCCCGGCTTCGACCGGTTCCTCTCCCACGCTGCACCGGGTCGTCTCACCCGACGGACGAGGTTTCACCCAGGTTTCCTCCAGCGGCTAACCTCCCTCTCGTGGCTGAGATCGAGATCCCCTCTGACATCAAGCCCGCGGACGGACGTTTCGGCGCGGGTCCCTCCAAGGTGCGGACGGAGGCGCTGGACGCCCTGGCCGCCACCGGTACGTCACTCCTCGGCACCTCCCACCGGCAGGCTCCGGTGAAGAACCTCGTCGGCGAGGTGCGCGCGGGCATCTCCGACCTGTTCTCCCTCCCCGAGGGCTACGAGGTCGTCCTCGGCAACGGCGGCTCCACGGCCTTCTGGGACGTGGCGACGCACGGTCTGATCGAGAACAAGTCGCAGCACCTGACCTTCGGCGAGTTCAGCTCGAAGTTCGCCAAGGCGGCCAAGCTGGCCCCCTGGCTGGCCGAGCCGACCGTCATCGCCTCCGACCCCGGCACCCACCCGGAGCCGGCCGCGGAGGCGGGCGTGGACGTCTACGCCTTCACGCACAACGAGACCTCGACGGGCGTGGCAGCGCCCATCAAGCGGGTCGCGGGAGCCGACGAGGGCGCGTTGGTCCTGGTCGACGCCACGTCCGGCGCGGGCGGCCTCCCGGTGGACGTGACCGAGACGGACGTCTACTACTTCGCCCCCCAGAAGTCCTTCGCCTCCGACGGCGGCCTGTGGATCGGCGTCTTCTCGCCGGCCGCGATCGAGCGCGCGGAGCGGATCCACGCGTCCGGCCGCCACGTCCCGGAGTTCTTCTCGCTGCCGACGGCGATCGACAACTCCCGCAAGAACCAGACGTACAACACCCCCGCCCTCGCCACGCTGTTCCTCCTCAACGAGCAGCTGAAGTGGATCAACGGCCAGGGCGGTCTGGCCTGGTCGACGTCCCGCACGAAGGACTCCTCGACCCGCCTGTACAGCTGGGCGGAGGAGTCCAAGTACGCGACCCCGTTCGTCGCGGACGCCACCAAGCGCTCCCAGGTCATCGGCACGATCGACTTCGCCGACGAGATCGACGCGGCCGCGGTCGCGAAGGTGCTGCGCGCCAACGGCGTCGTCGACACCGAGCCGTACCGCAAGCTGGGCCGCAACCAGCTGCGCGTGGCGATGTTCCCGGCGATCGACCCGGCGGACGTCGAGGCGCTGACGAAGTGCGTCGACTACGTCATCGAGAAGCTGTGACCGAGAAGCTGTAGTCGTCCTTCGTCCAGGACGAGGAGAAGCGCCCCGCGAACCAACTGCGGGGCGCTTCTTCTTGTCCTACGGTCGCCCTGCCTGAATGCTCAGAACGAGCCCACGACAGGAGACGAACCCGATGCACATGTTCCTCACGCTCGTGAGCGGCATCGCCTGGACGATCGTGTACATCGATGCGAGCCGGACCGGGCTCCGCGACCGCACCTACGCCATCCCGGCCGTGGCGCTGGGGCTCAACTTCGCCTGGGAGTGGACGTATGCGGTGCGCGGCCTGGCCGTGGATCCGTCGGCGCAGGCCGGTGTCAACCTGGTGTGGGGCCTCGCGGACGTCGTGATCGTCTACACGTTCTTCCGGTTCGGGCGCGCCGAGTTCCCGGCCTTCGTCACCCGGTGGATGTTCGTCGGCTGGGGCGTGGTGCTGTTCGCCATGTCGTTCGCCGTGCAGTGGCTGTTCCTGGCGCGGTTCGGCGCGGACGACGGGGCCGGCTACTCGGCGTTTCTCCAGAACCTGCTGATGTCGGGCCTGTTCATCGCGATGTTCGTCGCGCGGCGCGGACTGCGCGGTCAGTCGGTGACGATCGCGGTGGCCAAGTGGCTGGGCACGCTCGCGCCCACGATCCTCTTCGGCGCCCTCGACCACAACGGGTTCCTGCTCGGCCTCGGCATCATGTGCAGCGTGCTCGACCTGGCCTACGTCTGGCTGTGCGTACGGGCGAAGCGGGACGGCGAGGCGTTCACCACCCCGGCGGCTTCGGAGTCAACCGCCCGCCTCAGCCCGTCAGTTACGGCGGAACAGCCGTCGTAGCCCGAAAACGGCCGCCACCACGGCCACGGCCACCACGCCGACCTTGAGCTTGCCGTCCGTGGCGGAGCCGTCGTCACCGCTCGCCGAACTCCCGCCCCCGGACGGCGACTTGGACGAGCCCGACGAAGACCCGCCGGGCGCGTCCTCCGCCTGCACCGAGCTGTCGGAGCCCTCGCTGCCGTACATCAACTTGGTGCCGTCGTCGGTGTAGGTGACGGACTCGCCCTGGCCCTGGAGGGGCACGTTGAGGCGGCCCGCGCGCTTGATCCTCCCGCCGTTCCAGTCGTAGTAGATGCCGCCGAAGTAGCCGCGTACGGCGAGCTGTTGGCCGTTCGGGGAGATGGCCGCGTCGGTGGCCCAGAGGTCGACCGTGGCGACGGGCTTGAAGATGTTGGTGCCGGAGGCGGAGAGCTTCGCGGGGCCCTCGTACAGGTGCCCGCCGTCCTCGTTCTTGTCGATGATGTACGCGCGGCCGGTCTTGGGGTCGACGACGAGCGACTCGGCGTTGCGGGGCCCGTCCGAGTACTTCACGACGTACTGCGTGGCCCGCAGGGTCTGGTCCTTGAGCACCTTCGGCTCGGGCAGCTGATAGATCCACACGTACGGCCAGGTGCCGCCGAGGTTGTCGCCGATGTCGCCGACGTAGATCTGGTTGTCGGGCCCGATGGAGATCGCCTCGACGTCACGCGGCGAGCCGATCCCGGTGAGCGTGAGCCGGGCGACGGTCTCGCCGGTGGCGCTGTCGACGGCGTAGAGGTAGGGCCCGTCGTCGCTGTCGTTGTGGGTCCAGTAGATGCCGGGGTGCAGGCGGGAGGCGGCGAGACCGCTGGACTCCGTGATGCGTGAGTCCTTGATGGTGAATCCCTTGTCACCGTCGGCGGCGGAAGCGGGGAGCGCGAAGGCACCCACGAGCAGGACCCCGGCGATGAGGGCGAACGGTCGGCGCATGCCCCAAGCCTGCCATCCCGCGCCCGCGTTGCGGCGGGGTGGCGGGTCCCGGCGGCTGCCGGGCCTCTGCGGGGTGGCAGGCCTCACACCCCGCCCGGCCCTCCGGCCGCCGTCGATCGTCCATCATGAGCGGATGCTCAGGTTCATGCCCGTCGGCGACTCCCAGACGATCGGAAGCGCCGGCGAACACACATGGCGTTACCGGATGTGGCAGCACCTGCGCGACACATACGGCGGCCCCTTCACGCTGGTCGGCCCGCGCGAGACGCTCTACGACAAGGCGACGGACACGCCGACCTCGTACGAGTACGCCGACCCGGACTTCCCCCGCGCCCACCTGGCCGGCTGGGGCGAGGGCTGGCTGCACATGGTCCCGCTGATCGGCGAGGCGGTACGCGGCTGCCGGGCCGACGTCCTGCTCGTCGCGCTGGGCCTGATCGACCTGGGCTTCTACACGAACGCACGGCAGACCACCGACAACGTACGGGCCTTCGTGGCCGAGGCCCGCGCCGCGAAGCCGTCCGTCCGCATGGTCTTCCTGCCGGTGATCCCGAACATCCGCGCCCTCACGGACGCCCCCTTCGGCGCCGAGGTCACCCTCTTCAACGAACTCCAGGCGAAGGCCGTCGCCGACCTCGACGACCCACGCTCACCCCTCCTCCTGGCCTCCCTCCCCGAGTCGTACGACGTCAACCACGACACCTACGACGGCACCCACCCGAACGCGTCCGGCGAGCACAAGATCGCGGCGGCGTTCGCGGGGGCGATGCATCAGGCGTGGGGGTGGGGGGAGGAGTACTACGACGATGACGACGGGGAGGGCGGCGCCGACGGTGACGCCTTTGACTTCGACGCGGTGACCTCGGCCGGCAGCCGATAGCGGGCGGCCCACTCCTGATTGAGCTGATCGGCCTGGCGCCGGTGACTCGGAGTGATCCGCCCTCCGGACGGCAGGGCGAGCCCGAGGAAGTCGAGGACACCGTGCGTCACGGCGTGCGGGTCGGCGGAGAGGTCCTCGTACCGGATGCGATGCGGTTGGATGCCGTAGACCTCGAACCAGCGCTCCCACCCGGCGTTGTGCTCCTCGATGGTGCGCAGGATGCGGGTGATGGCGGCACGGTCGAAGCGGGGTCGAGCATCGACGTCACCTCCGCCTCCGCTGATCTCGCCCTTCCCACCGAGGAACCAGACCCCGGTCTGCTCGGCCCGCAGCCATGAGACGGCCTGGGCGAGGACGTCGTCCCGGTACTGGTACACGAACCGCACCCGCCCGAACTCCCGCTCCAGCAGCCGCGGTTCGTCTCCGGCGAGGTCGGGGTGGAGTCCGGCCAGCCGGTCGGTCAGCTCGGCGTGCGTCCCCCACATGAGCTTGGCCCCGAAGACCCCGTTGCCGGTCCGGCCTTCCGCCAGCGCGGCCCGCACGAAATCCCCGTAA
The DNA here is from genome assembly GCF_044755245.1 of Streptomyces sp. NPDC092369. Taxonomy (NCBI): domain Bacteria; kingdom Bacillati; phylum Actinomycetota; class Actinomycetes; order Kitasatosporales; family Streptomycetaceae; genus Streptomyces; species Streptomyces sp. NPDC092369. The sequence continues at coordinate 433,651 of NZ_JBIVQP010000006.1, forward strand.
TCCAGGGCCCCTTGAGGCGTATGCGCCATCTCCCACCGCTCGGCCCACGCCACCTCGTCCGGCGACCGGAAGTAGGCCTGAGGGTGCCCGGCGACCCCGGTGGAGTCGAGCAGACCGAGGAGGAGGGAGCTGCCGGTTCGGGGGGTGGCGCAGATGAAGTACGTGTCCGTGTCCGTGGGGTGGGTCACGGGGAACAGGGTCGGGGGTGGGGGTCGGGGCGGCAACCGAATAACGACGGTGACGATGGCGTGATCACCACGTCTCCCGGTCACCGTGCGTATCGTTGTACCGCGCGGCTGCACTCGTGCGGAGGGCGGCCGGGGAGGAGCGCCAGGATGACCGTCCTCGAAGACAGGATCGCGATGGCCAAGAGCGACGACGAGATCACGCTCGACGAGCTGTTCGAGCGGATCGAGAAGATGCCCGCCCCCGAGGGATACAAGGTCGAGATCGTCGAGGGGACCGTCTTCATGTCGCCACAGCGGGACACCCACTGGGAGATCATCGCGGACATCTACGAGCAGCTACGGGCCAAGTACCCCCGGAAGCGCGTGAAGTCCGACGTCCGTATCGACTACCCGGGTCACCTCAACGGATTCGCGACCGACGTGACGGTGATGACCGAGGGTGCCGAGAAGGCGGAGGGCGGGGGCTGGCGCCACCAGGACGTCGAGTTCGTCGCCGAGGTCATCTCCAAGGGCACCGCCGTCAACGACTACGGCCCGAAGAAGGCCGCGTACGCCCTCGCCGAAGTCCCGGTCTACGTCATCGCCGACCCGTACCAGGGCCGCTGCCACATCTACACCCACCCCAAGGGCGACGACTACACGACCGAGACGAAGGTGGCCTTCGGCGACGACATGGATCTCACCGACACCGTGGTCGGCCTCACCCTCACCACCGCCGAGTTCCCCCGCGACTGACCCCCCTTGCATAGAGCGCACTCGAAGTCGTTGGCTAAGTACTCATGAAGTACACGCAGCTCGGACGCACAGGCCTCAAGGTCAGCCGACTGGTCCTCGGCACCATGAACTTCGGACCGCAGACGAACGAGGCGGACAGCCACGCGATCATGGACGCGGCGCTGGACGCGGGCATCAACTACTTCGACACCGCCAATGTCTACGGCTGGGGCGAGAACAAGGGCCGCACCGAGGAGATCGTCGGCAGCTGGTTCGCCAAGAGCCCCGACCACCGCGACAAGACGGTCATCGCCACCAAGGTCTACGGCAACATGGCCGCCGACGGCGAGGCCTGGCCCAACCACGACAAGCTCTCCGCCGTGAACATCCGGCGCGCGGTCGACGCCAGCCTCAAGCGGCTGCAGACCGACTACATCGACATCTACCAGTTCCACCACATCGACCGGGCGACGCCCTTCGAGGAGATCTGGCAGGCGATCGACACCCTCATCCAGCAGGGCAAGATCCTCTACGTCGGGTCCTCCAACTTCCCCGGCTACAAGATCGCCCAGGCCAACGAGATCGCCGCCCGCCGCGGCGGCACCATCGGCCTGGTCAGCGAGCAGTGCCTCTACAACCTCGCCGAGCGCCGCGCCGAGATGGAGGTCATCCCGGCCGCGCAGGAGTACGGCCTCGGGGTCATCCCCTGGTCGCCGCTGCAGGGCGGAGTGCTGGGCGGGGTCATCAAGAAGGAGGTCCAGGGCGGTCGCCGCGCCTCCGGCCGGGCCGCCGACACCCTCGCCAACCCGACCTCCCGCGCCCAGATCCAGGCGTACGAGGATCTGCTCGACAAGCACGGGATCGAGCCCGGCGAGGCCGCCCTGGCCTGGCTGCTCACCCGCCCCGGCGTGACCGGCCCGATCGTCGGCCCGCGCACCGCCGAGCAGCTGGAGTCCGCGCTGCGGGCCGTGGAGCTGGAGCTGAGCGAGGAGATCCTCGCCTCACTGGACGAGATCTTCCCGGGTCCCGGCCCGTCGCCGGAGGCCTTCGCCTGGTGACAAGGTGAGGACAGCGCCCCTCGAAGGGGCGCGGGACTGTGACATTCCGTGGCTCCGCCGCGTGGGCGCGACCAGCTCGCACGCGGCGGAGCCGAACGCCGATCCGCGGTTCCCCGGTCCTCACTTGCCGAGGGCCGCCGCAAGCCCTACGACGACGAACAACAGCACAAGCGCACCGGCCATGATCCGGTTCCGGGTTTTGGGGTCCACGCGCCGAGCCTAACCGCCCGCCCCGAGCACCCAGCGGGCGACCGCCTCGTACCGGGGTTCCTCGCCCGTCCCCGCCCCCGTCTCCGCCCCCGGCAGATTGCTGCGCACGAGAACCAGCTCCCCCACCGTCCACGCCGCGCCCGCGAAGCCGTCGAGCCGCTCCAGACACGGCCTCACGTCCACCGCCTCCCGGCTCCGCGCCACGGTCAGATGGGGCCGGTAACGCCGGTGCTCCCGCATCCCCACGCCCGCCTCCCGGGCAGCACCCTCGCACCGCTCGGCCAGCAGCCGCAGCGCCGCCAACTCCCCTTCCGCCCCTGCCCACAACGCCCGCCCGTCCCCGAACTGCCCACCCCCGCGCACCGCCAGACCGAACGGCTCGCTCCCCCGCGCCACCCGCTCCAGCCCGGCCGACAGTTCCGGTACGACGGCGTCGTCGACCTCGCCGTAGAAGGCGAGCGTGAAGTGCCACCCCGGGCGGCCGGTCCAGCGGAGCGCGTCCGCCCCCGGCAGCAGCCTCAACTCGTCCACCACGGAACCGAGTTCGGCCAGCACCCGCTCCGGTGGCAACAGCGCCGCGAAGAGTCTCATGGCGTCACCCTTCCAGGGAAGGGATCACCCGGCCAACTCGCGGGCCGGGGACGGCCGTCAGGCCACCGCCGCCAGCTTCTCCCGCTGCTCGCGCGGTTCGAAGCGGACGTGCGGGTGGCCGCGGTTCCAGCCGACCGAGAGGCGGAGGTTGCCGACGCGGGCCAGGATCAGGCCGATCGTCACGGCCGCGACGGCCGAGATCGCGCCGCCCACCGCGAGGCCCGCGCGGACGCCGTACGCGTCCGTGACCCAGCCGGCGATCGGCGCCCCCACCGGGGAGCCGCCGAGGAAGACCATCATGTAGAGGGCGAGCACCCGGCCGCGCATGGCCGGGTCGGTGCTCATCTGGATGCCGGTGTTGGCGGTGACGTTGACCGTCATGCCGAACATGCCGATCGGGGCCATGAGCAGGGCGAAGAGCCAGAGGCTGGGGGCCGCCGCCGCGGCGAGTTCCATCGCGCCGAAGGCGACCGCCGCCGCGATCATCACCCGCATCTTGGCCGTGCCGCGCCGGGCCGCGAGCAGGGCGCCGCCCAGGGAACCGACCGCCATCAGCGTGTTGAAGAGGCTGTAGGAGCCCGCTCCCGCGTGGAAGACGTCGTCCGCGAAGGCCGAGAGGTACACCGGGAAGTTGAAGCCGAAGGTGCCGATGAAGCCGACCAGGACGATGGTCCACATCAGGTCGGGGCGGCCGGCGACGTACTGGAGTCCTTCGCGCAGCTGGCCCTTGGCGCGCGGGGCGCGCTCGACGACGTGCAGTTCGCGGGCCTTCATCAGGAGCAGTCCGGTGATGGGCGCGACGAAGGACAGGCCGTTGAAGAGGAACGCCCAGCCGGTGCCGACGCCGGTGATCATCAGGCCCGCGACGGCGGGGCCGACCAGGCGGGCGGACTGGAAGTTCGCGGAGTTGAGGCTGACCGCGTTCTGCAGCTGGTCCGGGCCGACCATCTCGGAGACGAAGGACTGGCGGGCCGGGTTGTCCATGACCGTGGCCAGTCCTGCGGCGAAGGCGGCGAGGTAGACGTGCCAGACCTGGACGTGGCCGGAGAGGGTGAGGGTGGCGAGCGCGAGTCCGATGAGGCCCATCGAGGACTGCGTGAACAGCAGCGTGCGGCGCTTGGGCAGCCGGTCGACGAGGACACCGCCGTAGAGGCCGAAGAGCAGCATCGGCAGGAACTGCAGGGCCGTCGTGACGCCGACGGCGGTCGCGGAGCCGGTGAGGCTGAGGACCAGCCAGTCCTGGGCGATGCGCTGCATCCAGGTGCCGATGTTGGAGACGACCTGGCCGGAGAAGAACAGGCGGTAGTTCCTGACCCGGAGGGAGGAGAACATCGAGGACTTGGCGCGGGCCGTGTCGGGGGTGGGCGGGGATTCGTGGGTGGACGGTGCGGGGGCGGAGTCTGCTCCGGGTCCCGAACTCAAAAGGGTCGCCTCCTTGGTGGCACTGCTTACAGGTGTGCGAGCTTCTCCAGCACGGGGGCGGCGGCGCGGAGTTTCGCCCACTCGTCCTCGTCGAGGTCCTCGACCAGCGTGGCCAGGAAGGCGTTGCGCTTGGCGCGGCTCTCCTCGAGCATGGCCTCGGCCTGCTCGGTCTTGGTGACGACCTTCTGGCGCCGGTCCTCGGGGTGCGGCTCCAGCCGGACCAGTCCCTTGGCCTCCAGCAGCGCGACGATGCGGGTCATCGACGGCGGCTGGACGTGCTCCTTGCGGGCGAGTTCGCCCGGGGTGGCACTGCCGCAGTTCGACAGGGTGCCCAGCACCGACATCTCGGTGGGGCTCAGCGACTCGTCGACCCGTTGGTGCTTGAGTCGGCGTGACAGCCGCATGACAGCTGATCGAAGCGAGTTCACGGCGGCTGCGTCGTCGCCATGGGTGAGGTCCGGCATGTCATTAGCGTAACTCATTACCCTACCTAAAGACCACCTGCGACACGGCAGATGCCCATGACCCCCGTCACCGAACCCATCCGTCACCCGTACGAGTGAGCCAGAACGGAAAAGCGACGCACACCCCGCGGTGCTCCCGCGACCCTCGTCTCCATGGGGACCAGCGTGCTCAGCCTGCGGATAGACGGGGAGCTGCTCGACCGGCTCCGCGACCATGCGGCCAAACGGGGAATGAGCGTCCAGGACTACGTGGTCCGGACGCTCATCCGCGACGACTTCGACGAGCGGTTCCAGACCGCAGTCGAGGAGACAGAGAAGTTCTACGGGGTTCCGTGACCGGAACTCGCGCACACACCGGTCACGTCAGGCCCAGCGCCGGCATCAGGTAGTAGAAGCCGAAGACCGCCGCGACGACGTACATGGCCACCGGGATCTCGCGTCCGCGCCCGGCGACCAGCCGCAGGACCACGAAGGTGATGAAGCCCATCCCGATGCCGTTGGTGATCGAGTAGGTGAAGGGCATCATCACCATCGTGACGAAGGCCGGGATCGCGATCGTGTGGTCGGCCCAGTCGATCTCCTTGACCGAGCCGGCCAGGATCAGGAAGCCCACCGCGAGCAGCGCCGGGGTGGCCGCCTGCGACGGGACCATCGTGGCTACGGGCGTCAGGAACAGCGCGACGGCGAAGAGCGCACCCGTGACGACGTTCGCGAAGCCGGTGCGCGCGCCCTCGCCGACGCCCGCCGTGGACTCCACGAAGCAGGTGGTCGCCGAGGAGGAGCTGGCGCCGCCCGCCGCGACCGCGATGCCGTCGACGAAGAGGACCTTGTTGATGCCGGGCATCTGACCCTCGGCGTCGGTGAGCTTCGCCTCGTCGGAGACGCCCATGATCGTGCCCATCGCGTCGAAGAAGCACGACAGCAGCACGGTGAAGACGAACAGGACGCCGGTCAGCACACCGACCTTGTCGAAGCCGCCGAACAGGCTGAACTTCCCGATCAGGCCGAAGTCCGGGGTGGCGACCGGGTTGCCGGGCCACTTCGGGGTGGTCAGACCCCAGGACGGGACCGTCGCGACGGCGTTGATGATCACCGCGAGGACCGTCATCGTGACGATCGAGATCAGGATCGCGCCGGGCACGTTGCGCACGATCAGCGCGAGGGTGAGCAGCGCGCCGAGGACGAAGACCAGCACCGGCCAGCCGTTGAGGTGTCCGTCGCCACCGAGCTGGAGCGGGACGGTCGTCTGGGCGGCGTCCGGGATGCGGGAGACGAAGCCGGAGTCGACCAGGCCGATCAGCATGATGAACAGGCCGATACCGATGGCGATGGCCTTGCGCAGCCCGAACGGCACGGCGTTCATCACGCGCTCGCGCAGCCCGGTGGCGACCAGCAGCATCACGACGAGGCCTGCCAGCACGACCATGCCCATGGCGTCCGGCCAGGACATCCGGGGCGCGAGCTGGAGCGCGACGACGGAGTTCACGCCGAGACCGGCGGCGAGCGCGATCGGTACGTTGCCGATGACGCCCATGAGCAGGGTGGTGAAGGCGGCCGTCACGGCGGTCGCGGTGACGAGCCGGCCGTTGTCCAGCTGGTGCCCGTACATGTCCTTCGCGCTGCCCAGGATGATCGGGTTCAGCACGATGATGTAGGCCATCGCGAAGAAGGTGGCGAAGCCGCCACGGATCTCGCGGGGCAGCGTGGAGCCGCGCTCGGAGATCTTGAAGTAGCGGTCGAGTGCGCCGGTGGTACCGGTGGCCATTGGATGTTCCTACGAGCAGAAGTGGACAAACGGAAAACGGTTTCAGTATGAACATATGAGGCCGTCGGCGCTATCTCCGCGCGTAGATAGGGTGGGGTCACCGCTCCGGCCGATCACGCCGCCCCGCCTCGTAAGCTGTGCGCATGGCGAAGTGGACACCAACGCACGAGGCGCCGGAGCCCCTGGAGGGCCCCGTGGTCGCCACCATCACCGGCCTCACCGGCGTCTGGTTCGCCCTCTTCCTGGTCCAGCTCCCCTTCTACGGCTGGTTCGACGACCACGGGCACCTGTGGTGGCTGTGGACCTGCCTGGCCGGCGGCGGACTCGGGCTCATCGGCATCTGGTACGTCCGCGGGCGCGACGCGGCGCTCAAGCGGGCGGCGGCGGCAGCTCAGGCGGGGGCCGGCGCCGAAGCCGGGTCGGACCCGGGGTCGGGGTCGGACGCGTAGGCCCTACAACCACGGCACGACGCGACTCCTCCCCAGGTCGGATCTTCCGCGCACTCGGCGGGTGAAGCCGCAAATCCGCACGTACCGTCGAAGGCATGACGCACATCGACGCCGGCGCCGAGCTCGACCCTGTGCACCCGGTACCCCTGCCGGAGACGGCGCGTGGGCTGAGCGCGGCCGAGGTCGCCGAGCGGGTGGCGCGTGGGCAGGTCAACGACGTACCCGTCCGCAGCAGTCGGTCGATGGGCGAGATCGTCCGGGCCAATGTGTTCACCCGGTTCAACGCGATCATCGGCGTGCTCTGGCTGATCATGCTGTCCGTCGCGCCTCTCCAGGACAGCCTGTTCGGGTACGTGATCCTCGCCAACACGGGCATCGGGATCGTGCAGGAGTGGCGGGCGAAGAAGACGCTCGACTCGCTGGCGGTGATCGGGGAGGCCAAGCCGACGGTACGGCGGGACGGGACCGCGGCCCAGGTCAGCACGTCGGAGATCGTGCTGGACGACCTGATCGAGATCGGGCCGGGCGACAAGGCGGTCGTCGACGGCGTGTGCGTCGAGGCCGCCGGTCTGGAGATCGACGAGTCGCTGCTCACCGGTGAGGCCGATCCGGTGGTGAAGCGGCCCGGCGACCAGGTCATGTCGGGCAGTTTCGTGGTGGCCGGCGGCGGCGCGTTCCGGGCGACCAAGGTGGGCCGCGAGGCCTACGCCGCCCAGCTCGCCGAAGAGGCCTCGCGGTTCACGCTGGTCCACTCCGAACTGCGCACCGGCATCTCCACGATCCTCAAGTACGTGACGTGGATGATGATCCCGACCGCGATCGGCCTGGTCATCAGCCAGCTGTTCGTGAAGGACAACGACCTCAAGGACTCCATCGCGCGGACCGTCGGCGGCATCGTGCCGATGGTCCCCGAGGGCCTGGTCCTGCTCACCTCCGTCGCCTTCGCGATCGGCGTCATCCGCCTTGGCCGAAAACAGTGCCTGGTCCAGGAGTTGCCCGCCATCGAGGGCCTCGCCCGCGTCGACACCGTCTGCCTCGACAAGACCGGCACCCTCACCGAGGGCGGCATGGACGTCACCGAACTGCGGCCCCTCCAGGGCACGGACGAGGCCTACGTACGCAAAGTGCTCGGCGCCCTCGGCGAGTCCGACCCCCGCCCCAACGCCTCCCTCCAGGCCATCATCGACGCCTACCCGGACGCCGGGGACTGGCGCTGCACCCAGTCCCTGCCCTTCTCCTCGGCCCGCAAGTACAGCGGCGCCCGCTTCAGCGAGGGCGACGGCGAGAGCAGTACGTGGCTGCTGGGCGCGCCGGACGTGCTGCTGGCGCCCACCGACCCCGCCCTCGCCGAGACCGTCCGCCTGAACGAGCAGGGCCTGCGCGTCCTGCTGTTGGCCCGGGTCACCGGCGACCTGGACGACCCCTCGGTGGCCCGCGGCGCCAAGCCCACCGCCCTCGTCGTACTGGAGCAGCGGCTGCGCCCCGACGCGGCCGACACGCTGCGCTACTTCGCCGAGCAGGACGTGCACGCCAAGGTCATCTCCGGCGACAACGCGGTGTCGGTGGGCGCGGTGGCGGCCAAGCTGGGCCTGACGGGTACGACGGTCGACGCCCGCCAACTCCCGTCCGCCCCAGAGGAGATGGCGAAGTCCCTCGACGAGGGCACGGTCTTCGGGCGCGTCACTCCCCAACAAAAACGGGACATGGTGGGCGCGTTGCAGTCACGCGGGCACACGGTCGCGATGACGGGCGACGGCGTGAACGACGTACTCGCCCTCAAGGACGCCGACATCGGCGTCGCGATGGGCTCAGGATCGGAGGCCACCCGGGCGGTCGCGCAGATCGTGTTGCTCAACAACAGCTTCGCGACGCTGCCTTCCGTGGTCGCGGAGGGGCGCCGGGTCATCGGCAACATCACGCGCGTGGCGACCCTGTTCCTGGTGAAGACGGTCTACTCGGTGCTGCTGGCGATCCTGGTGGTCTGCTTCCAGGTCGAATACCCGTTCCTGCCAAGGCACTTGACCCTGCTCTCCACCCTCACCATCGGCATCCCCGCCTTCTTCCTCGCCCTGGCCCCCAACAAGGAACGGGCGAAGCCGCACTTCGTACGGCGGGTGATGCGGTACTCGATCCCGGGCGGGGTGGTGGCCGGCGTGGCGACCTTCGTGACGTACATGATCGCCCGTCACCACTACACGGGAGACGGGGCGTTGGACGCGGAGACCAGTGCGGCGACACTCACGCTGTTCCTGATCTCGATGTGGGTCCTGGCGATCATCGCCCGCCCCTACACCTGGTGGCGGGTGGCCCTGGTCGCCTCGATGGGCGCGGCCTTCGTCCTCGTACTGATCGTGCCCTGGCTCCAGCACTTCTTCGCACTGAAGCTGGTGGGCGTGACAATGCCGTGGATCGCGGTCGGCATCTCGGCGGTGGCGGCGGTCGCCCTTGAGGTGGTGTGGAGGGTGGTCGACCGCCGCGCATCCGCTTAGCGCTCGGCAGGAACGGTCGCGGTCCGCCGTCGATCGTGTGCGGCGCCGTCGTGGCTGGTCGCGCAGTTCCCCGCGCCCCTTCGGGACGCGGGCGAACCGCACCGAACCTACTTCACGTCGACGTAGTCGCCCGCCGCGCTGACCGCGGGGGTCGTGGTGGTGCCCGCGAAGGTGAAGCGGTAGTACCCGTCGACCGTGGCCTTGGTGGTGGTCTTCAGGGTGCCCGTCGAGGACGAGGTGATGCCCTTGACGTTGGTGTAGGTGCTGGAGGTCTTCTTGCGGAACTGCAGCACCACCTTCTGGGTGGCGTACCCGGCGTACTTGTTGGTCTCCCAGTTGGCACGGCTGAGCTTGCCGGTGACCGTGATGGTCTTGCCCTTCTTGACCGGCTCGGGCGCGGCGTTGACCGTCAGCTTCGAGAGGCGCTGGACGAGGGTGGTGCCGAGGGCGCCCTGGTCGGAGACGTCGCCCGTGCTGTACTGCAGCGCGAGCGCACCGGCCGACCACTTGCCGGCGTCGACATTGAGCAGGTCGTCCTCACCGGGGGTGATGTCGATCTTGCCCGAGCAGTTGGCGGTGGTGGTCGACGTCGCGTTGCAGGTCGCGGCGTCATAGCCGAACAGCACGGTGTCAGGGGTCTCGAAGTCGCCCTTGTACAGGTACGGGCCGTTGGCGAAGTCGTCCGACGTGAGGTCGTAGTTCGCTCCGTGGGTCAGGGTGTAGGTGACCGTGGTGGAGTAGTGACCGGCGGCACCGACCTTGATCGCCTTGGCGACCTTGAGGTTGGAGAAGGTGACGCCCAGGTCGGCCGCGGCGGCGTCGGCCGCGCGCGCGGACTTGGCGGAGCTCACGCTCTGGCCGGAGGCCGCGGCGGTCTTCGCGGCCTGCGCCTGGACGGACCAGGCCGAGTCGGCGGCGTGCGAGGCCGGGACGGCGAGGGCGGAGAGGGCCAGGGCGCCGGAGACGGCGGCCACGGTGGCACGTATACGCATGTAGTTCCCCACGTGGAGAAAGAGATCGGGGAGCCTGTTGGCTCACGGGGTGAGATCCCTGGGGGTTGTGGAGGGTTGTACGACTGACGTGGGTTTTTGCTCGGGTATTGCGAAGTCCTTGTCAGTACGAATCCGTGGCCGCCCTCGAGGCTCCCGTCCGAAGGCGGCCACGCCTCAGACGCTCGGCCACATACTCTTACCGGCCGCCAGAGCACCCTTGCCGTCGCCCGCGTACCAGTGCAGGTCACCGTTGGCCGCCAGCGCGGCCAGGTCCGCCTTGCCGTCGCCGTCGAAGTCACCGCCGACCAGCGTGCGCAGTGCGCTCCAGGTCTTGTCGGGCGACATCGAACGGGCCTTTCCGAAGGTCCCGTCAGCCGCGCCCGGGTAGAGGCTCAGCGATCCGTCAGTGGCGACGGCGGCGATGTCCTCCCAGCCGTCTTCGGTGAAGTCCGCGGTGGCGATGAGCTTCTTCTTCCAGGTCTTGTCCGGCCACATCGACTTCTTCTGGTTGACCAGGTTGCCCGCGGTGTCCCGCTTGTAGGTGTACAGGGAGCCGTCCGGCCACTGGAAGAGCAGAGTCTGACGGGCTTCCTTCCCTATGCGCAGGGCGGCGGCGGGCAGACCGTCCTTCCAAGTGGCATCGGTCCACAGCGGGGTTCGGTCGTACCGGGACAACGGCCAGGCACGCTGACTGTGCAGAACGAGCTCCCCGTCGCTGTCGGCCGAGATCAGTTCGCTTCCGTGCGTGTCGTCGAAGTCTCCAGCGACGAGTCGCTTCTGGGTGGTGCGCCCAACCGGTGTCAGGTAGCCCCCGAACTGCAGCGTCCCGTCCGGCCGACCCTGGAACATGTGAACCCTGCCGGGCTTCATCAGCGAGACGATGTCAGTACGGCCGTCACCGTCGAAGTCGGCGGCCGTCATGACGTCGGTGATCTCCTGCTGCTGGCTGGAGAGCCGGACCTGCTGGACCCAGTCCGCTATGTCGTCGACCCGCGTTGCGACGGCCCCGGTTCGAGTCTCCTCCGAGCTGAAGCACCCGCCCTCCCAGGCCGCGCTGATCACTCCCACGACCCTGCCGCCGACGTTGAGCACGGGCGCGCCGGCGTCGCCTTTGCACAGGGCACCGCCGCTCGCGGCGGGTGAGATCGCAAGGGTCGTCGGGTTGACGAGGTCCACACCGTAGGAACCGGTGTGCGCGCGCTCGGGGGTCCATTCCAGTCGGGTACGGCCGTAGCCGACCGTTCGCAGCTGGTTGCCCTGAACCGGCGCGGCGCCGGAGACCTGGGCGGCGCCGATGTCGGGGAACGGGCCGTCCAGTTTGTCGGCGGCGGTCGTGGGGTCGTCGAGCCGGGCCATGACCAGGTCGCGGCCCGGGTACGGAACGATCTCCTTGACCTGCTGCTTCAGATACGCAGACGGTGTCGGCTTGTTGCCGTCAGCGGTCACGACGGTCGTAAAAGGCGGGTCCCCCTTGGTGAGTGCACCAGCCTGCTGGGGGTCGACGGCGAAACAGCTGGCGGCGGTCAGCACCCACTGCGGGTCGACCAGGGTGCCCGAGCAGCTGCGTTCGTTGTCGGGGTGGCCGGCGACACTGCCCGCGATGTGGAGCTTGACCACGTACTGGTCGGCTCCCTCCGCGACCTGGTCTCCGACGACGGACTGGGCGGGTGGAGCGGCGGCCAGCAGACCTGTCGTCAGGCTCGCGGCCGCGAGTCCGGCGGCCCACACGGTGCGCGTTCTGCGCGGACGGGCGTCATTCACGTTTGCCTCGCATCGGGAATTCGGCTCGGCGGGACGGCGGCCCCGCGAAGCGTGCGGAAGAGTGGGGATCAGCCGGTCACGCGCAGCTCGACCAGGACCGACCTGGCGCCGCCGACGGTCCCCTCACCGACGGAGGCCCATCCGCCCTGCTCGACGGGGACTGACGTGGTCTCGCCGTTCGCGGTGAGGTCGGCCACGATCGGGTGGTCCGCGGCCTCCACGGCGAAGACCCGGGAGAGCTCCAGCGTGAGCCAGCCGGCCTTCCCGATGGCCTTGAAGCAGTACGTACCGGCGCGATTCGCGGAGGAGTCCGCGACTGCCAGCACACGGATCTGCTGGGCAGCCTCGTCGCAGTCGGCCAGCAGAATACGACCGTCGCCCTTCTTCAGCTTGATTCCCTTTTCCGCCAGAATTCGGTCGGCACCAGGATAGACGTAGTCCTCCACCAGGGCAGGCGGATTTTCCGCCGACGGCGATTTCGGCGGATCATCGGCAGAAGCCGCGGACACTCCGGCGAGCGTTGCGAATGTCAAAGCAACTCCGGAAATAAAAAGATTTCGGGCGCGGAAAGGCACGAAAGAGTCCCCTCCGACGCGCCTCCCCGCAGCGCGCGGAGTCGCGCCAGGATGTGGTCAAAAGGTAAAAAGCCCTGATCATCCGGTCGCGTCGGGCGCAACCGGTCCCCCTCAACCCCCTGAAGTCCTCAGGCCAGGACGAGATTCCGGCTGGTCAGGCCGGTCATGTCCACAGCAAAGTCGAGGTATACCTTAGGCATAGTCGGACACAACGTCAACAACTATTTTTCGCCAGCCACATCAAACCCCTCATGACACATGCCGGGGCTATGCTTACCCGCCGACCATTCGGCGACTCGCATTCAAGGAGTGGGTCGTCGCCGATTATGAAGACGGGTACCCAGTGAATCGAAGAACTGACCAGTTCGATAACGCCGGGAAAAAACCAAGACCACGCGTCCTCCGTAGAGCGGCACTGAGTCTGCTGCCGCTCGCCCTCGCCGTCGGACTCTTGGGCGCACCGCCCGCCACAGCCGTGGCAGGCCTCACGGACGGCGTCCGAACCGCCGCCGTGTCCGCCGTCGACCCCGCGGACCGCGGCTTGGTCGTCGACTACTGGAAAGCCGGCGGCCCTGGTGTGAAGGCTGCCGCCGAGGCAGCCCTGACCGGCAGCGACACCGACGTACAGAACTTCCTCGCCGCGGCCGACGGCCTGGCGTTCCAGGACGAGCGGGTGACCGCCGCGCAGATGGCCTCCATCGGTGGGGCCGAACTGCTGGCCGCGGCCCGCATCGCTCTAGCCGGAGACCGTGCCGCGCTCGAGGACTTTCTGGACGATGGCTGGGAAGACCCGATGCAGGAGGACAACCGCGTCCGGGTCGCCCAGATCATCGACACCGCCGGCGCGAACGTCCAGGACGCCGGCCGGGCCGCGCTGAACGGCTCGTCCGACGACATCCGCGAGTTCCTGGCCAAGGGCCAGTACGTCCAGCGCGAGCAGGACGAGCGGGTGCAACTCGTCCAGATCGTCAGTGTGGGCGGCACCAACGTCCGGGCGGCCGGACGTATCGCGCTGAGCGGAAGTGCCGAGGACATCCGGGAGTTCCTGGAGATAGGCCAGTTCGTCGCCCGCGCGAAGGACCAGGAACACGCCACCATCGCCGAGCTCGCCGCGCAGGCGAAGGAGGCGGGACGGCAGGCCGCCGAGCAGACCGCGGCGGCCAAGACCGAGTCCGCCAACGCGGTCAAGGCCTCTCAGCTGGCCAAGGAGGCCGCGCAGGAGGCCGAGGCAGAGGCGAAGGCGGCCAAGGACGACACCGCCAAGGCCGCCCGGGCCGCCAAGCGGGCCGCCACCGCGGCGGCCCAGGCCGCAGCTTCCGCACAGCGGGCGATCGACGCGGCGAACGCGGCGAACAACTCCGCCCGTGTGGCCGCCAACGCGGCCTCGCAGGCAGCGGCCGCCGCGGCCGGTGCCTCCCAGGCCGCCTCCCGTGCTCGCAACGCCGCCGCCGACGCCGCGGTGGACGCCAAGAACGCGAGCGCAGCACGTACCGCGGCCCAGGACGCCGAGAAGGCCGCCGAGGGCGCCAACCTGGCAGCCGACGCCGCGGACCAGGCCGCGAAGGCGGCCGATGCGGCCGGTGACGCCGCGCACTCGGCGGCCAGCGCCGGCACCAATGCCACCGCCGCTGCCAATGCGGCGATCGAGGCCGGCAACTACGCGGGCGAGTCGAGTTCCGCCGCCGCCGAGGCCCGCGCCGCCGCGGCCACCGCCAAGCGTCACGCGGCCGAGGCCAACCGTGCTGCGGCCGCCGCCGAGGCACTGGCCCGCAAAGCGGCCACTGCGGCTCGCGAGGCCCGGGACGCCGCCAAGTCGGCGGCCACGCACGCCAAGAACGCCGCCAAGGCAGCCTTGGAAGCAGCTGACCATGCCGGCGACGCGGCGCAGGCAGCCACCAAGTCGACTGAGCACGCGAACGCGGCCACCACGGCCGCGAATGCCGCCGCCGACGCCGTGATCACCGCCCAGAGTGTCTACAAGCTCGCCCGCGAGGTCGAGGGCGAGGAACTGCTGGGCCGTACCAACGCGGGCATCGAACTGGCCAAGGACGACAAGGCCGCGTCCGACGCCCGCAGCACCGCACAGGCTTCTTCGGAGAAGGAGGTCAAGGACCGGCGGACCGAACGGGACCGGCTGGTCGCCAAGGCCGCCGAGCCCGGCGCGGATCTCGCGTCCGTCGCCAAGCAGGGCCGCGATCTGGCCGTGCGGGTGATGAAGGGCGGTACGGCCTGGGGTCGCGGCGCCGCGGAGGCCGCGCTGTCGGGCCCCGACGAGGTGGTTGTCGACTACCTGCGCAACGGCTGGAAGACCGCGGAGCAGCAGGACCAACGCTCCTACGTGGAACGCCTCGCCGAAGAGAGCGAGGACAAGGCCGTGCGCGACGCGGCCGAGGCCGCCCTCGACGGCGACGCCGCCGCGATCACCGCGTTCGTCGACAACGGGCAGTACCAGGCCGGTGCCGAGGGCATGCGCATCGCCATCGCCCAGGTCCTTTCCGACGCCGGGCCCATCGTCACCGACGCCGGCCGCAAGGCGCTGGCTACGGGCGACCCGAAGAAGTACAGCGAGTTCCTGGTCGTCACGCAGGGGACCGCGCGGACCCAGGACGAGCGGGTCAGGGCCGCGCAGCTCGTCGACAGCGGCGGCCCCGAGGTGAAGTCGGCGGCCCGGGTCGCCCTGGAGGGCTCGCCGCAGGCGCTGCACGCGTTCGTCGTCTCGGGCCAGTACAAGGCACAGCGCAAGGACTATCTGGCCGCAACCCATGTGGCCCAGGTACAGAAGCTGATAGCTGATGCGGCGAAGGTCGCAGCCACGGCCCAGAAGAACGCCGCGACCGCCCAGAAGGTCGCCGCCACCGCCCGCAAGGCGGCCACCGAGGCCGCTGAGTGGGCCAAGAAGGCCGACGCCGCGGCGACCAAGGCCAACGACTACGCCAAGCAGGCCGACCAGTACGCGAAGGACGCGGAGGCGTCGGCCACCCGAGCTGCCGCATCGGCGAAGACGGCCCGTGACGCCGCGAACCGTGCCGATGTCTCGGCCCACGACGCGGCCCGGTCCGCGGCCGACGCCACGCTCTCCTCGGAGACCGCCCAAGCTGCCGCGTCGAACGCCGCGTACTACGCCGAGGACGCGCGCAAGTCGGCGGTCGCGGCGGGCAAGGACGCGGATGCCGCGCTCAAGGCGGCGACAGACGCGTTCATCGTCACGGTCAAGAAGTACCGGGAGGAAGAGGAGGCCCGGCGCAAGGCGGCTGTCGCGGCCAAGGAGAAGGCCAAGAACGACAACGGCCAGCGCGCCGCCGAGATCTACCGCTGCCAGCAGGGCATGGTCCCCTGCGATCCACAGGACTTCGCCCGGTGGTGCCAGCAGTCGGAGATCGCCTGCGAGATCGTCGCGAACGGCAAGGAGTTCGGCGATGCCATGGAGCAACTGTGGGACGCCGAGAAGGAGTTGCTGGGCCTCAGCCAGTTCGAGAAGTGCCTCCAGAAGAAGGACTTCGACAACTGCAAGGGCGTAGCGGTCGACGCACTCCTCAGCGCCAAGCTGAAGATGCTGGACAGGCTCTACGACAAGCTGAAGCTGCTGAAGCGCGGCTGCAAGATCGTCTCTGGCGCGACCGGGTTGAAGGCCGCCGCGGCCAGGAAACCCATGGCGGCCGCACCAACCGCCCCGATTGCCACAGCGGCGATCAAGGCTGGCATGGGCAAGGGCTGCCTCGAAGGGATGGAGAACTACGACGTCTACGACCCCGTTACGGGCAATAGAATCACCGATATCGACCACTTCGACGATGACATTCTCTGGGAGCTCAAGGACGCGCCCCATGGTGACGACCGCTGGATCCTCAAACACATCGACGGCAAGTTCGAGAAGTATCTAAGGGCTCGCAATCATTTGCCAGATTTCTACCGGGACGCCCCCATCGGGTTCCGGTTCACGCACGCGAACATCTACCCCGCCTTCAGGACGGCGGTCGAGGCTCGTCTTCAGCATTTGCGGGAGCTATACCCCAACGTGGACATCAGGGTGAGGTGGGATCACTGAGTTATACCTTCGAAACGGCAGATCGGAGCCGGACTCTGTGGGATCCCGGAATCGGGGTGGGGCAGTTGTACGTGGCCCTCGCGGAAGGCGCCGGCCAGTTGCTGGGTCTTCCTACGGGCTTGACGCCCAACGAGCGTGGCGGTGCCGATGTCGACCTGGAGATGTTTCAGGCATTCACCCAGGGCATGTACAACAAGTACTTCGTCACCGAAAACGTCATCATGCATGACCTGATGCGGGGCCTGCTGCTCGCTTCCATGGTGATGCTTGAGACCAGCGGAGGCGCCATCAATCGGGCTCCAGAGAGGGAAAGAGACCTCCTGGAAAAACGTGACACATACGTGCGAGCCATGTGGGTGGAGGACTAACGCTCGACCACGGTGGTGGACAGCGGCCGCTCTCACCAGAGTTCCTGGTGAGAGCGGCCGCTGGGTGTCAGTCGAACCACCGATCCCGCCCCAGTTCCTCCGTCCGTGAAGGATCCTCCAGCAGGGCCGCCACCTCGAACCGGCGGGGCCACTGGCGGGCCGCCCAGGCCAGGCCCGCGGCCACGCCCTCCACGGTGGCCGCGTGCAGCACGCCGTCCGTCGTCAGGCGCCAGTCCAACTCCACGCCGTCGACGACCAGTTCCTCGTGCTCGACGTACGTCGACAGGGTCTGGGCGCCCAGCAGCACCCGTACCGACTCCGGTACGGCGTGTTCCGTGCCCTCGGAGTCCACCGAGCCGGTGACCGACTCGCTCAGCCGCCGTACCTGGAACAGTTCCGCCAACTCCGCGGCCCGGGCCGGGCGGACCGGCAGCAGCGGGACGCCGTCCGTGAAGGGGAGCAGGTCCGGGGAGTCGACGACCACCGCGTCGGCCGCGTCCACCACGGTCACCTCGCCGTCCACCACCGCCCGTACCTCATCCGGCAGGGTTACCTGCTCCGGGTCCAGGTCTGCCAACGCGCTGTACAGGGCGTGCAGCTGGGCGCCGGTGACCTCGCGGTCCGGGTCGGCCAGGCGGTCCAGGAGTTCCGCCGCGCCGCCCGGCTCGTCCAGCAGCGCCGCCACCGACGTACGGACGCCCAGCGCGCGCAGTACCTGTTCGTCGTCGAAGCCCGTCGCGTCCGCCTCGTCGTACAGGCCGCGCAGCAGCGGGTCGCCGCCCGCCGCAAGCAGGCCCGCCGGGCGGCGGCCGTCCAGGACCGGGTTTCCGCGCAGCCACCAGGCCGTGTACGGGCGTACCAGCTCGTGGGTGCCGTCGTGGAGGAGGACGCGGACCGGTTGGACCAAGGCATCGCGCAGGGGAGGGCGGGACAGCATGGCCAGGGCCTGGGGCCACTTGTCGTCGTCCACCAGGTCCAGGTCGCGTACGGCGATCAGTTCGGTGGCGACCGGTGGGACCGGTGAGTCCGGGAAGCGGTCCAGGACGTCCTCGCTCCACACGTCGACCGCGTCCAGCAGGCCGGCGTCGTCGGGTTCGGCGAAGTCGCCGTCCCGGGGCTCCAGTTCGTCCGGGTCGAGGACCACATCCGTGGCGCGGACCAGCGCGAAGTCGGCGAGGACACCGCAGGCGGCCAGCGGCTGCCGGCCCCACTTCTCGGCCAACTCGGCGTCGACGGCCGCGAGTTCGTCCTCGCGGATGACCTGGGCGAACGGGCTGCCGGGGAAGACGAGTTCACCGGCGGGCGCCAACTCGCCCTCCTCGTCGGGGAGTGCGAGCGCGCCGAGCCACGGTTCGTCACCGGGCTCCAGACCCGCGTCCCGCACCAGGGCGAGGACCGTGTCCGCCAACTCCTCGGCGTCGGGCGCCTCCTGCTCCCAGTCGAGCCCGCCCTCGTCGTCGAGGGAGGTGGCGACGGCGGCCCGCACCTGGGGCGTGGTGAGCACGGCCCGGGGGGTCGCGGGCAGCGCGCCCAGCTTCTCCAGCAGCGGGTGGGCGGCGTCCGGATGCGCGACCTTGAGCCCGAGGCGCGCCAGCACCTCGGGGTCGATCAGCGCGTCGGCGTCCGACGTGGGCAGCAGCACCTGCCGGGGCCCGATGGTCGTACGCCCGTCGGCGAGCGGCACCGGCAGCCCGGAGAGCCGGTCCGGGTCGACCCCGGCGAGGCTGTCGTACAGCCGCTGCCACCAGCTGGGCTCCTTCTCCAGCCCGGCCAGCCGGTCCACGGCGTCGGTCAGCGGCACCCGGGCCACGCCCAACGTCCGCAGTTCCACGCGCCGTTCGAGCCCGGCGGGGAGGAGCGTCGGCAGGACCTCCGCTAGCACGCGCACGGTGTCGTCACCGGCGCCCTCGACGATCTCCGCGTCACGCGGGCGCAGCGCCTCCGGCAACCCGGAGTCCTGCTCGTCGATCACCGGGAGAACGGCCGGTTGCGCGCGCGGCAGGAACGCGGTCCTGGGCAGCCGCTCCAGGATCGCCGCGCGCAGGGTCCCGTCCAACTCCCCCTTGCCGAGCGGTCCGGGCACCAGGCCGATGATCCCCTCCCCCACCGGCCGCCAGCCGGCGAGGAGTTCGACGTACGCGTCCGCCGCTCGCTGCACGACGAAGTCGGTCAGCGGACCGGGCGCGGCATGCCGGCGGGTGGTGTCCAGCGGAAGGGAGGCGATGAGCAGCGCGGGCACGCCGAGCGGCTCGTCGCTGGGGGTCGGGGCATGGACGTACGGGCTGGTCCGTGGCCGCTCGGGCGCGCCCTCGGCGTCCACCGGCACCGCCCACGTCACCGACCAGAACGGCCGCAACCGCTCCTCGACCGGCCGGTCGGCGAGCAGGTCGGGGGTGAGCGGCCCGTTCGCGGCGACGGTCCGCCAGCGGGTGGTGCCGTGCAGGGAGTCCTCCACGACGGTGAGGGCGTCGTCGCTGCCGCGGCGCAGTGTGCGGACGGTGTCCGTCTCGATCACGACCTCCGCCAGCCCCGGCAGGGCGAGGAGCAGAGCGTCGTCGACGGCGTCCAGGAGCCGCTCGGCGAGGGCGGCGGCCGCCGCGTCCCGCAGCGGCAGGATGACGGCGGTGTCGTACGGGTCGGGGGCGGTGCCCTCGGCGGCGAACGGGAGCCTCAGCAACGGCACATGGCCGTCCCGGCGCCGTACCTCGTCCCCCAGGCCGGGACTGTGCCGGGCGGTCTCGGCGGCCTGCTCACGGGCCTCGGCGAGCGACCAGCGCACGCCGCCGTGCCGCCCGACGACGGCGGGCTCGTCGGTGACGGCGAGGACGGCCGCGAATCCGACGCCGAACCGGCCGACGGAGGGCGTGTCCCGCTTGGCGCTGGCGCGGAGCGTGGACAGCGACTCGACGCCGACCGCGTCCAGGGGGGCGCCGGTGTTGGCGGCGACGAGAACGCCGTCGCGGAGGGTGAGCCGGAGCCGGCCGGCAACGCCTGCCCGTGCGGCCGCGTCGGCGGCGTTCTGGGCGAGCTCGACGACGAGGCGGTCGCGGTAGCCGCCGAGGACCAGGTCCTCCTCGGCGTTCGCGTCCTCACGGAAGCGGGCGGGGCTGGTGGCCCAGGCGTCGAGCACGCCCCGCCGCAGGCGCGCGGTGCCGAAGGGGTCCGCTCCCTCGGGGGCCGGCCGCACGAACTTGCTCACGTTCACTCTCCTCATCGACGTGAGGATGAAGGTACAGCCCGCGCGGTACGGCGATGGAAAGCGGTGGTCGGCCCCGGCAGACAGAATGCCCCGGTCCGTGGTGACGGACCGGGGCGCTGGGCACGAACGTCAGGCCACCGACCTGGCGGCGTCCGTGATGAGGTCGGCGACGGCCTTGGGGTGACTGATCATGACGACATGGGACGAGCGCGGCACTTCGACGATCTTGCGCGCGTTCGCGCGGCTGTACATCCAGCGTTCGGCCGCCGGCGGGATCGCCTTGTCCCGGCCGGCGACCAGACCCCACGTCGGAATCGTCTTCCAGGCCGCGGCCGTGGTCGGGTAGGTGAAGGAGGCGGCGTCGAACGGCCGCTGCGTGGCCTGCAGGACGCGGAAGTCGGCGGCGGAGATGTCGGCCGCGAAGGCCGCCTGGCCGTCCTTGCTCAGGTACAGATCGGTTCCGGTCGTGCCGTCGGCCTTGGTGTACGGGACCGGCACGCTCACCGGCAGGACCTCGCTGCCGGGGAACTTGTCGATGAGCTGCCCCTGCGTCTCGCCCACGTCGGGCACGAACGCCGCGATGTACACCAGCGCCTTGACGTTGTCCTTCCCGGCGGCGGCGTTCGTGATGACCGTTCCGCCCATGGAGTGCGCGACCAGCACGACCGGTCCGCTGATGGAGTCCAGCAGACTCGCGACGTAGGGGGCGTCGGTCGGAATGCCCCGCAGCGGGTTCGCCGCACAGATCGTGGTGTAGCCCTTGTCCTGCAGCCGCCCGATGGTGGCGTTCCAGCAGGAGGAATCGGCGTAACCGCCGTGCACCAGCACGATGGTGGGCTTCACCCTCGACTTCTCCGCACCGCTGCCGGCGGGGGCCGTCGCGGCTCCGGCCGTTCCTTCCGAACCGGCGATCAGCGCCGCGGACCCGGCCAGCGCCGCTCCGGCGGCCAGCACATGACGGCGGGAAACCTCGGTACTCATAGGACTCCTCAGGCATGGGGTGGGCTCGGCCGCTCAGGGGCCACCTGCTCGGTGTGGCCTGCTCCGTACGACCTGCGATGGACCCTATGAGGAGTGCTTTCGCGTCGGCATCCGCCATATGACCTAGCCGCACCAGGAATGCCCGGCTCCGCTACGAGTGCCCCAACTCCGCGCCGTCCTCGTCGGAGACGACCGGTACCGACCCCGAGTCCGCCGCCGGCCGCAGCGGGAAGGGGTCCACCTGGGTCTCGTCGATCACCGGGAGCGCCGGCTGGGGCGGTTTGGGCATGACCGCGGCCTCGGAGTGTCCGCCGCAGCCGTACGACAGCGACACCACGTGGCCGTCCGCCGGGGAGAACTCGTTGGCGCATACGCCGAAGGCCTGGCCGAGGGAGCCGCCGATGGGCTGGAGGAAACCGCAGCTGACGCAGGCGGCGGGGGCGGCCTGGGCCATGGGGGTCTCGGAGCCGAACGACTCCTCCCAGCGGTCGGCGGCGATGTGCAGGCCGTAGCGGGACAGGACGCGGGCGCGGCGCATGCCGAGTTCCTCGGCGACGGCGGCGATCGAGCCGCGGGTCGGCGCGACGGGCAGGTCGGCCGGGACGCCCGCGGTGAGTTCGATGTCCTCCGCGTCGACCAGCTCGGCCATCTCCTCGGAGACGGCGGAGTCGGGAGCGGGGTCCTCCACGCCGGTGTAGCCGGGCTCCAGACGCAGGTCCTCGGCGTCGGTGGGCAGCAGGTCGCCGGGGCCCATGTCACCGGGGCGCAGGCGCTCGCTCCACGGCACCCACTCGGGGGCGAGCAGCGCGTCGGGGCCGGGCAGCAGGACGACCTCGTCCAGCGTGACCAGCTTGGCGCGGGAGGCGCGGGCGACCGTCACGGCCCAGCGCCAGCCCCGGTAGCCGAACTCCTTGCACTCGAAGAAGTGCGTGACGACCCGGTCGCCGTCGGCCTGGAGTCCCGAGTGCTCGCCGACCACGCCGGGCGCGGCGGCCTCCTCGGCGGCGGCGCGGGCGAGGTCGACGGCCTCGGCGCACAGACG
Organism: Streptomyces sp. NPDC092369; assembly: GCF_044755245.1. Lineage (NCBI taxonomy): Bacteria > Bacillati > Actinomycetota > Actinomycetes > Kitasatosporales > Streptomycetaceae > Streptomyces > Streptomyces sp. NPDC092369. The sequence goes on from NZ_JBIVQP010000006.1 coordinate 455,964, forward strand.
GTCGGTGGTCCGGCTTCGCGTGGTCGCTGCGCTCACAGGTATCGCTTCTCTCCTACGCCGTCACTCGGGTGCGCCGGCCTGAAGGCGGCGGATGCGGACGGAGCGGACCGAAGGACCGCGTCGACGTCCACACCCGATCGCGCTCGGGCGCACCTCATCGTCCATTCTGCGGGATGACAGAGAGGCGCGCGGCCGAGAACGTTCGCCACGACGCGCTACGCACGCTACCTTCTCGCGACCGCTCGGCCTACACCGACGTGATGGTTCATCGCTTCATAAGCGTTCATACGCGCGGTAACGGCCATACCCACAGCTTTCTCGGGGCACTATGACGGGGTGGCAACCGCGAGGACGCCCCACGGAGCCACCGGTGTCGGTGGGGTCAAGGGGAAAGGTCAAGGTGGCGGCTCGGGCCGGATCGGCGGACCCGTCCGCGCGGTCGGTCGTGCCCTGCACTTCCCGGTGACCGGCACGGCCCGGGGAATCCGCAAGGCGACCCACGCGCACGGCGCCGGTGAATCCGGTCTCGGCAAGCTGATCGAGCTGCACGGTGTGAACGGCGCGGGCGATGTGATGATCACGGTCGCCCTCGCCTCCACGGTCTTCTTCTCCGTGCCGACCGACGAGGCCCGCGGCCGCGTGGCGCTCTACCTCGCCATCACGATGGCGCCCTTCACCGTCCTCGCCCCCGTCATCGGACCGCTCCTGGACCGCCTCCCGCACGGCCGCCGCGCCGCGATGGCCGGTTCCATGCTGGCCCGCGCCCTGCTCGCGCTGATCATCTCCGGCGCGGTCGCCACCGGCAGTCTGGAGCTGTATCCGGCCGCGCTCGGCGTGCTGGTCGCGTCGAAGGCGTACGGCGTGATCAGAAGCGCGGTGGTGCCCCGACTGCTGCCACCGCGCATCTCGCTGGTGAAGGCCAACTCCCGGGTCACCCTGGGCGGACTCCTCGCCACCGCCGCGGCCGCGCCCATCGGGGCCGGGTTGCAGGCGATCGGACCGCGCTGGCCGCTGTACGGCGCTTTCGTGATCTACATCGCCGGTACGTTCCTGTCCTTCACCCTGCCGCCGAAGGTCGACTCGGCCAAGGACGAGGACGTGGCGCTGCTCGCCTCGGACGAGGAGCACCTGCACGGACCGCATCTGCGGCCGGTCAAGCGCCCGGGCCTCAGGACGGTCGGCAGCGCGGTCACCCACGCGCTCGGCGCCAACGCGGCCCTGCGCTGGCTGTCGGGCTTCCTGACCTTCTTCCTCGCCTTCCTGCTGCGCGAGCACCCGCTCACCGGCTCCAGCGCGGCCGTGTCGCTGGGCATAGTGGCCGTCTCGGCGGGCGTGGGCAACGCGCTCGGTACGGCGGTCGGGGCCTGGCTCAGATCCCGGGCACCGGAGATCATCATCGTGGCGATGCTGGCGTTCGTGCTGGGCGCGGCGATCGTCGCCGCGATCTTCTTCGGCGCGTTCCTGGTGGCCTGTCTGGCCGCGGTCGCCGGGTTCTCGCAGGCGCTGTCCAAGCTGTCCCTGGACGCGCTGATCCAGCGGGACGTGCCTGAGACGGTGCGCACCTCGGCGTTCGCGCGCTCCGAGACCATGCTGCAGATGGCCTGGGTGCTGGGCGGCGCGATCGGCATCGTGATGCCGCTGAACGGCACCCTCGGCCTGTGCGTGGCCGCCGCCGTCCTCGCCCTCGGCTGGCTGGCCACCGCCCGCGGACTGGTCGGCTCCGCCCGCCACGGCGGCTCCTCCAAGCCCCGCGTGGCGTAACGCACGGGCACGCCGCACCCCACCTGGGGAGCGGGCCGGACGCGCCCGATAACCTTCGCCCCATGACCTCGATGCCTCGCGGCGAAGCCGCCGACATGCTCCGCGCTGTGCGACGCCGTCGCGCCGTCGCCGCCGCCGGCGCGGTATCCGCCGGACTGCTCGTCCTCTCGGCCTGCGACAAGCCCACGCCGCTGTCGACGATCACGGTCGGCCGCTCCTCGGTCAGCGAAGAGGCCACCTGCGGCGGTGAGGGCAAGGCCCTGAAGTCCGCGGACCTCGCCGCGTGCCTGAAGGACGACGACATCAAGTCCATCAGCGTCGACCCCGACGAGACGGTCCGCTTCGGTGTCGACCCCGACGTCGCCGACAAGCGCTGGACGATCCTCATGAACGGCCAGCCGCTCACCGAGGACAGCAACAAGACGTACCGCACGATCCCGGGCAGCGTCTTCTTCAACGCCCAGTACGGCGCCAAGGGCAACTCCACCCTGGTCTCCATCAAGGCAGCCGACGGCAAGAAGAACAGCAACACGGTCACCGGTCTGTGGTCGTTCAAGCTGAAGAAGGACGACTGATCACGTCCGCCGCACGCGCGTTCCGCGTCCTCGTGGCCACCGCCGTCCCCGCCGAACGGGACGCGGTGGCACGGGCGTTCACGACCGGCACCACGGCTGACCTGACCGTCGACGCCATCGCCGCCGGAGTCGGCCCGGCCCTCGCCGCCGCCTCCACCGCCACGGCCCTGACCACCGCCGCCCTCGCGGGCACCCCGTACACCCTGGTCGTCTCCGCGGGCATCGCCGGCGGCTTCCAGCCCGAGGCCCCCGTCGGCTCCCTCGTCGTCGCCGACGAGATCACCGCGGCCGACCTGGGCGCCGAGACCGCCGACGGCTTCGTCCCGGTCACCGACCTCGGCTTCGGCACCGTCACCCACCGCCCCCCGCCATCACTCGTACGAGACCTCACGGCCGCGACCGACGCGCGCACCGGAGCCGTGCTGACCGTCTCCACGGTGACCGGCACCGCCGAGCGCGCCGCCGCACTGCGCGCCCGCCACCCCCGCGCGCTGGCCGAGGCGATGGAGGGCTTCGGGGTGGCCGAGGCCGCCGCCTCGCACGGCGTGCCCGTCCTGGAAGTACGCGCGGTCTCCAACCCCGTGGGCCCGCGCGACCGCGCCGCCTGGCGCATCGGCGACGCCCTCGCGGCACTGACCGAGGGTTTCGGGAAGTTCGCGCCCGTCCTGGAGAGTTGGAACCCGTATGACGACCCACACGACCGGTGAGCAGCGACTGCAGATCGCGTACTCCCCCTGCCCCAACGACACCTTCGTCTTCGACGCCCTCGCGCACGGCCGGCTGCCGGACGCGCCCGCGCTGGATGTGACCTTCGCGGACATCGACATCACCAACGGCATGGCCGAACGCGGTGAGTCGGACGTCCTGAAGGTGTCGTACGCCGTCCTGCCGTACGTCCTCGACGAGTACGCGCTGCTGCCCTGCGGGGGCGCGCTGGGCCGGGGCTGCGGGCCGCTGGTGCTCACCCGTGAGGCGGGCGTCGACCTCACCGGGCGGACGGTCGCGGTGCCGAGCGAGCGGTCGACGGCGTATCTGCTCTTCCGCCTGTGGGCCGCGGACACGATCCCGGGCGGGGTCGGCGAGATCGTCGTCATGCCGTTCCACGAGATCATGCCGGCCGTGCGGGACGGGAAGGTCGACGCGGGGCTCGTCATCCACGAGGCGCGCTTCACGTTCCAGAACTACGGGCTGCACAAGCTCGCGGACATGGGCGAGCACTGGGAGGACACGACAGGGCTGCCGATCCCGCTGGGCGCGATCATCGCGAAGCGCTCACTGGGCGCGGAAAGGCTGGAAACGCTCGCCGAGTCGATCCGCGCCTCGGTCCGCGCCGCGTGGGCCGACCCCGAGGTCTCCCGCCCGTACGTCATGGAACACGCCCAGGAAATGGACCCGTCCGTCGCGGACCAGCACATCGGTCTGTACGTCAACGAATTCACCGCGGACCTCGGTGAGGACGGCTATGCCGCAATCCGGGGCCTGTTGACCCGCGCGGCGGCCGAGGGGCTGGTTCCGCCCCTCGGCCCGGACGCGCTGAGTTTTCCGTGACGGACGACTTGTCCGTGATGTACGTGGCTTATACGTCGAGTTGGTCGGCGACCGCGCGCAGGAGACCGGCGATCTTCTTGCCGGCCGGCTTGTCCGGATAGCGACCGCGCTCCAGCATCGGCGTGATGTTCTCCAGGAGCGTCGTCAAGTCCTGCACGATGGAGGCCAGTTCGTCGGGCTTCTTGCGGGTCGCCGCCGCGACGGAGGGGGTCGGGTCGAGAACGGTCACCGAAAGGGCCTGGTCGCCGCGCTGCCCTGCGACCACTCCGAACTCCACCCGCTGACCGGGCTTGAGCGTCTCGACTCCGGCGGGGAGGACCGAGGAATGGACGAAGACGTCACCGCCGTCGTCACGGGAGAGAAAGCCGAAGCCCTTCTCACTGTTGAACCACTTGACCTTGCCGGTGGGCAAAGCACACACTCCCTCGATCCGTCCAGGACGGGCCCCGGACGCCATTGAACAGGCCGTCAACACACCTTACCGGGGGTCTCTCCAGCCGAACACGCCTTAAAACGGGACTGGGCATCCCCTTGTGTCGACAGAGGCTCAAAGTGGTGTGCGCAGCCCGAGGGGCTGCCGCCGTACCGGAAGAGAGTCACGCGGGCGAACAGCGACGCCAGTTGCCCGGAGCCTCATCCGTCGCGTCCGTCAACGGGCGGTACCCGCTGTCCGCTCAAGAAGACATCCCTAAGAGTCGACTCCATACCGCCCGCGTGCCATCCTCGCCAAGGAGTGGGTTTTTGAATTGACGGGGGAGTTATGCCGACTTCGGCACGCATCACGCGTCTTGTGGCGGCCCTCTTGTTCCTGCTTGCGGTCGCGGGTTGCAACTCTGGTAACGACGACCACTCGGGTAGCGGCAACACCGTGGCCCCGGGAGCGCCGGCCGGAGATTCCGGGGGACAGGGTGGCGGAAGCAGTACCGGTGGAGGGGGAAACGGGGGTGGCCCCAAAGCGCCGGGCTCGCCGCTGCATGTCCCGGCTTGGGGACGGCAGGGACTCCCTATCAATGATGACGGTTACGAAGGTTTACCGAGCTACTGGCCGGAACTGGTAAAGGAGTTCGAGAAAGAGTGCGGCGGAGCGCTCTCGGGATGTGTCACGCTGGAACGTCAATACACCGACCCCGCTCAAGGTCCCTGCGGATACTCGCGAATGAACCCGGATGAAAACGAACCGTTCGACCGTGGAAGCACCGTCATCGTTATCGGCGGGGCCGGTTGTCCGACCTCAGGCGACTCGGAAGGTGAGACCGCCTCGGGAGGGGAGAGCAGCCCCGGCGACGGGGAGAGTCCGGGCGAACCGAGCAGTCTGGACGGGGGGATCACGGCGCCTCCGGACGGCGGCGACTCCTTCAGCCCCTCTTCCTCATGACCGACGCCGCATCCGGCTCTGTCGAGTCTCCTCGTCTGGCGCGGCTGGGCACTCTCTTCGGCGCCGTCGTCGCCCCGAGTACCTTCGTGACCGCCCTCCTCTACTACTTCGGCTACTGGCACGCCTACTGGTTCTTCGACTACTTCGGCGTCAACTCGACCATGCTGGGATTCGGCACGGTCGACTATCTGATGCGCAGTCTGGATGCCCTCTTCGTGCCGATGGTCGTCGTGGCGGCGGGCAGTCTGATCGCTTTCTGGGGCCACACCTTGCTCAGCGCGCGGCTCGCTTCGAGGATCGGGTCCCCGTCTCTGCGGATATTCGTGCCCTTCGTGGCCGGCGTCGGGTTTCTGCTGGCACTGGGCGGTTTCTGGAGTGTCCTCGACGCCCGGGTATTCCTCCGTGACCATCTCGTGGCCGCTCCGCTGAGCTTGGCGTTCGGCGTCATTCTGCTCACCTACGCCTTGCATCTGTACCGAGCGCTTCCGCCAGTAGCCGGGCCGCCCACTCCGCGGAACGACGATGACCCCGAGAACGAGCCGGCAAACTCCACGAATAACGAGCCGGCGGACTCCACGAATGACGATCCTGAACGGTCCTCGCCTCCGGCCGCCTCACCGACAACCCGGCGTCCTGAATGGACCGCGGTCGCCGAATGGGGCGTGGTGTTCGCCCTGGTGGGCCTGAGCCTCATATGGGCCGCCAACGACTACGCCGCCGCGGTGGGCCGTGGCCGCGCCGAGCAGCAGGCGTCGCAGCTGGCCGACTCCCCCACCGCCGTGCTGTACAGCGAGCGCAGGCTCGACCTCGGGGCGCCCGGCGTGCGTGAAGTCCGTTGCCGTGACCCGAAGTCGGCCTACCCGTTCCGCTACGAGGGGCTCACGCTTCTCATGCAGTCGGCGGACCAGTACGTGTTGCTCCCCCAGGCGTGGACCCCGGCCACCGGCGTCGCCGTTGTCCTGCCGCGAACCGACTCCGTGCGCATCGAGTTCGTGCCGTACTCGGCACGTGCCACTCTCGGGCGGGCGACCTGTTGAAGCGCACTCCTGCTCGCCGGAGGGTCGGCGCCGGGAACTACCCTGGTCCGGTGCGTGACAAAACCCGAACGAATTCCGCCGAGCCCGGTGACCGACTGATCCGTGCCGGTGCCATCGTGTTCTTCATCGGTGCGGTGGCCACACTCGTCACCGTGGCTCCGCTCTTCCTCCACGCGACGCCGTTTCCGACGTACATGTTCGGACTGAGCATGCTCATGGGCGTCGGCTTCCTCGTCGCCGGTGCCGGGGTGCTCCAGTCGGTCGCGGCGGGCCGTCGTCAGGCGCGCGCCGGACGGTAGTTCGCCAGCCACTCGGGGAACTCGGTCAGATCCGCGAGCACGACGTCCGCCCCGGCCGCCGCCAGCTCCTCGGCGTCGCACGGTCCGGTCGCCACGGCCACGGACAGAGCCCCGGCCGTACGCGCCCCCCGGACGTCTCCGACGTGGTCACCGACGTAGACGCTCGCGCCGTGCTCCCGCAGCGCCTGGGCCTTCTGCTCGGCCCACAGGTTCCCGACGACCTCGTCGGGTCCGAGCCCGAGGTGCTCCAGGTGCAGCTTCGCGTTGGGCTCGTACTTGGCGGTGACGACGATCGCCCGCCCACCGGCCGCCTGCACGGCACGGATCGCCTCACGGGCCCCGGCCATCGCGGGCGTCGCCTCGATGGCGATCGAGGGGTACATCGACCGATAGAGATCCCCCATGGCCTCAAGCTTTTCCGCCGGGAACCAGTTGATCAACTCCTCGGCGAGCGGCGGCCCGAGCCGGGTGATCGCCAGGTCGGCGTCGATGTACGCCCCGGTCCGCTCGGCCAGCGCGACATAGCAGGCGTGGATGCCGGGGCGAGAGTCGATGAGGGTCATGTCGAGGTCGAAGCCGACGGTGAGGGGGGCGGGGTCGGGAGCGAGGTCGGGGGTGCGGTCGGGCGTGGAGCTCGTGGAGGCCATATCGGCCATTGTGCCCAGGCGGGATGACGGGAAGACGTCCGGCCGGTGTGACGTACACCTACTCGCTAGCGATTCCGCTGGGAGCGCCAGAGCAGGAACAGGGCCGACAGGATCGCCGCGCCGCGGATGACCCAGGGCCAGGTCTCGGAGATCGCGTCGCTCATGTGGCCCTGGGCGATGGGCTCGCCCCAGCGGCCCTCGTTGCGGCCCCAGAGCCAGACGACGCCGGCGGTGAGGGCGAGGGAGGGCATGCCGATGACCGCCCACTTGGACTCGTTCGGGGTCAGGCGGCGGGAGGCGTAGGCGATGACCCAGCCGAGGAGGAGGGCGAAGAGGTTGCCGAGGATCGCGCCGGCCACGAGGAGGGCGGCGGCGAGCAGGAGGAGGGGGTTGCTCCAGCCGACCGCGGGGCGGGGCAGGAAGCGGCGGCGGCGAGTCCTCGGGGCGGGCTCCTCCACGACCTCCTCGACGACCGGTGCCTTCTTCAGGACCGGTTCCTTCGGTTTCTCCTCCTCCTTCGGCGGCGGTGGCTTGAGGAGTTCGGGGATCTCCACGCCGCCGACGAACCCCGGCACGCTGTCGTCGAGGGGCGTCGTCCCCACCCGCCACCAGTCGGGCCGCAGCGCGCTGTCGCCGAGTTCCTGCGCGCTGGCGAGGTGGGGCGGGGCGGGGGCGTCGGAGGGCGCCGGTGGGGCGGGTTCGGTGGGGCGGGGACGCGGTACGACGCGGCGCAGGCCCTTGGGGCGCTGCTCGGGTTCGTCGTCGCGCTGTACCGGCACGTGGGCGCGCGGCACCTGAGGGGCCGTGGAGCCGGTGCCACCCGCCGCGGTGACGACCTCGTCGGGGCTGCCGAGCCGGTCGATGATCTTCCGGACGGCGGCGGGGCTGTCGACGGTGGCCTTGGCCCGGCTGCGGTCGATCTCGTTGCGCAGCTCGGAGACGAGCCGCATGCGCGTGCCGGACGGCAACTGGCGCTGCTGCGCGACGTCGCCGACGCGGCTCAGATACTCGTAGACGACCTGGTCGCTCTCGATGCCCAACGAAGTCCCTCCGGGATGGGCGCCGTTGAAACCCCAAGGGACGAAGGTACCGCGCGTGGGCGGGTTCCGGCCTCGTCCTCAAGAGCCGTAGGTGCCGTGCTTGCCCTACCGTAGGTCGGATGAGCGACCCGGCAACACCGCCCCGTTCTCTCGCGGAGGCGCTCCGACACAGGGACGACGCTTCCCTCGGCGCGCTGCTGCGCGCGCGGCCCGATCTGATCACGCCCGTTCCCACGGACCTCACGCAGCTCGCGACGCGGGCCGGGACCCGGGCCTCGGTGGTGCGCGCGCTGGAGCGGCTCGACCGGTTCGCGCTGCAGACCGCGGAGGCGCTGGCGGTGGCGGCGGAGCCGGCGTCGTACGGGGAGTTGCTCGGGCTGATGGCCGGGGACGAGGGCGATCCGGCGGTCGTCGGGGCGCTGCCGCGGGCCCTCGGTACCTTGCGCGAGCAGGCCCTGGTGTGGGGCGGCGACGACCGGTTGCGGCTGGTGCGGACGGCCCGTGAGCTGCTGGCGCCCTCGCCGCAGCATCCGTCGCCGACGGGGCTCGGGCCGACGGTCGCGGAGGCGACGGCGGGCATGTCGCCGGGGCGGATCCAGGAGATCGTCGGCGCGGCCGGGCTGCCCTCGACGCACGACGCGGTCTCGGCGGTGGCCGCGCTCACGGGGCTGTACGGCGACCGCAAGCGGATGGCGGCGCTGCTGAAGCAGGCGCCGCCGGAGTCGCTTGAGGTGCTGGCGCGACTGGTGTGGGGGCCGCCGTACGGGCAGGTCACGGCGGATCCGGCGCCCCGGCTGCGGTGGCTGCTCGACCGCGGGCTGCTGCTGCCGACGGCGCCCGGCACGGTCGTACTCCCCCGCGAGGTGGCCCTGCATCTGCGCGGCGGCCATGCGCACCGCACCACCGAGCCGCTGCCGCCGGCGGTGGAGCCGGCCGCGGTGCACCGTCCACAGGTTGTGGACGCGGCGGCAGCCGGGCAGGCGTACACCGCGCTGGCGACCGTGGCGGAGCTGCTGAAGGACTGGCACGAGGGCGGTCCCGCCGTGCTGCGGGCCGGCGGGCTGAGCGTGCGCGACCTCAAGCGGACCGCCGTCGCGCTCGACCTGCCCGAGCCCGTGGCCGCCTTCTGGGTCGAACTCGCCTACGCGGCCGGGCTGTTGGCGTCCGACGGCGAGGCCGACGAGCGGTACGCGGCGACCCCGGCCTACGACGAGTGGCTGGAGCGGCCGGCCGCCGAGCGGTGGGCCCGGCTCGCGGAGGCGTGGCTGACGGCGACGCGGACGTCCGGTCTGGTCGGGGGCCGGGACGCGAAGGACCGTTCGCTGGCGGCGCTGGGGCCCGGCCTCGACCGCTCGGCCGCGCCGGAGGTACGGCACCGGGTGCTGAGCCTGCTCGCCGGGTTGCCGGAGGGCGGCGCGCCGACCGCCGACTCCGTGCTCGCCCGGCTGCGTTGGGAACGCCCGCCGCGCGGCCCCCAGACCGGCGAGGACCTGCGCGCCCGGCTCGCCCGGTGGACGCTGTCGGAGGCGGAGATGCTGGGCGTGACGGGAAGGGGGGCGCTGTCGGCGCACGGGCGGGCGCTGCTGGGTGCACCGGCGCCCTCGGCAGCGGGGACTCTCCCGGACGGACCCGGCGACAGACTCCCCGTCCACCACACCTCGGCCCCGCCCCCGCCCCTCGCCCCCCTCACCCCCGCCGAACAGGCCGGTGCCTCCACCGCCGCCATCCGGCTCCTCGCTCCCCTCCTCCCCGAACCGCTGGACCACGTCCTGCTCCAGGCCGACCTGACCGCGGTGGCGCCGGGGCCGCTGGAGCGCCCGCTGGCGGACATGCTGGACGTGCTCGCGGACGTGGAGTCCAAGGGCGGGGCGACGGTGTACCGCTTCACGCCGGGTTCGGTACGGCGGGCCCTGGACGCCGGGCGCGCGGCCGGCGACCTGCACGCGTTCCTGGCGGCGCACTCGCGGACGCCCGTGCCGCAGCCGCTGACGTATCTCATCGACGACGTGGCCCGCAGACACGGCCGGCTGCGGGTAGGGGCGGCCTCGGCGTACGTGCGCTGCGACGACGACGCCGTGCTGAACGAGATCCTCGCCGACAAGCGGGCCGCCGGGCTGCGGCTGCGCCGCCTCGCGCCGACCGTCCTGGCCACCCAGGCCGACCCGGCGACGCTGCTCGACGGACTGCGCGCCATGGGCTTCGCGCCGGCCGCCGAATCGGCCGACGGCGATGTCCTGATCACCCGCGCCGACGCCCACCGCACCCCGCCGCGCACGGCCCCCGAGCCGGTCCCGGACGGCCCCCCGGCCCCGGACGCCACGCTCCTGTCGGCCGCGATCCGCGCCATCCGCGCGGGCGACCTGGCCTCCACGACCCCGCGCAAACCGTCCGCGGCCCCCGCCTCCCCCGGCACTCTCCCCCGCACCGGCCCCGCCGAGACCCTCGCCACCATGCAGGCCGCCGTCCTCACCGGCGAGACCCTCTGGATCGGCTACGTCAACGCCGAGGGCTCCGCCAGCCAGCGCGTCATCGCCCCCATCCGCGTCGAGGGCGGCTTCGTCACGGCGTACGACCACACGGCCGACGAGGTACGGACGTATCCGCTGCACCGGGTGACGGGAGTGGCGGAACTGGCGAACGAGGGGGAGTGACCCCACGGGGTCTTCAGCAGCCCCCTGACCTGGCGTTCAGCAGTCCCTGACCGGCGCGTTCGCCGGGAGGGCGAAGTGGGTGCGGGCCAGGGACCGCAGGGGGCCGGCGTCCACGGAGTCGGCCGTGGCCGGTTCCGTGCCCAGGGTGAAGTGGGCGTTCAGCCAGTTCCCGTACCCCTCGCCGTCCGGGGGTTCCTCGCGGGAGGTGACCTGGTAGGTGCCGTCGGGCGACCGTTTCAGGCGGACGACCTGCGGGATCGCGGCGCCGGCGCACTCCACCAGGGCGCCCGCGCGGGTGCCGTACTCCAGGCACAGGGTGTTCACGCCGGCCCGGACGACGCCGTCGTGCTCGGCGAGGTCGAGGGGCTCGGCGCGGCAGAACCAGCGTGCGCCCCGGTAGGGGTATCCCGTGCCCGCCGAGTCGGCCACCAGGCGGGCCTCGATCGCCGGCCGCACCTCGCCCCACAGCCGCGCGTCGACATCCGCCGGCCACACCACCCAGGCGCCCGTCGCCACCAGGACGCCCGTGGCTCCCAGGCCGGTCCCCCACCTGCGTACCGACATCACCCCGCGCTCCTCCCCGAACCGCGCGTACCCGCGGCTCCCGCAGGTCAAGACAGTCGGCGGGGGCCCGGGGTTGCACGGGGAGCGGATCCGGTGCGAGCCGCGACCCACCGTGAACAGGGAGCGGTAAGGCACACTGGACGTTTGGCCATGCCGCCGAAGGGATGTACGTACGTGAACGGTCCGCTGATCGTCCAGTCCGACAAGACGCTGCTCCTCGAGGTCGACCACGAGCAGGCCGACGAGTGCCGTCGGGCCATCGCGGCGTTCGCGGAACTGGAGCGGGCGCCCGAGCACATCCACACCTACCGGGTCACCCCGCTCGGACTGTGGAACGCGCGGGCGGCCGGGCACGACGCCGAGCAGGTCGTGGACGCGCTCGTGCAGTACAGCCGCTACCCCGTGCCGCACGCGCTGCTCGTCGACGTCGCCGAGACCATGGACCGCTACGGGCGGCTGACCCTCAGCAAGGACCCGGCCCACGGGCTGGTGCTGACCACCACCGACCGCCCGGTCCTTGAGGAGATCCTGCGCTCGAAGCGGATCGCCCCGCTGGTCGGCATCCGGATCGACCCCGACACCGTCGCCGTGCACCCCTCCGAGCGCGGTCAGATCAAGCAGGCGCTGCTGAAGCTGGGCTGGCCCGCCGAGGACCTCGCCGGGTACGTGGACGGCGAGGCGCACCCGATCGAGCTGGACGAGGACGGGTGGGCGCTGCGGCCCTATCAGAAGCAGGCCGTGGAGAACTTCTGGCACGGCGGCAGCGGTGTCGTCGTGCTGCCCTGCGGGGCGGGCAAGACCCTCGTCGGCGCGGGGGCGATGGCGCAGGCCAAGTCGACCACGCTCATCCTCGTCACCAACACCGTCTCCGCCCGGCAGTGGAAGCACGAGCTGATGAAGCGGACCTCGCTGACCGAGGAGGAGATCGGGGAGTACAGCGGTACGCGCAAGGAGATCCGCCCGGTCACCATCGCCACGTACCAGGTGCTCACGACGAAGCGGAAGGGCGTCTACCCGCACCTCGAACTCTTCGACTCCCGTGACTGGGGTCTGATCCTCTACGACGAGGTGCACCTGCTGCCCGCGCCGGTCTTCAAGTTCACCGCCGATCTCCAGGCCCGGCGCCGGCTCGGTCTGACCGCGACCCTGGTCCGTGAGGACGGCCGTGAGTCGGACGTGTTCTCGCTGATCGGGCCCAAGCGGTTCGACGCGCCGTGGAAGGAGATCGAGGCGCAGGGGTACATCGCGCCCGCCGACTGCGTCGAGGTCCGCGTCAACCTCACCGACGCCGAACGGCTCGCCTACGCCACGGCCGAGACCGAGGAGAAGTACCGGTTCTGCGCGACGACGGAGACCAAGCGGAAGGTCACCGAGGCGATCGTGCGGCGCTTCGCCGGTCAGCAGATCCTCGTCATCGGCCAGTACATCGACCAGCTCGACGAACTGGGCGAGCACTTGAACGCCCCCGTCATCAAGGGCGAGACCTCCAACGCGCAGCGCGAGAAGCTCTTCGGCGCCTTCCGTGAGGGCGAGATCAGCGTGCTGGTCGTCTCGAAGGTCGCCAACTTCTCCATCGACCTGCCCGAGGCGACCGTCGCCGTCCAGGTGTCGGGGACCTTCGGGTCGAGGCAGGAGGAGGCACAGCGCCTCGGCCGGGTGCTCCGCCCCAAGGCCGACGGCCACCAGGCGCACTTCTACTCGGTGGTCGCCCGCGACACCCTCGACCAGGACTTCGCGGCGCATCGCCAGCGGTTCCTGGCGGAGCAGGGGTACGCGTACCGGATCATGGACGCGGACGAGCTGCTGGCGGAGGAGAGCTGAGGGAGCAGTCCGGGAGGGGCTGCCGGGTCACTTGCGGAGGATGCCGGCTTCCTCGCCGTACTCGCCGAGTATGACGACGCTGAAGGCGGCGCCCGCGAACACCTTGATCGCGCGCAGGGCGTTGCCGACGGGGTGGGGGTGGCTGCCCTCGACGGCGGTGGCCCCACTGGGGCGGGCCTGCCGAGGGGCGGGGGCTGGGGTGAAGGTTGCTGCGCTCATGTCTCCATGGTGGCTTTTGGCACATAAGGAGGGCATCGGTCTGGGGGGCGAAGCGGGGTCGTCATCTCGTACGACCCTGGACCGACCCCGTCCCCCACAGAAGGAGGGCGGATCCCCTAGGGGATGGGCACGGCCCCGCCCGCCGGCGCCGTTTATTGGTTGGCCTCCGTCTCCTCGCCTGACCTAGAATCTCCGCTCTTGCCCGCCTCCCTTCCGGAGTGCCGCCGGCCGGACGGAAACCGGTCGGCATACCGCACAGCCGCGCAGCTCCCCCGCGCCGGTCCACACCGCAGGCCATCGGAGGCACCCCCTTGTCCACGCCCGCCCACGACCCTCTCGACGACCCCCTCTCCCGGGAGCGCACCCACCTCGCCTCCTCCCGTGCCGCCCTGCGCGCCATGCGGGAGGACGTCGAGTCGCTGGACATCAGTGACGTCACCGCGAACTGGGTCAACGCCGAGGTGCTGTCCCGCCAGATCGACGACCGCATCAAGGCACTGGCCGACCTCAGCGACACCCCCCTGTTCTTCGGCCGCCTCGACTACCTGCACGCACCGGGCGCCGACCAGGCCGAGGGCGCTGAGGGTGAGCGCTTCTACATCGGGCGGCGGCACGTGCACGACCACGACGGCGACCCGATGGTCATCGACTGGCGTGCGCCGGTCTCGCAGCCGTTCTACCGGGCGTCCAAGAAGGACCCGCTGGACATCGCGCTGCGCCGCCGCTTCGGGTACACCGGAGGCGACCTGACGGCGTACGAGGACGAGCACCTCTCCGACCCGGGCGAGGCCGCGCAGACCAGCAAGCTGCTGCAGCGGGAGATCGAGCGCCCGCGCGTGGGTCCGATGCGGGACATCGTGGCGACCATCCAGCCCGAGCAGGACGAGATCGTGCGCAGCGGGCTCGGCGGGACGGTGTGCGTGCAGGGCGGGCCGGGGACGGGGAAGACGGCCGTCGGGCTGCACCGGGTCGCGTATCTGCTCTACGCCCACCGCGAGCGGCTCGCCCGCACCGGCACCCTCGTCATCGGGCCGAACCGGTCCTTCCTGCACTACATCGAGCAAGTGCTGCCTGCGCTGGGCGAGTTGAGCGTGCGGCAGGCGACCGTGGACGACCTGGTCGCCGGGGGCGTCGAGGTGCGCGGCACGGACGACGCGGCGGCGGCGGTCATCAAGGGCGACGCGAGGATGGCCGAGGTGCTGCGCCGGGCCGTGTACGCGCACGTGACCATGCCGACGGAGCAGGTCGTCGTGGTGCGCGGGTCACGCCGGTGGCGGGTGCCGGCGTACGAACTGGAGGACATCGTGCGGGAGTTGCTGGAGCGGGGGATCCGCTACGGGGCCGCCCGCGAGGCTCTTCCGCAGCGCATCGCGCATGCCGTGCTGGTGCAGATGGAGCGCTCCGGCGAGGCGCCGGACGACCGGGTGCAGGACGCGGTGGCCCGCAACAGCGCGGTCAAGGCGGCGGTGAAGGCCGTGTGGCCGCCGGTCGACCCGGCCAAACTCGTGCTGCGGCTGCTCACGGACGCGGACTTCCTCGCCGCGCACGGGGACGGGATCCTCACCGAGGACGAGCGCAAGACGATCCTGTGGGCCAAGCCCGTGCGGTCGGTGAAGGCGGCCAAGTGGGCGCCCGCGGACGCGGTGTTGATCGACGAGGCGACGGATCTCGTGCAGCGCACGCACTCGCTGGGGCATGTGGTGCTGGACGAGGCGCAGGACCTGTCGCCGATGCAGTACCGGGCGGTGGGGCGGCGCTGCAGCACCGGTTCCGCGACCGTGCTGGGCGATCTGGCGCAGGGCACCACGCCCTGGGCGACGCGGAGTTGGGACGAGGCGCTGGCCCACCTGGGCAAGACGGAGGGGGTCATCGAGGAGCTGACGGCCGGTTTCCGCGTGCCGACGGACGTCATCACGTACGCCTCCCGGCTGCTCCCGCACATCGCCCCCGGCCTCACGCCGGTGGCGTCGGTCCGGGAGAACCCGGGCTTCTTCGCGCTGCGCCCGGTCACCGGCACGGCCGAAGTGGTCGCGGCCTGCGAGGAGTTGCTGGCCCACGAGGGCTCGACGGGCCTGATCGCGGCGGACGCGCGCATCCCGGAGCTGGCGGAGGCGCTGACGGCGGCGGGTCTGTCGTACCTCGCCCCGGGTGAGGAGACGACGACCCACACCCGTCTCACCCTGGTCCCGGCGTCCCTCGCCAAGGGCCTGGAGTACGACTACGTGGTCCTCGACGAACCGCGGGCCGTGGTCGACGGCGAACCCGACGAACGCACCGGCCTGCGCCGCCTGTACGTCACGCTGACGCGAGCGGTGTCGGGACTGATCGTGACCCACGCGGGGGCGCTGCCCGCGCAACTCGGCTGATTGGGCGGCGATTTCGGCGGGTGCGGGCGAGAGCGCGCAGGTCTGCGGGATTTCGGCGGATGCGGGCGAGGGCGCGGAGGTCTGCGGGATTCCCGCGTCGGTCTACGGGATTCTCCCGTCGAAACCGGCCCGACGCACCCCGGCACCGGCCCCGGCGTGGGCCCGCCCCGCTTCCCGCACAGCACTGGCGTAGGCCCTGCTCACTTCCCGTCCGGCACCGGCGTGGGCCCGGCTCACTCCCCGTCCAGTACCGGCGTGGGCCCGGCTCACTCCCCGTCCAGTACCGGCGTGGGCCCGGCTCACTCCCCGTCCAGTACCGGCGTGGGCCCGGCTCACTCCCCGTCGTAC